>JAIXSY010000059.1 GCA_027484445.1 Verrucomicrobiaceae bacterium
GACATGAGGTGGTAGCAGCAACTTTTCAAAGGCCCTTTGCCGAAGATGCCGCTTCCGTCCAATCGATCAAGAACACGCCGCCAGACGGGGAGCCGTTTTGGCATGAATGCCGAGAAACTTGTTCTTCCAGTGGATCGAGTTGATTGTCAAAGGCTTGAGCGACTTCCATGCGGCTAAAATTTGATCAAAAATGGGGCTGATTCGCGTTCTGTTTGCCTGGCATCTTTTTTTTCTGGTAATCCTTCGATACTTTTTCATCCATCTGAAGGAGGAACGCAGGGTTGCATAGGTCTAAACTCGGGCGTTACTGACTTATTCAAATTTAATGCGCTAATGCTAAATGCAGTACTCAAACAAAAAAGTGTTAGAACAATTGTTAGATAAAACATTATCGTGAAAAAGTATATATTTTTAATTTCAACAAGCTTCATGTTGGCTAGTTGTGTTAATTACACTACTACTTACTATAAGCCGAATGGGCCATTAACAATAGAAGAGCTAAATAGCTTTAAGCCATGCTACGAAATTACGAAAGCTAATCCAACAATCGAAGAGATTGTGTTGAGCATGAATTTCCTCCAGAGACCAGACCCTTTTGAAATGATGAGGTATTGGGTTAGCCAAGGGTACGACGGTCAATGGAAGGGAGAAGATTGGATCGATTTATTTGAGGGCGAGGGTGAATTTAGTCCCCTAGCAGTCGAAAAAATACCGTGCAGCTCACCTTTGAAGGTAAAAGTTATTATCTGGATTAGGGATGAGATTGAATATAAAGACTTATCTTATAACGCCCCTTTTGTTCGATACGAGTATACCCTTGAACTTGAAAAAGAGGGCTGGCGAAAACATGCACTGATTAGAAAGAGCAAGCTTGATGGGAGTGACAGAATTTATTTATACGATTCAAGACTCAAAAAATAGCCCAAAACGGGAAACGGGGTCAGGCGACATGAAGCTAGGAAAATCAAGAAAAAAGATGCCAGGCAAAAAAGAGTCTCAATCCCAATTTATTGATGACCAATGCAATAAATCAGTTTTTCGGCTCGGAAGTCTGGCGCGAATGGCTCGTGCCATTCTTGTTTTTGCATTGTTCTCATTCATCCCAGGCTGCTTTTTCATGCATTTGGCAACTGAGCTACACTGAATCTCGACAGGCACCGCCTGCTCCTGCTGCCCCGTTTTTTCACTCCCCGGTAACCGCTACCACCCGATGCGGGGGGCAGCCTGACCTGCCGTGCGGAGGGCTCGCATTTGGGTGGTGATGGGAAAGGGAGGCTGCTCTTGCTGCCGTGGCGGTGGCTAAGGTTTCTTTCCCATGTGCTCCAGCAGCCAGCGGGCAAGGGTGGCGTAGAGGGGGAAGTCTGTGATCAGGACGTTGTGGTGGTCGGCTCCAGGCACCTCGATCCAGCGTTTTTCCACGGCTGGCTTGAGCGCGGCATATAGCCGCTGCCCGGAGGCGAGCGGGATCACGCGGTCGGCTGTGCCATGGCAGATGAGGACTGGCAGATCCAAGGTGGATGCGGGCCGGTCGGAGCGGATCTCTGCCATCTGAATGCCGGTGCGCAGGCGGTAAACCTGCTCCGCGCCTGCCAGCCATGCCGCGCCCAGCCATGCCCCGGCCTTGCGGCTGACGTTGTTTTTCAGCGTGGTGTCCAGCCGGTCAAAGCTGCTGATGACCACGAGGGTGCGCCAGGGAGCTGCCACCCGGGCTGCGGCGTGGATGGCCACGGCACCGCCCATGGACATGCCCAGCAGGCCTGCGGGCTGGGGAGAAAACCCGAACTTTTCCGCCGCCTCGCGCAGCAGCAAGGCGGGCATGGCTGCTTCCTGGATGCCAAAGGTGGCCACCTTGCCTGGATGCTCCCCATGGGCTGGCAGATCTGGCAGCAGGCAGCGGAACCCTGCCGCGCAGAGCCGTTCCCCGACCAGAAGGTAGTCCTCCTTTCGGCCATTCCGCCCATGCAGCAGCACGAGGGTGCCGAGGATCGTGCCAGGCTCTGACAGCGGCACAGACTGATTTTTCAACTGCTCGCGCACAGTCAGGCCACGGCGTCCCATGATGCCGTCCGTGGCGGGCTCGATCATGAGGCAGGGGGTTTGGTCGCTTAGTAGAAAGCGGCTGAGACGCACTCCATGCGCGGCGGGGTTTTGCAGAAACTCCAGGTGGTGGGCCTGCAGCGGGCGTCGTGCCGGGCTGGCAATCTCCAGCCCTCCCCAACCCCACGCCACAGCGAGAAGGGTGAGCAAGATCAGAATGGCCAGGGTCATGCGGCGGCGGGTGATCACTGCCCATGGATAGGCGCTGTGGTGAATCATGGAAAGAGCGAGGGTGTGGCCTGAGGCACGACATGGCCAAGAACCAGCCAAGAAGCCGCTAAAACAGGTGAGCATTCATGAATTGATGTGGCAGGCTGTGGCGTCAACAATCTCCCCCCTAGTTCATGAGCACTCAGACCGCCTCTTCCAAACCCCCCACGCGCAATCCTCACCTGATCAAGTGGGTGAAAAAAATGGCCGCCCTTTGCAAGCCTGACCGCATCCACTGGGTGGACGGCTCCAAGTCCGAATACGATCGACTGTGCGAGCAGATGGTGGCGGGTGGCACTTTCATCAAACTCAATCCAAAGCAATGGCCAGGCTGCTACTATGCCAAGTCTGATCCGAGTGATGTCGCTCGTGTTGAGGAGCGTACGTTCATCTGCTCCTACTCCAAAGACGGAGCGGGCCCCACGAACAACTGGATGGACCCTTATGCAATGAAGAAGAAGCTGCGCGGTCTCTTCAATGGCTGCATGAAGGGGCGCACGATGTATGTGCTGCCCTACAGCATGGGTCCCCTGAATTCGCCCATCTCTCAGATCGGCGTGCAGATCACGGACTCACCCTACGCGGTGGTGAACATGCGCATCATGGCGCGCATCGGGAAGCCGGTGTTCAAGATCATCGACGAGGGCAAAAAGCGCGTGGTGCCCTGCATGCACACGGTCGGCGCACCGCTGAAGAGAGGGAAGAAGGACGTGCCCTGGCCCTGCAACCAGGAGAAGTACATCGTGCACTTCCCCGAGACGCGCGAGATCTGGAGCTATGGCAGCGGCTATGGTGGCAATGCGCTGCTGGGCAAGAAGTGCTTTGCCCTGCGCATCGCTTCCGCCATGGCGCGGGATGAGGGCTGGCTGGCGGAGCACATGCTGATCCTGGGCGTGGAGAATCCTGAGGGCAAGAAGACCTATGTGGCCGCTGCCTTCCCGAGCGCCTGCGGCAAGACGAACTTTGCCATGCTGATCCCGCCGAAGCATTTCCAGGACCAGGGCTGGAAGGTGTGGACCGTGGGGGATGACATCGCCTGGCTGAAACCGGGGCCGGATGGCAGGCTGTATGCCATCAACCCCGAGGCGGGCTTCTTTGGCGTGGCACCGGGCACGAGCGACAAGACCAACCCGAATGCGATGGCCTCGCTGAAGAAGAACACCATCTTCACCAACGTGGCGCTCACCCCTGAGGGGGGCGTGTGGTGGGAAGGCATGACCGACACCCCCCCTGCCAAGCTCACTGATTGGCAGGGCAATCCCTGGACGCCGGAGATTGCCAAGGAAAAAGGTACCAAGGCCGCCCATCCGAATTCTCGCTTCACGGCTCCTGCCTCGCAGTGCCCGACGATCGATCCCGATTGGGAAAAGCCAGAGGGCGTGCCCATCTCCGCCATCATCTTCGGCGGCCGCCGTGCGACGACGATGCCGCTGATCTACCAGGCCTTCAACTGGGTCAGCGGTGTGTATGCCGGCGCCACCATGGGCAGCGAGATGACCGCTGCTGCCGCTGGCACCATCGGCAAGGTACGCCGCGACCCCATGGCCATGCTGCCTTTCTGTGGCTACAACATGGGAGACTACTTCCGCCACTGGATCTCCATGCAGCGTCGTCTCAGCGAGAGTCCGCGCATCTTCCACGTGAACTGGTTCCGCAAAGACAAAGACGGCAAGTTCCTGTGGCCAGGCTTCAGCGACAACATGCGCATCTTGAAGTGGATCGTGGACCGTGCCACCGGCCACGGCATGTCCAAAGAAACCCCCATTGGTTGGGTGCCGCGTTACGAAGATATCGACTGGACTGGGCTCGATTTCTGCAAGGATAAGTTCGAGGAACTTCAGGCCTTTGACCGCGATGCCTGGCGCCAGGAGATTCTTTCGCATGAAGAACTCTTCCTTGATCTGAAGACGCATTTGCCCAAGGAACTGATCTATGAGCGCGAGCTTCTGATCTGTCGGATGTGATCGAGCCGAGAGGAATTGCTGGCATAGGTGGGATTCATCATTCACCGTCAGGCACCACTCACCATGCCCGTTCCTCTTCTCGACGTTAATGCTCAAAACCTTCCCCTCGAATCTGAACTCCAGGCCGCCTTCACTCAGGTGTTGAGTCATGGCCGGTTCATCATGGGGCCGGAGATGGAGATTTTCGAAAAAGAAGTGGCCGCCATGACAGGGGCCAAGCACGCGCTGGCCGTTTCTTCGGGCACGGATGCACTGCTGCTGGCCCTCATGGCGCTGGGCATCCAGCCTGGCGATGAAGTGCTCTGCCCGGCCTTTACCTTCTTTGCCACGGCTGGAGCGGTTTCTCGCTTGGGTGCTGTTCCTGTATTCACGGACATTTGCCCCATTTGCTTCAATCTCGATGTGAACGATGCCCGGGCCAAAATCACGGCCAAGACCAAGGCCATCATCCCGGTTCACCTGTTCGGGCAGTGTGCCGACATGGACCCTATTTTGGCTCTCGCCCAAGAGCATGGCCTGCGTGTCGTAGAAGATGCCGCGCAGTCCATCGGCGCTCAATACAAAGGCCGCCAGTCTGGCACTCTCGGTGACTTTGGCACCTACAGCTTCTTCCCCAGCAAAAACCTGGGTGGTTTTGGCGATGGCGGCATGTTGGTGACCCAAGATGACGCGCTCGCAGAGTTCGCGCGCGTGCTGCGGGTGCATGGCTCCAAGCCAAAGTATCACCACCATTACGTCGGCGGAAACTTCCGCATGGATACCCTGCAGTGCGCCCTGCTGAGCGTGAAGCTCAAGCGCTATGCCCAATACACCGCAGATCGCCAGCGCAATGCGGCCCATTACACCACGGAACTGAGCAGGCTGCCCGGTGTCGTCGAGGCAGATCCTGCTCACTGCAAATGTGTCACTCAGCAAGATCAATGGCTGGAGGCTCAGCAAGCGCGCATCGTGCTGCCCACTGCCTACGCGCACAACGATCACATCTGGAATCAATACACACTCCGCGTGCTCCACGGCGGTCGTGATTCACTCAAGGATCATCTCACCTCGCGCAAGATTGGCTGCGAGGTGTATTACCCCATCACCTTGGATCAGCAAGGATGCTTCGCCGATCTACCGGAGGCCTCTCGTCAGGGATGCAGTGTGTCGCACCGTCTCGCAGGTGAGGTCATCAGCATTCCCATTTACGGTGAGCTGACCGAAGCCCAGCGGGTCGAGGTTATCGACGCAATTGCGCAATGGCTTGCCTGATGCCGCTTGGCTAATGGCCTGCGGCGGCAGGTAACTTCGGTGACTTTTGCCAAAGGGCTGCTGCGGCTCGGGCGTGCTCTTTTTCGAGTGCCGAACCCGAGCCGAGTTCGCGATACACCTCCCAAGCAAGTTTACGCTGTCCAGTCTCTGTGATCAGGCCGAGTCTCAGCCCACCCTCGCCAGCAGGCATGTCCTGGTAGCGGTGCAGATGATAGGCTTCGATCTCAGGCAGGCTGCGCATTCGATCAAAGACGTACACGAGTCCAGCCGCTTGGCGCTGCTGATCCTCCAGGCTCAACGTTGGCGTGTTGAAGCCCTGCTCACTCAGCAGAATGCCACGGGTGTGCCCTTGGAATTGAAATCGGGGTTGGCGCAAAAAAGCAGGCAGCACCTGGAGATTTTTGGGCGTGATGTATTCGGTGTCAAAGTCGTCGGTGACTCCCTGATCCAGCCAAGCATCAGGGTTGCGCAAATCGCGTGGATAAGGGTGGTAAGCGATGCCCCATTCGAAGTCGCCTTCTGCACGGCTGAGTTGTTGAAAAAATTCGATCATGTCTCGAACCACATAGGTTCCACGGCCAGCGCTTTGCCGAGTCCAATGATGAGTGAGCGACATGAACACGCGTGCTTGGCGATCAAAGAGGCGTGCTGTGTGATGCACGATCCTAGCGGAGCGATGGTAGGACTCCAAAAAACGCTCCAGCGGCTGATCTCCCATGTTTGTCCAGGTGCCTGCTTGGTCGATTTCATTGTGCAAGATCCACTGGCTGATGCGCCCTGGTGTGCCGGGCTGACCGCTGTAACGCTCTGCCAGCAAACGAATCGCCGCTGCATAGTAGCGGGTCGTCGCCTCCGTCGTGAGGTTTGGCATGGCATAGATGCCGCGCGCTTCAGCCTCGGGATGCGTGAGCGAGCTGTGCGGACGTCCGTCCGCATGGCGATGATTGCCGACCAATAAAATCACCGAGACGAGGATGCCACGCGCCTGCACCTGACGCAGCGTGGCATCGGTCGATTGGAGGATCGCCTTGCTCGCGTAGTAGTCACGGCCTTCGCAGGGCCAGCGTTCATACCCTGGGGCAGGTTGATCGCGAAGCAGAGCATTCAGCACCAGGTTTAGGGTCACATGATGGATACCCAATTCAAAGATTTCATGATCGGCACGATGCAGAGGTGGGATGCCACCAAGACCTTTGGGATGGGGTGCTTTTAGCCGTGGCAAATTCCCCCCGAGGCTGCTGCTGGTGCCATCTGGCCAATGCGCTGAAGAGAGCCAAACAGGCTTGGCTTTTTCCGCGAGACGCCAGCGCCATAGAGCATGATCTCGCTGGGTGTTCGCGTCAGACCTTGGCAGCTTGACTTCAAAACGCCCAGATGCGTCTGGCTCTATGACTTGGCCTCCCATCGGGCACGGCTCCTGCATGGACCGTTCTGGAGGCAATCCGATGATCCGCGCCTCTGAACGTGCGACTCCTGAGATGTGAATCTGATCCTGATCGACCCGAACTTCAGTGATGAGTGCAGGCCAAGCCTTCTCCACTTGCTGACGAATCTGCTGTGCCTCGTTTTGTCTCAAAATCCTGGTTTGTTCGTGCTGTGCACTCAGCCTTTCTTCTTCTGAATTCCTTTCACGAACGCGAAAGTTTCGGACACGAATCACGCTGTTGGCTTTTCCATGCAGGGCTAGGTGGAAACGCATTTCAGGATGATCCGCTGCGGGCTTGGTGGGACACTGGCTCAGGTCAAAGCTCCAGGGTTGCCAGGCCTCACTCATCGGCACCTTTTGGGTGCCAGCGACGACCATGCTGCCATCAGCCACTCGGAACCGAAGCGTGGCACTGTCTAAGCCTGAGGGGGCAAAGCATTCCATCTCAAAGATAAGATGACGATTTGCCTCAAAGCTCTTGGGCACGAGGCCTGTCCAAAAATGTGGATTTCCTGCCAGGAGAGTGATCTCAATGCCGCCACCTTCTGCGGGTTTGGCTTTGAGATCTCGGTGAGGTCCCCAGGTCAGCGGCACAGGCTCCGCCTGAACCTGGAGGTAGGCAAAGAATAGCAAGAGGCAGGGCAGCAACGCGGAGATCATCAGAGAAAGAATATCGAAGTGATGACCATACGCACGGCCAGACGCGAATCCTGTTGGAGAACTTCTCCTCAGAAGCCTTCTTCAGCGAACACAGGCCTGGAAGGCCTCCGCATAGTCCTCGGCCATTTTTGACCAGGAAAAGCGTGTGCTGACCACTTGGCGGGCATGATGACCGACCTTCTGACGATCTTCTGCGGAGAGCTGCAGCACCTCCTTCAGCTCTTCTGTCAGGCGCTTCCCATCGGGCATGTCCCGCACCCAGCCTTCTGCATCGCTGTGAATGATTTCTCGGGCTCCACAGTTGTCATGGCTCAGCACTGGCACCCCTGAACTCATGGCCTCGAGAGTCGAGTTTGATAGCCCCTCGTTCAGGGAAGGCACGACCAGTAGGTCGAGGATTTGATACCAAGGAGCAGGGTCTTTTTGATAGCCAGCCCAGTGAATCCGGTCCGCGAAAACGCTAACTTTTGCCTGACTGAGCACGGTCTCTTTCATCGGGCCACCGTCTCCAATCATGAACAGTCGCGCTGTGGGGAAATGTGGAGCTAGAGATTCAAAGGCACGCAAGAGATCCAGGTGTCTTTTGAAGGCACCAAAACGAGCGACGATCCCCAGGTGGATGCCATTTGGGATAGAGGGAATCCCCCATGAAGCCATCCTCGAAGCACGCTCTTGAGGATGGTCAAGGGGGGCGAAGTGCTGCGTATTCACTCCATTGCAAATCGCCATCAGGCGCGCATGCGCCAGCCCCATGCGCTGGAGTTCCTGACGTTGGCTTTCTGATACCGTGTGCACGGCGCAGCAGGTGCGATAAAGCAACCGACGCTGCCAGAGACGCTTGCGTCCGAGTTCTACGGGCGTCAGTTGAGCATGTTCCCCGTGAAAAATGGGATGGGTGATTCCACCAACTGTGGCCGCGGAGGCGTAGATCAGTGGCGCGAGATTGTGCGTATGAATGACATCAAATCCGCGACGTAGCAGCTGCCGGATCTGGCGGATGACCGAAGTCTGAAAGCCTTCTTTTTTCTCCAGGGGATGAACCTTCACTCTTGGATCGAGTTTTGCCGCATTGACGCCTGCTTGGCGAAGGCAACAAACCTCAAATTCAAAGCGTGTGGGGTCCAGTCGATTGATCAAATGAACGAGCTGATGCTCCATGCCACCCGCTTCGAGGGTATCGACAATCTCAAGAATGCGGATGGGCATGTGGGGAGGCGGAGCGAAGAGGTGAGGTGAGCTGAGTAGGCTTGATCAGGATTTAGCCGAGCGGGATCGAAGCTGCCTTCAGACGGGCCATCATGGCCTCGCAGGCATTCAACAGCACAGGCGGCAAAGGATCTGGAAGTTCTTTGCGTCGTTCACGGCGTTCGGGAAAACGGGCGTAACGTGGATCCAATTCCAGCCCGATGTAATCCCCAAGGAAATTCAGCGCGGGTTCTGCCTTTTCGACAAGGTCCGCGTAGCCAAGAGTCGCTAGCGGTAGAGCAGGGTGAGCTTCTTTTTGGGCGAAGAGGAGTGAATTTCGAGCTAACCAAAAGAGCGAAAAGCCTGCGGTTGCGTTGGTGGCCAAGTGGCGATTCTGCTCAATGAAGGCCCGCATTTCAGTCCCCAAGCCCTCTGCCTTCCAGGAAGCTTCATTGAGTTGCAGTAGATCCTGCAGGTAGGGCAGGGGATCGTAGCGCCCCCGGTAGTAGGTCAGATGGGAAAGAATCACCTCATGATAATGACGATAAATCCATAGGCCTTTCGATCCAGGAAAGCGATGCAAGAGCTGAGCAGCACGCTGACTGTCGTGCAGAGGCTTGATCAAAAGGACATCACTGCGGCAACGAGATGCAAGCCGTTCGACCTCCTCATCCGGCAGAAGGCGCAGATAGCGAAGATCTGTCTCAGGCCCCTGCCAGAAGTAGGGTGGATCGCCTTCGCCCTGATCATCCACACGAGGATCAAAACCGATGAAACTGCGCAGCATGGTGGTGCCTGAGCGCTGACAGCCAAAGACAAAAACAATGCGCGCGGATTCACTCGGATTGAGTGTTCGATAGATCCAAGTGCGCAGCTTGTTGACCTTGTAAGAGGAAAGCACGCGCCAGCGGAGGGTTTCGATCAAAGAGGTGTCGGGCATGGGGCGGGATTTTCAGGAAGAGATGCTAGCGTGGCCGTTTGCGGACGCTATGACTGTGCCAGTCGATGGATGCAAATTTTTCCCCAAGTTCTGTGATGAAACCAGCTGCCGATGTGGAGGTGTCCCTGGTTTTTCGGCATTTTTATCCGATTCTCGCCGGGGCGGCTGAACGCTTTCGTCGTTACAGCCTGCCTCTGGCGGCGCATGGCATTCGCTATGAGGTTTTCACGCTGAGGGAAGAAGAGGCCCATGAACAATCTGAACGACTGCATGAGACCTTGAATGTCCGCCGTTTTTCGGTTCAAGGTAAACCCTGGGTGCGAGATGCTGCTCTTTTTCAGCAGGCTTGGCAGCATTTGTCACAAAGACAACCCAAGGGGCATGTGCTGCAAACTTCTCTCGCTCATGATCTTTCCTGGCCTTGGCTACGACGCATCCGTCAGCGTGGCATGGGATGTGTTTACGTGGGCACCATGGTAGGTCGCCCTGAATCAGGATTGCCAGCTTGGCGACGTTGGGCACAGAGCGTGAAGTCCTGGCGGAACTATCAGCCTTTTCATCGAGTCGTGGTCAGCACGACCGTGATGGCGCGTTGGTTCCAAAGCCAAGGGGTGAATCCTAAACGCATTGAAGTTATCCCCAATGGAGTGGATTTGCAGCGCTTCCGACCTGCGAGAGATGTGGCTGAAAAGCAGGCCCTGCGTGAAAGATGGGGGCTTCCCGTCAAGGGGCCTGTAGCCCTTTTTGCAGGTAGCATCGTTCCACGGAAAGGCATTGACCTGCTCCTCCAGGCTTGGCCTATCGTGAAACAAAAGCTGCCAGAGGCCCAACTCGTTCTTGTCGGTGGTTTCGACCGCCCCACATTCATGACAAGAGAGCGCATGGCTGAGCTCAGCCGATTTCAGGAAGAAATGCGAACCTTGGCCATGCAGCCTGAATGTGGTGGCTCGGTTCATTTTGTGGGGGAAAGCAGCGAAGTGGAACTATGGCTGCGTGCCAGCGATGTTTTTGTCTTTCCGACCGAGCAAGAAGGCATGGGCAATGTGGTGCTAGAAGCCATGGCCAGTGCCATCCCCAGTGTCATCACGAACTTTCATGGACTCCCGGAACAGGAATTTGGCAAGCCTGGGCAGGAGTTCGTCTTGGTGCCTCGAAATTCGGAAAGTTTGGCTCAGAGCCTAACCGAATTGCTGTCATCACCAGACCAAGCTACCGCCATTGGATGGAATGGTCATTCCTGGGCTCAGCGTGAACTTGGGCTGGATCTGACGATCCAGCGCTATGCTGAGCTTTATCGTCGATTGGCCTTCGTGCCTTGAGGCATGGCTGCTTCAAGCACGGCTAACTCCTGGGCGTGGCTTTTTGCCCATTTTTCTCGTGTTGCCTGCACGGCCCCAAGGTGCTCATCGAGACTTTTCTCCGTCAGCGGATGACCAAAGGTGCCGGGCCGCTTGCTCTGTAACGGATCTTTTTGAGCCAGGGCGATATCGAGCAAACGATTGCCTAACGCTTTGTTGAAATGGCTAGCCTCGTAGTAGTAACGTGCCAATCCTTTCACAGGTATGGGATCTGCCGTTTCCTCTGAATAAACACCGAAATCGTAAAGGGGAAAAGGATCGTCCTTGCCTACGGCTTCTTGCTTCAACAAAGAGACCAAACTGCGTTTCCACGATTCATAGTGTGGATCAAGACCTAGCATTCGTTGAATTTCCTGATAGCGAACATGCATGGGTGCAATGGCTAGCCGAAGATCAATCTTGAGTGCTCTTGCCAAATGAAGCATGTCTCGGAAATGCTGAAGCTCAGCTTCACCGAGGACTACATCTGCCGATGTGAGTTTGATGGAACTTAACCATCGACGCTCATAAGCTGCAAACGCCCGAACAGCGCCACCCTTCGCCAACACACGTGCATCTTCGGCGAAGGCATCGCGTGATCCATCGGGGAGGTAGCGCTTTTCACCTTCACGTCCGATCAGGGTGGCAAAGCTACCCTGCAATGCATCCCACGTGAATAAGGCTGAGATGATGTCTTTGCCATTCCAAGTTAGGTTGGGTGCGCCATTGGGTAGAGCCGCCAGTCGGCCTTCGTCGAAGTCTGGGGCAGGTTGTGCTCCAGGCAAAAAGGCTGCAAAATCGAGCAAAAGAAGCACTTGGCGCACCTGCCCTAGCGCACAAGCATGCTGAAAGTAACGTTTGATCTCGTAAAGACTGGCGTTTGAAAGGCCGAGATTGTAAACCGGCTTTGCCTGCCAACCTGGATGTTTGGGGTCGAGTCCAGTTTCAGCACGTGAGCTTCCTAAAATCAGCGATTGAGGTCGTTGGTGTCTCACTTGCGCTGCTTTGACCAATCGAAGATGCGTAAAGGTCTCGGGACGATCTGCACCCTGCATGAGATCTTTGGCAAACAGCCCATACGGATTCACTGCGCGATTGATGCTGGCCACTGCCAGCACCCCCATGAGCAAGGCGAGAACCAGGGTTCGCAGATAAGTCTTATGCAGATTCAGAGCCATGCTCAGAATTGGAAGTAAAGAAATTCGCTGAGGCGTCCCAAATGCAGCAAAGCCACAGCCAACATCAAGCCAGTCAAACAGGCCCAACCCAAGTTAGGTTGCCAACGCCAGCGCGATGGCTGCAATGGCAGAGATGCATGGTTGGATGGAGTCAAACTCCCTGAGGCCAATTGAATCGCGTTGGGCAAGCACAGTGTCGCAGCCAAGAGAGCCAAAAGTTGCAAAACTTGCCAAGGTGATTCAAAGACTAACCAATCCGAGCGGCCGCTAAATCCTAGTGTTTGAAGAAACCCCATTCGCTCCAACCAAGCGGAAGGGACTTCCCAACCGGAAAATCCAGCCATACCCTTGAGTATGATGAATGCTCCCTTCAAATCATGGGCGCGGAAAAATGTCCAACCAATGATGATGGTCAAAAATGTTAATCCCCAGGAGGAAATGGCCCCAAATGCTCCGTTGATCTTTTGGCTCCAAGAGGTCTTCATCCAAGCATGATTGATCAATAAGGCTGCTCCGTGCCAAAGTCCCCAAACGCCAAATGTCCAACCGGCTCCATGCCAAAAGCCGCCGATGATCATGACGACGAGTAAATTGACGTTGCGGCGGAATTCACCCTTTCGATTTCCACCAAGCGGTATGTAAAGGTAGTCGCGAAGGAATAGCGAAAGCGTGATGTGCCAGCGCCGCCAAAAATCCACAATGCTCTGTGCCTTGTAGGGGGAGTAAAAATTGCCCGGCAAATTCACTCCAAAAACTCGTGCCAGACCTAAAGCCATGTCTGAGTAGGCGGAGAAGTCATAATACAGTTGAAGTGTGTACGCCAACACCGCGACCCAGGCATCCAGCATTGAGATGGATTCGAGATGAGAGCCTTGATCGAACACGGGGCCAACCCATTGCGCCACATGATCCGCAATGACCATTTTTTTGAAAAGACCAAGGCTAAGCAAAGTAAAACCGATGGATAGATCTTCCCAGCGGAAGGCCTGTGCACGTCGTTCACGCAGTTGCGGTAACATTTCCATGGGCCTTACAATCGGACCTGCAATCAGCTGTGGGAAAAAGGTAACGTAGAGTAAGTAATGTCGAAAAGTCGTGCCCTCTGCTCGGCCTGCGCGGCAATGCAGCAAGTAGGTGAGTTGGTGAAAGGTGTAAAACGAGATTCCCAGAGGAAGCTCCAAAGCAGCACCTTCCCAGTTCAGGCTCAACCATGAGGCAACATTTGAGGCGATGAAATGCCAATATTTGTACCATGCCAACAGACCAAGGTTCACCACAACTCCAGCCGTAAGAAGCCAGCGATGTTGACCTTGATCAGGCTGTGCAAGTTTTCGGCCAAGCCAAAAATTCGAAGTTACAGAAATCAGCAACAAAGGAATATGTGCCGGATTCCACCAACCGTAAAAAAAGACAGAAGCCGCAGCTAGCCAACTCCATGCTACCTCAAGACCCCATTTGCGGAAAGCAACGCCAAAGCCCAACATGCAAATGGGCAGAAAGACAAAAAGAAAGATGGTGGAGTTGAATAACATCCGTCTTGCCTCAGGCAGGTCTAAGAGCTGAGACATTCCGCTTTTTCAAAGCAGTCACAGCATATCTGACAAAACATGGAACGGCGCGAGATAGCGGCAGTTTTTCGTAATGACGCAAAATCCGCCAACGAGCGCAAGCCGCCTTCACTTTATTTCCTGAGCGGCTCCCCGGAGCCTGTCTGTAAATGGCCAATGGTTCCGAAAGCCCGTGTGCGATGGTGCTGCGCAACAACTGTAGCCAGAGGATCAGGTCCTCATGAAGATGATCCACGAATTTTAACTCGGGGAAAGTTGTGGCTCTTACCATGGCTGTGAGACAACCTAGCTGGTTGTCACTCAGCAAATCGGTGTAGGTCAATTGCTGCGGAGGAGTGATGACTTGAGGAAGACGTTCACCTTTCCAATTCATTTGAGCGTAGCCTGTGTAGCTTAGCGACGCGCCCGTGAGATTCATGCACGTGATTTGTTTCTCCAGCTTTTCTGGCAGCCAGAGATCATCACTATCAAGAAAAGCGATGAATTCGCCCTTCGCTTGTCTGATGCCTTCATTCCGATTGTAGGCACAGCCGCCCTCAGGCAGATCATCAATCAATCGAATTCGTGCGTCTTTGGCCGAGTATTCTGTGGCGATTTTTAAAGTGTCATCACGGCTGTTGCAATCGACGACCAGCAGCAATTCCCAATGGGGATAGGTTTGAGAGAGGAGAGACTCCAGCGATTCTGCAATCGTAGCCTGCGCTTGGTAAGCAGGCATAATCACACTAACAAGTTTAGATACAGGCATGAAATCAGGGCAATCGACTTCTCGATGATCATTCCAAAAGCTCTGAGGCTAAGGTAGCAGCTGGGTCTGTGGGAATGACTCGGCGAACTCGTTCAGCAGCGATGAGTCCCATCTGATGCCATTGATCACGGTTCTGCCAGGCTCTTTCCATAGCGTGATCGAGGGCAACAGCAGAGCATTCTGTAGATACAAAACCGGTTACTCCATCTTCGATCAATTCAGCCGACCCTCCTGCAGGATTCACAATGCATGGACGTCCTGCCATGAGTGCCTCGACCACGCAAATGGGCAGTCCTTCATGACGAGAGGGCAACACAAGAGCGTGGTGCTGATCCCATAGAGCTTGGATGTCGTGGACATATCCACAAAAACGAACGGTGCTTTCAAGCCCACGCAATTCGATTAAACGTGTCAGAGTTTTTTCCCAGGGACCTTTGCCGAAAATAGAAACTTGGAGAGGTCGTGTTCGCCACTTTTCTTGGCTCAAAACATCTAGCAAAAGATCGTGACCTTTAGTTCTCGGGTGAATGCGAGCTGGGAATGCCAATCTCCAGACATTTTCGTCTGGCCAAGTTGCCAGACGATCATGGCTAACCAAATAAGGGTTTCTCCAGATACGGCTGTTGTTGAGCTTAACAGCAGTCTGAGTTTCAAACAGTGAAAGATTGTGATTCGAGACAAAGGCAGCTGTTTTTGCAGTTGAGAACAGCTTCACCAGATCTGCCGCTGTTGCATCATCAGGCCAATTGTCACTCGAAACGAGATGTGTGACCGTTACATAGGGGATGCTCGAAAGAGCTATCTCCTTCAAGAGGGCTAAGCCATCGAGAAGAGTTCCTGAATTGAAGAAAACAAGATCCGGCTTCCATCGATTCATGATCCCGGTCAACTTTCCCCGCTTGGATACTGCTTTTGGCAGTAGGCGACAAATCAATCGTTCTGAAAGTGATGGGTTAAGATCAAGGTGATTGATGTTCTTGTCTTGCAGTTGTTTTAGCCGAGCAGAAGCTCGGTTGCTCCAAGTCGTTGCAGCAAGAACTTCGCAGTTTGACTGCTGGAGTTTAATGATGGTTTGAACCCATAGCTCTTCACTGCCGCCACCACCTCGATTGGCACTAACAAATAATATTCTTCTCGAAGACTTTGGCACGTTAGATAAATCTCTGAATAAAGCGATTCGCCAATGGATAAAACGGAGTTGCCCTCATTCCAATCCAGCAAAAAGCTGCTGAGAGAAGAGTGGTGAGGTGACTCGGTCGAAACTGCCAAGCTTTCAGAAGCATCTCTGTTGCTTGTGCTTGTTTGGAGGCAAAGAGAGCTCGGCCAAGTTTCGCTTGGTAGTAGTGCAGCGAATGATTCCACTCCTTCACTGTGCCGGGTGCCTTGCCATAGTTTTTTTTCAGGCAGAAGACGATCGCACGATACAGTCTAGTCTTGTCTCGACATGCGGAGCCTTCATGCTGTCGATAAAGGCAGGTGAAGGCATCCCTCATTGCAAAGATGCAGCCTTGGGAGCCTAACCTTAACCATAGATCCCAATCTTCTGCGTGTTGAATCGCTGGATTTTCATCAAAGCTGCCATGCTTGAGAAAAGCTTCTTTGCGAACCATCGCGGCAGAAGGAAGCACATGGCAGGCGGAGACCATGGCCTTCACGACTTGTTCTGCGTTTTGAAAGCGAGTGGTCCATGTCTTCTTGGAGGCCTCGGGATCAACATCGGAATAACCACGTGCTTTGGCAAAAACAACATCCGCATTACATTTCAAAGCTTCGGACATCAATCCTTCCAAGTGATCCTTTTCCCAGAGATCATCCGAATCAAGAAAAGCAATCCAATCACCCGTCGCTTGTTTGATGCCTTGATTCCTAGCTGCGCTAACTCCTTGGTTTTTGCTTTGTTGAATGAGCCGAAGTGGAAAATTCGGATGATGGCTTGCATACTCCCGAATGACCTCAACGGTTCGATCTTTGGAGCAGTCATCAATCACCAAAACCTCACTCGCAGCTTTGTTTTGATGTCTCACGCTCTCCAGAGTGGGAACAATTAGAGATTCGCGGTTATAGGCGGGTATAACAACTGTGATGCTCATTTTCTTCCCCCGAGAAGTTGGATTGGATTAGGCCTTTTGTTGGATGCACCAATTCTTCCGAGCGTCGGTGTGAATGACCTTGTAGGAAGGATTGGCTTTGAGGAAATCCTTCACAGCAAGATAGACCCCATGATGCCAATGCGAGGGATCTGGGTGCCAATCATGACCTGCAATGATTCCGCTGGCTTTTACTTTGCGACGCAGAACATCCAATTCTTTTCGCGTGTCCTCGTAGGTGTGGGTGGTATCTAGGTAAACCCAGTCTAAATGTTCATCGGGAAGCTTTTCCAAAAAGGGAATGCTGTAATCGACGTGGATATCGACCTTTCCTTGTGTGTAAGCACGGATGATCTGCTCGACATTAGCGTGAGCTTCTCGGGTTGGAAGTTGGCCATGTCGTGTGTAGGCCCCCCAATCTGGGTAGATTTCACCAAATTCACGCCACCATGGATCGACTAAATACAAATGAGAAGGCTTCACGTAGTCCAAGAGGTGCTGCGAGAACTCTCCGCAGAAAACTCCCAGTTCAGCCCCCACCGAGTTTTTGGGGAAGAGGTGAAGAAAACTGCCTCGTGTTGGCCAAGGCTTTCCTTGCATAGTCGCTTTTAAGCGATCGTATGCCAGCTTGGCTAATAAAACAGGATTTCGATGGGTGTGAAAACCTGGAGTTGTGGGATCGTGTTCTGGCATAAAGAGTTAACGGGATATTATGCTTTTTCAGGCGCAATCTCTCTTGGGATTGCAACAATGTTTTGGAAGGCAAAAATCTCACGCTCGTAAGGCTTGAGCTTGTCCAACGCAACCATGCCGTCTGAAAGCAAGCGATAGAGGCGATGTCCTGGCAGGCGTTCCATGAAATCAATCAGGAAATGCCGTCTTCCAAGGTGCAAAGCGTTGAATTCAAACTGAATCACTCCGATTTGACCTGCGGCGAGCGCGTGAGTCGCACCCTGCAGCACGTCCATCTCAAATCCCTCGGTGTCGATCTTCAAAAAGTCCACTCGATCCAGCTTTTGATCTTTGAGGAAAAAGTCGAGTGTTGAGACTTCTACCTCCACCGACACTAAGGGTTTAGACGTCATAGTCTTCAAGGCTTCAGGGCTGAGAGAGGCTCGGATTCCGCCTTCCGTGGAACCTTCGCTATCATACAGCTTCAATTGCCCTGGAGTTGAACCCAAAGCCATGGGATGACACTTCGCTCGATTGCCAACAGCACTCATCAGCCTTTGAAAGGTGAGAGGATGCGGTTCGAAGGCGTGGGCACGAGCCTTTGGATAGACGCGTAGAACCGCTTCTGTGTAATCGCCTGAATTTGCCCCAACATCTAATACGCAAGGAGACTCTTGATGAAGCAAACCTGGAAGCTGTTCTTGCAGAAACCAAGTCTCTCCAGAGGCCTCCATGCTTTCCCAATTGAAAAAACCTGATCTTCTCAGGCAATGCTTCAACAGGGAGCGATACAATGCATAGATTCGTCTCATAACAGATGGATTGGTAAATTCCTAACACTGCCTTTAGCAGCTAAGCAGTTTCTTCGGAGATGGATTTCAGCAAGGCTTCCTCAAACAAAGCAAAGGGAACCTTCACGGATGCCATGGAGGGCATGTCATCTTCACGATGCACACTCTCTCCAATCAGGTAGCGGTAGTTCAAATTCACTTGGCGACTGACGCTATGGTAAAAGGGCCAAGCCCAGTCCCGAGGAAGAATTTCGAGTACTGGAGTGCCCGGACGACAGTAAACTAAGTTCGATAGACCAGCGCCATGCATGCCGCAGACCAAACTAGCATCTCGAAACAAAACGATTTGTTCGATGACACTCAGATCTTCCAAGAAGACTTCTTTGAGGCCATGCTTTTTCCAGATGTTGTCGATCTGGCTCTTGTTCTCGATCTGGCGCCCTTTTTTGCGCGACAACCAGATTCTCTTAAGTCCGCTCGGTTTTGCTTTGTTGATCTCCTCGTGATTCAGCAGAGTTCTAATGAAATCGCAGGCAAAAGGTGCAACTGCACCTTTGGTGTTGAGTCCAGGAAGTGGCAGTGAAGGCAACAGTAGCGTTTGAGGCTGGTAATGCGAATTTCCTGAAACTGGGATCAACTTACTTTTCGGAACTCCCAACAAGTCAAAATACTTCTTTTGATAGTCGCGTTCCATGTTTGCTGCGAAATGAGCACAGCCAAATTCTTGAAGCATTAGCAAACGAGGAAGGGAATCGAACAGAAAGTGAAAGTAGTTGTTTCCGCTCGGACACGACAGAAGCCCAACTCGACCAGCAAGCTTTTTCGAGCGCGGCAAAGAGGGCAATTGAAAGATGGGGTTCGCTAGCGATGACCACCTGTAGTTTTGATGGTCATAAAGATAAGACACATCATCAATGACCATTCCATGTCCGTTCAACCATTGAACCGCGGTTCCGTGCCTTCCGTAAATGCTCGTGTTTTGCATTTCAGCAACCCATGGAACAGGTAGATCTGGTTCATGGATGGATGCACAAAGATCTTGGAAAAGATCAGGACTCTGTTTTGTGATTCCTAGCTTTGACTTCAACAATGCATGGGCTCTGAGAGACTCCAAATTTACCCGAGAATCAAGAGCACACTCTTGAATCGAAACGGAAGCCTCAGGTCGCCGCTGGTCCACGAAGCGCTTCAACACAGACCGAATCAAACCTATTGGCATGAACCTACTTCTAATTGACTAACTCGACAAAAAAGGTGGCCTCTAGCTGTGACTATTGGACTGAGCGAAGCGCGGATTTGGAAGTGATTTGCAAAAGCGCCTCGGCAAGTTCTTTGCACGGGTTTTCTGGAACTTGTTTGAGGATTTTGGCGCGTGCTGTTTCACCCATCGCCTTCCATTCATCTCTTGCTTCCCAAGCTCTTTCCATGGCATTACTCAGACTACGAACATGCGGGGCATCTGCCACGAAACCATTGATTCCATCTTCAACCACTTCGGGATTTCCTGCGATGTTGGTGACTATAGCGGGGCGGCCACACATCAATGCTTCCACCAATGCCAGAGGCAGACCTTCCATCCTCGAAGGTAGAACCAGGGCGTGATGTTCTTCCCAAATTTGACGCACGTCCGCCACGTGACCTCTGAACTCAAGGGTATCTTCCAATTCGTAAAGCTTGGCCAGTTGATGAACTCCCTGGGCTGATATGCCACCGCCAAACATCGAGACTTTGACGTTTCGATTGCGCCAAGCTGGTTGTGCCAAAACTTGAAACAAAAGATCTTGCCCTTTGGCATTGGGTTCGAGTCTGCCAACGCAAGCTATTTTCCATGTCTGGCTTTGTGATGGCCATTCAGGTGGATTCTGCCGATCCACCTGATAAGGATTCCACATCACTCTGGCTTGAGGCAGTCTCATCGCGAGTTGATTCTGGAGGAGTTCGAGGTTGGCCTTGGATACACAGAAAACAGCTTCTGCAGATTGGTAAACCTGAGATAGCTTCACGAGTTGCTTATCTGTTGGCCATAAGTATTCCGCATTCGTCTGAACCACAGACACGAATGGGATTTTTTCACGGTGCAAAAACCACATCCAGGGAAGTGCATCCCTGTAGCCCCAGTTCGAAACGCAGACCAGATCCGGTTTGAATCGTCGGACATGCTTGTCGAATCCAGCTGGTGATTCAGTGAGTGGATAATGCTTAGCAATGGCTCGCCCCCAGACATGTTTAGCTCTCTGCCAACGGCTCGTCCAAAGAGTGCTTTGGAAAACCGAAGTTCTTCGTTCATTCAATAAAACACCAGCAGACTGCAAATGCTTGATCTTCGAATGAGTTTGAGGCCACTTTTGAACAGAGGCTGATACTTCATGACCTGCTTTCGATAGTTCGTAAGCAGCACCTGCCCATAGTTCTTCAGAGCCTCCCCAAGGGTGACTGCTCATTGAACTCACAAAGAGGAAGCGACTCATGAATGCCTTGAGAAAAGACTACCCTTCTTCTTCACGGGGTCCCCTTGGTCGCCACAAGCCCGATACCGAGGTACAACCTATGGCGATGCAAGTGCTCATGATGAAAACGGTTTTTAGTCGTTAAACGATCACATTCCCTATGAAACCAAGAGCGGTAATTCTTGACCAACTGCTGCCAAACCATGGCGAAGAGACGAAAGAGGGAGGTTGATGAAGGCACGAGAGGAAAACGCTCGAATAGAAAAAGGGCTGCACGAGGTCCTGTGGTGATCTTCCAGGTTTCATGAATCTTGAATCCACGAGATTGCAGAAGCTGGGTTAAGCCAGAATCTGTCCATCGATGGTAATCACCTGGGCAACTGTGATCTTCAAAAATGCCATGAGTGGTGATGATAAACTTTCCTCCTGGCTTCAACAGACGATAGGCTTCATCAAGGTAATATTCGGGAAACAGAACATGTTCCAAAACTTGACTCGATAAAATCACATCAAAGGTGTTCGCGGATTCCTGTAGAGAAAAAGGGCCAGATGTTAACGGAATTTCATAGTCTAACTGATCTACCCCAGCAATGTCAGCTCTTCGATAGTCGGCATTTGGAAAGAGAGACCGGTAAGGAGACCCACCACAACCAAAATCTAAAATTTTGATTTTCTCATCTGAAGCGACCCGCTTCATCCCGATGAGAAGATCGCTCAAATGTAAATAGAATTGATCGCCGCATTTGGGATTGATGCGCTCTCTTAGATATTCATTTTCACTGAGATGATCTAAGTTATGCATGATCTTTTGTTCGGAGGTGGGCTAGCAAAGTGTGTGAACGGCACGCCCAATTTATTTTTAATAATTGGCATATTCTAAATAAAATTTTGCCCTTTCTGCCTTTCGGAAAGTGGATCGTTCCATTCAAGTTGCGCCTTCCTTCTCTGTTTAGTGTGTTATTGAATCGTCCCCATGTATTGGGCTCATACTCCACGGAAAGCACGTTAAGATCTAACTGCTTGGCCAGCACTCGAATCGATCTTTCCGACCAGAGGGTAAAGTGATGCGGCGGCCAACAGAGAGGCTCGTTCGTTCTGCCTAGCATTGTGTCGTGTGCTGGAACAGCGATGATGATCTCTTTTGGCTTGTATGTGGACATAAGATTGGCTAGCCAATTCCTAGGTTCAGAAACATGTTCTAAAGTTTGAAGCGTGACTAAAATATCGAATGTTTTCTCTTTTAAGGCGCTATCATCAGGGAAAAACAAAGGCAGTCCCGTCAATTTGGCTGAGTTAATTGCTTTTTCATTAATATCTACACCGGTAATATTTAAGCCAATTTCCATTGCCTTTTTGACCAGCCATCCTTCGCCACAACCTACGTCAATAAAGGATTTATCGGGATACCCTTTCAACATTTGTAAAGTTTTGAGTTTGTCCCAAGTTTCAAAATTGTAATAATTAGAATTTAGGCTCAACTCCTCATAAAAATCCGAATCTCCAAGCTCACATGGATGATACCATCGTAAATCAGAATGAACTGAATAGTACTCTCCAATTTCTTCTTTAAAATATTTGTTCTTTATTTTTTGACTAAGCTTGATCTTATCTATTCTCTCGTAAGAATCGAAGAGTTCATTCGGATGCTTTTGTCTTAAAAGAACCCCTGGACTTTGTGAGATTGGGCAGGTGACCTCTTTGTTGGTAGTATTCATTCCATATCTTTCCTTCTCTTGTGTGTCTCACCTTTGATCCAATATGCCTGATAAGGTCCAGATCTTTCAATTAATGGCTTTATTTTATTTTCTGAACAAAAATCATAAAAAGCTTCTCTACAACCTTCCCAGCAACCAAAATCATCTAGTATAATGTATCCCCCATCGACAACTTTACTGTAAAAAGTGTCAAGGCATAGTTTTACACTGGAGTACCAGTCCGCATCAATGTGTAGGATGGCAATCTTGTCAGGTGTCTTCTTGTCGAAGGTTTCTTCGAACCAGCCTTTACAAATATGAGTTTTATCGGCTGGGACTTCGAACTGTTTCAAGGCTGCGAGAACGCTTTCTTCTGATCCGACACATTTGCCGACCCATTTCGAAGCTTCTGGACCGTCAAGATCTGTCGTGGGGGGCATGCCTTGAAATGAATCATAAAGCCATAATGAGCGGTTTTCTAGCTTTGTGACGCTTGCGAGAAGTGCTGCCGTTCCTCCATTGCAAACTCCGCATTCCACAATATCACCCTCAAGTTGGGTATCTCGAACTTTTTCGCTTATTTCAAATAAAGAAACAAGCGCTCCCTGCAAGCACATTGTGTTTTTTCTTATTTTCTCAAATAGCCTATCTCTTGGGCTTATTTTATTTTTAAAAAGTAATTTTTTAGCTTTAGATAACATTTTGTTAATTAGGGTTCCCAATTCCATTCTTCAGTATATTTGCACGCATTCTCCTGCCATGCCCACTCTCTGTGCTGGTTATGCATTTCAATTCTAAATTGGCAAATTGACTCTAAGCTCTCTATCATGCTTTTAGATCTAGAGTCAGCCAAGTAAGTGTTTATGCAATAATTGCCCAAGTATAGTCGCGGATGAGGTAGGGTGCACGTTATCTTGTGTCGTCCAACAGTCCGAAGTAGCGGACGATCGGAATCGAAAATCCAGGCGTGCACAATGGGTTGATGCAGGTTGTCTGTGATTTGAAACGAAAACGATGCGTTTTGCAGGGGTTCCTTCACTTCTACCTCAAAATGAACTTTTAAGGGCTGTCCATGAACGTGAGTTCCTGAAGGTTCTGAGGTTTCGACTTTTGCGCGCACCAGTTGAGCGATGCCGCTTTTCTCTTCGGATGAGACATACTCATTCCCCGAACTGACTTCATTTTCGAGATAAGCGGCAATGGCCTCGTGAGTGGATCCCTCAAAGAAGCAGGTGCCTCTTCGCATCAGCAGACATCGCGTTGTGAGCGTCGAGATGGCTTGCATGTTATGGCTCACGAAAAGAACAGTCCTTCCATCTCGTGTGGCTTCTCCCATTTTTCCCATGCACTTCTTTTGAAATTCGATGTCGCCAACTGCTAGCACTTCATCAACGATTAAGATTTCAGAGCGCAGATGCGCAGCGACTGCAAAGGCGAGACGGACTTTCATGCCCGAGCTGTATCGTTTGACCGGTGTATCCAGGTAAGCTGCGCAGCCGGAAAATTCGACGATCTCATCCAGCTTCGAGCTGATCTCGCGTCGTGTCATGCCGAGGATGGCACCGTTGAGATAGACATTCTCTCGACCTGTCAGTTCAGGATGAAAGCCAGTTCCTACTTCAAGCAAGGAAGCAAAACGACCTCGAATCTTGATGGTTCCCTGAGTGGGGCTGGTGACACGCGATAAGAGTTTCAGGAGCGTGCTTTTTCCGGCACCATTTCTGCCGATGATTCCAAGCACTTCACCTTGCTGCACTTTGAAATTAATGTCTTTCAATGCCCAAACATAATCACTGACCGATTTGCGAGTGCGATCATTGGTCTGACCGACTTGAGCGTAGGGATCGTCTTTGCCACGGATCTTGTGCCACCAACGATTGAGATCGTGGGACAGTGTGCCTGTCGTGACTTCACCCAAGCGATAGAGCTTGGCGATGTTTTCAACTTCGATGACAGTTTGGCTCATGAAGGGTCAGACGGTGTCCATGAAGGTCTTTTCGACCCGGTTAAAAATGATGATCCCGGCCATCAAGATCATGGTCGTGCAGGCAGCTGACCATCCTAGCAGATCCCAGGAGAAAGAACCTGCACCAAGATAGATAAAGCGGAAGGCTTCTATGATGCCAGTCATCGGGTTCAGTTCGAGCCAAGTGCGGTATTTTTCAGGAACTGTGGACAAGGGATAGACGACGGGCGTGGCATACATGGCAAGCTGAATGCCAAAGGTGACCAGGAAGGCCAAGTCGCGATACTTGGTCGTTAACGAAGAGACAATGATGCCTGTGCCAAGCCCAAGTGCACCCAGCATGAGAACAAGCAAGGGAGAACCCAAGATCATGGCGACCCAGTTGGGGTGTATGGGGCTTCCTTGCCAAAGGTGCCAAGCCAATGCGACAAGCAAAACAAGGAACTGGATCCCAAACTGAATCAGAGTCGAGATGACGATCGAGACAGGGGTGGCAAGCCGAGGGAAATAAACCTTGCCGAAGAGGTTAGCATTGTCCTTGAAGGTCGTGGAGGTCTTGGTCAGGCATGTGGCAAAATAATTCCAAGGCGTTGTGCCAGCCAGGTAAAAGAGCAGGGGAGGGAGACCGTCGGTGGACATTTTGGCCACACCACTGAAGATGATCGTGAAGGTTAGCGTGGTTAGCAGTGGTTGAATGAAAAACCAGATGGGACCAAGAATCGTCTGTTTGTAAACAGCAACAAAATCTCGCTTCACGAACATGAGAACGAGGTCGCGATATCTCCAAAGGTCAGCGAGATGAAGGTCGAGCCAGCCGTTGCGAGGCTGAATGACCATGTCCCAGGATTCTTGTTGGTTTGTGCTCAAAAGTGAATGGTTGATGTTAGAGTCGTGAAAGATTCAGGACGTGGTTGAAAAGTCGTTCTTGGCACGCTTCAACGGATGTCTCTGCCGTGTCTAGAGTTAGGCCGGGCATTTCTGGAGCTTCGTAAGGGCTATCAATGCCTGTGAATCCCTGAATTTGTCCTGCTCGCGCTTTTTTGTAGAGGCCTTTGGGATCTCGCAATTCACAGGTGGAAAGCGGAGCGCTCACGTAGATTTCACTGAAGAGAACCGCGTCTTTTTCGCATGAAGCATGAACGCTGACGCGATCCGCTCGGAAAGGTGAAATGAGTGAACAGATGACGACAATGCCTGACTGGGCCATGAGCTTGGCCACTTCACCCGTGCGACGTATGTTTTCCCGGCGATCCGTATCGCTGAATCCCAGATCGCGACAGAGTCCATGGCGCAGATTGTCACCGTCCAAGATGTAAGAGGCGATTCCATGGCTGTGCAACCGGCTGTCTAGGCCAACGGCCATGGTGGATTTGCCTGATCCTGAGAGACCGGTGAGCCAAACGACCACTCCACGCTGCCCAAGTCGAACGGCGCGCATTTCGTCAGTGACTCTGAGGTCGGTCCAGGTGATGTTTGCAGAGGCAGGCTTCGGGCTCATAAACGAATTAGAACAAGCTGCCGCCATCGGTCGCGTGAATTGCGCGGCCTGGATGGAGAGATGGAAAGATGGATTCGGCGCTCACGGTTGGGCGTCGAGGATGAAAAAGCTCACAGCAGCTTTTCGACGAGGCGGCTAGACAGCAGCCCGTCTAGCTTTTTGTGGAGATTGGCAGCTGTACGTAGCCGCTTTTTGATGATTTGAATTTCAGCCGGAGAATGGTCTTGAGACACTGGAACCGTAGCGCCAGCTTCCAGGGTTCGATGGATCTGGCTTCCAGCAGTGGCGAGTTTTTTGCGGATACCAGGCAATAGGCCCTGTTTGACGATGATGCGAAACTCAGTTTCAGCTTCGTAGAAGTCGCGTCGATCACCTTCCACGGGCACATGACGCACAGCGTGCCACTCTTCGAGCTGGCGGATTGTCATGCTGGCACTGGCTTTGCTTATCTCCAAATGGGTTGCAATATCTTCCAGGCTGTAAGGTTTTGGACTGAGGTACAGCAAGGCAAACATCCTGCCAATCAATCGTCCTAGCCCAAACGCATGGGTTGTGTTGCCTCCTGCTTCGATGAAACGACGAACCTCGCGCGTCCAGGAAACCTGGCTTGGCATCGAAGCTTCTTGCATGGACATCGTTTAGAATTTTCTAAATGATGGTGGCTTCCGGAGCTGACTTTGGCAAGCGGCTTTTTTGTTCCTTGATCAGAAAGGTTTTGCCAAGAGAGTTGCACTTTTCCCAGGGCTGCGCTTTGTCAAAGCTCATGTTACCCATTGCTTCAGAGCCTGAATTTGACGAGTACGCAGGAGATTATCATGCGGCTCTTCAGAAGGGGCTGAAATTGACAGGCGAAGACGCTTCGTACTATGCAGAGGGCCGGTGTCGGTGGACTGCGGAGCGTTCCAAGCAGGTGGGGCTTGAGGTGAAGCGAGTGCTCGATTTTGGCTGCGGAACGGGTACTGCGACGAAGTTCTTGATGCAGGCTTTTCCAGGCTGTCACGTGACTGGCACAGACCCTTCTGACGCTAGTCTTGCCGTTGCGCGTGGTGATCACGTGGGGCTCGATTGTGAGTTTGTTTTGCCCGAGGCGCTAGCTCACGTGAATGCCATCGACTTGGCTTACTGCAATGGGGTCTTTCATCACATACCGCCTCTAGAACGGCAAGCGGCGGCTCGCTCAGTTTTTGAGGCTTTGAAGCCAGGAGGATGGTTTGCCCTTTGGGAGAACAACCCATGGAATCCGATGGTTTGGTATGTGATGAGTCGAGTTCCTTTTGATAAAGATGCGATCATGCTCTGGCCTGGAGAGACAGAGGATTTGCTGCGGCACGTGGGATTTCAGGTCTGCTGCACGAGGTTTTCTTTTGTCTTTCCAAGTTTCCTTTCGCTTCTAAGACCGATGGAGCCTCTGCTGGCTTCGCTGCCTTTCGGCGGGCAATACGTCGTGCTTGCTCAGAAACCTGAATAGGCTACGGAGATTCTCTTGATTCTGTGCCTGCTTGTTTGTCCGTGATTCCGAACTGATTTTGTCATGAAAATTGTGCCCAACGCATTCAACATTGTTGCCTGCCTGATTGCTGGTGTGTTCACTGCCCATGGGCAGGACTTGACTCCAGAGCAGGTGTCCGACTTCTCCTCTCTAGAGAAGTTGGCTGCGCAGCTTGCGGCCAAGCCTTATCAGGCACCGAGTCAGCAGCTCGATCCATTCTTTGAAGGCTTGAAGTATGATGGACATCGCCAGATTCGGTTTCGTCGCGACAAGGCGTTGTTTTCGGAGTTGGGGGATGTTTATCGGGCCGAGTTTTTTCATCCCGGCTGGATGTTCAAAAAGCCTGTTCAGTTCTACACGTTGCAGCCAGGGGCCAGTGCACGTGTGCCCTTTGATCAAAAGCTTTTCGATTACGGTCAGTTGACGCTTCCTGAGAAGATCTCACCTCCGGCTGGCTATGCGGGTTTCCGATTGCTGGCCCCAGATGCGTTTCTCAACAAGCCTTTTGAATTTCTGGTCTTCATGGGGGCGAGCTATTACCGCGCTGTGACAACGGAACTAGGATATGGCATCAGCGCGCGTGGTGTGGCCGTGAACACCATTGGGGAAAAGCCCGAAGAGTTTCCCGATTTTACGCACTTCTGGTTTCAGCCACCCAAACCAGGCGAAAAGTTCTTCAAAATCTTGGCATTGCTGAATGGTCCTAGCATCACGGGGGCTTACCAGTTTGATGTCATGCCGGGCAAAACGACAGAAACTTTGGTGAAAGCCACGCTTCATCTGAGGCAACCGGTCGAGATGCTGGGAATCGCACCTTTCTCGAGCATGTTTTGGTATGGGGAAAATAGCCATCCAAAGCCTTATGATTTTCGTCCTGAAGTTCATGACAGCGATGGGCTGCAAATCGAAATCGAGGGGGGGCCCTCTATCTGGCGTCCATTAGACATCAGTCGCGACCTTCGGCTCAGCATTTTTGAGACAGATCGCTTGAAGGGATTTGGTCTGGCGGAGCGTGATCGTGACTTTAACAATTTCCAAGACCTCGAAGCCGTCTATCATCGGAGACCTGCGGTGTGGGTAGAACCCAAGAGTGGTTTTGGCAAAGGGTCTGTCGTGCTGGTGGAGCTGTCCACGGGGGAGGAAACTTGGGACAACATTGTGGCCATGTGGAAGCCTGCTGTGTTGCCTACCACGCCTGCGGAACCTCTGAAGGTTGAATATCGCCTAGCATGGCTAGAGGAGCACCTGCCAGGTCTTCTCGCGAAGGTAATCTCCACAAGGCGTGGATTTGTCATGGATAGCGACGATCACCTCTATGTGTTGGACTTTACTCGTGGCCTGATTCCTGAAGGAAAAGCTGCGGATTGGGTCCCTGAGATTGAGGTCACGATCAGCAGTGGAGATGCCAAAGTGCTAGATCAGAGAGTCATGCGTAGCAGTGAAACCGGCGGCTGGCGGGCTTTCTTCAAACTGGATGTGCCTGAAAAGACCAACATCATTGAGATGAGCTGTGATCTCCTAGATGAGAAAAAGCCGATCTCCGAGCGCTGGATGTATCAGTGGCGGAGATAAATGCTTGGCGGCTACTTTACCCCAAAGCGGCCGCCAATTTGCTGTGGATGCCGTCAAAGCCTCCATTGCTGAAAATGATGATGACATCACCGGGCCGAGTTTGCTGCTTGAGGCGAGCCAAAATCGCGTCCGTGTTTGCCTCATGAAAGCAAAGTTGACCAGAGGCTGAGACTGCTGCTGCCACAGCGTTGACATCTAGCCTTTGATCCGCAGCTACCTTTTCGGGATTGGCTACCGCAGCGACGACGCTGCCATCTGCTTCTCGGAGGGCCTCAATCAATTCACCTTGCAGAACATTGCGGCGGCTCGTGTTCGACCTAGGTTCGAAGACAGCCCATAGACGACGTCCGGGATACTTCTGGCGGAAGCCGCGCAAGGTTTCCCGAATGGCCGTGGGATGATGGCCGAAGTCATCAATGATCGTGATGCCATTCACTTCGGCACGAACGGTCTGCCTTCTCTTCACTCCACGAAAGCTGGCGAGTCCGCTGCGGATTTCATCGTCGGATAGGCCTGCATGACGGGCAGCACAGATGCACATGGCTGCATTTCTCACATTGAATTCGCCAATCATGGGCAGTGTGAAAGGAACGCCACTTAGAGTAAAACTTGTGCTTTCTGGATCAGCGGATGTGATCGCGATGACTTCATCGCAGGAACTTCCCAAACCAACTTTTAGAGTGGGTGCGTAACTCTTCAAAGCGAGACAGTTTGAATCATCCCCATTCAGCAGAACCAAGCCATTGCGAGGCACACTGTTCAGTAACCGCTGAAACGTGAGGCGAATGTCGTCCAGATCACGAAAGATGTCGGCATGATCGAATTCGATGTTGTTGACGATGGCGCACTCGGGGAGGTAATGCAGGAACTTGCTCCGTTTGTCGAAGTAAGCGGTGTCGTATTCATCCCCCTCAATCACGAAAAATTCACTGCGATTGAATCGAGCTCCTGTCGCGAAGTTTTCGGGGACGCCGCCTATCATGTAGCCTGGATTGCGCCCGGCGTGTTCTAGAATCCAGGACAGGAGGGTCGTCGTGGTCGTCTTGCCATGGGTCCCGCTGATGACAAAGCTACGCTTTCCCTGGATGACTTCGCGCCGCAGCATTTCTGCCATGCTGGTGTAGGGCAGTCTGCGCTCCAAGAGGACTTCCAACTCTTCATTGCCTCGGCTGATGGCATTTCCGACCACAAAGAGGTCTGCCTCAGCAGGAAGGTTGCTGCCTTGGTAACCTTCGGTGACAGGGATGCCAGCCTCGCGCAGCACCTCTGACATGGGCGGATACACTTTTTCATCAGAGCCTGAAATCGTGTAACCCAGTTGGCGCATGGCGACAGCGGTGGATCCCATGGCGGTGCCGCAGATGCCGATAAAATGTAGATGTTTGGACATGGAGAAATCAGAGGCCGATGCCTGAAAAAGTGAACCGCAGGGCGTAAAGCAGGAGTGTGGACCGTCAAGTAGTTAAAGGTGAGGAATCTCGCGCAGAGAGGTTTGTTCGACGTGGTGAAGATGGCACCGCATCTGCTCAGCTATCCCAGGACTAACCATGCAGCATGTTCCCATCACCCATTTAGGTCCAGGCATTTACCCCTCTCCCATCCATCAAATCGGTGGGGTCGAGGCTCCTTTCAAGGAGGATCATTTGGACCGCATCCTTTACGACAGTTCTCTTCGTGGCATCGAATCGCCCGATCTAGCCATGACTTTTGAGGAAGCTGGTCCGAGAGAGCAGTTGTTCTTTGATCCTCCCAAAACAACCGTGGGCATCGTGACTTGCGGTGGGCTGTGTCCAGGTTTGAACGACATCATTCGTGGCATTGTGAATCAGTGCCATCGGCAATACGGGGTGACTCGAATCCTAGGCTTTCGTTACGGCTATGAAGGACTGGTTCAGCGTTACGGGCACACGCCCATGAACTTGCGACCTGATTCAGTCGCTCAGATTCACACCTTTGGCGGCACCATTTTGGGCAGCTCACGTGGGCAGCAGCCAGTCACGGAGATGGTGGATACTTTGGAAGACATGGGAATAGACATTCTTTTTGTCATTGGTGGTGATGGCACGCTGCGCGGTGCTTCTGCCTTGGTGGCGGAACTTGCAAGCAGGGGCCTTCGCAAGGCAGTCGTTGGCATTCCCAAAACCATCGACAACGACATCATGTTTTTGGACAAAAGTTTCGGGTTTGAGACTGCCTTCGCTGAGGCGGTGAACGCTGTGAAATGTGCCTACACGGAGGCTTGTGGTGCTGTGAATGGAGTGGGCCTTTTGAAATTGATGGGGCGCGACAGTGGTTTCATCGCCTGCTTTGCCGCCTTGGCGGGCAGCAATGTGGACTACGTCTTGATTCCAGAGGTTCCTTTCACCTTGGAGGGCACGAGTGGGTTGCTGGAATCACTGCGTTACCGTCTCGCGAAGCGTGGTCAGGCGGTGATTGTCGTCGCAGAAGGTGCAGGTCAAGATTTGCTGCAAACTGACGGAAGCACCGACGCGAGTGGTAACATGCGTTATGGCGACATCGGATTGTTTTTGAAAGATCAGATCAATGGCTTCTTCAAGTCACGTCGCATGGAGGTGAACCTCAAGTACATTGATCCAAGTTACATCGTCAGGAGTGTGCCAGCGAATGCTCAGGACAACGTGTATTGTTCGCGCTTGGCTCATGCGGCTGTCCATGCGGCCATGGCTGGCAAGACAGACATGCTCGTCGGTCGTTGGCATGGCGCATTCGTTCATCTGCCTTTGGAAATGGTGACAAGGGGGCGGCGTAAGGTCGATCCCAATAGCGAGCTTTGGCACGCTGTGCTGGAAAGCACCGGTCAACCGGCTAGGTGGTCCTGAAGGGGCTGATCTGGGTCAACGGGCTGCTTGATTGTAGCAGGCTCGTTCTTCAGGCATCATGGATGACTTCGGGTCGATCTGGCTGAGAAGTTGACGAGTCGTTTCTTCCGCATTGCTAGCCTGAGTGCTGCGGGCCATCGCTGCAATGATGGCACGCTGACCTTGGCTCAGTTGGTCTGACAAAGGATCCACCGCAGAAAGAGCACGAATGACTCCGGGCATGTCACGCAGGCGCCAAGCTGCCATGGCAAGGAAGAACCGGCGCTGCATGTCATTGGGCTGGGCTTGATTCAGTTGGTTAGCCTGCAGGGTGGCGAGTTCCAAACTTTGACCAGTGAGCAGACAAGCATAGAGATGTTCATCTTGATAGCGGTTGTCCTCTGGCCAGCGCCGAGTCGCCTCTGCCGTGGCGGCTAGGTAGCGTTCGGTATTGCCATTCGCTTTGGTGGCGCGGATCAGGCCATCGTAGCCCTCACGCTCGAGGGCGCGGTTTCTGGAAAGACTGGTGAAGGCTTCCTCAGCGATGTCGAAGTGCTTGCGTTCTTCAGCGTATTTGGCCAAGAGCTTTAGCAAATCGGCACGCTGCTCGGTATCTGCAGCGGCCTTGGCTGTGATCAGCGCAGCACGAGTTTCCTCTGAAGATTTTTGGCTCACAAAAGCGAGGTGAGCTCGATAGAACGCGAGAACCGCGTGATTCAAGATTTTGCCGGCACGTCGGTCGCTGATGAGTCGTTCCATGGCGTCGAATCGTCCGAGGAAAGTCATTGCGGTGAGAAGATTTTCCAGGAGAGGCTGGTGCTGCAAAGCCTGATCTTCAGAAATGAGTGAGATCACTCGCAGGTATTCATTTTGCGGCGGCTCCAGCAGCCATCTCACATAGGGCACCAGATCGGCTCCTTTCAGCTCTTGTGCTTTCTGTACGGCTTCGGCAACGAGTTGCGGACGTTTTAGGGGATCCAGGCGCACTTGCTGCCGTAGGGCCATCACTTCATGCCAGCCCTTTTTCAGGGGATGCATTAGCAGCGCTGGAATGAGCCGTCTGGCTTCATCTGGAGGAAGGTCATTGATGCCATTGATCAGTTCCAAGGCGGAGAGAGAGGTTTCATCTTTACCTTCGGCCACTTGCCAAGCTCGGCGGATGCCTTCGGAGCCATCGACTGAGTTTCCTGATGTGATTTGTGCACGAGCCAAGCGCAAAGCATGCTCACGGTTCTCGGGATGCTTTTCTGCATAGGTTTTCATGGCTTGCAGCACCATGTCGTTCTTTTTGGTGCCGCCCCAGACCTGCTGCGATAGATACATCAGACTATCATCAGCCGCTTGTTCCACGAATAGCTCGGAGAGCAGGCCTGAGGCTTCTTGGGGACGTCCCAGGGCGATCAAAGCGCGCACGCGCATGATGCGGTCGGCTCGCGTGGTTGCTTTCTGACGTTCCAATTGATCCAGAAAGTGCAGCGCTTCGGGGCGCTTCATCATGGTCAGGTATTCTGCCGTCAGACGCACGGCATTGACGTTCTCGGGTGACATCTTCACGGCACGCTGGACCTTATCCCAGCCCTGCATGTAGTTTTTGTCGTGAGTTTCCTGGAGGGCTTCTTGGTAGAGCCGCTCTGCACGCCAGTCTTGGATGATGTTTTTGGCGGGTCGGGCAAAGCGCAGGCCCAGGACGATCATGCTAATGCAGCCAACGATCAGGAGGGTGATCGCAGTGATCTTGGCGGTCAGGGATTGCCGGTCTTTGTGCGCTTGCGTGGGGGGCACGAGCCATTCCCAGGCTTGGCGCAGGGGCCTGAGCAGCGTGGCGACTTTGCCGGCGTTGGCGGCTGAAGATTGGGGATCAAAATTCTGGCTGGAGAGCACTCTTGCTGTTGGGGAATAAGTTCTGGGGAAGGGGAGGAACATGCCCCAGATCGCGGCATGGCGTCAATCTCGGTTTCGGAAGAACCAGCGCACAGACTCGCTTCTAGGATGCGAAAGTCAGTTCATCCACGGCGTATGGGAGTGTCACCTTTTATGAAGTCGCCCCGTTTCGCTGCTACCCTCGCGTCCATGTTGATCTGTCTTGGCAGCATGGCTTTACCTGCCTTTGGTTTGCAGGCTGGTGCAGCCACGAGCAACATCACCCCTGAGATTGGAGGTCTGGTGGTAGGTGGTTTTTCACCTTTTCCCTCCACGCACATTCACGATGAACTTCATGCGCGCTGCCTGGTTCTGGAGGATGGTCAGCAGCGGCTGGCGATCGTGGTTTGCGACCTGCTCGGGGCGGCCCGCCAGATGTTTGATGAAGCTGCTCGTCTGGTGGAAAATGAATGCGGTATCCCCAGGCAGGCGCTGCTGATGTCCTGCACCCACACACACTCTGCGAGCAGTGCGCTGTCTGACAATCGCTACGATTCGGTTTCGACCGAGCTGACGGCTTATCAGCGCTTTGTGGCGCGGCGTGTCGCCGATGGGGTTCGTCGTGCGGTGAATCTCTTGCAGCCTGCGGAAGTCGGTTTCGCTGCCGTTGACGTGCCGGGGCAGGTTTTCAATCGCCGTTGGTTCATGAAAGAAGGAACCGTGCCGCCTAATCCTTTTGGCGGCATCGACCGTGTGAAGATGAATCCCGGTTACAGTCAAAATTTAGTGAAGCCGGCTGGTCCGACGGACTCGCAGGTCTCGCTTTTGGCTGTGCGAGCCAAGTCTGGTGAGTGGATCAGTGTGTTGGCGAACTACTCCCTGCATTATGTGGGCGATGTCGGGGCAGGGCACATTTCCTCGGACTACTTCGGTGTTTTTTGTCAGAGGCTTGAAGGACTGCTCGGCGCAAAGGATCAAGATCCGCCCTTGGTAGCCTTGCTGAGCAATGGAACCAGTGGCGATGTGAACAACAACGACTATAGCCGCCCCTCGGGGCCCCAAGGTCCGAGGTATTCAAAAATTCGAAAAGTGGCTGAGGAGGTCGCGCAGGCCAGTGTGAAAGCGCTGCGATCGGTGGCTTGGATGTCTGAAGCGAAGCTCGATTCTCGTTTCACGGATCTCCCGGTGAAGCAGCGGCGTCCGACACCTGAGCAAATCACTTGGGCTGAACAGACGCTAGCCCAGCCGGTGGCTTTGGGAAAAGGCAGCGCGAGCGTGCTGCCGCGCGCTTATGCAGAGCGTTGCTTGAAGCTCAAAGATGCCCCGGAGCAAATACGCATTCCGGTTCAGGCACTGCGCATCGGGCCGGCGGCGATCACGGGCATTCCGTGCGAGACCTTTGCGGAAACGGGTCTGGATTTAAAAGCCAGGAGCCCATTTCAGCCGACCTGGACTCACAGCATTGCAGGCGGATACTTCGGCTATTTGCCGACTCCGACCCAGCATGAGCTAGGTGGCTATGAGACATGGTTGGGCACCAGTCGCTTGGAGCCCCAGGCCAGTGTGAAAATCACCCACACTCTGCTGGAGCAGCTTCGTGACATGCAGGCGAATCCGTGATCGTTGCTCTCTGGCCATCTCTCCCACCTTCCTCTCCACCATGCGCTGCCTTTTTGCCTTCTTGCTGTCTGCCTCCCTCCAGGCGGCCCCTTATCCTGAAAAAACGCCAGACACCGTGGGCAATCGACTGCTGCAGCGCTACTGGCAGACGCAGGTCGATGAGATCGAACAGACGGGAGGCCTGAAGGACATCCAAACCGCTGAGGACTGGCGGCAAAAGGCACCGGAGTATCGCCGCCAGTTGGCGGAGATGCTTGGCCTGCATCCCATGCCGGAGCGCACCCCCTTGATGGCTACACGCACGGGTGAACTGGCTGGCGATGGCTGGCGTGTCGAAAAACTGCACTACCAGGCGGTGCCTGGGCTTTATGTGACGGCGAACCTTTACCTACCTGCCAAGGTCGAAAAGCCCCTGCCAGCCATTCTTTATGTCTGCGGTCATGCGAATGTCATGAAAGACGGCATCAGCTATGGGAACAAGACGGGCTACCATCACCATGGCGTCTGGTTCGCCCGCCACGGTTACGTGTGTTTGATCATCGACACGGTGCAGCTGGGCGAGATCCGCGGTGAGCACCATGGCACCTATGGCAAAGGACGCTGGTGGTGGGTTTCACGCGGCTACACCCCTGCGGGGCTTGAGGCTTGGTCCGGGATTCGTGGTCTCGATTACTTGGAAACGAGAGCGGAGGTGGATGCAAGCCGCCTGGGCGTCACGGGGCGCAGTGGTGGGGGTGCCTACTCCTGGTGGGTGGCGGCGCTGGATGATCGGATCAAGGCAGCTGCACCGACGGCGGGAGTCACCTCCATGCGCAATCACGTCGTCGATGGCTGCATTGAGGGGCACTGCGACTGCATGTTCTTCGTGAACACCTATCGCTGGGATTTTGATCGTTTGGTCGCCTTGGTCGCGCCACGTCCTCTGCTGATCTGCAATACGGACAAGGACAGCATCTTTCCCATTGATGGCGTCTTTCAGGTTCATCAGAGGGTGCGGCGGATTTATCAGCTCCTCGGGGCAGATGAAAAGCTGGGCCTACAGGTGGCTGAGGGACCTCACAAAGACCTTCAGCCGCTGAACATCGGGGCTTTTCATTGGTTTGAGCGTCACCTGAAGGGTGCCGATCCGATGGCAGTGCTGAATCAGGGGGCTGAAAAGCTGCTGGAGCCGGAAGCCCTGCGCGTGTTCACCCAACTGCCCACCGACGAAAAGAACACCACGATCGACCAAAGCTTTGTGCCCCAAGCGAGCGTGCCTGAAGTGCCCGTCAGTGCCGAGGCCTGGGCGAAGCAGAAGCAGGCCTGGAAGAAAGTCCTGGGAGAAAAAGTGCTCGCAGGTTGGCCTCAGCACGCGCCTGCGGTGGCTCCTGTTCTCGCAGGACAAAGCGAGCAGGACGGCATCAGTTTGTCGGCCTATGATTTTCAATCAGAGCCTGGCCTGCCGTTGCGGCTTTATGTGGCGCATCGCGCAGGGATGAAGGCTCAGGATCTGGAGCTGGTGGTGCTGAATCTTTTGGATGAGGAAGGCTGGGGGCAGTTTAGCCGTACTTATCAGCGTCGCTTCAGCCAGCTCTGGCAGCCGGGGTTGCCTTCCGTGGGTCCCGACGATGCTGCCTTTGAGAGTGAGCGGAAGATGTTTCAGAACTTCCACTGGGGCATGGCTTACCTAGCTCCGCGAGGGGTGGGGCCGACTGCATGGTCGGGCAGTGAAAAGGCGCAAAACCAGCGGCTAAGACGCTTTTACCTCCTGGGGCAGACGGCTGATTCGATGCGTGCCTGGGACATTCGTCGTGGGGTTCAAGCGCTGCGAGGTGTTTCGGGCCTGGAAAAGAAACCGATCTGGCTACAGGCTGAGCAGGCCATGGCCGTGAATGCCCTCTATGCCAGTCTCTTTGAGGATGGAATCGCCCGCTTGGATCTGCATGAACTGCCTGCCAGCCATGCGCAGGGACCAGCGTATCTGAATGTGCTGAAGTATCTGGATTTGCCTCAAGTCGCCGCGCTCGCGGTGGATCGCACACGAGTCATTCTTTACACGGCCGAGGAAAAGCCCTGGGCTTGGACTACGGCCCTTGCGAGGGGGCTTGGATTGCCAGAGAAGCAATGGCAAATCCGCAAGCCAGTCGCATCGACGAAAGAAGAGCGCTGAGTGCTAGCTCACGGACTGTCGTCTGCGCGCAGGGTTGACGGTTCCGTCAGTTGGCTGCATGGGCATCGCTCGCCGAAGGCGGTGGCGGCTAGATGGCTGGCTGCGCGGACATCGGCGATCCGATTTCTTCTTTTTTTCCATGGCCGGTTTTTTCAAATCCCTCCTCCAACGTTTCACCAAGCCAAACATCGACTGGGATGAACTTGAAGCCTCGCTCATCGCCGGAGATTTGGGACCCAAGTTGGCGCTCCAGATTGTCAGTGATTTGCAGGCTCAGCAGCGTCAGCTGCATGGTGCCGACATTGTGAAGGTGGCCCGTGATCATGTGCGGCAGATTTTGCCCCCCCAGAATCCTGCGCTGACACCGCTGGCTGACGGGCGCCCGAAGGTACTGCTGATCGTCGGTGTGAATGGGGTCGGCAAGACCACTTCGACCGCGAAGCTGGCACATCTGCTGCATCGTCAAGGTCATGGCGTGGTGCTGGCTGCGGCTGATACCTTCCGCGCTGCGGCGGTGGAGCAGCTGGAGGTCTGGTCTCAGCGTCTTGGCGTGCCTTTGGTCAAAGGGCCGCCCAACAGCGATCCGGCGGCCGTGTGTTTCGAAGGCTATGAGCGCGCTGTGAAGTCGGGCGCGGCTTTTCTGCTCTGTGACACGGCAGGTCGCCTGCACACGAAGCACAATCTCATGGAGGAACTGCGAAAAGTGAACCGCGTGCTGGGCCGCAAGGACCCCAACTCACCCCACGAGGTCATTTTGGTGGTGGATGCCACGACCGGCTCTAATGCGCTGCAGCAAGCACGCGAGTTCCACAAGGCTGTGCCACTCACGGGCCTGATCGTCACGAAGCTAGACGGCAGTGGCAAAGGCGGTGTGCTGGTGCCTATCCAGCAGGAACTCGGCGTGCCGACTCGATTCATCGGATTGGGGGAGCGTGTGGAGGACTTCCAGGCCTTCGATGCGGCACGTTTCGTGGATGAGCTGCTGTAAAGCCCGCTTTTTCTAGTGCCGCACGATCACGTGCCCATTCGCAAAGTGCAGCAACCGGTTCTTCAGGCCGCGGCGACTTTGGCGGTGAATGACCACCGGAGTCTCACCGATGTGCAGTTGAGTCTCAGGAGGGGCCGTCAAAATGGATACCCAATCGAGCTGCCACCAGGAAGTGCCTGCGATTTCCCCCTCCGCGCAGCGGACGTATTCCAGTGCCAGAAGCTGGCCAGGATGACGAGCGGCCTCGGACCGCTCCTTTTCCCGCAGGTAGTCGGCGAAGGCCTTGGTGTAAATGATGCCACAGGGATGGCGCTGCATTTCCAAAGGCATGGCAAAAAAGCATGAAAACTCTGATCCTCTTACGTGAGAACTCAACCGCTCGGCAAGAGTGATTTCCGAACAAGCAGCGAAGCCCGCCAGCTCGCGGTGGACGCTGGCGATCCGCTAGGCCATGCTGTGCCATGGCTGCCGTGTTTGATCTTCGCCACCTCGGGGTGCTTTTGCTGATCGGGGGTGCTTTTGTCCGCGCCTCTGGAGGGATGACGCTGGAGGAGGCGGAGAAAATCGCGCCTCTGCCGGACATCGCCCAACACGGAGGTGTGATCTGGGCAGACCTCAATGAAGATGGACAGGTGGATCTGATCGTTTCGAATGACCGAGGCTATGGCGTTTTCCTTTTCAATCCTCTAGAGAAGAAGCATCTGCAATGGCAGCGCGGCTGGTCCCAGGTGCTGCGCGAAGGCAAACCCGGCGATGCCCACAGTCTGCCCTTGCTAAATGGTGGCCGCTTTGAGAAGGGCTGGCTGATCTCGGCGGATGGCCAGCGGCTGAGTCGGCAGGAGCTGCTGCGTGTGCCAGCTCCGCCCCTGCTGAGCCCGGAGGAATCGCTGAAAAAAATGCATGTCCAGCCAGGCTGGTCGGTTTCCCTTGCTGCGGCCGAGCCGCTCGTGCAGGACCCGGTGTTCATCGACTGGGATGAAAAAGGGCGCGCCTGGGTCGTGGAAATGGGCGACTATCCTTTCGCTGCTGGCGAAAAGACTCAGGACGGCAAAGTGGGCCAGGAGCGCGTCTCCGAGCTTCAGATGGGTCGGGTGAAAATCCTGACCGACACGGATGGTGATGGCGACTACGACCGCGCCAGCTTGTTCCTCAGCGGACTGCATCATCCCACCGGCTTGGCTTGCTCGCGCGGCGGAGTGTTTGTCTCGGCCATTCCCGATGTGATCTACGCGATGGATACTGATGGCGATGAGCGTTGCGATCGTGTCGAGCCCTGGTTGCGTGGCTTCACCGCAGGAAATCCACAGCATTTGGTGAATGGGTTCTGCTGGGGGCTGGATGGCTGGCTCTATGGGGCCAATGGCGACAGCGGCGGAGAGGTGACAGCGGTGCGCACGGGGCAAAAGGTGAGGCTGGGCACCAACGACTTCCGCTTTCACCCCGACTCAGGGCGGATCGAACTCGAGGCTGGCCGCACGCAGTATGGGCGTTGGCGCGATGATTTTGGCAATTGGTTTGGCAATAACAACAGCACGCTGGCTTGGCATTACTTCCTGCCGATGCGCTGGCTGGAGGCGCATCCCGACCGTGTGGCTACGGCCCTGCGGCGCGTCACCCAAGAGGACAAATCGCTTTACCCCATCAGCCCCGAGCTGCGCCGGTTCAACTGGGCCTCGGCCACACGCACGCTCACCTCAGGCTGCTCTCCCATGCCTTGGTTCGATGGCCGAGAGTCCAGCCTCCTGATCTGCGAGCCTGCAAACAATCTGGTGCATCGGGAATCGCTGGATTTGACGCAGCTACCCATCACGAGCCGCCGTCATCCGCAGGAATCGACGAGTGAATTGATCGCGAGCGAAGACAATCACTTTCGCCCGACGCAGATGCGTCAGGGACCCGACGGTGCTTTTTACCTCGTGGACATGTATCGCCAAGTTTTGGAGCACCCCGAGTGGATTCCGGCAGAAATCACTCGCGGTCTTGATCTCAGGGCAGGGGAGGATCGTGGCCGCATCTATCGTGTGACTTGGCCTGGACTGAAGCGAGAGGCCCCTGCCTTGGCGGGCGATCTCGTGGCCGAGATGCGCTCGATGATTCGCTGGCGGCGTGACACGGCGCAGCGCGTGCTTTTGGAGAAAAAGGACAGTGCTCCAGTCGCAGCGTTGTTGGCCCTGGGGAAAGATTCCATTCAGCCGCTGCCCGTCAGACTCCAGGCAGTCTGGACGGCTGCACTGCTGGATGAGCAGCATCGCCCTGTGCTGCATGAGCTGATCCGTGTGAGTTTTCCCCAGGTGCGGGGTGCGGCCTTGGTGGCAGCGGGAGGGGATGACATTCATCCAGACGAACTGGCCTCTTGGTTTCCGCGGCAAGCAGAGGCCCAGCCAGTGGCTCTTTTGCCCGTTTTGGGGAAAGCCAGTGCCGACCGGCAAAAGGTCGTGCGCCGTTACCTTTCGCAATTGTCTGCCGTGCGTGGTGATGCAGAGCGCGGCAGACAGGTCTTTGCTCGCACATGCATGGCCTGCCACCGCCTGCGGGACGTGGGCGTGGAGGTCGGCCCTGACTTGGCCACGGTGGCTTCTAAACCTGTGGAGCAGCTCCTGGAGGCGCTTTTTGATCCCAACCGCGCCGTCGAACTGCGCCACGCGACCACTCAGGTCACGCGGCAGGATGGCACAGCCCTGGCCGGGCTGCTGGTGGCAGAGACGCCGACCAGTGTCACGCTCAGGATGCCAGGTGGATTGGATCTGCCCATCCCGCGCGCTGAGATTCGCTCCACGCGAACCCTCGCCATGTCACTGATGCCCGAGGGACTGGAAGCAGCCCTGACGCCGCAGGATGTGGCGGATCTACTGATGCACCTGCGCCCCTGAGTTTTTGACTCATGTCGTCTGAATTGCCCTTGCCTGTGGGATGCGTGGCCAGTTGCCGGGCCTGTGCGCATCGGCGCTGGAAAGCTGAGGCCAGTGCCATACAAAAGGAGCAGTTCCTAGCTCAAACCCTGCATCCCTGGCGGCATGTGCTTCACCCGCTGCGCCAACCGGAACCTGCACGGCGCTGGGGCTACCGGACGCGCGTGCGCCTTTCCACCCAATGGATCGAGGGAGCCTGGGCCTGGGGCATGGAACCCCGAGGTGATTTTCTAGCTCTGCCGCAGTGTCCGATTCATGCGCCGTGGCTGAATGCCTTTTTTGCAGACCTCTTGTCGGTTTTGCCGGGGCCGCCCCTCTTGCCGCTGCGTTACCTCGTGCAGGCCGGTCGCCTGACCACGCTGGTGGTCAAAGTGATGCCTGAGCGCGCGGTCAGCCTAGCCCGAGAGCTGCAAAGCCTGATTCAGCCCGTGCTTGCTCGGCATCCGGCGGTAGCAGCCCTTTGGCTGCATGCCCATCCTGCGGCAGGGCGTCGGCTCTTTGCCAAAAGGGGCTGGTTTTGCCTTCAAGGGCCGTCTTGGGTTCAGGACGAGTGTGGTCTCTGGCATGGGCCGACCGCTTTTCAGCAGGCACTGCCTGAGCTGCACCAAGCCTCGGTCGAAGAGGCGGTGCGATGGCTGCAACCGCAGGCAGGTGATGCAGTCATCGATCTCTACTGCGGCATAGGCAGCACCTTGCGTCTCTGGCGAGAGCTCGGCCTGCCTACGCTCGGTGTCGAATCCACGCCCGAGACGGTAGAGGCCGCGCGGCGCAACGCCCCCGGCGCGGAGGTGCTGGTCGGCTACTGCGCCAGTCGGCTGCCGCAGTTACGGGCCTGGGCAGCGGGTCAGACGGGGCGGCGTTTGCGGGTTTACCTAAATCCACCGCGCCTGGGAATAGAGCCTGAGATCAGTCACTGGTTGGCGACGGAGCTGCGCCCGACGCGCCTCGCCTATCTTTCCTGTAGCCCTGGCACCTTGGCGCGTGATCTTCATCTGTTGACCCAGCACGGCTATCAGGTGTGTCGCCTGCAACCCTACGATTTCTTTCCGCAAACGCTGCACGTGGAGACCCTAGCCTGCCTGGAAATCGAGGCCTGAGCATCCTGTCGGCTTTCTACAACTGCGGGGCCGATTTGTCAGGAACAGGCATCGACCTGGAGGATGCGGATCAGGCTTGTCAGGCATGGGCATGAATCGCTAGCCTTATGCTGTTTTTGGGGAATTCCCCAGGCACCAACCTCACTTATGAAACTCACGTTCAGCCTCCTCACGCTCATGGCGCTGCTGCCCGGCACCGCCCTTCATGCCGAAGATAAACCCGCCCAGCCCGGAGGTCAGTTGCCAGGGAAGGTGGCTGTCAGTCTGGTCAAAGTGGCGGATGACCTCGTGGACCCTGTCAGTGTGGCGGCACCAAACGATGGAAGCGGTCGCGTCTTCGTGGTGGAGCGTCCGGGGGTGATTCAGGTGATCAAAAATGGCAAAAAGCTTCGTCGCCCTTTCCTCGATCTGAAGGACAAGACCATCTCGTCTTTCTTGGAGTTGGGCATGTTCAGCATGGCCTTTCACCCAAACTTTACCCAAAACGGCAAGGTTTATGTGGCCTACGCCGACCTCTGGTTCAACGGTGCCACCATGATCGCCGAATACACGGTTGACAAGGCCAACCCCGACCGCCTGGACCCCGAAAGCGTGCGCATTCTGATGCAGATCGACTTCCCCTACTGCAATCACCATGGCGGCCAAATCGCCTTTGGACCAGACGGCTACCTTTACATCGGTGTCGGCGATGGGGGCTGGGAGGGCGATGTCATCCATGCGGGTCAGGATCTGCACACTTGGTTGGGCAAAATGCTGCGCATCGACGTGAACCAATCTTCAGTGGATCGAGCCTACGGGGTGCCCAAGGACAACCCCTTCATCACGCCCCTTCAGCAGATGACCCTTTTCGGCGTGAGTGAAGAGGCCTTTTCCAAAGTGCATCCAAAGGCAAAGCCCGAAATCTGGGCCTACGGATTGCGCAACCCATGGACCTTCAGCTTTGATTCGAAGACTGGGGATCTTTACATTGCTGACATTGGCCAAAATCACTGGGAAGAGGTGAATTTCCAGCCAGCGAGCAGCAAAGGTGGAGAAAACTACGGCTGGAAGTTCATGTGCGGAAGTCATCCATTCCCCATGATTTTGAAAAAGAATCCTGATGGCACCGAAACCGCCAGTGATCCAGAGAACTACCCCAAGGTGGGGGTGCAGCCCATCGCCGAATACAGCCACGTGGATCAAGGCATCTGCGTGATCAATCTGGGTGTCTATCGTGGGAAGGATTATCCCGAGCTCGATGGCGTCTATTTCTGCGCTGACTGGGGCAGCGGCAAGGTCTGGGGCATGAAGCAAGACGGTGGCAAATGGCAAATGCAGGAGTTGATGGATCTGGCCGATGGCATCCGCCCTACGGGCAGTGGCACTGGCCCCGATGGCAGCATCTACGTGACCCATGCGACTGCGAACTACGGCGGCCCGGTGGACCCCTACACCAGCGAGCGCGGTGCACTGTGGAAGCTCGTTCCCACGGCAAAAGTGCCCGCAGGTGCAGTGACCGCGCCTGTCGCGGGCAAATGAACCAACGCACCCTCTTTCCGCTTAGAGCATTTTAAATAATACTATAACCGCAAGAGGCAAAATAACCCATCGCATCTTTGGCTGTGATTTTTGAGAACGCTTTGCTGATGGCTTCATCGAGTTCTTCGGGCGTGCGTGC
>JAIXSY010000020.1 GCA_027484445.1 Verrucomicrobiaceae bacterium
CGAGAAACTTGTTCTTCCAGTGGATCGAGTTGATTGTCAAAGGCTTGAGCGACTTTCATGCGGCTAAAATTTGATCAAAAATGGGGCTCATTCGCGTTCTGTTTGCCTGGCATCTTTTTAGAGCGGAGAGCCGGAATCCAAGACGCGGGCGAGTTCGCCGCGGGCGTTGTATTCGTAGCTGACGGTGGTGGCGTCGGGATAGGTGAGGCGGGCTAGGCGGCCTTCGGGGGTGTAGGAGTAGCCGACGGCAGACTTATGATTTATAAAAAGATGCCAGGCAAAAAGTAAGATCACAATCTCAATTCATTGATGATCAATGCAATAAATCATTTTTTCGTCTCGGAAGTCTGGCGTGAATGGGTCGTGCCATTCATGCTAGGCATCTTTTTTGGGTAGCTACTGACTCTTTTCCCTTTCATGGGTCGGTTCAAGATTGCGAGAACCAGGTTTAGGATTCAGCCAAGATTGAACCACAATACTTGGATTTTTCCCGGCATACATTCGAACTGACAGGCGCGCAAAGACGCCGTCATCAAACTTGATAAAGTAATACTTTTGGAATCGATCCTTCCATTTAGACCTTGATATCTTGTCTGTCATGGTAACAATATCAATTGGCTTATATCTATCCTCGGGAGCTTCAAAGTCGTCTATGCCTTTTGCTTCGAAAACTCCGCCGCCTTGCACTGTTAGCTCGCATCTCCAGTTGTAAGGTTGATTAAGTTCTGCTTTACTGGCCTCACTCATACAAAGGAACTGGACCATGTATTCATTGGCCCTGTCGGGATGGAGGCTGAACGACCTCACCGTTCCATCGGATGGGATGCGAAAGTCCCGCTCCGGCAATACGACAAGTGGTTCCAGTTTTCCGATCTTCTGAAGTTCGAAGATTTCAGGTTTGGCTTGATCGGGCTTGTGTGTCCCGCCGCCAAGGTTTACACCAAAACCAAATGAACGCGCTGTCTTTGAGCGAGAAGCCTCATCCTGAAACGGACGGTAGCCGATTTTCGACACTGAGACATAAAGTGAGAGACCTCTTTCTCCAACTATCGAGAAACGGCCATCTTCCGCTGACAGCAGCTCGTTTTTGGCCCCGGTCGAGGTGGGACTGTTATGTGCTTGATATGCAATCACAGCGTCAGGAATCGGGTTACCTCGCTGGTCAAGGACGAGTCCGTAAAAAGTTATGGGGGCATCATATCTTCCGACACTTTTATTAGCATCAAAGGCAGGTGAGTTTTTATAATTGCTATTTAAAGCCTCCGCCGTTCGCCGTTTTTCGGGGTTAACACCATCGTCTGACAGCTTGGATTTCTGCGGGTCTTCAGTAGCCATCCAGGCAAAGAAGGTGATCGCAAATAAGATTAAAGTTACAATAAACTTGCTTTTCATGGCTCTTGGTAGCGAGAGATTTGCAACCCTTGCGCAAGGCGCTTCCAGAACAAATAAGAAAAAAAAGATGCCAGGCAAAAAGTAGTGTCTCAATCTCAATTTATTGATGATCAGTGCAATAACTCAGTTTTTCAGCTCGGAAATCTGGCGCGAATAGGTCGCCCCATTCTTGCATGGCATTTTTAAGGCAAGAGTGATGAATTGCTTTCGAATCAGGCGGACTTGGCTGGTGAGAAAAAGCTGCATTCACAGACGAGTGCGTGATTCTGAAATCATGGTGACAGTGGCTTCTATCCAGTGCTTATCATCGGGTCTTTCCCACCCACTTACCGTTTCCCTTCCCCCATGCAGCTGCAACACGGCATCCATCTCGGCTACTGCACCAACATCCACCGTGGCGAAACCTGGGAGGAAACCTGGCGCGGGCTGCGTGAGCATACGCTGCGCGTCAAAGAGCGCGTCAGCGGTGGCAAGCCCTATGGCATCGGCCTCCGTCTGGGCGCGCAAGCTGCGGCGGAGCTGAGCCAGCCCACACGGCTGCTGGAGTTCCAGCGCTGGCTGGAAAAGGAGAACTGCTACGTTTTCACGATCAATGGGTTCCCCTACGGCTCGTTTCACGGCACACGGGTGAAGGAGCAGGTCTTCCAGCCGGACTGGAGCACGCGCGAGCGGCTGGACTACACCTGCCTGCTCTTTGATCTGCTGGCAAAGCTGCTGCCGTCTGGCGTGGGCGGCAGCGTCAGCACCCTGCCGGGCTCGCACAAGACCTTCCCCATCGGCAGGGAGGAGATGGAGGCCATCTTTCAAAACGTGCGCCTCTGCCGCGAGCATATTCAAAAGGTCAGCGAAGCCTCCGGGCATGACCTTCACCTCGGCTTCGAGCCGGAGCCGCTCGGCCTTTTCGAAACCACGGGCGAGTCACTGAAATTCTTCGCCCACTACTTTGACCGAAACCCGAGAGACAAGGACTTCTTCCGCTTCGTCGGGCTGAACTACGACACCTGCCACCTCGCCATCGAATACGAGGACGCGCAGCGCTCGCTGACCCGGCTGACCGAGGCGGGCATCCGCATCAGCAAGCTGCACTTCAGCTCCGCCCTGCGGCTGAAGCCCACGCCGGACATGGTGGCCAGGCTGCGCTCCTTTGATGAGCCGGTGTATTTCCATCAAGTCATCGCCAGCTTTGGCGAGATGACGCCGCTGCGCCGGTTCAAGGACCTGCCGGACGCGCTCCACTTTGCCGCCACCACGCCGCCGGAATCTCTGGGCGAAGAATGGCGCGTGCACTTCCACATTCCCCTCCATGCACCACCCTGGGATGGCTTTGAAAGCACCCAGGACCACCTGCTTGGCGCGATGGACTGGCTTTCCCAAAATCCCGGCAGGTGCCAGCACATCGAGATGGAAACCTACACCTGGGAGGTGCTGCCGCCCGAGCTGCGCGCGGGCGACGTGGTGGATCAGCTGGTGAAGGAGTATGACTGGACCCTGGCGGCCATGAGGTCGCGCGGGCTGGCCTGAGCTGTTGGCGTCACTTCAGCTTCCACAGCGTCTTGTCGCTGCGCACATACACCGCGCCATTGCTGATCGCAGGCGTGCAGAGCACGGTCTCCTTCAGCTCGACGCTGTGGATGACTTCGCCTTCTTTGGCGGTGGTATCGACAACCTGGAAGTCGCCGCGCTCGCTGGCGATGTAGATGTATTGGCCAGCGGCGACGGGGGAGCCGCTCATCGGGCCTTTGAGGCGCAGTTTCCAGGCTTCGTCTCCGTTGGCGAGGCTGGCTTTCACGAGCACGCCAGCTCCGTTGAGCACGAAGAGCGAATCGCCAAGCACGAGCGGGCTGCCGGTGCCGGGCTTCAGGCCGCTAGCGCGCCAGAGTTGGGAGACAGCGCCTTTCTCGGGGGTCAAAGCGGTGACGCCGTTGGAGGGCACATAGATCGCATTTTCGGTCACGGCGGAGCTGGGGATGGTGGCAGCACCGTCGGTGTAGTCCCACTCGATCTCGCCAGTGCGTGGGTTCACGCCGGTGAGACCTTTGCTCGACTGCAAAGCGACCGCGCCTTTGAAGACCACAGCGCTGGTCCAGTTCGCGGCTTTCGGGCGCTCCTTCTTCCAGCGGTTCTTGCCCGTGGCGACGTCGATGCCGACGGCGATGGACTCGCTGTCGTTCTCCGCCTGCACCACGAGCGTGTCACCCACGACGACGGGGGATGAGGACATGCCAAGGCTGTTGCTGGCATTGGCATAATCAAAGGTCAGCCCGCGCAGCCAAAGCAGGTTACCCGCGAGGTCGAAGGCGAAGAGATCGTTCGAGGAATACAGCGCAAAGACGCGCTCGCCATCGCTGCAAGGTGTCGGCGCGGCCACGCTGGTCTTGTTGTGCGCCATCGTGCGGCCCGTGGCCTTCATCACGCGCTCCCAGAGCTTCTTGCCATCGGCAGCGCTGAAGCAAAACACATGCAGGTTCGCCTGATCCGGCCCGCTGGAGCAGGTGACGAAGACCTTGTCTCCCACCACGATCGGGCTGCTCAACCCACGCCCCGGCAACTCCACCTTCCAGTCGATGGCGACCTTCGGCCCCGGAGCCGTCGCCTCCGTGGAAACAGCGGAAGCATTCGGGCCACGGAACTGCGGCCAGTCAGCGGCGAAGGACGAATGTAAAAGGGCAAGAGAGGAAAGGAGAGAGAGGGCGGGTTTCATGGAAACAATGACACAGCATAGAACGCCATGCTCATGCATGAACACTCTGAAGTTTTAGCTTCTGACGCTATGCATTGAAATTTCCACTTTGATCCAATGCCTACACCACGCAAAAGCACCCCACTCACACAGGACCTGGAACAGCTCAGCCGTCGCGCCTACCATGCTTCGGAGTGGATCGAGCCAGTTCTGCGGCGTTGCCATGCCTTCCTAGCCAAGCCTCGCTTCGCGGATGCGGCGCACTTGGACCTTTTACGCCACTGGCTGCTTGTACCCATTTCACTCTGGCCTTTCAACATCACTCACTTCACGGAAGCCTGCCTCATGCTCTGGCAGAAAAATAGTCCGCTGCCCTCTTCCTACCGAGTTACTTTGGAACTCCTGCCCCCGCCGCCAGACGAAAAAGTCTGTGATGTGGTGGCTATGCATGAACATCAGGTGCAGGCCGGCAGCTATGAAAACGTCACCCATGCTCAGGCCAAGTTTGATCAAGCTGAACTGGCCCTCCACGCTGACCCCGAATTCCAAAAGCAGTGGCAAAGCCTCCGTCACACCTTTGATCTCGCTTCTTATCAGGATCACAAAGGCGTCATCCGCCGCACCATGAATGCTGAGCGCAATCTGCGCCCCATCTTTAACCTCCAGATGGACTGCCCTGCGGATGCCTTTCGTGCTGCGTTTGATGCCTTTTGCCTTCGCTGGCACCTCTATGGCATGCAGCATGATGCTCCGCTGCTTCTGAAGCTGGCCGTCAACATCACCCCGCATGGCACCCTCATCCACATCCCCGCCTACTGGTCCTTTGATCCCAAGCGGGACATTCGCTGGGACGCCATCACCAAGCTTCACCGAACTCGTGTCCCCAAGCGCCAGGGTGCCGCCTTGGCAGAAGGGCTGGCGGTGCGCATGGCACAGGCGGAGAAGCTGCACAAGCTAGATGCCGAAGCCAAAACGCGCCGACTCAGAGGCGAGGCAAAACATCGCTTTCTTTGCCAGGGACTCGGCTTGGCAGATGGCACCAGCCCGCGCCGTCTTTCCCGGCTTCGCCAAGAGTTTCCGAGCAAACAGGACAACGAATGAGGACAATCGTCTCCCTTTCATCCTGCGTTGGATGATCGCATCGGGTGGCCATGCGATTCACCACTGCCAAGCTCACCGATGACGAACCTGACCAGGCTGCCCACGTTAGCCAATCCCAGATTCAGCCTGCTCAACTTGTTTGCGAAATGGCGGAAGCGGGAGCTTTCAACCCACAACATGATCGCCCACATGGTCCTGTTTTAGCAGCCTTTGGAGGAGGCCCCATGCACCAGTGCCGCATGGATGGGCGCTATGATCTCCTGAAGCTGCTCTCCATTCACTCGCAGCACCTGTTTCGGTCCATTCAGCGTTTTCAACCCAAAGAAGAAAACCTCTTTTGGGATGACCTCACCTTTCGTCTCGGCCCCTGCGCTTTTGTGTATGCAGACGAATCCCGCATCATCGCCTGCGCAGAAACGGCTGATGAAGCGAGGCGTTTGGTCCAGCAGTTTCATGGGGATTGCCTGCTTCCGCCAGAGCCCCAGGGCGGAAGCTATCGCCTGATTCGTATCGGACGTGACATCAACACGCAGGTCGTCCCACTTTCCAAAGACACCCTGCTTGATGAAACGACACTCGAACTCCATTACGGTCCTGGGTTTGTCAGATGGCATCAAAAATACCTAGCCCTGCTGCGAAAGCACAAACACGGCCTGTCCCTGCTCGAAGGTCCACCCGGCACCGGCAAGACCTCCTACCTGCGGCATCTCATGGGCGAGCTGACCAGCACGCACCGTTTCTACTTCATCCCCAATGGTTCTCTTGCCGTTCTCTCCAATCCCGAGTTTGTCGGCTTTTGGGCGGATCAACGCCGCCGCCATCAGGAGGAAAACTTTGTCGTCGTGCTGGAAGACTCGGATGCCGCTCTCCTGCCCCGAGCCTCAGACAATCGCGATCAAGTCAGCGCCATCCTGAATTTGTCAGACGGCATGTTGGCGGACTTCCTCCGCCTCCAGATCATCTGCACCATCAACTGCCATGCGAATGAGATCGACCCCGCCCTCTTGCGTCCTGGTCGCCTGCTGGCCCACCGTCTCTTTGATCGTCTTGCTTATGATGATGCCGTGAAGCTCGCCACTCACTTGGAGAAAACACTTCCAGGTCCCGGTGACTACGCCCTCGCCGACATCTACGCCGAAGACATCCCCGCACCACGATCCAGCCGAGCTATCGGCTTTACTGCGTAACCGGGCCATTCCTGGCCCGCCACTCCTCCCACGGAGCAGGAATGCTCCGACTACTACAGCCCATGAAAATCGTCGCCATCGACTTTGAAACCGCCAATCACAGCCCTTTGAGCGCTTGTGCTCTTGGTCTGGCCATTTTTGAAGATCACGAGTTAGTCACATCCCACTACTGGCTCATCAAGCCTCCCAAAGGCCACGGCTGGTTCAAAGAAGAATGGACCAAGGACGTCCACGGCATCTCCTGGTTCGACGTGCGCGACAAGCCCGAGTTCAGCAGCATCGCCCCCGAAGTCATCACCCACCTCGCCAGCGCCGACCTCGTCGTCGCCCACCATGCCAGCTTTGATCTGCGAGTCTTGCACGCCCTGCTGGAGCATTTCGAGGTCAGCGCGCCGCCCTTCCAGCATCAATGCACCCTGCACCTCGCCCGCCAAACCTGGCCCGACCTCCCCAACCATAAGCTCAGCACACTCGCTGCCTATCTCGGCATCGAACTGAACCACCACCACGCTCAGTCGGATGCCATCGCGGCGGGGAGAGTGATGGTGGCCTGCGGCCTGGCAGCAGTGCCTCCATTAGCGCCCGCACCAGACATTTGATTTCCTTTAATCCCAAGCCCAAAACGCACGCACAAGAAGCCAACCAGTCATGAACTCATCTAACGATCCACATACCTTCGAAGCCACTTTTATCGACCGCTTTCGAGGCCGCCAAATCAAGGTTCCCGACTATCAGCGTGCCTATTCCTGGGAGAGCAAGCAGATTGAGTTGTTCATTGGCGATCTCATCGATCAAAACAAAGGGGGCGGGTACTACTTCGGGCACTTCATCGTGGAGGACACGGCCTATGCAGTGGAGCTGGTGGATGGTCAGCAGAGGCTTACCACTCTGGTTTTGTTCCTCCATGTATGCCAGATGCTAAAGCCAGAGTTATGCACGCATGGCCTCTTTAGCCTCTGTGATCGTTTTGAAACGGTGGGGTATGACCAAGCAGCCTTGCTCAATCTGCGGAAATGGGCTGCGGCCCTGCTGGAACGCGAAGGCAAGGCAGAACCGGAGGACGATGCCATCCTGAAAGCTCTCCAGCTTGATGCAAATACCTACACTCACTCCCAGCGCAGGCTGGCCCTGGCCATGTGGAATTTTCATCGTGCCTTTGAGAAGCAGGTGCTGGAGACATGTCGGATACCCGACTATGTCCAGATGCTCTCCAGCGCGCTGTGTTCCTGCCATGTCGCCAAGGACAAGACGGTCGCCGTAAACATCTTCGAGATGCACAATACTCGGGGCGTGCCGCTGAAACTGATCGAGGTGGTCAAAGCCAAGCTAATGAAGGCGGTCTATGATGCAGGCGGGTCACAGCGAGAGAAGGACATCCAAGCCATCCAGGCAGAATTTGCCATCATCCATGCCTATGAGGAAAGACTGATCGTCTCCAGCTTTCGAGGACAGATGTCCATCAAAGAAATTTTAACTCATCATCTGCGTGTGGTGGACGACGCTGGAAAGCAGGGCGGCGATGCGATGAATCAACCGCCAAGGAATGCCAGCGCTGATGATTTGATCAGCTACATCACGAAAAAGCTAAGCGCTACTTATGCGCTCGTGCTGGCACGCGAGCTCAGGAAGTCTGTGCAATTCCTCTGTGATGCACTGCCGCAGTGGGATCATTCTGAAAAACTGGTGGGGGATGTGATGATCCTGCACCGCGGCCTCAGTTGTGAGTTCTTTCTCCTGGTTTGCCGTCGGCTTGAATCTGCGGATGGGAAAGCTGATGGCACAGTATCACCTGCCACCCTTCGTCTCTGGGAAAAACTGCTCTTCACCCACGACTTTCACACCCGCTACCATAACCTGAAAGGCACGAGAGACGACTTCCCGGGCCTGTTTTCGAAGTTTGATCGACGAGAAGCGTCCATCGCCGAAAAAATCGAAATCAAAGTCAGAGAAGGCTTCCGTAAGGATAAGACGGAAGGCGACCTCCAAAAGGTGGTTCGAGATGATCTCTTGAACGGCAAGCCATGGTTTTTGAACTCAGCTTTCAACGGTTGGCGCAACAAAGTTATATATGCCCTTTACAAGTATGAGATCGATCAGGGGGCAGATATCCGGCGAGTCATGAAGGAGAGCATCTCCGTCGAGCACATTCTGCCTCAGGAATGGGACTGGAAATGGATCGAGGAAAAAGACTTCCCGCCAAAGCAATTCGAGTCACCAGAACAGCGTGAAAAACATCGCCGCGAGCGCAGGCCTGAGGTGGGGGCATTCATCAATGGCCTTGGAAATTTGCTTCTGGTAACCCGGGAACAAAACTCTGCCCTCGGCAACGAACATCCTGCCGAGAAAAGCTACACCCACATCTGCCAAGGTGGCTCCTATGCGGAGCACGAGAGCCGTCGAGAAGACTGGAAAACCTCCGAGAAGTGGGCGGAGCTGATCCGGCAGCGCGGTGAGAGGATTTTCGACTTCGTCCTGAACACGATGCTGAAATAGCCCAAACTAATCATCGTGAGATCCTTCATCTACCCAGACTGCTCAACCCACGCCCTGGCAGCTCCACCTTCCAGTCGATGGCGACCTTCGGCCCTGGAGCCGTGGCTTCGGTGGAAACAGCGGAAGCATTCGGGCTACGGAACTGCGGCCAATCGGCCACCAATGACGAATGCAGAATAGCGAATGAAGAAAGGAGGCAGGAAGCAGGTTTCATAAATAGCAAAAATCCGATTAAAGTTTGAAAATGCCCTTATCGAGGTAAACAAAGGCAAAACTTAGCCAAAAAAGGAAAAAGTCCGCAGAGACTGATCAAGAATAAAACAACCTTCCAAATTGGTTTCGATCTTTGGCAAGCTATGCCCCAATTACTATCTTCGAATGGTATTTCGTCTGGTTTGCGGTGAATGCCATCTGGGAAAAGTGGGTCCTTGAAAATTTGCGTTTCAATCTTGTTTAGCGAATCAGAAGTCTGTCGCTCAAGGGCGGAATGCCGACAAAAAAGCTGTAGAGAAGCGAAACCAATTCCAGCAGAAGCTAAGCCAGAAAGGACCCTGTAGAAGTCACTACGTTCGTCGGCGCTGGCAAATGCTATATCCAGAAGGAATGCTTGTGCAGTTAGGGAGATAATAGGCACTTGCCACAACATTTGGTCATAAGCCAATCGCTTGCTGACAAGCGCTGAATACATACAACAAAGAGTTTCTTGTCTCAGTGCTTCTCGCGTTTTGTTATCGTCACACATGCTGGTTATTAAAAGTGTTTAGCTGCTAGTTCTTTGCCAAAATCGCCGTGGCGTTCTCATCGAAAATGTGAAGCTGCGAAAGTAGACGAAAAGCACCGTTGAAGCTGGCGGCAGAGCCCGTAGTGACAACAGGGAAAGCGTCGAATCCATGGATGGATGGTAACGCATGATCCTGTTCAAATCTACCTTGATGGCGGCCTGGCCTCCTGAATCAAATTTGACAATGATGGCCAGGGTGAGGACTATCCGGTCATGACCATCACCCTGCCCGCCGCTTTTGAAGCCTTCATTAGCCAGAAGGTCGCCTCAGGGGTTTATGGAAGTGCGGAGGAGGTGGTCGCGGAGTCGCTGGGCCTGCTCAAGCGTCAGGAGCATTGGAAGCAATCGGTAGCCGCGAAAATCGAGGAAGGACTGCATGACCTGGACGCGGGTCATACTTTGACGGAAGCGGAGTCCAGGCGCGAGATGGAGGCATTCAAGAGCCGTTGGCGCTCAGGGGCATGAGGGCGGTTTACAGCCGCGCGGCACAGGATGACCTGCAAGAAATCTGGGTCTATGTCGCGGAGAACGACCCAGTGGCCGCCGACAAGCTGGAAGAGGCCATCCGCGGCGAAGTGCGGAGGCTGGCAAAGCTGCCGTCGCTCGGACACCGGCGTCGTGATCTGACCGTCCATGATCTATGGTTCTACACGGTCAGGAAAAACTACCTGATCGTTTATCGTCGCGCGGAGACTTTGGAAATCGTCCGAATCCTGCACGGCGCGCGTGATGCCGTTCAGGAGCTTGACTGACGCATCACCTGAGCCAGGCGGAGCTGGGTGGCATCGCGGATCACGTCGCGGGTGGGGGCCACGAATCACTTCTTCGCCAAAATCGCCGTTCCCGTTTCATCGCAGATGCGGAGCTGGAACTGCCACTCGACGGTCCAGGTTTCGGTTTGCTCGTTCTGGCAGCATTTGACGAGGATCTTGTTTTTGCCCTTCTGAAGCTTCACGGGGAGCTTGTATTGGTCGAGCTTGGCGCCGCGATGGTATTCATCGCGGGCGAAGATGAGCTGACCGTTGAGCCAGACTTTCCAGCCGTTTTTGCAGCCAAGGCGGATCTGGGCTTCGCGCTCTTCGCCGGACTCAAACTCAGTGTAGGCGTAGCCAGTGACCTCCTTGAGCATGGTGTAGGGCTTGTTGAAGTCGATCTGGCCGTACTCGTCGGTGCTGGTGTAGTCGATCCATTTGGCTTCGGTGTTTTTGCCGGGGTAGGTGGCGGTGAGGTCGATCTTCTCTTCGGGTGGGAAGACGGTGTCGAAGCCCTTGCGCTCGACGTTCGTGAAGGGGGCGATGAGCTTCCAGCTGCGTACGAAACCGAAGTGCGTGGGCAGATCGACGGGGCTGCCGAGGTCCTTTAGCTTCTTTGCGAGATCCTTGATCTGGTCTTCATCGCGCGCGCCCTTCATGGCCTGCTGGAAGGCGGTCAAAGCGGCGTCCTTCTTGCCCTGCGCTAGCGCTTCATCGCCAGCGCTGGTGAGCTTCGACACAGGATGGCGGCGGAGTTCGCTGCTGGGGTCTTCGAGGAGCTGGGGGGTGATTTTCTCCGCCAGTTCAGGTTTCGCGCGCTGAATGAGATCGAAGGCGACGACGCGAGGCGCGGCGCTGTTCTTCGTGTCCATGAGGAAGGCCTGCACGGCCTCGACCGGCAGCTTTTTCGCAGCGATGGCCTGGTCGGCGACAACTCCGATGGCCGCACGCAGCCAGTTTTCGGCGAGAGGATTGGCCCCGTTCATGGCCGCGAGGATCTCGGGCAGCGTGGCTGGATCGGCTTTGGCGATCTGCTGCCAGGCGGCGGTGGCTTTTTCATTGCCTTCGCCCTCCTTTTGCACCGCACGCAGGGCTGCGAGGGGCTGTTCGAGGCTAGCGGCGCTGGAGTGGCTGACGAAAAGCAGACTGAGAAGGGCAGTGCGGGGGATTTTCATGCGATGGAAAGGATGCTACCCGCAAAGAACGCCGCAGGACAAGGCCACGTTTCGCGCCGTGTCAGAGCGGTGTGCGCAGGCCGATGGCCCTGGCGAGCTTCCTCTGTCGGGCATCGAAGGTCAGGAAATCCCTGACGGCCAAGTGCTTGGCGGTGGCGACGTGCAGGATGTCCAGGGTGCGGTGGCCGCCTTTCACGGCGTGGCTGCTGGAAAGGAACTCCGCCATGCGCAGCACCGCATCGTGGTCCACGGCAACGATCTGGACGATGCCCGAGGACAGGTCGGCCTCCCAGTCCGCCAGCATCTGGTCGGCCTCGTGCTGGCCGTAGCCCTTGGTTTTGTCCTGGCCATGCAGCCAGACCTGCAGGCGGATGGCCTGGCGGAATTCAAACTCCAGCAAGGGCGAGGCATGGAGCGGCTGCTTGAGCGTGTGCCGAAAAGCAATCGCAGCCGCCGTGTGCTCCTGGCGGCGATAGAGAGAGCACAAGAAACTGGTGTCAGGGTAGGTGTTCATGGCTCGCCCGTCTCCAAAGCCCGCATTTCCTCGACCTCCTGGGCGGTAAAGCAGCGGTCACCCCAGATTTTGCGAATCCTTGCCTCAAAGTCCGGCAGAACGAGCGGCCTAGCGGGCGGGGCGGCCTTGGGCTTGGTCAGCGTGGCGATGGGCTTATTGTGCTTCGTGATCTGGATCTCCTGGCCGCTGGCCAGCCAGGCCTCGATCTTGGGGAAGTCGTAGCGCAGGTCGCGGACGGTGGCGGTTTTCATGATGCGGAAAAGTATCACAAATCTGTGATGGAATGTCCAGCGGCGCTTTTCCTTGCTGAAGCCGCCAGCTTCCCGTGCCATGGATGCGCTCCGTTTCCCGATCCCCATGCCTGCCGCCGCCCACGCTCCCACCGTCGTCATCGAAAACTTCTACCCCTGCCTGGAGGGTGGACGCCACCCCGTCAAGCGCATCACGGGCGAGCCGCTGGAGGTGTGGTGCGACCTTTTCACCGACGGTCACGTGGTCATGTCCGCCGTGCTAAAATGGAAGCAGGCCGGCTCCAAGCGCTGGTTTGAGGCCCCCATGAGCGCGGCGGACAATGACCGCTGGCATGGCACCTGCGTCTTTGAATCCATCGGCCGCTGGGAATATGTGGTTGAGGCCTGGGCTGACAGCTACAAAGGCTGGAAAAAGACCTTCGCCGTGCGCGTGCAGGCCAAAGACCCCGACGTGCCCATCGAGGCGCAGGAAGGTGCCAAGCTGCTGCGGGAAGCTGCCAAGCGCGCCCGTGCCGCCGGAGCGCCCGAGTGTGCCAAGGAGCTGAACGACGTGGCCGACCTCTTGTGCAGCCTGCCGCCGGAGGAAATCCTGGAAGTGCTCGTCTCTGAGGAGCTGCAAGAGCTGATGGACGCCTACGCCGACCGCAGCCTGTCCACCACCAGCCAGCCGCTGAAAGTCATCGTCGAGCGCGAGCGCGCCCGTTTTTCCGCTTGGTATGAATTCTTCCCCCGCAACGCCGAAGGCCGCGCCGACAAGCACAGCACCTTCCGCGACTGTTTGCCACGCCTGGACGACGCCAAGGCGATGGGCTTTGACACCATCTACTTCCCACCCATCCACCCCATCGGCATCACCGCGCGGAAGGGGAAAAACAACACCCTCACCACCTACGAGGGCGATGTCGGCAGCCCCTGGGCCATCGGTGGCCCCGCAGGGGGTCATCGCGAGGTCGAACCCGCGCTGGGCACCGTGGAGGACTTCATCTGGCTCGTCGGCGAGGCGCAGAAGCGCGGCCTGGAGATCGCGCTGGATTTTGCCATCAACTGCTCCCCCGACCACCCCTACGTCAAAGACCATCCCGACTGGTTCTACCAGCGCCCCGACGGCAGCATTCGTTATGCCGAAAACCCGCCGAAGAAGTATCAGGACATCTACCCGCTGAACTTCCACTGCGCCGACTGGAAAAACCTCTGGCGCGAGCTGATCGACGTCGTGCTCTTCTGGGTGGACAAAGGCGTGAAGATCTTCCGCGTGGACAACCCGCACACCAAGCCCGTGTCCTTCTGGGAGGAGCTGATCAGCACCGTGCAGCGCAAGCACCCCGAGGTCATCTTCCTCTCCGAGGCCTTCACCAAGCCCAAGATGATGCAGGCCCTGGGCAAGGTGGGCTTCAGCCAGAGCTACACCTACTTCACTTGGCGCGAGGACAAGCATGGCCTCACCGACTACGCGAAGGAGCTGACCCAAGGTGAGATGCGCTGGTATTACCGAGGCAACTTCTGGCCCAACACGCCGGACATCCTGCCCTTCTACCTGCAAAATGCCCCCAGCAGCGTCTTCCGCCTGCGCGCCGCCCTGGCCGCCACCCTCATGCCCAGCTGGGGCATGTACAGCGGCTACGAGCTGTGTGAAAACCAGCCCCTTCCCGGCAAGGAGGAATACCTGGACTCCGAGAAATTCCAGCTGCGCCAGCGCGATCACGACGCACCCGGCAACATCAAGGGCTTTATCGCCCGCCTAAACCACATCCGCCGGGACAACCCGGCCATGCAGCTCTACGACAACCTCGTCTTCCACCCCACCAGCCACGACCAGATCCTCTGCTACAGCAAAGCCACCCCGGACCGGCACAACCGCCTCCTCTGCGTCATCAGCCTGGATGGCTTCGGCACCGTCGTCGGCACCGTGCAGGTCGATCTCGCTGCCCTCGGTCTCGACGGCAGCCGCCCCTACCGCGTGCACGACCTCATGCACGGCCACACCTACACCTGGCACGGCTCCGAAAACTACGTGGAACTGAACCCCGCCGGCACCTCACTGCACATCTTTAAAATCGAGCAGTGAATTGCTGATGCCAAACGCTAGGCTGATTGGAAGAAGGGCCAGAGGATGCTTCAGGCCATATTCAGCAGACGAAGAATTGGGCTTCACTGCCTATCTTCAAGGCAACGATACTTTGACCCGACCAAAACTTCTAATCCTGGATCTCTCGCAGGGTTCTTCATGGATGACGCGTTCCCAGCGCATGTCGATCGGCACCACCTCAGGCTGGCTGGTTAGCGGCTGCCAGGACTCAGGTGCCTGTAGATTGGTGCTTTGTTCAGGAGTGTAGATGAGTCCGCTGCCCTTTCGTCGTAAGTATTCAAAGCGAAACACACTGCTTCCGTCCTCCTGCATCCGTGCGATGATGAGAGGCAGGCCAAAACTACCCCCCTGAGAGAGGATTTGATTGTCAAAGCCTGCCAAGTTCATGTTGCTGGCATACTTCAACAGATTGGGCACGCCATCCGCAAAGGGCACCGCTTGTGATGCAGCTGCATCACCAGACAAACCTGCAGCTGCCAAGGCCTCTGCAAATGCTCCCTGCGCTGTTTGAATAGTAAGGGGCATGTTCAGCACCGTTACTCCATTACCGGCTGCATCAGACACAAGAGCTGTCAGAGCATAATCGCCTGCCTCCTCGGGGGCATCAAAGGTTAGAACGGGGCCATTTCCTTGGACCTGGATGCCTGGCGGAGCCCCGGTGATTGTCAAAGAATACACCAGTGGCTGGCTGGCATCTTCCCAGCCTGAAAATACCAGCTTCATCGGGGTTCTGGTCACTGGCCCCGTGTCGGAGATTTCAACAAGGCCCCCAGTGGGCGGCAGCGTGTCCTGGCCGGTGCCGATCAGGGGGATGACAAACGGATCTTGAACATCACCACGGCTTGTCAAAATGAGCGTCGAGGTCCGCTGGCTGCGAACCCCAGGTTTGAAGGTTACGCTGAAGTTGGTGGCAGCTCCTGCGCGCAGCGTGCTGGTCATTCCAGCAGTGTTCAGGATGAATTCTGAAGCCTGTCCATCAGGCGATGAGGCGACTGACAGCCCACGCAGAGATCCATAGCCGGTATTGCGTAGCGTGAACATCCTTCTGCTTCCAGCGGCATCCATCTCTGTGATGCCAAATGCCACCGCAGCACCTCCGGAAGTTAGGGCCCTGCCCTCGGGCTGCTCTACCACCAGCTCAGGCGTGCCGCTGGAATCATCCGCCAGATCCAGGGCAGCGACATGATGGGAAATTTGGTTACCCACACGCGCGAAATTGCCACCCAGGTAAAGCTTGCCGCCTTCGTGATGCAGGCACAAGAGGTAACCTTTGTTTGGTGACAGCTCCGTCCATTGTGAGCCATCCCACACACGCAACGCGCTGGAGGTCCCTGTGTTGTTTCCCACGCCGCCCGCAAACAGCAGCCCCTCATGCCATGCCAACGCCCGCACGTTTAGCATGTTCAGCAGCCCAGTTCCTGCAGCACTCCATTCCTGACCGTCCCAGCGTGCGAGATTGGCTGCTGCCACATTTCCAGCTTGGGTGAAGCTGCCTGCTGCATAGAGGGCTCCGTTCGCGATGGTGAGCGCCATGACCGGAGCCAAGATCGGGTCTGAAGTGGTGCTAGATTCAATGCCTGCCCCCAGGCTCTGCCATCTGGCACCGTCCCACATCGCGATGTGCCGTGCCTGCACGCCTCCCATGCTGGTGAAATCCCCGCCAGCATAAAGGTGCGACCCATCGACTGCCAGCACCCGCACGGTGCCCTGCACCTGCCCAAGCATCTCGCATGAGGTGCCATCCCAGCGGTAGATCTTTTCGCCATCATCACCTGTCGCGAATGCAGTCAGGTAGAGGTGGCCTGGCCCAGCTGCCATGACCCCCGTGGGCTGGCTACCCTCCGGCAGCCCGGCTCTGGCTGCGGCCCATGATTCGCCGTCCCAACTGGCAAATCCTTCGCACATTACATCCCCGGCCTGCTCAAAATTGCCAAACGCATAAAGCCGACCTTGGAATACGGCAAGATGCTGGACGTAAAGCTCAGCCGCAGAGCCTGCCAGCCCTCCACCCACCTGGCTCCAGGTAATGCCATCCCAGCAGGCGATGCCCCGGATGATCTGCCCGTTGACGTTCTGAAACCACCCCGCTGCGTAGAGGCAGCCTTGGAAGGACTCTAAGTCAAAAATTTCAGTCTGGATGGAGCCAACCTCATTTGCACGAAAGCCATAGCCGCTTGTCAAAGCGGACCAACTCGTGCCGTTCCATTGTGCCACGCAAGAGGCCTGAATGGGAGTGCCCTGTGGTCGGATTTCATCAAAATCACCACCGACGAAGACGTGGGGACCGTTGGCAAGTAGGCAATGAGTTTCTGAGTAAAAATCAGATGGGCTGGTCATCCCCATCACGCGCCATTCATTCCCATTCCAGTGTGCCATCTGGCAGGCTTGGGTACCACCTGCAGCGGTGAAGTTTCCCGACATGTAAAGCTGGTTACCAGACACGGCTAAGGCCTTGACTTCATTGGCCGCATCATGGGAAAGGCCAGCGCCCAACTGACTCCAGGCCTGCCCATCCCATGCGGCCATGCCGTAAATTCTTCCCACCGAGGTGAGCCTAGTGAAATCACCCCCAACGATCACTTGATTGCCCAAGACTGCCAACGCGTAAACGATGCCATGGACACCAAAGAGATCTACGATGCCGCTTTCCAGCCTATGCCAGGATTGGTCGGTGACATCATAGCGAACGAGGTTGAACACATTGAGAAAGTTACCCGCTTTCTGAAAATTGCCGCCAAGGTAAAGGTTGAACTGTGTGCCTGCCATCGCATGGACTTGACCTTCCACCTCTCCGAGGCAATGCCACGTGTTGCCATCCCATGAAGCCAGGGCGCTTGGCGCATCATATGGCGTGGAAAAAGGTGCCGTGCTGCGGCCATTCGCCGCAAACAAGCGGCCCTGGAAAAACAGCAAGGCACCTGCCGGCTGACTCAATCCCGTACCAAAACCTGTCCAAGTGCTACCATCCCAGGCTGCAATGTTTCGAGAAACCACGCCGTGTTCTTCGACCTGGCCTGTGCCGCTGACGTAGAGATGGCCGCGGTCATGCAGCAGCGCAGTGACTTCTGAAAATCCACCACTTGCACCAAAATCTACCGTACTCCAGCTGCTGCCATCCCATTTGGCCAAGGCTACGGCGGCGGTTTCTCCAGCAGCAGTGAACTTCCCGCCCACGTAAAGGTTGCCCTGATTGTCCATCGCCATGGCGTTAACCTGAGCGCCCCCTGTCCCCAGGTCCGCATCGCCAACGCCAGGCAGCCCACCCAGGCTGGTCCAGTCGGCATCGCTGAAGGTCGGGTCGATGCGCACGGGATAGGCGGCACCCGCGTCCTCCACGCTGATGACAAGCCGCTCGGCGGATGGCACCCGCAGGCTCGCCTTCAACTCGCGCCCGGTGGCGTCGGTGACATGCAGGCGGTGATAGTGCAATATCCGTCCGCTGCCAGGCAGGCGCATCTGCGCGCCCTGTCCGCAGGGCTGCGCCTGGGCACCGTGCAGCTCCAGCGTGACTTCCAGACCTCCACCACCGGCAGGACGCTCCAACACCAGGAAGTCCTGGCGGATGCCATGCACTCCCGCGCGGTATTCTTCGACCAGCCCAGGTCGCAGCCAAGTCGCCTGCGCTAGGTCGGACCTAACCTCCCCTGTCAGTGGCAGCTGTTGGTCTGGGCCTATCTGGATGGCGCGCAGCCGCAGGCGCTCTCTACATGTGCCAATGGTAGAACCCACCCAGAGACCTTCTTGAGTGGCATGGCCGCTTAGCTTTTGTAGCCTCGCCTGAAGCAGCACGCCGTCTTGGGTGGGTAAAACATCCAGCCCCTGGGCCGCATCATGGTTCTTGGTCGCCTCTGCCAGTCTGTCCTCTAGCAGCGGACTTGGCTGGGCCGCGTCCGTCTTCCAAGCATGGATTGAGATCCAAAAAAGTGCGAAAGCGACGGAACGTTTCATAGGCAAGGGAGAGATGCAGATGGCTGGATGCCTGTCCAGCATGGGGAGAGGGTAGAGCTTTCGGCCTATCTGCCAGCGGGCACGACCACGTGTGCAACATCTGCACCACATGGCACGTGTCATTTTTCCCATGCTGACCGATGCCTCCCGCCGCCGTGATTTTCCTGCCCTGTCGGGCATCGCTTATCTCAACACGGCGGCGGAGAGCGTGCCGCCGCTAGCGGTGCACGAGGCGCTGGAGTCTTACTGGCAGGACAAGTGCCGTGGAATGCGGGGGCGCGAGGGGCACTTCGCCACCGTGGAGGCCTGCCGGGAGGTTTCTGCGCGCCTGCTCGGTCTTTCCCCGCAGGAGGTGTCCTTCTGCTCCTGTAGCTCAGAGGCCTACAACCTGCTCGCCTCGGCCCTCCAGTTGGGAGCTGAGGATGAGGTTGTGGTCAGCGATCTGGACTTCCCTGCTGGGGCCACGCCCTGGCTGCGCGCCGCCGTTCCGCCGGTGACGCGGCTTTGGCAGGCGAAGCAGGGCGCGCTGCAGGTGGCTGACCTGGAACCGCTGCTGAACGCACGCACCCGGCTGGTGCAGGTGTCCCTGATCAGCTTCTACAACGGTCACCGCGTGGACTGGGCCGCGCTGCGTGCGGCGGTGCGGGCCCTTGCCCCGCAGGCGCTCATCTCCGTGGACCTCACCCAGGCGCTCGGCCGCGTAGAGCTGGACATCGTGGACGCCGACATCAGGATCAGCAGCACGCACAAATGGTCGCTGGGCATCCATGGCGGCTGTGTCCTTGGCATCCCGGAGGCACGGGCCGCAGAGCTGACCACCCACGCGGGCGGCTGGTATCACCTCGGCAACGCCTTTGAGACAGACCGCTTCGAGCGGGCGGTGCCGAAGCCCGGCGCGGCGAGCTATTCCGTGGGCATGCCCAGCTTCGCCGCCCTTTACGCGCTCAATGCCGCCCTGCGCTATGTGGAAAGCGTCAGCGTCAGCGCCATCGCTGCCCATGCCGATCCACTGCTGCGGGAGCTGCGGCAGGGGCTCGTGGACCTTGGGCTGGAGCCCCTGTGCCCGCTTCGCCAGGATGAATCCACCGGCATCACCGCCTTCCGCCATCCACGCAGCGCCCAGCTTCATGCCGCGCTGGAGGCGGTGGAAATTCACGTCATGCACCACGCCGGCCGCATCCGCCTCGCCCTCCACGGCTACAACACCCGCGATGACGTGCAGCGCACGCTGGACACGCTGAAAGCCGTTGTTTGAAACCTCTGTTTTGCCGCGCGCGAAGCACGGACCCTCATGCCATGCCGTTGTCACAAAGGCGCGTTTGGGGGCAAACGCGCCTACTTGGTGGCACGGGGAGCTTGATCGCTGGCGACACGGAAGCCGCGGGCGAGGGTGGTCTCGCTAGCGGATTCGGTAAAGAGGCGGGCGGTGAGCAGATCATTGCCGCCTTTTTGGGCAAAATGACCGCCGCGAACGACGGGCACGCTGAGGTCGGGGAAGTCGGGATGGGCAGGCCAGGGCTCACCGGTGCGCTCGCTGGCGGTCCATTCGCTGACGTTGCCGGCCATGTCGTGGATGCCGTAAGGGCTGACATCCCCCGTCTTGCGCACCACGGGGGCAAAGAGGTTGTAGCCATCGGTCTTGCCGCCTTTTTTGCCATTGGCATCGTAGTCGTCGCCCAGGTTGGCTTTGTCTCGCGAGGGCTTTTCTCCCCAGGGAAAGGGCAGACCGCGCTCTCCGCGAGCGGCTTTTTCCCACTCTTCCTCCGTGGGCAGGCGGAGGCCACGCCAGCGGGCGTAGGCATAGGCATCCCACCAATCGACCTGCGTGACGGGGGTATTCAGGGTGATGGGCTGGCCGTTGAAGGTGGCACCGGCCTTGGCGGCGGCATAGGTGTCGTCCCATTTGGGCGGGATGTGGCTGAGCTTTAGCTTCGGCTGGCTGGGGTGGTCGTAAATACCGGGGGCAGCTTTTTTCAGCGCAGCGAGAAAGTCGGCGTATTGCCCGAGGGTGACTTCGTGCCGACTGATCCAAAAGGTAGGCAGGCTGCGGCGCTCATTTTTCTGATAGCGAAAGGACCCCGCTGGGATCTCGACAAGCTCGGGTTCTTTCAGGATGGCACCTGCCGCGACGACGGCGGGAGTGGCGGTGCCTGCGAGATTTCCGAGCGAAAAGACGATGCCGACGGCGATGAGGGCGCTGACCCAGAACCACCACGGCACGGCACCTGAGCCGGGTCCAGAGTCACCCGATTCGGCCTCAATGCGGCGCATGATGGAGCGCTCGCGCATGGCATCGCGCACGTCATCGAGCGCATCCATGAGGCCTGCCCAGTCGCGGGGTTGCTCGGCGAGGCTGGTGATGAGTCCGCGCGACTTGCCCTCGGCAGCAACGGTTTCCACGATGGCAAGCAGGGCGGCGACCTCTTCCCTGGGATCACGCGTGCGGGTGTCGGCCGGGCGGAAGACATTGACGATGCTGGCTTGGCCCTGGGCATCGATGAACACATCACGCGGTTCGAGGCGGCGATGATAGCAGCCGCGATCGAGCGCGAAGTCCATGGCCTCGGCCACCCCGTAGAGCAGCTCGGCCACACGTCTCTCGGAGAGGGTTTCTCCGGCCACGGCAAGCTCCTCGAGGCTGCGTCCCCTGGGGAGTTCTCGGGTGTAGAAGACAAGGCCGCTGACCTCTCCTGCCTCGTAAAGCGGAGCTATGCGGGGGTGGGCAATGGAGGCCTTCAGGCGTTCGCGGGCCTTGAAACGGTCCACAACCTCAGGCCGGTGCAGCAGCTCAGGCCGCAGCAGCACGAGGGCCACGGGCCGCTGCACGCTGACCTGGATGGCGCGGTAAGTCTCGGACTCATTTTCATAGGAGAGCCGTTCCAGGATCTGATATTGGCCGAGCTGCGTGCCCTCCTGCAGATAGGGTGGGGGCGACTGCTCCGCCCCGACGAGCATTTGCGTGGGCGGGTCGATGTAGAGCGCGGCGCGGGCTTTGTTCAGCAGGCGTTCGGGCGAGTAGGGAGTGTCCGCCAGCACGGGCCAGCCGCTGATTTTTGCCTCGTAACCGGCGAGGTCATAGCGCGTGGTGAAGAGGACGCGTGCGTTTTGAAACTTTGCCAAAGCGGCATCCCGCAGGTCAAAACCGCTGCTGGTCGGATTCACGATGGCCTCGGTGATCAGCAGATCGAGCTTGCGAGCCTTGGCCAGCCAGTTCAGCCCCTCCTGCACCGTCGCCACCGACACCACCTGCCAGCCAGTCTGCTGGGAGAGGATGGCGGCGCGATCGACACGAGTCGCGTCATTCGCATCAAGGAACAAAATCGTCATCAGAGCAGGGCAGAGCAGAGGGGAAAAGGGCGTCAATTTGACACCGGCGGCAGCAAAGGGTTCATCCCGCCCGCAGGGATACCCGAAGGGGCGGCAGAACCGAAGTCCAGGAGATCACGCGGCTCAGCGACGGCATCCTGGAGCTTATGCTGGTAGTAAAGACGGACCACATAGCCATGGTAGGCGCGGCGGCCATGGGCAGCCACTTCCCCTGGGGTCAGCGTGGGCAAAAAGTAGGTGACCTCCAGCGGCTCTTCGCCGAGGCCGCTCCAGTCCACGGGCGCGGCGCTCCAGGACGAGAGGGGCTCATCCGCGATGGTCTGGGCGATCTTTTCGCCATTCACTCGGTCAAAGAAATACACGTCGATATCGACCTGAGAGGGATCGATCACCGCATTCCCCTGGCGAAGGATCGGGATGCGCACCACCACCTTTTCGCCATTCGCCGCATTGGCATCGCGCGTGGCCGTGCAGGCCCCGAGCGAAAGGACCTTGGGGGCAAAGTCCGCCGTCATTTCCGCCACGGGCGCGCTAGGCAGGGCACCGGCCTCTTCGACATTCAATCGGCGGCGAGCGAGATCGCCAAAACCAGCCGCGCGGGCTGGCTCCATGGCAGCCAGTTGCTTCCAAAAGGAAGCCGCCCGGTCAGGTAGGCCCATGGTTTCATATGATTGGGCCGTCTCGGCCAGCACTTCAGGAGCAGAGGGGAACTGCAAATCCGCGCGCTTCAGCACCTCCAGCGCGCCCTGCATATCCCCCAGGGAGCGAACCTGCTTGGCCAGGTCGATCATCTCTGCCAAGCTCATGTCAGCCGCAGGGTCGGTGGACTTTCCCATAGAAGCCGTTTTGCCAGGGACTGGCGGCTGGGACTTTGGCGAAGCCATGACGGTAGCGGGTGCTACCGGTGCAGCTCCCGCCGCGCCCATGGCTCCAGGGGCAGGCACCTGACCTGCTGAGAGGGGAGTCACCGCAGCAATCGGTGCCTGAGGCAACGGCGACGTTGGCCGCTGAAAGCTACCAATGGGCGGCGGACCAAGGCCCGTGCCCGGCGCTGCGGGGGAAGGGGCCACGACTGCTGGCGGTGCGCTAACCTGCCCCACGGGCGGTGGGCTGATCGTGATGGGCGGTGCGGTCAACGTGAGAGCTGGGGCCAGCGGTGCCGATGAGGTGGCTAGGGGCAGCCCGCCCTGACCCGATGCTGGTGGCAAGTCCGTGGCAGGTGCCCGGAGGAAGGCCCCAAGCATCAGGCCTGCATTCAGAAGCAGCAGTCCACCCAGAATCCCCAGAGCGACGGCATTGGCCACGCCCTGGTGTGCTCGCTGGATGGTGGGGGGAAGAGCCATGCCGAATGCCACAGGAAAAAGGATTTTAACTAGGGGTCAGCCCGGAAAGTGTCAATCCTTCAGCCAAAGAGGGGCCAAGTTTTGCAGGGGAAAACCGCGCATTCCCGTCACGTACGCACCTTGTCTTCGCCAGAGGGCGGTGGTATGCGCCTGGGTGCCCGCTACCACTGCCACCGTACTCTACCCTCTCATCGCTGCTCTGTTTTATGCCTTTGGTGCCCTCGTGCTGAAGCGCTCTAGCGACCTTGGGGTGGGGCTCTGGCGCACGACGTTTGTGGCGAATCTCATCGTCGCGGCGCTGTTTTCTCTGCTCTGGCTCCTGGGTGGGCCTGAGGTGGACCGAAACCTCCTCTGGCAGCCGGGCCTGATCGCGATGTGCCTCTTCGTGGGGCAGCTTTCCCAGTTCCTGGCACTTGAAAAAGGAGACGTGTCGGTGGCGGTGCCGGTTTTCGGGCTGAAGGTCGTCATCGTCGCCTTCCTGACGCCCCTGATGACCGGAGAGACCGTCGGCGTGAAGCTCTGGGCCGCCGCGCTGCTGAGCGTGGCGGGCATCACCTTTCTGAATCGCAAAGACGCCGGCCAGCCGCCGCGAAACCTGGGCATCACCCTGCTGGCAGGCGGCATCGGCGCGGTGGCCTTTGCGGGCTTTGACGTGATGGTGCAGAAATGGGGGCCGAACTGGGGCGCGGGCCGACTTCTCCCCTGCATCTTTTGGATCAATGCCATCCTCTCCTTTGGTCTCATTTTCCGCTTCCGTGCGCCGCTGAGCGCCGTGCCACGCCGTGCCTGGCCCTGGCTCACCGGCGGCTCAGTGCTGCTGGGCACGCAGAGCATCATCTTTGTCAGCACCCTGGCCGTGTATGGGAAGGCCACCTCAGCCAACATCGTCTATGCCTCTCGCGGCCTGCTGAGCGTGGTGCTGGTCTGGATCATCGGTCACTGGTTCATGAATGCTGAGCAGCATCTCGGAGCCCGCGTGCTGCGCTGGCGGATGCTCGGCGCGGCGCTCATGCTCAGCGCCATTGTGCTGGTGGTGGCGTGAAAATGATCCCTCGCACCTGACGGGATCGCGTGCATTCTCACGGATGTCATTTCAAGCCCTCGGCCTCGACGCCCACATCCTCCAGGCCATCCAAGAATACGGCTACACCGAGCCGACCCCGATCCAGGCCGCGGCCATCCCGCCCATCATCGCCGGGCATGACCTCATCGGCATCGCCCAGACGGGCACGGGCAAAACGGCCGCTTTCACGCTCCCCATCTTGACCCGACTAGCCGCCGCCGCGAAAACGCCAGGCACGAAGGTGCTGATCCTGGCCCCGACGCGCGAGCTGGTGGTGCAGATCGAAGAAAACGTGCTGGCCTACGCGAAGCACCTGCCGCTCACCATCGCCAAGGTCTTCGGCGGCGTGGGTGAGCGCCCGCAGATCGACGCCCTGCGTCGCGGCTGCGACATCGTCATCGCCACACCAGGCCGCCTTATCGACCTGATGGAGCAGCGCCATGGCAACTTCAGCAACCTCCAGCACCTCGTGCTGGATGAGGCGGACCGCATGCTCGACATGGGCTTCCTGCCTGGCATCAAGCGCATCGTCAAAGCACTGCCGAAGAAGCGCCAGACGCTCATGTTTTCCGCCACGCTTTCCAAGGAGATCGAGGCGCTCACGCACGAGTTTCAGCACCACCCGAAGACCGTGCAGATCGGCCGCCGCTCGAATCCCGCCGAGTCCGTGACGCAGCTCGTCTATGAAGTGCCCGTGCACTTGAAGCAATCGCTGCTGAGCCACCTGCTGCGCGATGACAAGCTGGACATGGTGCTCGTCTTCACCCGCACGAAACACGGCGCTGACCGCGTGGCACGGAAGCTGGAACAAACCGGCGTGAAGTGTGCCACGCTGCACGCCAACCGCTCGCAAAACCAGCGCTTGAAAGCCCTGGCCGACTTCAAGTCCGGTGCCGTGCGCGTGCTCGTCGCCACGGACATCGCCGCGCGCGGCATCGACGTGGATGGCATCTCACACGTGGTGAACTTTGACTTCCCCATGCACGCTGAGGACTACGTGCACCGCATTGGCCGCACCGGTCGCGCCCAGGCGATTGGCGATGCCATCAGCTTCATTTCGCCCGAAGATCAAGCTGCCCTGCGCAGCCTGGAAAAATTCATCGGACGCGGCCTCGTGCGCAAAAAGGCGGAAGGTTTTGACTACCACGCCTCCGCCCCGCCCAAGAGCGAGGAACCCCCGCGCTATCGAGATCCCCGCAGCCGCCCCCAGCGACCGCAAGGTCCACAAAGTCAGCAAGCCCAACCCCGCCAAGAAAACCAGCGTGGAAATCGTGCCCCCAAGCCACGGCGCGAAGAACCACGCGGCCAGCGCCCGAAAAAGGGCGGTGCTCGGAACTCAGAAAATGCCACGCCCAAAGCAGGTGGCGCGAAGCCTAGCCTCTGGAAGCGTCTCACAGGACGCAAATAGCCTATGACCTCTCGGTTGCGCCAAGTCCGCAGCCGCCCATCATCGCCGCCCCTCGCTGCCGTAGAACGAGTTTCCCAACTCGTTCCCTCCGGCATGATTTTCCCGCCCCCACCCTTCCATGCTCACCGAACTCGACTCCCTCAAATCCGAAGCCCTCGCCGCGCTCGACACGCTGACTGATGAAGCCGCGCTCGAGGCCTTTCGCATCGACTACCTCGGCAAAAAAGGCAAGCTCACCGCCCTCAGCGCCGGCATGCGTGACGTGCCGGTCGATCTGAAAAAAGAAGTCGGTGCCAAGCTCAACGAGGTGCGCGAGGCCATCACGGGCGGCCTGAACTCTCGTCAGGAAGCCCTGCAAGCCGCCAAAGATGCCGCCGCCGTCGCAGGCATCGACCTCAGCCTCCCGGGCCGCCCTGGCGCAGGGGTCGGCACACTTCACCCGCTCACCCAGATCCGCGATCTCGCCGTGCGCACCCTCCGTCGCATGGGCTTCACCCTGGCGGATGGCCCCGAAGTCGAGACCGAGTGGCATTGCTTCGACGCGCTGAACACACCCGCCGACCACCCCGCCCGCAACGAGAGCGACACCTTTTACATGCCCGATGGCAAGCTCCTCCGCACCCACACCTCCAGCGTGCAGATCCGCACCCTGGAGACGGTGAAAGCTTTGCCCGTCCGCATCATCGCCCCCGGTGCCGCCTATCGCCGCGATGAGATCGACGCCACCCACCTCAGCGTTTTCAATCAGATCGAGGCCCTCTACGTCGATAAAAACGTCTCCCTCGCCGACCTCAAAGGCACGCTGGAGTTCTTCTTCCGCGAGGTCTTCGGCCCCGGCACTGCCGTCCGCTTCCGACCGCACTTTTTCCCCTTCACCGAGCCCAGCTTCGAGATCGACGTGAAGCTCGAAGCCAAAGGCAAAGAGGCCCGCTGGATCGAAATCGCCGGCTGCGGCATGGTCGATCCCGCCGTCTTCGCCGCCGTCAGCAAAACTCGTGGCGACACCCTCTTCGATCCCGAGCAAGTCACCGGCTTCGCTTTTGGGATGGGCTTGGATCGTCTGGCGATGATCCTCCACGGCATCTCGGATATCCGCCACCTCATTGAAAACGACGTGCGCTTCCTCAACCAGTTTGCCGCCTGATTTCAGGCAGTAGAATGGGGGCCATACAATGTCCCTTATTCTACTGCCCCCATTCTACTGCCTAAACTTCTTTCCGTCATGCAAGTCTCCCTTAACTGGCTCTCCACCCATCTCGACCTCAGCGCTTACACCACGCCTCAGCTCTCCGACCTTCTGACCTTCGCAGGTATCGAGGTGGAAGGCATCGAGCAAAAGGGTGTTGCTTCCGACAAGGTCATCGTCGCTCAGATCCAGTCCTTCGAGCAGCACCCGAATGCCGACAAACTCAGCGTCTGTCAGGTCGATGACGGCAGCGGCAGCCCGCGCCAGATCGTCTGCGGTGCCAAGAACTTCAAAGCGGGCGACAAAGTCCCGCTCGCTCTCCCCGGCGCAGCTTTGCCCGGCGGCTTCGAGATCAAAGAAGGCAAGCTCCGCGGTGTCGATAGCCTCGGCATGATGTGCAGCGGCAAGGAACTCGGCATCGGCGAAGACACCGGCGGCTTGTGGATTCTCGACAGCTCACTGCCCGTCGGCAAACCCATCAATCAGATCGTCGAAAGCGACACCCTCTTCGACCTCGAGATCACCCCGAACCGCTCCGACCTCCTCAGCCACCTCGGCCTCGCCCGCGAACTCTCCGCCCTCACCGGCATCCCGCTCAAAGGCGAACGCGATCATACGAAAGCGACCTCACAAACCCGCGCCGCCAAGGCCGATGAAGTCACGCTCGAAGCCACCGACGGCTGCCCCTACTACACCGCCCGCGTCATCAAAGGCGTCAAAGTCGGCCCCAGCCCCGCTTGGCTCAAAGCCCGCCTCGAAAGCATCGGCCTCCGCCCCATCAACAACATCGTGGATATCACCAACTATGTGATGATGGAGATGGGCCAGAGCCTGCACGCCTTCGACCTCGATAAACTCCAGGGCGGCATCACCGTCCGCCGCGCCAAGGAAGGCGAAAAGATCCTCGCGCTTGATGGCCAGGAATACGCCCTGCTCACCGAAGACCTCGTCATTGCCGACAACGCACGCCCCGTCGCCATCGCCGGCGTCATGGGTGGTGAAGAAACCGGCGTCGTCGAAGGCACGACGAACATCCTTCTCGAAAGCGCCTACTTCACCCCGAGCAACATCCGCCGCACCGCCCGCCGACTCACGCTTCACAGCGACTCCAGCTACCGCTTCGAGCGCGGCATCGACCCGCATCAGGTCCAAGGAGGCAGCGATCTCGCCGTCAAACTCATTTTGGAAATCGCAGGCGGCACCGCCGAGCCCGAACTCAAGGTCGCCGGTGAAGCCCCGCAGCTCGTCAGCGACATCGTTTTCGATGAAGCCCGCGCGCTGAAACTCCTAGGCATCGACGGCTTCAAAATCGAAGAAGCCCACGCCATCCTCACCAAGCTCGGTTTGACCCAACACGGCACCTCCTGGACCATCCCCAGCTACCGCCTCGACCTTCAGCGCAGCGTCGATCTCGTCGAAGAAGTCGCTCGCGTCATCGGACTCGACCGCGTGCCCGCGAAGTTCACCGCCACCTTCGCCCAAGGTGACGCCACCGACCGCCAATACGATCACGCCATGCAGCTCCGGCAGGCCTTGGCAAATCGCGGCTTCAACGAAGCCCAGACCCTCCGCCTCATCTCCACGCCGCAAACCAACGATGCCCTCGGCAACCCCACTGGCGGCCTCGCAGCGCTGAAGAATCCGCTCAGCGAAGACCACACCACCCTCCGCCCCAGCATCGTCCCCGGCCTGCTCGCCAGCGCCGCGCTGAACATCCGACAAGGTGCCGACCGCCTCCGCCTCTTCGAAATCGGCCGCGTCTTCCTGAAAATGCCCAACGGCATGGTTCGCGAAGAAGAACGCCTCACCATCCTGCTCAGCGGCCCTGTTTCGCCTAGCTCCTGGCACGCCCGCGTGGCCAAAGCCGCCGACATCTTCGACCTGCGCGGCGTCATCGAAAGCCTCCCAGGCGTCACCGCTTTGGAAACGAAGGCACTCAAAAACAACGGCACCTTCCTCCTCCACAGCGAGCTGAAGGCCGGCAACCGCGTCCTCGGTTGGATCGCCCAACTCCATCCCGCCCGTGCCCGTCAGCTTGATGCCCGCGACCCCATCTATGTCTGCGAACTCCTCCTGAGCGCCCTGCGCCAAGGCAGCACCGGCCCCGCCAAGTTCACCGACCTCCCCCGCTTCCCAGGCATGACCCGCGACGTCGCCTTCGAGCTCCCCGCCGACGTGCCGAACGCCAAAGTCGCCGCCTTCTTCGGCAGCATCAAAGAGCCCCTGCTCATCAGCACCGCCCTCTTCGACGTCTTCACCGACCCTACCGGCACCAAACTCGCCGCCGACCGCAAATCGCTGGCCTGGACCCTCACCTACCGCGCCCCCGACAAAACCCTCGAAACCGCCGAAGTCGATGCCACGCACAATCGCATCGTCTCTGCGCTGGAGAAGGCATTGCCGGTGGTGGTGAGGCGGTGAAACAGATCAGACGGGCAACCCAGAGAGAAAATGTTCGGGCGTGATGGCTGGCACCGTGCTGGCCATGAAATCCTTCACGTTTCGCGTGATGATATAGTCGGCGTGCCCTGAAACAGCACAGGCGACTTGGAGAGCGTCCTCGACATCTGGGGTGCCATGTGTGCGCCAGCGAGACGCCTCCCAGGAGCCAACCGTGGGCACTTCCAAAATCGCGAGCAGGCCGTCGATCATCTCTCCTGTTTCTTCCGCAGAGTGCAGCCGCTCATAGAAGTAGCTGATGATGCAAAGCGTCTGCCAGGCAATCAGCCCCTCATGCTCACCATCGTCACACATTTGGAAAACAGCTTCGCTCGCGACCTTTCCGGCTCTTGGCTCACCATTGGACTCCTCGACAAGGCAGTCCAGTAGGACATTGGCATCGAGAAGCAGGCGCATGAGAAGAATTAAAGATGCTTCTCCTGAATATGTGCCAGCCACGGATCGGAGGAGGCATCAAGCTTCCGAGCCGTGTTACCCCAACGCTTCAGGAACCCTGTGGACTTTTTTTTGGCTAGCTTAGGGTCACTGGTGGCAGATGCTTGGACTTCAAACCGCATGACATCCTCCTCCACCAGAACGTGGATCGTGTGACTGCCGATTGGCAGACCCAGTCTGGAAAGCGGGTCCGATTTAGCGAGCGTGTTCATTCTGAATTCAGCCTATCGCAACCCTCCAAAACTGACAAGTCTCGAAAGCCCGCCAGAGAACAAGTGCTGGAAAACCTCATTTATTTGCAGATACTCCACCCATGACTGCTCGTGAAGAAGAACTCATCGCTCGTGAGATGCTGGAAAAGCCGGAGCTTCTCGCCCGCAGACTCAAAGAACGTCGTTGGGCAGATGTGGCGGCATTGCTCCGCTATGTGCAGCATGATGTGCCACCAAACCTCGCCATGACCGATCCTGCCCTGTATCGGGTTTTGCGCGAAGGAATCACCCAGTTCCATCTCCGCGGCGGAGGTGCTTTAAGTTTGGAAAAGATCGAAGCCCTCGCCGCTGCCTGAAGTCTTCACCGACTCCACCGGCAACAAACTCGCCGCCGACCGCAAATCCCTCGCCTGGACCCTCACCTACCGCGCCCCCGACAAAACCCTCGAAACCGCCGAAGTCGGTGCCACGCACAATCGTATCGTCTCAGCGCTCGAGAAGGCGCTGCCGGTGGTGGTGCGGAAGTTATCTCAAGTCTCTAATTCAAGCCATGCACTCGACCATTAAGATTCTATCCTTCGTGTTTTTCGCCTTCTATCTTCCTGCCTGTAGCACTTATGTCGCAGGAGGGCGCTCGTTGGCTAAGCACCCTCAAGTGCAAGCTGCCAAGAAAGTGTTGATAGCCCAATCTCCAGAACTGGCTTCATACACTGAGCGCACGGAACTTTATCGGGTCGTTTATATGAAAAGTTCTGTGCGTCAGTGTCCGATGCCGACCCCCAGCATGGCGCAACATATGATTCGGAATCTGCCCAGTGGTATTGTTGGGAGTCAGACCAGGTATGAGCCGCCCACCCCTTTACCGCTGACGCGAACAGAACGCTTTTTGGACAGCAATCTGTTTATCAAATATGCGCCAATCAAACCAGTCCCTGAAGCAGATTTGACAATCATCCTTGTCCCTGCTGCAAGCACCGAGTCACCAGGCTACTACAATCCCGGCATTGGCCCTTATGGCGCTTATATTGCCGGCACTTCGACCGAGGGTGGTCATTTTGCCAACATTCATAGTTTCGGGCCACCCAATCTGCTTAGCCGGGTCGAGGCACTGCTTTTTTCCTGCCGAGACGGATCTTATCTGGGGAAAACAAGTGCCACTGTTACACTCTTAGGCACCGACACATCTCAAGCAGGACGACTTTCAGAACTTGGCGCAGGGCAGCTTGTTCGCTCGATCTTTGGAAGACGTTGAAAGCTGCCCATCTCGGTCTGCAGAGCGCTTTAGAAATGAGAAGACACTCCACCGGCACCAAACTCGCCGCCGACCGCAAATCCCTCGCCTGGACCCTCACCTACCGCGCCCCCGACAAAACCCTCGAAACCGCCGAAGTCGATGCCACGCATAATCGCATCGTCTCAGCGCTTGAGAAGGCGCTGCCAGTGGTGGTGAGGCGGTAGCCCTAAATTCTATGGATGAACACGATACATGTCCTCAATGTGGTTCAAAGTTTTCGAACTTTGGCGTGTTGAAAGCGAATCTGCGGATTCCTGAATCAACCAACAGATTGATCAATGAATTCGCTGAACCACCGTTTCCATATCGCTGCACCAAATGTGGTGATGCAGTTCTCGAACAGTGCCTGGGACTGCTCAAAGAAGAGCAAAGTCGACTGACTGCTTATCTTCAAAGCAGCCTAAGTGTAGTGCCGATTGTAAGTTCACATAGTCCTTTGGGATGGGACTACCACACAATTGGGCTCGTAACCGCTCACAGCACACTTGGGACAGGCATCTTTACGGAAGTGGCCTCTAGTTTCGCAGATCTATTCGGCACTCAATCCAAGACATACAACGCTAAGATCAAGGCAGCGGAGGACGTGTGTCAGGCCGCTTTACGACTCAAAACGATTGAACTGGGAGGAGATGCTGTACTTGCTGCAGACATCGACTATGCCGAATTAGCAGGTGGGAAAGGACTCATCACGGTATGCATGACTGGCACCGCCATTAAACTGCGAAATGCCGCTGAAATAAGCGCCGAGCTAGAGACTCAATCTGAAAGTCTCAGGCTTGCAGCCGCAAGGCTGAACTTCCTTCGCGAATTACATGCCGGTTGATTTTTGCAGCCATAGTCTGCGCCACGCATAACCGCATGGTCGCTGGGCTATCACTCCACCCCAGGCGGCTCAAGCAGACGCCTTGGTAGATCGCGCATCCCGTGGAGCACTCGGAACACATACAGCGTGCCATCGAGCAGCTGGTAGAAGGTGAGATGCTTCCCAAAAGCACCCTCCATGCGGATGCACCGCAGGTTGGCGAGCTGGCGGCTGCGAAAGTGGCAGATGCGGCCCAAGTCAGGCTGTTTCCTCAGAGTATCAGCCGTCCGCATAAAGGACGACACATAGCGCTCAGCGATGTCCCTGCCTGCGTGTTGATCATACCAGATCGTTTGAAGACGGATGTCTTCGGTCGCATTCGGAGAACTCTGGATGCTCAAACTTGGCATTGGGCGGCTTTTTGACTGGAGGGCCAGCTTTGGCGAATGGAGTCCCAAAAGGCAGCATCCACCGGTATCCACGGACCATCCGCCGCCTTGAGCAATTCTGCCTCCAGCTCAGGGGATTCATAAGCAATCGCTTCACGCCGCGCTGACAGGCGCTCAAAAAGCTCCAAAAAGCTATTCTGCGGCAATTCCAGAATGGCGGCTTCGATTTGGGCGACTGTGCTCATGGTCGGAGAATTGTTTTCCAGCATGAAAGATGCAAGCATCGTCTCCGCGCTGGAGAAGGCATTTCCGGTGGTGGTGAGGCGGTGATCTGCGTCGAAAACGGTGCGGCCCAATTCCTGATCAAGGCCGCAGGAACATGATCTCGCCAGTGGTCTTCTCGGTGCCGGTGAGCGGTGGCAGCAGGTAGTGGCCGTCGCCAATTAAGACATCCGATTCTGTAGCAGGCTGGCGCAGGACGCCGGTGAAGGGCACTAGGCGGGGCTTTGTCGGTGTGTCGGCGAGTTCGAAGCTGCCGGTGAATAGGCCCGTGGAGGGAGTCAGCGTAGCTTTCCACTTGGTGGTGTTCGCTGAGGGGGTAGTGACGGTGACGAGGTTGGTGCTGCTTAGTGAGACGCGTATAGGTAGGTTGGGGTCCAGCATGGTGCTGTAGAGGACTTGGAAGCTTGGGTCTGTGAGCGAAAGTCGAGTGCTGATTGGAATCGCAGGCGTGTTGCCTTTTGCGGTGACCGGCGGCAGCCAAGGGTCCAGTAGGAGCACGGCATTGCCACTCCCCCACCCTTCGCCATAGGTGGGGTCTTTGGGCAGCCCCGTTTTGTTCCAGCTTAGATTGGCGTTCTCGACATAGCGGCGTCCAGCCAAAGCTGGAAGCGGTGAAGGATGCGGCTGCATGGTGAAATCTCCGCTGACCCAAGAATCAAGCCGTGTGGCGGAACCTGTCCTATAGGGCTGCGCGAAGAGTCGATAGCCAGGATCTGGAAAATCATCCGGCGCTAGGGAACTGGTGAAAGCGGTGCCATCCCCAAGCCTGCCAGCGAGAGTCATCACGCCCTTGGTGCTGATGACAGCTGTGGCCCAGCCTGCCCCTTTAGGATATTCAAAGCCTGTGGGCGCGAGCGGCTCCACCACGGCGGTATGGGTGCCACTGTATGAGACCGTCTTGCCTGGGGGAAGCGTCAGCAGTCGGCGACCTATTCCGTCAGCCGTCTCACGCATATCGGTACTGCCTCTCGGATAGAGGTCTGCATCAAGGCGTCCATCCGTCCCGATAGCGATGGAGAGTTCGAAAGGATTGCTGGCAGTAGCGAAGGCGGTGCCGTCAATCCTTCTATAGTAGGGATCTGTAGTGAGCTTGCCGCTAAACGTCAGCGCAGACCGATGACCTGACCAAATGAGTCTGCCGCTAAAGCTTGCATTGGAAGCAGTCACGGTCACGACGAGCTTCCCAGCGCCGAAATCATTCTTCACCAAGGTTTCGTAAGCGCCGGCAAAGGTATAAACTGCCAGGGTAGCTTGCCGGTAAACGAAATAGTAGTTGGGCGGCGGTTTCCCACCACTCACAGTGATCGGGTATTGGCCACCCACGCTCGCTTTCGTGGCTGTGGTGCGGGCGACGGGCGGCACAGTGATCTCAGACGACTGTTCGTCGGTAAGCCAGCCGTCGTAACTAAAAAACAGATCGGGATTGTTCTCTCCGACGAACTTACTCTGGTTTTCCGGTATGACATAGAGCGGTGCTCTGCCGATGATGAGGGTGCCTGTCAGGGTGCCCGTGCTATCCGTGGCGCGCACATGGTAGCTGCCCGCTTCGAAGGGAGGGTCACTAACAAAAGTTCCTTCGACTTGATATCTCACGTTCACTGGGCCAACCCCGCCGATCGTGGTTATGCCAAGCGGCATGCCTGTGAAGGTTTGGTTGAGATTCAGTAGGGTGAGCGAGGGCGGATTGGCTGTGACCGCGATGGTTTTCACCACGGCAGGAGCAGCGGCGTGGAAGGCATCACCGGCCTGGGTGGCCTGTAGCTTCACTTTGCCAGTACCGGTAAAGCTGAGCACATCACCCACGATGGTGGCTCCAGCAGCCGTGGTCTCACTGGGCACCACGCTGAAGGTCACGGGCAGTGCCGAGGTGGCATGGGCGCTGAGTTTCAGCGGTCCCTGTGCGAGGCTGATGCTGGCCGGTGGAGCAAAGGTGATGGTCTGCGGATGACCTTTGCTCAAAGAGCCAAAGCCCCGTATGCCAAAGCTGAAACTTGGCTGATCATGGTCCGAGCTATGAATGGTCACCGTAGAGGTGTTTGGCCCCAACAAAGTAGGTTCGAAGCTCAAGACGAAGCGGGTGCTTCCGCCTGGCTCGATCGCGTAAACAGGAGCGTGGGACAAGGTAAAGTTTCTTTCATACCAATCGAGGCTGACCCTCGGACTGTAGAGGTAAAGCGTGATGTTGCCCTGGTTCTTGATGGTGTAGGAACGTGAGACGCGCTGGCCCGCCAAGATGGCGTTGCCAAAGTCCGTCGCATCTGCGGTAGAGGGTTCGGTGTCATCCTGAGAGATCGCTACGCCATTGCCGGTGACGGCGATTTCGCCAGCAGGAGGACTCGTCATGCCATAGATGGCCATGTGCTTTGAGGCCAGAGAGCCAGGGCTCAGCCCGGCGAGCCGCTTTCCAGCGAGGGTATTGGTGCCACTCGAGATGTCCAATGGCACGGCGTATTTCGGTCGGTTGGGATCGTCAGTAGAGCTGCCATTGGCTCCCCATGATGCCACGGTGCCATCACTGTAGAGAGCTAGGCTGTGAACCTGGCCTGCTGCGATGGCGATGATGCTCTTCCCCGCAAGTCCAGCTCCCACAGCCACCTCGACGGGGCTGTAACGATTGACGAGACTACCGTCCCCTACCTGACCATGCGTGTTCAGTCCCCAGGCATACATCTTGCCATCACTACACAGCACTAGATTGTGATCCCCGCCTGCGGCGATGGAAATGGCATTTTTACCCGCTAGGTCAACCAGCCTAGCCCCATGATTCCAGCTCTGATAATAGGTAGCGAGACCCCAAGTCACCACGCTACCATCTTCACACAAAACCAGATTGTGATATGGACCCGTAGCGATGGCGACGACCCTCTTGCCCGACAAAGCAACCAAGTTGACCGCCACTGGACTGTATCGAGGCCAAGTCGTGCCATCCCCAAGCTGCTGAAAAGTATTGCTTCCCCACGCTGCCAGAGTGCCATCGCTGCACAAAGCCAAGGTATGCGAATAGCCTGCTGCGATAGACACCACTTTCTTGCCCGCTAGCGCGCTGGTCCCCGCCGCCACGTTCACTGCCACTGGCGTAGCGCGGTTAGTGGCGCTGTTGTCCCCGACCTGGCCTAAGCTGTTAAATCCCCAAGCAGCCAGGGTCCCATCGCTGCATAGAGCCACCTTGTGACCACCTCCATCCGCGATGCCCACCACGCTCTTGCCAGCAAGCCCCGGCTGCGTGCTCACGGACGCAGGAACATTCCAGCTGTAGATACCATCGATCGAGTTTCCGTACGAATTCGGCACCCAGCTGGCCATGCTGCCATCGCTGCAAAGGGCGAAGCCTGTGGGTATAACCTGGACGATGGTTTTCCCATGAAGCGCCCCAGCCTGCACCACACCCACCGGTGTCGTGGCACTTTCTCCGACGCGACCGGAGCTATTGAAAGCCCAAGACGTCAGACCCGTGTGGGGCCAGAGCAGAACTAGCTCATTATGTCGCACGCCGCCGTAATACCAGGCCACGAAAGGGTAGATCGTGCCTTGATACGTGAGGTTCACCGTGCTGGCGTTTGGCACATTGCTGAACTGACCCGTGATGAAACTCAGCCCCGTGTTCTTCACGACCTTCAAGTTCGTGCCCGGCGGCGGCGCAAAATGAAGAGTCACATCCAGCTCCACACCTGTCAGATTAATGGCTGGTGCGCTCAGCGGCGTATCCGTCGCCGCTGCAATATTCACAGCGATAGCACTTGGTTTATTCCCAGCCAGAGCAATGCGGAAGGGTGCTTCGTCCCTGTCGTTGCTGGCGATTTCCAGTGTCGCGCTCTTCGCGCCTGGGCTCACAGCGGTAAAGGCCACCTGGAAGGTGGTGCTGCCCCCTCCAGCGACACCAGACGAAGGCTGGCTCAGCAGCGTGAAGCTAGCCGCATCTGCACCCGTCAGGTTCGCAGCCAGAATCCCCAGCGCCGCATCTCCCGTGCTGCGCACTCGGAATGTCCTCACTGCCGCCACCACGGAGCCAAAGTCCACCGCACTCGATTGGTCGGTTAAATCCGTAACGCTGGGCTCCAGTACCTCCACAGCGATCTCGGGGGACTCCATCCCATAAATGGCGATGCTGTAAAAACCCTGAGAGCTGACCGCCAAACCGCTTGCTTGCCTGCCAGAGAGCACGCTCGTCCCAGCCTCCACGTTCACCACCACCGGCATGAGGGATGTCGTCTCGCTATTGTCCCCGAGTTGGCCGTTATTATTGCTGCCCCAGGCCCCTACGGTGCCAGCACCACACAAGACTAGACTGTGGCCTCCACCCGCCGCGATGGCGGTCACGACCCTGCCTGCCAGGGAGATCGTCCAAGTTCCCACAGGCACATGGCTGTCGATGGTGCTGTTGTTCCCGAGCTGGCCATCGGCGTTGGAACCCCAGGCACCCACGGTGCCGTCACTGCACAAAGCTAAGCTGTGATAGCTACCCGCCGCGAGGGCGACCACGGTCTTGCCAGCCAGCGCGCTCGTCCCAGCCCCCCTGTTCACAGCCACCGGCACGAGGCGTGTCGTCGTACTGTTGTCGCCGAGTTGGCCGCCGCTATTCAGTCCCCAAGCCGCCACGGTGCCGTCACTGCACAACGCCAGATTGTGATAGCTACCCGCCGCAATGGTCACCAAGGTTTTGCCAGCCAGCACGCTCGTCCCAGCCGCCCTGTTCACCGCCACTGGCACGCGGCGCGTCGTCGTACTGTTGTCGCCGAGTTGGCCGCTGCTATTGAATCCCCAGGCCACCAAGGTGCCGTCACTGCACAACGCCAAGTTGTGAGAGCTACCCGCAGCGATGGAGACCACGGTCTTGCCAGCCAACACACTCGTTGGCCGAGCATCCACAGCCACCGGCACACTTTGGTTCATCGTATTGCTATTGCCGAGCTGGCCGTCGTCGTTGTATCCCCAGGCTGCCACGGTGCCGTCACTGCACAACGCCAGACTGTGATAGCTACCCGCCGCGATGGTCACCACGGTCTTGCCAGCCAGCACGCTCGTCCCAGCCGCCCTGTTCACCGCCACTGGCACGCGGCGCGTCGTCGTACTGTTGTCGCCGAGTTGGCCGTTGCCATTGTATCCCCAGGCCGCCACGGTGCCGTCACTGCACAAGGCTAGGCTGTGAGAGTTGCCGCGCGCCACTTGCACGATCGTTTTCCCCACTAGCACTCCGCTCTGCTCCACGCCCACGGGCGTATTTCGATTCGTCCGACTGTTGTCACCGAGTTGGCCATATTCGTTTCTGCCCCAGGCTGCCAGTCCTGTGTGTGGCCAAAGCAGCATCAGGTCATTGTTTCCTTCCCCGCCGTAGTACCAGGCCACGAAAGGATAAGTCGTGCCGTTGTGAGTCAGGTTCACCGTGGCCCCGTTCGCCAGATTGCCGAACTGCCCGGTGATGAAGGGAAGTCCGGTGTTCTTCACGACCGTCAGGTTCGTGCCCGGCGTCGGGTCGAAGCCGAGCGTGAAGCTGACCTCGCCGCTGGCGCTGAAGCTGGCGGCGGTGACGGGGATGTCGGCAGCGGTATTGAAGGTGGCCGCGAGGCCCTGGGCGTGCAGGGCTGACGCTGTGAGCACTGCCCAAACCATCATTCCGAAAACAAGTCCTCGGCGCAGACAGGAGATGATCCAGGGACTGCCGCCAACGGCTAGGAAAGGACTCTTACCTACATCTTTACGGGGCGGGAGGCTCTTGATCATAACATGGCTATCAATTTCTACTTAAGGGAAGCCTTAGCCAAGGACTTTGCTCTTGTCTTGCCAGAAATATCACCCAACTCTGATTTGTGACTACCTGCATTCCATAGAAGGTAATTTGGTAGCATTTTCAGTCGTTGATCGACCTCAAAGTATAAAATAGCTAACTCGTTGGAACGAAATCGGAGATCAGAGGGACTTTTTGCTCACTCGCTGGAACGAAATCAGCGGTTTGAGCGCGATTTACCGAACTAAGGAGGCGTATGGCGATGCTTGGAGGGATCTTTTGGAGGCTCCGCGCTGGCTTTTGGAAGGTGAGAGCTTCGAGGATGGAGCTTTGGGGTTCAAGTAGCGTGCTATCTGGTTCGATTTTGAAGGTCTGAAGTGTCGATAGCTAACTCGTTGGAACGAGATCGGAGCTCGGAGCTGCAAATGGCGACCTCAGAAGTTCGGTTTTCGAGCTCTGAAGTGCAGATAGACGCCGATGAGGTTCGGTATTAAACTACGGCGCTCTTCTTTGATCCTGAATTCCACAGTTCACGGGGCAGGAATGCCCTGGTTACTGAGAACTGCGGAATCCGGGTTGATACTGCCGCGCGAGCTTTTGCTGCCTTCACCCTCGTTCTTTGCCCCTGCCATGGCTGACTTACCTCCTCCTGACCCCGCGCCGCCGGTCCCGGTGGCGGAGTTTCCAAATCCGGTGCGCCTGCTGGAGGCCATCGCTGACCCGGTGCGCTATGAGGCGCTGCGGACGCTGGCGACGGGGCTGTATCTGACGCCGCTGGACCTCTCGAAGAAGGTGCAGGTCTCCCACGACAACATGGCGAAGCACATGCGGCTGCTGAAGGCACGTGGGGCGGTGCAGTTGGTCAGGCCGGTGAATGCGGATGGGCGGGCGCAGTATTACCAGATCCCGGCTCGCTTTCGCCAGACGACGGACGCGGGCAGGCCGCTGCTGGACTATGGGGTGTGCGTGATCCGGTTTTGATGAGGTCTCGGGGGACTCGTCGATTCGTGAAACGTCTGATTGCGATTGGGAAGATGTATTCGAACGCTCGGCGTGGTGTGCCATGTGTGGGGGATGAAGCATTTCGGCTTGGTTTTGGGCATGATGCTGCTGCTGGCAGCGGAGGGAGTGTCGGCGTTCACGAGTCTGACGAATGTGCGCTATCGGGCAGGGACGGAGCCGCGGCATGTGCTGGATTTGCATCGGCCAAATCCGCTGCGGGCACAGCCGATGCCGGTGATTTTGTGGATTCATGGCGGGGGATGGCTGACGGGGCACAAGGGGGATGCGCCGCTGATCGCGGAGGTGACAAGCGCGGGTTATGTGCTGGCGGCGATGAATTACCGCTACTCGTCCACGGCTCCGTTTCCGGCACAGCTTCAGGATGTGAAGGCGGCGATCCGTTTTCTACGGGCGAATGCGGCGGCGTATGGCCTGGACCCAAGCCGGATCGGGGTTTGGGGGCAGTCGGCAGGGGGCCACTTGGCGGCGCTGGCGGCGGTGACGAGCGGTCTCACGCAGACGACGCTGGGGCAGCCGCTGGAGGTGGGGGAGCACTTGGGGGTGTCATCGGCAGTACAGGCCTGCGTGGCCTTTGCGCCGCCTTCTTATCTGGGGGATGCGCCGCCGAGTGACACGACGGTGTCCACCTACCTGGGTGGCACGCTGCCAGGGGCGCTGCCGACGGCGCAGGCGGCGAACTGCTACCATCCGGCCTACTTGGGGGATGATCCGCCTTTTCTGATCGTGCATGGGCTGGCGGACACGGTCGTGCCGCCTGTCTATGGCAGTCAGCTGCATGCGGCGCTGGTGGCGGCGGGAGGCAGCAGCAGCTATGTGTCTCTGCCGGGCGTGGGTCACACGCCGTGGACGGCGGGGGAGTATCCGCGAGCGCTGGCTTTTTTCCAAAGTGTGCTGCCTTCGCTGCCGCTGGCGTCTTGGCGGGAACTGCATGGGCTGCCGCGGGATGGCAGTCAGGACGAGGCGGTGACGGGTGGAGATGGGGTGCCGCATCTGCTGAAGTTTGCCTTTCACTTGGCTCCGACGGCGGGGTCGCTGACGGGCCGTGCAGCGCGCACGCTTGCCGCGCCAACGAGCTTGGTGCTGGATGATTTGGCAGGTCTGCCCCACTGGGGAGCGGCGGGTGGCAGTGGAGTTCCGGCGCTGACGTTTCTGAGACGGCGGGCGAGTTCGGGGCCAGGCATCCGCTACGGGGTGCAGGGTTCGGTGGATTTGGTGAGCTGGCAGTCGCAGACGCTGGATGCGACGAACTGTGAGGTGACGGTGGTGGATGCGCTGTGGGAGCGGGTGCGGTTTTTCCCCTCTGCGCAGGCGGTGGGGGCACCGCGCTTTTTCCGTGTGGTGGTGCAGGGGCTGTGAATGGATAGCCGCTGGTGCGCACGTGGGGTTGCGGGTCGGGCGGGCGACGTTATGTCTAGAGCTATGGAACTGCGACACTTGCGCTACTTCATCGCAATCGCTGAGGAACTGAGCTTTTCCCGGGCGGCGAGGCGACTGAACCTGTCCCAGCCGCCGCTGAGCCAGCAGATCCTGGATCTGGAGCGGGAGCTAGGGGTGCGTCTGTTCGAGCGTGGGCCGCGCAAAGTGCGGCTGACCCACGCGGGCGAGGCCTTTTTGGCAGAGGCACGGGCGACGCTTTCCCAAGCAGACCATGCCGCGCTGACGGCGCAACGGGCGGATCGAGGAGAGGTGGGGCTGCTGCAGATCGGCTACCTGACCTCGGCGACGAATGCGTGCTTTGCGAAGATCATCCATGAGTTCCGGCAGCTGCACCCGGAGGTGACGCTGGACCTGCGTGACATGAATGAGGTGGACATGCTGCGGGCGATGCGGGCGGGCTCTCTGCACGCAGCGCTGCTGCGGGCCGTGCCCGAGGATGATGAGCTGGCCGTGACGCCGCTGTGGACGGATACGCTGAATGTGGCGCTGCCTGCGAAGCACCGGCTGGCACGGCAAAAGCAGGTGAGCTTGCGTGATTTGGCGGGGGAGCCTTTCATTCAGCTGAACCCGTCCTTTTACCCCATCGCCAGCCATTGCTTCATGCTGGTGTGTCGGGAGGCCGGATTCATCCCGCGCATCAGTCAGCAGGCAAGCGATTACCTGAGCCTGCTCTGGCTGGTGGCCTCTGGGCTAGGCATCGCGGTGGCGACGGATAGCCTGCGGGATCTGCAACGCGATGGGATGGTGTGGAAGCCCCTGTGCGATGCGACAAAGGCGGCGCGCATGCTGCTGGTGACGAGAAAGGATGAGGCATCACCGACGCTGGTGGCCTTTCGAAAACTGGCCGCGAAATATGAGCAGCGCCGCGGGCGGCGTGGCTGATCCGGCGCTGGTGGGGAAAAGGCGGATGTGGGATGCAGGGGTCAGGATTTGCCGCCGAAGGGCCAGGCGGACATGAGCCAGATGCTGGGGGTGTGGTTGGCCTCCCACTTGTCGCCGCCCCGGCGCTGGATGGTCTGCTCCATGAAGCCGATCTCGAGGCGCGTGGTGGGCGTGATTTTGTGTCCGATGCCAATGAAGGCACGGTTTTGATCGAAGTGGTTTTTGAGGATGTTGCCGCCAAAGTTCAGAAAGACTTCGTTCCAGAGGGCGAGGTAGGTTTTCTTGTCAGACGTGAGCGGGATGCTGGTGCGCAGCATGTAGCGGATGCGGTTTTCCATGCGCCAGTTGTCGAGCTCGCCCTGGCGGTTTTGCTGCTCGATCCAGCGCTGCTCGAGGCGTAGCCGGTGCGTCCATTCGAGGCCGAGGGCCTGCCTCTTGTAGGTGAGCTGCTCCCAGATGCGATGCTCGTCGAACTCCTGAGCGACGGGGAGATCGCCATAGGGGTAAGTTTTGACATAACCATAACCGGCACTGACGGAGAGTGTGGGGCTGAGGGTGTAGTTGAGGCCAGGGCGGATGAGGAGCTGCTGCCATTCGTCACCCCAGTCTTCACGGCGATTTTGCACCTCCAGGTGCAGACCCCAGGGACTGTTGAAGAGGGTGTGGTCCCCGACGTAGTTCCACCAGAAGTTGTAATTGTCAGCGTGCTGATCAGCAGCGCGCACGGGGCTAGGGCTGATCGCGTGGACCAGAAGCAGAAGGGTGAGGAGGAGGGTTTGTTTCATGACAAAGGCCTGGAGGGGGGTAGCGCAAGAATCAGGCAGACGCGGCTGAAGATTCCCATCCCTTTCGCAGGGGATAAATGCGGGTGCAGCTAGGGCAGGGCGGCGACAGCCGGTGCATTCTTCCGCTGGCGTCTGGACGTGGGCGTGATACAGCCAGCGGCTCTTGGTTCATGAGCGATCTTCTCCACCACCCTCTCTGGCAGGCTGATAGCCTGGGCTCTCCACTGCCGGATGATGAATTCGGCGTCAGTGTCAGCCTTCCTCTGTGGCGGCATGTGATTGGCTATGAGGAAAAGGACCCGGAAGTGCTGTCGAAGTTCCGCTCGGGCTATCCACGCTTTTGCTGCCCGCCTGCGGTGGGCGAGCTGTTCGTGCGTGCGGAGCAGGAGCTGGCGGCGACTGGTGAGCGCTGCTTGGTTTTTCCGCGCTTGGTTCATGCGCAGCGCTGCGTGGAGTTCATGGCGCGCGATGGCTTCGACGGTCGCGCCGAGACCTGGCGTGCGGGGCTGGGTGTTGCGATCTTTCCTGAGGCAGCTCATGCCAAGGCACGTTCGTTTTGGCGATTCTGTGGCGAGATCGTGAGCACACGACAGGCCTGCGATGTGCTGGAGCGACTGCCGACGACCGTGACAGAAGCAGAAGGCGTGAAGGCCACGCAGACGCTGCGCGCTAGGCTGGCTGAGCTTTACGGGCAGCAGCCAGAAGATGTGTTCCTTTTCCCCTCTGGCATGGCGGCGAACTACGCCGTGCACCGGATGCTGACCACGCTCTTTCCCGGGCGCAAAACCGCGCAGCTCGACTTCCCCTACGTGGATGTGCTGAAGCTACAGCAGATCTTCGGATCAGGCGCTCACTTCCTGCCGCTGCTGTGCCCTGAGGAGTACGAGACGCTGCACACGCTACTGCGGCAGGAACCGCTGGCAGGTCTGTTCTGTGAAGTGCCGAGCAATCCACTGCTGCGCTGCGTGGATCTGGAGCGCCTGCTGGCCCTGCGTGCGCAGACCCAGCCCAGAACACCGATCATCGCAGACGACACGATCTCCACCGTGGCCCATGCGGATGCGATGCGCGTGGCAGATGTGGTGACGACCAGCTTAACCAAAAGCTTCTCAGGGGCTGGAGATGTGCTGGCAGGCAGTGTCGTGCTGAATCGCCGTGGGCAACACCATGCGGCCTTTTCTGCCTTCCTGCGGGAGCACGCTGACCACACGCTGTGGCGTGGTGATGCGGTGGCGCTGGAGGAGAACAGCCGGACCTTTGTCAGCCGTGCGCAGCGGATGAGCCAACATGCGCTGGCATTGGCGACCTGGCTGAAGGCACACCCCAAGGTGGAAAAGGTCTGGCATGCGCGTGAAGAGGGCGGTGTGGGCTATGAATTCATCCGCCGAGAAGGCGGTGGCTACGGGTGCCTGTTCTCCTTCCTGCTAAAGGATGCCGCAAAGACGAGTGCTGCCTTTTACGATGCGCTGCGGGTCTGCAAAGGTCCCAGCCTTGGCACGAACTTCACCCTGGTCTGCCCTTACACCTTACTCGCGCACTACGATGAACTGGACTGGGCTGCCTCCTGCGGAGTGCCTGCGCATTTGATTCGTGTCTCAGCAGGGCTGGAAGATGAAGCTGATTTGATCCGTCGTTTTGCGGAAGCCCTGGGCTGAGAGAACCGTGTTGCCGCGATTCGTTTTCCAGCCAAAGCTGACTTCATGAAGGTTGTGCCCCTGCTCATCACTGCCGCGCTGCTATCTGCGCCTGGGCTGATGGGGGCATCTCGCTTGTGGACGAATGCAGCGGGCAAAACCCTGCAAGCTGAATTCTGCGGCATCGAGCAAACGCAAGTGCGGTTACGCCTGGCGGATGGCAATCAAGTGCTCGTGCCACTAGCGCAACTGTCCGCTGAGGATCAAAGCTGGCTTCAAAACCAGTCTCCCAGCGCTGTATCCGGCCCACAACGGATGCCAGAGACGGTCAAAGAGACATTGCTGAACGCGGACATCCGTGCAATGGTGGAAAAGCCGCAGAATTACGTTTACGAGTCAGCCCACTTCCGATTTCGAACAACGGAAAAACTTGGCACGGCCCTGCTGAAGGATGTGTCTCGCGCCTTTGAGAGCACCTATGAACTGGTTCGACAGATGCCCTGGGGCATCCAACCCAAGCCGGAAGAGGGCCGAACCAAGTTTGAGGCCGTGCTGCATGTGAATCGTGAAGCTTATCTGCAAACCGGAGCACCGACTTGGTCGTCAGGCATCTACTCGCTGAAGGACAAGGTCTTCCACATCCCCTACGAGGAAATCGGTGTGGCGGGGAATGCTGGTGCCTCTGGCTACTTCCGCAAAGGTGCCATCAACAACGACACCATCACCCACGAGATCACGCACCAGATGATGCACGCGCTGGTGCCCTGCATGCCTATCTGGCTGGTGGAAGGCTTGGCAGAATACACGAGCCAGATGCCCTATCGGAACGGCGAATTTCGCGTGGCTGAAGATGGGAGCGTCTTTCAGCCCAAGTCCCGCCGGACCCGAGGCCTGATGGCACGTCTCGCCCCCAAGGCGTCGTGGCTCGGGGTCAAGGAAACCTGGGAACTGAAACGCAGCATCGCTGACCTACCAGACTCACTTTCAGCCAATGGCTTCACGCTGGCTCAAACGCTGGGGGATCGCTATCATTCGAGCCATGTGCTGGCCTACTTTTTCGTGCGTGACCTCAATGGCCAGCCCCTGCGAAGATTCCTGGAAGCCATCCAAGCCGAGGCACCAAAGTGGCAGGCCTTTGGGAAAGAACTGGCGGCCTATCAAACGGAACTGGAGAAGCTGCGCCCAGCCTTTGAAACCTACGAAAGCGAGCTGGCCGATTTTTTAAAGCTACCCGAAGTAACGAAGCTGCCCGACGGACGCATTGCCTACCCCGCGACGCTGACGCCGCCCAGTCCACCTCCTCAAGTTCCGAAACCCCCACTCCCCCCGGATGGCACGTCCCCCGACCGGCTGGTGGAAAAGCATCTAGACCTCTTGCTGAATGGTCGCAGCTTGGAAGAAGTGGAATCGCAGTGCCGAGCTCTCTTTGCCAAACTAGGCTATGCCCTTGAGGCTGGCAGGGAATGAGTGCGTGAGATGATTTGCTGCTGGGCATGGGGCGACTTTCGTGCACACTTTGCCCTCATGATGTCTGCCCCACTCCGATCTCGCCCCACTGCCAGCCTTCGGCGCTTTATGGATGAAGTGGGCACGGTGGATCGCGTGGGAGTCGAGGAACGTGTGACCAAGTACACCACACGAAGTCTGAAAAAGCAGGCCAAACAGTTCGGTCTAAAGTTAGCGGTCTCCATGGTGGACCTGACGACCCTGGAAGGAAAAGACACCCCTGGGAAAGTGAGGGCGCTGTGCCACAAAGCGATGATGCCCCTAGCGACTGAAGATGTGCCACAGGTCGCGGCGGTCTGTGTGTATCCCTCTCTCGTTCGTTCTGCCAGGGAGACACTTGGCAAGAACACAAAGGTGCGCATCGCCTCCGTCGCTACAGCCTTTCCTAGCGGGCAAGCACCCCTCAAGACACGTCTCGCGGAAGTGCGCTCGGCAGTCGAGCACGGTGCTGATGAGGTGGACATGGTGATCAATCGTGGAGCCTACCTGCGAGGAGAGTTGAGCCTCGTGCAGGATGAAATCGCTGCCGTGGTGGAGGCCTGCGGCCAGGCCTCCTTGAAGGTCATCCTCGAAGTCAGTGAGCTAGAAACCTATGACCACATCCGCGCAGCCAGTTTCTTGGCCATGCAGGTCATACGTCCAGGTGACTTCATCAAAACCAGCACGGGAAAGACCTCATCCAACGCTACCTTGGGAAACAACCAGGTGATGATCGAAGCCATTCGTGACCATTACCTAGCCACAGGCGTCGAAATCGGGATGAAACCCGCCGGTGGCATTCGGACGGCCAAGCAGGCCCTGCAGTTCCTCATCGCTGTGAAAGAAACCCTGGGAGACAGCTGGCTAAGACCGCAGCGCTACCGATTTGGGGCCTCTGCCCTGCTGAATGATCTGCTGCGGCAGCTGGAAAAAGAACGCACCGGCGTCTATCAGGCCCCGTGGGCTTTCAGCGAGGCCAGCGAAGGCTACTGAAGTGTGGAAAATGAGATCTTGCCTTGTGCCCTGAGCGTGCAGAATTTTCGGGCATCATCTTTTATGAAAAAACCTCTCTATCTTTTCGCTTTCCTGGCCTCCAGCCTCAGCTCGGCTTTGGCCAATCCTGAAATTCCTGCAGCGGTGAGCCGTAGCTTTGGCAGCGCCATCGCAGGGAACATCCTACTGATCAAAGGAACGGCTGCCACGGCTGAGCCCTCCGAATGGACCATTTACGCGCTAGATGCGTTTCGTCCCCAAGAGCAACTGCGCATCAAAGCCAGCCTGGACGCAGGTGGCTGGAAGGCCGAACCCGCAGGTGCTGGCCAAAAAGTCCTCTCCCCAGCCCCCACACGTCCGGTGGATTTTAGCCGACTGAGAGTTCGCAGTGCAGAAGCCCGGGTCACAGCGGCGAAGGCTGCCGCGCTAGCGCAGGTGACCTTTTCCCAAATCGACTATCAATTGGCATCAAACCCGGGCACGGGTGCTCCCGAATGGGGCATGGCATTGCTAGATGAAACTGGACACGAATGTGGCTTTGTGGTCGCCTCAGGCGAAACAGGTGCCTTGATTTTCCAAGATTGGACACCCAAGATCGGTGCCAACGCCCCACTCGCGAATGCCCAGCCTGGAAGCGATGGTGAACGTGCCGCACGAGCTGTGAAAAAGGCAGCCCGCAAAGCCTGGAACTGGACTGATCGCGCACGCACCGAAACCAAAGGTTTTTTCCGCGAACTGTTCCGCTAAAGTGCATGATCGAGTGAGCGCGAGCCATCACCAAAGCAGATTCGATCCCCTTTTGCCCCTTCGCAGCGGATTGATAACGCCCATATTCCACCTTGACGCGTAGAGAGCTGACCGGCATTACTGGACTTTCGTGCGCGCCTACGTGCACACGCCTCTCGAGAATATCTCTTCCCTGCTTATGTCCGGTGCCCTACTCCCGAAAAAGTCCGCATTATGCGTGCTGCTGCTGACCGCAGCGACTAGCGCTTGCTCCGTCTCATCGGTCATCGCCCAAGTTGCCATGGAATCCCCAGCAGCCTCCGGCAAAAGAATCGTCAAAGATGTCGAAGTGGTCTTCAAGGGCGCAGCCACGCTCGATCCCAATCGAGTACGTGCACAAATGTCAACGCGCGTAGGGGAAACTTACACCGATGAATCCGTTGAGCGTGACATTCGCACTCTCTATGCCACCGGAGCCGTGGAGAACGTGGATATTCAGGCGGTGAATGCCCCGGGCGGGGTAAAAGTCGTTGTGACTCTTTCTGGCCGTGGAGCAATCGGTGAAATCAACTTCCTCGGCAACGCTGCTTTTGATAACAAAAAACTTCGTGAGGAAATCGAGGTCGCAGCAGGTGATCCCGTGGACGACGCAAAACTAACAGCAGCTCAGCAGAAAATCCGCGAGCTTTATGAGAAGAAAGGATTTTCCGATGTTCTCATCACGTATGATGTGGTCCCCTCTAGCAAGGAAGGCTTTTCCAGCGTGCTATTCAAAATCGAAGAAGGCGCGCGCGGTTTAATCGGTGAAATCCGCTTCGAGGGCAACAACGCTATCAGCTCACGGAAACTGAAGGCCAAGATCAAGAGTAAGGAGCGAACCTTCTATCGTCTTTGGGGCAAAGCTGGCAAACTCGACAATCAAACCCTGATCGATGATGTGACGGCCATCCAAGAAGCTTATCAAGATGAGGGTTATGTCTATGTGAAAGTCGGTTACCGTCGTGAACCACTGGACGAAAAGAGCACCGCTCTCATTTTCGAAATCAACGAAGGCAACAAATACGATGTAGCCTCTGTGGAACTCAAAGGCATCACCATCTTCACCAAAGATGAGCTGACTCCCGCGATTTTGACCGAAGCGGGTTACACTTACTCAGGCACCGATGTGAAGGGCGATGAAAAGATGATCCGCGACTATTATGGCTCACGCGGATACGCAGACGCCAGCGTGGACACCCAACTGACAGATGCAGGCCCAGGCAAACTGAATGTGATCTACAACGTCAGTGAGGGGTCGAAGTCCTTCATCCGCAAGGTCAACATCAGCGGCAACGTCAAAACCAAAGATGAAGTCATTCGTCGTGAACTTCCCTTCTCTCCAGGAGATCCACTGAATACCGTGCAGCTAGAAGCCGCCCAGACCACCCTCGAAAACATGAACTATTTCGAGACCAAAGGCGAAGCAAACCCGCTGACCATTCGTCCGATCGACACCGAAGTGGCTGGATTCAAAGATGTAGAAGTCAGCGTCACCGAGAAACCCACCGGTTCCGTGAACTTTGGTGCAGGTTTCAGTTCGGTAGATAGCTTGGTCGGCTTTGTCGATGTGACCCAAACCAACTTCGACATCTCAGACTGGCAAGACTTCCGCGGAGCAGGTCAGCGCTTTAACCTGAACCTGCGCTATGGTCTTCGCACCTCATCATTCAACACCAGCTGGACTGAGCCCTGGTTTTTGGGACAAAAACTGGCTCTGACCGTCAGCCTGTTCTATCAAAACCTGTTTTACCTCTCGAACCGCTACGACCAAATCAACGTGGGGGCGTCCGTTGGGTTGCGTAAACCCATCGGGAAACATGCTTTCATCGAAGGAACCTATAGCCTACAGCAAACGACCATTGATGTGGACATGGGAAGCAAAGATGACTCTACCCAAGTGCTTCGTGATGAAGACGGCGACTACCTCGTGAGTAAGTTTGAACTCAACTACGTGCATGATACTCGTGATAGCGTTTTCATTACCCGCAAAGGTCACAAATTCGAAGCTGGGTTGATGGCTTCCGGCCTGGGTGGTGATGTCGAAGTTTATGGTGCCAACATCGGGGGTCAGCAATTCTTCAGCCTTCCCGGAGATACTATCCTTAGCTTTGAAGGTATGGCGCGCTGGGTGGACAACTGGGGTGGAGATCGAGTGCCCATCTTTGAACGTCAATTCCTAGGCGGTGCCTACAACCTCAGAGGCTTTGACTTCCGCGAAGCAGGTCCAAAAGACAGCGTCGGCGAGCAAGTGGGCGGTAATGTATCCCTGTTTGGCTCCGTCGAAGTTTCCTTCCCGATCATCGAGAAAGTGCGCGGTGCTTTCTTCTGGGATGTCGGCATGATTCAGTCGGATGTTGAGGCCGCGAGTGGCAGCACTGGAGGAATCCGCAATGGCGGTCCCATCATTGGCGATGGAGAAATCTACTCCAACGTAGGCATCGGTGTTCGACTCTTCTTGCCTGTGGGTCCCATCCGTCTCGACTTGGGGCTTCCCATCATGAAACCTGCTGAAGACGAGTTCGTGGGCAATAGCCCCCGCTTCCAATTCAACATGGGCTACCGTTTCTGATCTAACCACTTCACTGACTCCTCGCTGTCTTTCTCTACCATGATTCGTACTCTCTTCTTCCTGGCCTGTGCCACGGTCTCTCTTCAAGCTGCCGACCTCAAGTTTGGTGTTGTTGACATGTCCAAAGCCTTCTCTGAGTTTTACAAGACCAAAGACGCAGCTGATAAATTCAAAGGCAATATCGACAAAGCTCAGAAGGAGATGAATGACCGCTGGTCCGTCTATAAAAACTTGATGACGGACATGCAGAAGCTCAAGAAAGAAGCTGGTGATCCTATCCTCACGCCTGATGCTCGTGCAAAAAAGGCAGCTGAGTTCGAAGAGAAAGGCAAAGAGTTACGCTCCCTTGAACAAGAAATCGGCGAGGCTCAGAATCGTCGCACCAATCAGCTCAAGCAGGAAGACATGCAGATTCGCAAAGGAATCTACGATGAAATTCTTGTCGTTGTGAGAGACTTGGCCAAGCGCGAATCTTATGACTTTGTTTTCGATAAGTCCGGCATGAGCCTTTCGACCGTGCCGATTCTGATCTACTACAAAGACGCTGTGGACATCACGGATCAGATCATTCTTGAGCTCAACAAAGCTGCACCTGCCGCGACGGCACCGAAGACCGAAGAGAAAAAGTGACGAAACTTTTAGCGCCAAAGGGCACGCCTCGTCAGGAGGCGTGCCTTTTTCTTGCCTACGGCGATTATCTCAAAAATTAATCATTCTCCATGAGTCAAAGAATATCCCACCAACGCCTCGCTGAACTCGTCGAAGGCGAGCTTCTTCAAGGTGATCCTGAAGGAATCGTGACTGGCCTAAACTCAGTCGGGGAAGCCGAACCTGGAGATGTGACATTTCTCGGAAACTCCAAATACCTTGCGGCACTGAGAAAAACTCAAGCCACTGCCATCCTCGTCGGACCTGATTTTGTCGAACCGATGGAGGGCAAGGCTCTAATCCGGGTTTCCAATCCCACGTTCGCCTTTTCGTCCGTGATTCGCCATTTTGGACCTCCCGTTCGCGACTTCACCCCAGGAGTTCACCCCAACGCCACCGTCTCCTCCAAAGCTCTCTTCGATCCATTGAAGGTCTCCATCGCAGCAGGTGCCGTGATTGGAGATGATGTGGTGATTGGCTCAGGCACCATCATTCAAGCTGGTGTCTGCATTGGCGATGGCACACGCATCGGAGAAGACTGTCTGCTGCATGCCAACTGCACGGTCTCGAATCGCTGTGTCATCGGTGATCGAGTGATCATCCATAGCGGAACTGTCATCGGATCAGATGGATTTGGCTACGAGTTCATCAAAGGTCGTCATGCCAAAGTCGAGCAGGTGGGCATCGTGCAATTGGACAATGATGTGGAAGTGGGTGCTTGCACCTCAATTGACCGAGCTCGATTTGGACGAACCTGGATTGGCGAAGGAACAAAAATCGATAACCAAGTGCAGATCGGGCATAATGTCGTGGTTGGAAAACACTGCGTGATTGTCGCCCATGTCGCCATCGCCGGAAGTGTCAGGATTGGCAGTTATGTGACCATCGCAGGTCAGACTGGCATTGCTGGGCATCTTGAAATCACCAACCAAGTGACTTTGCTAGCTCGGTCTGGAGTGACCAAAAACATTACCGAGCCGGGTGCCTACACAGGGTTTCCTGCTCGACCCCTCCTAGATGGTCGAAAAGCCATGGTCGCACAGGCAAGACTGCCAGAGCTGATGGAGCGAATTCAGAAGTTAGAAAAGCGCATAGCTTCATGGGAAAGCAGCACTTCCCCTTCTTCCAAATAATCAGTCCTCGTCATCATCGCTGAACTCGACCTCGCGCCCACCTCCGCTTGTAGCTTTTTTCTTCACCGGCGAGATGTTCCGGTGCACCCAAACACTCTGGATCATACCCATCAAAAAGAGTGTCACGATCATAAACGTGCCACCATAGCTAATGAATGGCATGGGAAGACCAATCACAGGCAACATGCACAGATTCATGCCGGCATTTTGAAAGGTATGGGCAAAAAACATTGCGACAACACCTGCGACCAAGAGTCGGCCGACCTGATCTCGTGCACAGAAAGCCACAAAAACGCCCTGCAAGAGAAGCAAGGCAATCGCGGACAAAACCAAAACAGCTCCACGGAAGCCAAACTCCTCGCAAATGACGCCGAAAATGAAGTCGCTGTGCGCCTCACCTTCAGGGAAGAACATTCGGTGAATGGTACGCTGATCTGAGACTTTGGCAGACAGAGGTCCCTTCCCCTCGAAACCCGCTGATGCTACCGCCGTTTGAACATAATTCGGAACCCATCCATCCCCTCGAGTATCCACTTTATCCATTTGATTGGTTAGCAAATACCAAGTCGTATCAATTCGCGCCTGTTGGTAAGGTTTCAAGACGAAGAAATACATGATGGGAACCACGCACAACACGGATAAAACCAAGGTGATGATGTATCGGAACGGGATGCTACCAACTAACAGCATCGCGATGAAAACAGGTCCCCAAACTAGACCTGAACCAAAGTCTTCTTTGATCACCATGCCCGCAGGAATGCCTGCAGCGATACCACCCACAATGATCCTCAACCAAGGTCGCCTAAAGACTCCCCAAATGCGTGGCAATTCCCCAAAAATGACAGCCAGCATGACGATGCCCGCCATGATGGCAAACTGAGATGGCTGCATGCGCTGACCAGCGATTTCCACCCAAGCCTTGTTCCCTTTCACTTCTACCCCAAACAGCTCCAAATATACCAAGCCTGAAATCCCCGCCAAATACATCGGGATACAAGCCCAGCGTAACCATTTGTAATCTATCAATGCAGCTCCGAGCAAAAAAGGAACTCCTAGACCAATCCATGTGATCTGGTCTTTCCATTTGGTGTCCAAGTTCAGGGGTGAATCAACTCTGAAATAGGACGCATTGTATATGGCATAAACGCCAAAACTCAAAAGACCCGCCATGGTCAGCATGAGGATCCAATTGATGCCAAGAAATTTTTTAAAGAGTGGAGTCATGACTATTCTTTGATGCCTGATTCAACGACCAGGCAACTCAGGTATAGAGGCGAGCAATCGTCGAGTGTATTCATGCTTAGGGTGCTCGCAGACTTCATCAGCGGAACCATGCTCAACAACGATGCCACGATTCAGGACGAGGATGGCATCACTCATGTGACGCACAACGGCTAAATCATGAGCAATAAAAAGTACCGTCAGTTTCAATTCATGCTGAAGGTCTTTGAGCAAATTGAGGATCGCCGCCTGCACACTAACATCCAGAGCACTGACAGGCTCATCACAAATCAAAAATTTTGGCTGAACAGCAAGGGCACGTGCGATGCCAATTCGCTGCCTTTGGCCCCCACTGAATTCATGGGGATACCGAAACAAAGAGTCTGGATTTAGACCGACTCGACGCAGAAGCTCTGATGATACCTGACGCCGATCTTCTCGATTTCGATCTAGAAAATGAATTTCTTGAGGTTCCGCCAAAATCGCTTCAACCGTCATTCTTGGATTCAGTGATCCAATAGGGTCTTGAAAGACCATCTGCATCTGTCTTCGCAGAGGACGAAAAACCGATTCTTTCATCGGTAAGATGTCTTGTCCTGCGAAGATAACACGACCTGAAGTGGGCTGAATCAACTTCAATAGCGCACGTGAGATGGTGGATTTGCCACTGCCACTTTCTCCAACAAGTCCTAAAGTTTTGCCCGCATCTATTTGAAAACTAACACCGTCCACAGCGCGGACAACTTCCCGATGACCTGCCATTAAGCGGATCGGGAAATGGACTTTCAGAGCTTCAACACGAACAAGAGACATGCAGCTGAATAGCTTACTTCTAGTCTTTGGACTGTCACGTTCACATGCATAACTTTCTCAGCGCTTACCTATCTCTTCACGGCATTGAAAAAATCGGCCAACTCACGGCGAGCACTCGAAAAACACATTTTTTCCTTCGCAATTTGAACCGCTTTTTGAATTTGGTGATCAGCAAAGACATCGTCGGAAAGCAACCGTTTGGCTAAAGAGATAACTTCACCTGTCGTTCGGCCATGGCTGCACAAGTCAGGGAAAACAACTCTCTCTGCGGTTCCATCTCCGCCAACGCATGGGATTCGACATAGCAATGAATCTCCTGCGACCTGACCAGGAACAGAACTATGATCGAGCTGAAAGACAACCTTGTGCGATGCCATCAAGCGCAGGTACTCCGCTGCGGGTAGTTGCCGGGAAATGATGTTGATGCTGGAAACTCTAGAAGTGACCTGCTGGTGCCAGGCAAGACCGGGATCTGTCCATTTGCTAAACAACCTGCGCAAAGGTGGAAGATTGCTAGATCTTCCACTAATCACAGTCAGACCTTGTGATTCAGATTCTGCAATCCACGCAGCGATAATCACTGCTTGTGGATGAAGTCGAGACGCCATGTAAAGTTGCCTAGTTCCTAAAAATATACCGTGTCTTGCCTCCCGATTATCAGTGGATAAATCCCATTCTTCGATCGGGTAAGGTGGAGGCAAAAATAGAAGTGGCAGCCCTCGGCGGCCAAACACTGAATACAAAGGAATGCTATCGTATGTTGTAGCCAAAGCCCCATCCGCCAACTCACAGATGCGAGAGAATGATTCTATATTCTTCACCTCTTGAAAAGACATCGCAATCTGCTGGCTGCCCGTTTCTTTGATGCTGACAACAACCGTCTTGCCTCGATTCTTTAGATCTCGAAGTAGGCTCTCTGATCGACACATGTCACGACCAATCAGCAACAGCACGAAATGCTCATCCACGCCTTCGGATATTTGAGAAGTATAGCGTCCGTGAGTGCATGCAGCAAAAGCATGAAAGTTCACAGGCAGGTGTCCATGATCACTAAGATTCCCAGCCCCCTGAAGAAAAGACTGCTCAGGATCTTTCCCACTTGAGGAGATAACGACCAGTCGAAAAAAATGATCAGAAGCTAGCATGACAATTGCCAAATTGAATGCCCTATCATCAATGGCCAACCTCAAAGAGAAGAACGGGTGCTGAAATTCAAGAACGAAGCTTCGTTTTCATACTGCCCAACAACCAAAGGAATAATCCACTAACCAGCAGTGAGGATAGGCCTATGTGCAAAATCTGAACAAAAGGCAGAATCCCAACGTTCGCGAGGATAACCCCAAGCACCATTTGAGTTAGAACAATTGCAAAAACTGAGGTTTCAAGCCAACCTCGCTTCTCAAGTTCACGACTTGCCAACCTAAAGAATGCAACTCCAGAAAAAAGGATTAACCATGAGAAACTGCGGTGAATCAAATAAACCCAACTGATTTCTAATTCGTGAATCCACTCAGACCGCGAGTGACCCAAATGGGTGCGAGCCAACTCATCTGTCAATTCGCGAACCTGCGAACCCATGACTCCCTCAACAACCACCAGAGCAAACAATAGCCACGCCACATGAACCAATCGAGAATTAGGCTCACGCTTCCAAGTGAGCCTCCAGGGCTGAGGGGAGCTACTCCAACTGATATAGACGAGCACACATTGTAGCAAGATGGCTAGAGCCATGTGCAATGTAATAATGCCAGGCTTTAGGCCGCTAAGAACAACTCGGGCACCTAACCAAGCGTTCACTCCGACCAAGATCAGTGCGAGGGAAGAGCATACAAACAAAGTCGTCTTGCCAGACTTCCATTGGCCAAAACTACTAACCCATAACGCCAAGATGGAAATCCCAACGGGTAGGCTCGTGAGGCGATTGAAGTATTCGATCCAAGTAGCAACAGGGTTGAATTCTTCCTTCAGCTTTTCAGGAGTAATCTCAGCGGGATCTCTACCCAATGCTGAAGCCTTTCGCCTGAACTTTTCAATATCTAGCTTTGCAAAATCAATTTCATCCGCAGTTGTGGGTGGAACCCAACATCCGTAACAAAATGGCCAATCAGGACATCCAAGTCCTGAACCTGAAGTTCGGACAAAGGCACCTACAAAGATTAATAACTCAACAGCAACGAAGGCAACAATGGATAAGCGCTGAAACCACGACATGATGCAAAAAGAATCGTGGTGATTATCTCAAGACAACGCATCGAAGATACTACAATAGTAAGCTCAAAATTAACGACTAGCTACAGGTGTACTTGAAGCATTCTTTGCAGCTGCATTTGAAGACATTTCTTTGGCCCAATCATCAAATTCTTTTGAATCAACAACCTCAAGTACTGCTTTCATTTGGGCATGACCCGGACCGCAAAGTTGTCCGCAAATAATATCCCATGTTCCTGTTTTTACCGGTTTAAACCACATGTGAGACTTAACGCCCGGGCAAGCATCCTGTGCCGCACGCATTGGAACCAATGCCAAATTGTGAATTACGTCCTTACTGGCAACATCCACAATCACAGGTCTTCCAACTGGCAGCTTCATTGTGCCTGGATTTACAAAATCATCTTTACCGTTGGGATCATTGAGTTCACGGCCAGTAACATTGACCGGCGAGATAGCACGGGGGTTCCAGGTGCTGAGCATTTGATCACTACCAGGATACTGAAAGTTCCAAAGAAACTTTTCTCCCATCGCTCTCATTTTAATAGTGTCGGCGCTTGTGGGAAACTCGTCAGCCTGTCGAGACCAAAGAGGGAAAGCAAAACCCAAGAGTAGAATCGCTTCAACAATAACAACACCTATTTCAATGTGCGTAGTCGCATGACCTCGTAGCCCATGATAGTCAGCTTTAGCTGTTTTGCTCGAACGGTATTTCCAAAAGACATAGACGAGGTATGCAGACCAACCAACGAACAAAATAAGCATGAACCAATGCACAAAACCAAGCATGTGATCGACCAAACCACCATGCTCAGATGCATTTTGTGTAATTCCGAAAGGTATATTGATATCTGAAATACTCATGTAAATTGAAGTCTTGGTAGAATGTTCATTCAGCCGAGTGTGCTAACAGCTAGCATTTTTTGTTTCCGAACAAAATTATAGACGATCAACGCGACACAACTGAGTCCTATCATTAGAAATCCTATCATCACCAACACAGCCAAGTCTTGAGCCTGCGCAGTAATGCTATTAGGGTCGGCTTTACAAGTGGCGCAAGCTAATGTCATGTTCATGAAGAGCTAAACAATAATTTTTGAAGACTTCTTGAAAAGATACCAGGCTGAATAGCCCACGAGCAGTAATGTTGTCCAACCAGCCAATTGACCGACTTCAGTAATGTTGAGTTCTACTGCTTTCTCTGGTGCCAATCTCGTCCAAAGCCAGAAGCCACCATCACACAAAACAGCGAAAAACAAAAAAACGTAATGAAAGTGTTTCAAGCTCATGATTTCCAAACATCAGAAATTCTTGTAAACAAGTGGATCCGTGTTGCTGAAATAAAATAAAACGAAAAGAGCTAAAGCAAACGCTCCTGTGAAAGCTAGAATTTTATAGACAAGCTTAGCCTCATGGTTGAGGTGCATGAAGATCAACGCAACAAGGCTTGCCTTGAAAGTAGCGACCACCATTCCCACAACAATATTCAAGGAATGCGAAGGCAGCTCAACATAAGAAAGACCTACGGTAATGATCGTGAATACAGCTAGAAGCCAACCAATGAGCTTGATCTTCTTTATAGAACTGTAAATAGCTTCGTGATTATCTGCCATATCTGCGTAAAATTTTGATTTTCAAGCTCTAGTGATTCAAAGAAGGTAAAGAAGAGGGAAAAGAAAGATCCAAACTAAATCTACGAAATGCCAAAACAAACCTCCGACTTCGACACGATTGGCTAGTCTCTCTGGATCAGTTTTCAGCATCTTGCCATTGCAAAAAAGGAAATACGCCAAAACAAGAGCACCAGCGATGACATGCAAGCCATGCAGGCCTGTTAATGTGAAATAAATCGCGTAATAACTATTCAGCTTCGGTGTAAAATTAGAAAAGAACTGAATGTCTTTTCGCTCAAGAATTACAGTCGGATGTTGGTGACTTTCTTGAGATTCATCTTTGCTTGGCCCTTTGACTTCAGCTTTGTGCCCTGCATTAGAATCGGAATCTAGCTTTGCATGATTTACGTCATCTAATTTGATGTAAAACATGTGCTTTTGATGTGTAGCGCTCTTGGCGGGATCCCGAGTCGTGCCACCCTTTCCGTCACTGTATTTTTCATTAAATTGACTTATGGAGTGGTCACGTTTCTCGATAAAAAATTTCTTCCATGCGCTGCCAAGATAGTTCTCACTCCATGCCAAAGACTTTTCTTTATCCGGTGTTGCTCTCAGATCGATCGCATCAACCTCCAAGGTCATCTTGTCATTCAACATCACACCTTCTGCAGTCGTTCCATCTCTAAACGATATGAGTTTAGCACCTGCCTGAGGTTTAGAAAGAAGCTGTGATGGAGGAAGGGAAAAAACGATAGGTTTTTCAGCAACAAGTTTCAAAGTCCAATTTGGAACTTCTTTGAGTCCGTCCTTCTGAGCTTTTTCTTTTGCCTTTATCTGCGCAGCATTTTTTAGTTCATTGAATGCAGCCTTATCCAAAACAATTAAATCCCCAGTCTCTGTTTTAAACTTTGGAACGTCGCCCTTAACCCAAGGCAACACATGATTGATCGGATCAGCATCAATAGCAGCGGTCTTTCCGGCAATAGTTAGGTTGAGTTCTTTCACCTCACCAAATTCTATATTGTAACCCTGGGGAAGATGTCCTGTGAGAATGGTTCCATCTGTCAAGGTCACTGAGTAGTGATGAAACTTTGCGTTGTATTCAATGGATTTAATCACCATGAATGTGCCAGCACAGAGTATTGTGATGAAAAGATATAGCTTATATTTTCCGATGTTACGTAATTTTAAATTTGCCCAAGCAAGCAAGACTGTAACTGAAGAAAAAATGAGAACCAGTGTATTAACAAAACCAAGGGTTACCCCGAGTTCATGCACAGGCCATGGATAATCAGCTCCTACGCGAAGGAAAATATATGAACTGAATAAGCCACCAAAAAGCATCACCTCAGAAGCAAGGAATAGCCAGATCCCAACTTTAGCATTGTATAATCCTGTGTCAGGACGTGCTGTTACTGTATAAGGAATATCCATTGATTTTGCTTTGGGCTGATTCTCCAATTAGCTGTATGGCTTAGTGATGCACGGATGTTGGAATTTTCGAATTGCTCACATTAGCTTCAGCCGCTTTGCCGGGTTCTGATTCCCATTGTGGGAAATAATCCTGATTCATTCCGGGCACACTGTATTCATATGGGCCTCTTACTGCTACAATATCGAAAGTAAAGTTGCCATGGGGTGGAGGTGTTGGCGTGGCCCACTCCAAAGTCGTACAATTCCATGGGTTATCACTTGTTACCTTTTTGCCACCCTTCACAGACAGCCAAAAATTCAAAATGAAGGGAACTTGGCCGAGCATAAGAATGATGGCACCAAATGTCATCAAAACATTCAATCCAAGAAGATTGTTTGGAACATCCATTCCAAAAAAACCAAAGAAGTCTGATGTTAGTTTTGTAAACCAGTTCGAAGCCGAATGTGTCTGCTCAAAGTATTTACCTCCATCATACCAACGTCGATGGAATCCACCCATTCCTTGGATAAACATTGGAGCAAAAATTAAATTCATCCCAATCAATGATGGCCAGAAATGCAATTTACCCAGAAAATCATTCATAATGCGTCCGGTCGCTTTTGGATACCAGTGATAGACACCTGCAAATAGTGCGAATATAGTTCCAGGCGCTACAACATAGTGGAAATGCCCGATGACATAGTATGTATCATGCAATGCTAGGTCGATGAATGTGAAAGCAAGAGGCAATCCCGTGAGGCCCCCAATACCAAACATTGGCAAGAATGCAGATGCGAATAACATTTGTGGCGTAAAACGAATTGAACCTCCATAAAGTGAAATCATGAGGCCAGTGAGTAGAATGACAGAAGGCACTGAGATCAAAACCGTTGTGATCTGGAAGTAGGTGGACATCATCGTACCCATTCCTGTGAGGTACATGTGATGTGCCCAAACCAAAAAGCTGAGGAACCCGAGCGTTAGACCTGCGTAAACCATAGCTTTGTAACCCCAAAGAGGTCGTCTTGTATTTGCAGGTATCACTTCGGCCAGTATCGCAAAGGCTGGAAGAATCAAAACATAAACTTCTGGATGAGCTAGGAACCAAAAGAGATGTTGATATAGTAATGGAGATCCGCCTCCAGAGATGTCGAGATGCTGTCCACCTTCCATAAGGCCAGTAGGAAGGAAAAAGCTAGAACCAAACACTCGGTCGGAAAGCTGCAATAGAGCGGCGACTTCTAGGGGAGGGAATGCGAGAAGTAACAAAAAGGCTACGATAAACATTGCCCAACAAAAAAATGGCATTCGCATCCATGTGAGACCTTTTGCGCGCAAATTGATAATGGTTGTAATCACATTCACTGAACCGAGCAATGAAGCTGAAATATTAAACACCATGCTCAATAGCCACCATGTGTGACCATGCATCCAGACATTCGTTACTGCCAAACCTGTGGTGCTGGCCAATGGAGAATACATGGTCCATCCTGTTTGCACTGAACCTGTTCCCAAAAAGAAACTAGCTAGCATGCCAACTCCACTCACGAAGAAGAGCCAGTAGCTCCACATATTCAGACGTGGAAATGCCATATCAATGGTTCCAATCTGCAATGGCATAACGAAATTAACAAAACCGGCGAATCCGAGGGGCACAATACCAAGGAAGACCATGATCGTTCCATGCATTGCTCCAAGCATGTTGTAGAGCTCTCCGTTGACGATACCGCCCGGTGCCCACCTGCCAATCATTTCATTGAACAACCAACCTAGCCCAGGCAGCTTTGAAATAAGTTCAAATCCGGGCACTGGCTGACCAGGATATGCAATGCTCCACCTCATCAAAAGCATGAGGAAGAAACCGAAGAGAAGAAAAAGCAAACCTGTTATTGCATATTGAATTCCGATCACCTTGTGATCGGTCGAAAAAATGTATTTTCCAACAAATCCAGGCTCATGATGATCATGGCTATGATCATGATTTTGAGTTTGTGCGGCGCTCATGAAATGGTGTTTATGGTGAAAGAATCAGAATGAGAAACGCAGTGTCTAACTTTTAGAGTTAATTTTCTCGAAGAAAAAATGCGTTTTGAAGTGACATTCGTGATTGAAGTTAGCGAGTTTGTTGTTGGTTAAGCCCTTTGGCAGCCAAAGAAGACTATTTATGCTGCCGGTTTTGTGGCACCCGGTCCTGCGGGAATATCGCCAGGCACATTTTTATCTGCGAACGGTGCCAATTCAGCCTCTGTCCATTGTTGAACTCGCTTCTCTTCAGTGCGGACTTTTTCTACCATTTCCTTCGTGATCATAGTCGCCTCGTTGCCCCATGAATTGCGAATGTATGTCAAAACATTAGCTAGGTCTGTAGCTGACATTGCAGCACCAAAAGCCTGCATTCCGCCGGGTGTATTGTAACTTTGACCTTTGACTGTAATTGCCCCAACAAGACCATGTTGCACAACACGAATTAAACGCTCCGTTCCACCGACTACCCATTCTGAACCAGCTAATGGAGGAAACTGGCCAGGTATGCCCATACCATTTCCTTGATGACATCCACCACAGACGGCATACCCTGAAGCACCCTTTTTCATTGCCGTCTGAAATGGATCGACACTTGCCGCCCCTTCACCAGCACCCGGTCTCGGGTCAGGACTACTAGCTGCAAGAAACGGATTGGAAGTCTCGAAATTCCATTCACCTGTCATCAACCCAAGTTGTCCCCCTGCGATCACTGCGACTACCATCGCTAAAAAAATCACAAGCATCGGAACAGGTTCTCTGCCAGGCTGCAAATCCTGTTTTTCACGCTTCACAGCTGCATGCAGCCGATCTAGATCGATGCTATCAGGACTGTAATTGGATGGATTAGCACTCATCGAGCATTAAAAAATTACTTTTTGGCGGATGCATTTGTTGCCACAGCCGTTCCAGGAACGAGATAATCTTTCTTTAAAGAAAGAAGATAATCCACAAGTGCCTCAGCTTCAGCAGTTGGTACAATTTCCTGTTGAGCATCTTCACGATTGGCGACCATTATCGCACTTTGAGAATTTGGGCCTTGTTGCTTCCTGACTTTGTATAAGTGTTTGTAAGCTGGCATGTTGGACCAATCATGCAAACTCTGCGGTGCATAAAGCATTTGATGAATGACGGATCTATCAGGAGCTCTCCAACCATAATTGGCTAAATCTGGACCGCTTCGAACCAAGCCCAATGGAGCATACTTTTCACCAAAATAATCCCGCAGTGTGTTTGACCTCACAGGAGCAACAGGTCGTGGCTCTTGATCTTGACCCCAGCCTTTCTTCCAACCATCAAGGGCAAGTTGAGTTGGACGAATCATCTGTGTGTGACACTGAACACAACCTTCACGAATATAAATCAGTTGTCCCTGACCATGAACTGTTGCAGGCGGGTAGTATCCTTCGACACCATCACGGTCTTTGTCATAAGGTAAAAATGACAGTTCCTGATAGTTAATGACAGGAATAACAATCAACAACAACCATGGAAGCCCAAAGGATGTTATCAATCCCAGAATGAAAGTGCGGAAGTTACTCATGCGTGAGCGGCGTGAGGGGTATCATCGTGTGAAGAATGCAACAGCGTGGGTGCTGAACTGCGACGTCCTAGACCTGCAACCATCAAAACTAGGTGGATCAGGAACCAAATGTTTGACCATGTGATCAATCCCCAAGCCAAAGCACGGGCGATCATGTATGGTCGTGCGTTCATGGAAAGCTGCATGAAATCTTGATCCCACATTTCAGGATTGTTCAAATCCCCACCTTGCTGGATACCAGCAACCAAACTTGTAACTACAATCGCAGCAATGCCATAGGTTGAGAACCAAAAGTGATTGCGAATCAGGCGAACACTCAACCATTCACAGCCTGTTAACCTGGGCACTATGTAATAAATAGCACCGAAGACACACATGCTGAAGAAACCATAGACCGATACAATCTGAAAGCCGTAGCTAGCGTGCGTGAATTGAAGAGTTACACCTGTGCTGTAATTGGATAGCAACGCTAAAATGACACCTGTTACAGGGAAGAATAAAGAACCAAGGAAGGTAAACCTAAGAGTGGGAGATGTCGCCACCATATCGTGCTTTCCAAGAGTCGTCAGATGGTGGTTCAAACCAACAACACCTACGGGTAGAAGCAAAAGAGTGCCAGTAAAAGCACCGATAGAAGGCATCCATGCGGGCAGTGGTCCGCCCATGTAAACCTGCATTCCAGTCCACCCTGCAAGGAAAGCTAAACTCCAAAATCCAAGTTTAGAAAGATCAGCACTAGCAATGGGCTTGCCTGTAATTTTAGGAATAAAATAGTAAGCCGATCCAATAGCAACAGGTGCAAAGAAAAGAAGGATCAAACCATGCACAAACCAAGCATTGATACCTGCGGCGAGTGCACCAAGAGACGGCAGACAATTGAGACAAACATTAGCGGTCAGATAGATCCAAGGAAACCAGAAGCATGCTCCCAAGATGTACCATGTGCTTACCATGAAACCTTCAGGACGAAACGCTTTTCCAAACATGATGACCATAGGCCAAGCATAAACTAAGAACGACAACAGCAAGATTGGCCAAATCCAGCTAGGCATTTCTAGCCATTGCATTGAAGTATTTCCACCCGTTAGAATGCTTACCAGACCTAGAGTTACGGCAATGTTCCAGAAGACACCGGCAACGTAAAGAATGCTACGTCCATTGCGCAACTCTTGACCTGAACGCCTAGCCATAATCCACAGCATAACCCCAAGGCCAGCCTGTATTCCCCAGCCATAAACAAGTGCATTCAAGTGCGCAGGCTGCAATCTTCCAAAGGTTATAAAGGCACAATCTCCAAGAAATGAAGGCGAGAACAATTTAACCGCGGCTAGAACACCGAGAATGGTGGAAGCCATCAACCAAAAAGCTGCGTTGAGAAAAAGAAACAGAACAGGACCTTTCACTGACTTGTCGATTGTCGCTCGACGAACATTGTCAGCTTGGGTTTCTATCTCTGAGGATGGTGAATTAATCTGCATCGGAAAAAGATAGCGTCCTTAATTTTTACCAGGAACAGCAGTGCTGGAATCAACACTAGCTGTTGGAGCTGTGGTTTGTTTCAACTGAGTAGGTGATCCAGGAACCACTTGAGAACTCGGGGCAGGTTTCCTTGAAGACAAAAACTGAATTGATTTTGTTATCAATTCTTCACGCTTGCTTGGTTCAGTCATTCCAAGCTTATTCATGATCTCGGCCTGAACCTTGGCAATTTCCTCTTTGTTAGCAAGCCTCTCAGACTCTTTGGGATCAACAGAAGCGGGGTCTGCTAAATTGAGAAGAAATGCCAAAAGAATAGCAAAACAGGTGAAAGCACCAAAAACCCATAGAAAGGGAGTGTTTGGTTTTGTAGCTGTCGCAGCAGATGACATGATAATGAATTAGTTTACGACGTTAGCCGACTCCAGAAGGCGAGGATCACGGCAAGGATAAAGGCTGTAGTTCGACAAACTACGAAGGAAAATAAATCCAAGTGTTCCAATGACTGCCAGCAAGGCAACTACATCCCCAATCCAGGCCCCTGGCACTACAACACCAATCCCAAGAGAAGGACCACGTTCAGGAATAACATTCCAATAAAGGTCAACGAGATGCATGAATAAAACCCAAAGACAAATTCCAATCATGACCCCTGGTTTTTTCTTCCGTGCTTGAGACAACAATGCAAGGAAAGGAGCAACGAAGTGACCAACAACGATGAAAATAGATACCCACCTCCAACCTTCCGTGTTTCGGGTTAGATAGTATCTTGTTTCTTCAGTAATATTGGCGTACCAAATCAAAAAGTATTGAGAGAAGGCGATGTATGCCCAGAACACGGTGAATGCGAATAAGAGCTTACCCATCAAATGATAGTGTTCTTCCGAAACAACTTTATTTAGATAACCCAAAGAACGTAGCCAAGTCACGAGCATGATGGTTACAGCCATGGAGGACCAAGCGCATCCAGCAAATATGTAAACGCCCCACATTGTGGAAAACCATGAGTAGTCGAGTGTTTGAATCCAATCGACTGCGGCGAAGGTAACTGTGAGCGCGAAAAAAAGCAGCCAAACGCAGGCAAATTGGCGAGCTTTGATCGTGTGCTTGATATCTCCATCCACATCTTGACGGACAGACAAGCCCCTCAACTTGCTGGCAATGAACCACAAAACAAAGAAATAGAATGCAAAGCGCGTGTACCAACTGAACCAGCCCGAAATATTCAGATATCCAAATTTAGATGTTAAAATGTGCAGATGGCTATTTTCCTCTGCCATGTGATGCAACGCTTCATAGACGGAAGTCCCCGCCTCATGAGCATGATGAGCAGCTTCCCTGTGATGATTCATCCACTCGTAAAGTGGTTTCTGGACCGCTGGGATGAGCAATGGGATGCACAAAATGGAAAGAGGAAGTATAAGATTTGCGAGCTGCTCCCATAAACGGCGAATAGCAACGCCCCAGCCAGAGTTGGAGGCATTGTGCAGCATCACCCAAAACACACCTCCACATACAATCGTGAAGGCGAAAAAGACTGCAAAAAGCCAGGAGTAAGCGAAGCTATCGGTCTCTTTAAAAAAAAGAACTCCAGAACCCGCGAGACCGAGAGCACCTAAACCACCCAGGGTGTTGATGAGTTTAGCGCCCCGACTTGGCTCAAACTTTTCTCCTCCCTGCGGGAGATCTTCAAATGTGACGTGGTGATGACCCATTTTTGAAATAAATGTCGCAGGTTATTGAACAGTGACTTTGCCTTCCTGAGCCGCAACTTGCAGAGTGCGGATGTATGCCACGATCGCCCAACGATCATGCACAGAGATGTTGGCACCATAGGAGCCCATTAGGCCTTTACCGTTAGTTATCACATCGAAAATGGCACCATCTGCTCGATAGGCTCCAGGATTGCTTGCATCAAGATTGCCTGGTTGATGGAAATTGAAGGCCGCAAGAATTCCATATTTGGAAGTGACTCCTTTGCCATTGCCGCTTTGTGCATGACACACAGCACAGTAAATGTTGTACTGGCGTTCTCCTCTCTCTATCAACGATTTATCCACCTTGAGACCCTGCGGCAGCCCATCTCCATAATAATCACCAATTTTACCTGTATGGTAATAATCCACTCCGTTGGTAAATCCATAAGCCGCAGTGGCTGCTTCTATAGAGGCTGGTTTATCAGGAACCTGAAAACCCATTGGCACTGTGTTTTTAACAGGCATCCGAGCTGCGTGACCGTCAGCAAAAAATTCACTCTTCACCTGGAACTTCACCTTGGCTTGATGATCCATGTCAGGGAAGACTTCGATCGGTGGCAGTTCACTCTTGCTACCGCGTGTGCCGAAAGCCGCCACAATGATTGCGGCGACAAAGGCATAACTGAGGAAAAAGTATTTCAACATGGCGTGGCGGAGGAGCCGTTCAGGAGCTTGTGAAAAATTTCACAAGGAGCACAAGAGTAAAAACTTGGGCCGTGATTGCAAGGAGGATTTGCTTTTTTGTCCTTTGTTCAGGCACTTCCAGGAAAATTCAGGTAAGTCATTAACTACCAAGTGGACTTATTCACAGTCAAACACGGCTTCAGCGCTGCAAAAAGAAGCTCTTTGGCTCTAATCGAGCATCAATATTCTAAATAAATCGTGACGTTTGTCGGTCCACAACGGCACATTTTTCGGTTCTGGCTTCTCAGGAAGGTCAAGCATCACTTTCTGAATGAGTGCTTCATTTTGTGTCAACCACACATAGTCGGTTGCATCATGATCACCTTGTTCTTCGGTAATGATCCGTGTCATTTGCCAATTCATGTGTTTGGCCTGCTGCTGCACAACGGGGGCAAGGGCCAAGTAGCTATTTGTGATGTGGACGACCATCACCCCTTTAGATTTCATGTGGCGACGATAGATTTCAAATGCCTCTCGGGTTAGCAAATGCACCGGAATGCTGTCCCCACTGAAGGCATCCAAGAGCAGCAGATCAAATTGCTGTGGTGCTTCGCGTTCTAGCATTAGCCGGGCATCACCCAAGACAGTCTCCACTTTTGCACCGCGTTTTTCTGCATCAGCTAAATATGTGAAATGCTTTCGTGCTAAGCGAGGAATCACAGGATTGATTTCATAAAAACGCCACCTTTGACCAGGGCGCGCATAACAAGCAACTGTTCCAGCTCCCATTCCGACGACAGCGACATGGGCATCTTTTTTTTCAGACAACTCTGCCAAAGCCCGGCCAATGCCCGTATCTGGCCCATAATAGGTTACCGGCTCTTCGCGATGGGCATCCGCCATGTTTTGCATGCCATGAATGATACCACCATGCGTGAGTGTCCGATAAACACTTTCAAGTCCTGTATCGTAATCTTCATCGACATTTACCGCGCCGTAGAAGTTACGCGCACGCTCAAGACGATCATCAACCTTTAAAGTCGAGTCTGCCAAAAACAAAATCCCGAACGCACCTGACGCGGCCAAACCCGTGCAAAGCAGCAACCGAATCGCACGCGAACGAATTTTCCAGACCGAAACACACAAAACGAGGAGGGAGAGAACGAAAACAGCCATTAAAGCCAAAGGCCATTCCAGGTAGGTGGTAAAAACGCGAGGGGCTAGCTGGCTGACTAGCAGGCCACCGCAGGCACCTCCAGCAGACATGCATAAATAAAACGTGGTTAAATCTGAGTGTCTTGGCTTCAGACGCGCCAGCTCTGCATGGCAAACCAAGCAGCCCAAAAACATGGAACCGAATGACCAAGCTAAGTCATAAAGATAATTTGGCGTAGGATCCCAACTCCACGAAGATTGGTTAGCGATAAACTTTTCCGAAGCGGTGATGCCAATCACTAGCAGAGCGACGATGCAGAAAAGAGGGCGCACATAGTAGCGCTCAGCTTCGAACGAAATGATGTAAGTGAGCAAATACAGACTGAGAGGAATCACCCACATGAAAGGAACCACAGCGACATCTTGACAGACATGATTCGTCGAGGCTAACAACAATGCGCTAGCCATCATCGGCAAAAGAACCCACAGCAAGCGACGCCATCCAGAGACCGCTTCAGTTTTGTCTCTTACAGAAAGGCCATCTGCCGTTTGAGAAGAACTGGCCTGCACTGCTTTGCCGCCTCTAGCCAGTAAAATCGAGAGGATAGCGAAAACGATGAAACCACCAGACCATATCCACGTTTGCTGAACCACATCAAGGTAAGGTTCAATCCCGATAGGATAAGTTAGGAGCGCGGCTAGGGAACCGAGGTTGGAGAGCGCATATAGCCTCCAGGGGGAACGGTCTGGAAATCGTCGATAAAACCAAACCTGAGTGAGTGGGCTCGTGCTCGAAAGAATGAAGTAAGGGAGCCCCACGGTGCCCAGCAGCAAAAGCAAGATCCTGAACGAAGGCTCCTCCAAACCAGATGGTTTCCAAAAATCTCCGGGCACGATGGGCAGAAAGGCCAGAGCGAGCAAAACCAGGCCTGCATGAATCCGCCTCTGAAGCACTGGCTGAAGCTTCACCACAGCATGTGCGTAGGCATAACCTGCAAAGAGAACGACCTGAAAAAAGAGCATGCAAGTCGTCCAGACTCCCGGACTGCCACCAAACCACGGCAAGATGAATTTGCTGATGACCGGCTGAACTTGAAAAAGCAAAAAAGCGCTGAGGAAACTCAGCCATAAAAAGAAGACATGCATGGTTCAACGCATAGCAACGAACGCCAAAGAAGTCATTTGCACAAGAAGCCGACTTTTATTGGAACCCAAGGTGATGCCTAACTTGCCTCGCGGACCAGCCTTGCTCTCTCAGACTCTTCAGCGAACGTGCTTCATCTCTTTTAGCTAGGCGCTTTCCATGTTCATTCATGATTAGCGAATGATGTTCCCACTCTGGAAGGGGCAATTCAAGGAGCTCAATCAGGAGTCGATGTAAGTGGGTCGCAGGCAGCAAATCCACACCACGGGTGACCAAGGTCACGCCTTGTCGAGCATCATCCATGACTACCGCCAGATGGTAAGCTGCAGCTGTGTCTTTTCTAGCCAGCACGACATCTCCATAGAGACTAGGATCTGCATGAAAATCGCCATGGGCACGATCTTTCCAGCTAAGTTTTACCTTCACTAAAGACGAGGCCTTTTTCACATCCAATCGCAGAGCATAAGCCTCTCCTGCTTGGCATCGTTGCTCGCGCTCCACTGGCTTGAGCTGCCTACACGTTCCTGGATAAAGAGGCCCGTCAGGCCCCTGCGGCGCATACCCAGCGGAGAGGATTTCCTGTTGAATCTCACGCCTTGTGCAAAAGCACGGATAGATGACGCCGAGTTCCTGAAGCTTTGCCAAACCTTTCTGGTAGTGGTCCAGATGATCTGATTGGCGCAAAACTGGCTTTTCCCACGCTAATCCAAGCCAATCCAAATCTGTGAAAATGCCTTCTTCATACTCAGCTCTGGAACGAGTCTGATCAATGTCCTCCAGCCGGACCAAGAATCTGCCCTGCTTCCCCGCTCGTTCGGCAGCAAAAAGCGCAGCGTAAGCATGTCCAAGATGCAAGAACCCGGTGGGACTGGGAGCGAAGCGCGTAGTCGTCATCCTCGGCAAAATCGAGTGAAATGATCCTATAAATTGTAAGGCGTGAGGAATCGCGCCATAGACGTTTCTAAACAGACCGCAGGGAGGTGAAGAAGCATCCGTTTCTCCGACATCGAAAACTTCATCTCTAGATTGGGAGCTGATTGGCGTCAGCTTGACTTTCGCTGCCTGACTTTGATTTCGACACGCCGGTTTAAGCTTTGTTGCTCCACCGTGCCGCGTGGATCCACAAGTGGTTTGGATTTCCCCATTCCTGCTGCTTGGATGCGGTCTGTGCCCAGTCGCAGGGAATTTCGCAGCCACTCGACCACAGCATTGGCGCGTCGTAGCGAAAGATCCAAATTGAATTCTTCACCGCCAAAGCTGTCGGTGTGGCCTTCCACGATAAAGAGACTGCCTGGGTTTTTTTGGATTAGAAAACCAAGCTTCATCAGGCTGAGTCGCGCACCTTCAGCAAGTTGATCACTTCCATATTCAAAAAGTAGATCCGTCGGCATCAGGATCGGAGCCGTGCTTCCTCCCATCTGGCCTCCTCCTCCGAGAAGGTCATCGAGATTGCTGAAGCCTTTGACACGTGTCGCTGCAGCATCTCCCGTGCCTTGCTTTTTCACTTCTCCCATGAGGTCAGCGCTGATGGCATCTGTTCCTGTTTTGGGTTCAAGAGCTCCGGCATCCAAAAGCATCTGTTTCTCAGAAACTGGCTTGGATAGCATATCACGTCTGACATTGGCCATCGCACTCGCCAGATCAGGAGTAGCCAAACTTGCGGTAGGGGCCAGGAGGGCTGCCATTTCATTCATGCGACTAGCCCCTGTGGATTTGCCCTCGCCTGGGTCATTGGCCCTAATGAAATTGGTGACTTCTTTGACGTTCGGCGTCAGATCAATTTCTTGGTTTTCGGGCAGCATGGCGGCCTTGTCAAAGTTATCGAGATTAGGCTCGAAAGCTTTGATGTCAGGTTGATTCCCAGGAGCGATCATTTCTGGAATCTCCTGGATAGCCCGCTGATCTTGCAGCAGCCTTTGGTCGATTTTGATTCTCTCAAGCGGCTTCTTTTTTTCGGGAACCTGCTGCCGAACAGAGCTGCCGAAGATCATGCCAATCTTGTCAAAGCTGACATAAAGTAAGCCATGAAAGCAAAAGGACAGGATGACGGCAAACATGACCCACCACTTGAGGCTCCAATCTTCGCGAGAGCGGAAAGCAGCACGTGGAGCACTGCTCCAAACAGTCGATGGGGTTACCTGAGACATAGAAAAGATTCCAATTCTGGAAATGAAAGGCAGACAACTATACCACGCCCCGCCGAGAGAGCATCTTCCAAGATCGGGAAAAGTCCCGTCAGCCCAGGATGGCTTTTTTGTCACTTCGAGCAGCGCCATTTGACAGAAGGCCGCCTTTCCCGCTAACACAGAGCAACCTATCACCGCTGAAGCATGAACCTACCGAATAAGCTCACCGTAGCGCGCCTAGCCCTCACAGGCGTGTTTGTGGCGTGCTTTTACATCCCCTGGAGTCACGCCATGACATCTGCCTTGCTGGTCTTTGCCACGGCCTCCATCACCGACTACCTGGATGGCAGCATTGCTCGTGCGCGCAATCTGGTGACTAATTTCGGCAAGCTTTTTGACCCTCTTGCCGACAAGGTGCTTATCGCTGCTGCCTTCATCCTCTTGGTGGAAAGAACGGAAATGAAAGCCTGGATCGCTATCGCTATCTTGGGGCGGGAGTTCTTTGTCACGGGCATCCGCCTCATTGCCGCACAGAGAGGTGAAGTCTTGGCTGCTGAACGCCTGGGCAAACACAAGATGGCATGGCAGATCATCACGGTTTTGTTTTTCCTCCTCGGCGCTGCGTCTGAGGAAACGCTGTTCGGCTTTCTCAAACCATTGCTGGAGCCATCTCCCGCGCACTGGTGGGTCGGAGCGAGTCTCGTCGGCTTCACGACCTTGCTGACCGTGGTTTCTGGCTTCAGCTACTTCTGGAAAAACAGGCACCTCTTCGACGATGCCTGATGGACATGCCGATCAATCCCTAACGCGTTCCAGTTGAGCCCCAAGGGATGCGAGCTTCTCATCCAGGTGCTCGTAGCCGCGATCGATATGATAAAGCCGATTGATCTCCGTGCGACCTTCGGCCACCAAGCCCGCCAGAACCAAGGCTGCGGATGCGCGCAGATCACTCGCCATGACCGGGGCTCCTTTCAGTTGAGCCCTGCCTCGAATCCGGGCCGTAGCTCCCTGTAGATCAATGTCAGCTCCCATGCGTTTCATTTCAGCCACATGCATGAAGCGTTGAGGGAAAATGGTTTCCGTGATCGTGCTGACATCATCAATAATGCAGGCAAGGGCGCAAAACTGAGCCTGCATGTCAGTGGGAAATCCTGGATAACATAGGGTCGTCAGATCGAACCCTTTGGCCGATGGATTGGGGGCGATGCTGATGCTGTCTTTGTTGATTTCGAGCAGAAAACCGCACTTCTTCAGCAACTCCGTCACAGCCTTCAAATGCTCAGGAATCACGCGACGGATGGTAATGCCCTCTCCAATCATCGCACCTGCGCAGAGGAAGGTACCCGCCTCAATGCGATCTGGGATGACCGTGTGCTCCGCGCCATGCAATTCCTTGACCCCTTCAATGATGATTCGATTGGTCCCAGCACCCTCAATCTTGGCTCCCATCTTGATCAGGAAATTGGCCAAATCTTCAACTTCAGGCTCAGCAGCAGCACCTTCGATCACTGTCGTTCCTTTGGCCAATACCGCCGCCATCATCACGTTGTCAGTGCCTAGCACGGTCGAACCATGCTTCCCCATCAGGTTGAGGTTCGATCCCTTGAAGGATTTTTTGGGGGCATTGACCCGAATGTCACCACCATCCACCTGGATCTCAGCACCCAATGCTTCCAGCCCTTTGAGGTGCAAATCCACGGGCCTGTCGCCAATGACACAGCCTCCAGGTAGGGAAACCGTGCATTTGCGCAAGCGACCTGTCAGCGGCCCCAGCACACAAATTGATGCACGCATTTTGCGAACCAAGTCATAGGGAGCGACAGATTTGATCTTCTCAGCCTTCACCACCACCACACCGCTTGCACGCTCGACTTCAGCCCCTAATTCACCCAAAATTCTGACCATGTAATTCGTATCGCTCAGGTCAGGCACACGGCGAATGGTGCAGGTATCTTGGGTAAGCAAAGTCGCTGCCAAGATCGGCAAGGAAGAGTTCTTGCTTCCGCTAATGTTGACCCGGCCTTTCAAAGGTGCGCCGCCGTGAACGATAAGTTTTTCCATAATGACAGCCGTGGTCTTGGCCTCGCCTCCTGCTTGAGGCAAGCGCTAAAGCGAATGGTGAAAACTCCACCCATAGCGTTGCATGATCCACCGCTCGACGTTCCGCTTTGGTGGAATTCTGGACTGCTTCGGATCAGGCAGAAAATACCAAAAACTAGGTCTCCAAGAGCGGAAAAGCGCCTCTACAAGAAGCGGCATCTTCCATTTAGAACGCCATTCGAGTGCCGTATGAATGAGCAAATCTTGATTAAACCCTTATGTTCACCTTCACCGACAAAGCTGCCGTCACCACCTGCGATGGCGTTTCACGCCGCGATTTCATCACCGCCGGTGCTTTGAGCGCCATCGGCCTCACGATGCCCGGTTTCGCCAAACTGAGGGCGGAAGGCAAAGTGGACGCCAAAAAGAGCAACAAGGCCTGCATCATGATCTTCAACCTCGGGGCGCCGAGCCAGCAGGATCTCTGGGACATGAAGCCGGATGCGCCGAGCGAGATTCGCGGCCCGTTCAAGCCGATCCGCACGAAGAGCAATGCCTTCGAGATCTCCGAGATCCTGCCGCTGCATGCGAAGATCGCGGACAAATTCAGCCTCGTGCGCTCCTGCTACCACACCGCCGCTGCGGTGCATGACACCGGGCATCAGATGATGCAGACGGGCCGCCTTTTCACCGGTGGCGTGAATACCCCGCACGTCGGCAGCGCTTTGGAGTTCCTCCAAGGCCGCCGCAGCGATCTCCCGGCGCACATCATCCTGCCGGAGACGATGGGCCCCACCGGCGGCAACATGCCGCATGGTCAGGACGCGGGCTTCCTCGGCAAGGCGTATGATCCCTTCGTCCTGAACGCGAATCCGTCGGAAAAGGACTTCAAAGTGCCCGATCTGCTCCCGCCGAAGGAAATCAGTGAGGTGCGTCTCGAACGCCGCAAGCAGCTCCGCGAGCTGGTGGACAGCAGCGTGCGGAATTTCGAATACAGCGAGCAGGCGAAGCTCATGGACTCGAATTTCGAGTCCGCCTACCGCATCATGACCAGCACCCAGGCCCGCGAGGCCTTCGACCTGACCAAAGAGCCGCTCAAAGTGCGCGAGCGCTACGGGTTGAACCGCTTCGGTCAGAGCTGCCTGCTCGCGCGTCGCCTCGTCGAGCGTGGCGTGCGTTTCGTCACAGTGAACACCTTTATCACCGTGTTTGGCGAGATCACCTGGGACATCCACGGCTCCAAGCCCTTCACCAGCATCGAAGGCATGCGCGACATCGTCGCGCCGATGTATGACCAGGGCTACAGCGCCCTCATCGAGGACCTCTTCCAGCGCGGCATGCTCGACGACACCATGGTCACCTGCCTCGCGGAATTCGGCCGCACGCCCAAGATCAATCCCGCTGGTGGTCGCGACCACTGGCCGAACTGCTGGACCGTGAACTTCGCCGGCGGCGGCGTCAAAGGCGGCGAAGTCATCGGCAAATCCGACGACATCGGCGGCTACCCCACCGAGCGCCCCGTCGCCCCGCGTGAAATCGTCGCCACCATTTACCAAGCCCTCGGCGTCGATCTCCACACCGAACTCCCCGGCCCGCAGGGCAGACCCTATCCCGTCGTCGATTTCGGCACCCAGGCGATCAAGGAGCTGTTTGCGTAAACCCGGAGTGCGGACGCCATCGTCCGCATTGAATCCTTCGCTTCATGAAGAAACTCACTCAATGTCTGCTGCTTGCTTTGCTGCACGCCAATCTTGGCGCAGCAGAAGCACTCATCGTGGGCGGCAAGTCGCCTGATGGACGGTTTGAAGTGGTGTTGGAGGATGGTGGAACTGGGTATCCTGTAGCTTTGATTCGGAATACCCAGTCTAAGTCGATATTATCGGACAGCATTGGCGGGGGTTATGGCAACAGCGTCCAAGTGCTTTCGGAAGAATTCAATTCCAAGGCGGCATGGAGTCCCGATTCAACCAAGGTGCTGATCAAAACTCGAGGAACCAAGTGGAGCACCAATCTCGCGCTCTTGCAGTTGAGAAATGGCAAGTTTGTCGAGGCGGAGCTGCCAGATTTCTATCCCGCAGTGCTCAAAGACATCGGAGTTGCCTCAATTTATAGGAGAGCATTCACTTCTCCGCTTAGGTGGTCTGACAACTCCACGGTGATGCTAAAGCTCGAAGGGGATTGCGATTTGCCAGGCTTGAAGCCCGAGGAAAGTCGGCGCTGGTTTGAATATGAGGTCACGGTTGACCTCGCTGGCAAGACAAAGCCAGTCATCAAGAGACTGGCTCTCAAGGAGCACAATGGCTAACGCATATCACCAAAACAACGGCACTCCGTAAACCGGAAACTCCACGTCACACGCCACCAAATGAAACCCGCCCGTCAGCGCCTGAGCAATGATCATCCGGTCGAAAGGATCGCGATGATGCATGGGCAGACTGTCGAGCTTCATGATGTCGTCGTAGCTGATCGAGAGCAGGCGAAGGCGGTTCACACGGCTTTCTTGATCGATCAGATCGGCCAGCGGAGCGCCCAGCTTCAGTTTGCCGAGCTGGATCTTGATTTGGAGTTCCCACACGCTCGCATGGCTCAGCCAGATTTGATTCGAGCGATCACTCAGCGTCTGCCGGACATGTGCGGGCAGTTTGGGGCTGTTTTCGTTCCACCAGATGAAAGCGTGCGTGTCGAGCAGGTAGTTCATGCGTCGCGGCCCAGCCAGAATTCGTCCGGCAGTGGGGAGTCGAAGTCGTCAGCCACCTGCCACTTGCCTTTGCCCAGGCCGGAAACCCGCGGGCCATCGGCGTTCGCTTGGTTTTCGACGGACAGCTCCGCCATCAGCCAGCTCAGCAGCGAACGCTTCTCCGCCGCCGGTAGTCCCGTCGCCGCGATCTCGATTTCAGCCAGTGTGCTCATGCTGGCATCCTAAATTCCGTCCCTGATTCATGCAACTCCGCATCTCCAGCCTCATCTATCTCCTCCTGACCGGCATTGCTCTTTTGTGCAACGCATTGGCAGACGGGCTGCCGTATGGCCATAACGAAGGTGGCGGCACATCCATGCACTGTGATTTTGTGGCCATCGGCTTGTCTGATAAACAAATGCGGCAGATTAGTGCCACCGGGCTCGCTGAGCTAGATGACAAGCAACTCCGCCTTGTTAGGACATTCTACTCAGGCTTCCCAGCAAAAGTCGGCGTTGCTTCATCCACCACTAACGACGGTCTTGAGAGGGTTGAATCTGTCGCGGATGTGATTTGGTGGTATTCCCACGAGATTCGCATCCCGCTCCGGATCGCAGACAAGAACGAAAAGATTGCGATGCCAGACGCGAAGCCGTGGACGCCAGACGCTGAGAATCACTTTCGTTTGTCGCCAGAGGGCCAGTTGTTTCACATGGGCTCGCTCATCAGTCTTCAAGAAGCCCAGGATATGATTGACCGCGTCGCTAAGAAGCCCAAGGCCAACCAGAATGACGATCAAGTGCACATCACGCTTACAGTGCCACCTCGTGCACAGCGAGAGCATGTGGTGATTGATGCCCAGGTCATCAAACAGTTGCCACAAAGCTGGCCAACCGAAGACACGACGGCTGTAATCCTAAAAATACGCGACTTTCTGAGCATCTACGCACGCTCAAAAGGAATCGAACTCTACTACGCATGGTAGCCCCAAACATGATCAAGCACGTTCAAGTACTCATTTTACTCCTAGCCGCCACCTCGGCAGCCGCCGAAGCCCCGTCCTTCCGCAATACCATCCAGCCGATCCTCACCCGCTACGGCTGCGCGATGGGTGCCTGCCATGGCGCGGCGGCGGGACAAGGCGGCTTCCGCCTCTCGCTGCGTGGTTTCGATGACGAGGGCGACTGGCTTTCGATCACGCGGAGTGCGAATGGCCGCCGCCTGACACTCGAAGATCCAGCTCGCAGCCTCTTTCTCCTCAAAGCGGTCAAAGCGGTGCCGCACAAGGGCGACAAGCGTTTCGAGGTGAATTCGCCGGAATACAAAGCCATCGTCGATTGGATCGCGGCGGGGGCACCGGGGCCGAAGGCGGATGATCCGCGCATCACGTCGCTCAGCGTGTCGGAGCCGCATCTCGTCACGCAGGCTGGCAAGAGCGTGCAGCTCAAAGTCACCGCGAAATTCAGCGACGGGCACAGCGAGGACGTCACCCGCTGGTGCAAATACAACGCCACCAACGCCAGCGTGGCCACCGTGGATGACAGCGGCCTCATCAAGACCACGGGCAGCGGTGAGGCAACGGTCAGCGCCTGGTATCTGAGCCTGCTGAGCGTCACCACCGTCACCGTGCCGAATCCTGGCAAGCCGAACGTGGAAGCCTTCGCGGCCTTGAAACCGCGCAACTTCATCGACGAGCATGTTTTGACGAAACTGCGCGAGCTGAACATCCCGCCCTCCGGTCGCGCCACGGACGCGGAGTTCCTGCGCCGGGCGTTTCTCGATACAATCGGCGTTTTGCCCACGATGGAAGAAGCGAAGGCCTTCCTCGCCGACAAGGCCGCGGACAAACGCGACCACCTCATTGACGCGCTGCTGAAGCGGCCCGAGTTCGTCGATTACTGGTCGCATCGATGGAGCGATCTCTTCCTCGTGAATGGCGACAAACTCATGCCGCAGGCCATGTGGTCGTATTACAACTGGATCCGCCGTCACGTCGCCGCGAACACGCCGTGGGACGCCATGGTGCGTGATCTGCTCACCGCCACCGGCAGCACGCTCGAGCACGGCGGCGGCAACTTTTTCATCCTCAATGACGAGCCGACGAAGTGCGCCGAAACCGTCAGCGTCGCCTTCCTCGGCACCTCCATCGGCTGCGCGAAGTGTCACAACCACCCGATGGAAAAGTGGACCTACGATCAATACTACGCCTTCGCGAATCTCTTCGCCCGTGTGCGCACGAAAAACGGCACGCAGGCCGATGAACGCGTGCTTTTCAGCGACACGCAGGGCGATCTCGTCGCGCCGCTCACCGGCAAACCGCAGCCGCCGCGTCCGCTCGATGCCTTGCAGCCCGTCTCGATGACCTCCAGCGAGGATCGACGCATCACGCTCGCGAACTGGCTCACCAGCGCCAATAATAAGCTCTTCCAACGCGCCATCGTGAACCGCGTGTGGGCAAACTTTTTCGGCAGTGGCCTCGTCGAGGCCGTCGATGACCTCCGCGTCACCAATCCCGCCAGCAACGAACCGCTCTTCGCCGCCGCGTGCGAGCACCTCGTGAAGCAAAAGTTCGACCTGAAAGCCCTCATGCGCACCATTTTGCAAAGCGAGACCTACCAGCGCAGCAGCATCACCCTTCCCGAAAACATCACCGACCTCCGCTACGGCTCCCACTACGTCCCACGCCGACTGAAAGCCGAGGTGCTGCTCGATACCGTCAGCCAGGTCACCGCCGCGCCCACCACCTTCAAAATCGACCGTCGCAACGCCAACCGCGGCACTGCCGACGCCTACCCCATGGGCTTCCGCGCCCTGCAACTGCCCGACAGCAACATCGCCAGCTACTTCCTCAAAAGTTTCGGCCGCGCCGACCGCGTCGCCACCTGCGAATGCGAGCGCACGAACGAACCCAGCATGGCCCAGGCCCTCCACATCGCGAATGGAGAGACCCTGAACCAAAAGCTCGCCCAAAAAGACAACCGCCTCGACGCCCTGCTCACCAGCCAGCAGCCCGACGCCAAGATCATCGAAGAAGCCTACCTCCTCACCCTCACCCGCGCCCCCACCGCTCGCGAACTCGAAAAAGCCACCGCCCTCCTCACCACCGCCAAACCCGAAGACCGCCGCACCACGCTCGAAGACCTCTTCTGGAGCCTGATGAGCTCGAAGGAGTTTTTGTTTAATCATTGAGCCGTAGAGCGAATGTCCACATTCGCTTCAAACCACGATGAAACTGCCGAATAGCCTGACAGGACCATCGAATCGGGGCGAAGCCGCGCCGGAGTCAAATCAATGGAAAGCTCATGGCTGCCTTCCTGGTATCATTGTCATAGGGTGGCTGCTGTACATGTTCATCCCGCTGATTGGCAATGGACTCGGGTTTGTTGTTGTCTTGGCGTCTCCTCTTGGTTTCGCGCCCGCACTTGAAGCGATGGGATTACCCAAAAATCTCGCGATGGTTGGTGGATTTGGCGTGTTTGTGGTCTTGCTGTCGCTTCCTTGGTTTAGTTTCCTTGCCAGCAGGATTTCCGTGACGGCAGCATGCACAGCGGGTGTGATTGTCCTTCTGCTGACTCACATGTCGGGCTGTCGAAAAGTCTCATCAGAGATGTCGAAGATTACATGGAACAGGTCACAAGCCCAACGGGCTTGCGTCATGCAGCCCAGGGTTCGCAGAACCCTGGGTATCAAGTCGCCCCACACCTCCATGTCGCCGAACCCCAACGGGGTTCCGTCCAAGGTCGAGGGGCTCCATGCTTTCATCAATTCATCGAATTCTCGCGGCACCGACGCAACCCCGTTGGGGTTGGTTGTCGGTATCATTGGGGGTGAATCGCCAAACCCAGGGTTGTTCCAACCCTGGGCTGTAAGCCGCAAGCCCGTTGGGCTTGAACGGAAGACCACGGATCATGCGTCCGCTTCACGCAGACCTCGTTTGGCTTCGAGCAAGGCTCGAAATTGCTCAATCGTGAGCGCTCGTGACGGATCACGCTCAAAGCGCTCCCACCGTGCATCCAATTCACGTTTTTCGACTTCGGTGACTTCGTCTGAGCCGCCTTCGATTTCGATGGGTGCCGACAGATTCACGACCGCAATATCGGGTTTTCTCGCACCACCAGGCGAGCGCGATTTCGGAAGATGAGTGAGGGAGAATGTTCTGGAAGCACTTTTTCTGGACGTCACGCTTCGTGAGAAAAAGGCCTCACGGATTGCGCAGATCTTTCAGGACAGAGCTTGGCTTTCTTTTGTCATTTCGACGGTTTCTCTCCATGCTGAGGCAACCGGTCGCAGCGACTGGACGATTTATTGATCCCATGCCCAACGGTCCTCTCTCCACCAAGCTCTTTGACCTCGCCAAACAAGTGATTCCTGGCGGGGTAAACTCCCCTGTGCGCGCTTTTCGAAATGTTGGAGGTGATCCGTTTTTCGTGCAACGGGCGAAAGGCTGCCGCATCTGGGATGTGGACGGGCGAGAGATGATCGACTTTGTCGGCACCTGGGGGCCTGCGATCCTGGGTCATGCGCCGGTTTCCGTGATCGAGGCCATCCATACGGCGGCGAAGGAAGGCGTCAGCTTTGGCATTCCGAACCCCTACGAGGTGAAGATGGCGCAGACGATCTGCGAGTGGGTGCCCTCCATCCAGAAGGTGCGCATGGTCAGCAGCGGCACGGAGGCGACGATGAGCGCCATCCGCCTAGCGCGTGGCTTCACAGGACGGCACCGCTTGGTGAAATTCGACGGCTGCTACCATGGCCATAGCGATAGCCTGCTGGTCGCCGCAGGCAGCGGCGCGCTGACGCACGGCAATCCCGACAGCGCCGGAGTGCCTCCAGCCTTCGCGGAGCTGACCACGGTGCTGCCGTTCAATGACGAGGCGGCCCTGGAGGAGCTTTTTGAAAAAAAGGGCCATGAGATCGCCGCGCTGATCGTGGAGCCTTACCCAGCGAACGCGGGTCTGATTTTGCCCAAGCCCGGCTTCCTGCAAAAACTGCGTGACCTGACGGCGAAGCATGGGGTGGTGCTGATCTTTGACGAGGTGATGACCGGCTTCCGCTTGGCCAAAGGCGGGGTGCAAGAGCTGGAAGGCATCACGCCGGACCTCACCTGCCTGGGCAAGGTGATCGGCGGCGGGCTACCGGTCGGCGCCTTTGGCGGCCGGGCGGACATCATGGACCACCTGGCACCGCTGGGGCCTGTGTATCAGGCAGGCACCCTGAGCGGGAATCCAGTCGCCCTGGCCGCCGGGCTGGCGCAGCTGCGTGAGCTGGACCGTCAGAAGGGCTATGCCTACCTGGAGGAAATCGGCCAGGTCATGGAAGACGCCGTGCTGGACGTGCTGAAGAAAAAGGGCCTGGATTACCGCTGGTATCGTCGTGGCAGCATGTTCTGCCTGTTCTTCACGGAGAAAGAAGTCCACAACCTCCAGGACGCGAAGACTTCGGACCTAGCCGCCTTCCGGAAGTTTTTCCATCACTGCCTGGACCACGGCGTTTACTTCGCCCCGAGCCAGTTTGAGACGGGCTTCATCAGCATGGCGCACGCGAAGGCCGACATGGAACGCACGGCGGAGGTGGCGGCGGCAGCGCTTTCCGCGTTTTGACCGCATCCCGATCGCGCGAAAAAAACATCGCTCTGCCTTGGCAGGAGTCCCGCCCTTGCCAAAGGCGCGCTTCCGTCCACTATCACACCCCCTCTGGCGGTCAGACCCGCCGGCCCCTCCCCCATGTTTGACTGGATCATTAAAAAAATCATCGGCACGAAGAATCAGCGCACTGTGAAGCGCTTGCAGCCGATTGTGGCCGAGATCAACCGCATCGAGCAGAAGCTTCAGGGCGAGTCTGATGAGGCCCTGCGCGAACGAGTCGCCACCTGGAAGAGTCAGTTTCGAGCTTTTCATACCCCCCAGTTCCTGGGCGGTGTCTCTCTGCGAATCGCTGATGAAGAAACTGTGAATGCGTGCCTGCGCCATGTCGCGGGCTACTTTGGGGCCTTAAAGCAGCATTTTCCTTCCCTGGAAGATGCCTACCTCGCCGAGACTGCGTGGAATTCACTGTCCCTGGCCGAAAAAAAAGAACGCATCGACCGCGCGCGTGAAGCCTGGAATGACATCCAGCCGCGTTTTGCCGCCATCGAGGCAAAGATCCTGAATGACATCATGCCCGAGGTTTACGCCGTGGTGAAAAACACTGCGCGTCGTCTCTGCGGCCAAGAGCACCTGGTCTGTGACACGCCGTTGAAGTGGAACATGGTCCACTTTGACGTGCAGCTGATTGGCGGCATCGCCCTGCATCGTGGCATGATCGCAGAGATGGCCACGGGTGAAGGCAAAACGCTCGTGGGTACCTTGCCCGTGACCTTAAATGCCCTCACGGGACGTGGAGTGCATGTCATCACGGTGAACGATTACCTCGCCCGACGTGACTCGGAATGGATGGGTTACCTCTACAAGTTCCTGGGACTCACCGTCGGGTGCATCCAAAACGACCAGCCCAGCCATCTGCGTCGCCAACAGTATGAGTGCGACATTACCTATGGCACGAACAGCGAGTTCGGCTTCGATTACCTGCGCGACAATGGCATGGCCTCCAGCAAGGAGCAGCAGGTGCAGCGTGGGCATTACTTCGCCATCGTGGATGAGGTGGACTCCGTGCTGATCGATGAGGCCCGCACCCCGCTGATCATCTCTGGCCCCGTAGCGGCCGCCGAGAGCAATCACCAGTTCGAGCGCTACAAACCTCTGGTGGAGCAGCTGGTGCGGCGTCAGACAACCTTCTGCAACCAACTCGCCACAGAAGCGAAGACACATGCAGAAAAAGGTGAACTTGAGGAGGCAGGCAAGAAGCTCTTCCAAGTCAAGCTAGGTCAGCCAAAAAACCGCGCTCTCATGCGTGCGATGGAAGATCCTGAGCTGCGTCGTGCGATGGAAAAGGCCGAGCTCAAGACCTACGAAGACACGCAGAAGAAGGACCTCTTTGCCCTCAAGGAAGACCTTTACTTCTTCATCGAAGAGAAAAGCCATGACGCCGACCTGAGTGAAAAAGGACGGAACTTCCTCTCTCCCGATGATCCTGATGCGTTCGTGCTGCCCGATCTGGCCACGCTTTATTCCGAGATCGACGGCGACAAGACGGCGACGGATCAGGAAAAGCAGCAGAAAAAAGCCGAGCTTCAGGATCGCCTGAGCTTTCAGGGACAGCGCATCCACCAGATCAGTCAGCTACTTCGCGCCTACTGTCTTTACGAAAAAGACGTCGAGTATGTCGTCGAGGAGAACAAGGTGGTCATCGTGGACAGCCAGACTGGACGCAAGATGCCCGGCCGACGCTGGAGCGATGGCCTGCATCAAGCGGTTGAAGCCAAAGAAGGCGTACAGATCGACGCCGAAACGCAAACGCTGGCCACCATCACCATTCAGAACTACTTCCGCCTTTATCAAAAACTCGGCGGCATGACCGGCACAGCCGAAACCGATGCGGCCGAGTTCCATGACATTTACAAGCTCGACGTCCTAAACATCCCGACCAACAGGGTGGTCAAGCGCTTGGATCACAACGACAGCATCTACAAAACGCGTCGTGAAAAATACAATGCCGTGATCGAAATGATCCGCGAACGCCATGCCAAGGGTCAGCCTCTTCTGGTTGGCACTGCGAGCGTCGAGGCCTCCGAGACGGTCAGCCGCATGCTGAAGCTGCAAAAGATCCCGCACGCAGTTCTGAATGCCAAGTATCACCGCCAGGAAGCGGAAATCGTCGCACGTGCCGGTCAAAAAGGTGCCGTAACCATCTCCACCAACATGGCTGGTCGTGGTACGGACATCAAGCTGGGCGAAGGCGTGGCCGAACTGGGTGGCCTGATGGTGCTGGCCACCGAACGCCACGAATCCCGACGCGTGGATCGCCAGCTACGCGGTCGCTGCGCCCGACAGGGAGACCCGGGCGAGAGCAAATTCTTCCTGAGCTTTGAGGATGATCTGATGCGCAACTTCGGCGCAGCAGACCGCATGACAAAGATGATGGAGCGCTTTGGCATGCAGGAAGGTGAGGAGCTTCAGCATCCATGGCTGAACCGCAGCGTCGAAACCGCCCAAAAGCGCGTGGAACAGCGGAACTACGTCTGGCGCAAACGCGTCTTGGAATATGACGATGTCATGAATCAGCAGCGCGAAGTGATTTACGAGCGCCGCAACGAAGCCCTGGAATCGAACGATCCACGCCTGCTCATCAACGATGCCGTGGAGCAAGGTATCCAAGACCGCTTGGCCGAATTCCTGCCCCAAGACAAAGGCAGCGACATCGAGCCCGACTACGAAAACTTGCTCCAGTGGTTGAACAGCACCTTCCCTCTCGGGCTTCAGGAACTGCCTGAGGAATTCAAAACCCTGAGTTTCGAAGCCCAAGCAACCTGGGTGAAAGACAAAGTGCTCTCGGCCTACGACATCAAAGTTGGCGGTGCCAATCCGCAGGCTCTGCAAGAGATCGAGAAAATGATCCTGCTCAACGCCATCGATCGTCTCTGGCAGGAGCATCTCTATGCTCTGGATGCGCTGAAAGAAGGCATCAGCCTGCGCAGCTACGGTCAAAAAGACCCGCTGGTTGAGTTCAAGCAAGAAGCTTTCAGCATCTTCGCGGAACTGATGCGGAACATCCATGGAGAGATTCTGAACAACCTGTTCAAGAGCACTCAGCAACTCGCAGCCTTTGAGCACTTCCTGGCTCAACTCGCGATGATGCAGAGCGCCGGCAGCGAACCCAACGCTACCCCCCAATCCCCATCGAAGAAGCAAGCAGCGCCTGAAGAAACAAAGCCAAAGGCCTTCGACCCCGCCAAAGAAGGTCCCAAATTGATTCTGCCTAGCCAAGTCGCCCAACCACAAAGACGGCCCCTGGCTCAAAATGTTGGCAGAAACGACCCCTGCCCTTGCGGGAGCGGGAAAAAATTCAAGCAATGCTGCGGGCGGTTAGCCTGATGGCTTTGCATCAAACTCGACCCCTCGTTCATGCTTCTAGGACACATCAGGATTCACTCCTAGATGCATTTTCAGGGTTCTGAGTGACATAGTTTTGATAAAATAAATCAGACTGCGCCGATAGAATCTGCTAATTTTGATTTCAGTTTGTCCCAATGTCAGAGTCCACATCCCTCCCGCTTCCTACCATTTCCGAATGGAAAGAGATCGTCGCTAAGTTCCAGGTTCCTTCCATCCCTCGTGCAATCTGGCAGATGGTAAACACCTTTGTCCCCTATGCTTTGTGCTGGTATTTGATGTGGCGGAGCCTTGAAGTGTCCTACTGGTTGACCCTGGCGCTATCGCTGCTCGGCGGTTTGTTTGTGGTGCGCATCTTCATCATTTTTCACGACTGCTGCCATGGCTCTTACTTTAAGTCGAAGCTGGCCACTGACATCGTGGGATTCATCACCGGCGTGTTGACCTTTACACCATACGGTCATTGGAGATGGCAGCACAATGTGCATCATGCCACCTCCGGGGATCTGGACCGCCGCGGAGAAGGTGACATTTGGACCCTGACTGTGCAGGAATACCTAGAGGCTTCTCTTTGGAAAAAGTTCGCTTACCGCTTGGCGCGCAATCCCCTCGTCCTTTTTGTCCTAGCACCGCTTGGCATGTTTTTGATTTACCAGCGCTTCCCTTCCTCTTCTGCGAAGGGAAAAGATCGCAAATCCGTGATGGCCATGAACCTAGCTCTGGCCGTCTGGGTGTCTCTGCTCTGCTGGATGATCGGTTGGAAAGCCTACCTGATGATTCAGCTGCCGATCACGATGGTAGCAGGTGCCGCTGGCATCTGGATGTTCTATGTGCAGCACCAGTATGAGGATGTTTACTGGGAGCACCATGACGAATGGAACTACACCGCCGCAGCTCTTCACGGCAGCTCATTCTATAAGCTGCCCAAGATCCTACAGTGGTTCACCGGAAACATCGGCTTTCACCACATCCACCACCTGAGTCACAAGATCCCGAACTACTATCTGGAGTCTTGCCACAACTCCCATCCGCTGTTCAAAAGCATTCAGCCTTTGACGTTTTGGAAGAGCCTGAAGTGCATGAACTTGAGGTTGTGGGATGAGGAATCTCGACAACTCGTCAGCTTTGGCCACCTGAAGAAGATGCGCGCAGCGTGAGCCAAGCTCACGCCAAAAGGTAACCCGAAGCCAGTTGACGATAGGACTCGACCTGCTGGCTACACCATGCCGCGTCTTTCCCCAGCTCGGCGGCCATCAGCTCGGCAACGACGGGAGCCGCTTCCAGACTTGCTTTGGCATGGAGGAGCAGAGCTCGGGTTCGGCGAGCCAGCACGTCTTCCACTGTGCGTGCCATTTCATGCCGCACATGCCAGACGACCTCTGCTTTCACAAATTCCAGCTCAGGATGTAGGCGCTGGCTTAGAGACGAATGCGTGGCCATCAGGTCACGGATCGCACATGCATCACTGCCATACACCGCCCAGGGGTCACCCACATTTCGTTCGGATGAATCGGCACCATGAATCGGCAAATGATGCGTAAGGCAAACGCGGTGATCGAGAGCACCGATCATTTCCGCATGGTCCACCGCATCTTCTGCCATCTTGCGGTAGGTCGTCCACTTCCCGCCAGACAGAGTCATCAGCCCAGAATCGGAGACAGAAATCAAATGGTCCCGCGACAGTGCAGCGGTGCTGCCACCCGCCCCTGCCTTGATCAGCGGGCGCAGACCGGCGAAGTGACTGAGCACGTCCTCGCGAGTCGGATCACGCGTGAGGTAGCGGCGAATCTGCGTGAAGATGAAATCGATCTCCTCCTCCAGCGCACGAGGCTCTAACGTGGCTTCTGTCACCGGCGTGTCCGTGGTGCCCACCACCACCCGACCATGCCAGGGAACCGCAAAAAGCACGCGTCCATCGTCGGTCTTTGGGATCATGATGGCGGACTCTCCTGGCAGAAACTCTCGGGGCAGGACCAGATGCACTCCCTGACTGGGGCTGAGCATCGGCGGCGCGCTGGGTTCGTCCATTTGTCTCACCGCATCGGCAAAGACGCCCGTGGCATTGATCACGACCTTTGCTTTGACCTGAAATTCACTGCCGCCCTCCTGATCCCGCAGCAGCACTCCAGCGATTTGACCTGCTTCTTTGATCAACCCACGACAAGCCACCTGATTGAGCAAAATCGCGCCCTGCTCGCCGGCTGTCTGCGCCAAGTTTACCGCCAAGCGCGCATCATCGAACTGGCCATCGTGATAAATGATTCCTCCGTTCAGACCCTCGGATTCCAGGTTGGGCAGCAGTTCGAGCACATCCTCCCGCGTCAGCCAGCGCGAAGGTTCCAAGCCGAGTCGTCCAGCAAGACCATCGTAAACCTTCATGCCGATGCCGTAAAACGGCCCCTCCCACCAATGATAATTCGGGATGACAAAAGGCAGGCTGTGCACTAGGTGCGGTGCATTCTGGACCAGCAGCCCACGCTCACGCAAGGCCTCTAGGACGAGAGAAATGTTTCCCTGCTTTAGGTAGCGCACGCCCCCATGGACGAGCTTGGTGCTGCGACTCGACGTGCCTTTGGCAAAGTCGGACTGCTCCACGAGCAGCACCGAATGACCGCGCGAAGCAGCATCGACCGCGATGCCGAGACCGCTGGCACCTCCACCAATCACCACCATGTCAAAAAGCATGCCTGACTGAGCCGCCTGGAGATGAGCTTCACGCTGAAAAGGGAGGGCTGCTGGCATGGAAAGATAGAAGCAGCTTCACTTTGCCTACGCCAGCCTGAATCCAGGCAAAGCTCAAAGTCCGCCGAGCTGACAAATGCGCTCCCAGTGCACCTTTTCGACCGGGGTGATGGAAAGGCGATTGCCACGGCGCAGGATCAGCATGTCCGTCAGGGCAGGGTCCGCCCGCAGCATGTCCAGCGACACAAAGGTCTGAAAATCAGCTTGCCAGCGCACGTCCACCATGAGCCAACGTGGCTCCTCAGGCCGACTGCCCGCATCGAAATACTCCGAGGCAGGGTCAAACTGAGTCGGGTCGGGGTAAGCTTCACGGACGATTTTCACCACCCCTGCGATGCCTGGAACAGGACAGCTGGAATGATAAAAGAAGCCCAGGTCTCCCTCCTGCATCTGGTCCCGCATCATGTTTCTGACCTGATAATTGCGCACCCCATTCCAAGGTTCCGTTTTTTTGGGACGCGACTTCAGATCGGTGAAGGAAAACACATCGGGTTCGGATTTCAGCAGCCAAAAGGACATGCGGCAGCAGATACACCAGCCGTCAGGGTCGCCAAGTGCGAAACCATTCGTTCCCATGAACATGCGCCCGATAAGCCACCGCAGGGCCAGAAGTATCTTTGGCGCAGCCATGCGGTGGCTTGATTTCCTTCGGGAACAAGCGCTGGAATCCGGCCCTAGGCCATAATTCCCTGCCAAACTCCTTGCCACTGCGATGGCCACTGGCTAAAAAGGCCCGTTCAACCCGCCACGCGGGCGTTTCCCCTTTATGAAGTTCACGATCAGCAAGGACACCCTCCAGCAGGCCATCAACCAGGTCCAGCACGTGGTCAGCGCCCGCACCACGCTGGCCATTCTCTCCAATGTGCTCCTGAAAGCCAAGGATGGGAGCCTGGAGCTCACCACGACCGATCTGGACGTCGGAGTCACTTGCACGGTGCCAGCCGAGGTCGAGGAAGAAGGTGCCACCACACTGCCGGCTCGCCGATTGGCCACCATCGTCCGGGAACTACCTGCGGATGAAATCCAGATCAGCGTCGATGAGAAGAACTATGCCTCCATTCGCAGCGGACCTTCCTTCTTCAAAGTCGTCGGCCTGACCAGCGAAGAATTCCCTGCCCTGCCCCGCTTCGACGATGCCCGCGAGTTCATCCTGCCCCAGGCCGTCATGCGGGATTGCCTGCGCCGCACCTCTTACGCCATCTCGACGGATGAGACGCGCTATGTGCTGAATGGCATCCTTTTTTCCTTCAAAAACAACGCGTTGACCATGGTCGCGACCGATGGCCGTCGCCTCGCCATGGTGGAGCAAGATGTGGAATTCCCCCAAAGTCAGGAAGTGGATATCATCGTGCCGACCAAGGCCGTGAACGAACTGGCCCGTCTCTGTGGTGACGATGGAGATGTCGTCATCCGCGTCACCGGCAGCCAAGTAGGCTTCGATTTGGGCAGCAGCCTGCTGATCAGCAAACTGATCGACGGCAACTACCCGAACTACCGCCAGGTCATTCCCGGAGAGGCCAAAGAACGCATCGTGCTCGAGCGGGAACCATTCCTGCGTGCCATCGGACGTGTCTCGTTGCTGGCCAGCGACAAATCGAACTCTGTAAAATTCCAATTCACGGATGGACAAGTGGAGATCATCGCCAGCAGCCCAGACATTGGAGAAGCGCGCGAGACGATTGCCATCAACTACAAAGGCACGCCGATCACAATCGCCTTCAACCCGGAATTCACCATGGCACCTCTGCGCAACCTGAGCGCGGATGAAGTGACGCTGCATCTTATCGACGAAATCAGCCCCGGCGTGATTCGCACGGGAGAGCACTTCCTTTACGTGCTGATGCCGATGCGCGTGAACAGCTGATCAGGCTCTCTTGTTTTCTCAACACCACGACACTTCCCCCTGCTCCGATGTCCATCCTCCGCTCAGCCATCGTTCTGTCCGCAGCCGCATTGTGCGTGGCCTGCCAGTCCCAACCCCAACCGCGGCCCTTTGCAGGACGTGGGGGCCGCAATCTGGATCAACCTCCACGCTACGGTGAAGCCAATCGCTACGTCGAGCCCATCGCGCCCGCCCCTGGACAGATGGCGATCGACCCCAATGCGGCAGCCGCTGCGGCTGCCGCAGGCATCGACCCTCGTACCCTGCCCCCTGGAGCTAACTTGACGCCTCCTGCGAATGTGCCCGTGACCCCTCCCCCAGGACTCGATCAGGGGCTGACCGTCACTCCCCCTGCACCCAATTACCCAGCTGTTCCAGGCACTCCCGGTGCCGTTCAGCCGCCAGCGGTGACTCCCCCCACCGTCACGCCGACGACTCCGCCAACGATGCCTCCGGCCACGAGCGATGTGCCTTATGCACGCCCCGTGCCGGGCAGACCTGGCTACGTTTACACCCCGAAAGGTGGCAAAATCATCAGTGTGGAAGGCCTTCGTCCTGGCACCAAAGCCAAGGATCAAGACACCGGAGAGATCTTCCGCGTGCCCTATCAGTGAAGCTCGCATCGAGCACGGCAGGAATGGCTTTGGGAATGACCAAGCCGCAGAGCTAGCCACGCCTCGGGCTGCATCTTCAAAGGTTAGGCCTGAACCGAGCCAAACAGGCCCTGTGGATTTCCTGGGTTGCCAGGGGCTTGTGCTATCGCTTAAGTGGCATTGCCTTATCCAACCCTTTCTCGCTAAACTTTTCAAACACCCTCATGATCGACGTTCAGGACCTCACCAAGCAATATGCCGGACGTGTGGCCGTGGACCGATTGACCTTTCAGGTGGACCCAGGGCAGATCGTCGGGTTTCTCGGACCCAATGGTGCCGGAAAATCGACCACGATGCGCATTTTGTCGGGTTACATGCCTCCGACAAGTGGGCGCGCACGCGTCAATGGGCATGATGTTTTTCATGAATCCCTGCGCGTCCGAGAAAGCATTGGCTACATGCCTGAGACGGCTCCGCTCTACACCGACATGCGGGTGAAAGAATACCTGCGTTTTCGGGCTGAATTGAAAGGTCTGTCAGGACGAGCCCTGGGACAGCGCCTCGGCGAAGTCATGGACCTCTGCATGATCTCCGATGTGCGGCGCCGACTGATTGGCCATTTGTCGAAGGGTTATCGCCAACGCGTGGCCCTAGCGGATGCCCTTTTGCACAAACCGCCGCTGCTGATTCTGGATGAGCCCACAAACGGGCTCGACCCTGTGCAGATTCGTCAAGTCCGCGAGATCCTGCAGAACTTGAAACCGGCGCACACCATTCTGCTCTCCACTCACATTTTGCAGGAGGTGGAGGCTGTCTGCGATCGCGTGTTGATGATTCACCAGGGACGGATTTTGGCCCACGACACGCCGGACAAGCTGACCCGCCAACTGCGCGCGGCGACACTCGTTCAGCTCGAACTGAAAGGCGGTGGCGCGAATCTGCTGACGCAGCTAGAGGCCCTGCCGAATGTGCGCAAAGCCACTTTGGATGGCGAAGATGCTGGCTGGAAGCGGATCAGCCTACGCGTGGAAGCGCGGCAAGATGTGCGAGAAGCCGTCATGAACCTCGCCAGTAGCGAACGCTGGCAGCTGCGCGAAATTCACCGCCAGATGCCCACGCTGGAGGATGTCTTTGTGGAACTCGTCGCTTCTGATCGAACCCGCTGATTGCCTCGATTTCTTCAACCCCATTCGTCATGCGCCTCCTCTGGATTTTGCTCAAAAAAGAACTGCGGGCCTTCTTTGTCTCCCCCGTGGCTTACGTGGTGCTGGCCTTGGTTATGGTGTTGAGCGGCTACTCCTTTCGCGCGGCTTTGTCGATCTTGGAGCGTGGCCCCAGTGAGGGCAGCATCGTTCAGTGGATGTTTCAGCCCAATTGGTTCTGGCTTTCTTACTTCTTTGTCTTTCCGCTGCTGACCATGCGCCTCTTTGCTGAGGAAAAAAAGATGGGCACCTTTGAGACCCTGTTCACCACTCCCGTCCGAACCTGGCAGGTTGTGCTATCGAAATACCTCGCAGCTGTGCTGGTTTATTCCGTGCTGTGGATGCCGAGCTGGCTGAATTTCAAAATCGTCGATTGGATCACCGCCGGGCAGGTCATCGTGCCGCCCGGCTCGCTCACCGGCAGCTACCTCATCCTGCTGGCCATGGGTTGCTTCAACCTCGCCATCGGTTGCTTTGCCTCCTCACTCACGTCAAACCAGATCATCGCTGCCGTCATTTCCTTCACCTTCAGCCTGCTGCACTTCCTGGGCGGACTTTTCATCATGGTGCTGGGTCGCAAGGTGTCCGAGACCTTCGTGGATATTATCAACTACTTCGCCAGCATGGAGCACATTCGCACCTTCACCAGCGGACTCATTGACACCCGACCTCTCGTTTACTACAGCAGCCTTGCGTTATTGTTTCTCGCGCTCACGCATCAGGTGGTCGAGTTCCGCCGCTGGAAGCCGTGACCCTGCGCTGGATGGATGCTTAACCGGAACCTCGAATGCCCGACCCGACCGAAAAACCTCAAGCGACCCCGCCCATGCCGAAGCGCTGGAGCATCGGTCTGAATGTCGCCCTGCAGGTGCTGCTCACCCTGGCACTTTTCTTTGGCATCAATCGCATCAGCTACCGCTATCACACACGCTGGGATCTGAGCCCACAGCAGCGCTTTACCCTCAGCAGCGCCACCCTGAACTACCTGGAAAAGCTCTCCAAAGATGTCTTCATCGCCAACGTGATCCCGAGAGATGCTAGCCTATTTGGTGAGACACAGACTCTGCTGGAGGAATACCGTCTCAATGGGCGTGGGCGAGTCAAAGTCCGCAGCATCGATCCCCTGCGTGACATCGAACGTGCCGAGACCCTAAAGACAGAAACCGGTCTTCCACTCGACCAAAGTGGCATCGTCATTCGCTGTGGCAAACGCGTGCGGTTCATCGCTGAAGAGGAGCTCGTCATTCGCGAAAAAGGCACCGAAACCCAGCGTGCCATCAAAGAATATCGTGGTGAAGACGCCGTGACTTCCGCTTTGATCAACGTCGTCGATGGAGACGAGCGGAAGTTTTACATCGTTGTCGGCAAAGGAGCACGCACCGAGGCTGCACTCCTAGAATCCATGGTGGCGATGGGTGAGCTAGGCCGGGCACAGAACTTTCAGCTCTTCCCCATCAACCTCGCTGAAGTGAGCAGCATCCCTGCGGATGCCGATGGCCTCATCCTGCCTGGCCTGCGCTACGATCTCTCGGAGCGAGAAATTGGACTGCTCAAAACCTACTGGTCAGGAGCTCGCTCAGGCATGTTGGTCCTGCTCGACCCCTCTGGAGAAACGCCGCGCTTGTCTGCCTTTCTCGGGCTGAATGGTGTCATGCCGCGCAACGACCGTGTCCTCTATGCTGAAAGCACCAGCAACGGTGCCCGGAAGGAATTTTCCGTGCAGGCCGTGTTTGACAACGAATCGTCTATCACTCGCCATCTCGCTGCCAGCAACACAACGCTGCCCGGCCAGACCGAGTCTCTCGAACTGCGCTTCGACGACGAATACCTGAAGAACCAGGGCATCGTCGTGCATCCTCTGATGGGCGCGACGAATCGCTACTGGGGTGAAAAGAACTACCTGGAGGAGCTGCCCATTGCTGAAGAAGAAGATGCCCGGAAAGACATCTTCTTGGCAGCCAGCGTCGAGCGCGGAACCATCACCGATGAACGCCTGCGTGTGGATAGCTGCCGCATGGTCGTGGTTGGAAACGCTGCCTTGCTGGATCGCCAATCTGCTTTGGCCGTGAATCGCGATTTCATCGCCGCTAGCCTGAATTGGATCTTGAATCGTGAAAAGCTGATCGGCATCACGCCGAAACCACGCAGCAACTACCGCATCCAGCTCACCCAACGGCAAAACGAAATCATCTTCTGGAGCACGACCTTCGTGCTGCCAGCCACAGTCCTCTGCATCGGCCTCATGGTCTGGGCCAGTCGCCGCGCGGCTTGATCGGGCAGAGCCATGCGGATTTATTTTTAGCTTGGCATCCCCACAGCTTTTTTCTTAACCTACGCCCATGAAAAAAGCACGATTATCTCTGACAGGCACCCTCATCCTGATCATCCCATTATGCCCGGCCTGTGACAAACGGGCTGAACTACGTGCCCGTCTAGAAACAGCAAAGGCAGAGCTGGTCAGCAAGCAGGCAGAATCGGATCGGCTTCAGGCTGAATCAGACCGTCTCTCAGCCGCGCTGCCTCGTGGCGTGCACGCGACAGAAGGACGCGTCAGCCAGCTAAGCCAGGAAAATGAAGTCCTCCGCACAGAGCTGGAAGGCCTGAAGAAGGAAAAAGCAGCGGCGGCGGAAGAAAACGCGCGGTTGGAGGCCGAAATCAACGCCTACCTCAAAACCTATTCCAAAAACTGATCATGGAGGCCAAAATCTTGATTTATGTGTTGCTCCTCATCGGGGCCATGGGCGGCTCTTATGCCATGTACCTCCAGCAAGAATCAGATGCGCTGGAGAACTCCATTGAGGTCACCCGCCAGAGCATCAATGGCATGGAAGGTCAGGTACAGCAGCGCGCACGACAGTTCCAGAGCAGGCAGGCGATGTCACAGCTGCTAGCAGCCTCTGCTGCCCTAAAGGAAGAAAAACAAAAGCTAGAGGCTGAAGTCAGAGCCGAAAAAGACAGACTACCTGTGATTCAGGAAAACCGCCACCAAGCTATTCAAAAAATCCGCAGGGAGACCGTGGGCATGGCTTTCCCGGAACTAACTCTGACAGATGGCTCCACCCTCCGTGACGCTCACATCCAGCAGGTGCTGGAAGAGGAGGTGGTCATCCGTCACACGCAGGGCATCCGTCGTGTGCAGGCCAAGCTTTTGCCGATCTCGCTGAGAGAGCGCATTCGCCCAGGTGAAACCTCCACAAGTTTGAAAAAGATTGAGCCACAAACTACTCAGCCTGCGCCATCTGCCACAGAAGACATGAAGGCTGAGGCCCGCTCCAAACACGAGAAGAAGATCTTAGAGGCCAGTCTCGCGATTGATGAAATGCGTCATGACCTGGAGAGCTTGAATACGCAACTGCAGCAGGCGGATTCCGATCTCAACGAGGCATCTTCTGCTTCGCGAAAATATTACGCTGAAGGCCGTCGAAATCATTTCCGTGCCTTGGTGCAGGATCAAAAAAACAAGCTAGCTGCTGCGGAGCGCGCTTTTTCCAGATTGACCGCCGAGTCACCGAAAGACTGACGCACTGAAGCCTGCGCAGAGTTTCTCGCAGTTTGTGTTTTACCGCATGGCATCGGCGGTAGAGAGCGTATTTGCCTCCCCCCTCGTTTGAATGTGGCTGTCTGATACATCTGTTCGCCGTCCTGTGCTGGCTTTGGTGATGAACCTAGTGCTCGTCACCTTTGGCATCGTCGCGTACACGCGGCTCCCTTTGCGCGAGTTTCCCGACATCGAGCCTCCCATCGTCACCGTGGAGACTTACTACCGCGGCGCCTCGGCCAGCGTGGTGGAGCGGCGCATCACCCAGCGTTTGGAGGACCGCATCTCTCAGGTCGAGGCGATTGAAAACATCTCCTCCATCTCGGTGGATGGAAAATCCGAGATCACCGTGGAATTCACCCTGGGTCGGGATCTCGATGCGGCAGCGAATGACATCCGCGAGGCGATCAGCCCGATTTTACCCACCTTTCCGAGTGAGGTCGAGCCGCCGAACGTGGGCAAAACAGAACTCAGCGCGGAGGTACTGATGTACATGAACCTGACCAGCGAGTCGCGGAACACGCTGGAGCTGAATGACTATGCCGAGCGCTACCTCGTGGACCGCTTTTCTCGACTGCCTGGCGTGGCCCGGGTGCGCATCAACGGCGGCACCCGTTACGCGCTTCGCATCTGGCTGGACCGCGAGGCGCTGGCCGCACGTGAACTGACGCCCGTGGATGTAGAAAAGGCGCTGCGGAGCGAAAATGTCGATCCAGCAGCTGGCACCGTGCAGTCCCTCGATCGGCAGTTCACGGTGCGGCTGAGTCGTCAGTATCGCAGCGTCGAGGACTTTGAGAAAATGGTCATCGCTCGCGGTGAAAATGGCTACCAGGTTCATCTGTCTGAGGTGGCCCGAGTTTCCCTGGGTGCCGAGGAGGCACGCACGGTTTTCAAAGGCAACCGCGTGCTCATGGTCAGCCTAGGCATCATCCGCCAGTCACGCTCGAATCCCCTGGAAGTGGCCCGTGCAGTGCGTGCGGAGGCTGACGAAATCCGCAAAACGCTCCCTCCCGATCTGCGCTTGGAGAATAGCTATGACATCAGTCAGTTCATCGAAGAATCGCTGCATGAGGTCTATCGCACCCTGGGCATCGCCATCGTACTGGTGGTGATCATCATTTTCTTGTTCCTGGGCAGTTTTCGCGCCGTGTTGATCCCGACCGTAGCCGTGCCGGTGAGTGTGTTTGCCACCTGCCTCGTGCTGCTAGCGCTGGGGTATTCGATGAACACGCTGACGCTGCTGGCCTTTGTGCTGGCCATCGGCTTGGTGGTGGATGACGCCATCGTCGTGCTGGAGAACATCCACCGCCGCATCGAGCATGGGGAAAAACCACTCGTCGCTGCTTACAAAGGCACACGTCAGGTCGGCTTTGCGGTCATCGCGACCACGCTGGTGCTGATGAGTGTGTTCGTGCCCGTGGCCTTCATGCCCGGAGACACCGGGCGCATGTTTGCAGAGTTCAGCGTCACGCTCAGCATCGCGGTGGCTTTCTCGGGCTTTGTGGCTTTGACACTTTCGCCCATGATGGCCTCCAAGATCCTGCGCGGGCGCGAAGGAGATGGCTGGATCGCCAGCCTGCTGGACCGTCTCTTTGCCAAGATCCAGCGCAGCTACCGCTGGCTGCTGAACTACGCGCTTTATTTCCCTGGCTCTGCCTTTCCTGTCGTCGGCGGGCTGATCGCTCTATGCGGCTGGCTGCTCGTCCATATCCCAGATGAATTCATGCCTCGGGAGGATCGTGGCTCTTTCTTTGTCACGGCGACCTCACCACCAGGCACCACCTTTGCCAGCACGATGGTCACTTTGGACAAGCTTACCGACAAGGTCATGTACCTCGTGGAAGAAACCCAGGAGGCCACGCGGGTGAACTCACGCGCGCCGAGAAATTTCGGAGCTACTGCTGACTTCAATGACTCCATCGCTGTCGTCACCCTTTCTCCCTTCGGCACGCGGCGGGATGGCTTCACCATCATGGAAGATGTGCGGAAACGCACCGCTGACATGACGGAAGGAAAGGTCTCCGTCATCATGCGCCAGGCGATCCTGCGCGGACTGAACAAGCCACTCGAAATCGTGGTCAGTGGCCCCACGTTTGAGGAACTGGCCGAATGGCGCGACATCATCTTGGCGAAAGGCCGCGCTAACCCTGACCTCGTCGGCTTTGACTGCGACTACCGCGACACGAAGCCGCAACTGCGGGTCAGCATCGACCAAGCCCGTGCGGCTGACCTCGGCGTGTCCACAGCGGACATTGGCCTGACTTTGGAAACCATGCTGGGTGGGCGACGTGCGACGACCTTCATCCACCAGGGCGAGGAATACGACGTGATGATCGAAGGCAGCTACGACGACAAGCGAACGCCAGTGGATCTGAACAATTTGTTCGTCCGCAGTGAGCGCACCAAGCAGCTCATCCCACTCTCGAATCTGGTGAAGATGGAAGAATTCGCCGACAGCGGTACGCTGAACCGCTACAACCGCATGAGGAGCATCACCTTCGATGCCGAGCTGCGCCCCGGCTACAGCCTCGGTGAGGCAGTGACCTACATGGAGGATCTGATCCGGGAACATCTGCCCAGCAGCGCCATCATTGGCTACAAAGGGAACTCGCTGAAGTTGAAGCAAAACCAAGGAAACATCGGCATCATCTTCGCTCTTGCCCTGCTCATTGCTTACCTCGTGCTAGCGGCGCAGTTCGAGAGCTTTGTGCATCCTTTCACCATCATGCTGACGGTGCCCATGGCTGTGGCAGGCGCTTTGCTCGGACTGCTGATCATGGGCATGAATCAGAGCATTCACAGCCAGATCGGGCTGATCATGCTCATCGGCCTAGCTGCCAAAAACGGCATTCTGATTGTCGAATTCATCAATCAACTCCGCGACGAAGGCGTGGAATTCCGCGAAGCCATCCTGACAGCGAGCGAGCAGCGCCTGCGGCCCATTTTGATGACCGCGCTGGCCACCGTCATGGGTGCTCTGCCGCTGATGCTAGGCGGAGGTGCGGGGTTTGAGACACGGCGTGTCGTCGGCGTGGTGATTGTCTTCGGGGTCAGCATCGCCACCGTGGTCACGCTGGCGTTGGTGCCCATGATGTATGCGCTGCTTTCGCGGCGCACGGGATCGCCGCTGGAGGTCACGCGCCGCCTGGAAGCCGAGCTGGTGGCAGACGGCGAGAAGACACCCTAGCCTGCATCGCGTGCTGGACACAGCCGCCCAGCCATCTAGGAACAGTCCATCATGCCCACCCCCGCCCCTGAAGATCTACTCCGCCAGCGTGCCTCGGAATTCAAAGAGACCTTCGAGCTACTGCCCGATGCCGAGGAGCGGATGCGCTACCTCATTCAGCTAGGCCGCAGCTACCCAGCCATGGAGGAAAAGCATCGCGTGAAGGAAAACCTGCTCGCGGGCTGCATCTCGCAGCTGTGGATTCACCCCGAGCTGCGCGACGGGCTGTGTTATTTCCAAATGGATGCTGACGCCCTGACGCCCAAGGGCACGGCTGCGCTGCTGTGCGGCTTTTACAACGGCATCCCACCGAAGCTCGTGGCCACGACAGAGCCAGATTTCATCCAGGAATGCGGCCTCGGCAGCTACCTCACGCCTTCGCGCCAGAGCGGGCTCAGCAGCCTGCGTCGCTTCATCCGTGGCTTCGCTGAGGCAAGTGCCTGAGTTCCCGCTGCTGGCCGCGCAAAGCATGAGCCCGAGGCACCGAACTGCCCTGGGCAAAGAGGCGCAGCCACTCCAGCGCGAGTTCTGGGCTGAGCCAAGGCTGACCCGCTGGCAGCCGCGAGAGCATGGCATGGCACTCTTGGCGATGCCGCGCGCCGCATTCCTGGCAGACCCAGCTCTCGTAGTGCACCAGCCATTCGCTGAAAAGTCGCCCTGCTGGCTCCAGCAGGCTGAGATCACCAGACACGAGGCGATCGTAATCATACTGGCCCGGAATCGCAGGCTGAACCTCCTGGTGCGCATAGCAGCGACGGTCCGTGCGGACAAAGAGAAAGCCGATGCCGCTCTCAGGCCGCAGCGGATACCAGCCCGCGCAGGCCCCATGCAGCTCGATGACACCGCCTGCCCAGGCTTTGCGATAGCAACTGGTGCCCTTCAGCCCTGGTGACTCGTGTTTTTCAAAGCCGTGGCGGATGAGCAAATTGCCCGTGGCATGAAGGACATCCCGACCCCAGAAAAACATCTGCTGTCCCAGCGCCTTGGTCAGGTCATTCAGATGACCACGTGTCAGGCTGGCCGCTGCCCTGACTGGCACTGCGGGCCGGGCGGGTGCTGCGGCTTTCTCGTGCAGATTAGGCAGCCACGCTTTCATAGTCCTCCACCTCAGGGTTTTCGGTGCCCTCCGCCTGCACGGCGCACTGGCAGTCTGCGCAGCAGCTGAGGTCATCCAGCATGAAGCCACGCTCACGCCAGAGCTTCAGCGGTCTTTCCCAGTCGCGCCCTAGCCGCTCAGCAAGGGTCCGCGCCAGGATGCCAAAGCGCGCACGGAATTTGTAAATGAAGCAGAAGAGCATGCCCCGATGACTGAGCGAAGGTCCACTGTAAAACAGGCCAGGATGAAGGGTGGATTCGTCCGCTGCTTCCGTGAAAACAGGCTGGCCCTGACGCCATTCCCACAGGTCGCGGATGGGCTCCAGCGCGTGCCGGAACCCTGTGGCCAGGATCGGCGGCGTCTGCGTAACAAAAGGCGTGCCCTCATCGTCCACGAGCTGGAAGCCCTGGGCCACCTGCGACACCTCCAGGATGTTTGCATTTTTGTAGAATCGCACCTGACCGGGTGACTCCAGCAGCGCGCGTTTCAGTCGGTCCCGAGTGTGCGGGCTCAGGCTGCGGCTCGGGTCCGGATCATCGCTTCCCCAGGGTTCGCCCCGGCTCAGTACATGGACATGCTTGCCCAGGTGCATGAGATTCACCGCCGCATCGAGCCCACTCTCGTAACCTCCGATCACGGCAAAGGCATCGCCCAGACGTGCCACTTCTTCCCAGTCCCGCACGCGGCTGTTGTGCAGGCAAAGGTCCGCACCACGAATGCCACCATCGTCGGGACGACCAAACTCACCCGCCGCCCAGATCACATGCTCGGCTTCGAAACTGCCCCGGTTTGTCTCAACCTGGAAACCACCCCCAGCCTGCGGGATGATTTGCGTGACCTGCGTGGGCGCGTCCACCAGCAGCCCAGAGTGCATGACCAGCGCCTTCAGGTAACGGGCATATTCCTCGCCCGTGGGATGCTGTGTGTGCAGAAAATCCGCCACCGAAGTCTGCGGCGTGAGCGCATTCAGGTCCACGGCTCCGAAGGAATTGCTGTGAAATGAAGGCGTGAGCAGTCGCATCTGGCGCGGCCACTTCGAAAACGAACCCCCAACGCCCTGAGCATCCACGAGCTGTGCCTCAATGCCACAAGCCTTCAACGCCACCGCACAGCCAATGCCCGCCGGCCCAGCACCGACGATGAGGACAGGAATTGAATTCGATCTCATATCCACCAGGAAATCACCCACGCACTGGCGACAGAGGTCACCGCCTGCCTGCCTGCGAGGCGCACCGCAGGTCTCCAACCTAATTCGCGGCGCACCGTCCACAGCGTGACCAGGCAGGCGGTGAAAGTAGAAGCCAACCAGACCAGCACCAAAAGCTGTCCGGCTGACAAAGCCGAGAGCAGCGCGCCCTCGCCGCTGTTCAGGGTGAGCAGCCCATCTTTCCGCAGGATGGAAAAGAGGATCCCTGGAGCTGCCTCACCAGGCAGACGAAAGAAACCCAGCACCGGGGCCACGCCCGCTGTGAACCAGGCGATGACCCCAACATGCTCCAGCAAAGCCGCAGCAAGGCAGATCAAGAGAAAGATCGGCATGGCCTGCTTCAGGAACTGCCCGAGAGCAGCCTTCCCTCGCCAGACCACGGCACGCACAGAGGGTTTTTGCAAAAATGACCGTTCATGCAGGGGCTGTGCGCCCTCAACCGCCAGAGCGCCGTGCCATAGGCGCGTGTGCAGAGCCCCTACCGCAAACAGAGCAACGAGGTAGGGAAAGAACAGCGTGGGATGCCCCGCTGCGCCAAAGAGGCTGAGCGACGCTCCGATCTGATAACTGCAGGCACTGCCAAAACCGATCATCGAGACGCAGGCGGCACGTGTACACTTCGAGCAGGAGCGCGTCTGAAAAACCGCCACCACATTGCAGCCGAAACCGGTCAGCACAGGGATCAAATCCCGCCCACTAAGACCGATGTGGCGCAGCCAAGGATCAAGAGCCGCCGTGATGCGATCTTTCAAACCCGTCTCCTCCGCCAAAGCAACGCTGAGGCTGATCAGCACAACCACAGGGAAAGCCCACAGGAAGGAATACCAGCCCAAGGTGATGGCCCCATAGCCACCGGTCAGCAGCACCTGGGCGAGCTGCGGCCAGGACGCCGCCGCTGCTTTGAGAGGAATGATGGCTAGCTCATCCACCAGCGGCTGTGCCCAACTGGCGAAGAGATAGGCCACATACACGGGCAGGGCAAACATCAGCCCCATGCTCAGCAGCGCGAGCCAAGGACCGACGATTTTGCTTTCAAAAAGCGTCGTTTGCGGCTGCACGGCCGTGTGTGGCAGTCCTCCAGACGGCGCAGCCAGCCCGGAGGGCTGGATCACCTTCATCTGTGCGGCACTTTGGATCGCAGCCAGCACTCGACCACGACCTTCCGCATCCAGCTCACGAGCATTCACGACGACAACGGGAATGCCCAATCGCTCACGATAGACCTGAGCCAGCGTCTGGATTTGCTCAGGAGCCTTGTCTTGGAAGGTGATGGCAAGCGCGGTGCGCTTTTGCTGCAAATCCAGCTCCCGCAGCAGCGTCTCAAGCTCGCTGACCGCATGGGTGCCACGGGCGACGAGCAGGACAGCATCGGCCTCCTGCGTGGCCGCCAAAGCCGTCTGCGTGGTCTGCGCATCGCCTGCGAGACGAATACCGGGCGTGTCCACCACCTCGCAGCCACAGTCTGGCACTCGACACTTCCGGCAGACGACGGTGGAACCGCGAAAATTCGCCTCATCACCCGCCACCTGACCCGTCAGGCTGCGGAAGAGCGCAGACTTCCCGACCGACTCGAGTCCGGCGAGCACGATGGATGGAGGCGGTGTTGCCATGAATTTAATGCAATACTATTGCAATAAAATCACCAGCGCATCAATGCAAAGTTTTTGCATTAAATTCAGACTCCACCTCGTCCCGTTGTTATCCTGGAGGCCGAAGTTTTCTGTAACGGGACATTCTTGCCCCAACTGAATTTCAGTTTCCGGGATTATGACACTCCAGACTGAGTGGGATGATCCGCTCGTGCGAGTCGCTACTGGTCTTTCGACACATGGAATACGGTTGCCCAGGGCTCTGCAAACCCTGGGCAACAGCTGGTCGTGTTCTTGCTTCGGCGTTCTGCTTCACCTCACGGCCTTGGCGGCGGTCTCACCCCCAGCGTGGCACGCCCGCTCTCAGGGTCAGTGTCGTTCGCTCGGTTGCTCAGAAAGAACCCGTAGCCACCGGCACTCCTGCCTTTCTGTAGCACGATCCCTCGGAACGCCGGCCTCGCTACCGCCGCTTGCGTCCAGTTCGGAGTGAACACGCCACTCATCAGACCCGTGCCCGGCACTAGCGCGAGGCTGAACGTGCTGTTCGTCGCGGGGATTCCGGTAACGTTGTTCCCCACGATGTTCAACGCGCTCACCACCACGGGCTCACTCAGTTTACCGTCGCTAAACTCCAGCTCCACATTACCTGACTCCACGTTCGCGTCCGGCAGGTTCAGCGCTTGCTGCACCGTGCGTGCCGCATCGTAGCGCGCGCCCACGGCATCCACCCGGATGCCGTTCGGCCACCCAGCGGTGTAAACCTGCGTGGCTAGCGGCGCTGGCCGCGTGCCAAGCACCTCCGTCACGCTCGGGCGGATCCACAGCAGGTCCGTGCCCGTCACATCGCTGTCTTCTTGGCTTGCGTCAAAGTTCAGCAGGCCACTGAAGCTGCCCAGCGTGCTGCTCGCCCCAGGGGTCGTCAGGGCGGCGAAGAACGGCGCTTCCTCCCCTGTCACCAGCGCGGTCGAGGCGCTGAAGGCGGTGCCATCCGCCAGCGTGCCAGCGAAGATCAGCGTGCCGGTGGC
>JAIXSY010000026.1 GCA_027484445.1 Verrucomicrobiaceae bacterium
ACCAGTGCCTCGCGCAGATCGAGCTTTGGGAAACCAAGGACACCCGTCCCGTCGGCGTCACCGTCCTGCCGAAGAAACTCGACGAAGAAGTCGCCCGCCTGCACCTCGCCAAGATCGGTGTCAAACTCACCGTCCTGAGCAAAGACCAGGCCGACTACATCGGCGTGCCCGTCGAAGGCCCCTACAAGACGGATCACTACCGTTATTAATGTGGTTCAGCCCTCCGGGCTGAGAACGCAGGCAAGAGGCCTGCACCATACTCCCATCACCACCCCCAAAACCCCAAAGCGCGTCCGGTCGAAAGGCCGGGCGCGTTTTGGTTTTGAACGAAGGTGAAGCTGCCATGCATACGCACTGAACCAGTTCCATCAACCTATGTCTGGCCTGTGCCTTTGGGCATAGGGTAGCTTCCACATCGACATCAAAGTGCTGCATCATGGCTTGCAGATGACTCGTCGGAGCTGGCTTTTTGAAAGACGCAGAAGTGTCGTCCGAGCAGGAGATGAACTGGCCAAGCTTTGCTTCGATTGGGCGAGGCTGAACATTCCGCTCTCCTCGCTTGAGCTTTGAGCCTGACGATTTAGAGAAGCAGGGGATCGGCCTCACTGCACTTTTTCTCATTGTTCTCTACCCCAGGAATCACCCATGACATCAGGATGGATCGCTCTGCTGGATGACCTTGCCACGCTCACCAAAGTGGCTGCCTCTTCACTTGATGATGCTGCGGGACAGGCGGCCAAGGCGGGGAGCAAAGCGGCAGGCATCGTCATTGATGATGCCGCCGTGACACCACGGTACGTCGTCGGCCTCAGCGCGGATCGCGAGCTACCCATCATCGCCAAGATCGCCGCCGGCTCGTTGAAGAACAAGCTGCTGCTTCTGCTGCCTGGAGCCCTGTTGCTGAGCTTTTTCGCCCCCTGGGCCATCACGCCTTTGCTGATGGCAGGCGGTGCTTTCCTCTGCCTGGAAGGCTACCACAAGGTCGTGGACCTCGTGCGCCCTGGTCATGGGGATCACAGCGAGGCAACGACCACAGCGCAGACGGTGGAAGAGCTAGAAAAAGAACGCGTGAGCAGTGCCATTCGCACCGATTTCATCCTGTCGGCGGAGATCATGGCCATTACCCTTGCAGCCGTGGCTTCGTCTCCCGTTTGGCTGCAAGCCGTAATCCTCGGTGTGGTGGGCACGGGCATGACTTTGCTCGTTTATGGAGCCGTGGCTGTGATCGTGAAAGCTGACGATGCCGGAGTCGCCCTCGCGCGACAATCTCAGGGAATCGTTCGTGCGCTTGGACGCGGCATTGTGCTCGGGATGCCTCTTTTTTTGAAGGTGCTAAGCCTAATCGGCATGGTGGCCATGCTCTGGGTCGGCGGTGGCATCCTCATCCACGGTCTGCATGAACTCGGTGTCCATGCCCCTGAAGAAGCGGTGCATCACGCCGCTGAGTTCGTGGCAAGTCTCGTGCCCACCATGCATGGTGTACTTGCTTGGCTCGTCGGTGCTGGCATCGCAGGTGTGCTCGGCGTCATCGTGGGTGCCTTGGTCGATCCATTGGCGAACCACGTTTTGATTCCGGCCTACCAAAAGATCAAAAAACGCCGTTGAACGATTTCCTCCGAAGGATCTAGGCCGCTGAGCTACGCTCCAGCAGTGGCACATGAATCCAGGTGCGGAGCTTCTCAGCCGGCACGCGCCCAGGCTGGTCCAGATACACTTCGAAGGCGGGAGATTCCCCTAGCCTTTCGTTCCCTGCGGGCAACCACGCCCCATAAATTTGGTCGTAGGTCTGGGGCAGATCGGCATGAGGGCCACGGTGCAGGAAGACGGCATGGCGTCCGCCCGGCAGCCAACGCTCCTCGACCTCGCCTCGTGGGGCGGCAGGCAGACGAAAGCGCAGGCAGGCATCGTAGCGTCGATTCTCCGCCGCAGTGATCTCGGGGTCATCGTGACAGATGCCGATCATCTCTGCAGGAAAATGCAGCCACACTCGCCAAGCCAGTGTGCTCATCAGCACCTGCCATGCCTCGGGAGCCGATTCCGCATAGGGACCTTGGCGGCGCACGAAAACCACCCGCATGGGCCGACGATTCACGAAACGGAGCGGTTCGATCTTGGCGGGCTTCTTCAGCTCTGGCCTTTTGAGTATGGCCGCCTGGTCTGCTCGGCGCCAGACCGTGGGAGATGCCCCAAAACCACGCTCAAAAGCCCGTGTGAAAGCAGCCGGGCTCTCGTAACCTACGGCGAGCGCCACCTCGCTGATTTCCCGATTCGAATGCCGCAGCAACAAAGCCGCGCGTTCCAAGCGAATCCGTCGCAGATGCTCGCCCACCGCCTCGCCAGTCATCGCACGAAAGACGCGGTGAAAGTGACAAGGCGAAAGACACGCCACATGCGCCAGCTGCTCCAAATCCAGCGGTTCACACAGCCGATCCTCCAGGTAGGCGCGGACACGATCCATGCGGCGCTGGTATTCCTCTTGAGTGCTAGAGCGTCGGGGCACAGTCACGAAAATGCCATTCAGATCCGCCAGATCAACTGCCGCCCTGCTCGGCGGTGCGGGCGAGCTGATCGAGGTAACTTTCCATGAAAGCCTGAGGATCGAATGCGAGCCGTGCCAAAACTCGCGCCCATGGATTGGACACCGTTGATGTCTCCTCCACCTGAAGGCGTGTGCGCTGCGGTGTCAGGGATTCCAACCTGCCGGACCACCTTCCTTCCGCAGGTCCTGAGAACCGAATGACCCACTCCACCGGCTCGATTCGGCTTTCGGTTGAAAAGGCAATGCTCGGCCCGCGATGCGGATGCTCAACCCAGCGTTCATGACCCGGCGTGGCGTCGATCAGCTCGACCTTGGCCAAGTCCTTTCTCCAGGTCGGCTGATGGGCCACATCGGTGATCAGCCGCCAGACTTGGTCCCGAGGCGCCGAGATTTCACGGCCAGCCTTTGCTGTGCGTGAAGCTGGCAGCATCATGCCGACGACACCCACGGCGAGCCCGATGGCACCTAACCCAATCAAGAGGAAAAAAAGGATCTTCATGACGCCCATTCCCTAGCCAACTGCGATAGCCCTGCTTTGCCGTTCTTGCGCTTTTCGCAAATCAACGGTGTATCTGAGGCCGGCACACTGGCCTTATCTCCACCACCCATTCGGAGTGCTCCAGGTCCACCGCGAGAAAGGAGACCAGCGGCCCGCTGTCCAGCAGCAGCGTCTGTCTCAACGGCCAAAGCGCTTCATGTGTTTGGGATTCGTCGCCAGATCATGGGCCAGATCGTAGCAGGTGGCGGCGCGGGCCGACTTCGACAGTCGGCGTGCTCGGCTTTCCTGGTCCAGCCGCAGCAGCAACGAATCAATCCGGAAGTTTGAGAGAAAGAGTGCTCATGAGTCGCGCATGGTCCTACCAGCCGATCTTGGCAGCAATACCGAATCTTCGCGATGTGCGCCAAGCTGTGGCTCCGCGCCGTCCTCGCCATCCGCAACTAACCCCAGCCTACACGCCAACGCCACAAGCCCGCGCGGTGCAGGAAGATGAGCATGATCAGGTGTTGGGATGATCTGTCAAACATTTGCAGCCTGACGGCATTTCCCGATTCAGACCCAGCACCGGAAGGTGACACCGCGAGAGTTTAGAAAACCGCAGAGAATACCCCAATTGGATTTCTCTGCGGTGTTTACGGCTTGGAAGGCAGGGAGAATCTTTTGACCTCCGCAGCCATGGACTCAGCGTGGAAATTAAGACAGATCCCTTCTTCGATTCTGGCGGCTTTGAGCAGGGAGCGCTGACGGGCAAGGTGGACCGGCTCGACCTTCTGTGCGCAGACGCTAGCGATCATGAGCCGACCTTCGACCAGCAGCGGGATTTCTTTGGCGCTGAGGATGAGTTGTTCGCGGTAGAGCAAGTTGGCGGGAAGTCTTTGCTCGATTCTCAGGCCACGCAGCTTCATCTCATGAGCCAGAGCTGCCTCGTAAGCACTACGGAGCAGACCCGGGCCGAGAAGATGCTGCACTTCGAGCGCGGCATCAATGACCTCGTAGGAGAGATCATCCATCGCCTCACTGGTGGAAGTTGGGATGCGCGGCGTGGGCATTTGGGGACTGCTGTTGGCTCGGCGGACGATGCCGTCTCGGAGCACGAGGCTGCAGAAATTCATGAGCAGCCCGAGTTTGAGTTGGGCGAGCCGCAGGTAGGTGAGGAGTTGCGCCTCATGCAGCGGATGAAGCTTCTCGACGGCTTTCAATTCCAGCAGCAACCAACCCGCGACGACGAGGTCCATGCGGTAGCCGCAGTCCAGCTTCGTGCCTTTGTAGATCAGCGGCAGAGGCACTAGGCATTCGTGTTCGATGCCAATCGCCAGCAGTTCCAGATGCAGCCCCCGTTCATAGTCCGACTCATCCAGCCCTGGCCCAAACTCCCGATGCACCGCGATGGCCGCGCCGATGACTTGCCCGGTCAGATCCGAGCCGAGGTTCTCATGCTGGGTTTTCATGCACCGAATTTCACATCGCAAGAGATCAGAAGACCGCAGAGAAGACCATTTCAAATTTCATCTCTGCGGTCTTCTAAACTCTGCGGTGTATTTCACTGCCGTTGGAAAGCGGCTGGTTCGCGCTGCGGATCACTCGCCCCTCCACCAAGGCAGCACACGGAGTCAGCCTCCGCGCCATCCGCACCTGCCCCCAGCCCACACGCCACCGCCACCAGCCCGCGCGGTGCAGGAAGATGAGGATGAGGTGCGGTTGGGCTGGTTAGTCAGTCAGTTGCATCTGGCGGGCTTTGTGGCATTCGGTTGGGCATGACCATTACCCTACCACCGGCTTTGGATGCTCTTATGGCCAGGAAGATGGCCTCCGGCTTGTATCAAGATGCCAGCGAGGTCGTGCGGGAAGCTTTGCGGCAGATGGAGTCACGGGAGTCAGCGCTGGAGTGGTTGCGGAAGGAAGCTGCCACAGGCTTTGATCAGTTGGATCGTGGTGAGTCGGTCGAAATGGATCGTGACGCTTTCATGAATCACTTCCGCTCCCGCAGGCAGGTCGCATGACTTGCCATCTGGCTCAAGCTGCCATCGAAGACTTGGAGTCCATCGAGGACTACACCGTGCGGACCTGGGGTGCCGAACAGGCGGACCGCTATCTGGCGATGCTATGGGCCACCTTCGAGCAGATCGGTGCCAACCCTAGCCGCTGGCGCTTGCGCCCGGAGCTTCATCCCGACTGCCGCCTCTGCCTGGCTGGCCGCCATGCCATCTTGTTTCGAGTGAGGGATGAACGCGTCGAAATCGCCCGCGTGCTGCACGACGCAATGGAATTTCCGCGTCATGCTGAAGGCCTGTTTAGAGAGAGCTGAACCGCCGCCGATCACCCGCCCCTCCACCACGGCAGCACGCGGATCCAGCCTCCCCGCCGTCCGCACCTGCCCCCAGCCCACACGCCACCGCCACAAGCCCGCGTCGTGCAGGAAGACGGGGATGAGGAGCGGTTGAGATGGTTGGTAAGACAGTTGCCCGCCCCCGTTTCCCGTGCTTAGCGGGTTTGACAGCCGAGATCATAAAAGGACGATATCGAGGATTCTCAGCTCATGCACCGGGCCGTCTGCCCAATAGGTGAGGAGGTAGTCCTCGACCCGCAGGTTCTCCAAAAGCCGACCCGCGCTGTCCGCAGTTTGGTAATCCCCGAGGCGACCTGGGTTATCCGCCAGTTGATGGATGATCTTGGCGAGTCGCTGCTGCCGCTTGCGGGAAAGGGAGCCGAACAGCTCCCACGCTCTCGCGGACAAAACAGGCTCGTAGGATTTCGCCGCCATGTCAGCGCGTGGCGGCTGGTTTGCTTGGCAGCCGGAACTTCTTGCCGGCATCCATCTCGGCCATGCGGCGCGTCATTTCTTTCTGCCAGGCCGGCGTCTGCTGCTTCAAGCGGTGCAGATACGCGCTGATCTCCTGCCGCTCCCTTTCCGTGATCTGGGAGAGCTGCTGTTTGAGTTGAAGCATGGCGATGGCGCTCATGTCGGTAGTTTGGAGGAAGCAAAAGCCTTTGCAACACCCGATGCGGCCCGGCGCATGGCGACGTTGGCGACCTGCTCGCGGAGTAAGGCTTCGACTGGGGCGGTCAGGGTGACCTTCGTATTTCTTCGCCTGCGCCGGGCAAGCTCCAACGCCCCGGCTTTCTCGTGTGCCTGACGACGACAAGAGAGGGACCGCTATTTTGTCAAGCAGTTGCACCCTGACCCCGTTTCCCGCGATAGCCCTGCTTTGCCGTTCTTGCGCTTTTCGCAAATCAACGGTGTATCTGAGGCCGGCACACTGGCCTTATCTCCACGCTCATTCGGAGTGCTCCAGGTCCGCCGCGAGAAAGGAGACCAGCGGCCCGGTGTCCAGCAGCACCGTCTGCTTCACTGGCCGAAGCCCTCCATGTATTTGGGATTCGTCGCCAGATCCTTCGGCAGCTTCTTGCGGATCGAACCCGCCAGATCGTAGCAGGTAGCGACGCGGGCCGACTTCGACGGCTGCAACTCGCGCTCCAACGCCGAGCGGACGAGCGCCGACTTCGACAGCCGCCGTGCGCGGCTTTCCTGGTCCAGCCGCAGCAGCAACGAATCCGGTAATTTGAGAGAAAGGGTGCTCATGAGTCGCGCATGGTAATACCAGCCGATCTTGGCGGCAAGACCGAATCTTCGCGATGTGCGACAAGCTGAACCTCCGCGCCGTCCGCACCTGCCCCAAGCCCGCGCCGAGCAGGAAGACGAGGATGAGGAGCGGTTGAGATGGTTGTCGGACAGTTGCAGGGGGGGCGTCACTTCCCCGATGACTTCGCGGGTTTGGTTGCAGCAGCACGCTCCTTGTGATTCAGCTTTTCCACGAACGAAAAGAACTGTAGCCCCTTCTTGGTGACTGCGTATCGACGGTATCTAACCCCTGCGACTTTTTCATCGGCAACAAGCTCGTGAGTCTGAAGTTTGGGGCATAGCCGAAAATAAAGGAAGTTCTCTAAATCGCTAATACCAACTTGATTGGTGACTCCGTTCAAAAGTGAGTCTTTACATGAAAGAGCCATGTCTAGGACGGAAACTTGATCTGGAATCTTGGAATCGTTTCCGATGTTCTTTTTGATGATACCGATGTCGATCATGGTGCTACTGAGAAGATCGAAGAGCTCGGTGAACTCTTTGTGTGCCGACTGTTTTTCGTTCTTTTGTTGTTCCAAGAGCGATTGATTGGCCGCCAGCTTTTCTCGAAGGTCTTTATTGTCTGAGTGTAGTTTCAACAACTCATCCGCAAGCGCTTTTGTATCCGGTATGTCTGATGCTCTCACCCAGCCCTTAAGGTTGTTATCTTTCGCTAGAATGGGTAAAGACTCATGCACACAAATCTTCACATCTTTGTAGTCAGTGAAGAAGGATGACATCTTATCGAGTACCTTCGCACGAAATCGCGCAAGCTTCTCGGGGGAATCTTTTTCCGAAACAGAATCACCCTGTACTTTGACCTTCGATTCCAAGCCTTCATCCGTAATTACCACCGCAAAATGAGGCTTATTGAGCGAGAGAGCGAAATCGTATTCCAACTCGGTATAACTCAGACCAGATGTATTTTCGACAGAGCCGTATCGTCCACCCAGTATTAACATGTAAATGTCGGAGTCTGTGATCCATCGTTTGATCACTTCCCACTGGCTTTTGTCTCCAGCGGTAAACAACTCCATGCCCGCTGGAATGTGCCCGCTTTTTAGCACTGCCTCCACAGCCGCTTGTCTCTCTTGCCGCAAATCCAGATACGTTGAGGAGATGAATACTTGAAGTTTCGAGGTCATTTTGATGCGATTGTGTTTTTGGTTTGGTTCACCCAAACAAACTCATCTGCCCCGCGTCGGCATCGCTGACGGCTTTCTTCCTCGTCTTCGCGGGGACGCTGGTGGCGACGGGGACTTCTTTGACGCTCTCGGCGGGCTGGTGGCCGGATTCGAGTTGTTGGAGGACTTCTTTGGCTCTCGCGATAACGTTTTCGGGGAGGCCGGCGAGTCTCGCGACCTGGATGCCGTAGCTTTTTTCGGCGCAGCCGGGGAGGATCTTGCGGAGGAAGATGATCTGCTGGTTCCACTCCTTCACGGCGACGTTGTAGTTCTTCACGGCGCTGCGGCTTTGCGCGAGCGCGGTGATCTCGTGGTAGTGGGTGGCGAAGAGGCAGCGGGCGCCGATGTGATCGTGCAGGTGCTCGGCGACGCTCCAGGCGATGCTGAGGCCGTCGAAGGTGCTCGTGCCGCGGCCGATCTCGTCGAGAATGACGAGGCTGCGCTCGGTGGCGTTGTTGAGGATGAGCGAGGTCTCGTTCATCTCGACCATGAAGGTGGACTGGCCGCGCGCGATGTCGTCGCTGGCACCGATGCGGGTGAAGATGCGATCGACGAGGCCGATCTCCGCGCTGGCGGCGGGGAGGAAGCTGCCGATCTGCGCCATGAGCGTGAGCAGCGCGGTTTGGCGCAGGTAGGTGCTCTTACCGGCCATGTTGGGGCCGGTGATGAGGATGAGGCGGCTTTCCTCGGGCTCCAGGGTGACGTCGTTCGGCACGAAGCGCTCGCCGCTGGTGAGGTTCTGATCGAGCACGGGATGGCGACCGTCGCGGATGAAGAGGTTGCGCGTTTCGTTGAGGACGGGGCGGGTGTAATTGAAGAGTCGCGCGGTCTCGGCGAGCGAACCGAGTGAATCGAGCACAGCGATGGCTTCGGCGGTTTCCTGGATGTGCGCGAGGTGCTCCAAGACGCGGCTGCGCAGCTCGATGAACTGCTCGTATTCGAGCGCTTTGCTGCGCTCCTCGCTGCCGAGGATTTTGTCCTCCATGCGCTTCAACTCGTCGGTGATGTAGCGCTCGCCGTTGACGGTGGTTTGCTTGCGGTGGTAGTCGGCGGGCACGCTGCCGACGTTCGCCTTGGTGATCTCGATGAAGTAACCGAAGACGGCGTTGTATTTAATTTTGAGGCTCTTGATGCCGGTGCGCTCGATCTCACGCGCCTGCAAATCCGCGATCCACTGCCGGCCGAGCGTGGAGGCATTCCGCAGCTCGTCGAGCTCCGGCAGCCAGCCCTCGCGGAAGACGCCGCCTTCTTTGATCTGCATGGGCGGCTCATCGCAGATGGCGCGTTGGATTTCCTGGCAGATAGGGGTGAGGTCGTGGAGGCGGTCGGAAAGATAGGTCATATAGGACCCATTCGACCTATGGGACTCATGCAGGATGACTTTGAGTGAAGGCACGACCTCCAGCGAAACAGCAAGCGCCTGCAAATCACGGCCATTGCCGCTGCCCTGGCTGAGGCGGGAGCTGGTGCGCTCCAGATCACGCACTTCTTTGAGGAGGGTGCGCACCTGGCTAAGGAGCATGGGCTCGTCGAGGAAGGCGGCGATCATGTCCTGGCGCTGCGTGAGGGCATCGAGATCGCGCAGCGGGTGGAGGACCCAATGGCGGAGCTTGCGGGCACCCATGGGGGTGCAGGTGCGGTCGAGGGCGCTCAAAAGCGTGTGCGCGTTGCCGCCACGGGCGCTGACGAGTTCGAGGTGGCTCTGGCTGGCGGCGTCGATGAGCACGACGTCGTTGGTTTGGCCGACTCGGAGGCGCTGGATGTGATCGACACTGCGGCGGAGCTGGAATTGCAGGTATTGCAGGATGCAACCGGCGGCGCAGATGGCGGCGTTCATGCCGGTGCAGCCGAAGCCATCGAGCGACTGCACTTTGAAGTGCTGCGTGAGGCTGTGCTGCGCCTGATCGAGCAGGAAGAGGTAGCTTTCGATGGGTTGCGCGCTGCTCGGACTGCCGAGGGCATCGACGACCTCGCGCTGGGTGTCGCTGAAGAGCAGTTCGCTGGCCTGGAGGCGCTCCAGTTCGTCGGCGAGCTCGGTGGTGTCTTTGAACTCGGCGACTTCAAACTCTCCAGTGGTGTGATCGACGTAGGCGAGGCCGAATTTTTTGCCTTCGCGGAACACGGCGGCGAGGTAATTCGGGCGGTTCGAGTCGAGCAGATTGAGGTCGCTGATGGTGCCGGCGCTGAGGATCTGCGACACGGCCCGTTCGACGATTTTGCCCGGCACTGGATCGGTGGTCTGCTCGGCGATGGCGACGCGTTTGCCGGCCTTGATGAGCTTCGCGATGTAACCCTGCGACGAATGATGCGGCACGCCGCACATGGGGACGGCGTTTCGTTTCGTCAGCGCTACATTCAGGATGGGCGAGGCGACCTTCGCGTCCTCGAAGAACAGCTCATAAAAGTCGCCGAGGCGGAAGAAGAGCAGCACATCCTCCGGAAGCTCCCGCCGGATGGCGAGGTATTGCTTCATCATGGGAGTGGTGGCGGCGTCGGACATGGATGAAGGATGAAAGAGGGATGATAAAGAAGTGCAAAGCTGATCAAGCCTGGAAGGCAAGAGGCACACCCCCCTGGTGGGCAGAGGCGAGGCAGGCATCAAGCACTTGCTGAGTGAGAAGGCTGATCTGCGGCCAGTAGGAATCGGTTTTGCCAGAAAGCACAAGGCTGGAGAAGCTACGGAACAGCCCTGCCTCCTGCGAGCCTGGGGCGTTGTTGCTGGGCTCGTCCAGGGTCTCGATGTGATGGCCCCCAACGACATCGGTGCGGCAGCGATCCAGAACAAACTGGCTGCGCGTCAGGCTGAACTGAGTGTGGGCTGCGGAGAAGGGCAGGACGAAATCGGAGACATGCAGCAGTGCCCTGTCACCACTGACCACGGCCCACTGGGCATTGGCGGCATCAAAGGAACAATGGAAGGAGGCGCTAACACCTCCTGGAAAGGTCAGCGTGCCGGAGAAGGCGAGAGGTACAGGTGCCACTTCATCGCCAGCTTTCACTTCAGCGTGAATGCTACCCGTGACCTGCAGCGGCCTTGCTTCCTTCATGGCCCAGAGGCTGAAGCGCAGGCAATACCAACCCAGATCACCCAGGCAACCGAGCGGCTCTAGCGTGCCGTGGGCGCGGATGTTGTCATGCGCGAAACTATCGTCGGCACGGAAGCTGAACTGCGAGGCAATGTGGCGCACAGGGCCGACTTCAGCATCCACGACCTGACGGAGACGCTTCAGCCGCTGGCCATGCATGAACATGACGCCATCCATGAACTGCACGCCGTGCTTCTCGCAGGTGGCAATCATTTCCGCGACGTCGTCCGCACAGATGCCCACCGGTTTTTCCACCAGCACGTGTTTACCAGCCGCTGCAGCACGCAGAACCCATTCTTTGCGCAGGCCTGTGGGCAGCGGGATGTAAACGGCGTCTAGGTCAGGGCGTTCCAGCAAGGCTTCGTAGCTACCCAGTGCATCTGGCAGCACTGGATGCGGGGCGGAGGACTGACACTCCGTGATGAAAGCGCGTGCTTTTTCGACATGGCGACTCGCCACGGCCACGAGGGTCGAGTTTCCAGCATCGCGGATGGCCTGCCAGTTTTTGCGGGCAATGAAAGCGGCACCGAGGATGCCCCAACGGCAGGTTTTCGTGGTCATAAGGCGCGCAGGCTACTGAGGCACACGCACCTTGCCAAGCCTCACCTCAGCCAAGTCAGGGAACCTCGACCTGGGGTAGCTTCCAGACTTTGGCGGCATACTCCAGGATGGTGCGGTCGGAGCTGAAGAATCCAACGCGTGAGGTGTTCAGGATGGTCATCTTCGACCAATGATCGGGTTGCTTGTAAGCAGCATCGACCCTGGCCTGCGCATCGACATACATTTGGTAGTCCGCTAGGCAGAGGTAGGGGTCGCCATGCTCCAGGAGGCTGTCACGCAGGGGCTTGAAATCGCCTGCATGGCCCGTGAAGTAATCGCTGCCGATCCAGTCGATGACGGCGCGGAGGTTTTCGTTGCCCCAGTAGTATTCCCATGGGTTGTAACCCCTCGATTTGAGGTCGGTGACTTCTTCCACGGTGAGACCGAAGATGAAAATGTTGTCATTGCCGACTTCTTCCGCGATTTCGACATTAGCTCCGTCCAGCGTGCCGATGGTGAGCGCGCCGTTGAGGGCGAGCTTCATGTTGCCTGTGCCAGAGGCTTCCTTGCCGGCCGTGGAGATCTGCTCACTCAGATCTGCCGCTGGGATGATTTTTTCCGCCAGGGAGACGCCATAGTTTGGCAGGAACACGACCTTCAGCTTATCGCCGACGCGTGGGTCATGGTTCACCTTCGCGGCGACGGCATTGATGCAGTGAATGATGTTTTTGGCGAGGTAGTAACCCGGCGCAGCCTTGGCACCGAACACGAACACTCGCGGATGAAAATCCGCGTTCGGGTTGTTCAGGATGCTGCGGTAGAGGGTGACGATGTTCAGCAGGTTCAGGTGCTGGCGTTTGTATTCATGCAGACGCTTGATCTGCACATCGAAGAGCGCATCGGGGCTGACATGGACGCCACAAGAATCTTGGATGATTTTGGCTAAAGCGACCTTGTGGTGACGCTTGATGCTGCGGTAGCGCTCCCGGAAGGAAGGGTCGTCGGCCAGGGGATCAAGCTGACGCAGCTGAGAAGCCTCTTTTTTCCAGCCCTCGCCGATGCTTTCGGTGATGAGGGAAGAGAGCTGTGGATTGCACACATCCAGCCAGCGGCGGAAGGTGACGCCATTCGTGATGTTGACGAAGCGCTCCGGGTAGAGTTCGTGGAACTCGGGGAAGAGGCGCTCGCAAAGCAGACGGGTGTGCAGCGCAGCCACTCCATTGGTCGCATGTCCGCCCAGGACGGACATGTGAGCCATGCGGACGTATTTGCCTCCGCGCTCGTCGATGAGAGAAAGCGCGCGCTTCTTGTTGCTATCGCCCGGCCACTTCGCCTCGACGTCACCGTCCAGGAACTGGGCATTGATCTGGTAGATGATCTGAAGGTGACGCGGCAGGACACGTTCGAAAAGACCGACGGACCACATCTCTAGAGCTTCAGGCAAGAGGGTGTGATTGGTGTAGCTGAAGGTTTCCTGGCAGATCTTCCAGGCTTGCGCCCAGGGCAGGCCTTCCTCATCCAGGAGGATGCGCATGAGTTCTGGGATGGCCACGGCTGGGTGCGTGTCATTGAGCTGGATGGCCGCTTTGGAGGGAAATTCACTCCACGGGAGCGAATAACCACCTTTGAATCGACGCACGATGTCGGCCAGGGAGCAGGCGACAAAGAAGTACTGCTGCACGAGTCGCAGCTCCTTGCCGGACTCGGTGGAGTCATTGGGGTAAAGCACTTTGGAAACAGTCTCGGCGATGGCCTTTTCACGCAGCGCCTCAATGTAGGAGCCTTCGTTGAAGACCTGGAAGTTGAAGTCTTCATCCGCCTGCGCTTGCCACAGACGCAACACATTCACGGTATGGGTGTCGTAGCCGACGATGGGGATGTCCCAAGGCAGGCCGAGGAGGCATTTCGTGTCCACCCATTCGGAATGAGGGTTGCCATGCGTGTCGAACTTTTGAATGACACGACCGTAGAGATGGATTTTTTGGCGATAGGAGGGGCGAGCAATCTTCCAGGGGGAACCGTCACGCATCCAGGCATCGGGATGCTCGACCTGCTTGCCGTTCACGAACTCTTGGCGAAACAGACCGAACTCATAGTGAATGCCATAGCCGATGGCGGGCAAATTCAGCGTGCTGAGGCTGTCCATGAAGCAGGCGGCGAGCCGGCCCAAGCCACCATTGCCCAGACCCATGTCGGGCTCATTTTGCAGCAGAGTGTCCAGGTCTTTGCCCAGCTCTTTGAGCGCCTCTTTGACTGGATCGTAGAGGCCTGAGTTGCGCAGATTGTTCTCCAGCAGACGCCCCATGAGGTATTCCAGGGAGAGGTAATGGATGCGGCGAACGCCGGCCTGGCGGTGCAGGGAGCGCGACTTGGTGGCGCTGTCCATGACACGATCCCGCACGGCGAGACAGGTGGCCACCCACCAGTCGTTGGCGCTGGCACTGTCCACATAGGCACCGAGGGTGAAACGGACGTGGTTGACGATGGAGGCTTTGATGGCCTCGGGGGTGTTGCCGAGATCGCAAGGGGCTGGAGTCATGAGAAAGCGTGGGTTGGGATCACCAAGTCACCCACTTGGGCAAATCCACGGGGGCGATGACCAGCGTGATTTCGCCTTTGGGAGGCTTGGTTTGATAATGAGAGAGCACTTGCTGTGCCGTGCCGCGCTGGAATTCCTCAAACTTCTTCGTCAACTCCCGCGCAACGACGATTCGATGCTCGGGCTTGGCAGCTGCTAGCATGGCCAGGGTGTCCACGAGACGGTAGGGACTCTCGAAGTAAAGGCTGGTGGCTTCGCGCTGGAGAGCCGCGTGGAGTTCCTTTTCTCGCTGGCCTTTTTTGTGGGGCAAAAAGCCGCCGAAATGAAAGGGCACCGTCGGCAGGCCACTGGCCGCGAGAGCGGTGAGCACGGCACTGGGACCGGGCAAGCTTTCCACCCGCAGACCGGCAGCGACGACACTCTGCACGAGACGCTGACCAGGATCGGACACCGTGGGCATGCCTGCATCTGAGATCAGGGCGACACTGCCGCCGGCCTGGAGATGCGCGATGAGTTCCGGGATTCGGCGAGCTTCGTTGTGCTCATTCAGACTCACCAAGCGGGCACGCACGCCGTGGTGACTGAGCAGGCGGCCAGAGTGGCGAGTGTCCTCGCAGGCGATGAGATCCACCTGCTTCAAAACATCCAGCGCTCGCAGTGTGATGTCAGCCAAGTTGCCAATCGGTGTGGCGACGAGGTGAAGGGCGCGGCTGAGGCTATTCGCGCTGATTTCGATGAGTTCGAGGGGTCCTCTGTCGTCAGCGGCTTCAGCCTCTGTCAGCTCAGGGTCAGGCGTTTCCTCGTCGGTGCTCACCAGCCTTCGGAGATTTCGTTGGCGACGTTGGTGGCGAGACGCTGGGCGGCATCATCCAGGGCCTGAGCTTCGGAGTTCTGAATGTTGGAGTCCAGAATCACATAAGAAATCGCCGATGAGGTGCCTTTGTGGATGGGACGACCTGAGGCGGCATCCTTGATCGTGTAGTTGAGCGTCAGCCGCATCTGCAACTGGGCAGTGCGCAGCACGTTTTGGCGGAAAGAACGAAACTGGGAGCGATCAACACGGGTGATGGTGCCTTCGAAGATCGCTTCTGCGTTGTCCTTCGTGACGATCTGGTAGGAGCCGTCCGTTTGGATCTGCTTGATCAGCGAATTCGTGACCACGGAGGACAGTCGTGGCTCCAGGGTCTGATTGTCAAAGGTCGGCACGGCCAGTTTGCTGATCCCTTGCAGGTGCGAGGGTTTTTGCCCCCCCAGGTGATAACCTGCGCAGCTGGTCAGGGCGAGGAGCGTGGCGAGGGCGAGGAGGCGGAGCGGGTTCATCCGAGAGAAAAAAGGTGAGGTCGATCAGGGTGCCGGAGGCTTGGGCGGCACAGGCAGTTCGCCCGCTGGACCCGCAGGGGGCGCAGGCACGGGAGGAACGGTGCTGCCGGCTGGTGCCGTGGGGAGCAAGGCAGGCTTTTCCGTGGTAGGCAGAGGCGGCAGCAGGGTGCCATCGCCAGGAGCCGCGCCGGGTTTGGTCGGCAGCGTTGGCTCGGTGAGTGGGATGGGCAGGAAGTTGTCGTTGCCAGCTCTCATGCTGGGTTTTTGACCCAAGCGTGCGAGTTCGGGAGCCATCGGGCCGATGTAGTCGTCGCTGTTCTTCAGGTTTTTGGCGCTGGAAACGGTGTAGTCTTGGTCAGGCTGGCCTTTTTTGGCCGCAGACACCGCTTCAGGGTCGATGGCAGCAAGTTCGGCGAGGAGGGTTCGGGCTTCGGAGGAAACTTCTGGAGATCCGTACTTCAGCGCTTCGTTGAAGTAGATGGCGGCCGCTTTTGGCTTCTCCATCCGCATGTAGAATTTGCCGACCTGCAGCGATTGTCCGGCCTCAACGGCATTGATTTGGCGCAGGCCCATTTCAGCTTCTGTGGCGCGCTCTCCTTTGGGATTCACCGTCATGTAGGTGGTGAGGGCATCGCGGGCAGCCATCAGATTGGATTTGTCCTCACTGCGGCTGGCAGCGACGCTGCTGATGGAACCAATGCGGAACTGCGCTTCATCGGCTTGCTTCGTGTTCGGGTAATTGTCCACCACGGTCTGGTAAGCGGCCACCGACTTGGCCTTTTCCCCCATGTCCTGATACACCTCGCCAATGCTGAACTGAGCCAACGGGGCCAGTTTGCCGAAGGGTGCATTCTCGATGATCTGCTTGTACATCTCGACGACGTCATCGCCGCCCATTTTGACTGGGATGAGGATCAGGCTGCGCTCCTTTTTGCCGCCTTTGGCGATTTCCGCGATCTCGTATTGCTGCTGGATGGCATCGTCAAAGCGAGGGCTGGTGCGGTATTGAGTCAGAAAATTCTGGAAGGCATCGAACGACTCCTGCAGGGGGCTGTTCTCACGGATGATGACTGCATTCGCGTACGAGGCCTCTGCTGCTGCTGCGGTGAAAGGATACTGACGGATGATCTGCTGGTAGTAACCCTGGGCGCGGCCACTGCGGCCTTCTAGCTGGGCTTGTCTGCCTTCTTCGAGCAGGGCGGCAGCTTGTCTTTCCTGCGCTTCACGCTCACTGCCCGCTGGCACTTCCTTTTCTTTCTTTTCAAAGAACCCGAGGAAAGCGTGCGACGGTGTGGCAGGGACACAAAGCGCCGACATCAGAGCGGTGCCGAGGGCGAGGCGGGAAAATGAGGGCGTTTTCATCCAGGAAGATCGACCTTAAAGGCGAGTGAAAGAGGCGTCAAGGCGGCAGACACTGACCGGGCGGGCAGCCCAGGGGATGCAAGGAGGGCGTTTTTCCCCCTCGCATTTCCGCAGCCCAGCGCCCATGGTGAGTCTATGTCCGAGCGACGTCACCCTACAGCCCGCCAGCGCCTGCGCCATGCGCTGATCTCTGCGTGGCGTGGTGCTGAGGAGGGGCCGGTGATCGACCTGCCCACGCAGTCCGTCGCAGACCTCGTCGGTCGCGTGATCGCCCAGGCGGGGCTCGGTGAGCGCATGAAGCTGGAGGAGGTCCTGGCAGCCTGGCGCGAGATCGTTGGCGATTTTCTTTTTCAGCATTCTCGTCCCGATAGTCTTCAACGCGGTGTTTTGACCGTGCGTGTGCTCCAGCCCACGGTGCACCACGCGCTATCCATGGAGCGACCACGCATCCTCAAGCGACTCCAGTCCTTGCTGAAGACGACTGGGATCAAGGACATCCGCCTGAAACATGGCTGACCCGCATGGACTGGAATGACTGGCAGAGCATCCTGCGCTGGCGCGCGGTCGAAGAAGGAGATGCCGATGGGGCGCTCCTGAACGAGGAGCGCCGTCGTGAGGCCACGGCACGCACCCGAGCAGGCATGACGGCTGATGAGGTCAAAACCAACCCGCTCGGCCCACGCGAAGCGGCCTTTTTGCTCCGCCGCGCACGCTGGCTGGAGGAGGAAGTCATCGGCTGCAATGGATCGCTGGTGCGGATCATGGAGCGCCTGACCACCATCGCAGGCCGCCGATCCTGGATCGCGCTAGGTTGGCTGGCCGCAGCTGCCGCAGGTTATGTCTTGGCCGGACTGGGGCAGCAGGCTGAGTTCAATCTGCTAGCGCTGCCGCTGGTCGGTCTGCTGCTGTGGAATGCGGTCGTCATGCTCTGGGCTCTGCTGCTGGAACTGCGACAAAGCCAGGATAGCCCGATGCTGACCTGGCTAGCTCAGCGGGTGTCCTCGGCAGAGCCAGATCGCCCCTTGGCTGAGGCGGGCGAACCCCTCACCGGCATCAGCGTGGATCAGCGCTTTGCCCTGCTGGCACAGACCCCGGCCATGGAGCGCTGGCAGCGGCGGTTCCGCGCTTGGCTGCATGTAGCCGCAGCGCTGATGGCCCTCGGCAGCATTGTGGGTCTGTATGCGCGGGGTTGGTCTCATGAATACCGCGCCGTGTGGGAGAGCACGATTTTGTCAGTGGAAAAAGCGCAGCTCTTCCTGGGCACACTTTTCCGCCCTGCCTCCGCCCTGCTGGGGGTCGAAATTCCACTGCATGAGCTGCGGGACATGCATCGCACCGGCGGCGTGGCGCAGCAGCCCTCCCCGGCCCTGACCTGGCTGCACCTGTATGCCGGCTCGTTGCTGGTGCTGGTGGTTTTGCCCCGGCTGGCCCTGGCAGGTTTCACCGTCTGGCGGACTCATGCCGTGCTGGCAGGGCAAATGCGCAGACTGGGGTGGCAAAGCTACCTCGTGCGCACCCTTCGCGCCGTGGAGGGTGGGCAGGAAACCGTGACGGTGCTGGTGCATGGCGGGCACGGCACGCCGGCCCACCAGGAAGTCTGGGCACGTGGTGTCCGCGAGCGCTTCGGGCAGATGATCCAGCCGGAATTTGGGGTGATCCCCCATGGAGAAGAAGACGATTTCACCGCTAGCTGGAAGCCCCCCCAGCCCCGCGTGGCGCTCGTGTTCAATCTCGCCACCACCCCCGAGGCTGAAGTGCAGCGCCGTCTTGTCTTGGAGATCTACCGAGCGCTCCAGTCGGCCCAGCGTGGCGCGGAACTGCTGGTGCTGCTCGATGCGACGAGCATCGGCAACCGCTGGTCGCCCGAAAAATGGGCCGGGCGCGAGAAGCTATGGACGGACCTGCTGGCCGGCATCGGCGTACAGATCCTCATCGCCGCGCAGCGCAGCCGCAGCTAATCCCCCAGCGCTGAACCTTGGCCTCCACCTCTTTTTCATGAATCTTCCCCATCGCCCCCGACGCAACCGCCAGTCCGCCGCCATCCGCGACCTCGTGCGTGAGACGGAGCTGACGCCCCGCCATCTGATCTACCCGCTCTTCCTCCAGGAAGGCGAGGCGAACACGCCCATCGAGGCCATGCCTGGCTGCCAGCGCTGGTGCGTGCGCGATCTCGTCAAGGAGGCCGGAGAAGCGCACGCGCTGGGCGTGCCTGCCGTGGTGCTTTTCCCACGCATCCCCGATGAGCTGAAAACACGCGGCGCTGAGTCATGCCACGACGATGACGGTCTCGTGCCGCGCGCCATCCGCGCGCTGAAGACCGCGCACCCGACGCTGACAGTCATCACCGATGTGGCGCTAGACCCCTACAACAGCGACGGCCACGACGGCCTCGTGAGCGATGACGGCCGCATTTTTAATGACGAAACCATCGAGGTGCTGTGCCGCCAAGCGCTCTGCCAGGCACGCGCCGGGGCGGACATCGTGGCCCCCAGCGACATGATGGATGGCCGCGTGGCCGCGCTGCGTGCGGCGCTGGATGGTGCAGGGCACACCGGCGTGTCGATCATGAGCTACACGGCCAAGTATGCCAGCGCCTACTACGGGCCCTTCCGCGGAGCGCTGGATTCCGCGCCCAAGGCGGGCGACAAAAAGACCTACCAGATGGACCCCGCGAATGCCCGCGAGGCACTGCGCGAAGCCGCGCTCGATGAAGCCGAGGGCGCGGACATCCTCATGGTGAAACCTGCCGGCCCCTACCTGGACATCATCGCCAAGCTGCGCGCGGCCAGCACGCTACCCATCGCCGCCTATCAGGTTAGCGGCGAATACCTGATGATCAAAGCTGCTGCTGCCTCGGGCTGGCTTGACGAGGAAAAAATCATGCTCGAATCCCTGCTCGGCATCCGGCGCGCAGGCGCAGACATGATCCTCACCTACTTCGCCCGCCGTGTGGCGGAAAAGATGGCCTGATGGCCCTACCCCATGTGAACGACTTCCCCCCTGCATGATCAGCATCCTCGAAGCCACCCCGGGTGCCACCGGCCCCACGCTAGCCGAGCGGATGTACCTGGCCTTTTCCCAGGAGGGGCGGCTGGCAGAGTCGCCCCAGTTTGAATACCGCCCCCAGCAGCAGCGCATGGCCCAGCTGGTGGGAGAGGCCTTGGAAAAAAACCGCGCGCTCATCTGCGAGGCCGCCACGGGCGTTGGCAAATCGCTCGCCTACCTCATCCCGGCCGCCACTTACGCCATCGAGCAGAAGCGCAAGGCCATCATCTGCACGCACACGATCAACCTCCAGGAGCAGCTCATCCACAAGGACATCCCGATCGTGAAGAAGATCGTCGGCGACTTCCACGCCGAGCTGCTCAAGGGCCGCAACAACTACCTCTGCCCCACCCGGCTGAAGAGCGCCTTTTCCCAAACCGGCGACCTCTTCAGCAGCAGCGAGGCCGCCGAGCTGCAGCTCATCATGGACTGGCAGCGGGACAACCCCACCGGCACGCTGAGTGAGATGGACTTCACCCCCGGCGCACGGCTTTGGTCCATGATCCGCAGCGAGCCCCATGCCTGCACCCCCCGGCGCTGCCCACCCGGCAGTGGTTGCCTTTACCAGGAGGTGCGCCGACGCATGGCAGCGGCGGATGTGCTGGTGCTGAATCACACGCTCTTCTTCACCCTGCTGGCCTCGGCGGAAGAAGTGCTGGCCGATGACGCCAACTTCATCTTCCCACGCGACTTCGTGGTACTGGATGAGGCACACACGATTGAGAACATCGCCGCACAGGCCTTCGGCATTCATGTCACAGAGAGCAATGTCCGCTTTGAACTGGGCCGCCTTTACAACCCCAAGACGCGCAAGGGCTTCTTCAGCAGCGTGGGCGATAGCGATGCCATCCGCGAGGTCACGCAAACCATCGGCGCAGCAGAGATGTTCTTCCGCGAAGCCGAGGCACGCTGTCGGTTCAGCGGGCCTTATGGCAAAGAGTTCCGCATCCGCGAGCCAGGCCTCACGGAGAATACCCTGACCCTGCCGCTGCAGCGCGTAGCCAGCTTTGCTCTCAAGGCCGGAGATGCGGCCAAAAGTGAGGCCCAAAAGCTAGAGCTGCATGACATCGCGAAGCGCCTGACTGCGCTGCGTGCCGGACTCGCCGCCTTTCTCGACCAAACCGCAGATGGCCACGTTTATTGGGCAGAACGCAGCAGCGGCGACACGCGCAATCTTTCTCTGCACAGCGCGCCCATCGACGTCGCTCCGAAGCTAGAGGAAATCTTCTTCTCCGGCGGCAAGGCCTGCGTCTTCACCAGCGCCACACTGGGCGTGGGCGATGACGACCAGCTGAACTACTTCCGCAAACGCGTCGGCGCACAAAAAGCACGCGCGGCCAGCATCGAGAGTCCCTTCGACTTCAAGAAGCAGATGCGGCTCTACTTGGTGAAAAAAATGCCCGAGCCGAAAGACGCCACCTACGCCGACGCATTGCAGGAGAAGATCGAGCACTTCCTGGATCTCTCCCAAGGCCGCGCCTTCGTGCTTTTCACCAGCTATTCCCAGCTCACCGCCATGGCCGACCGCCTGGAGGACTTCTGCGATGATCGCGGCTGGCGGCTGCTCGTGCAGGGCCGTGGCATGCCGCGCCACCAGATGCTGGCCGAGTTCAAAAAGGACGTCCACAGCGTGCTCTTCGGCACAGACAGCTTTTGGACAGGTGTCGATGTGCCAGGCGAAGCACTCAGCAACGTCATCATCACCCGCCTGCCCTTTGCCGTGCCCGATCATCCCGTCGTCGCCAGTCGATTGGAGCACCTGGAAGAGCAGGGACTGAATAGCTTCAGCGAATACAGCGTGCCCGAGGCGATCCTAAAACTACGCCAGGGCGTGGGTCGCCTGATTCGCACGCAAAAGGACAAAGGCATCATCGCCATCCTTGATCCACGACTGCTCACCAAGCCCTATGGCCGCGCCTTCATGGCCAGCCTACCAGACTGCCCGGTAGAAATCGTAGGATGACCCAGAGGCAAAATCAGCCTTGGGGGTAACACGCGCAGCATTCATCGAGCCTCATTCAACAACCCTGATTCCGAAGGGCTCTGCAAACGCGGCATTCTTGCCGGTCCACGGTGGCATCAGGGTTCAAGACGAGGCGAAACTCATGGTTGCTCCAGCTTCACGTTGTCGATGAAGAAGGCCGTCTTCGTCGTGCCGAGGGCGCTGAAGAGGAGGTAGGTGGCGGTGTCCCAGGTGGGTTGGCAGGGGATGGCGTTAATCTTGGTCTGGGTGCCATCCTCACGCGTGAGGGTCACATCATACTTGGCCGCTCCGGTGGTGGCGGTGAGGTCGATGCGGAGCCATTCACCGGGTTTCACCTCGGCGAGTTTTTGGCTCCCGGTGTTATTCGCCACGAGCGTGCCTTTTTGCCAGCGCACGTAGGGACCAGCGGCAAACTCGCCCGCTTTGTTGCGCATCTCGAAGAACCAGTCGGCACCGGCTTGGGCCATGATGTCGAAGCTGACGCGGTAGGTGCCGGACTCGGCCCACTTCGGGTAGATGTCGAGCACGGGATCGTAGCTGTGCTTCAAGCCGGGGGCGTCCTGCACTTTGAGGCTGCGCTTCGACGCTCCGCCGATGGGCGAGCCGGTTTCATCGGTCACGCCGATGCTCTCGCCTTTGTTTTCGGTGGAGTATTTGGCATTGCGAATGCCGAGCGTGCCAAGTGAGGCGCGTTCGAAGCTCTGATCGACCTTGTAAGGCGGCGCGGGCCAGGGTTTGGCGTCGGTTTGCCACGTTGGATAGTCGTGACCTTTGGCGGCGAGTTCATGCCACTTCGTGTCGGTTTTGCGGACTCCGGCCAAAGTGAGGTCCCAGGGCTTGAAACCAAGCTTTTCGGCCGGCGAGCCGGGTTTGAGGCGGAAATCGCGTTTCGCGATGTTTTCGAACATCGGATCGGCAAACTGGCTTTCGCGGTCGCGGCCCATCTTGCGCCATTCTTCCCAGGTGAAGTGGCTTTTGGTGAGTTTCGCGGGGATTTTGCCATCGGTGGGCCAGTAGAGGTTGTTGCGAAAGACGAGGCTGTCCTTCGGATCGCCGCGATCAATCTTGTCGAAGAACTTCCAGTTCCATTCGCCTCCATCGAGCAAGGGCGATGCGGGGTCCCACACGACGATGTTGTTCAGGTAGCGGAAGCGCAGGCGGGCTTCGTTTCGCGAGGCTTGGATCTGTGCGGAGTTGCCGAAGGCGAAGATGTTGTTCCGCACGGTGTTGAAGTAGCCGTAATGCTGATGAAAACCCGCGTTCCAGGTGTCGTGCACGAGGTTGTTTTCCATCAGCGTGTCGGTGGCGCCTTCGTCATTGTAGAGACCCCAGCCGCCGTAGCGATGGCTGGCGATGTGATGGACGTGATTGCCGCGAATGATCGTGCCCGGTGAGGTGCCGAGGCCGTAAAAGCCGCCCATGTCGCTCAGATATGCCCAGCCGAGGTGATGGATGTGATTGTTCTCCACCAGCGTCTCACGCGAGGCGGTGTCGCCATAGCCCCAGTTCCATCCGGCGCTGATGCCGGTGTAGTAAAAGTCGCCGATGTCGCAATGCGTGACCGCGCAATGCTGCGTGTGCGTGAAGACCACGCCGCAAGCGCTCGGGTGCAACCGCCCGCCGTGCTGGATGATGCAGTCATCGACGACGATGTGATGATTCACCCGCGACTCCGCCGGACGTGCCGTTTCGCCGACATACACACCACCGCCGCCGAGGTCGTGGAGGTGGCAATGCTTCACGGAGGAATCCGCGCAGCCGTTTTTGAACCAGATGCCGTGCAGGCCCGTGTGCGCGATCTCGCAATTCGCGAAGTGAATGCCGCGTGAGTCCTCGATCTCGATGCAGCCATCACTCGTCGTCGCGGCCTGGCCGTCGTGCAGGCCATCGGCGGGATACAGATGCTGGCTGTATTGAAACGAGATGCCTTCGAAGCGCACATCGTGTGCGCCTTTCATGACGATGAACTTTGTCACCACCGGCGCGATGACTTCGGCCTTCGTCATGTCCTCGCCGGGCAGCGGCAGGTAAAGCACCTCGCCCTTCGCTTTGTCGAGAAACCACTCGCCCGGCGCATCCAGCGCGGCGCGGTAGTTCTCCATCCAGAAACGCTGATCCGGCTCGAACTCAACGAAGGGATACCGCGAGCGGCCTTTGATCTGCACGGCGAGCGCTTCGTCATTCAATGCCTTGATGCGGCACTGCCCCACAGCCCAGGCATGTGTCACGGTGAGCAGAACGTCGTCGCGCTCGGCCTGCGGGATGGCTTTCAGTACCTCGAACTGCTCCGCCGGAATGCTGAAGGCATGGAAGTTCATGTTCTCCTGCAAATCCGGAAACACGCCTGCTCCCACCGCCTCGGTGATGTGGAAGAAACCCTTGTTCGGCGAGCGGGCTAGCGTGGCGCGACGGCCATTGATCCAGAGTTGCTCAAACTTCCACGTCTTGTCCGGCAGCGTGGCTTTCCACATCGCGCCTTCTTTGACCCAGCCGGTGATGGGCTTTCCCGCCATGAAGACCGCGTTTTTTCCACTCCAGGTCACCTGCGAGTCGTCTTTGCCGAGAGTGATCGTTTCCGTGATTGGGTGCACGCCCTCCTCGACGACGATGCGCACGGGTTTTGGAGCCTTGCGGGCCTGTTCGAGCACGGCGGGGAGGTTGCCGGGCTTCAAAACGAGGTCGGCGGCGGGCAGCGATGACGTAAAGGCGAAGAAGAGAGCAAAGCGAAGCATAAATCGGATGGAGACCATGCTGCAAAGCAAGCCGCCCGCAATTCTCACTCTGCGCCCAAACTTGGCAGCTCCTCACACAGCGCCAGCGCCTTCAGCGCCTGACACGTCGCGATGTAGGTGATGTAATGGTAGTTCCCTCGATAGAGCGAGTGCATCCACCAGCGGCCTGAAACACGCTGTTCCTTTTTCAGCCACGCCACAGCTTTCTGCACGCGCTCGTCTTTCGCTGGAACATCGCTCTGCCGCATCAGTACGATGGCAAGCGCCGTCATGTAAGCATCGCTCTCCGGCTTCGCGGCATCGGGGAGGCCGGTGATGAGCTTCCGGACCGTATCGCTCACTTCAAAGTGCCAGTCGTTCAGTGCGGAGAAGTCGCGCGTGCTCCAGCCGCCGTCGGTGTGTTGTTTGGAGGAGAGCAGCTTCAGCGCCGCCTTGCGTTTTTCGGCAGAAACGAGCTCCGGCAGGTAAGAGGCCAGTTGCAGGCTCAGGACGCGATCCCAGTCATTTTTCGGCTCCGCAATGCGCAGCCAGTTTTTGAGCTTTTCGACCTTCGCGACGAGTTTTTCGTCCTTGAGGCCCGCCAGCCATCCGGGAGCTGCGGTGATGGTGCGCGCGGCTTGCAGCGAGAGCTCGAAGTCGGTCGTGATGTGCGGGATTTCGACCTCGCCATGGCTCACAAAGGCTCCGCTGGCCGCTTGACGCTCAAACATGTCGCGAATCGACCGCTCGGTGTGCTCTGAGGTTTTGCCGGTGACATGCCTGTCCCACTCCGCCAGCCCCAGCGAACGCCACACGGCGGAAAACGCGCCCGGCATGTGCTTGTAGCCGCTCTTCGTGGCCGTCTCCTTCACCTCTTTGATGTCCTTCGGCACGAACTCGATGAAGTCCGCCACGATCTCCTCACTCGGTTTGCCCAGTTGCGGGATCAAAGCAGGCCGCTCGGTGAGGTAAGGTCCCGTCGTGTGGCAGTTCACGCAGCTTTTTTCACGGACCCAGCACACCGCGCCGTCTTCGAGATACTTCACCGCCGCCTTGATCGACTCCGCGCCGAACTGCTTCACGCGAGGCTCATCCGCCGTGGGGATGCTCACCTTGATGTCGCCAGACAGATACTGAAACTCCGGCTTTGGCTTCTGCGGCGCATCGAGGGCGAGAAGGACCGGGGAAAGCAAAAGCAAGGCGAAGACGTGTTTCATGCGGAGGAAGTACGATGTTCCCGGCAGCTTCATTCCTGGTCATCGTCATGGTCGATCGGGCTCGAGCCAGTGATGGCGTGCGGCCATCGAAAAAAGCCGCTCTCTGGAATAGAAACGCAGCGGCCAATCCTTGCCCCCGAGCGGAGACCGCAACAAAGCCGCGAGCGACACTGGCAACGGCTCCTCACGATGTTCTGCGATGTGCGTCGCAACACCGTCGAGAAAAATGCGGGTCAATGTTTCATGGTAGCCTCCGCCATCGGTGTTGGGCGTGCCTGTGGCCTCGTTGTAGGCCCGTATGCGCTGACGGACGATTTCGAGAGCCTCACCGGACGTGTGATGCGTGAGATACCACAGTGCGACGACCAAGTGCGCATGATGCGTCCAGCGCCGTTTCGAAAGCGCGCATGCCTCGAACTCCAGAATGAAAGCTTCGATGCCATCCGCAGTGAGGAAAGCAGAATCGGGTACCATGTCTGGAGTGATTTGTGCCGGTGTCACGCGGGTGACGAACCACTCCACCGAAGCGGAAAGCGTGTGCACGCCGGATTCATCGTGCAGCTCGACCTGCACGGTGATCAGCGCGCGGCCTTTGGCCTCCAGTTCGCTGCGCAGGGACTCGATGCCATCTGGTGCGGACGCGGTGGAGGTGAGGCGGCCATTCGCAGGCTTCCGAAACTTCGACTCCAGCCGCCGCACGACCGGCACGATGCCCGTGAGGTCGCCAATCGCACGCAGCAGAAACTCGCCACTCGATGCCTCTGCCAAAGCGAGTTGTGCGCTGGCATGGACGGTGCCGAGGTGGTTCAAATACTGCGGCCCGGCAGGCAGTTGCAGCACCTTCGCCGGATCGTCGGCGGTTTGCAGGCCCACATGCTGGTTAAAGGGGAGTTCGATGACGCTATTCATGAGAGGTCGGCTGAGTTTTTCCATACGCCCGCTCCACCTTCGCCACGCGGAGTTGGTAATCCGCATACCATCGCGTCTTGCCTGTCTCCTGCGCGATGCGGTGTTCCGCATTCGCCTTCCAGTTGGCGATGGCCTGCGTGCTCTCCCAATACGACACTGTGATGCCAAAGCCGCCCGCGCCGCGTGCGCTTTCCACGCCGAGAAAGCCCGGCTGCTCATGCGCGAGCGCCACCATGCGCTCGGCCATGTCGCCATAACCTTGATCGCCCTCCGTGCGCTGCGAAGTGAAGATGACCGCGTAGTAGGGTGGCGCAGGTGTTTGGGCGAAGGCGGGGGCGGACATGAACTCAGGGGAAGGCTTCCCGCTCATCAGAACAAGTCGAAAACCATGCCTTCGCGCGAAGGGTAGCGCGGCGCCTAGGGCATCGGTTCCCAGATCAGGCTACCGGAAAGGACGGGAGCCCCGGAGGCGCTGCTGCTGGGCAAAAGGAAATGCCCCACGGCCTGTCTGCGGCCAGGAATGCAGAGGCCGCTGAAAGTGCCTGGTCTTTGACGCCGCAGGCTGGGATTCAAGGGGTCGATGTCCATGGCGCGGCCTGTTCCCTGGAGGATTCCCGTGGCTGGGGTCAGAGTGGGGGCCAGCGCGTGAGGATTCGCGAGCGGATCGCTGGCGATTTGCAAGACATTGCCCGCCGTCAGGGTCAGGCGTTGCTGGAAGGACTGGGCCAGACCTCCTTCTCGGAAGGTGAGGCGGCTGTTCAGGGGGGCAAGGGGGATGTCAAAAAGTCGCTGCAGTGCGGTCGGAGCCACCCAGAGACCGCCAGCACCCGTGATCGTGTGCAAAGGAAAGCCACTGGGGTAGTTCGTGCCCGTGTTCACAGCTAGCTTCAGCCAGTCGAGGCTGCCTTGATAAACATGGTTGGCAGAGAGAGCGCGCTGCCAGCCCTGCACGGAACCGAGATTGCCATAAAGCATGGCATGCACGGGTAGGCTGCCATCCTGGGCCAGACCTGCCGACAGCGTGACAGAGCTGCCGTCTGCAAGTCTCGCCATCCACTGCGCAGTGCCAGAGAGGCTCACGGTCTGAACGGCCCAGCCTGCGCCCTGAGGTAGGCTAGCGTTGCCGATGGAGGCTTGCGGTAACTCATAGGCCGCATGCCAGCGACCGGCGAGACCGTAGGCAGGCACTCGGGTGGAGAAAGCCGCGCGCAGGGCCACGACCGATGCCTCATCAGGCAAGGAGAGAGCTGGATCACTCAGAGTTCCCGTCAGCCGTGCTTGATTGGGATTGATGCTGAAGCTGAGACGCAGTGGACTATAGGGACTGCGGCGCGGGAGAGATACGGTGCCCAGCCAGGGTGCCGCCGGATCGGTGCTGCCGACCAGAGTTCCCGTGATGGCATGGACATGCATGCCTCGGGTGAGTCTGCCCGTAAAAACGGCAGAGGGTGCCACAGTGATTGTTAGGCTGCCACCCAAGCCACCATTGTAAGTCGTGTGACGGTCCAAGAGCCCATGGAAAGTTCCCATGACTGCCTCGGGTGGACCTTGAACCTCCCAGATCAGGCGCTGGGGTGGGGTGGTGCCGATGGCATTGCTAGCAGTGATGGTGACGCTGTAAAAACCCGGTGCCATGGGCTGACCCAGCAATCTGCCCGTGGTGGCATCAAAGCGCACGCCGGGCGGCAGGCCAGATACGGTCCAACGCGTGACACTGCTGCTGGCAGTGATGCGGCGATCGAGTTCTCGCCCGACGAGGGCTGAGCTCGCCAGAGCCGACAGGTCAAGCACGGGCAGGCGCAGCAGAGTGAGGCGGCCTGGCAGGGTGGCACGCCCCACGACGGGCGTGCCCTTCAAGGAAACGGAGACGATGCAGTGGTAGCGCCCCTCATCCGCAGGCTGAGCCTGCTGGATGATGAGGCGTGCACTGCGTGTGCCAGAGATGCGTGCAGTGTCTGAAAGGGGAACACCACGGTCGGTGCTGTACCATTGGTAGGTTAGACCGGGACCGCTGGCCGTGCAGGTCAGAGTGGCGGTGCGACCCTCGACCACGGTCACATCCGGGATGCCAGGCTTCATGACACCGATGGCCATTTTTCCAGTGCTGGCTCGCCCCCAGGGATGATCCACCGTGAATTCGTAGAGACCCGCATCGGCCATCCGCTGGCCGATGTTGGGCAGGAGATCTCCCGTCATCTGACGCAGGGGCACGCCGTCTTTCCACCACTGGCGGGTCACCGTCATGCCGTTGGGCACAGAAACACTGGCCGAGAAGTCCACGGGCTGTCCTTCCACCAGAACCTGGGACTCGGCCAGGGTCGATATGGTGGGGTATGGCACGGCTGTGCCAGTGACGATGAGCTTCACACTCGTGATGTCAAAAGCTGCTTGCGGGCGGCGATGATCGGTGATTTCCAGCTGCCAGATGCCATGCGATGGCTCGCCCCAGTGGCGCATGGACGTGTAGCTCGTCGCCGAGGTCACCTTCCCTAGATCAGTAGTAGATGGGGTGAAGAAAACGCTGCTTGTGCCCGTGGGGCTGCGCAGGACGAGCGTCAGGTCCTTCCGCTCAACCCCGCTCAGTGCCAACGTGAGCTGCACGTTCTCTGCCCGCAAGGGCGTCTGGTTGCTCAGGTCGATCGGGTAAATCACCGTGCGCCCTTTGGGTGGCGCTTTGGAGGGAGGCGGTGTCACCGGGCCGGGCACCGTCCAGCGCAGCTGAGCCAACTGCTGGGCTTGTGGGCTAGAACCATTCGTGCCCTGCGTGGGGGCTGTGAAGGAGTGCTGCACCGTCAGCTGAGTTCCTAGTGGCACCCAGCGGCGAGCCAGCTCCACCGCTGCCTGGGCCTGCACCAGACCGCCACCGAAATTCAGGTGGTGCTTGATCGGGGGCAGGGCCTGGATTTCGACCCCAGGACGATTCCCTGCACGCCGCACCCAACCGCTGCTGCTTGGGTCGATCTCGCGTGACGTGCGCAGTAGAATTTCCTTCACGTCCCGCCAGGACAGGGCCGGATTCGCCTCCAGCATCAGTGCACACACGCCTGACACGACAGGTGCAGAAAAGGACGTGCCCATCAAAACGCCCGTGTAGCTGTAGTCATCCGTGTCCAGATCCTGCACGCCATTTTCGGGATTGTAGCCACCCTGTCCAAGAAGGTCCGTCGTGAGAAGACCGCGGGCAGGATTCCCCGAAGGTCCGACGCAGGTGAGGTGCGGCCCGCCTTCGCTATAAAACGTGAGCTTCCCATCCGAACCGACTGCTCCGACGCAGATGCCATAGATGCTGTTTGCGTAACTATCTTTGCTTCCCTGATCCAGCCGTGCCCGACCATTGCCAGAAGCCCAAACGGAAACCACCCCAAGGCCACGTCGGCCCGTCTTGGCGGCATTTTCCATCGCCGCATGAAACAAAGGCCCGGCCTCGAAGAGCTCAGCAGCCCCATCAGGAGCTCCCCAGCTGTTGTTTTTCACGGCGATCTTGTCGTTTTGATGCGCAGCCGTCGTCGCATCCTGGCTATCATCCGTCATCTCTTCACCGCCCAGGTGCAAAATGGAGACCAGGCTAGCTTTCGGCGCCACTCCGGCGAGACCAATGCCATTGTTCGATCTTGCGGCGATGATGCCTGCAACGGCAGTACCATGGGCATCTGATGACAGTGGATCGGGCTCCGCACTTTTCATCGGCTCCAGCAGATTGACGTGCAGGCCGCTCATGTTGATGTTCGGCACCAGATCGGGATGGCTCATCTGGATGCCTTCGTCGATCACGGCCACCACGATTCCCTCCCCCTGACCATAGGTCCAGGCACCAGGCACCCTGGCATCCACACCAGCCACGGAGACCCGGGAACCTGTGTTGACAAGATGCCACTGCGAAGAAAAAAGAGGGTCATTCGGCACCACCGTTTTTTTTGCAGCTCGGCTTTTTAGCAGCGGCGTCACGCTGGCCACCAGAGTCGGTGCCTGGGCCATCAGCCGCTGGATTCCCCGCAGCGCCTCCAGCGGGTTGCCCTTGGGACTCTGCACAATGCGATGCTCCGGTGAGTAACTCGGGCGCTCCACTCCTTCCAAACCCGCCGCTGCTAGATCAGGCTCTCGTGCCGGATCCTTCAGCCTCACCAACAGACGGCCCGTGAGCACGCGTGCCAGATCACGTCGGCGTTCCTTGAGTTCCACGGGGTAGAGGACCAAGCCCGGCCAGATACCAGTGCGCACTGCTCTCTCCTCTGCCTGTGCCAAAAGTGCCGCTGCATCTGCCTGAGCCGATAAACTTTGCAGACCACTCGCCGGTTCATAGAGCTCGTCCAAAGCCAAACGAAAGCGCTGCACATGCTCACCCGGCATCGGCAGGGTGACTTCCCCTCTTTGCAGCAGTTCCTGGGGCAAATCCATCTTTAGAGACTCTTCGACACCTTCACGATCCGTCGTGGTTCCTGATGGAGGCAAACGGCCTTGCCTGTCTTCTGCACGGTGGGCAAAATCACGCCAGCCTGAACGCCAGCCGAGCGTTAGGCACAGGGCCAGAAGTGCCGCAGCGGCAAGAATTCGAAGAGCAAATGAGGCGCGACGATGGCTCATGTTTTCTAAAAATTACACACATGCAGATCATTTTGCTATTTTTATTATGGAAATTATATTTGAAGCCGAAAAACACTCTTCTGGTTCCCGTTTCCAACCCCACCGTCTCAGCTGCTGCTGCCTCTCCCGTCCACTCCTGGCAGGCGTTAGCACCGTCGGCTCCGATTTTTTTAAAATTGCCTCCCTGGCCCCTTTGCGGGTAGATTGCAGGTCGCCATCCGATATCCCCCCTAGCGGACGCATGATCCAGAACCCTACCAACCCCCGGCTTTTCATGCCCCTCCTGGCGGCTTGCCTGAGCGCGCACCTGAGCCTCATCGCTCAGTCGCTGCCCAAGGTCACTGCGGGTGCCGCAGTCGCCACTGGCCAAGCCAAAGCCAGCTCCATGTCGCAGCCCACCCTCAGCCCGGCTCCCAGCATTAGCGTGCCACGCATCAACACACCCACCATGCCGCGCATGGGTTACGCACGCTATCCGTGGAAGACAGACATCGTCGCCACAGTATTCTGGGTCGGAGAGCAGCCCACAGAGAACAATCCCACCCCCAATGACAAAAGCTCCTGGGACACCGAGTGGATGAAAAACTTCGGCGGTTACGATGACCCCGACCCAGCCAAGCGGGGGCCGAACTTTTGTCCCATCGGGTTCACGCCCGGGCAAAATCCCTTCTATGTCGCCCTGCCCTACAATGACTGCTTGGACTACAACTCCCACAAGAGCGAAGCGCCCAAAGTCATCCCGTGGTTTCGGGAAAAATTCGTCCGCCCTGGCAAAAGCGTGCTGAAGGGACAGTGGGTCGCCATCCGCTACGGCAACCGAGTTTGCTACGCCCAGTGGGAGGACTGCGGGCCCTTCGTCACAGATGATCACGCCTACGTCTTTGGCAGTGCGCGGCCAAAGAACAACAGCAACAAGGGAGCCGGCATCGACATCTCTCCCGCGATCCGCGATTACCTAGGCCTGCGCAGCATGAGCCGCTGCGATTGGCGCTTTGTCGATGTCTCTGAAGTGCCGCCAGGGCCCTGGCGAAACATGGGCGCGAACAATCCCTTTGTCCGTGCCCAACAGCAGCAGCGTGCGCAGGACGCCCAGTCCACTCTATCCCGACTGCAAGAGCTGCGGCGGATGCGTGATGCTTACTTTCAGCAAAACGGAGCCGGTCAGTACCAAAACCGCTAAATCTCGCCGGCCAAGGGCCGCACTGCCTCAGTCTTTGGAATTCAGATTCCCTGACTTCCGAATCGCCCGCAGCAGTCGCCAGCCCAACCAGAGGCTAATGGCGTAGCCCAGCGCCCCGAAAATCGAAACCCCACCGAGCAAAGGCGGTGCCTGACGACTCCAGAGATCCGATGAGCCCAGAAACAGCGCTGCGGTTAACACACCGAGCACCAAGCGATTGATGATGGGATCGAGATGTCGGTGATCCAAATGCACGGTCAGTGTGCCATCGCGGAAACGGGCGATCAAATCTGCCAAATCGCGCGGCAGCAGCGACAGCAGACGATCCCAATCCCGCACCGCACGGCGTGCCCGCCGAGCCAGTCGTCCGGGAGAAAGCCGCCGCAAAATCAGCCGCTGACAGAAAGGCTGCATCAGCTCTGCCAAACTCACCTCGGGGCTGAATCGCCGACTCGTGCCTTCCAGCACGATCAGGGTCTTCAAGAGCACTGCTAGGGCAGGCGGCAATGTGATCTGATGTCGGCGGATGATCTCGATCAAGGTCGAAAGCGCATGACCCACGCGAATATCACGCAGCGGATGCCCGATGTAATCCGCCATGAAATCATCCAGGTCAGACCGCAGGCGATCTCGCGCACAGTTCGCCGGCACCGCACCCAGCCGCAGCACCTGCTCCGTCACCTGATCCGAATCATTTTCCACGATGGCCATCAGCAGCGCCTCTACCTCATCGCGCAGTTCATCATCGATCCGCCCGACCTGTCCACAGTCCAGCACCCCCACCACACAGCCTGGCAGCAGCATCAGATTCCCAGGGTGCGGGTCCGCATGGTAGAAGCCATCGCGGAACACCATCTCCAAATACATGTTTGCGCCACGGCGGGCAAATTCGCTCAAATCTTCCCCCACTTCCCGCAGCGCCTGAATGTCCGTGCCTGAAATGCCATTCAGGCGCTCCATCGTCAGGATCTGATCCGAACAAAACTCTGGGTAAACGCGCGGGATATGCACCTGCGGATCTTCCCCGAAATGCCGCGTGAACTCCTCCAGGTTGCGCTTTTCATAAGTGAAATCCAGCTCGCGCAGCAAGGTTCGGTGGAACTGACGCACAATCGCCCCAGGTTGGTAAGGACGCACCGAAGGCGTGTGCTTTTCCAGCAGTTCCGCCAGTGCCTGCAGGATCTCCAGATCCGTGCTGATCCGTGCCTCAATGCCACGACGACGGATCTTCACCACCACACGCTCCCCGCTGTGGAGACGTGCCGCATACACCTCGGCAATGGAGGCCGCTGCCAGCGGTGCCTCCTCAAACTCGGCAAAAAGCTCCGCCACTGGCCGCCCCAAACTCGTCTCTAGCGTCTGGCGTGCTGTCCCCACAGGCTCGGCGGGAACATTGGCCTGCAGCTCGGTCAATTCCGCCGTCAGCTCCGCCCCGATCAAATCCGCGCGCGTGCTCAGCATTTGCCCCAGCTTGATCGTCGTGGTGCCCAGCTCCGTCAGTGCCAAACGAACTCGTGCCGCCGTGGTGATGCCCGCTAGCGCCTGGCCATCCGCACTCTTCAGGCGATCATTCAGCCAGGGGTAATCAAACCCACCAAACAAGTCTGCCAGTCCATACTTTCCTAGCACCGCCGCGATCTCTCCCAACCTCTTGGCATGACGCTCCAAACGAGCAATGGCATCGATTTTCATGCCTCAGCATATCGAGCCAAGATCATCTCGTCAAAGCCATGCCCCAACCACTTCCTCCAGCCTTCCTGTCACTGCTTTGGCTACGCCAGCCATCGAATGAGAAGACAAGAAAGAGTACGATGTTGCCCACACGACTAAAACGTCAGTGAATTCAAATAGTGCTCCAGGTTCGTGTAGCCATCGCTCTGCCTAGCGTTGCCGTCGGCGGGATCGTTCGCGTGGAGGCCATGCTCTTTCTCCCATGCATCGGGCATGCCATCGCGATCTGAATCTGTCGGCGCGATGCCGCATTCGAGCTGCGGCCAGCCGCCGACTTCTTTCTGGCTGTCGATGCGGCGATGTGTGCGGTCTTTGATACCGGCGATCACGCGTTGATCGGCTGCGTCGCGCACTTTGCTGGCTCCTGCTTTCGTCAAAACGAGCTCGTAGGCTGCCTCTGCGCTCTGCGTGGCCGGTCGCTCGCTTTCAGGCACGACTTCAGCCGCTTGCACGAACTTCTCCTTCGTCACATCGCCAACGTATTTGCCACCGCGCACCCCCCATTGAAAGGCGGCGTAGTTGTCCGCATTCCATTCAGGCTTCCCTTCAAACACATTGCCGTTCAGGAAGCCAGTCGTCACGTTCTGCGCCTCGGCTTTCGGGGCGATGGGAAAGAAGTCGCGCTTGAAGTCGGTGTTCGGCCCTGGGCACCAGTAGTTGGCCACGAGGTTAAAGCGACCGGTGGCGAGGTTGCACGCGCCTTCCCAGTTGTAGATAACATTGTTGCGAAAATCGAAGATCGAGTGCGCGCTGCTCTCTGGCGGTGGATAGCCGCCGAGCGTCGGATGTCGGTCGCGGCTGCTGAAAAGCAGATTGTGATGGATGCTGATGCTACCTCTGATCTTGCGGAACGACATCAGCATCGCATGCGGCTCCTTTTTGTGATGCGTGCTGTCATTGAGCGCCTCGCCAAAAAGGCACCACTGCATCGTGAAACGATCCGCCGCATACACGTCCATGATGCCATCGACGCCCCACGTGGCCGTCACATGATCGAGGATCACATCCGTGCAGCCGTCCTTCTCCGGTCCGAAGCCGATCACATCCTCCGAGGTCTTCGTTTCATCGCCAAGGCGGAAGCGCATGAAGCGCACAATGACATCCGAGCACTTGTTGAACTGGATGCCATGATCCCGCACGGCGATCCCGCCGCCCGGAGCCGTCTGTCCGGCCAAAGTGAGGCCCTTCACGCCCTCAACGCGCAGTTCCTTCTTCAACACGATCGTGCCACCGACATCAAACACCACCGTGCGCGGCACGTCGGCCTTCTTCGTTTGGATGGCATCCCTCAAGCTGCCCTCGCCGCCATCGTCGAGGTTTGTGACATGATACACATCTCCGCCGCGCCCGCCTTTGGCAAAGCGGCCGTAACCTTCCGCTCCTGGAAAGGCGATCCACGGATCTACAGCAACCGCAGGCGTGGCAGAGACGACGATGAACGCAAAAGCAAGTTTCATTAGCAGCACTAGCCTAGCTCCTGCAGCTACATCTTCATGGCATGATTCTGCAAAAGGCATTCAGAATCCTGCAAATAGGCTAAAGCGATGACCGTTCCTTTTTTTCATGAAAAAGAAGCATCGCCATGTGCTCCTGGCCCTCGGTTGGTATGATCATCGCCTGCTTCAAGGCATAGCCAGCTATGCCACCCAGCATTCTTGGCATCTCGCCGCGCACAGCATCATTCATGAGAAGATCATTCCTTGGGGATGGCAGGGAGATGGTGTTCTGGCGTGGTTGGCGGCAGATGATGAACTAGCGAAATTCGTCGTGTCCGTGAAAAAACCGACGGTCGATTTCTCCCTTCGGCGACAAAACTTACCGTTCGCCCATGTGGTGCAGAATCACGCACTTACTGGCCGCCTCGTGGCAAGACACTTCTTGGAGCGTGGATTCCGGCAATTCGCATTCTACTCGGACTCTAGAAACTGGTCCCAGATCGGGCGTGGAAATAGCTTTGAAACCTACCTGAGGCAGCATGGCCATTCGTGCCGGACATGGCGATGGAATGAAAAAACCGCACAAGGGCACAAAACCAAACTCTGGGCTGCAAGACGTCGTTGGCTGATGCAACATCTGAGAACAGCACCGAAGCCACTCGCGCTTTTTGCTGCGAACGGTAGCCTCGCGGTTGAAGCGCATGAAATCAGTGTCGATGCCAACCTTGGCATCCCACATGAGGTCGCGATTGTCGGCATCGACGATTACCTACTCTCTGTCGGAGCACACAGCACTCACATCTCTGGCGTGGACACTCGACTAGAAGAGCAAGGCTATCGCGGCGCAGAACTGCTCGACCGCATGATGCGCACTGGCCAAACGCCAGCACGGCCTCTGCTGATCCAACCTTCCCAGGTGGTCACCCGCAAAAGCAGCGATGTGCTAGCCGTGCCGCATGAGGGTCTTTGCAAGGCGTTGCGTTTCATCGTGGCCTGTTTCTCGGAGCCTTTGACCATCCAAAACATCGCCTCTGCTGCGGGCATGTCTGAGCGCAGTCTGCATCTGGCCTTCCGTCAGCATCTCGACACCACACCCGGCATGAAACTCATCGAAACCCGGCTTGAAAACGCACGCCGACTGCTTGGAAGTTCGGACGAGAAGATCGAGACCATCGCCACTCGCTGCGGCTACCCGAGCCTCAACGCGTTCTTCATTGCTTTCAAAAAAAGCACAGGTGCGACACCCGCCGAGTTTCGACGCACACAGCGCCTGGGAAGCTAGCCGAATGAGGCTGTCTTTGGCCATGCCACTTCGGACGATGGGGTCCCAAGTAAGCCTCGGGCCCCTCATGGATGGCTGCATTTTTTGACACCAGTCTTTCCAGAAACACTTCACCAAGGATGCAACGATGCAACGCAGCGGCGCTCATTCCTGAGCCAAGGCGGAAGGCCAGTCGATCTCCGTCTCGCCATGCATGATCTCGGCCAAAACCGGCACATCGAGAAAGCTTTCTAGCACCATGCGATTGGAGATGCTGGCGGCATCGCGCTCATCATGCGCATGATTCAAAATGACACCTGCGCAGCACAGGCCACGCTGTTGGATATTCCGCACGGTCAGCAGGGTATGGTTCAGGCAGCCAAGCTTATTATTCACCACGACGATGACCGGCAATCCGAGAGATTCGGCGAAGTCGGCCAGGGTCTGCTTGGCCACCAGTGGCACTTCCCAACCACCCGCCCCTTCCACCAACACCTGAGGGTGACGTGCCGCTAGGGCAAGAAAACCCTGGCGTGCCGTCTCCACGTCAAAAGGACGGTTTTCCAACAAGGCTGCCGCGAAGGGGGAGGCAGGCACCTTGAGGAAGATGGGATTCACCTCCTCCACACTCAGGACATCTCCACTGGCCTTTTGCAGCATGAGCGGATCGCGGCGATCCCCACAGGCGAAGGGTTTGTAGCCGACGGCATCACGCCCGGCACGGCGCAGGGCCTCAATGAGCAAGCAGGTGACGTAGGTTTTGCCTGCGTCGGTGTCGGTGCCAGTGATGAAATAGTGCATGGCAGGTGGTGAACCATGCGGCAGAGCTTGGGTCAAGCCCAGCCCATCCACTCTTTCAGCACCTTGAGGTCTCGGCCATGCGCCTCGCGGAAACTTTTCAGCACGGCAGCGTCCTTGGCATCGCCTTTCAAATACTCCACGTGCAGCGAAATGGGACCTGCATACTGCCGATCACGCAGCATGCGGGCAAAGTCAGGGCTGATCTGGCCCTGACCGAGCGGGCAGCCTTCTGCTTTTTTGCCCTGCCACTGGAAGTCTTTGAAATACACTGCGCCCCAATGATCTGCGGTGAGAGCCACACTCAGGGGCCACTGCAGACCACCCTCTAGCGTGGCATGGAAGATGTCGAAACAGAAGCTGAACTGCTGCGGGCTGTAGTCGCGCATGATGCTGTACATGTCCCAAATCGGCGCACCAAAGTAGTCGCGGCCACTGTGGTTCTGAAACATGGGGTGGATGCCAATCTCCTGGCAGAGCTGGATCAGATCCTTCAGCTTCGGACGCACTTCCTGGAGTTGCGGCCAGATGGGCTTCTTCAGATCATACTTGTAGTAATTCATGCGGAAGCGCTTCACTCCCAACTGAGCCGCAGTGCGCAGCACCTGCTCGGTGCGTTGTTCTTCACTGACTTCATTGATGCCAGAGGTCAGGATCATGAGTTCCAGACCTTGTGTTTTCAGCGCTTCGACATACTTCGGTAAGTCTTCCTGCACGCGCTCAGGTTCGATGTGGCCCTTGGGGCGGATGGGCGACTCGACGCCATCCACCCCCATCTCCGCAGCCACGCTGGCGATGTCTTCCAAGGCAAGACCCTGGAGGTGCTTCGTGAAAAAGCACAGGGGGTTGCGTGCTTGCTGAGCTGGCACAGTTGCAGCGCTGGAGACACCCACGGTGCTGGCGAGCAGAGCAGATGTGTTTTTCAAAAAGTGGCGGCGTGAGGGCATGAGCGATCAAGGTAGAGGCTATTTCAGAGAGCGAATGCGATCGGTATAAAACGTCATCATCATGCTGAGGTTTTCCCGACTTCCGACAGACACCGCGACCAACGGCAGTGGCACTTTGTATTTGAAGTCGGGATGCGGGAGAAACTCGCGATCGAGCGCTAGCATGGGCCCCCGAAAGATCAGGTCAGGCCACTCACGGTAGGGACCCTCGAAGGCCTCGTGCAGGTGATTCACTCGCGCGCTGAGCGGCGTGACCACGATGCCAGCGACCGGACTACCCGCAGCTTCGATTTTTTCCGTCAGCAGGGCAAAGTCAGATCGCTTCACCGGCAGCCACATGCAGGGCATGTCGGCATACCAAGCGACGAACCAGGGTGCATCCGAAAAGACGACCTCCCCCGGCTCCAACATGCGGCGGACAAAGGTGACCCGATCTGGCACGTAGGGTGGCCAATGCGGTGGGATGCGCCCACGCATGACCAATCCCATCTTCACCTCTGCGGGCAGGCTCGCGAGCATAGGCAGCGCAGACAGAACCATCGCGAGGACGGCATACCCCTGCCGCACCCAAAAACCACGCCCCTGACCTGGCCCCTGAAGCCGCGACCAGAGGACCGCCAGCATCGCACAACCAAACACGACCATCGCGGGCGTCAGCACTAGGTAGAGCGCATGATCATCCTCCGCTTGGTCAGGGAGCCCAAGCAAACCCATGCCCAGCGCTAGGCCTGCCAAAGTGATGCCAAGCGCTTGGCAGCAGCGCTGGGCCTCCCCCCGACGAAATCGATGCAGCAGCGCTGGAAAAAACAGCACGGCTGGGGCGAGCATGCCCAGGTAAGCATAACCCGAAGCGAGCTGATCCCGCCAATTCACCAGCAGCTTTCGGATCAGATCATCCGCCACGACGGGAGGCACACTGAGCGAAAAGTGGCGCAGCAATAGGCTAGGTGGCGTGGGCAGCAGATGGGCCTGAAACAGCGCCTTGGCCCCGCCCAAAGGATCACCGCACTGGCGGGTGAGCCAGACGCCCCACGCCGCCACGCCCAAGAGTGGCAGCAACCCCATGATGAACAAGGCCCCCTTTGCCCCACGCCAAGTCAGCGCGCAGCCCAGCAGCAACCCCAAGACGAGCCAAACCGCCATCCAATCGGTCAACACCATGATCGCAGCCACCCAACCCATGCCGAAAGCTTGAGGTAAAATCCCCTGCCCTGCGGTCAAACGTACCTGCGCAGATACCCCGAGCCGGAAAGCTAACGCGAACAGCATCACCAAAAGCGCTGCAGGACTGCCACTCACGGACAGCCGCCACAGCGGCTCACAAACCAGAAGGCAGAGTGCGGTCAACCCTGCCACCGTCTCATCAAACAATCGCCGTGCCGCGCCATGAGTCCACACGATGGCCAACAAGAAAAACGTAGCCCCTACACAGGCCACAGCTCGATCCAACAGATAGATGGAACCGCCGCGCGTGGGCTCAAAAAGCTGATGTCGTCTCAGCACCTGAAACAAAGGTGCCCAAATCAACGATTGCACCGGCGGCTGGGTCATCGCCGGCATAGCGGCGAGGTCGAGTTTCCTGCCATTCGACTCCAAAAGAGCAGCTTCATGCGGTCGTGCCACCAAAGAACGCCACCCCTGACCGCGAGCCAACTCCCGAGCGACCACCGCCTGCTCCATGCCAGACTCACTTTCCAAGCCACGAAACGTCACAAACACATGCAGCAGAGCCATCACCACCGCCATGCCATAAGTGGCCAGCCGAAGGAACGGATGGCTCGTCGTGTCATAGGAAGAAGCAGGCATCGTGATGCCCATCATGGAGCACTTTCCCCACTTGAAAAGCTCACAGCAGCAAAACGCACAGGTCTGTGAATGCAAAAAGCCTCGGCCATGGTGACCGAGGCTTTCTGTGAATCATGCAATGGCGGGCCTAACCGCAGACTTAGGCCGTGAGCACGTCGTCTTCATCATCCTGGGTAGGATCAACGGCAGGCTTTTCCGTCTCCGTGAGTTCAAAGTCACGGTTCTTGATGAAGCCAGTACCAGCAGGGATGAGGTGACCCATGATGACGTTTTCCTTGAAGCCACGCAGCAAGTCAGACTTCGCCAAGGTGGCTGCTTCCGTGAGCACACGAGTGGTGTCTTGGAAGGAAGCTGCGGAGATGAAGGACTCTGTTTCGAGCGAAGCTTTGGTGATACCGAGAAGCACTGGCTCAGCCTCAGCAGGCTTACCACCTTCCTCGGTGACACGTGCATTTTCTTTCTCGAACTCGGTGCGGTCCACCTGGTCTCCCCAAAGGAATTCTGTGTCGCCCGTGTCGGTGATCTTCACCTTGCGCAGCATCTGGCGGATGATGATCTCAACGTGCTTGTCATTGATCTCCACACCCTGGGCGCGATACACTTCCTGCACTTCGTTCACCAAGTGCTCACGCAGGGCTTGAGGGCCAAGGATCTCCAGGATCTCGTGCGGCACAACGGGTCCATCGGTGAGCTGGTCACCTTTGCTGACGTGGTCACCATTGAAGACCAAGATGTGCTTCGAGCGCGGGATGAGATGCTCTTCCTGCTGACCGGTTTTCGGATCGGTGACCATGACGCGGCGCTTGCCACGAACGAGTCCACCAATTTCCACCGTACCGTCGATGCGTGCGATTTCGCAGGCATCTTTGGGCTTACGTGCTTCGAAAAGTTCAGCCACGCGGGGAAGACCACCGGTAATGTCCTTCGTCTTGGAAGCCTTACGAGGCGTCTTCGCCAGCGTCGTGCCAGCCTCAACCTTCTCGCCGTTCTTCACGTTCAAGTGAGCGCCAGCAGGAACGGTGTAGGAAGCGAGAACTTCGTGCGTCTTCGCATTGGTCACGACGATCTGCGGATGCAGGTCTTCTTTGTGCTCAATGACGACGACTTCTTCGTTACCGGTCTGCTCGTTCTTCTCTTTGGTGAAGGTGATGCCCGCGATCATGTCACGGAACTCGATCTTACCAGCTTTCTCCGTGATGATCGGAATGTTGTAAGGATCCCAAGTCGCGATCTGCTCACCCTTCTTCACCGAGGAGCCATCGGGCTTCGCAATCAGGGCACCCAAGACAAGTTTGTGACTTTCCAGCTCACGACCATCCTCGCTGATGATGGAGATGATGCCGTTCTTGGTCAAGGCGACCCATTGACCTTCCGCCGTCTGCACGGAGCGCATGTCCGCATAGCGCAAGGTTCCACCGTGCTTCAGGTTGATGAATGGCTGCTTGAAGGAGCTCATTGCCGCACCGCCCACGTGGAAGGTACGCATGGTCAATTGAGTGCCAGGTTCGCCGATGGACTGTGCAGCGATGATACCGACTGCTTCACCGATCTTCACCATGCGTCCGGTGGCCAAGCTGAGGCCATAGCACATCGCGCAGCATCCACGCTTGCTTTCGCAAGTCAGCACGGAGCGGATCTTCAGCTTCTCGACACCGATCTTCGACAGACGATTCGCTTCACCTTCAAGGATGAGCTGGTTCGCGGCGATGATGGTTTCTTTGGTGACGGGGTCGTGGATGGTTTCGCAGCTCGTGCGGCCATAGACACGGGTCTTGAGGTCAACCACCTCTTCGTCACCCTGGTAGATGGAGCTGAGCGTGATGCCATTGACGGTGCCGCAATCTTCTTCGGTAACGATGACGTCCTGCGACACATCGACCAACTTACGAGTCATGTAACCCGAGTCGGCGGTCTTCAGGGCTGTGTCAGCCAAACCTTTACGGGCACCGTGCGTGGAAATGAAGTATTCCAGCACGCTCAGTCCTTCACGGAAGTTCGAGGTAATCGGGCGCTCGATGATCTCACCCGAAGGTTTGGCCATCAGACCACGCATACCGCCCAACTGCTTGATCTGCGTGCGGTTGCCACGAGCACCGGAGGTGACCATGACGTAGAGCGGATTGTGCATTTTCTTGCCGTCATTGTATTCCAACGTGCGGAACACTTCGTCGGCGGTTTGGTCACCCACCTGCGTCCAGATGTCCACGATCTTCTGGTAACGCTCACCTTGGGTGATAAGACCGCGCTTGTAGAGCTTCTCGACATCTTCAATGTCTTTGTAAGCTTTTTCCAAAGCGGGCTTCTTCGCTCCAGGGATGGCCATGTCAGTGATCCCGATCGAACATCCTGAGCGGGTTGCCTCACGGAAGCCGAGCAGCTTCAGGCGGTCAAGGCTAGCCACGGTTTCCTTCTGTCCGACGGTTTGGAAGCAGCGCCAGATGATGTCGGAGATCTGCTTCTTGCCGACGGTGTTGTTGTAAAAGCCGAGGCGTTCAGGCCAGATCTCATTGAAGCGAACACGTCCTGCGGTCGTTTCGATGTAGGGTTTGGTGTTGTCACCGTAGATGCGCTTCTCTTTTTGATAGTCCGGATTGCGATAGCGGATCTTGTCATTGACGCCAAGAGCACCTTCGGAAAGGGCAAACTCCACTTCAGCTGGGTCATTGAAGATCGGCAGACGTTCTTGACCTTCTTTCTTCTTGCCATCAGGACCTGGCAGCTCACGGAGGTAAGTCAGGAAGAAGCAGCCCAGAGGAATGTCTTGGGAAGGCGTTGTGATGGGCTTACCGCTCGCAGGGCTGAACAGGTTGTTCGGCGCAAGCATGAGCAAGCGAGCTTCCATCTGGGCCTCAATCGAAAGAGGCACGTGAACGGCCATCTGGTCGCCATCGAAGTCGGCGTTGTAAGCCGTGCAAACCAGCGGGTGAACGCGAATCGCCTCACCTTCGATCAACTTAGGCTCGAATGCCTGAATCGACAAACGGTGCAGCGTCGGGGCGCGGTTCAGAAGAACCGGGTGGCCTTTGGTGACCTCATCCAGAATGTCCCAAACCTCAGGCGTGCGGCGCTCAATCATCTTCTTGGCCGAACGAACGGTATGCACCAAGCCCATCTCCTTCAGACGACGAATGATGAAGGGCTCGAACAGAACCAGGGCCATCTTTTTCGGCAGACCGCACTGATTGAGATTGAGGTCCGGCCCGATCACGATGACGGAACGACCAGAGTAATCAACGCGCTTGCCGAGAAGGTTTTGACGGAAGCGGCCTGACTTGCCTTTAAGCATGTCGGAGAGAGACTTCAGCGGGCGATTGCCTGCACCCGTGACTGGGCGTCCATGACGACCGTTGTCGAACAGCGCATCCACCGCTTCTTGAAGCATGCGCTTCTCATTGCGAATGATCACGTCTGGCGTGCGCAGCTGCAAAAGATTCTTCAGACGGTTGTTGCGGTTGATGACACGACGATAGAGGTCGTTTAGGTCAGATGTCGCGAAACGACCCCCTTCCAGTGGCACCAGAGGACGCAGGTCAGGAGGAATGACTGGCAGCACCTCCATGATCATGGCCTCAGGGCGGCTGTGGCTTTCAGCAAAACCTTGGCATAGCTTCAGGCGCTTCGCCAATTTCTTGCGGATCTGCTTCGAGCGCGTCTTCGTCATCGCTTCTTCCAGATCCTTGATTGCCTCGGTGAGGTTGATCTGGCTGAAGATATCACGAATGGCTTCGGCACCCATGCCGACACGGAAGGCATCTGCACCATACTGCTCTTCAGCCTCGCGCAGCTCCACTTCCGTGAGCAACTGACCACGCTGCAGTGGTGTGGATCCTGGGTCCACAACCATGAAGTCCTCATAATAAATGACACGCTCCAAGCTGCGAGCCGTCATGTCTAGCATGAGGCCAATGCGAGAGGGCATGCACTTGTAGAACCAAATGTGCGTCACAGGCACGGCCAACTCAATGTGGCCCATGCGCTCACGACGCACGCGGGAAAGCGTCACTTCCACGCCACAACGGTCGCAGATGACACCTTTGTGCTTGATGCGTTTGTATTTGCCGCAAGCGCATTCCCAGTCGCGGGTCGGCCCGAAAATACGCTCACAGAAGAGACCACCCTTTTCAGGCTTGAAGGTGCGGTAGTTGATGGTTTCTGGGTTCTTGACCTCTCCCGAGGACCAAGAACGAATGCGGTCAGCAGAGGCGATACAGATCGACACGAAGTCGAACTCTTCACCAGCGGGTTTTTCCCCGAAGATTTCTTTCAAGCTCAGATCAGCGCTCATAGATGTTAGTGCTTAATGGGTTCAGGGTTGGAGATCAGGCGGTGAAGCGCTCGATGACTTCGACTTCAGCGTCTTGGGCGGTGCGTTTGTGCACTTTCACGTCAAGACCGAGCGACTGCATTTCTTTGATAAGCACGTTGAAGGACTCAGGCGTGCCTGCCTCAAGGGCATGATCACCTTTGACAATCTGCTCGTAAATGCGTGTGCGCCCTTGAACATCATCCGACTTCACGGTGAGAAGTTCCTGCAATGTGTAAGCGGCACCGTAAGCTTCGAGAGCCCAGACCTCCATCTCACCGAAGCGCTGACCACCATACTGGGCTTTACCGCCCAGAGGCTGCTGAGTCACCAGTGAGTAAGGACCAACGGCACGAGCGTGGATCTTGTCAGCGACAAGGTGGCCCAGCTTCAACATGTAAATGTAGCCGACCACGACATCGAGATTGAACGGCTCGCCAGTACGTCCGTCGAACAGCTTCGACTTGCCGTTGAGTCCCATCCACTCGTAGCCAGAAACTTTTTTGGCTTCCTTGATGTAATCCATGATTTTGGATTCAGGGATGCCGTCGAAGACTGGCGTTGCGATCTTCAAGCCCAAGGCCTTGGCAGCAAGACCCAGGTGAGTTTCAAGCACCTGTCCGACGTTCATGCGTGAAGGCACCCCCAGAGGGTTGAGCACGATGTCCACAGGTGTTCCGTTCTCCAGGAATGGCATGTCTTCTTCAGGCACGATGGTCGCAACCACCCCTTTGTTTCCGTGGCGGCCTGCCATCTTGTCACCCACAGAAAGCTTACGCTTTGAGGCAACAAACACGCGAACCATCTTCACCACGCCATCGGCCGCACCGTCTTCACTTGTTTCGATGCGGTCCAAATTGCGTTCACGCTCCATATCGGCATCGGCGAACTTCTGCTCAAAGCTCTGAATGATGTCGAAGATCTTGTTACGGATCGGACTTGGATCGATTTCGATGCTGTCATAGCTCTCCGCCAGCTTGCGCAGCAGTGTCTTGGTGATCTTTTTGTTCGCGCCGAGGATGATTTCGCCGGTTTGACCATTCACGACATCGAGAGGAATCTTCTCGTTGAGAAGGATGTCGCTCAATTTCTCGGTCAACTGCTCGGTCAGATCTTCCTTCTTCGTGCGGTAGTCTTCTTCGATTTGCTTGATCTGCTTTTTGGCTTCCGCAGGAGAAAGCTTCTCTTTCTCTTCACCCTTGTTCTGGTTGCCACGAGAAGCAATGCGGACGTCCATGACGATGCCAGCGCAGCCTGAAGGAACGCGAAGCGAAGTGTCTTTCACGTCAGCGGCTTTCTCACCAAAGATGGCGCGCAGAAGGCGCTCTTCGGGTGCCAATTCCGTTTCAGACTTGGGCGTGATTTTTCCGACAAGGATGTCTCCGGGCTTCACTTCGGCACCGATGCGAACCACCCCATCTTGGTCGAGGTTTTTCAGGGCTTCATCACCGACATTCGGAATGTCGCGGGTGATTTCTTCGGGTCCAAGCTTTGTATCACGGGCCTGAACTTCGAAGTCCTCAATGTGGATGGAAGTGTAGATGTCCTCGCGAGAGACACGACGACTGATGACGATGGCGTCTTCGAAGTTGTATCCATTCCAGGGCATGAAGGCGACCAGCATGTTTTTGCCAATCGCGAGTTCGCCTTGATCAGTGCAAGGACCGTCTGCGATCACGTCACCCTTCTTGATCTTCTGTCCACGCTTCACCAGCGGGCGCTGGTTGATGCAAGTGCCGGCATTCGAGCGGCCGAATTTGCGCAGCATATAAACGTAGGTCCCCGCGTCAGGGTCGGTCTTTACCGACTTGGTAGGATTGGCCAGGAAATCTTTGTCGTTGACGGGGAGATGACCGTCTTTCGTGACGATGATCACGTCCGCTGTCGCGGCAGCCACGGTTCCATTGGCATCCGCCACGATGACGGCTCTGGAGTCACGGGCAGCTTTGCCTTCCATGCCTGTGCCGACAAGAGGTGCCTCGGCTTCGAGAAGCGGCACACCTTGGCGCTGCATGTTCGAACCCATGAGCGCACGGTTGGCGTCGTCATGCTCAAGGAAAGGAATCAAGTTGGCCGCGATCGAAACGATTTGTTTCGGTGACACGTCCATCAGCGTTGGCTTTGTCGGCTCGACCTCCAAGAAGTCACCGCGATAACGCACCGTGACTTTATTGCCGACAAACCGACCATCTTCCCCAATGACGTTGTTCGCCTGGGCAATGTGATGGTTCTCTTCCTGGTCAGCCGTCAAGTATTCAATCTTATCAGAAACCACACCGTCTTTGACGGGGCGGTAAGGAGTCTCAATGAAACCGAACTCATTGATGCGTGCATAGGATCCGAGAGAATTGATCAGACCAATGTTCGGACCTTCTGGTGTCTCAATCGGGCAGATACGACCGTAATGCGACGGGTGAACGTCACGCACTTCGAATCCAGCACGGTCACGGTTCAGACCACCTGGCCCGAGGGCAGACAAACGGCGCTTATGGGTTAGCTCCGCCAGAGGATTGATCTGGTCCATGAACTGGCTCAGCTGGCTGCGGGCAAAGAAATCTCTGACCACGGCTGCCAGTGCTTTCGGATTCACCAGCTTGCCGGGTGTCATGACATCCATGCTGACATCAAACAAGGTCATGCGCTCTTTCACGAGACGCTCGGTGCGTGCCAAGCCAACACGGCATTGGTTGGCCAGAAGTTCACCCACGGCACGAACACGGCGGCTGCCCAAGTGATCGATATCATCCAGCAGACCTTCACCTGCTCGCAGGTTGAAGAGATAGCGCATGGCAGCGACCACGTCGTTAGGATCGAGGATGCGAACGTTGGTGTCCGTCTTGAGACCCAATTTTTGATTCAGCTTGTAACGACCGACACGAGTCAGGTCATAGCGCTTAGGATCAAAGAAGAGGCGTTTCACCAAAGCCTTAGCATTTGGCACTGTGGGCGGATCTCCAGGACGAAGACGGCGGTAAATCTCCTTGAGGGCTTCTTCTTCATCCTTCGCGGGATCTTTGCGAAGCGATGTGACGATCAAGTCATCTTGAGAGGCCATGATGACTTTCACGGTTTTGTGTCCGAGCTGGATCAGCTGGCGCACGACACCTGCAGTCAATGGCTCATAAGCACGAGCCACGATGAGCTCACCGTCGAGGATGTCTTTGTAGAGCAATTTCGTGGCGATTTCCTCTTCGCTGAGGCCTTCCTTGAGCTTCAGGTCCTCAATGTTGTAGAACAATTTGAGGATTTCTTCGTCGGTCGAATATCCAATGACTCGCAGCAAGGTCGTCGCCAGGAACTTGCGGCGGCGACGGCGGCGATCCAAATACACGTAAAGAAGGTCATTGGTATCAAACTGAACCTCAAGCCATGTGCCACGGTCAGGAATGATTCGGAAACCATAGAGCCAGCGTCCATTCAGGTGCTGGGTGCTTTCAAAACAGATGCCCGGAGAACGATGAAGCTGGGAAACAACCACGCGCTCAGCGCCATTGATGACGAAGGTGCCGCGGTCCGTCATGAGAGGAACTTCTCCCATGTAAACGCGCTCTTGTTTAGCACCCGCTTCCTCACGCAGTTCAAACGTGACGTAAAGTGGAGCACTGTAAGTTTCGGCCTCGCGGATGGCTTCTAGCGACGTCAGCTTTGGATCACCGATTTCGTACATGACGAAATCAAGCGTCATTTTTTGATCGTAACTCTCGATCGGGAAAACTTCTTTAAACACCGCCTGAAGACCGACGTCTTTGCGCTTCGAAGGCAGAATGTTTTTTTGCAGGAACTCCTCATAGGACCGAAGCTGGATCTCGATCAGATTCGGCGGCTCGGCGACTTCGTGGATTTTTCCAAAGTTAGTGCGCTGGGACATAAGCGAGTGGGGAGGCTACGGAGGGGCGGTGGCGGTAGGAGATGTGGAGGAGGACTCCACGAATACACTCAAAAATCGAAGGTCAGGCCGCCAGCCCGAGCTTCGAGAGATTTGAGAGGGAAAAGCATAGATCCATCGGGCATGGGAGGAAGATAGCCAGATGAATAAAAAATACGATGTCCGTTCTCCGGCAGGCTTGCCAGTTCTCGAAAGATTTTTCGAGAGAAATGGCAGGCATGGTGGAGGTGACGGGCATCAGGGAATGTAAAATAGGTCGGAAATGAGCTTTTTTCTTCCAGATGCCGCCCTGCGGAGGAGCGGCATCTGGTTGAAAAGAGAGGAGAATTACTTGATCTCCACCTTGGCGCCAGCAGCCTCGAGCTTCTTCTTGACCTCTTCGGCTTCTTCTTTCTTCACGCCTTCCTTCAGCTTGGCACCGCCTTTTTCGACGAGTGCTTTGGCTTCGGCGAGGCCGAGACCGGCGACGACGTTGCGGACTTCTTTGATGACGGCGATCTTGTTCGCACCGCCGTCCACGAGGATCACGTCGAACTCGGTTTTTTCTTCAGCAGCAGCAGCGGGAGCAGCTCCACCGGCGGCGACAGCCACAGCGGCGACAGGAGCAGCGGCGCTCACGCCCCACTTGTCTTCCAGAGATTTCACGAGTTCAGCGACTTCCAGGACGGTAAGGCCGCTCAGTTCTTCAACGATTTTGTTCAGGTCTGCCATAGTAGTGTGTCGGTATCGCCGTCTCCCGGAGCACCGGGTGGTTTAAGAATGAAAGCCCTCATTCCGGCGAGGAACCATTGGGTGTTTGTGTTCAGGCCTAGAAAGTAGGCCATCTAATCAAAGGTTAAGGGATGAAGTCGATCATCGCGAGGCCGGCAATGGACCTGACCTCGACGACAAAAGCATCATCAGGCGGTCTTCTCGGTTTTGGCCTTGAGAACGCGAGCCAGAGCGCTGGCAGGCTCGTTGAGCAAACGAACGAGCTTGGAAGCAGGTGCGTTGAGAACGCCGAGAAGGGTGGCTTGGAGCACTTCTTTCGATGGCAGATCTGCCAGGGCCTTGATGCCAGCCGAGTCAAGCAACTTGCCGTCGAGCACACCTGCCTTGAGGGCTGGCTTCTCGAACTCCGCCGCGAAGTTCTTCATGACCTTCGCGGCAGCACAGACGTCTTGTCCGCCGCTAACGACAGCGGTTTGACCCACCAAGTGCGTTCCAATGTCACCTGGGTAGCCCGCTTTCTCAGCGGCTTTCTTCACCAGCGTGTTCTTGAAGACGTGAATCTCTGCACCGGCAGCGGCTAGGCGCTTGCGCAGTTCGGAGAATTTGTCCACCGTCAGTCCGGTGTAGTCCACCACGAACATGTAGGGTGAGCTGTTGACCCGGCTCAGCAGGTTTTCGATCAGCAGTGTTTTTTCAGCTTTCATGGGGCTTGGGGGCGGCGGAATTAAAGTTTGACGTATTTCGAGACATCAATGCGCAGCGCTGGAGACATGGTCGAGGCCAGGGTAATGCTATGGATGTATTTGCCACGTGCCGATGCAGGCTTGGCGCGAACGATCGAATCGATGAGAGCCATGCCGTTTTCGACGAGGGCTTTGCTTTCGAATTGAACTTTGCCGATGGTCGTGGCGATGTTGCCGTTTTTGTCGAGTTTGAAATCGACGCGGCCTGCTTTGACGTCTCTGACGGCGGATGCAGTGTCATCAGTGACTGTGCCTGTTCTTGGGTTTGGCATCAAACCACGAGGTCCAAGTTGTTTACCCAATTTACGCACTTCATTCATCGCGGCTGGGGTGGCAATGGCGACATCAAAATCCATGTTGCCTTCTTTCACCTTGGCGATGAGATCTTCATAACCCACGAGGTCAGCGCCTGCGGCTTTAGCAGCTTCAGCAGCAGCACCCACGGCGAAAACAGCCACGCGAACTGTTTTACCAGAACCATTGGGAAGTGGGCATGTGCCACGAATCATCTGGTCACCCTTCTTAGGATCCACGCCCATGTGGAAAGAAAGCGTTACCGTCTGGTTAAATTTGGTTCCTGGCAGCTTGCGCAGAAGATCTGCAGCTTCGTCAAGAGTGAATGCTTTTCCTGCCGGAATCATCTCGGCAGCTTTCTTGTATCTTTTGCTTCGTGTTTGCATGGTGGTTTGCAGTGGTGGCGAACGATTTTTCGTTCTCCTGCTTGGGGTTTATTCTGTGATCTCGATTCCCATCTGACGTGCGGTGCCTGCCATGATGCGGGATGCACGCTCGAGATCGGTCGTGTTGAGGTCAGCGAGCTTGGCTTTTGTTGCTTCGAGCAACTGCGCTTTGGTGATCTTGGCGACCTTCTTTTTGTTTGGCTCGCCAGAACCGGAAGCGATGTTTGCCACTTTCTTCAGCAAATTGGAAGCGGGTGGCTGCTTCGTGATGAAAGTGAAAGACTTGTCCTTGTAAACGGTGATGACGGTAGGAAGAACATCACCGCCAAGCTTTTGCGTGGCAGCATTGAACTCCTTGCAGAACGCCATGATGTTCACGCCGGCCTGGCCAAGGGCAGGACCGATGGGCGGAGCTGGGTTTGCGGCACCAGCCTTGATCTGGAGCTTGATTTGTTTGACGATTTCTTTGGCCATGGGCGGTTTTCGTTACTGGAGGTTGGGAAAAGTGAGAAGAAAGTGAATACTCTTGGAACTTCAGGATCAGGTTGCCTCTTCGGCTTTTTCGACCTGCCAGTATTCGAGATCCACCGGTGTCGAGCGACCGAAGATATTGACCGAAACGCGCAGGATGCCGCGCTCGGGATCGATTTCTTCGATCAAGCCGCTCTGGCTTTCGAAAGGACCATCTGTGACACGCACATTGTCGCCAACGCTGAAGGCAATTTTGGGCACAGCGCCTTCTTCTTTGTCGCGCAATTGGGCGAGCAATCCTTCCACATCACGCGGACGAAGGGGGATGGGATGATCTTTAGCACCAGCGAAATTCAAGACACCGTCGGTTTCTTTGACGAAATACCATGTCTTTTCGATGAGCCGATTGTGCTCATCCAAAAGATGGCAATTCATGATCACGTAACCGGGGAAAAACTTCCGATTGCTTTCGGTTTTCTTGCCTTTTTTTACCTCGGAGACTCTCTCCGTCGGAACAAGAACATTAAAGATGTAGTCCCCCATTTCCTCCGTCTGGATGCGGCGGGTCATGGAGTCTTTGACCTTGTTTTCAAGGCCAGCACGGACGTGGATCACATACCACTGGTCACGAGGGGCAGGAATAGCACCCATAATTCAAAGGGGGGACGAAAAAATGATGGAACGGGTTAATGCCGGATCACATCCCGGTGAGCCAAGCCGTCATGGCATCAAAGGCCTTGCGGAAGGAAAAGTCGAAGAATGCGACGAATCCACCGAGCAAGATCATGCCGACAAAAACGACAATGGTGGAGTCATACAGCTCTTTGTACTTGGTGAAGCCTTTCTCTTTGGGATCCCAAGGCCAAGTGGCTTTGCGGAGTTCGATGACGACTTCGTTCCAGTAAGCAAGAATGCGGCTCATGAAGATGGGGACGTGTAATGATTGGGCACTGTCCACTAGACATCGAAGAAGGTGGCAGGCCAGGAGGGACTCGAACCCCCAACCGACGGTTTTGGAGACCGCTACTCTACCAATTGAGCTACTGACCTGTTGGAACCTGACGAACTTCGATGAAGAGGATGGCGACTTTCATGCCGTTGTAAAGTCCGCATTGTCACAGGAGATGATGAGACCGCCGCAGGATGGAGTGGATCTCACTCCTGCGGCGGCTCAGACAAGCGAACCTACAGCGCAAAATTAGTCGAGGATGGTAGCCACACGGCCAGCACCCACTGTTTTACCACCCTCACGGATAGCAAAGCGAATGGTTTTCTCCATGGCGATCGGGGTGATCAGCTCCACGGTGATGGAGACGTTGTCACCAGGCATCACCATTTCAACGCCCTCTGGAAGGGTCACCGAACCGGTCACATCCGTCGTGCGGAAGTAGAACTGAGGGCGGTAGTTGTTGAAGAAAGGTGTGTGACGACCACCTTCGTCCTTGGAAAGAACATACACCTCAGCGGTGAATTTCTTGTGAGGAGTCACGGAACCAACCTTGGCGATAACCTGACCACGCTCAACGTCGGTCTTTTTGATACCACGAAGAAGCAGACCGACGTTGTCGCCAGCACGACCTTCGTCGAGCAGTTTGCGGAACATTTCGATGTCGGTGACCGTCGTCTTGACCGTTGGGCGGATGCCCACGATTTCGACTTCCTGCATTTTCTTGACGATACCACGCTCGACACGGCCAGTGCAGACAGTGCCACGACCTTCGATGGCGAACACGTCTTCGATTGGCATCAAGAAATCTTGGTCGATCGGACGTTCTGGCAGAGGGATGTAACTATCCACAGCTTCCATGAGCTTGTGAATGTTGGCGCGATGGGTTGCGTCGCCTTCCAGAGCCTTCAGAGCGGAGCCCTTCACGATAGGAATATCGTCACCTGGGAAGTCATACTTGGAAAGCAAGTCACGAACTTCCATTTCGACGAGGTCAAGAAGCTCTGGATCGTCCACCATGTCCACTTTGTTCAGGAACACGACAATCGCAGGAACGCCGACCTGACGAGCGAGGAGGATGTGCTCGCGAGTCTGAGGCATTGGGCCGTCAGCAGCGGAGCAGACAAGGATAGCGCCGTCCATCTGAGCAGCACCCGTGATCATGTTTTTCACGTAGTCAGCGTGGCCGGGGCAGTCAACGTGAGCATAGTGACGATTGTCTGTCTGGTACTCCACGTGAGCGGTGTTGATGGTGATACCACGAGCCTTTTCTTCAGGGGCTGCGTCGATTTCATCATACTTCTTCGCTTCGGCGAAACCCTTCTCAGCGAGGGTCGTCGTGATAGCGGCGGTAAGGGTGGTTTTGCCGTGGTCAACGTGACCGATGGTGCCGATGTTGACGTGCGGCTTGTTGCGTTGGAATGCTTCTTTAGCCATTGGGTGTGAGGGGTAGTGCGCTTGGGTCTGGTTCGTTTGTCGTGAAACGGAAAGTCCCCGCATGATTCACGCCGTCATGGAGCTGTTGAAGGGACTTGAACCCTCGACCTCGTCCTTACCAAGGACGTGCTCTACCACTGAGCTACAACAGCGAAAATTGACGGCGGTGATTCACCAAGGAATCTCCTCCTCTTTCGACAACAAAACCGAGGCACAAGAATCTAGATAGATTCATACACCCCGGTTTGTATTCCGAAAAAGTGGCTGACAGCCTATGAAGGGTCGAGGATGTGTCAAAGAGTAATTGAGTTTTTTCAAAAAATTCGGCACAGAACCCAACATTTGTGATTTGAAATTCCTGATGGAAGTCTTGGACGAAGCCTTGAAATGCAAATTCTTTTCTTGAGTTGAAGAAGTTTCAGAACTATCTGAAAACATAGAATGAACGAAGCGCAAATCCAGTCTCTGCGTCCTGATTGGGAATTAGCCCGAGAAGAATTTGTGGCTCAATGGGGAGCCTTGGGGAGTCATTGGGGCATCAACCGCACGATGGCACAGATTCATGCTCTTCTCATGACTGCGCCTGAACCGATGGACACTGAACAAATCATGGCAAGGCTGCACATCAGCCGCGGGAATGCGAATACTAACCTGCGCGAACTGATCGGGTGGGGCCTGATTCGCTTGATCGTGAAAAAAGGCGAACGTAGAGAGTATTTCGAAGCTGAGAAAGACGTATGGAAGATGTTCATCACCATCGCCAAAGAACGCAAGCGCCGTGAATTAGATCCCGCACTACTGGTGCTCAAGCAATGCGCTGAGCAAACGCAGACGGAGACAGCTGGACCGGGCAAGGCTTTTCACGATCAAATGAAGGAGCTGCAAGAGTTCGTCGAATTCGGCATGAAGGTATCTGACACCGTGGCTTCTATGAAACATGCCTCTGCTCTGCAATGGGCCATGAGGCTGCTGAGTTAAATTTTTTTGAATCAAATCTTTCGGAAATATCTGAAAATCCAATCACCTCAATCGTAATCAATCAAAGAAAAATCACCTGTCATGAATGCCACTCTCTTTTGTTACGGTCTTTATCTCATCCTTGCCCTGAGCCTGACGATTTGGGTAGGACGCACACTCCACCAAAATGGGCGGGTGTTCTTGGTCGAATGCTTCCACGGCAACACTGAACTGGCTGAGAGCGTGAACCACCTGCTGGTGGTGGGTTTTTACCTGATGAACATCGGCTTTGTCTCACTCCATCTGAAAACACCGGAAGAAGTCTTGGGGACACGAGAGGTCTTCGAAGTCGTTAGCGGCAAGATGGGGATCGTGCTGCTGGTGCTTGGCGGTATGCATTTTTTGAATCTTCTCGTGTTCACCCACCTACGCCGGCGTGCCCAGCTGGTGAACATGCCACCGCCAGTGCCTCCTATGCTGAGGATCGGTGTCTGAACCGCGCGCAGACCCTCTGGTTTACCCTCAACCCAGCTCCAGTAATCCATGATGCAGAGTCTCACCTTGTTTTATGATGCACGTTGCGACTTGTGCTCGCAGGTGCGTGAATGGCTCAGCAGTCAGCCGAGCTATTTGCAGCTGGATTTCGTGCCCTACGATTCGCCTGAGGCTGAAAAGAGACTGCCTGGGATTCGTCATCTGCACGCTGATCGAGAGATTTTGGTCATGGCAAACACGGGCGAGGTCTGGCAAGGAGCAGGTGCCTGGATCATGTGCTTGTGGGCCTTGCGCGAATATCGCGCATGGTCTGCACGTCTCGCGAGCCCCGCTTTGCAAGCTGCCGCTCGACAAATCGTGCATTGGATCTCGCGGCACCGGGTTCGCTTATCGACACTGCTGCGATTTCGCACTGATGCAGAACTGTCAGCTGCGGCTGCGCAAGCCTATGCGGACAACTCCTGTGCGCTGGCAAGCTCTCCTGCGCGGCGAAAGGCAGCCAAGCTTGCCTTGCACGATCTCGATCTGATTGATTGAGATGGGCAGCTACCCGAGTCCGGCGGCAAATCGCGCTTGTCTTCGGGGCATCTTGACGGAACCCCAGGATGCCATCACTTTGGTTTGCTCATTTCTCATGAATAGGCTGGCGCATTTGCCCGTCTGAACCTCCGCCATCTCTGAAAACATGCCCGCCCCCGCTGCGCCTGATCCTGGCGAAGTCCCGGACATCGACCTGGTCAAACGCTGCCAGGCGGGCGACACACGTGCCTTTGACGTGCTCGTGGGCCGTTATCGGGGGCGGATCTACGCCATGACCTATCACATGATTCAAAATGAAACCGAGGCCTGGGACCTCGCGCAGGAGGCCTTCATCAAGGCTTGGCGCGCTCTGCCTAGTTTCAAGATGGACTCTGCGTTTTACACTTGGCTTTACCGCATCACCCACAACGTGGTTTACGATTGGCTGAGGAAAAAAAAGATCCAGGGTGAGGGTGAGTTTGACGATTCACGCACCGAGCATCGAGTGGCTGCCGGAGCCGAGGCCGTGCCTCATGGCGATCTTCCGCCTGACACAGCACTGAAAAACGCCGAGCTAGGCAAACGCATTCAGCAAGCCATCTCGAAACTCAGCCCTGAGCACCGACAAGTGATCCTGCTGAGGGAGGTGGAAGGCATGGCCTACGAGGACATCGCTGCCACCATTCCCTGCACGCTTGGCACGGTCATGAGCCGCCTGTTTTACGCACGCAAGAAACTCCAGGAACTTCTGAAAGACTGCTATGAATACGCCCACTGAAGACCACGATCTGCTCCGCTGGCTGGACGGAGAAATGAGCGCTGTGGAAAAGACCGCCTTCGAGGCACGTCTCGAAACAGAGCCCGAGCTAAAATCAGAAGCTGAGTTGCTGCAAAGGCTCAGCCTGGATCTGCGCACCCACCTGCCTGCCGAGATGCCGGTACCCTACGCAGACTTCTTCAACAGTCAGATTCAGGTCCGGCTCGCGCAGGAAGAAAACCGCCAGAGCCCCACTCTCGGAAGTCGAGCGAGCGTGTTCCAGTGGCTTCGCCTGCCGTGGCTGCTGACCAGCGCAGCGGCGATGATCGCGCTCGGCTTGGCGCTATGGGCACCTAGCACGGCACCGCAGGCAGGTCAGCTGGTGCATAGCATCTACGTGCCGAGCTCGTCGATTCAGGCCCGCAGTTACCATTCCGAGGAGGCTCGAGCGACTGTGCTGGTTCTGGATGGCCTGGAGGAAATGCCTGCTGACCGCAAAATCGTCGGCTTCAATCTGATGCACAGTGAGGTCGATGAAGCCCTGGCTTCGACCACCTTGTATGACGGCGAAGGCAAGGCTGTGGCGGTCATGTCCACCCATGCGAAAAGCCAGCCTGTACTGCTCACTGCCGCTCCTCACACGCCATGAAGCTGTGCTGCTCGTTCATCTTGCTGTGCTTGTTCAGTCTCGCCCGAGTGCAGGCTCAGGAGATGCCGCCTGTGCAGCCTCTGCCAACGCAAAAGCCCGCCACCGATGCCAAGGTCTGGGGAGCGTTGGTCTTCGCGACGAACGATGCGGCCGAGGCTGCCGCTATGCCAAAAGTGGACGTGCCTGCTGAGTTTGCTGACATTCCCCAGCTGCTAGGAAAAGTCTTTCCCTGGCAGCGGCATGAAGTCATCGGTCAGCATCTGCAGGATGTCTTTCGCGAATACGAAAGCTGGGTCGTGCCGACCAAGGATCTATTTCTGAAAATCGACTCCAAAGGGCCTGCGACTGGCGGTGGCATGAACCTCCACCTTCAGTTCTGGCGTGACCAGCAGGTGCTGGTGAAGACGGATGCCGTGCTTACTCGACAGAGTCCGCTTTTCATTGCTGGTCCCAAGTGGCGCGGCGGCCAGTTGATTTTTGTCCTGGTGCTGAAGGAAGCCCGCTAGGTTCTTCAACGGCGATCATTGCGCACATTCAGCTCCTTGCCGAAGAATAGGGCAAGTACGCTGCCAGCCAGCAGCCACTCGATGAAATGATCCGCCATATCGACGACCAAATCACGAGCGGGCAGTTCAAACCAAATCCAGTCCGGAACCTCCGCCACGATGCCCACAAAAACCCCAAGTGCGGCAGCGAAACTGACTTTTCCAGGATAACTCATCGTGAGCTGAGTCATCAGTACAGCGAGCAGAAGGGCGGCGATAATGGAACGCACTGCGCTGTAGATCAGGCTCTCTGCCATCGTGGCAGTCGTTTTTCCTGGGCGAACGATGGCATAGACGTAGGGGCCTTCCTCCATCGCTTTGTCATATTTGGCCTTCTGCTCAGCTTTTTCTGCATCAGAGGCAAAGGACATGGCCTCTTGCGGGTAGGGCAGCATGTAGATGCCACGGCCCTGACCCGCATTTTCTGAGATCACTTTGGCCACGGCTGCCTCGTCTTTGAAGTCGTGCATGCCGTTTTGGTGCCAGCTGAGCACCATCCACGAAAAGAACCCCCAGCAAAAGGAAACCAAGGCGGCGAGCAAAACAGCAGGGATGAATTTCATGAGAGCGGAGAGTGCCGTCAGCCTCCGCCAGCGCAAGCAGGGAAGTCAGGATGTGATGAGAAAGGGGGCGCTCGTGTGGCTTGGGAAATGGATTGACCCAACCGAGCGGCTCAGGCTTACTCCACCGCATGTGCTTTCTGCGAGCTTCTGGGCTTTCACTGACAGCTCTGCTTTGGTCAGCAGGCGCTTCAGCGCAGAATGCGTTTGATCAGGCAGAGCGGCAACGCGAAGCGGCCCGGCAGCGTGCCTTTGAACGTGGCCAAAAGACCGAACTGCCCGCGCGGGAAAGCCGCGAAGAAATCGGACGTCTGCCGATGAACCCGTCCATCACCACCTCTACCCTGCGCGAGGGTCCACCTGCAGCCGATGTTTACAATCGCGTCATGGAAACAGCGAGACACTTTCGCCACAGCGATGACCCGAACTTGCGCAACGTGAACGACAGCTTCAGCAGCGATCCTGCGGTGCAGGAAGTGATGAAACGCGAGGCGCAGAGGCTCTACCCAGACCTGAAGCGGCCTGAGTCAGACTTTGCGAAGCGGCAGGCATCCATCAATCGCTGGATCGACCTACGCAGTCCGCCTTTGGCGAAAGATGCACGGCGGGAGCTACTGGTGGCGCACATGGTCAGTCTGGAACTGACCGGCAGGCTACGGCCCGATGATTTCGGTCTCGGCCAGATTCCCCAGCGACAAAAACTCGCGGGAGCCGCGCAGGCCTGTCCGAGTGTCGCTTTGCAAGCCACTTTTGAATTCGAGGTGGAGGGCGGCGAAGTCAGACTGCCTGGTCAGCAGCGCGGCAGCATCACTCGTGGGAAAATGGGTGCGCCTGATGTCATCCGCTGGATCGACGCTGAGGGCGGTCACGCGCTGCGGCTGCCTCAAGCTCCCGAAGGCGTGGTCTATTTCTCGGGGTTTGAGCCTCGGCGCTACGTGCGCATGCCCGGCGTGCGCGACAACTACCGGGTGCGCTTTTCCCGCCCGTGAGCGTCAGGCCGGGACACGCAGAGCGAGGCGGGATACCATTTCCCGCACGTGCGAGGCCTTGGGCGCGCGTGGCTTCAAGATGGCCAAGCTGCGTGCGTATGAGCCCCAGCGGACGATGCGAATGGTCACCGTACGGGTGCCCCAGCGGTTCATCTCACTCGTGCTTGGCTGGTAAAGATCGATCGTGCGTGTGCCGACCAGAGCTGATCCATAGTCATCCACCACATAGAGGCAGGACTGCCCAGCGATCTGGAAAACGGTGCCGACGGGGAAGACGGACCAGTCTGCGGCAGCACTGCGCAAATTGCCATGCTTCAGCTGCGTGCCAGCGGCGGTGCGGAGGCCGTACTTTAGGTGCGCCGGCTCACTGTGCGTGTAAGCGGTGGTGCGGATGCCGGAGATGACAGTGCCTGCGGGAACAGTAGGTGCAGCAGCGGCGGCTCTTTGTCCCTCCTGAGCTGACGTGGTTAGAGTCGTGAGGAGGAGGCAAGAAAGGATCTGGAGTCTCAAATCAAGTTGGGGGGTTGGTCACGCCCCGCAGAGCCGGTTGGGAGCCGGTCTGGCGGAGGGGCGCGAAGGCTGCCGGGATAAGCGTCCTTGTCAACCTCTAAAAAAGAGACACAAAACGTTGATAATGAGATAGATTGCTAAATTTTCACCTATTTGAGTGAGGCTTTTCAAGCCATCCGACCGGATGCCGCTGCGCGATATAGCCCCGAGGACGACGGCTCACTGGCCGAATTTTCAGCGAGAGGATGGCGTAAACCGAATGGCCAAACTTGCCGCGGATCAACGGTCCGCAGGGCTTTTGAAAAGCGGTGTCAGGGCTTTTTTCAGCTTTGGCAAAACAGGCTCAGGTGCCGAGGCCGGGGGACTCGCGCCGCGCAGGTTGCCTTCGTCTCGACCGGTTTGGCCGACACCGCGCAGCAACCTAGCTTCCCAACGAGTGTCCGCGACCGATCCCGTGCCGCGATATTCGAGCAGTTCACTGAAGGGTAGCAAAACGATGCCGGGCAGACCTCGCACACGCACCTGGGCATTCATGTCAATCTGATCGGTGAGGAAGTCGATGCGGCCATTCAGCAGGATTTTGAAGGCATTTGTCAGCGCCTCAAAGTTACGCGTGATCAAGTTCCCCTCCGCGACTTGAAAGGTACAGTCTGCCTCCTTGGCGATGTTGTAGCCGGCGATTTGTTTCGGCAAGATGGTGCCCAGCATGGGCGCGAGCACGCCCACGACTGGGATGGAGTAAAGGTCGCCATTCAGGATCGTCAGTGCGCCTTCTCCCTTCAGCGCTGACCAATCGTTGATCTGCCCGGTGAACTTGAAGTGCCCCGTGGCATCTCCTTGGGAATCGTTTCCTTGGAGAAAGACCTGAGCAAAGCGCTGGAGGCTGATGTTTTTCAGCTGCATCTCTCCCGCGTAAGCGCGCGGGTCCCGCGAGACTCCCAGACGACCATCAAGCGTGAAACCGCCACCCATGAGCTGGGACTGTACCTGGAAGCGAGTCAAGCCTGCCGTCTCGGAAACAGTGGCGCGCACTTTTTCAAAAGGCACTCTGCGGCTGAAGATGGGCTGGAGAAAACGATCCGCCGTGACCTGAACGGAGTAGCCGTCGCGCCCAGGCGTGAGATCGACCGAACCGCGAGCATTCACGCCACCTCCATGCAGCTGACCACGCACGTCGAACTTCAGGTCGTAAGCCTTGAAGCTCAGATCACCAGTGGGCGCTTGGATGGGATACTCCTCGCCCAAGACTGAGTAGCGACCGCTGCCTGTCGGGTGGTGGAACTTCACGCGGAAGTCATTTTTCCCCTGGGTCTTGTAGTAAATGATGCCGTCCAGGTCCACCTGCGTGGTCTCAGGCAAGCGGTAGCGCGCAATGATCGCCGCCGTCTGTGGCGCGAAAACACCGACGACCCCCACGGGATCAATGCCGGAATGGATGCCCTCCAGGCGCACCCATTTTTGCTCATCATCCACCTCCACATGGTCCGCCTGGGCAGTGCCTTCCTGGCGCCGGAGGCGGATGTTCCGGTAGTGCTGCATGGGATGCTGAAACTCCACATCCGCCTGCATTTCCTCCAGATACAGACCTTTGTACTTAAAGCGACGCAGGTCTCCCTTGCCGCGATTCAGGCATTTCTGGGGATCAGGCAGTGGACCGGAGCCCGTGAGCTCAAAGTGAATCGACGACTCCGGCGTGAATTCAAAGCGCTGAATGATCTCCCGCGTCTGCCGCATCTGGGCGAAGGGCAAGAAGGCCGAAGGGTCCATGCGCAGCACCAGATCATAGCGCGTGCCCTGCGTCTCATGCACGAGCGTCTGCGCAGCCAGAGTGCCCGTCTTGTGCCGCAGTAGCAGATCACGAACGTAAACGCCCTCCGGTGCCACGCCGATCATGGCACGCAGGCCCTCGAAGACCTCACCCCTTGTGCCGAAGCGTCCACAGTCTAGGCTGCCCGTGACATGCACCGGACGCTTGTGCGCCGCGAGCGGGCCTGACACATGCCAGACCCCCTCGAGCGCGAGGTGCGGTGATTCGTAAAAGACCACCTCCCGCAGCTTTTCATTGCTCAAAAACGCATGCGCCAGCCCAGGCAGATCCGCGCTGGAGGTCAGGTGAAAGTGCAGATCCTCCGCGCCCATGGTCCAGGACGCGCTCGCATTCACCTCCCCGAGTCGATCTTTCAGATAAAACCGAGTCAAGTCCACCAACCCTGCCTGATACTCCATCTCCGCGCGCATCTCCTCGCAGCGATAGGAAGCAAAGCTGAGCTGCGCTGCCTCAAAGTAAAGACGTGCGGTCAGCTCCTCAGGCTGACTGAGAGCCCCGTGAATGTCCAACGTCAGGCGCGGTGCACGGGAAAACTCAAACCGACTCAACCAATCCAAACCCGCACGGATGCGCTGACGATGCTCTCGCAGACGATCCATCGGCTGCATGCCCGTGCGATTTTTTTCAGCGCTGCTTGAGGAAAGCGCACGCGCGGTGGGCAGCATGAGCTCCCCCGTGACGCAGAGCTGGATGCCTGAAAGCCGCCCCTCGGCCTGGCGCACCTCCAGCCGTCCCTCCTGCATGAAGAGGCGGGCGTTCAGGTCCTCGATCTCGATCTGAGCCCCCGTCTCATCGGTCGGCTCCCCCTCGACTGGCAGCGACACCTGCGCGTGCGTCAGCTCCAGCGCCTCCACGACAAAGCGCCCCTCGATCAGACGACCGACATTGAAGTCGAGGTTCAGGTGATCCATCCGCATCAGCACCGTGCTGCGTCCCGCATCCGAAAAGACCTGCACCTCACGCGCCAAGATGCCGCCAAAGGGGTTCAGGATGAGACGCTGAAAGTCCAGGTGAAGCCCACGCCCGGCTAGCTCCCGAATGACAAACTCACGCCACGATCTGCCAAACGCATCAGTGCCCGCATAAACCAAAGCCGCCAGAGTGGCACTGGCGATGATGAGCTTTAGGATTTGAGCACACAATTTCCTCATGAACGGGCAGAGAGTAGCCTCCCGTCAAAGCTGCCGCTAGCAGGCCCTTCGGTCAAGCTAGGCAGCCGCTCAGAACACGGGAAGTTCAGACGGAGGCGCATTGCCACCACGATAGCTTTCGGCATTTGGCGTACCACCCCCGCCAAACCTGCGAAAAAAGGAGGGTCGATTCGCAGCCGGAGCCTGATTTTGCACCGGGGCTGTGCGCATGACATTGGCAGGAGCTGCCTGCCCTGCCTGCTGCGGATAGGCAGGAGCCTGGCGGCCATAATTCTGCTGCATCGGCGCTTGATTCGTGACATAAGGCTGCTGCCCCATCGACGTGGGAGCCTGATAGGGGGCGGGTGCTGGCTGATTTTGCATGGCGTAGTTCTGCGAGGCTGGGTAGGCCGAGGGCTGCGGCGCATAGCCTCCCGCAGGTGGGCCATAGCCGCCGCCCTGTGGAATGGAGCGCGCCGTCAGCTTCACTGGAGAGAGCTGCCTCGGATTCATGCCGATGTACTGTGCCGCAGAAGCAGACAGATTGATCACACGGCCAGGATAGCTAGGGAAACGATCATTCACCATGACCTGCACGCTGCGGCCAGTGGCCAGATTTTCCACCGTGAGCTCTGTGCCAAAGGGCAGCGTATTGTGCGCAGCCGTGCTGTAACCGGGATGATAGACCTGACCTGAAGACGTCATGCGCCCCGCATAACCATCAGCAATATAAGACGCCCATCCCTGCTCTTGATAAGCAGGGGACTGGCAGCCCACCATCAAGAGGCAGAGCAGGATCACAGCGAGACGACCGAACATCATTCCTATCGCATCTATACACAGCGACTCTTCTCACGTCACGCACGAAGGTACACGGCTAGGCTCACAGCCCGGTGGGATGATCGACAAAACACCACGGCAGGCCAAAGCGCTCCTCCAGGTGTTTCGCGGCGGCTTTGACCCCAAAGGTCTCTGTGGCGTAATGGCCACCGTAGAGCACATTGATCCCCAGCTCCTCCGCCAGCGTGTAGCTCCAGTGCGGCCCCTCTCCGGTGATGAAGGTATCCACGCCGGCCCGCGCTGCTGCAGCGACCTCCGAACCACTGCCGCCGGACGAGATGCCGATGCGGCGCGCGACCTTTGGCCCCCCAGCGCACACGTGCACACGGCCTCCACCGAGCGCAGTGGAAAAACGTGCCACCACATCGTCCAACGCTGCCTCAGCCTCACAGACGACACCGACGTTCAGCCCTTTGTACTCCAAAAAACCTGCAGAAGGAGTCAGGCCCAGAGCCCGGGCGATGCACGCATTGTTGCCCAGCGCCGGGTGCGCATCCAGCGGCAAGTGCGCACTGTAAATGGCCAGCCCATGCTCAAGCGCCAAACTCAGCCGCTCAAACACCGGGCCTGTCCACGGCTGCGCGCCATTCCAAAACATGCCGTGATGCACCACCAGCAGGTCCGCGCCTGTCGCGATCGCTTTCCGCACAACCGGCAGGGTCGCATCCACCGCCGCTGCCACACGTGTCACCCTGCGTTGGCGATTTTCCAACTGCAGGCCATTCAGCGCGCCTGAGTAATCGGGTAGCTCGCGGATGCGGAGCGTGCGGTCGAGTTCGTCCGTGATCGTGGAAAGCGGGTGCATGGTGGGGAAAAGAGCCCGCCAGGAAACCACGGGCCTAGTGAGTCCGCAATGAACTCCATCGTCACGACTCAGGCCGCGTTGCGCTCAATGCGCTTCTTCACGATGGGCGGACGCTCACCCTTCACCACGGCTTCATTGATCGAGACAGAGCGCACATCCACGCGGCTGGGCACGTCATACATCACGTCCAGCATGATGCGCTCAAAGATGCTGCGCAGGCCGCGCGCTCCGGTGCCACGCTTCACCGCCTCGCGGGCCATGGCCATCAGACCTTCCTTGTTCACATTCAGGTCCACACCTTCCATGCCGAGCAGCTTAGCGTACTGCTTCACCAGCGCGTTTTTCGGTTCGGTGAGGATGCGCACCAGCTCTGCCTCTGTCAGCTCACGCAGGGCACAAGTGACCGGCAAACGACCGATGAATTCCGGGATCAGGCCGAAGCTGATCAGATCTTCAGGCTCCACTTCCTTCAGCAGTTCATCTTTGTCAGCATCCTTGTCCACCGCCCCGCCGACAAAGCCCATGGTGCGGCGTCCTTTGCGGCGCTTCACAATCTGGTCTAGGCCGACAAAGGCACCTCCGCAGATGAAGAGGATATTCTCCGTGTTCACCTGGATGTACTCCTGCTGCGGATGCTTGCGCCCGCCCTGCGGCGGCACGTTGCAAACCGTGCCTTCGATGATCTTCAGCAGTGCCTGCTGCACCCCTTCGCCGGAAACATCACGCGTGATGCTGACATTCCCCGTGGTGCGGCCGATCTTGTCGATTTCGTCGATGTAAATGATGCCGATTTCCGCCCGCGCCACGTCAAAGTCGGCCGCCTGGAGCAACCGCAGAATGATGTTTTCTACATCTTCCCCCACGTAACCCGCCTCCGTCAGTGTGGTCGCATCTGCAATGCTGAAGGGCACATTCAGGATCTTCGCCAGCGTGCGCGCCAGCAGCGTCTTTCCGCAGCCTGTGGGTCCTAGCAGCAGCACGTTGCTTTTCTCGATGTCCACATCGCTCGGGTCATTCATCTTGCGCGGCTGATCCTTGCGCGCGGCTTGCTGCCGTGAGTGCAGGATGCGCTTGTAGTGATTGTGCACGGCCACGCTGAGCACCTTCTTGGCCTGCTCCTGACCGATCACGTGTTGATCCAAAGTCGCACGGATTTCGGCGGGACGCGGCACGATCAGACCTCCAGTGCTGCTTTCCGCCTCCTGGGCAGCTTCCCGGTCCAAGATGCTTTTGCAGACGCCGATGCAGTTGTCGCAGATGTAAACTCCGGGTCCTGCCACGAGCTTGCGCACCTCCGCATGGCTTTTTCCACAGAAGGAGCAGAGGGTGACGGTGGAGGCGCGTGGCATAGAAAAGACTTCCCTGAAATGTGGCACCGACGGCCTCTGAACGTCAAGAGCAGCTTGGCCGCGCAGGTGAATGAAAAACAGCCTGCTTCTTGTGTTTCACAAACCGGTCCCCATGAACACACCGCATTGACACTGCGCCTCGGCTTTCCTTCATTGAGCGCAATGGCTGCCGACTCACCCCAACCCCCTGCTGTCGCCGTGGAAAACCTGACCAAGGTTTTCAAGGCAGGGCTCGGCAAGGCTGCCTTCACTGCCGTGCGTGACCTTTCGCTGACCGTTCAGCCTGGCGAGGTCTATGGCCTCATCGGCCCGAACGGCTGCGGCAAATCCACCACCATGAAGGCCATCCTCGGCCTCGTGATTCCTACCCATGGACGCACGGCCATTTTTGGCAGATCCAGCACGCTGGTGGAAAGTCGGCGAGAGGTCGGCTTCCTGCCGGAGAACCCCTACTTTTACAAGCACCTAAACGGTCTAGAGACACTGCTCTTCTACGGCAGGCTCTGCAACATGAAGGCCGCTGAACTGAAGGATCGGGCGCGCGAGATGCTGGCCCTGACGGGACTGGAAGACGCCGCGGACCGTCGTGTGTCGGGATACTCCAAAGGCATGCTCCAGCGCCTCGGGCTCGCGCAGGCGCTGCTGCACCAGCCGCGTCTCATCGTGCTGGATGAGCCCACGGCTGGTGTCGATCCCGCTGGCTCACGCAAAATCCGCGATCTCATCCTCAGCTTCAAATCGCAGGGCATCACCGTGCTGGTGACCAGTCACCTGCTGGAGCAGATGCAAGAGGTCTGCGACCGCGTCGGCATCATGGCCCACGGTCAGATGGTGCGGCAAGGTCGCGTCGATGAACTCATCGCCGTGGAAAACGAGACCGAACTCGTGCTGGCCGATGCCTCGCCTGAGCTACTGGCTGAGATTCGAGCGCTGGTGGAAAGCAAAGGCCAAGGGGCCAAAGTCGTTCGCAGCGGCCATCCGCGCACCACGCTGGAGAAACTCTTCCTCGAAGTGGCTGACCAGTAACCCCAGCTCACCATGCACTCCTCGTTTTCCCCCTCACGCATCTGGACCCTGGCCATGGCCACGGTGACCCAGCTGCTGCGCATGAAGATCATGGCCTTCCTGCTGGTCTTCTGCGTCATCGTCGTCGCAGCAGGCTTCGCCTTTCCCGTCATGAACCCCGAGCAGCAGCTAAAGCTGCTGAAAGACGTGTCCTTTGGCGCGCTCCAGCTCTTCAGCATCGTCATGGCCGTCTGCGCCACTGCCCTGCTGCTGCCGCGAGACCTGGAGGACCGCACGCTCTACACCATCTTGGCAAAGCCCGTGCCTCGTCATGAATACCTGCTTGGCAAGCTGCTCGGCGTGCTGGTGCTCATCGGCGCTGGGCTCATCCTCATGGACCTCGCCTTCAGCGGTGTGCTTTGGCTGCGCCAGAGCCTCGTCTTGGCCCAGTCCGTGAATGCCCTGCAGCAGGAAGGCACCGCCACGCCTGAGGCCATCGCCCAGCTTCAAGCTTTTGTCGGCAAGCAAGGCCTCACCTGGAACCTGCACCTCGGTGTCGCGGCCATTTTTTTCAAAGCCGCCGTCGTCACCGCCCTCACGCTGATGATCTCCTGCTTCGCCAGCAGCACCCTGTTCACCATCGTCATCAGCTTCCTCGTTACCCTCATCGGGCATGGTCAGGGCCTGATCCGCGAGTACTTCCTGACGGGTCACGCAGGGGCTGTGAAAAAAGGGCTCTCTGCCCTGCTCGCCATCATCACACCAGACATGGGCGCTTTTGACATCGTGGACAATGTCATCAATGGCCAAGCCGTCACCCTCACCGCATTTGGCTTCATGGCCACCACGGCTGGCACTTACCTGCTGGGCTACGCCGTGGTCTCCCATCTCCTCTTTGTCGAAAAAGAGCTCTGACATGAAGCGCCCCCTCCAGGCTCTCGCCGTGCTGCTCGGTCTCGGCATCGCCAAGCTACCGCTCGAGCAGGCCTGCACCCAGCACCTGCGCCAGGCGAAGCTGCTGAGCGCGCCGCTGGCCCTCGGGCTGCGAGAAAACCTCAGCCAGATGGGCTTCGCGGCTTCCCTGGGCGGCCTTCGGTCTCTCGTCGCCTCCATCACCTACCTCCAGGCTTATCACGAATGGGAAAACGTCAACTGGGCCAAGGTGGACAGCCTGCTCCAGCTAACCACCAGCCTGCAGCCCGGCTACGCGAACTACTGGGACGATGCCTCCTGGCAGATGGCCTACAATGCTGCCTCCCACTACCTCTATGATGAAAAGCTCCAGCCCCTGGTGCGCGGCAAGCTTTACGAAGAACACGTCCGGCGCGGCATCGCCATCCTGAAGGAAGGCCTGCGCTATCTGCCCGACGAAGCCCGGCTGTGGAACTCTTTGGCCGAGATCTACGAGCGCCGCTCTCACCAGCCCGAGCTCGCAGCCGAGGCCTACCTCCAGGTCCATCGGCTGAGCCAAAACAACCGCTACTGGCGCTTCGCCGCCTACCAGCTCGCCCAGAGCGCCAAGCCCGAACTCTGGCAGCGCGCCTACACCATGCTGCGAGAGTCCTACCAATCCCCCAAGCAGCGCACCCCTAGCCTCATCGACACGATCAAGAAGCTCGAAGCCAAGCTCAACATCCCCTTTCCGCAACGCATTCCCGACACCACCCCACTCATGCAGATTCCCGCCACCGAAGCCGGGCCCACCCGGTAAGCTCAGGCCCGCAGATCGGATCAAAATCCCTGCCTTCCCACGCGGACAGTCATTGATTCAGCAGGCATCAGCGGCTTATCAGCCCCTGACATGTCCCCCACCACCCCCGCCGTCATCTCCGCCAAAGACCTGCGCCTGCAATTTGGCCTGCAGCAGGTCTTCAATGACGCCACCATGAGCGTGCATGAGGGCGAAAAGCTAGGCCTCGTCGGCCGCAATGGCAGTGGCAAAACCAGCCTCATGCGCATCATCGCCGGCACCGAAAATCCCGACAGCGGCACCGTCTCCCGCCGCAACGGCATGGCCATCGGCTACCTAGCCCAGGAGTTCACCCTGGATGAATCCGCCTCCGTCCTGGACAATGTGCGCTCAGGGGCTAGCGCCCTTTTGGATCTAGTGACCCGCTACGAGTCCGGCCACTACAAGCCCGAGGATGAAGCGGAGCTGCTGCACCAGATCCAGCTTCACGACGGCTGGGGCGTGGAGACCCGCATCGCCACCACCATGAACGAGCTCGGCCTGCCCGCGCCCGACCGCATCGTCAGCGGTCTCTCCGGTGGAGAAAAGCGCCGCGTCGCTCTCGCCAAAACCTTGGTCGCCCAGCCTGACCTTCTGCTGCTCGACGAGCCGACCAACCACCTCGACGCTGAATCCATCGAGTGGCTGGAAAAATACCTGCGTGATTTCAGCGGCGCCGTCCTCTTCGTCACCCATGATCGCTACTTCCTCGACCGCATCGCCACCCGCATCATCGAAATCGACGACGCCCGCATCTACAGCCATCCCGGCAACTACAGCGCCTTCCTGGAAAGCAAGGCCACCCGCGAAGCCGTAGAAGCCAACTCCGAGCGCCGTCGCCAAAGCTTCCTGCGTCATGAACTGGAATTCGTCCGCGCCGGCGTCAGCGCGCGCCGCACGAAGCAGCGCTCTCGCCTGGATGAATTCGAACGCGTCTCCGCCATCGCCGCGCCTGAGGCGGAGCTGGTCATGGACCTCATCATCCCGCCCGCGCCGCCGCTTGCCAATGTGGTCGTGGACGCCACGGACATCGGCGCACAGGTCGGCGACCGCTGGCTCTTCAGCCACCTCGACCTCAGCTTCCAGCCCGGCACCTGCACCGGCATCATCGGCCGCAACGGCCTTGGCAAAACCACGCTGCTGCGCGTACTCATGGGCCAGCAAAACCCCACCGAGGGCAGCGTCAGCATCGGCAAGCGCACCGTCTTCAACTACGTGGACCAGCAGCGCCTGCTGCTCGACCCAGAGAACACCGTCATGGCCGAGGTGGCTGGTCCAAACAGCGACTTCGTCCAGTTCGGCGATGAAAAGCTGCACGTGCGCACCTACCTCAGGCGCTTCCTTTTCACCGACGAACGCGCGACCATGCGCGTGAAGGAACTCAGCGGCGGTGAGCAGAGCCGCGTGCTGCTGGCCAAGATCCTCCGCCGCGGCGGAAACTTCCTCATCCTGGATGAGCCCACCAACGACCTGGACCTGGCCACCATGCGCGTGCTGGAGGAGGCCGTGCTCGCCTTCCAGGGCTGCGTTCTCGTCGTCAGCCATGACCGCTACTTCCTCGACCGCGTCTGCGACCGCCTCATCGCCTTTGAAGGTCATGGACGCATCCACCAGTGCGCCGGGAACTACACCTACTATCAGGAAAAACGCGCCAAGCAGGCCGCCGCCGAGATCGCCTATGTCACCGCCGCGCCCAAAAAGGAAAAGCCGGGCCCAACGGGCAAGCCACGCAAAATGACCAACCGGGAAACCCGGGAGCTGGCCGAGCTGGAAGGTCAAATCGCCACGCTGGAGAGCGAAATCAGCGAGCTAGAATCCGGGCTGAACGACTCCGCACTGATCGTGAAGCTAGGCGCAGACATCCAAAATTACGTTGCAAAACTAGATGCCAAAAAGGCCGAGCTGGAAACCAAGTTCACCCGCTGGGCCGAGCTGGAGGAGATCAAGGCGCAGTGTGCTAATTCAGCAGCCAGCTGAGTCGCTTTTCAGCAAACCCAACCAGCGCATTTTTGCTGTCCGCAGTTGCGGGGCGCTGGGTCTCCTCTATGGCTCCGCGCGCATGACTGACTTCCCCGCCCTGCTGGCCCTGAATCCTTTCGACATGTCCTGGCTGGCCTTGCCTGAAGCATGGATCGCCCTTCTTACCTTGACGGTCATGGAGATCGTTCTCGGCATCGACAACATCGTTTTCATCTCCATCCTCGTCGATCGACTGCCCAAGGAAGAGCGCCCTCGCGCTCGTTTTCTCGGTCTCGCCTTTGCGATGATCACGCGCATCCTGCTGCTGCTCTGCATCACCTGGGTCATGCAGCTGAAAGAGCCTCTCTTCGCCGTCCTAGATCATGCCATTTCTGGAAAAGACCTCATCCTCATCCTCGGGGGTCTATTCCTCTTGTGGAAGAGCACCAAGGAACTGCACCACAAGGTGGAAGGACTGGACGATGAGGAAAGTCACGACTCAGGCAAAGGTCGAGCTGCCCTCGGTGTGATCCTCCTCCAGATCGCCATCTTGGACATCGTCTTCTCTCTCGATTCCGTCATCACCGCTGTTGGCATGGTGGACCACATCATGGTCATGGTCATCGCCGTCATGGTCGCCGTCGGTTTCATGATGATCTTCGCCGGCAGCGTCAGCGACTTCATCAGCCGTCACCCCACGGTGAAGGTGCTGGCACTGTCCTTCCTGCTGCTCATCGGCACCACGCTGATCGCGGAGGGCTTCCACGTTCACTTCCAGAAGGGCTTCGTCTATTTCGCCATGGCCTTCTCGGTCTTTGTCGAGATGCTGAACATCCGCATGAAGACAAAGATCGAGAAAAAGAAGGCCGCCTGATCCTCTCCCCGCACCATGCCCCAGCCAGCCCGCCGCCTCGAGGTCTTCACGGAATCCGTCATCCGCGAAATGACGCGCCTTTCCAACCGCCATGGCTCGATCAACCTGGCCCAGGGCTTTCCCGACTTTGACCCTCCGGTGGAGCTGGTGGACGCGCTGGCCGCAGCCATCCGCGGCCCGCACCATCAATACGCCGTGACGTGGGGCGCGCCGCGCTTCCGCCAGGCTCTAGCCGCGAAGCACCAGCGCTTCACCGGGCTGGAAATCGACCCCGACCGCCATCTCGTCGTCACCTGCGGCAGCACGGAGGCCATGATGGTCTCCATGATGACCGCCTGCGATCCCGGGGACAAGGTCATCGTCTTCTCCCCCTTTTACGAAAACTACGCCGCCGATGCCATCCTCTCCGGCGCGGTGCCGGTGCACGTGCCGCTGCACGCCCCCGGCTTCACCTTTGATCCCGACGAGCTGCGCCGGGCCTTTGCCGCCGGTGCCAAAGCCATCGTCATCTGCAATCCCGCCAACCCCAGCGGCAAGGTTTTCACCCGCGAAGAGCTGCTCTTCATCGCCGGGCTGGCGGAGGAGTTCGACGCCTTTGTGCTAATGGACGAGGTGTACGAGCACATCGTCTATGCCCCACACCAGCACACCTACTTCGCCACCCTGCCCGGCATGTGGGAGCGCACCCTCAGCTGCGGCTCCCTTTCCAAGACCTACTCCATCACCGGCTGGCGGCTCGGCCACGTCATCGCGCCGGAGGCCCTGATCTCCCGCGCGCGCAAGGTACACGACTTCCTCACCGTCGGCGCGGCCGCGCCGCTGCAAGAGGCCGCCGTTACCGCCCTCCAGTTCCCGGACAGCTACTATGCGGAGCTGCAGCGCGACTACGACCGCAAGCGGGATGTCTTCCTGGACTGCCTGCGCGCCACCGGGCTGCATTTCACCGAGCCCCAGGGCGCCTACTACACCCTGCTGGACATCTCCCCCCTGGGCTTCGCGACGGACACCAGCGCCGCCGAATGGCTCACCCGCGAGGTCGGCGTCACCGGCGTGCCCGGCAGCAGTTTCTTCCGGGAGCCCGAGCACCGCTACATCCGCTTCCACTTTGCTAAAAAAGAAGAAACCCTACGCACCGCCGGAGAAAAACTCACCGCCGGTCTCAGACGCGGCCGCTGAACCCCCAGCTCATCCGCCGAAAAGGCCCACAACCAGGGCTCTTGCCCCACACCCTCCAGAAGGCACTGCTCCCGCATCAGGCCAAGTTCCCCGCACCCAAGCAGTTCAGGATCTACAAAAACCACCTCCGCGTCTTCAACCAGGCCCTCGGCAGGCACCCCCCTCATGCTCCGGCGTCTGGAAGCTCGAGTTCCAAAAACGAGGCGCCGCCCACTTCCACCTCCTCGCCTTCGGCCTGCCTCCCGATGACCTGCCCTCCCTCCGCCAGTGGATCACCGCCCGCTGGTATGCCCTCGCCCACAACGGCGCGCACCACGGCTCCGCCGCCTGTGAGATCGATCCATCAAGCACCACGGCGGGTTCATCCATTACATGGCCTCCTACATCGCCAAAAACGACCAGACCAGGCCCGGCGACTTCACCGGCAGGTACTGGGGCACCTTTGCCAAAAAGCGCCTCCCCGTCGGCGAACTCCACACGCTGGAACTCACCCCGCAGCAAGGCGTCAGAGTCCGCCGCCTCGCCCGCAAAAAGAGGCGCATCGACATCGAGCGCCGCAGGTGGCGGCAGTTCTTCAAAAACATCAACCCACGCCAGCCCGCCCCCGGCCCCGAGTACGGCATCCTCATCAAGCACCCCGCCGTCCTCGGAAACCGCCTCTGGTGGGAGCAATTGAAAAGCGCCCACCACGGCGGCCGAAAAGGTTCCACGCCCTCCAGTGGCAGCCCGGCGAATGGCGCGAACACGAAGGCGAACAAGTCTGGCTTGAGCAGGGGTTTTGCTATTCCACCGCCTCCACCAAACTCATCCCCGCGTTCCGCCCACCCTCACGCGCCAAACCCCGCCACCTCGACCACATCCGTCTCCTCTGCCACGCCGAGGCTTTCGTCGATGCCGTCAAACGGGGCATCAAATCAGGATGCATCTAAGCGGCAGGGACGGAAGACTTCGGGGGCTGGTCGGCCGAGGAACACGCCTGCGGCGCGACAAGCTAAGGTGGCAAATTTGGCTGCTAAGCACTTTTACATTTGAACCATCTTCGACCATATTTTCTCCAGAGGTCGAATGTCATCAGGTGACTTCGCTTGGCGCTGCCACTTCTCGAAGCTCTGTCGGATAAACTCAATGCCTTTTTCTGTGAGCTGATCCGATCTTAAAACAAAGTCTCGACCAATGTTCTCGTTAGCTGAGAGCAAAGGAGCGCGCGTCAGCTTTTTCGCGTCCAAAAACTTAGCCAAAGAAGAAAGTTTGGTGATGATGACTTGATCCGAATCACTATCGAGATCAGCTGCAGCGAGTCGCCTTTCTACTTGCTGCATCCATTGAAAACTGGTGATGGTAAAGACGGGAGCATCCATGATTATGGTTTCCTCCTTACTTCAGACACGTCTTCAACTGGCACTGGTTGCTTGGTGGTTTTGTCTTTCACAAAGGTTCCCCCTTGCTCGCGGATTCTTTGTTCCTTCTGAAGCTGAAGTCGCTTATCAACGGCAGGACCTGTAGTCTCAAAAGTCTTTGCAGTGTTGGTTCCTGGATCGATTACTGCATGATCAACACGGCGGCCTTCGCCGGTAATAGGATCAACAACTTTCTTTCCATTAGCGTCCACGAGGGTTCGTTGGCCCTGAACGAGCTTAGAAGGGTTCTCTTTGACGAGTTCAGCGGCAACCTCCGCTTCGCGTCTCGCTCCGTTCACTACGTTATCGGATAGAGTCGCTGCGCGCTTGCCTCGGATGAACGCACCAGCATTTGGCAGCCCGCCTTCCGTAAGGCCATTTAAACCAAGGCTGATGGTTGCCGCCAACTTCTCACCTCGAGATGATTTCGGATCAGCGATCACACTCATGTCTTGAACTTCACCGACACCTGGAATCATGCTCGCCCCTGCCTCTGCCGCCATTCGAGGCGCCACTTTGGCCGCAGTAACTACGCTGCTTTCTACGGCACTCCCGACCTGATTAAGCTTACCCTCAACGGCTCTGGCTCCTCGTGCGCTAAAACCAGTATAGAGATCACCATCGCCGTCATCTTCCCACAACCCCAGAGGATCAAACTTGGTCCAAGGATTCTGTTTCACATAGGCATAGAGGTTGGGGCCGTCGCGCACATCTGGCGCGAGGTCGTAGCTCGATGCGGGCAGCTCCCAGGTGCCGTTTTTCGGCTGCACGTCCATCACCGCCGATGCGGGCGCGGCTGCAAGGAGCAGCAGCAACCAGAGCATGAACATGGACACCAGGCGGGACATTGTCCCCTTTTAGCAGTCTCCAGCGGCTAAAGGAAGGAGCTTTTAAGCGGCATTCGCTGCGGCCTGGCTCGCCGGGTGTGTCCTGGCGTGGACGTCCTGCAGCAGCTTGATGCTAACCTCGGTGTACACCTGCGTCGTCTCCAGCTTCGAGTGTCCAAGCAACTGCTGGATGATGCGCACGTCGGCCCCGTGTTCGAGCATGTGCGTGGCGCAGGCGTGGCGCAGCAGGTGGCAGTTGCCCGCCCGGCCTGGGTGGGCTTTTTCGATGTGCTGCTTGATGAGGTTGCCGAGGCTGTTGGCGCTAAACCCGCGTCCGTAGCCGGTGATGAACAGGGCTTGTTCCTCGGCATGGATCGCGAGCAGGGGGCGCACGCTGCCGAGGTAGCTTTCGATCCAGGCCAGCGCCCGCTCGCCGACGGGCACGATGCGTTCCTTGTTGCCCTTGCCGGTGACGTGCAGCGTCCGCCGCTCGCGGTGCAGGTCGCGCAACTGCAAACGGACCAGCTCGGCGCGGCGGATGCCGGTGGAGTAAAGCAGCTCCAGCATGGCGCGGTCACGCACGCCCAGGGGATCGGCGATGCTCGGCACGGCGAGGATGGCGGCCACCTCGCTTTCGCTGAGGGTGTCGGCTGGCAGTCGAGAGAAAAAGATGCCAGGCAAACAGTGCTTGTATCGTTTCCGTTTTTGATCACCCTTTGCCCGCATGAAGGTCACCCAAGTCTCTGATAACCAACTCGATCCACTGGAAGAGCAGCTCGTCGGCATCAATGCCAAAACGGCTCCCTATCCGGCGGCGCGTTCTTGGTCGGGTGGACGGAAGCGCATCCTCGGCAAGGGACCGTTTGAAAGCTACTGCTACCACGTCATGTCACGCACTTGCGGTGGCGAGGTCTTCTTTGACGATGTCGAAAAGGAAGCTCTGAAACGTGTTCTGTGGCGGATGGCGGACTTTTGTGGTGTGAGGCTAGTCACCTACTGTGTGATGGGCAATCACTTTCACGCTCTGGTCGAGGTGCCGAAGCGGGAGATCTGGCTGGAGAGATTCGCCGGGCCTGCGGGTGAGGAGAAGCTGCTGGAGCATCTCCAGGTGCTCTACAGCAAGACCTATGTCGGCCTGCTGCGCACTGAATTTGCCGAGATGAGGAAGCTGGGCATGGAATCGCTGGTGCAGGAGAAGCTGGAGGCGATCAAGAAGCGGTTCTGCGATCTGTCGATGTATGTGAAGCAGGTCAAGGAGCGCTTCAGCCGCTGGTTCAACAAGCGCCGTGAACGCCGGGGGACGCTGTGGATGGATCGCTACAAAAGTGTGCTGGTCGAAGGCAAGGGTGAGCCGCTGCATACGATGGCGGCCTACATCGATCTCAACCCTGTGCGTGCGGGGCTGGTGGAAGATCCGAAGGACTATCGCTGGTGTGGCTATGCCGAAGCGGTGAGCGGTGTCCGCAGGGCCCAACGCGGACTGAGCAAGGTCACTGGCACGCCGGTGGATGGCTGGGAGAAAAGCGGGGGAGCGGAGGCCTATCGCTGCCTGCTTTTCAGCAGCGGCGTGGAGGTCAAAGATGCCCAGAATGAAAACGTGGTGCGTCAAGGTGTGACCGCTGAAGCCGCACGGAAGACCTTGGCCGAGAAGGGCAAGCTGAGCCCCGAAGAGATGGTGCGGCTGAGAGTGCGCTATTTCAGCGATGGATTGGTGCTGGGGAGCAAAGACTTCGTGGAAGCGGTCTTTACCCAAAACCGAGATCAGTTTGGCCCCAAGCGCAAAGCGGGGGCACGCAGGATCAGCCAGAGTGAGCAGGCGATGTATTCGCTGCGACGACTGCGATTAAGGGCTGTGGAATGAACCATCACCCGAATCCGTGACACTGCGTGGCCGGTGGGGGAGAAACCCTGCCCGCCGCCACCGAAAAACTCATCGCCGGTCCGAAGCGCGGGCGCTGATGGGCACGATGCTCAGGAAAAGGACTTCCGCAGGTGGCTGGGCAGGATGCCGAGCGCCTCGCGATACTTCGCCACGGTGCGCCGGGCGACTTTGATGCCCTGCTGGTCGAGGATCTTCGCGAGCTTGTCGTCGCTGAGGGGCTTGGCCTTGGGCTCGCTCTTGATCAGGTCGGCGATGGCGTTTTTCACGCTAGTGTTGCTGAGGTCCTCGCCGGAGTCGGTCTTCACGCCGTGGCTGAAGAAGAACTTCAGCTCAAAGACGCCATGCGGGGTGGCCATGTATTTCCCGGCGATGGCTCGGCTGACAGTGGTCTCATGCACGCCCACTTCTTCAGCCACCTGGGCCATGTTCAGAGGACGCAGGAAACCGGTGCCTTTGTCCAAAAACTCACGCTGATGCGCTAGGATCTGGGAGGCAATCTTGAAAATGGTCTGTTGACGCTGCTGAATGCTGCGGATGAGGAACTTGCCGCTGCGCAGCTTGTCCCGGATGTAATTGCGCACCTCTGCGCTGCTTTCTGGCTGGCTCAGCATGTCCTTGTAGGCATGGCTGAGGCGCAGATGAGGCAGGTCGTCATTGTTCATCACCGGCACCCATTCGCCGCCCTGACGCTCCACGATGATGTCAGGCGTCACGTAATTGTTTGTGCTGGCAGTAAAGCGCGACGCTGGGCGTGGGTCCAGGGTGCTGATGAAATCCGCCGCGCGCGAGATCTGGTCCATGGGCACCCCAAGCTTTCGCGAGAGCACGGGGTAACGTTTGTTGGCCAGATCATCCAGGTGCATGTCCACCAGTCGGTAGGCGAGGCTCTGGCGCTTGCCTAGCCGCTCCAACTGGATCAGCAGGCACTCACGCAGGTCATCCGCACCGACACCCACAGGGTCAAAGGTGGTCAGCAGGTTCTTGGCACGCTGTAGATCATCCAATGGGATGCCGTGCTGCAGGCTCAGCTCCTCCACCGGTGTGTTCAGGAAGCCACGATCGTCCAGGCTACCGATGAGAAACTCGGTCTCTTTGATCAAAGCAGCATCGGCATTCTCTGCCGTGCGCAGTTGGGAAATGAGATGCTCCTGGAGCGTGGTGGGAGCCACAATGCTGTCCATGAGGAACTGCCAGCGCTCCTGCTCCTCGGAAGTACGATTGCCCGACTGCATCCGACTTTGCGCCCAGTATTCCCGCCACTCCTCATCCATCTGGGAGATCACGTCCAGTTCATCCCGTTCCTCACGGCTGTCTGGATCATCGGGCACCGCCTCATCGAGAGAAACCTCAGGGCTTTCCAGCTCCAGCACGGGATTGATCTCGATCTCTTGCTGGATGATCTGCCGGAGTTCCAGCGTCGGGGCTTGCAAGATTTGCAAACTCTGCTGCATCTGCGGCCCGATGGCGAGCTTCTGCGTCTGCGTTTGATAGAGTCCTTGATCTGCCATGGTTGGGTCGTGGCCCCGGTGACTGGCCCCTGCCCTTTTTCACTGAGGCAAGGAATCTTGCAAGCAGAGATCGGGCCAAGGTTCGATATTTTTTCCCAGACCGGCCTAGGATCAGCCCTCTCAAACGTCTTGGGGCAAGTCGAGCGCCAAAGAAAGGAGCGCCGTCTTTCCAGTGCGGTGGCTTAGCGCAAATCCTGTGCGGCCTCCTCCTCCCAGCGGCGCAGCTTTGCATCCAGCCAGAAAGGCAGCAGCGGCACCAGCGAGGCCAGAAACATCGCCACCCCACGCCGCAAGGACCAGCGCCCCGCCACCATCGCCTGGGCCAGCGTCAGGCAAAATAGCACAAACAGCAGCCCATGGATCATGCCCACGATCCGCACGCCCGGCGGCCAGCCCCAGAGATACTTCAGCGGCATCGCCACCCCGAGCAGCAGCAAATACGACACCGCCTCTGCCCAAGCAGTGAGCCGAAAACGACGGATGGCCAAAGGTGCACCAGACATGAAGCGGTCCCTGCCACAAGCGCGCAAGGGGATCAAGGGAGTGTTGCCTCTCACACCTCAGGATGCCCCCAGGCCCCTGAGTACGGCGGGGATGGTCTGGAGGAGGATTTTGGCGTCGAGCCAGAGAGACCAGTTGTCGATGTACTTGAGGTCGAGGGCGACCCATTCCTCGAAGTTGGTGATGCCGTTGCGACCGGTGACTTGCCACAGGCAGGTGAGGCCAGGCTTCACGCTCAGACGGCGACGTTGGGCGTGCTTTTCGATGCGCTCGATCTCGTACACAGGCAAGGGGCGTGGACCGACGAGGCTCATCTCACCACGCAGGACGTTGAGGAGCTGCGGCAGCTCGTCGATGCTGGTTTTCCGCAGCCAGCGGCCGAAGGCAAAGATGCGTGGGTCGTCTTTGATCTTGAAGACAGGGCCGGTCATTTCGTTCAGCCCCTCTAGCTCTGCCCGGCGGGCTTCGGCGCCCTGGTGCATGGAGCGGAATTTCCACATCAGGAAGGGCTGGCCATGGCGGCCGGCGCGCTCTTGGCGAAAGAAGACGGGCCCGGGGGAGGAGAGGCGGATGCCGAGGGCGGCCACGAGCCCGATGGGCAACGCGAGGACGAGGAGGAGCAGGGCGCCGAGGCGGTCGAGCATGTCTTTGAAGAGCAGCGCCCAAGAGGCCTGGGGAGTGCTGTGAAAAACGAGCATGAGGCGTCCGCCCAACATGTCAAAGGTAGGCCGGGCGATGGCGGTCTGGAAAAAGTCGGCGGTGATCCAGGCCTCCACCCCCTCGGTCTCACAGGCCTGCACGGCTTCTTCGATCTTGCCAAAATGCACGTGCTGCGCGGCAAAGATGACACGAGCGGCGGCCGTGTCGTGCATGGCCGCGACGAGATCCGCGACGGGCTGCTGGGTGATGTCGATGCTGGCAGCAATGTCGAGGCTGGCGCGCTGTTCAGGCGGCATCTGCCGGGCAAAGGTGTCGAGGTCCTGGGCCGCTCCAGCGATGATGACGCGCTCGCGTCCACGACCTGTCGCGAGACGGCGGCGGAGCTGCTCTTTCTGCCAACCTTCACGCAGCAAGAGAGCCGCAGACGATAGGGCGATGGCGAGCAGTACGACGGCACGGCTGGGCACGTCCCACTTTAGGAAGATCATGAGCGCGCCGATGAGGGTGCCCATGATCATGAGTGCCTCGGCGAGCTGGCGCAGGCTTTTCGCGGGAGTTTTGTGGTAGAGGTGGGAGTAAAAGCCGCGGTACTCCAGCACAAGCGGGGTAAAGGGCACGACCACGGACATGACCCAGTAAAATTCATCCAGCGGGGGAATCGCGACGAGCTCTGGCCAGACGTAGGGCCCAAACACGGAGCGCAGGAAGTGGGCAAACCAAAGGCAGAAGGCAAGGAGCGCGCTGTCGAGCAGTTCCGTCAGCTGCAAATTGATTTCCTGTCTTCGTCCCAGCATGTTATGGAAGTGAGTTTTCCAACTTAGTTCATTTCTATTAAATTTATAACATTCCTAGCGAATGGCACAACTTGTTTCTACCCAGAGCCCTCTACAGTCCACACGGCCGCTCACCGTCGGGGTGATCCCGGATACCGCTGCCCTGGAGGCCTGGACGGCCATGACCACTGCCGAGCGCGAGGCGAGCTGCGACTTGATCGAGCTAAGGCTGGACACCCTGCGGATGACTGCGGAGGCTCTGCGTGAGAGACTCCAGGCGGCTGAACCCGCGAAGCCGATTTTGCTGACGGCCCGACACCCGGCGGAGGGTGGCCAAGGGAGCGTGGATGCGGCAGGGCGGATGGCCTTGATCGAACCGCTGATCGATGTGGCGACGCTGATCGACATCGAGCTGCGCAGTGCGGTGGAAATGAAGCCGCTGATCTCCCGCGCCCATGCGCAGGGCGTGAAGGTGATGGGTTCGTTTCACGACTTTCAGGCCACACCGGGCGATGCGGTGCTGCGCGGGGCGATCGACTTTGCCCAAACCGCAGGGCTGGATGCGGTGAAGCTGGCCACCTACCTGAATTCACCCGACGATCTGATCCGCCTGCTGCAAATCACTGCTGCGCCTCTGCGGCTGCGCATTTCGACGATGGGCATGGGACCCTGGGGCCGCACGTCGCGCTTGGTGCTTGCAAAGGCCGGCAGCCTGCTGAACTACGGCTTCATTGGCGCGTCGAATGCTCCTGGCCAGTGGCCCGCCGCACGACTGAAGCAAATCCTGGCCGAGCTTTAACCTCTGTGATTTCCCGCCGTGAACCTTTTCCGAACATCCCTGCTCACCACCGCGCTGGTCCTGCTGTCCACTGGCTGCGATGATCCTGAAAAAGAAGCCCGCCTAAAGTGGCGCGAGGAAGAGGTGAACGCCAAGGAGGCAGACCTCATCCGGCGCGAGGCAGAGATCGCCAAGCAGCGGCAGATCGTGGAAGGCCAGCGCCTGGATCTAGTGTCTAAAGAAAAGACAATGGAGCTGCTGCAAAAGCAACTCGCCGATGAACTGGAAAAGACCAAGCGCGTGCGCCGACTGATCGAACTGAAGGAGCTGCGCGGGCCGATCCCTCAAGTCCTCGCCGATCGTGTGATCATCATCGATCCTGCGAGCGGTGAAGTCATCTGGGAGAAAAATGCCGACAAGCGCGGCGCCATCGCCAGCACCACCAAGCTACTCACCGCGCTGCTCGTGGTGGAGGCCGGAGATCTGGACAAGATGGTGACTGTGGAGCAGAGCGACACGCAATGCGCACCGGTGAGGCTCGGCATCAAGGCAGGAGAGCAATTCAGCCGCAGGCAACTGCTGAGCGCCGTGCTGGTGAAAAGCTCCAACGACATCGCCCAAGCGCTAGCGCGCGACAATGCAGGCAGCGTGGAGGCCTTTGTGGAAAAGATGAACGCGCGCTGCAAGCAGCTGGGCCTGCAAAACAGCCACTACCGCAATCCCCACGGCCTGCCTTCCCGCGATGGTGATGAGCCCTACTCCACCGCCCGCGATCTAGGAGTGATCGCTCGTGAGTGCGACAAGCTGATGGAAATCCGCGAGATCGTAAAGCTGCAAAACTACACCTTCAAGTGGCCCACAGGACGTGTGACAGAGCTCTCGAACACCAATCGTGTGCTGCGCAACGCAGCCTACTGCGATGGCATGAAGACCGGTTACACCGATGCAGCCGGTTACTGCCTCGTGGCCAGTGGTGAGCGCAATGGCAAACGGCGAATCGTAGTGGTGCTGAATGATACGGAGTCCGGTGTCTGGCGTGATGCTCAGTCACTGCTCGATTGGGCACTGCGTGCCTGAACGGCACCCATGGCTCACTTCACAGTCGCTGCTGCGAGACTGTCACAAACGGCAGCCGCCAGCGCGAGAACGCCCGTTTTGATGGACTCTTCATCGCAATCATACAGTGGTGTGTGACCGCCTGCGGTGATGCCTTTTTCTTCATTCGCGACACCGAGACGGAAGTAAAAACCCGGCACGACTTGAGCAAAGAAAGAAAAGTCCTCGCCACCCATGCCTGGGATGAGTTCTAGCACGTTCTCTGAGCCGAACAGACGACGAAACGAGGGCAAGGTGGCCTCGACGAGCTTTCGATCGTTGATGATGCTAGGATAAGTCTTGCGATAATCCATCTCATACCGCGCTCCATGCGCCTCGGTGGTGCCTTTCAGCACCCGATGCATCTGCTCGATCACGCTATCGCGAAAAGCCGCATCGTAGGTGCGCACCGTGCCGCCCATTTCCACCTTTTCGGCGATGATGTTCTCCCGCTGGCCGCCCTGAATCGTGCCGATGCTGATCACCAGCGGCTGGCGCGTGTTCGTCTGGCGGCTCTTGATGAGCTGCAGCGCCATGATGGCCTCCGCCGCCACCGCGATGGCATCGACACCTTTGTGCGGGGCAGATCCATGCGCCATCTTGCCATGGATGGTGATGTGAAAGCGGTCGCTGTTGGCATTGTCGATTCCCGGCGTGTAACCGATCTGGCCCGCTTTCAAGTAATGCACGTCATCGTCGGTGGTTCCCGCAGGCTGGACGATGGCCGCGGTGTGTAGGCCGAAGACAGCGATGGGTTTTGGGCTTTCCATAGCCCCCTCGGCGACCATGAGCTTGGCACCCCAATCGCCTTGAAACGTGGCTGGCATGGCCTCTTCAGCGGGTTGAAAGAGAAACTTCACGCTGCCACGAAGCTGGTCTTTGTGGCGATGCAAAAGCTCTGCCAGGGCCAAAGCACAGGTGGTGTGCACATCATGGCCACAGGCATGCATGACCCCAGGGTTCTGTGAACGATAGGGCGTGCTACGCAGCTCTTTGATCGGCAGCGCATCCATGTCCGCACGCACTGCGACGCAGGGTCCTTCGCTTTGACCTTTCAGCAAAGCGACCACGCCATGCTTCGCCACTCCCGTTTTCACTTCCAGACCGAGCGCCTTCAAGCGTTCTGCGACCAAGGCTGAGGTGCGCTTTTCTTCATTCGAAAGCTCAGGGTGCCGATGAATGTCGCGCCTCAGTTCCACCCAGTCGGCGAATTTTTCCTCGACCGTTTGGCGAAACCTAGCGTCCCGAGTCGTCGCCTCCTCTCTTTGCGCCGAAGCAGGCAGACAAAGCCAAACGGCAGACCAGATCAGCAAAGAAAATCGTGCATTCATGAAATTCAGGCAGCGAGGTTTTTCAGGCAGTTTCTCACAGCTTGCCAGAAAGCAAGACTGCACGAGGATCGTAGTGCCCACCCATCCTCATGTCATACCAAAAGAACGCTGAAGCCCAAGGAATCCTCTTTGAAAAACAAAGCCCCGGCTACCTGAACCTCTGCATCCGCTCCGGCAATCAACTCATCACCTCAGGCCATGTCAGCGATCTGAAGGGAAAGCTGGGCGACGGTCTCACGGTCGATGACGGCTACAAAGCAGCACGCAACTGCGCAGAAAAGATCCTGCGGTCGGTCTGGAACACGCACGGCACGCTGGATGGCCTGCGCGTCATCAAAGTGCTCGGCTGTGTGAACTCGACACTGGATTTCACGGATCAGCATCTCGTCATCAATGGCTGCTCCGATTTGCTCCATGTCATCTTCGGCAAGGACGGAGATGGCTACCATGCCCGGAGCGCCCTCGGCTTTGCACAGTTGCCTACGGGAGCTGCCGTCGAGGTCGAGGCTGTCTTTGAAATCGTGGTCTAACCGCTTTCTGCCGAAAGGAAAAAGGCTGCCTGAGAGCTTCAGGCAGCCTTTCTTGCGCTCAGGCATTGCGGATGACGACCCGGCGCGCAGCGAAGACCGCTGGCTGCATTCAACCCGGGTTTAGTTCTTCCCAGTAGCGGGGCATTCCTGCCCCATAGAACTGCGCTATCTGGTTTAAATCGAGATTTCCGAGCTTTCATCAAAACCATCCGCCACAGGCTTCAGAATCATGCCTGCTGCCACGGTGTTGTTGGTCTGCTCATCCACGAGAATGAAGCTCCCTGTCGTGCGGTTTTCTGCGTAAGCATCAAAGAAAATCGGGGAAGAGGTACGGAGTCGGATGCAGCCGATGTCATTCAGGCTGAACTCCTGGCTTTCCTGGGATTTCTCCAGGGTGCTGATGTTCACCTTGTAGAGGACATCCGTGACCACGGCACGCACCTCATTCGTGGTGTGACGAAGATGGAAGCGCCCGCGCGGCTTGAGCGTCTTTTTGTCTGCAAACCAGCAGATCATGGCATCGAACTCATGCTCCGTGTGAACTGGCTCGGCAGCCTTTACGATCATGCCGCCACGGCTGGTGTCGATCTCATCCGCGACAGTGATGCTGTAACTCAGCTGGGGAATGGCCGTTTTTTGCTCTCCGGCAAAGGTATGAATGCCGGTGATGCGTGTCTTCATTCCGGAGGGAAGCACAGAGACTTCATCGCCGACATGGAAGGTTCCACTGGCCATGCGCCCCGCAAAGCCGCGGTAATCATGCAGATTGCCTAGCTTGGCATCATCCGCGTCGGAGATCGGACGAATGACCCATTGAACAGGGAAGCGTGCTTTGTCCGCAGCCGTCTCCGCATGAACCTGAACGGTCTCCAAGTGCTGGAGTAGGCTGGGGCCATCATACCACTCGGTGTTTTCGGATTTTTCGACCACATTGTCTCCATTCAAGGCACTGATCGGGATCGGACGAATGTTCGGGGTGTAATCCAGGCCATTCGCGAACTTCATGTAATCTGCCACGATCTTGTGGTAGGTGTCTTCGTCGAAATCGACCAGGTCCATTTTGTTCACCGCCAGAACGATCTGACTGATGCGAAGCAGGCTGGCCAAGTATGTGTGGCGCATGGTCTGCTCAATGACGCCAAGGCGCGCATCCACCAAGATGATGGCCAGATCTGCCGTCGAGGCACCCGTGACCATGTTTCGTGTATACTGAATGTGCCCCGGTGTGTCCGCGATGATGAACTTCCGCCTCGGAGTCGCAAAGTAGCGATAGGCCACATCAATCGTGATGCCTTGCTCGCGCTCAGCACGAAGGCCATCCGTCAACAATGCCAAGTTCACATGGGCATCGCCACGGCGTTTGGAGGACTCCTCCACCGCAAGCAATTGATCCTCAAAGATGGATTTGGAGTCGTAAAGCAGGCGACCAATCAGCGTGCTTTTGCCATCATCCACACTGCCGGCAGTGGTGAAGCGGAGAAGGCTGGATTCAGTAGGGTTGACGAGAACGTCCATAGATAAGCTCGGAAAAGGGTGAAGTGGGGTTCTGCGTCCGATTAAAAATAACCTTCTTTCTTTCGGTCTTCCATGGCCGTCTCCGAGCGTTTGTCATCCGCGCGCGTGCCGCGCTCGGTTTGGCGGGCAGCAGCGACTTCAGCCACAATTTCATCAATGGTCGAAGCTGTGCTGGTCACAGCCCCGGTGCAGGTCGCATCTCCGACGGTGCGGAAACGAATGATCATCTCTTTCACCTGCGGCTTCTCTTCATCCAACAAAGGAATGAATCCTGTTTCTGTATCGAGGAGCTGTCCATGGCGCTCAATGATCTTGCGCTTGTGGCTAAAGTAGAGGCTAGGAAGCGGTATGTTTTCTTGGCGAATGTATTGCCAGATGTCCATCTCAGTCCAGTTGCTGAGCGGGAATACGCGGAAGTGTTCTCCGAAGTGCTTGCGACCATTGAAGATGTTCCAGAGCTCAGGGCGCTGGTTTTTGGGGTCCCATTGACCAAACTCATCGCGATGGCTGAAGAAGCGCTCTTTGGCGCGCGCCTTCTCTTCATCGCGGCGGCCTCCACCCAAGCATGCGTCGAATTGATGCTCTTCAATGGTATCGAGAAGCGTCACCGTCTGTAGCTTGTTACGGCTGGCGTAGGGGCCTTTTTCCTCCTGCACACGACCATCGTCGATGCTTTTTTGGACACTGCCTACGACCAACTGTGCACCAATTTCCTGAACGAACCAATCGCGATAAGTCATGGCTTCCGGAAAATTGTGTCCCGTGTCCACATGCAGCAACTTGAAGGGCATTCGCGCTGGATAGAAAGCCTTACGGGCTAGCCAAGCCATGACGATGGAGTCTTTGCCACCCGAGAAAAGAAGCGCAGGTTTTTGGAATTGGGCTGCCGTTTCTCGAAGCACGTAGATCGCTTCGCTTTCGAGATATTGCAGGTGCGTAATGGCGGACATGATTCGGGAGAGTGGGCGGTTCGAACGATTACTTGGAGTCTGTGACGAGCTTGGCATGAAGACCACATTCGTGCTTTTCATCCCCTTTGGCTGGGTCGTAATAGGTGCGCTCGTTGGGCAACTGATGTTCTGCCAAATAAGCTTCTAGCTCCACAGGCGTCCAATCCAAGATCGGATTGACCTTCAGACAATTGAATTTCTCATCCCACATGACGTGTTGAAGGGTCGCTGCGCGCTGTGGGTTTTGCTCCCTCCGCAGTGCAGTGATCCAGACTTGAGGTGCTAGCTCTTTCATGCCGCGCACAAACGGCTCGAGCTTCATGATTCGGCTGAAAGATTCGACACGCTCGACTTCATCCGGCATTGGCAATTGCCCACCATTCAGTGCGAGCCAATGCGCGCTGGTCATCAGTGGAAGATAGGGTCTCAGGTTCAATTCGAGTCTTTGGCGGCATGACTCCGCAAAACGATAAGTCTCCGGAAAATTGGCACCGTGATCCACCCACAAAACTTCTGTTTTCGGAGATATCTGTGTCACCAGATGAAGAATGACGGCTTCGTAAGGCCGAAAATTAGTCGTGACGACTGCTTTACCCTTCCTGAGTGCCCAGGAGACGATTTCGCCAGGGCTGCTGCCTTGGAGTTGCTGATTGATGGCTTGAACTTCGGCTGGGGTCATAGGTTGAACCATAAATCTCCGAAAAGTCGATCTGTAAAGAGGAGAATGGGGATAGGGAAGAAAAAACCCCTAACCTTTCGGAGAGGGGTTTGTAATCTGGCGGCGTCCTACTTTCGCATGGCCTGTCG
>JAIXSY010000014.1 GCA_027484445.1 Verrucomicrobiaceae bacterium
GCCTCCTTCAGCACGCCAATGATCTGCTCTTCTGTAAACCTCGTTCTCTTCATCTCGTCCGTCCTTCTGTCAGGGCCGGACTCTAATCGAGACTGGAGGAAAATCAGGGGGTCAGGTCACGTGACAGCGATCCAAGACGCCGTAATGAGCCCATTTTTCATGGTCAGCCACCCCTGCCTTAGGCCCATAGTTTACAAGCACGGTTGTCGCGTGCGGGTGAGCCTTGGCATAGTCTACCAGCGCGGCACCGAACGTGGTCACCGCAGGCGTCTTATAGTGTTTGACCTCGATGATAAGATCGCAACGATCGGCCCCTTTCGGCCCTGCCCACAAACCATAGTCAGGCTGAACGTTATTGGTACGGTTCTTGCCGATCGGGTCGATGCATCGCTCTCGTCGCTCCGCCCAAAGAAACTTCTCGCCTTCGGCGCTCTCGATCGTGGCGAGCTGGGTCTCCTGAAAGGCGAAGGGAAGGGCGCCTTGCGCATCGGTGTGGACTGCTACTCGCTCCGGCTCGATCGCGCTTACGATGCGTGTGGCGATCCACACCGCGTATACCTCAAAGCGTTTTTTCCAGGCCGGAAGAGACAACACCTTTTCTAGCGCCTCAAACTCCCCCGTCGTCGACACAGGTACGCGGGGAATTCGCGCGAACACACGACGAATGGCGGCGCTCAGGGCGGAGTTATCTCGTTCCATCGCCGCATGTCCCAAGACGCGGATCAGGGGACCGACCAGATCATGTTCGACCATTGCGACAGCAATCGGATCCCGAATTTTGCCCAGACCGATGGCAGAAAGTTGGTGGCTTGCCAGCAGCGAATCGCGTTTGTCGCGAGATTGAATGACTGAGCGCAATGCGTTGAGGGCGGTGGCGGCGACCCAAGCTAGATCGGCAAGGTCGTTATCGAGACGTTCGGGGTGAAGACTAGACGGCAGTTCACGAAACTCGCCGCGATCGAAGTTATCTAGCCAGATTTTGACGTCCTGTGACAACGCTTCGCCCCGCAAACTTGACCTGGCGGCATTCGCCAGATCAAAAGCATCGTCGATGGTTGCATCCCAAACTTCGGTCACTCCTGGCGCGTGCCGCAGCGTCCTGATGAATTCCTCGAAATGCTCAAGCCCGAGGATCGAAGTTTCGATCGCGATCTGAATCGAGGCCTTTCCTCGCCGAGCGCCGGCGGCGCGCATGAAGCCGATGATCTCCTGCGACATCGCACTAAATGGCGCGACCACGTCAAACATTGCGCGCACCAGCGTTTCATTGTCCGGACATCGGGTAAGCGCATCGGTTATATTTAAAGCCTTCGGGTCTAGCGCCGTTTTGACCAGATCAACGAAGTCATTGTCGCGTCCAGCTGGCTCGAGCCCACCGATCTGGATAATTCGTTGCCAAGTTTCTGAAGGACTGCGGGCTGGTTGTGACGTCTCTGGAGCGCTCTTTTTCACTATCTTTCCCTGCAAATTCAGTTGGACGTATACGTGGTGCAAAACCGAAGTCTAGGAACGCTATTGGATCCTGCGAAACGAGCTTGCGAACGACGGTGTCGGGGCGCTTCGCTGGCCTTGTGCTTCGCAGCGTTATATCGCGGCCTCCATCTGGATCTCACTTTGATGTGAGCGACCGGGTCTGGTGAGACACAGGCCGCATATAAATCAACGGATCAAGCCCCCAAAGCATTGCCGATTGGGTGGGGGGCTGAGCACGTAGTCCTATCCCGACTTGAGCCGTCGGCCTTTGGAATCGTTCGCGTGAAACGAGCCAAAGCGCCTTATTCCGGTAAATCCGCAATGGGAGCAAATCACGGCCGGTCAAATGTACTTGCGATAGTCTGTGCTTTCGACCTGACCTTCTTTCATGTATTTTAGAATTTCGCCCACCATTCGTGCGGCCCGGATTGGGATAGGTAGGCGCTGGTTCATTTGGGTCGAATTCCAATTGATCTTGGTGAGGGAGAAAACCTCCTCTGCCAGCTGAGCGACGGTGCTGTCACAGGTCGGATGGGGACAGAGCAGCAGCGGACGCGGGTCGTACATGCCAGGATAAGTCCCATAATAGGGCATGCTGCCGTTCGTGTAGAGAAGTCCGTTACCGCCTAGGTCGATGAACGTGCCACGCAGAACCGGGTAGTTCCCGTCACGGAGCAGCTTCACCGAGTACGATTCCTGGACCCAGACCAAGTCACGCATTTCGGTGCCGGCAGCTTCCAGAGCCTCAAGAATGCCGTCGGCCTCTTCGTCCTTGAAGCGCGACGTCTTCAGCACGATCACACGGGCAGGAAGTGTCTTGTGGTGCGTTTTGTAAGCGGCAAGCACGTTCTCAACAATCTCGCGGGCGTCTTCGCGCGTCATGTAAGGGTGGCGGCCACGACTCTCGGTATGGGCGCGCTTGCCTTTAAGCACGAAGCCGCGCCCGCGTTCGTCAAACATCTGGGCGGCGCTGGTGAAGAGCTGCTGACCGCCAGCTTCGCGATAGAAACTGATGCCGATGTAGCAGGCGGTGTAATCTCCTTCCTTTGGCAGGCGCCGCCAGGGAATACGGCCGCTCCCCTTGTAGTAGAGCGTGGTCAGAAGGTTCCAACTGCGGCCAGCTACGTCTTGGATCTTGCGGGCGCTGCTTTCCTTGATTTTCTGGGGAATTGAAACTTTGTCGTCGACCGTATCCTCCCAGACGATCTGGATCGGAAAGGTGAGATGCATTGCGCGAGCCTTCAGCATGCCGCGGAAGTTCGGAGCGTCGGAGCCGCTGCTGTCGTCTTTCTCAATTGTCCCGCCAGCGTCGACCTTCGCGTTCCAGACGCGCTCGAGTAGTCGCACTGGCAGTGCAACGATCGCCACATCAGGGCGGTTGCCACCATCAGCTAGGGACTCCAGCTCTGCGACGATCTCGTCCACCGCCATCTCGACGGCCTTCTGATGGTCAGGCTCTTTTGCAATCTTGTCGAGCTTGCTCTGCGATAGCACGGCGGTGGCGCCGTCCTCGATATCGAAGCGGCAGCGGTAGGGGCTTTGATTGCCCAGGCCCGGGAACGCAGGATGCATGTTCGGGTGCTTTTCCGACTTGCCATCGACGCCACTCGCCGCTGCATCCAAAAATTTCCGGGTGTCCTCTATTGTCTTGGCGCTGCCTACTACGCCGATCTTGATCACGTCCCCGACGAACGGCTGAAGAGGGCCTGCCTCGAACAGCCCTAAACGGGGATCCGGATGGTGATGGTGGTCCCCAAACTCCAGCTCGGGTTCTTTGAACACGCGGGTTTCAAAGTTGGTCACGCGAATAGCCCACCTTGCTGATCGTCTGGGTCAGCTTTCTTCTTGCCTCCTCCCCATCCATCCTCTGGCACCCGGGTTTCGAGCTCGACGGTCGGTGGCTCGCCAAAACGAAGTCTTGGTTCTGTATCTACCTCCGAGCCGAACAGGTCGCCTGCGGTGCTGTCGGCATCGCGATCGGCTTGGGTTAGAAAGCGGTGCCACATAATTACCTGGCCTCTCAGCGCAGCGCTTTTGTCGAGGCGTTTTTTGCCCGCTAGTAAGGCTCCGGGATGCGAATGAGGGGTAAATCCATTTGTTGTGAAATAGTATGTGGGCGAGATGATCAAATACCAACGGTCGCCCAGGCGCTCGAAGCGCGGCGAGAAGGCATGGTGCCGAACGAACGAGACCTTGCCCTCCTCCTTGTCGCTCATCGCGACCATGACCACGTCAGCGTCGGTTTTCTTCTTGGCAGATTCGTAAGCGAAGTTGCGCGACGCATCCTTCTCCAGTGCACGGAAATATAGGATCTTTCTGTCCTTACTCCAATTCAGGTCCTCGCGCGTCTGGTGCCGGAGCGTCTGGCGCAGCAGGTGCATGAACCGGTTCTGCTCGTCGATATCATCATGGAAGGCCAAGTCTTCCGTGTCGATTGCGTCGACTAGGTCCAGATCCACGATCTGGTTACAAGCTGAGGTGCGTGGATCGTGGAAGGACCAGAACGTTCCGCCTGCAATCGACCAATCGAAGCGGGGCGTCTCTTCGCCGTCAAGGAGGACTGCAGTCGCACGCCGACCATCGTACGGCGTCGAGGCTATGAAGATTTCCTTGGGGAGTTCGATCGGCAGTATGTTGACCAGTGCTTCTTCGCCGCCGCCGAGTGCAGGGACATAGTAGCCGAAACCCGCCTTTGGCACGGTGAGCCCGGCGAGCCGATTGATGCTGGTGTTGTCGAGTACGTCGGCACTCTTATCAATTTGCAGGCGCCGCTCCGCCTGGTCGTTATCCCGCGACACCTCCTTCCAATAGAAGCTGTTGTCGGACTTCCGGTAGAAGACGACTATCACCGGTAGGTTTGACCCCTTCCAGTAATCCAGGTCTTGCTGACGAAGCAGATAAGCGAACCCGTCATCGGTCTCCGAGGCGTAGCGCCCATCTTCTTTGGCCTTTACCTGGACCGCGATCATTCGGGCCATAGGCTGACCCTTTTCCATCACCTCGGCAATCCCGTCGATGCCAGCCTCGAGTCTTGAGCGGCCGTCGAACTGGAAGCCCATCGAGAGGAATCGACCGCGGACTGCGTTCTCGCCGATCTCGCCAAGAATTTGGTTGGGAGTTAGGTGCTTAGGCATGGATGTAGATTAGAACATTCAATGAACAAATCATAGCAGAATCATTTCTGCATGTCGGCTACTATCGCTTGGAGTGGTCAAAACCGCTGACCCAGGTGCCACTATCTCAGGGCGCGGCTGAGGGTTTGCTAGGCGCTAACATGACACTCGCCACATGTTAAAAAATTGGCGATTGTTTTAACATGACGGCAGCCGCCCCAAGGCGGGATGCGGAACGCTTCCACTTGCGATTTGCGTCGAGGCCAAATTCAAGCAACCCTCTGTGAGCACGGCTTGCCTACCGTTGCACGCAGAATTGACGTTGATTTAACGTATTATTTTCAACTGCCCCTGAGTGATCCGAACATCTCTGAGATGCTTCGATCACCATACCGCTCCATACGCGACCGCTCTTTCCATTCATCCTGCATGTGATCGGCGTACCGATCTTCGTCCTCTTCGAACTCTGCGTTTGCCTCCTCGACACGCTGGATCATTGAGTTGACGTCGACGCCGAGCTCACTGCGGAAAAATTCTAGGTCCTCGATAAGACCAGAAAACTGCTCCCGTGATCGGCATTCTCTAAGTTCATCAGAAAAGTACCGCCGCCGATACGTGTCGAAGCTTTCTATGGCGATCGTTGCCTCATGCCCCCCCTCGCATATTTCAACGACGCACAGAAGCTCCCGCAGTTCGTCCGATCGGCAGCCAGTCCGCGCCTCTTCCAAGACTGCGTCAAGTACTGCCTTTCGCATCTGACTAATGCCGTCAGCGGGCAGCGAAACCGCGGCGTCTAGCGCACGGATGAGCTCAACCGCATCATTAATCTCTGGCCGCACCGCGTCCCATTCCTCGATCAGCCGCGCATAAGCCGGTGTGATCAGCGCAACGATTTCAGACGTACCGAGCCGCTGGGACATCTCGACGATGATCGCGAGACGTTGTTCAAATGTCGGACCGTAGTAAGCGGTGCCGCCACCCTCCATGGTGATCCGACGACGTTGGCGTGCCGACCGGGCAATCGATGGCGCGATCCGCTGTGAATCGCGTTTCAGCGCGGCCAAGATTTTCCCGCCCTGCTCGGCTTTTGCTAAGCTCCAAATTTGCTCGATCTGCTCAAAGCGTGCCGCTCCCTCGATCATGTCGACGGCGTTGTCCGGCGCGCCGCGCGCGACGGCATTGAGCAGATCGAGCACGGAAGGATCGATAACCTCGAACCCCTCCTGACCCCAGGGCTTGATGAAGCTATTCACCACTTCGCGGATGCCAGCTCTGAGATCGTCGGGCCGTGTCGAGAAGTTGTAACGCGCGGCGCGATGCGCGTGGAGCGGCCCGAAGGCGTCTTCCAGCACGCGCCCACCACATTTACCGCCGAGAGTGCGCATGGCGAGCAGCACCGAGCGGCCCGCGTCGGAGATTTCCTGCTCATAGGCGTGGCGCCAAATTTCGGATGGATCGCACAGGAGATTATCGACGAAGCCGCGATAGCTGTTGACCGGGACCTGCTTCAGTCGGCGGTAGGATGACAGCCACTCGATTAGGCGCGGATTGAACTTCTTATGCTTGACGATCCGCATGTAGAATTCACCGCGCAATAGCTCGTCGCGATAAACGTCGGGCAGGTCGCTGAAGTAAAGGTGGTTGTAGAGGATGCGGGCACGCTGCATCGTCGTGTAGCTCGGCATGTTCAACATGACACGCAGATCATCCAGCCCGGCATGGCGAAGTCGTTCGGAGCGGCCAAGCGCTTGGGCGAAGACATGCTCGCGGGTGGTCAGCACAAGTCGCGCGTCGGGCGTCGCCCTGACCATCGCAATAAAGTTGAGCAGCGCGCGGTCGTTGGAGCCGTGAACGCGGTCCCCGGCGAAAGTCGCACCCATGAAGTCATCAAAATAGAAAATCTGCCGTAAGCCAGGCTGGAATAGCTTTTCGCCCTCCTCGACGTCGCGCTGGATTAGGACGGCCTGATACCCCTGCTCGAGGTGCGCGTAGAGCAGCAGATCTGCGAGCGTCGTCTTGCCGACGCCCGGCGGTCCTGCAATGATAACGACCCGTTGATCCGCAAGCATCTGCAAAGCTTTAGGATAGACATCACTCGCTACATACCGGCGCGCCTGCTCAAAGACTTGGCGCGCCTTGAACTCGCTGCGGGTCAGCGCCGCGTTGTGTATGACCCGGTCAAGGACGCCTCGGCTTGCCAGCCAAAGCTTATAGTGGCGGCCCTCTACATCGGAATGCTGGCCGATCAGGTTATTGAGGTCTTCCGCTCCGAGGATATCCTGAGGTTGCAGATACTCTTTGCCGATGATCCCGGCGATTGCGTCCTTATTTGTCGGAGACAAAGGAACCGAGGTAACAAGGATGTACCGCGAGGGAGCCAGATTGCGAACCTTTACCGCCTCTAGCTCTAAATCGCGCATCAGGCCCTTGAGACCAGTTCGAAGGTAATGCTTTACCTGTATGATCGTCTTTGATGGCCCAACAGCATGACGGAGATCTATGCCGCCGTCTTGGCCTGACTTGAAACTTTCGATGTGGACGCCCCAATGCGCCTGCAGCAAGTCGCGAGTAAGAACCTCCAAATCGTCCGGAGATAGTTGGTGAAAGTCATACTCGGGCATCGCTGTCAGGTGACCTCATCCTTCATGGCATTCTCGATATTCATGCGGGTCTGCAGATTCTTATTGCTGCTGAGTCCCTCGCGACCATCAAGGTCTTCATGTTAGGAAACAGGAACGTGCCCACAAAGGGTACCTGTCTCCATGTCGAAACTAGGGATTTTTCGCCGGCCTACCTTGCTTGCGCTCCCGCGCATCGCGAGCGCGGTCTGGGTCCTCCTTTGACGGCACAGATTCGACATAGCGGCTGACATAGTCAGGTGGCAGATTATGCTCGGCGCAGCCCGCGACGACAAAATCTTTGTACCAATCGTAGGGCAACAGACTGTCGTCGATGGCATCTGCAGTCGCAAGATACGTCAGGACCTTGGACCGCCGCCCCTGAGCGTTGATCACCGTGACCGTTGCGTGCTCATATCCGTTCCCAAGGCCCTCGGCTTTATCAAGCGCAGGACGTTCGGCGGGATCAAAGCGGAACAGGACACCGATCACCTGTTGGTCGTCGTTCGTCGCGAAGGCATTGCATTTGCCGGACTTGTCCTTGCTGCGTTTGTGGAACCGCAAAGCATGGCCCGGTAGGACTGCCATGCCGAGCGGTTCGCAACTCGGCATGCGCGCGCGCAGCCTTTGTGTCGACATGTTCGACCCGTATGCGAAATAGACGGAATGCTCCGGCGGGCCGATTTCCATGTCAGTCAAAGGTGCAGCTGCCGTTTCGCCCGGCTTGATGATCGTGCGTAGCGGTACCGACATTATGCTGTGCTCATCCGTTGGCTCGCCTTCTCGAACGAGAATCGACAACTCACTCTCTTTGTCAAACACAGCCACAGGCCTGCCCTCCCAACCACACTCGGGACAAACAGGCTGCTCCCACACCATTCCTGGGGTTGCACTGAACTCGCCATGCTCCGGTTCAAGATCCGGCGATCCGCAGGAGGGGCATTCCTCGGGCACACCGCGCAGTGACCGCAGGATTTGTGTCATTGCAATGTTCACCGCTTGCTGAGCCAATGAATGCGCCATGTCGGCGTCCAGCCAAGCTGCCGACTTGGCGTGAGTCAGCCAGTTGTTGAACGTCCAAGCGATTTCAAGCGTTTGCTTGATTGCGCTGCGTCTCTCTTTGTTCGTTTCCCGCGGCAGGAGATCGTTGAAGATGATGTCAACCCAAGCACGAAAATTCGCGCGTTGCGGCGGCGTGTCCGTCCAGACTGCTGCATCCTGCGTCACTCCAATAATGCTGAGCAATGTCTCGCGACAGCGGACGCCGATCGCCTGATAATCTGACACGCTTCGGGCCTGTGCGAGAGCCTTACTGACGGCTTCCATTTGCTCCATGACCGGCGCGAAAGGGAGAACCCGGATGTCCTGCTTCTGTTGGTCCTGCGTGCGCGGGATACGCAGCATCAGGCCAATATGAAAGGTGAGCGCCAGATCCATATTCGGGAACTGCGCCTGCGAATAGAGATTAGTGCCTCCGGTGATAACCCACCACCGATCCTTATTGGTATGGACATCCCAAACATGATGGCGCGTATTCAGTATGGCATCGGAGTAAACCTTCTGGAGGAAGGTCACCTCAAGGTCGGGAGCTTGCCACTCGAAGTACTCACGGACATGCTCGGTCTCTGCTTCGCTCGCCCTTAGCACTGTTTAGCCTCCAGACATCTCGCGGTTCCGTGGCGCGCTAGTCGCGCAAGGATCCAAGCACTGCGTCGCTGTTCCTCAAGTTCTAGCTTTTGCTGTAGATTGCGAAACTGCTATCGTCATCCTCCGATGGAACAATCGATCCAAGCAATCTGGAATCAGGACGAAATCCCGGTCGTTCTGCGACGCACGGGGAAAGGCGAACTCCTGCGTGTGCGCTTGCCGTTCAGTAGCGACAACCGCCAGTGGTTGCAGAATGCTCGCCGCACGACGCCTGCTTGGATCGCATCGCGCAAATTCTGGGAAATACCTAAAGCGTGGTTCGACGACTTCGTGAATCGCGCGCTGCAGAGATATGGCCGCCTCTACGTGATCCAGCCTTATCGCGAACAGGAGATATGCTCACCGTCCTGCCAGAATGCCAAGGGGCATGAGTGCCAATGTTCCTGTATGGGCGTCCATCACGGGACCGGGGGGGATGGTAGCTGGTTTGAGGTGTCGGATGCCTTTTCGACCCGCTGGGGGGAACGGATGCTTGCCTGTCGCCTAATGGTTGCCAAGGTTCCGCCACGCTCTGAGCTTTAGGGGGAACTCTGATGAACATACCCCGCTGCGGGAGCGGGTGTGAGTTGGGAGATGGACTCAGTTCATGGTTTGAGCGGCCAAGAACTTGAGGTATCCCGGCCAGCGTGCAAATCATTGATAACATCAACGTGTTGCTCGGGGACGAGCTCAAGAAAGACATCAAGCGCGGTCAGCGGCTCCGCATTGCTGCGTCGAGCTTCTCCATTTTCGCGTTCGAGGCTCTGCGCAAGGAGCTTCAGCATATCGAAGAGCTGCAATTTCTGTTCACCGAGCAGACGTTCACTGCTGAGCGTGCGACAGACGGGAAGACGCGTGAGCGCCGCGAGTTCTTCATCCCCAAATCCAAAAGGGTTGCCGGTCTCTCCGGGTCGGAGTTCGAGATCCAGCTCCGCAACCGACTGACCCAGCGGGCGATCGCGCGCGAGTGCGCTGAATGGATCCGCAAGAAGGCGCGCTTCAAATCCAATGCGTCCTCGGCCCCAATGCAGCAGTTTCTCTCGGTCGACGGAGCGCCGGCCAGCGTCGCCTACATGCCGCTGTCTGGCTTCACGGCAGTCGACTTGGGCTATGCTCAGGGCAACGCCGTATCCAATTTCGTGAATCGCTTCGACGAGGCGATGCACACCCAGAGCTACATCCAGCTCTTCGACACCATCTGGTCCGACCCGTCGCGCGTGGAAGACGTTACCGACGCGATATGCGACCACATCGCCTCGGTCTATCGGGAGAATTCCCCCGAGCGCGTCTATTTCATCATGCTCTACAATATCTTCCACGCATTTCTGGAGGATATCGACGAGGACGTGCTGCCCAATGACCGGACGGGCTATCAGGAGAGCCTCGTCTGGCAGAAGCTGTTCAACTACCAGCGTGATGCTGCAACCGGGATCATCAACAAGCTCGAGACCTTCAACGGCTGCATCCTGGCGGACAGCGTCGGGTTGGGGAAGACGTTCACCGCCCTGGCGGTGATCAAGTACTACGAGCTGCGCAACCGCTCGGTCCTAGTGCTGTGTCCGAAGAAGCTGACCGATAACTGGCTGAACTATAACACCAACCTGAAAACCAATCCGTTCGCCCGGGATCGGTTCAATTATGACGTCCTGTGCCACACGGACCTGTCTCGCACCTCGGGCTCATCGAACGGCATTCCGCTCAACCGGGTGAACTGGGGCAACTACGATCTCGTGGTGATCGACGAGTCCCACAACTTCCGGAACAACGATGCCTTCAAGGAGAAGGAGACCCGCTACCAGAAGCTCATGAATCAGGTCATCCGGGCCGGCGTGAAGACGAAAGTGCTGATGCTGTCTGCGACACCCGTGAACAACCGATTCAATGATCTGCGCAACCAGCTGGCCCTAGCCTACGAAGGCCACTCCGACACGCTGTCGGAGAAGCTGAACACCACCGCCAGCGTCGAGGAGATCTTCCGCCGGGCGCAGGCTGCCTTCAATCGCTGGTCCAAACTCCCGCCCGAGCAAAGGACTGCGGAGACGATCCTGACCGAACTCGATTTCGATTTCTTCGAGCTGCTCGACAGCGTGACGATCGCCCGGTCGCGCAAGCATATCACTACTTTCTACGACATGACCGACATCGGCCATTTCCCGCAGCGCCTGAAGCCGTTGTCCTTCAGGCCGCCGCTCACCGATGTTCCGGGCGCGATGGATCTCAACGAGATCGTGGCGCAGCTGACGCTGCTCAAGCTCTCGGTCTACGCGCCAACCAGCTACATCCTGCCGAGCCGCCTCGCCAAGTATGAGGCGCTCTACGACACGGACGTCTCGAGCGGTGGTGGGAAACTGCGGCAAGCCGACCGCGACAAGAGCCTGCAGGCCCTGATGACGGTCAACCTGCTGAAGCGCCTTGAAAGCTCAATCCACGCATTCCGGCTGACCTTGGGCTCATTGGCTGACAACATTCGCAAGACGCTGGAGGTGGTTGAGGACTACCGCTCTGGCCGCGGCGCCAGTTCTATCGTCGACTATGCTGACGACATCGAAACACTCGAGGCCGAAGATGATGAGCTGGAGGGTTTCGGGGCCTACCGTGTCGGCGGCAAGGTCCGGATCGATCTTGCGGACATGGACGTGCCCGGCTTCGCACATGATCTTGAAGCAGATCTCGCCCTGATCGATGCCCTTCTGGGTGAGATGACCCGCATCACGCCTGACCATGACAAGAAGCTTCAGCATCTGAAGAGCCTGATCGGCGAGAAGCTGGACCGGCCGATCAACCCAGGCAACCCCAAGGTGATCATCTTCACCGCCTTCGCTGACACGGCGCACTACCTCTATGACCAGATCGCGGCAGAGATGCTTACCCAGCACCGCCTTCACACCGGGCGCGTGACCGGATCGGACGCCCCCAAATCCACGCTCGGGAAGGGGCATGACTTCCAGACGCTGCTGACTCTGTTCTCGCCGCGCTCAAAGGAGAAGGCGGCAATCATGCCCGATGAGCCGGGTGAGATCGACATTCTGATCGCCACCGACTGCATCTCGGAAGGCCAGAACCTCCAGGACTGCGACTTCCTGGTGAACTACGACATTCACTGGAACCCCGTCCGGATCATTCAACGGTTTGGGCGGATCGACCGCATTGGCTCTCCCAATGCGCAGATCCAGCTGGCGAACTATTGGCCGGACATCACTCTCGACGATTACATCAAGCTCAAGGAGCGCGTGGAAAACCGGATGATCATCGCCGACGTTACCGCGACCGGCGATGACAATGTGCTGACCGCCAAAGCCAGCGACACTGCCTATCGCCGCGAACAGCTGCGCCGGCTGCAGGAAGAGGTCATCGAGCTCGAGGATGTCCGTACCGGCATTTCGATCACGGATCTGGGGCTGAACGATTTCCGCATGGACCTGCTCAACTACGTGAAAGAGCATGGGGACCTCGCATCGACACCCAAGGGGCTTCATGCCGTGGTCCCGGCTGAACCCGCCAAGGGCCTGGAGCCGGGCATTATCTTCGCTTTAAAGGCCGTAGGGGGAGATGCCTCGACCAACCGGCAGAACCGCCTGCATCCCTACTATCTGATCTACATGGGCAATGATGGGAGCGTCGTCGCCGATCAGACCCAAGTGAAGCGCCTGCTCGATCTGGTGCGGACTGCGGCCAAAGGCGTGACAGCCCCGGTTCCGCCAGCATTCCGGCCCTTCAATGCCCGAACGGCAGACGGGCAGGATATGAGCGGGCCCTCCCAGCTGCTCAACGCCGCAATCCGCGCCATGATTGACGCCAAGGAGGAGCGGGATCTCGACAGCCTGTTCTCGGCCGGCGCCACCACTGCGCTCTCCCACACCATCCGCGGTCTTGAGGACTTTGAACTGATCGCCTTCGTCGTTGTGGAGCAGGCAGAGGCCGGAGCTGCTGCGTGACCCTCTATGCGTGGCCGCCGCGAACGGCATTTGGACGCGCGATCCCGAAGAGCCGGATATACGGCGCCGCGCAGGTTCCGCGCGCGATGCAGGCCAAATTCGTCGATCAGGTCGAGCGCATGGAGTGGACCCACGTGCTTCGCGCGGATCGGTTAAACCTACGTCCGTCGGCAGACGTCGAGGAGATAGCCGTTATTGCGATCGACCTGCATACGCCGGACGTCGAACCGGCAGTCCTGGTGGCGATCGAGAAGGCCATTCCGCGGCCTCTGATCCTCGAACTCAACCATGCCGGGCGCACTCGGATGGCAATGGCGTGGAAGCGCCCAAGCCAGGCGGAGGCGGGCAAGTGGGTCACCGCAACGCACGCCTTCACCGCTTGGGAAGCGGGGGACGCACCGCGTCAGGCTCTGCCCACCGCGCTGGACATGGGCACGCTCTATGCACGGCTGCTCGAGCCTCTGCTACCGCCTAAGCGAAGCGACGACGAGCCGATTGCAGCGCGTGTCGCCCGGGCGGAAGAGGCCGCACAGATTGAGCGTGAGATCACGCGCCTTGAAAATGCTCTGGCGAGGGAAAAGCAGTTCAACCGGAAGGTTGAGGTTAACGCGGCGCTTCGTGCGGCGAAAGCGAAGCTCGACGCGCTGCGAACCTGACCGTCGCGGTAAATGTTGCGTTTTTTCGTAAATTGTGTATAATTGAACCCAACATCTTCCACTTCGGGGGTTGGAGTCGGTTCGAATCCGGCGGCTGCACTAGTCCTGATTGCCCTTCTTTCAATCTTTCGCTTCCTCGGAAGCAAGTTTTTTAAGGAGAAGGCTATGGGCAAAAAACTGAAGAATTCTATTTCGAAAGTCCATGTAGTTAACCGTTGCTGTGCAAATCTGGTCAAGTTCGTCCCTCATTTCATCGAGACTGTGTGGGCGGTTGGGGCTGGTGTAGCCGCATCGGTGGTATCCACCTCCACCCATTGAGCGGGCAGCCCAACAGCTGCCCGCTCCTCATTTGCCCATCAAGTGCCGCTGTCTGTTCGACAAAAGCTGTCGTGGCCGCTAGGAATTCGGGCCATGGACAAGATGAAAATGCACAGCCCGGACCTGTCTCAGGACAACGTTGCCAAGATCCGCGCCCTTTTCCCTGATTGCGTGACAGAGGCCGCCGACGAGCAGGGCAACATCCGGCTCGCCGTTGACTTCGACCAGCTGCGCCAGACGCTTTCGGATCATATCGTCGAAGGGCCGCAGGAGCGTTATCGGCTCGACTGGCCCGGCAAGCGCGAGGCGCTTCTCACTGCCAATGCTCCGATCGCCAAGACCCTCCGCCCCTGCCGCGAGGAGAGCGTGGACTTCGACACCACCCAGAACCTCTTCATCGAAGGCGACAACCTCGATGCGCTGAAGCTCCTTCAGGAAAGCTATCTTGGTAAGGTAAAGCTGATCTACATCGATCCGCCCTATAACACCGGCAAAGACTTCATTTATCGAGATAAGTTTTCGTCTTTGAAGGCCCAGTATGAGAATCTTACTGAGCAGCGCGACGCCGACGGCGGTCTGCTGGTAGCTAATCCTGAAACCAAGGGTCGGTACCATTCCGACTGGCTCACTATGATCTACTCTCGCCTGAAGGTTGCGAGAAACCTGCTAGCAGAGGACGGTCTGATCTTCATCAGTATCGACGATGTGGAACAGGCTGCCCTGAAGCAGATCTGTGCAGAAATATTCGGTGAGAAGAACTTTATTGCCCAGCTGACTTGGGAAAAGGGTCGAAAGAACGACGCGAAATTCTTTTCACTCGGCCATGAGTACATGCTTGTGTATGCACGCAATCAGCTAGTGCTGCGTGAGCGAGGCGAAATTTGGCGCGAAGAAAAGCCTGGCGCTAAAGAAATTTGGGATGAATTCGTACGCCTGCGCAGCATATACGCTGACAATTTCGGTCAAATGGAAAAGGCCTTGTCGGAGTGGTACTCCGATTTACCGAAGTCTCACCCATCGAAAAAGTGGTCGCGGTATAAGCGCATCGACAAGAATGGACCTTGGCGAGACCGCGACATCTCATGGCCGGGCGGTGATGGCCCTAAGTACGATGTGATCCACCCTGTCACAAAGCTGCCTTGTGCAGTTCCCGAGGCTGGATGGCGTTATGCTTCGCCCGATGAGATGCAGCGGCAGATCAAGCTTGGACTGGTAGAATTTCGCGCTGACCACACCGAGCCGCCCTTCCGCAAAGCCCATATTCGTCCGATCCCCGAGGAGTGTGACGACATCAACGAAGGTGATGAAGGTGAGGGCGGTGAAGAAGGGGAGTCTGAATTCGCCACTCAGGTCCGAGCGTCAGTGATTTACAAGCAGTCCCAAGTTGCGGTTAAATATTTGCGGGGTCTGATGGGTGGCAAAGTTTTTAGCAACCCAAAAGATCACGATGAACTTGCTAAAATTTTTGCTTACGCTACGCCGCGCAACCCGAACGCAATCATCATGGATTTCTTCGCGGGCTCAGGGAGCGCAGCCGAAGCAGTTTTGACCGCGAATGCGACCGCTGGTACCAGTTACAAATTCGTGGTGGTACAGTTGCCTGAAGACCTTGATAAGGCCGCTGCGGCAACGTCGGGCACAGCCAAGAAGACGGTGCAAAACGCCATCAAATTGCTCGACAAGTTGGGTAGGCCGCACCTGCTTTCCGAAGTGACTAAAGAGCGCATTCGCCTCGCGGGCATGGAAGCCTTGAAGGGGGATGTCAGTGAGGGCTGGAACCGAGACGTCGGTTTTCGCGTGCTGAAGATCGACAGCTCTAACATGAGCGACGTCTACTACCGTCCCGACGAGGTGAGTCAGGACGAACTCTTTGGGCAAGTCGACAGCGTGAAGCCGGATCGCACCGGCGAGGATCTGCTGTTTCAGGTGCTGATCGACTGGGGCGTAGAGTTGACCCTGCCGATCGACCGCGAAACCCTGCACGGCAAGACCGTTTATTCGGTGGACGGTAATGCGTTGATCGCCTGTGTCGACACCGGCGTCACCGATGAGTTGGTGAAGGAGATCGCCGCTCGCGCGCCACTGCGTGCCGTGTTCCGCGACACCAGCTTTGCCCGCGATGCCGATCGCATCAACGCCGAGCAGCTCTTCCGCCAGCTCTCGCCGGGCACCGAACTGAAGGCCATCTGACCGATGGATCAGGCCGCGCTCACTTCTCTGCTCGCCCAGCTTATCGCCCATTGGGAGGATGAGGTGGTGGAGTTCAAGCGCGGTAAAGACAGCTATTCCGTGAGCGACCTGGGCAAATATCTCTCGGCCCTGGCCAATGAGGCGAACCTGCGCGGCAAGGATCGCGCATGGATCGTGTTCGGGGTCGATAACAAAACCCGCCAGGTGGTGGGTACAACCTACAAAGAAAGTTCCGAGCACCTGCAGGCCACGAAGAAGCAGGTGTTAGACGGAACGAGTAGCATTACCTTCCGCGACATCCACGAGCTGCTGCATCCCGATGGCCGCGTCATACTGTTCGAAGTGCCGGCAGCGCCGCGGGGCATGCCAATCAATTGGAGCGGCCACGCTTATGGGCGAGCGGGCGAGAGCCTGACCGCTCTGCCACCAGACAAGCTGGACGAGATCCGCAACCAGACTATCGCAACCGATTGGACGGCGCAGGTGGTCGAAGGGGCAACGCTGGCCGACCTTGACCCAAAGGCGATCTCTGTCGCGCGAGAACGATTTGCTGAGAAGCATGCACGTCGGGTCTCGTCAGAAGAAGTGGCAGGCTGGAGTGACGCAACCTTCCTCGACAGAGCGAAAGTTACCCAGAATGGCGCGATAACCCGCGCAGGACTGCTGCTGCTCGGCAAGATGGAGGCGGCAGGGAAGCTAAGTCCGCACCCGGCCGAGATCACCTGGAGCCTGCGCGGGGAAGAGCAGGCCTATGAGCATTTCTACCCGCCGTTTTTGCTCACATCCTCCGAGGTCTTTGCCCGCATCCGGAACGTGCAGATCCGCATCCTGCCACAGGACCAGCTGCTGGCGCATGAGGTGTCGAAATATGACCAAAGCGTGGTTCTTGAGGCCCTGCACAACTGCATCGCCCACCAGGACTACACCCGCAACGGCCGTATCGTCGTTACCGAATATCTCGATAGGCTGACTTTCGAGAGCGAGGGCGGTTTCGTGGATGGCGAGCCCACGGATTATGCCACTGGTGCCCGCTCGACCCCGCGCCGCTATCGTAACAGCTGGCTGGTCCAGGCAATGGCCGAGCTCAATATGATCGACCAGATGGGGTATGGCATTCAGCGCATCTATGAGGCACAGCGGAGGCGGTTCTTCCCGTTGCCCGATTATGATGTGAAGGATCCGACCGCGGTCAGCCTGACAATCCATGGCCGCGTGGTCGACCCCGCCTATAGCCGCTTGCTGATGCAGCAGACCGAGCTTGATCTGGTCGATGTCGTCAATCTCGATCGGGTGCAGAAGAAGCTGCCCATTACCGACGACGCCATCAAGCACCTGCGCCGCCGGAAGCTCATCGAGGGGCGCAAACCGAACTTCCATGTCTCAGCGACGGTAGCAGCGGCAACTGCCACGATGGCCGACTATGTCCGCACCCGCGCCCAGGATGATGAGTTCTATGCGAAGCTACTGACCGACTATCTCGGGGGCGCAGGCCGTGCCACACGTCGGGAGGTCGACCAGCTGTTGCTCGACAAGCTGAGCGACGCCCTCACGCCCGAACAGCGCACCAAGAAGATTGCCAACCTGCTTACCAAGCTGCGGCGGCAGGGGGTGATCGTGAACAAGGGTCCGCGGGCGGCGCCGCAATGGATGCTTGCAGAAAGAAATGCGCGATGATTGCGGCCTCTTGCAGAAAGGTCGGGCGGATAAGTCCTAGGGATTCCGTCGTTTCCCTCTTTCTGCACAGTGGAAAATTCTCTCTCCAAAGTTATGAATGCAGAAAGGGCCTGCGTCGGCCATGAAGCTCAAATTCAAGGTTCAACCCTACCAGACCATGGCCGTCGACGCGGTGGTCGATTGCTTTGCGGGCCAGCCCTTCAGCGTCGGTCCGGCCTACAGGATCGACCCGGGCAAGCGGAACCAGGCAGAGGCGTTTGATGATGAAGGGTTCCGCAACCCGGATATCGCGCTCACCGACGCGCAGTTGCTGACGAACATCAACGCGGTCCAGCGCCGGCAAAATCTCCCACAATCGCCATCCCTGACCAGCTTTGTCACGCGGGACGCGAAGGGCAGGGCGGTGCCCGCTCCGGCTGCCTATCTCAAGAATATGGCCGCCGCCGCACCGCTTCATCTCGATGTCGAGATGGAAACGGGGACCGGCAAGACCTACTGCTACATCAAGACGATGTTCGAGCTGAACCGGCGCTATGGCTGGTCGAAGTTCATCATCATCGTCCCGAGCATCGCCATCCGCGAGGGTGTCGCCAAGTCGCTTTCGATCACAGCGGAGCACTTCACCGAGACCTACGGGAAGAAGGCCCGCTTCTTCATCTACAACTCGAAGCGCCTGCACGAGCTGGAGAGCTTCTCCTCCGATGCCGGACTGAACGTGATGGTCATGAACATCCAGGCCTTCAACGCCAGCGGCAAGGATAACCGCCGCATCTATGACGCCCTCGATGACTTCCAGTCACGCAAGCCGATCGATGTGATCGCCGCCAACCGGCCGATCCTGATCCTCGATGAGCCGCAAAAGATGGAAGGCAAGGCCACGGTCGAAGCGCTTCCCAAGTTCCGCCCCCTGTTCATCATGCGTTATTCGGCAACGCACCGGACCGAGCACACCAAGATTCATCGGCTCGACGCGCTGGACGCCTACAACCAGAAGCTGGTGAAGAAGATCCAGGTCCGGGGCATTGCGCTCAAGGGACTGACCGGCACGACGGCCTATCTCTATCTCGAGGGGATTGAGACAGTCGGCCGCGGCAAGGGCGGCCCATTTGCCCGCCTGGAGATGGAGGTCAAGGACACCAATGGAACGATCAAGCGCCGGCTGAAACGCCTCAGGTTCCGCGATGACCTCTACGATCTGTCAGGCGGGCTCGACCAGTACCGTGACTTCGTCGTATCGCAGATCGATGCCACCGCCGATACCGTCGAGTTCACCAATGGGATCACGCTTAAGGCCGGCGAGGCTTATGGCGACCTGTCGGAGCGGGACATCCGCCGGATTCAGATCCGCGAAACGATCTGCGCCCATCTTGAAAAGGAGCGTCAGCTCTTCGCCCAAGGGGTCAAGGTCTTGTCGCTGTTCTTCATCGACGAGGTGGCCAAGTACCGCGACTACAGCCGTGACGATCAGAACGGCGAGTATGCCCGCATGTTCGAGGAAGAATATGCCGAGGCTGTTGCGCTTGTGCTCGCGGAACTACCTCTCGAAGAAGCAGCTTGGCGGAAGCACCTCGAGGCGATCCCTGTAGCCAAGACACACGATGGCTATTTCTCGATCGACAAGAAGACCAAGCGGTTGAAGGATCCAGAATTCAAGGTCATCAAGGATGAGGAAACTGGAAAAAAGACCGAGAAGTCTGATGATAGCGACGCTTATGATCTGATCCTCAAAAACAAGGAACGGCTGCTCTCATTCGAAGAGCCGGTCCGTTTTTTGTTCTCGCATTCTGCGCTCCGGGAGGGTTGGGATAACCCGAACGTGTTCGTCATGTGCATGCTGAAGCAAAGTCTCAACATGATCTCCCGCCGGCAGGAAGTCGGCCGCGGTCTCCGACTGGCCGTAGACCGGTTTGGCGATCGGCTCGACCATCCCGCGACCGTCCACGACATCAATATTCTCTCGGTGATCGCGAGCGAAAGCTACACCGATTTCGTAGCGGGACTGCAGAAGGAGATCGCCGAAAGCCTCTCCGCCCGGCCGCGCAAGGCCAGCCAAGCCTTCTTCGTGGGCAAACAGCTGCATACGCCGGAAGGGCCCGTGACTGTCACCGACCAGATGGCGACGCAGATTCACCGTTACCTGATCAAGCACGACTACATCGACGACGCAGATCAGATGACGGACACCTATTATACCGCGAAGGCCGAGGGCACTTTGGCCGTGCTGCATGACGATCTGGTCCCGTACCAGGCTGAGGTCTTCAGCCTGATCGACAGCGTCTACAGCGATGCCGCTCTTCCCAAGTTCGAGGACGGACGGAAGCCCAAGCGCAACCCGCTGAACGACAATTTTCACAAGGGTGCCTTCCAGGAACTCTGGAGCCGGATCAACCGAAAGGCCGTCTACCGCGTGGAGTTCGACACGTCGGAGCTGATCCAGAAATGTATCAGTGCCCTCAACAGCGAATTGCGCGTGACCAAGCTGCAATACACCGTGCAGACGGGGATCCAGTCGGACAAGGTCACCGATGAGCAATTGTGGGGTGGGACTGGTTTCAGCGTCACGCGTAACGAAACCGTCCAGGCCGCGTCGGCCCGCTCGGCGGTTAAGTACGATCTTTTGGGGAAAGTCTCAGACGCGACCGACCTCCTGCGGCAGACCGTGGCCCAGATCCTCACCGGCATCGAGCCTGCGATCTTCGACCAATATCGCGCCAATCCCGAGCACTTCATTTCTGAGGCGGCGCGGCTGATCAAGGAACAGAAGGCAGGGCACCTGATCGAGCAGCTCGTCTACGATCCGATCGATGAGCGTTATGACGCCGACATCTTCACTGCGGCCGAGATCGGCCAGGATTTTTCCCGGGCGACCGAGCGGCTGAAGAACCACGTCTTCGACTATTGCATCACAGACTCAGGGGTCGAGCGCGACTTCGTCGGGGAGCTGGATACAAGTGCAGAGGTCGAGGTCTATGCAAAGCTGCCACGCGGCTTCCTCATCCCGACCCCAGTAGGCGACTACAATCCCGATTGGGCCATTGTGTTTCGCGCCGGTGCCGTGAAGCACATCTATTTCGTCGCTGAAACCAAGGGGTCGATGTCGTCACTCGCGCTTCGAGACCTCGAGCGGGCGAAAATCGACTGCGCCAAGAAGTTCTTCGCCAAGCTAGCGGAATCGAACCCGACGCCCAATGTCAGGTACGGGGTAGCTGATAGCTACAACAAGCTGATGGAAATCGTGACGACTTGATCATTGCCCCCGGGCCTCTCAGCTCGCCCGAATAGGGCGCGGTCAAAGTCCACCACGCCGGATTGTCCGATACACGGTCGGCCGCGAGACCTTGAACAGCTTGCCGAGGTCGCTGATCGAGTATTCGCCGGCGGTGTGCATCTTGAGCAGCTCACGCTGCTGGAGGTCGGACAGCTTCGGCGGCTTGCCTCGGAGCTTGCCCTTGTCCCGGGCGATCTTCATGCCCTCGCGGGTGCGCAGCCGGATGAGGTCGCTCTCGAACTCGGCGAAGGTGGCGAGGATGTTGAAGAACATCCGGCCCATTGGGTCGTTGGGGTCGTAGACCTGCTTGCCGAGCGCGAGGCTCACGCCGCGTTTCTCCAGCTCATCGGCGATCGCCCGGGCGTCGGGCACCGATCGGGCGAGGCGATCCAGCTTCGGCACGACCAGTGTTTCGCCGGCGCGGACCGCGGCCAGTGCCTGTGCGAGACCGGGGCGATCGCGGTTGCGGCCGGTGAGGCCATGGTCGGTGTAGATGCGATCCTCGGGCACGCCGAGCTCGATCAGCGCCTGGCGCTGGGCGGTCAGATCCTGCTTGTCGGTCGAGCAGCGGGCATATCCGATGAGAGTGTCGGTCATTTGTAACGGATGGGGCCCCTGTGTGAGAATATAAAGCGTACCACCTTAATGAGAGACCCTGCAAGCCGGATTTGCGGAGGGCAGGGGGGTCTGACCTCTGCTCCCTCAAAAGTGTCCGGTGAGCGATCCCTTTTGGACAGGTGGCGGCTAGGTGCCCTCGCGGGTGTGATGGGCACGCTCGTTGACAGCTGCCAGTCAGCGAGGCGCTAATAGATGTTTCGACCGCATGAGATTTGATGTGTCACCTGTGACAAGCCGTACCTCAGTTTGGAATTTGTTGAAATTCGGGAGCAGTATGGTTAGAGCCCCTTTCTCAGCTAAGATCATAGGAATCGGAGCGCGAATGACAGTTCAAGTCAACATCACGCCCAATGGGCGGATGAGCCTGCCCGCTGACATCCGTAAGCGGCTCGGGCTGGTCGGTGGCGGTGCGGTTTATCTGGATGAGACGCCTGATGGTCTGGTGCTGCGAACGGCCGCTCAGGCTGTTGCGCGCGCGCAGGCCTTGGCGAAGCAATACACCGAAGGAAACCCGGATGCGTCGGTCGACGCTTTCCTCGCCAAGCGCCGCGAGGAAAGCGGAGAGTGAGCGAGATCGTATTGGATGCCTCCGCCCTCATCGCCATGCTGAAGGGGGAGAAGGGTGCTGACAAGGTCGCCGCGGCGATCGCAGACGCCCGGATATGCACCATCAACTATGCCGAGGTGGTCACCCACTTCATTCATCTCGGCATGCCCGAGCGCGAGGTTGACGCCATGCTCGATCCTCTGCCGATGACGATTGTGCCGACCGACAAGGCCCTGGCGCAATTGGCTGGGCGGTTGAGAGCTGTCACGGCCGGTCACGGTCTATCGCTCGGCGATCGATTCTGTCTTGCTCTAGCGCAGCGGGACGGTTTGTCGGCTTGGACCAGCGATCGTAGCTGGAAGGCAGTCGCCGACGCGGCCAAAGCCAAGGTCGTTGCTATTCGATGATGTCCAGCGGGAAGGGCAGGGCGGTTGCCATCTCAATGCTATTGAGCCGCCATAATCCTGCCTGGCAGCTTCGACGGCGTTCGTCCCCAAAAGCGGAAATTCGCTAACCGACTCAAAGTCGTCATTCTGGCGAGACAGCTTTTGACCCAGAAAGGGCATTTGCCAAATCGCGCGCGGTCCTGGCGGCGCCCATCAAAGTTGCTGACCCCGGTCCCGTCCAGTCGCCATAACCAGCAAGCCAAAGGCGTTGCTCCTTACTTGCACGCTGGCCTTCGACAAGGACACGACCATCCTCCTCGATCACACCGAGGCCGCGCAGATGATCCAGCGCAGGGCGAAAGCCGGTGCACCAGATGATCGCATCGACCGCCTTTGCAGAACCATCGGGCCAGATCACGCCTTCGGTTGTCAGCCGCTCGAACTGCCTGACGGAGGACAAATCGCCGCGATCGCGCGCTGCCTTCACTGGTGGGACCATCACGATGTCACCGATGCCGCCGACCGGGGTGTCGCCGGGACCAGCCTTCATTCGGGCAACAGCGCGTTCGAACAGAACGAGCCCATCGACATCGTCCGGCAGAAACAACGGTTCCTGGAGCGTGACCCACAATGCACGAGCAATCGGGGCCACTTCGGCCATAATCTGCGCGCCGCTGTTGCCGCCGCCAACAACGAGCACGGTTTGACCAGCAAAATCCTCCGGTCGCTCGTAGTGGGCAGAATGAACTTGGCGACCCTTGAATAGGTCGCGCCCTGCGACTTCCGGAATGTAGGGTTTCGACCAAGTGCCGGTGGCGCTGACGACATTGCGCGCGGCGAAATCGCCGGCATCGGTGCGCACCAGTAGATGCGGATCGCCGCGCTCAACCCCTTGCACGCACACCGGACGAAGGATCGGCAGCTGATAGCGTTCCTCGTATCGGGTGAGGTAATCGAGCACGTCGTCGCGCGTGGGATAGCCCTTGTGATCAGGCGGCGCATCAGCCACCCCGGCAACGACCTATATCCGGCGGGTGAGAACAACCGCAGCGAATCCCACCCGTGCCGCCACGCTCCCCCTGGACCATCTTCGGCATCGAGGATCAGGAAGTCTGCCTGGGCCCTTCGCAGGTAGTAACCCAAAGAGATCCCCATCTGGCCGCCGCCGATGATGACAATGTCGTGGCGTTCCATGTTCGATTCCTCAGGCGAGCCTCGGTGACAGTCCGGCGTTAATTAGGGTCATGAGCCCAACCCACGCGCAATTATGGTTTGCATTGAGGTCCATGGTCTTTGGCACAGATCAAAGCCAGAGCAATCGTTCGATAATTTTGGAATTGTCGATTGACTGCATTGAGGCACTGGCTATTTCCATGTCTATCGAAAGGGCACGATGATAGACGATCTCAACGCACAAGTCTGGGCGGTAGATGCGCTCGGAGCGCTGGCACATGAAACCCGCTTGTCGGTGTTCCGCGCACTGGTGAAGGCAGGCGCAGATGGCATGATCGCCGGCGCAATCGCCGAGCATCAGGGCGTGCCGCCGTCTACGATGTCGCATCATCTGGCGACGCTGGAGCGCGCGGGCCTTGTCCAGTCGGAGCGCGAGAGCCGGCTGATCCATTACCGTGCCGACTTCGCAGGCATGCGGCGCCTGCTGACTTTCCTGATGCAGGATTGCTGCCAAGGCGCTCCAGAGATGTGCGGCGACTTGCTGGCTGAACTCTCCTGCAACGCTGATCAACCCGTGAACGCCTGAGGCTTTAGATGGCAGACAAGATCTACAACGTCCTGTTTCTGTGCACCGGCAACAGCGCTCGCTCCATCCTGGGCGAAGCGCTGATGAACAAGCTGGGGGAAGGCCACTTCGCCGCTTACAGCGCCGGGAGTCAGCCCAAGGGGGATGTCCACCCGATGGCGATCGAGGTGCTCGAAGGCTTCGGCTTTGCGACCGATGGCCTGCGGTCAAAAAGTTGGGATGAGTTCACCCGTCCCGGTGCGCCCGAATTCGATTTCATCTTCACCGTGTGCGACAATGCCGCCGGGGAAAGCTGCCCGGTGTTTCCAGGCAAGGCGATCACCGCCCATTGGGGCGTCGAAGATCCCGCCGCCGTTGAAGGGGACGGTCAACGCAAGGCATTTCAGGATGCGTTGAGCTACCTCAAGCGCCGGATCGATCTGTTCCTGATGCTTCCCCTCAAGAGCATCGACGAATTGGCCATGCGGCGCAAACTGGCTGAAATCGGGCGCGAGGAAGGCGCCAGCATCCGGGCAAAGGACACCCAATGAACACCGACATCGTCATCTACCACAATCCTGAATGTGGGACGTCGCGCAACACGCTGGCGATGATCCGCAATGCCGGGATCGAGCCGCATGTAGTGGAATACCTGAAAACCCCGCCCTCGCGCCCACTGCTGGAAAGCCTGATTGACCGCGCGGGCATGACGCCCCGTGCCTTGCTGCGCGAGAAGGGCACGCCGTTTGCGGAGCTCGGCCTGGATGATCCTGCACTGACCGATGCGCAGCTGATCGACGCGATGATGGCCCACCCGATCCTCATCAACCGTCCGCTGGTAGTCTCGCCGCTGGGAGTGAAGCTGTGCCGCCCATCGGAAGAAGTGCTCGACCTGATCCCTGCCGATCAGCGCGGCGCTTTCACCAAGGAAGACGGCGAACAGGTGGTCGATGCATCGGGGCAGCGCGTCAAATGACCCAGACCCTCGCCAATCCCGCCCCGGCTGCTTCGCCGCTCGGCACTTTCGAACGCTATCTTTCGGTGTGGGTGCTGCTCGCCATTCTAGCGGGGCTTGGCCTGGGGCTGGCCGCACCCGATGCGGTCGGGGTGCTCGCAGGGCTTGAATATGCCTCGGTCAATCTCGTGGTCGCAGTGCTGATCTGGGCGATGATCTTCCCGATGATGGTCGGCGTCGATTTCGGCAGCATCAAGGACATCGGCCGCAAGCCCAAAGGGTTGGTCATCACGCTAGTGGTGAACTGGTTGGTGAAGCCGTTCACAATGGCAGCGCTAGCGGTGCTGTTCTTCGACTATTTCTACGCCGGATTGATGAGCGAAGGCGATGCCGATCAATACATTGCGGGCCTGATACTGCTGGGCACGGCGCCGTGCACGGCGATGGTGTTCGTGTGGTCGCAGATGACCAAGGGCGATCCGGCCTACACGCTGGTGCAAGTCTCGTTGAACGATCTGGTGATGATCGTTGCCTTTGCGCCGATCGTGGCGTTGCTGCTGGGAGTGACCGACATCGTGGTGCCATGGGATACTTTGCTGCTGTCGGTGGTGCTTTATGTGGTGGTGCCATTGGTGGCAGGGGCGCTGACCCGTAGCCGGGTAATCGCATCGCATGGCGGTGATGAAGCGGCGGTCGATGCCTTGACCGGGCGATTGAAGCCGTGGTCGATCATCGGCCTGCTGGCAACAGTGGTGCTGTTGTTTGCATTCCAGGCCGGCACGATCATATCCAATCCGCTGCTGATCGTGTTGATCGCGATTCCGATCATCATCCAGTCATACGCCATCTTTGCGGTCGCCTATGCCGCTGCAATGGCGTGGAAGGTGCCGCACAATATCGCCGCCCCTTGCGCGCTGATCGGCACATCGAACTTCTTCGAGCTGGCCGTAGCGGTGGCTATCGGTCTGTTCGGCCTCAGCAGCGGGGCGGCTCTGGCCACTGTTGTCGGCGTGCTGGTCGAAGTGCCGGTGATGCTATCGTTGGTCGCCTTCACCAATCGCACCCGCGACCGATTCCCCGCCGCATGATCGAAAGCACGCCGATGAACCGCCTGCGCACGCTGCCCGACCCGGCGCACCTGCCCGCGCTGAAGCCAGAATATGTCCACCAGCGCCCCGCGCTCGGCCTTGGCCCAATGAACCCGCCGCCCCGCGTGCTGCTGCTCTATGGCTCTCTGCGGGAGCGCTCCTTCTCGCGCCTTGCCGTGGAGGAAGCGGCGCGGCTGCTGCAATTCTTCGGCTGCGAGACGCGCATTTTCGATCCTTCCGACCTGCCGCTGCCCGATCAAGTGTCCGGCGACGATCACCCGGCGGTGCACGAGCTGCGCGAGCATTCTTTGTGGTCGGAAGCCCAGGTGTGGTGCAGCCCGGAACGTCACGGCACGATCACCGGGATCATGAAGGCGCAGATCGATCACCTGCCGCTCGCCTACAAGGGCTTGCGCCCGACGCAGGGACGCACGCTGGCGGTGATGCAGGTTAACGCCGGGTCGCAGAGCTTCAACACGGTCAACACCCTGCGGGTTCTGGGCCGGTGGATGCGGATGTTCACCATCCCCAACCAGTCATCGGTCGCCAAAGCTTACGAGGAATTCGACGAGGCCGGACGGATGAAGCCGTCCGCCTATTACGACCGGATCGTCGATGTGATGGAGGAACTGGTGCGCCTCACAGTGCTGCTGCGCCCGCACGCAGAGCAGTTGGTCGATCGCTACTCCGAGCGGGTTGAGCGCGACTTGCCGGTCGTAACTCCGGTTGAGGCAGCCGGGCTTGCAGCAAAATCGTAGCAATCGCGATGGCGCGGACGCCAGCAGCAAGGGGGCTAAATGAGGAAGGCATTTTCAGCAAGTGGCCAGCGCGGTCACCTCCGGCCTGTTCTTGCAGCTTCGCTGCTCGGACTGGTGCCGGGTCCGCTTGCCGCGCAGGATCATGACCTTCAGCAATGGACGTTGCTGGTCGCGCAAGGACCCATCAGTGATAACTTGCTGGTGCAGGCGGAAATTCAGCCGCGCATGACCAACGACGCGAGCCGATTGGGGCAGTTCCAGATCAGCCCTGCAATCGGTTATCGGGTGAGCAAGAAGGCCACAGTGTTCGTCGGCTACATGTTCGTCCACACCGATCCGGTGGACCGCCCCGCGTTCGACGAAAACCGGTTCTATCAGCACATCGTGTTCCCCCTCGGCAAGGTAGGTGACGTGACGGTCACGGCGCGAACCCGGATGGAAGCCCGAACGGTCGTAGGTGCCGAAGATCTCGCGTGGCGATTCCGCCAGCAGGTGCGGGCGCAGATGCCCCTGAAAGAGGACAAGGGACCGCTTCTGGTCGCTTGGAGCGAAGTGTTTGTAAACCTCAATGATGCCGACTGGGGACCGCGCGAGGGCATGGACCGCTGGCGCAATTTCGTGGGAGTGTCGGTGCCCGTAGCAAAGGGCGTCGTGCTTGAGCCGGGATATCTCAATCAGGCGGTGTTCCGCCGGGGGGAGGATCGGTTTGACCATATCGCGAGCGTGACGATGTTCTACCGGTTCTAGCTGAACGCCTTTTTGGCGGAGCTTGAGGCCGCCCTCATGGAGAAACCCAGACATAGCCGAAGCTTAGGAGCGAAGTGACGCATCACGCTCACAGCAACACTGATGGTCTCGGCTTTCGACATCGGCAATGTGGCGCGGGGGTTCGACACGGCCCGCATGTGAGTGCTCAACCGCACGCTGCGGCAGTGTGGGGTTGAGGCCTCGCTGGTCGCGCCCATCGGCTAGGTGGAGGTAGTGGCTGGGGCGCGCTATCTCGATGCGCTTATTACCGAAGCGAGCGGCCTCAGCGCCGAGATCGTGAACCAACCGCGCTGGCATGGGTGAATGAACGCGCGGCAGGGCGCCCGCTTTTCAGTAATCGATTGCGGCAGGCGCGCTTCCAAAGAACAGTCAAAAGTCGGAACGGCCGCCGTCGCACAGCTCATGGTTCGCTAAAGCAGCGATTACCCGGCAGTCGACGGAAAGGCCCCCACGGCAGCGGCTGATGATCCTGCTCAATTCATCCCGCAAAGCAGTGAGCTGCAAAATTCTGGCTTCAACCTCCGCGAGATGGCGAGAGGCGATGAGGTCAGCCGCCTGGCAGTCGCGGTCTGGATGATCGGACAGATCGAGCAGCGAGCGGATCTCCTCGATAGTGAACCCGAGATCGCGCGAATGGCGGATGAAGGAAAGGCGCTGACGCTCCACTGGCCCGTAAGAGCGGTAATTGCCTGATGTGCGCGGTGGTGGCGGCAGCAGCCCGATCCGCTCGTAATACCGGATGGTTTCGACATTGGTGCCGGTGGCCTTCGATAGTTCGCCGATTTTCATCGCTTGACCCTGTAGCTGCTACAGGGTGCATAAGCCTCAGCGACTCGAACACGAAGCGAAGATTGGGGCAATGAGCATCATTCGAACAGCCTATCGAAAAGAGCTGGCGGCATATCGCGTCGCGCGTGCCAACGGCGATCACGTCAGTGCCTGGCAAAGGCTCGAACGCGGGCACATCATCGCCCAGGGTAGTCTGCCGCTGCATCTCCACTCGCACGGCGTAATGCTGGCATTCGCGGTGTCGCGGCGCGAATGGGCCGAGGTTGCAGGCCAGGTGCTGCGTCTGTTTCTAGCGCCATTGGGCACACTGACCGGTCGCACGCCGATGGGAAATACCGGGCGATCGGACGTCAGTGCTTTTGCCTCTATGCCAATACCGGCGGATATTGCGCAGATCGTGAATGCAGGCCGTGATTGATTGTCAGAGCGTGCGCTGCCTTAGGGTTAGAACCCCCAATTGGTCAGGCGCGGTACGCCAAAAGCCGAAGTGCATTAACCACCACAATGATGGTCGATCCCTCATGCACGGCCACTGCTGGACCGATGCCGAGACCCATGATCGTGGCGGGAACCAGGAACCCTACAACGCCGAGGCTCACAAATACGTTCTGCCTGATGATCCCGCGTGTGTGCCGGCTCAAGCCCACAGCGAATGGCAAGTGCGCGAGGTCGTCGGCCATGAGGGCAACGTCGGCTGTCTCCAGCGCCACATCCGATCCTGCTGCCCCCATGGCGATGCCGACCGTAGCACTGGCCATAGCAGGTGCATCATTGACGCCGTCGCCAACCATCGCGACCCTGTCTTCGCCCGCAAGCTTTTTGATCGCGAAAACCTTGTCCTCCGGCATGAGATCACCCCATGCTTCATCAATCCCGACGTCCTTGGCGATGGCTTCGGCAACCTTTTGATGATCCCCCGAGATCATGATCATCCGGGTGATGCCCAACTCACGCAAGCGGAGCAGCGCGGATTTGGCCGCTTCGCGAGGTGTATCAAGCAGGCCGATCGCGCCGAGGTCACGATTCCCTTTTCGGACCAGCATCGTCGTTCGTCCGTTTTCGCGCAGTGACGCTATCGCGTCCTGTGCCTCCTGCCCCAGCGCCGGAATTGCGTCCTTACCGAACATTTCGGATTTGCCGATCCACACCGTCTCGCCGTCCACGGTCGCGGTAACACCCCGGCCGGTAAGACTCTTGAGATCGGCGGCATGGGGCAGGGCGCGCGCCCCCAGACGTGCGCTACCATCCCTGACGATCGCCTGGGCCAGTGGATGATCGCTCAATGCTTCGACAGCGACCGCAGTCGCAAGCAGTTCACTTTCATCAGTGCCACCGAGAGGGACGATGTCGGTAATGCGCGGGCGGCCTTCGGTCAAAGTGCCGGTCTTGTCGAATGCTATTGCCTTGAGGGAACCTAGATTTTCCAAGGGTGCGCCGCCCTTGATAAGTACACCGCCGCGCGCTGCGCGCGCCACACCCGATAGAACCGCGCTTGGCGTCGCAATGGCAAGCGCGCAGGGGCTCGCCGCAACCAGCACCGCCATCGCGCGGTAGAAGCTGTCGCGGAACGGCTCGTCGATAACGGTCCAGGCAAACAGCAACACGACCGACATAATCAGGACAGCGGCGACGAAGACCCTTTCGAAACGGTCGGTAAAGCGCTGCGTCGGGGATTTTTGCGTCTCCGCTTCGCTCACCATCTTCACGACTTTCGCGAGCGCGCTTTCACTGGAGCGGCGGGTCACCTCAATCTCGATCGCGCCGCTGCCATTGATCGTTCCGGCAAATACCCGGCTTTGCGGATCAACCATATCGGGCTTGGCGCGTGCCGCGACCACGTCGGCTACCGGTATCTTGTCGACCGGGATGCTTTCGCCGGTGACGGGCGCTTGGTTGATCGCACTCGTTCCCTTCAGGACGAAGCCGTCGGCGGGCAAGCGCTCGTTCGGACGCACGATGACGATGTCGCCGACTACCATTTGTCCGACGTCGATTTCGCTGGTCGCCCCATCGCGGCGCACCGTTGCGGTCTCAGGGGCGAGCTTCGCCAGGGCTTCAATTGCCTTCTTGGCACGGCCCATGGCATAGTGCTCCAGCGCATGTCCGAGACTGAACAGGAACAGGAGTAGTGCGCCTTCGGCCCACGCCCCCAAGGCGGCTGCCCCGGCGGCGGCGACCAGCATCAGGGTGTCGATCTCGAACTTCTTCAACCGAAGATTATCAATCGCCTCGCGCAGCGTGAAGAAACCACCGAAAAAATAGGCTGCCATATAGCAGGCGGTCGGGAGCCAAGCGGGCGGACCGGCTATCAGCTTCTCAATTGCAAAGCCGATCCCCAGCAGCGCGCCGCAGGCGAGGGCAAAGATCAGTTCAGTGTTGGGGCCCAGAAAATTAGCGTGGCTGTGATCGTGACCATCACCGGAGCTATGCCGTTCCTCAGCCGCACCATGGCTACCAGCCCCATGATCATGACCGGCATGGTCATCGGCACTGACCCGCTTTTCGATGCCAACCTTGAGTTTGCGAAGGGCCGAAAGCACTTCCTCTTCGGTGGTCTCGCGGCGATCATATTCGACCCGCACAGACCCACCTGAACTGGCGCTGGCCTGTACCACGCCGGGCAAGGCGCACAGCGCATCGCTGATCGTTCGAGCGCGACGCTCGTGGTTGATCCCCGTCGCTTGCCAGATTGCATGACCATAGCGCTCGGTGATTTCAGCGCCGGCCGCGCGCACGATTTTGCGCAAACGCGGCAATGGCAGCTTGGCAGCGTCGAAATGTATGCACAGCGCCGCTGGCGTATCGTCGTCGACACAGATGACATGCGCCCGCTCAACGCCTTCGCGCTTCGTCAGCGTTGCTACAAGACGATCGAGACATGCGTCAGCTGCGTCGGGAAGGTCGGGCAATAGTACCGGAATGTCGAGTTCGAGCTTGTCATTCATGACGACCTCCCTTCGTTGTATCGGGTTCGGTGCGTGCGTCGCGCAGGATTTCGAAGCCGCCCTTGATGGCGATGAGGGCGGTAGCGAAACCGACGAGCAAGTCCGGCCAGTTCGTACCCAGCCAGAACACCAGCACGCCGGCAATCAGGATGCCGCCGTTGGAGATGAAGTCGTTGAAGCTGAAAGTGGTCGCGGCCCGGAGATTGACGTCCGGTTCCTTGATGCGTTGAAGCAGCCGAAGGCAGAGGTAGTTTACCGCGCCAGCAATCGCGGACATCACCATCATGGTCGGTCCGATGGGCTCGCTCCCCTGGATAAAGCGCCGCCCGACATCGAGCAGGATGCCCCCCGCAAACAACAGCAGCATGACGCCTGAAGCCATCGCTGCGCGGGTCTTCCATGTCTGACCCCGGGTCAGTGCTACAAGGCTCAGCGCGTAAACGGCCGTATCGGACAGGTTATCGACGCCATTGGCGATCAGCGCGCTCGAATCTGCAACAGCGCCGGTAACAAAGAAGCCCCCCGCGATTGCCGCATTGAGCAGCAGCACGATCCAGAGCGTGCGGCGCTCCTGCGAGTTGTCATTGTCGTTCACGGCAATCACGGCTTTCTCTCGCCAACCACGAGGCTCGCAAAGCTCCGGAGTACGCAAGGGGCAGGGCAGCCGGACAACGTGCTATCTTGGGGCAGCAGCCGATCCCGGCGGTGCTTGAGTGCACCAAGCTCACCTTGCTTCATGATCGACAAGAATCTCATCTTTTTCGTCCTCGCTCGCAAACAACCTTTGCCCCTTCACTAGTGACGAGGACCAGATTGGTGTTCCGAAAATGTGCACTGAGGTTAGCGCTGCGGTACTGAAAGCCCTGCGCAGGCGCATTCAGGACAAGCGGCTCGCCTTCGTAAGATTTGCGGACTTCCATGGTGAGACCTTCGTTCTTGAAGTCCACAAACCGGCTTCGCCCATCAGTACATTGGTATGGGTGTCGACCCGATGGGGCGGACCCGTCCTGGATCTGCGACGCGTGGATATCTCGCTCCGATGTCGGCATTTGCTCCGGATCGCCCGAGCACGCTGAAAAGCCCGCCGCTATGGCAACGATAGAAATCAAAGGCATGACTTTCCGCATAGGCTGGCTCTGGGTCTCTGAACTGCTGAAGGACATCGCTGCCGAACCTGACAATCGGGCCTCCTGTGCAGTTGCGACAAGGGTAAGCGGGGCGATCACCGACCGCCCCGCTGGATTTTTCATGACGACGTCTCCACGATAGTCTGCCCGTGGTCGGCGCCTTCGAACGCCTCATTGTAGTGTTCGGGCTGTCTGATGGTCTTCTGGCCGAACCGGGCATAAAGCGTCGGCAGGACAAACAGCGTCAGCAGGGTGGCCGAGATCAAGCCACCGATTACCACCGTTGCCAGGGGCTTCTGGACCTCAGCACCGGCGCCGGCGCCCAGCGCCATCGGAACGAACCCCAGGCTCGCAACAAGGGCTGTCATCACGACTGGTCGCAGGCGCTGCATGGCTCCCACATAGGCCGCCTCCTCCCGGGACATTCCAGAGCGGATCAGATCCTGGATCGAACTGACCATGACCAGGCCATTGAGAACAGCGATGCCTGACAACGCGATGAAGCCAACGGCGGCGGAAATGGAGAAGTCCATTCCGCGTGCGAACAACAGCAAGACACCGCCAACCAGCGCAAAGGGCACGCCAGTGAACACGATCGCTGCATCTCTGGCCGAACCCAATGCGCCGTAAAGCAGCACCAGGATCAGAATGAAGCAGGCCGGGATGACAAGCTTCAGTCTCTCGCTTGCTGACTGGAGGTTTTCAAATTGACCTCCCCATTCCAGATAGACACCAGCTGGCAAGCGAATCTCCTTCGCGATGACCTCCTGGGCATCGGCGACAACCGATCCTACGTCCCTGCCGCGGACATTGGCCTGGACCACCACACGCCGCTTGCCATTCTCGCGGCTGATTTGATTGGGTCCGTCGACCACCTGGATGTCGGCAACACTGGAAAGCGGCACACTACCGCCACCCGCGACAGGTACAGGAACCTGCTCCAGCACGCTGATGTCCGAGCGTTGGGTCTCCGCGAGACGCAGCACCACCGGAAACCGGCGATCGCCTTCGAAGATCTGCCCGGAAACCCGGCCACCGAGCGTTGCTGTCACCGTATCCTGAACGTCTTGAGACGTGACCCCGAGCCGCGCCATTGCGTCGCGATTGACGCGAATGTCGAGCATGGGAAGACCGGTTGTCTGCTCGACCTTCACGTCAGCTGCGCCCTCGGTTCGGCGGAGCACCGCGGCAATCTCCTCGGCGGTCCGGTTCATCTGGTTGAAGTCGTCGCCGAAGACCTTGACTGCTATGTCACCGCGAACGCCGGCGATTAATTCATTGAACCGCATCTGGATGGGCTGGGTAATCTCGTAGGCATTGCCCGGAATCTTCGAAAGATTGCTCTCGATCCGGCTTACGAGCTCTTCCTTCGGAAGCTCAGGGTTGGGCCATTCCTCACGCGGTTTCAGGATCACGAACATGTCGGTTGCATTCGGGGGCATCGGATCCGAAGCAAGTTCGGCCGTGCCGGTTTTAGAATAGACGAACGCGACCTCAGGTTGCTTCGACATCATTCGCTCGATCGGCACCTGCATCGCCTGGCTCTGCTGGACAGACGTTGCCGGGATACGCAGCGACTGGATCAGCAGATCGCCCTCATCGAGCTGCGGCAGGAACACCGAGCCGAGGGTTGTGAACGCCAGTGCCGCCATCACGAGGCTGGCGACACCGGCTCCGATCGTTACCGTCGGGCGCTTCATCGCCCGCTCGAGGCCAGGCTCATAACGCTGCTTGAGCCATGTGATGATGCGGCCATCCTTCTCCTCAACCTTTTTGGACAGCCAGATTGCGATCATCGCCGGAACGAATGTGAGTGAGAGAACAAACGCGAAGGCGAGGGCGATGATGACGGTCAGCGCCATAGGCACGAAGGTCTTGCCCTCGACGCCTGTCAGGGTCAGCAAGGGGACGTAAACGAGGATAATGATGGCCTGCCCGTAGACAGATGGCCTAATCATCTCACGGGCAGCAGAGGCGACGGTTGCCAATCGCTCCTTGACGCTGAGGAGACGTCCCTCGTGGTGCTGCTGCTCGGCAAGTCGCCTCAAGGCATTCTCGACGATGATAACGGCGCCATCAACGATCAGGCCAAAATCGAGTGCGCCGAGACTCATCAGGTTGGCCGACACGCCGACACGCAGCATCCCGAAACCAGTCAACATCATCGTGATCGGAATCACCAAGGCAGCGATCAGCGCTGCCCGGAAATTGCCGAGCAAAATGAAGAGCACGACGATGACCAGCAAAGCGCCCTCAGACAGGTTCTTGGCAACCGTTGAAATCGTTGAATTGACGAGTTCGGTGCGATTGAGGACGGGTTGGATCACCACATCCGGGGGCAGGGATGCGTTGATTGTCTTGAGTTTCTCGGCGACCGCTGTCGACACAATGCGGCTGTTTTCTCCGATCCGCATGATCGCGGTGCCGACGACAACTTCGGTTCCGTTCTCCGACGCTGAGCCCATGCGGATAGCCTGACCCGTCTTGACGGTGGCCACCTGCTCGACCGTGATCGGCACGCCATTGCGCGTCGCAATAACGGTTCTTCCCAATTCAGCGGCATTACGGATCAGTGCGTCGGAACGCACCGCCAGACCTTCGCCGTTTCGGTTCACAAAGCCGCCGCCCACGCTGGTGTTGTTCTGCTCCAACGCATTGCCAAGTTCGGTCAGGGATATGCCAAGCGAGGCCAGCTTCTGCACATCGGGCACTACAAGAAACTGCTTGGCATAGCCGCCGATCGAATCGACGCCGGCAAGGCCTGGGGTGCCTTTGAGCAGAGGCGTGACAATCCAGTCCTGTGCCGTTCGCAGATAGGTCGCCTTGTCGACCTCGGTCGTCAGCCGCTCGCCCTCGGGCGTGATATAGCTACCGTCCGGCTGCTGGCCCGGTTCGCCCGGCTTGTGCTGGTCGTCATCGCGGTGGTCTAGCCGGACCGTGTACATGTACACTTCGCCCAAGCCAGTCGCGATCGGTCCCATTTCAGGGTTTACACCGTCGGGGAGGTTTTCCTGCACCCCCTGCAACCGTTCCCCCACCTGCTGGCGCGCGAAGTAGATGTCCGTGGTGTCGGAAAATACGGCCGTGATCTGGGCAAAGCCATTGCGGCTCAGGGATCTTGTGTATTCAAGACCCGGGGTCCCGGCGAGCGCCGTTTCGATCGGGAAGGAGACCTGCTTCTCGACCAGTTCGGGTGACAGCGCGGGCGCGCGGACGTTGATTTGCACCTGGTTGTTGGTGATATCCGGAACAGCGTCAATCGGCAGCCGGTAAAGGGAATATGCGCCAATGGCGGCGGCAATGACGGTGAGGAGCAGGACGAGCCAGCGCTTCTCGACCGCCCATGTAACGATGCGGGCGATCATGGCTCAATCCTCATGACTGGCTTCGCCCTTGCCGATTTCGGCTTTGAGCGTGAAGCTTCCGGTGGTGGCGATTTGTTCGTTACCCTTCAGTCCAGACTTGACGATCACGGTATCGCCCGATGCGTCGCCTAGTTGAACCGGGACTGCCTTGAAGCCGGTGGGGGTGCGGACGAAAACGACCGTTTTCCCTTCGAGGCTTTGGACCGCTGTTGATGGCACGCGGATAGCGCCGCTACCGCCGCTGCCCGTGAGCTCTATGGCGACCATGACCGGCTCGCCAACCCGCCATTGCCCGCCGCGATTGTTGAGCGTGGCAATCGAAGGGACGAGGCGCGTCTGGGGGTCGAGAGCTGGCGAGACGAATGTGATGCGGGCGCTCGCTTCGCGCCCCGCCGCCCTCACAGTCACCAGATTGCCAGGCCGAACCCGCCCGGCATCCTCAGGCTTGAGGTTCAGCGCGATCGACACCTGACCCAGATTGGCGATTCGATAGAGCTCGGCGTCGGCCGCAACCGTTTGCCCCAGCGTGACCGGACGGCCGATGATCTGGCCTGAAATCGGAGCTGTGATGCCGAGCCGGTTCAGGCCGGCGCCGCCGACACCCGCAGCCGAGACCATGCTTTGTGCCTGCGTCAGCGCGATGCGTGCTTCCGTTGCAGCCGTTCGAGCGGTGATGAGATCCTGTTCGGGCGAGACCTTTTCGTCAAACAGCCGTTGCTCTCGCGCAAGGTTCGAATTGGCCAGAGCAAGGCGCGCCCGAGCGGCTTCGACCTCGCCCTTCATCTGGGCGACGTCGCGGCTTTCGATTACGGCGATTGTCTGACCGCGCCCGACCGTCTCACCGAGATTGCGTGTCAGCGCCACTACACGCCCGCCGATGGCCGCTGAAACCACCTGGGTGTTTTGCGGATCACCTTCAACGATAGCCGGTAGTTCGATCGTGCCGGCGCCGCCAACGATGGGCCGGCCCACCTCGACACCCGCTGCAGCAATCTGCTCGGCCGTGAGGGTCACCTGCCCTTCGTTGGCATGGTCGGCTTCAGCGCCCGCGTCTGCAGAACCAGAACCAGTCTGCTCCTTGGATGGATCTGCGCCACCACAGCTTGCCAAAAGGAGCGCACTGATCGTCGCTCCAACAAGATAATGCTTCTTCATGATTAGTACTCCGCATTGGGCGCACGGGCGGTCAATCGCTCCAATTGCGCTCGGGCATTCTGATAGGCGGCAAGTGCATCGATCGCTGCGACCCGCGTCTCTGCAAGGGTGCGTTCGGCGTCGAGCAATTCGAGCTGTCCAAACTTGCCTTCGCGGTAACCGATCCGTGCAATGCGCGCGGCTTCCTGCGCGCTGGCCAACGCCGGACCTGCCGCCGCGCGCGCCGTGGTGGCGGCATTGGCCGCCTCGGCCTGCGCATCAGTGATCGCTTGCTCGATATCCAGGGCCGTCAAGCGGCGGAGAGCATCAGCTTGGGTTTGCTGCGCAGTCGCCTGAGCGATTGCCGCGCGCCCGTTGTTGAAAACCGGTATCGGGATAGTGACAGTGAATACCGCAGCCAGATCGTTGGTCGCCTCAAGGCGGCGGATAGCGGGGCCGACGTTGAGGTCAGGGACCCGGTTTGCGCGGGCAAGCCGCACGCCGGCTTCGGCTATCGTGAAATCGGCGTTTGCTGCTGCGAGGGCAAGGGTGCCAGATGGGTCCACCGGCACAGCCGGTCCATACACATTTGTACCCGGGAGGATGTCGAGCACCGATTCATCCAGTATGCCACTGATAGGCTGCCCGATCCGGCGCACGAGATTGATCCGGGCTGCTTCAGCCAGACGAGCTTGCCGTTCAACATTGGCTTCCGCATAGGTAACAGCAACATCTGCACGTTGTCGTTCAAGAGGCGAGGCTCGTCCCGCCTGCACCCTTATGCCTGCCGCGCGCAGTGCATCGTTGGCAATCCGGGCCTGGTCTCTCGCGGTGGCAAGACGCCGTTCGGCCGCTACTGCTTCGACATAGAGTTGAGTAACCTGCAGCCTGACATCGGCGGCAGTGATCGCTTGCTGGATCTCCGCGCGGGTCAGCTGTGCCCGTGCTACGGCGACGCGGGCGCTTCGCTTACCGCCGAGCTCGATGGGAATCGCGGGGCCTATGGTGGTTTCAGCGCTTCTCAAGCCGCGGTAAGGCCCGGAACCAGCGATGTTTTCTACCTGTACTTGTACCACCGGGTTGGGGCGCAAGCCTGCCAACCTTTGGCCTGCTTCTGCTGCCTCAACTGCAGCTACTGCAGCCTCGGAAGCCGGTGCTGCGCCGCCGGCAGCCGCGACAGCTTCCTTGAGAGTAAATACCTTCGCAGCGGGGATAACCTGCGTATCCCCTTGCGGTTGCGCCTGCACCACTGATGCACAGGTCGCAGCAGCCAGAACGGCTGCTCGCACGATCTTCATTGGGAATTCTCCTGACAGATAACCTCGGCCGGAAACTCCGGCCAGTGTCATGTGTCAGGCGTTTGGTGGCCTCAGGCCCGGTTCGGGCGCGCTAGAATCAAGCGGAGGCGTGGAGCGCGCGAACAGCGGCACTGAAAGCGAGCCAAATCGGGGCGCAACGCCGATATCAGCTGGAGCCTGGATCGCCGGACAATGGCAAATGCCGTGGTGATGGGGGAGGGCCTTGTCAGCCGTGCCCTGCTCGCTCCCGCTGCTCTTTTCGTCATGAAATTCAGCGGCGCACTCTGACGCCGGCGCACCCGGCAGTTCCCCGGCCTCGAGGGTGACGCTCGTAACGAGCGCTGACAATACGAGTGTCAGAATGAGACGCGAGAGAAACAGCACACGGCCTTCTAGCAGGCATCAGCCCGGGTGTCATGCGGAATAACCCAGCACAGGCACCAGAAGAACTCGCCGGAGATGCATGGCCGTTGCAGCCGCCAGCCTCTGGCAGGTTTCTTCGAAATCCTGGTCTGGTCCGTTATTTTCCAAGCGACCATTTGCAGACCGCTGAAGCTCAACCCTATTCGACGGCCGGATTTTGTGCGGATATCCTTGTTATCCGCCCTACCTTGCCATCCCAATCGATCTCGAAATCCACCCTGTCGCCCACCTTGACCCCACCGAGTTGCTCTGGTTCAGCGGTGAATTCCATAGTCATGGCGGGCCACTCCACGCCGCTCATCGGTCCGTGATCAAGCGTGATCGCCCCCTTGGCGGCATCGATGGCGGTGACGGTACCGACCGCGACACCATGCTGCATTGCTCCGGCGGCAGGCATGTCAGCCATATCGCCTGACTTGGTGTTGCCGCTCGGGACAGCTGCGGTGGTGTCCGATTTCTCCTGACAAGCGGTAAGGGCGGCCATCAGCGTAAGGCTGGATGCAAAAATAAGGGCTTTCTTCACTTAACTTCTCCTTCGAGTAGGGTCAGATGAACAGAACGTCGGCGCATCAGCAGATAAGCTGCCGGGATGACGAGCATCGAAAGCAGCGGAGCGGTGAGCATGCCGCCGACCATGGGTGCAGCGATGCGGCTCATCACTTCTGACCCGGTGCCGCTCCCGATCAGGACCGGCAGAAGGCCTGCGAGGATCACCGCAACCGTCATCGCCTTCGGCCGCACCCGGAGCAATGCGCCTTCGCGCACCGCGTGAGCAACATCGCCAGACGCAGGCGCCTCGAGTGCCTGTTTCAGGTAGATCAGCATCACCACTCCGAACTCTGCCGCAACGCCGGCGAGTGCGATGAAGCCCACTGAAGTTGCAACTGACTGGTTGTAGCCGAGCCAGTAGAGCATCCACAGCCCTCCGGTGAGTGCAAAGGGGAGCGTGACCATAATCAACAGCGCCTCGTCCCAACGGCGGAACGTGAGGTAGAGCAAAGCAAAAATGATTGCGAGCGTGACGGGGATGACCAGCTTCATTCGCTCTTTGGCGCGGACCAGAAATTCATACTGGCCAGTGTACGATACGCTGACACCTGGCGGCAAGGTGACCTTCGTGGTCAAGGCTCGGTTGATGTCTCCCACCAGCTGCTGCATGTCGCTCTGGGTCCCATCGACATAGATCCAGGTGACCGGCCGGCCGTTTTCGCTACGCAACATTGGCGGTCCATCGCTTATTCGCAAAGCTGCAACTGTGCCGAGCGTGATTTGCTGGCCTGAGGGAGTAAGCACCGGGAGATCCATGAGCTTTTCGACACTGTCGCGCATTTCGCGCGGATAGCGTACACTGATGGGGTAACGAGCAAGCCCTTCGACCGTCTGACCGATGGTCTCGCCGCCAATTGCTCCCGAAACCACGGCATGAACGTCTGCGACATTAAGGCCGAAACGCGCAGCGGCGGCGCGGTTGACATCGATATCAATATAGCGCCCGCCAGAAAGCCGTTCTGCGATCGCAGATGAGACACCCGGCACGCCCTTTACCACCGTCTCGATGCGCTTTGCGGCTTGGTCGATCTCCGTGAGGTTCGATCCGGCAACCTTGATCCCGATCGGGCTCTTGATCCCGGTGGCCAGCATGTCGATGCGGTTACGGATCGGCGGAATCCAGAAGTTTGCAAGGCCTGGCACTTTTACCCTCGCATCAAGTTCATCGCGAAGTTTTTCAGGGGTCATGCCTGCTCGCCACTTGTCGCGGGATTTGAAACGGATCGTCGTCTCGAACATTTCGAGCGGGGCAGGGTCGGTTGCGCTGTCAGCACGGCCGGCCTTTCCAAAAACACTCTCAACCTCGGGCACGGTCTTGATCAGCCGGTTGGTCTGCTGGAGCAAACGGCCAGCCTCAGCTGCCGAAAGGCCGGGCAGTGCCGAGGGCATATAGAGAAGGTCGCCCTCGTCCATTTGTGGCAGAAACTCGGCTCCAATACGAGAAGCCGGCCAAATGCTGGTGGCGAAAACCAGCATGGCGATCAGCAAGGTCTGTTTCGGGCGCCTGAGCACCCAGTCGATCAGGGGGCGGTACATGCGGGCAAGAAAACGGTTAAGCGGATTTTCCTCCTCGCTCGGGATCCTGCCTTTGATGAGCAGGCCCATCAGCACCGGAACCAGCGTGATCGACAGTATCGCCGCGGCGGCCATGGCATAGGTTTTTGTGAAAGCAAGCGGCGCGAACAGGCGGCCTTCCTGGCCTTGCAGCGCGAAGATCGGCAAGAACGAGAATGTGATGATGAGGAGGCTGAGGAACAGCGCGGGACCAACCTCGCTGGCTGCCGTGGTAATCAGCGCCCAACGCGTGGTCGTGTCAGGCTCTGTGTCCTCGTGCTCGTGACGCCAGTGCTCAAGATGCTTGTGCGCGTTCTCGATCATCACGACCGCGGCATCGACCATCGCGCCGATCGCGATGGCAAGGCCGCCCAATGACAGGATATTGGCATTGAGGCCCTGCAAGCGCATCACCATGACCGCCATCAAAATGCCCAGCGGAAGCGTGAGGATCGCTACCAGCGCGGAGCGCGCGTGCCAGAGAAACAGCGCGCAGATCAAACCGACAACAATAAACTCCTCAATCAGCTTCGCAGTCAGGTTTTCGATTGCGCGGTCGATCAGGCCAGAACGATCATAGGTGGTAACCACTTCGACGCCCGGAGGCAGACTCTTTGTGAGCTCGTCGAGTTTGCTGCGAACACCTTTGATCACATCGCGCGCATTCTGGCCCTGACGCATGACAATCACGCCCCCGGCGACTTCGCCCTCGCCATTGAGTTCCGCAATTCCGCGCCGCATTTCAGGCCCAAGCTGGACGATGGCGACATTATCCACGGTCACCGGTACGCCGGAAGCGGCGGTGCGGATCGGCACGGCGCGGAAATCCTCGATCGATCTGAGGTAGCCGCTTGCACGCACCGTATACTCTGCGCCCGCCAGCTCGATGCTCGATCCGCCAGTTTCCTGATTGGCCCGCTTCAGAGCTTCAACGACATCCTCACTTGTCACCCCAAAGGCGGCAAGCTTAATTGGATCGAGCACGACCTGATACTGCTTCACCATACCGCCGATACTGGCGACCTCGGCAACACCCGGTACGGTCTTCAGTTCGTACCGAAGAAACCAGTCCTGCAGTGACCGGAGTTGCGACAAATCGTGCCGCCCCGTCTTGTCAATGAGCGCGTATTCATAGACCCAGCCCACCCCTGTTGCGTCCGGACCGAGAGATGCGCTTGCGCCTTCCGGTAGACGACTTTGCACCTGGCTGAGATATTCGAGTACGCGGCTGCGCGCCCAGTAAAGATCGGTCCCGTCATCGAAGAGGACGTAGACGAAACTGTCGCCGGTGAATGAATAGCCGCGCACCACCCGCGCGCCGGGCACCGAGAGCATGGTCGAGGCGACGGGCGTGGTGACCTGATTTTCGATGATCTGTGGGGCCTGCCCCGGCCATGATGTTCGGATGATGACTTGCACATCGGACAGGTCGGGCAGGGCGTCGACCGGTGTGTTGCGCAGTGATACAATTCCCGCGACGGCCAGAACGAGCGCGGCGGCGATAATTATGCGGCGCCGCTTGATCGCGGCACGGATGATCGCGGCAATCACTGCTTATCTCCAATGGGTCTGGCAGAGACACCAGCGAGACTTGCTTCGGAATCGAGCAGGAATTGACCCGAGACTACGACCTTTTCGCCAGCGGACAGTCCTGCAACAATTTCTGTCTTGTCGCCGCTCTCCCGCCCGGTACGAACTTCAGCGGGGCGGTACCGGCCATCGGGAAGGGCCAGCATGATGAGCGTTCGCGCACCGGTGCGGATCAGAGCGTCTCTCGGGACAAGCAACGCGGACCTGTTGTCTCCGTCAAAACTGACACTTGCGAACATGCCTGGGCGCAGGCGTCCCCCACGATTGGCAAGCTCGATCCGCACGGTCATCGTGCGGCTGTCGGGCTGCGTGATCGGCAGGATCGCTGTGACCTTGCCGGTGAAGCTCTCACCAGGGAAGGCGCTGAGTGCTATCCTTGCTCCTTGACCAATACGGATGAGGTTCGCCTGCGCTTCCGGCACTGCGGCATTAAGCCACACTGTCCTGATCCCGCTTATCTGTGCAAGGCTCTGCCCTGCCGCGACCGTCATTCCCTCACGCACGTCAAGCGCCTGTATCGCACCAGCAATTGGTGCGCGAATAGTCACAGTCCCGTTGGTTCGGCCGGTTCGCTCGACCTCATTGATCAGTGCATCTGACATGCCCATGAGCTTCAGACGCTGCCTGGCTGCGTGGGCGAGGTCTTCCTGCCCGAGCCGCTTGACTGCCAGAAACTCGCCTTGCGCGCCGCCCCATTCGGGTAACTGGAGATCGGCAATCGGTGCGCCCGCACCGATCACATCGCCCGCGGCACGGGCGTTGACGCGGGTGACAAAGCCGCTCGAACGCGACTGGACAATAGCAATATCGCGCTGATTGAAATCGATCGTGCCTGTAACCGTCAGGCCCGATGGGAGAGAGCCAAATGTCACCGTTGCGACGCGCATTCCGAGACTTTGTCTCGCAGCGGCATCCACGCGCACACCTGGCCCTGCGTCCGGAACTTCATCGGCATATTTCGGGATGGTCTTCATTCCCATCGAAGAGAGCGAGTTGGGATTGTCGTAGCGTTCGGTCGGCACCATGGGATCGTACCAGTAGAGGATCTTGCGGCCGTTCTGCGCCGCGCTCGTATCACTGCGTTGTGAGGGGTCACGCTTCCCTAACCAGAACCCGCCAACGCCAGCAACGGATGCAACTGCCAGACATGCCGCAGCCCATCGCGCGGTATTTTTCAGGTTCATTGTCATGGCTTGACTCCTCGATAGGTGTAGCTGATCCGCACAGCGTCGCGGGCCGCGTCGGCTTCGCGCGCCAGCGCGTCGACTTCTGCTTCTGCGAGAGCAAGCGATGACAAGAGCGCGCTGCCCAGGTCGAGCCTGCCAGCCGCATAGCTCGCCAGGTCGAGCTCAGCCCGGCGCTTGGCGAGTGGGACCAGCACCTTTTGTGCGTTCGCCACAAGCTCAACATGCATGGCATGAGTTGCAAGGTCGGTTTCGAGTGACGCGAGGATTTCTCGCTCTGCGGCGACCCGCGTCAGATGCGCCCGCGTCTCGCCGAGAAGGCTGGCAGCGATTCTGGGGTTCTGCCGACGCTTGGCGAACAGCGGCAGATCTATACTCACACCGACCGAGACCATGTCGCCGAAGGCCGGGTCACGGCGACCGTAGCTTGCGCCAATCCGCCAGTCGGGATGCTTGTCAGCACGGGCGAGCCCGGTATCGGCTTCGGCGCCGGTGATCCCGGCATCTAGCGCCTTCAGGCGTGGAAGCAACGAGATATCTTTAGTCAACGCATTGCGGTCTATGGCGAAAACAGGAGGATCGCCCATGACATCGGCAGTAGGGTCACCAGTAAAGCGGACCAGCTGGGCGCGTGCGCGCGAGACCTCTGCGGCCAGTTCACTGCGCCGATCATTGACGGCGGCACGCAACTGCTCGGGTTCCAGCGCCAGGGCTGGACGAGCAGAGCCTGAAGCCAAGCGGGCAGAGACGGTCGACTGAAGATCGTTCAAAGCTTCGTCGAGTTGCTTCAGCTGTGCCAGTTGCCGCTTGGCGTAATGGAGATCGATCCACGCAAGTGCGGTCGCGAGCCGAACATTCTGAGCCTCAATCGCCAGCTCAGCCTCGGCCATGCCAATGTCCGCGATTGCCCGTGTGCGCTGCGCACTGCGTTTGGCCGGATTGGGAAATGGCTGCTCGATCCCGATCCGCGTCATCGTCATGCTATCTGCAGTAAAGCTATAGGCCGGCGGGCCGGAGACCGGAAAATTGTCGATACCGAGGTTGAGGCTCGGATCGGGCAAGCGCCCTGCGGCCACCGCCGCATCTCGACTTGCCTCGACGCCGGATACGCCAGCCCGGATCGATGGTGCATCGCGCGTGGCACGTTCGATTGCCGCCTCGAAGGAGAGCGGTTCGGCAAGCGCCGCACCAGACACTGCCGCGAGAAATGGTGCCAAAAGAGGTAGGTAATGGATTGTTTGCATGAAGCTCTCCTCGTGGAGGCTACCGTGCCGATATAGATGGCCGGGCTCGGACTGACGCGGCGCCGACGGAGAAGATACCTCCGCCGACGCCGCGTGCCCGGCCAGTCATTTTCTGGTTATCGGCCAGGCAACGGCCTTAACCGATTGAGGGAACCCGGGCCTTGCCGGACATGTCCATCGTGCATCCCGATGTATCAGCCTTCATCGCGGAGCATTTGCACGCGGCGGCGTTCGCCACGTCATCGCTGATCCATACGCGGACAAGCGCCGGCGTTGTTGGTCTGGGCCCTAGTTGAGAGCGGGAGCGCCATTCCCAATGGCCGCCTTCAGGCGCATGGGCGGAAGCGGCAGAGACGGGGACTAGAAGCCCTATCGCAGCGGCGAGCAAAAGTCTTGTCTTCATGAGTATTTCCTTGCTTGAACGATTTGACCGCGCGCAGGCAAGCAGACGGGCCCGCAGCGCTACACCTCGGCTCAGGCAAGATTTGTAGGCGGCTCGGGCTCAGGACCGATAATGCGACCTGTTAACGTGGCGACAGGCCTTCGCGCTGGAATCCAGGCGTGAAACAACATCGGCTCTGTGATCGGCAGCAAAGGAACCAGAGCCACCGGCACAGCGCAGCCCATCTTCGCAACGCATTCGGGCGTCATGCCTTCACAGGGCTTTTCGGGCTTATCCGGTTGAGCGACCCCCATCATCTCGGCGCAAACAGGATCCATCGCGCCAGCATCAGTGTTTTGATTAGCCCAGGTCAGGGGCATGCTGTTCGCGAACGCGGTTTCCTGGCCCAGGAGACCCACCAACGCTCCGACAAGCATTATCAAGGAGAAAAGCCGCCTCACACGTTTATAATCGGCGTGGATGCGAAACGTGTCAAATCTATTCGATCTCTTCTCTCAGTTTACGAGTTAAAGCCGCACATCCTTCTCCGGGCTGCTCACCTCTGCTTTGGCCGGCGGGAGGCCCTGCGATCAGCACCATCTGCTCAATGATGGTCGTACAGCCCACGATTACGGATGTTGTTCCAACTGTCGGTGGTGTGGCATGCAACACATTGATTGACCGGAGCGCGTTCCCTCGCAACGCGCTGAGAGACCATCTCGAAGTGCATCATGAAGTGACTGGGCGGTGCCTTGTGGCACCCGGCGCACTGGCGTGAGTTGACAGATGGGTGCCTGAAGGCGTCGATCTTCCAGTCGACCACAGCATGGCAATTCTGGCAGTCCTTGCCGAACGAACCTTGATGCCGATCGCGCGCCGCATGGCAGCTTACGCAATTGAGCGCGTCCGTGGTCTCTGGATGTGTTTTCGAGATGCGTGCATCTCGGGGCCGAAGCGGACCGCGCCAAAGGTCTGGATCGAGCAAGGCCTCATGATCCATGCGAGCAAGGCTCGCGCCCCCGTCATGTTCAACATGACAGCTTGTGCAGTCTTTCGCTTTGGCATGAAAACGGGTCGACGCCTTGGTCCCGAAATCGGTTTGGATGTGGCAGGTGATGCATTTCTGCGCCTCAACGCCTTGGTGCGGTGTGTGGCAGGTTTCGCAATTGCGCCGAAGCGAGGCGTGAGCGGGCGACAAAGGTCCAGGTTCAATCAGCGCGGTCCAACCTGCAATCGCGCGGCTTCCAGCGGAATGGGTCGTCAGCGGGACGATGACGACGAGCATCGCCAGTACGAGGGCATACATGCCGTAGAGGAGGCGCGCGCCATTCACAGCCACCGAAACCCGAAATAATAGCCAGCCCAGATGTGGAGCAGCAGCAGCGCATAGAGAAGTGTGCTGGTGACGACATGGATCGCTCGCCATCCCCCAAACAGGCCGGCAGCCGCGCGTTCGGCGCGCACGGCGTATTCGGCATCGGCAAGAGCCTCGGCACGTCGTCTGGCATCAGCGATATCGGTGAGCTCGAATTCGTCGGCCGGGGCGAACAAGAACCGCCAACCTTTGCTTTTCGCTCGACCTTCGCCTGCAATGGGCACGGCACTTGCAAGATCCGCGTCGAGTCGCAAGCGGAGCGCTGCAAGTTCGGATGTGCGGGCGCGGACGGCTCTTGTGATCTGGACCAGGAAATAACGACCGACAAACCCGCTCCAGACGACCAGTATGACAGTGCCGGTCAGTGCGATGCCGAGCGGGCTCTCGAACTTGTGTGCCGCGTGGACAAGTGCGAGGATTGGCCCCGCCACACCCGCATAGATGTGTATCGCCAGCAAAGTCCGCTTCTCGATCCTATGATCGAGCCATCGTCCAAAACGCCCAATACGCCGAGCTGCGACATGGACGAGAGGAAGGAGCATCAGTACCGCAGCCGCGATCCCGATCAAGCTTCCCGCCAGACTGCCGGGAAAGCGCGGCGACGCGTGAACCACGAAACCGAGTGGAAAGAGAAGCACGAAGGCTGCCGCCAAGGTCATCAAGATGTCGCCGCGCTCGCGCATCAGGCTTCCACCACCAAAGGGCCTCGGGTGCAACGTGCCTGACAGGCGAGCACATAGCCTTGTGCCCTGTCGTCGGGGTCGAGACCGGTCTCGGTCTCCATCGCGATTTCCCCTGCTAGCAGGCGGGTAACGCAAACCCCGCATTCGCCGACCCGGCACGAATAGGGGATCTCAACACCGGCTGTTTCGGCAGCCTCGAGGATCGTCTCGTCGGTGTGGAGTGGCGCCGAAACGCCGGCTACCGAGAAGGTTACCGTAGTTGCCGCCAACCGTGCACGGGCCGACGCAGCGGGCGGGGGGACCGCATGCGCGGCACTCTGCTCGCCAGGTTCGTCGATTGGCAGCGAAGCGGGTCCGAACGCCTCGCTGAATATCTGCGCCTCGGGCACCCCGATCTGCATCAGGATTTCGCGCATGGCGGCCATCATTGGCGGTGGCCCGCACAGATGGACGCGCCGTCCGACGATTTCGGGAACCGCGCTTTCAAGCAACTCGCGGGTGATGTGTCCTTTGGGTCCATGCCAGACCGTTCCCGGCGATCGTTCCATCGATGCAAAAACACTGAGATTGGGGTGGCGGCGCTCGAGCTGTTCGATCTCCTCCCGGAAGACAAATTCGTCGGTCGAGCGGGCTGCGAAGACGAAGAAAATCTCGCCGGGCCAGGCCGTATCGGTCAGGAAGCGCAGTACTGACATCATCGGCGTGATGCCGACGCCGCCGGCAATCAGAACGATGCTCTCAGCTTCGCTCCCGGTGAAGGTGAAACGGCCGAATGGTCCTGCAATTTGAACCAGGTCGCCGGTCGTGACGCTATCGTGCAGATGGCGTGAGACAGCGCCCTGCGTCTCGCGCTTGATGGTCAATTCAACATAGGCGCGCTGCGTCGGTGAAGAGGCGATCGTGTATGACCGCTTGGCTTTGGTGCCGTCCTCCTTCAATACTTCGATTTGCAGGAACTGGCCGGGCAGGAACTCGAAAGGAAGCTGATCGGAGCCTGGGAGCACCAAGCGGAAGGTCTTGACTGTCGGCGTTTCGTTGAAGATCTGGGCGACGCGCAGCTCGCCGCTCCAGGGGCGAGGTTTGCCCGTGGGGGCAAGACCAGACAAATCCGGTTGGCGTGTCGGCCAGACTGCAGGGCTCGAGATGCGCTGGCTGGCGGCATCCTGGCCTGGGGCGACCGGTGCCGGGCTCGTCAAGTCGGCTATCGGGCCTGCGTGCGGAACCGGGGCGACAAGTGCCCTGACTTTCCGTAGCCGCAGCATCTGCAGAGCTAACAGCGCTGCCAATGCGAGCAGGGTGGCCGCCATCAACAGCCAGTGTGCCGGCGCAAGGCCCCACAGCCGTCCGGTGATCGAAGCGCTCGCAACGCGGGGTGTGAGCCCGGTCTCCTTGCGAAACCAGTCATTCGCCGCGCTGTCGCTGTTTTTTTGGCCTGCTAGTACGGCGATCATGGCCGATCCGCTTTCAATAAGTGTCGCTGCCTCGCGAAGCTGGTTGGCCATCTCAATCCCGTCAGGCTGATCCGGACCATGGGCTTTGCTTGTGATCTCGCTGGCAATGCTCAAGCCGCGGTGGAGTCGCGCATTCGCTTGCGCCGCGGCCTCCTTTCGCGCAGCCTCATCGCGTTCGGGCAGTGCCAGAAAAGCGGAATAGCTGCTGAACTGCTGGCTCAGCTGACTCTCGCCGCCTGTCATCTGTTTCATCATTTCGGTCATGGGGCTGGCGCGGCTCATGCTGGATTGCGCCGGAACGCGAGACTGGGCCACTGTCCTCTCAGCGCTCGTCGACGCGGCTTTGCCTCCGGGATGGTGCGCGGTGTGATTGGCGGCAGATTGTGCGGCTGCCGCCTGGCCGATGACGGCCGCAGCCGCGATGAGGAGTATCCGCGCCGGGCGTTCTGCGAAAACGAAGTTCATGTCACCCCATTTGCCGGCCCAATTGCCTACATGTCGCTCATTGGCATCGGATCCGCCTTGTCCTTGGGCGCAGGCTCGGGAGCGGGCTTGTTCCCCATTCCCTGCATCGCGGGGCCGTGGGTCCCGTCCGGCCCCATCTGGTCAGCGGGCATAGTTCCATTCTGCATGGAATCGTGCATGGCTTCACCCTCGTTCATCTGATCGTGCATTTCGCGGGCAACTTCTGACGGGTTGTCTTCCGGAATGCTGGTATCGGTGTTGGGTGCAGCGACATTGTCGGCCTCTGACGCCGGGCTACAGGCACCCAGCGCTGCGGTAATCACGAGTGCCGATACAATCGGGGTCCATTTGGGGCTGAGCAAAGTCATGATCGTTCCTTTCTTCTGAATGGGATTTCGCCGTTAAGCAGCGCTGGCTGACCAAGACCGTGCGCGGGAGACGCCTTGCGGCGAGGTTAGCCAGCAACCTGCTGATGGGGGTTTTCGGATCTCTGCCTGAGCTGGCGACGGGAATGCGGATGGGCGATATACCCGAGGATCGGGCAGTCACTGACAGGCACATCCACAGGACAATCCGCGACAAGTTGAGCAAGAGCTCGTTTAATTGTTCGGAGCTGCGAAAGCTTGTCTGACAGGCTGCGGATCTTCTTTTCTGTCAGTTCGACAACCTCGGCAGCAGACTTGGCCTGAGAGTGCCGCAACGATAACAGCAGCACGATCTCGCTCAGGGTAAACCCGAGCAGCTGCGCGGTCTTGATGAAGTTGACCCGTTCGACATCGTCGCGCCCATAGATGCGATAGCCGGAGGCCGTCCGGTCGGGTTCGGGCAAAAGACCAGAGCGCTCATAATAGCGAATGGTATCGCGCCGCACGCCACATGCTGAAGCCAGCGCCCCGATGGTGTAACCTTGCATTTGCGGCTCCTTTCAGATGGGTTCGCTTGTTCCCAGATCCGTTGGCATCGTCTCTTTGGGGCCATGCATCCATCTTGGGCTGGAGCGGGGCAGCCGCCGGCCTGCGCTGCCCCGCTCACTGCTCATTTGCGGCTGAGCTCGACGATGTCGTGCTCCTTGAGCTTGCCGTCGGTCACCTGCGTGCGAGCAAAATGATCATCGATGATCTCGGTGATCTTGACCTCGCCAACCTTCACCCGCTTGTAACTCGTCTGCTCGGGTCGGTGCGCGTGCCGGTACTCAACCCGGTAAACATCCAGAACCTGACCGGTCTGCGCGCCGTCGGCCTTGCCGATGCAGATCACCGGGCCCGTATCCTCCATCGCGACGACGTGTCCGCGCATGAAAAAGCTGTGCCCCATGCCCTGGGCGATCGACGGTGAAGCGCTGATCAGCGCGGCGCCGATCAGCAGGGATGCGAAAATTTTCTTCATGTCACGTTGCTCCTTCGAAAAAGGCCGCCGCCGCTGTCGCAGCCAGCGATTAAACCGTTAATCATGCACGCATAATCAGCACTTTGGGCAGACATACGTCGGGGCGAGAAGGCGCATGGTCCATGTCTGATCGCAGCACCGAACGGGCTTATGCACCTTCGACCATGGTCATAGGTCAAGGGAAATCTGGATCATTGATCTTCGTCAAAATGCGATCAGAAAAAATCCCAAAAATCGAACATTGACCCGGGACCGTAGTCCGGAGGGTAGAACGCCAAACGACCTGACAAAGGTCTCAACTCGTTTGGAGAAAGATGATGTCGAACAACCATCTCGATTGCCTTGCCGCATGCAACGCCTGCGCAGATGCCTGCGATACTTGCACCGTCTCATGTCTCAGGTCAGATCATGTTGAGGCCATGACGCGATGCATCGAGCTCACGCTCGATTGCGCAGCCCTTTGTCGTCTCGCGGCTAGTTTCGTCGCGCGCAAAAGCAGCTTCGCCAAGCAGCTTTGTGCGCTCTGTGCGGAGGTATGCGAAAGCTGCGCCGCTGAATGCGGACAACATGCTCATGATCACTGCCAGGCTTGTGCAGCTGCATGCCGCATATGTGCCGACGAATGCCGCAAAATGATCGCAGCTTCCTGATCCAGCCGAGGTCGCCGTCGCTCGGTTACCCGGACAACGGCGACCTCATTCACCAACTACATCGATGGGCAACGAAGCGGCGCGACAAGCGGTCGCGCAGTCTGACTTCTTCTGGTTCTCGAGGCCAGAGATGTTTACATCCTGCTCCGGCAGAAGTGCAAAAATCCTGGAATTCAGAAATCTGTCCTCGTAGAAGTCACAGAGAAATCTGTCGAAGCCGCAACGAATTGCCGATCACGCTCACCGAAGACAGCGCCATGGCCGCAGCAGCAATGATGGGTGACAGCATGATCCCGAATACGGGATAGAGTATTCCCGCTGCCACCGGAATGCCTGCGACATTGTAGGCAAAGGCAAAGAACAGGTTTTGGCGGATGTTTTTCATGGTAGCATGGCTGAGGCGGCGAGCGCGCACAATCCCGGTCAGATCACCTCTCAGCAAGGTTACGCCGGCGCTCTCGATCGCGACATCGGTCCCCGAACCCATCGCGATACCCACATCTGCGGCCGCCAGTGCCGGTGCATCGTTTACTCCATCGCCGGCCATGGCGACGATGCGTCCTTCATCCCGCAGCCGTTTCACGATCGCGCTTTTCTGATCCGGTAGCACATCGGCTTCAACATCCGCAATGCCGAGACGCCGGGCGATTGCTTCGGCGGTGACGCGATTGTCACCTGTCAGCATGATGACATGAATGCCTGCTTGAGCCAGAGCAAGGAGCGCTGCGGGCGTCGTCTGCTTGACCGGATCGGCGATGCCGATGGCGCCGGCAGCCTGGCCGTCGATGCCAAGAAAAATGGCTGTTGCGCCCTCACTGCGCAGGTCATCTGCGCGCTCCGCAAGGGCGCCGAGCTGGATGCCCTGTTCGCCAAGAAAACGAGCATTGCCCGCAACGAGGCTGCGGCCATCGACCTGGCCGATGATGCCCTTGCCGACGGGTTGATTGACATTGGTCGGCTCGCTGATCGCGAGGCCTCTGATTTCGGCTTCGCGTACAATCGCCAACGCCAGCGGATGTTCACTACTGCGTTCAAGACTGGCGGCAAGGCGAAGAAGATCGTCCTCATCGAAGCCGCGAGCGGTTTCGATAGCAACGACAGCCGGCTTGCCTTCCGTCAGTGTTCCGGTCTTGTCGACCACCAGCGTGTCGATCTTCTCCATACGCTCGAGGGCTTCAGCGTTCTTGATCAGAATCCCGGACTGAGCGCCGCGACCGACGCCCACCATTATCGACATGGGCGTGGCAAGACCGAGTGCACAGGGGCACGCGATGATCAAGACGGCTACCGCCGCAATTAAGCCATAACCCATAGCCGGTGACGGTCCGACCAGTGACCAGGAGACGAAGGCTATAGCAGCGACAGCGATGACTATCGGCACAAACCAGCCAGAAACGGTATCGGCAAGCCGCTGGATCGGCGCCCGGCTTCGCTGAGCATCCGCGACCATCTGGACAATGCGCGCGAGCATGGTGTCGCGCCCGACTCGTTCCGCACGCATGACCAGACCCCCGGTCTGATTGATTGTGCCGCCAACCAGTTTGGAACCTGCTTCCTTGGTGACCGGCATCGATTCGCCTGTGACCATGGATTCGTCGATCGTGCTGCGGCCCTCGACGACCGCGCCATCGACGGGCACTTTTTCTCCCGGACGCACGCGCAACGTGTCGCCGACCAGGACCTGGTCCAGCGCAATCTCTTCATCGCTGCCATTATCGCGAACACGGCGAGCGAGCTTGGGGGAGAGATCGAGCAATGCACGAATCGCGCCGCTGGTCGTCTCCCGGGCCCGCAATTCAAGCAGCTGGCCAAGCAAGACGAGCACCGTGATAACCGCTGCGGCTTCGAAATAGACAGCAACCGAACCGTCATCGGAGCGAAACGCTGGCGGAAATATTCCCGGCACCAGAGAGGCGGCCATGCTGTAGATCCAGGCGACCCCGGTCCCCATGGCAATCAGCGTGAACATGTTGAGACTGCGACTTTTGATCGATGCCCAACCGCGCTCGAAAAATGGCCAGCCCGCCCACAAAACCACGGGTGTTGCCAGCACCATCTGGATCAGGTTTGCAAGGTTTCCGTCCAGAACATGACGCAGGCCTGTCATGTGCCCACCCATTTCGAGCGCGACCACCGGCAAGGCGAGCACGAGGCCGATCGCGAAGCGGCGCTTCATATCCTTGTATTCGTCCGATGGCCCATCGCTGAGGGTCGGGGTCATTGGCTCAAGCGCCATGCCGCAGATCGGACAGCTTCCTGGGCCGGACTGCTGGATCTCCGGATGCATCGGACAGGTCCAGATTGCGCCTTTTGGAACGAGACTGGGCAGCTGGGGGGAATCGCTTATGTACCGGCCAGGATCGGCAGTGAACTTAGTAAGACAGCCCGCGCTGCAGAAAAAGTGATGGGCTCCAGCATGGGTCACGACATGCTTTGTGGTTTCAGGATTGACCCTCATCCCGCAGACCGGATCCGTCGCCATCTTTTCTGCCGTGGAGTGAGGATCAGCATCCTCACCATGGTGACGCACTGTCTCGGTCATAATCATGTCCCTTGGCTAGTCTGCTGCATGTTGCGACACGATCTCGGCCCAGCAGCCGAGAGATTCGTCGCCAATCCAGCGTCATTGACGCCTGGCCTTGTCTCTCAATGCTCTGCCATCAAGACTCGCTCCTAGTAGCTCTTGAAGATTGTCGGCCTGGCTGTACCAAAAGCAAAGACATGGTATCTGTCTCTTGGGCGGCCCGGTGCTTCCATTCCCGGCGAACCGAGCGGCATGCCGGCCACCGCCAGGCCCTTCACGCCCTTTGGCTTGGTGGTAAGAACGCGCTTCATGTCGGCAATGGGGACGTGACCTTCAAAGGCCATGCCGTCGATCAGCGCGGTATGGCACGACACAAGGTTTGCGGGCAGACCAATCTTGCGCTGCAAGTTTGATCGTTGCCGGTCATCGATGACCTGGACTTTGCGACCGAACGCCGAGCGCACCTGTGCGGCCCACTTTTCACAACATCCGCAGCCCGGATCACGGTGCATGACGATGTCGTTAGCCGCCAAGGCGGATGACGACATCAGAGCGAGCAAAATCGCGAACGTCTTGACCATTAGTGCAATCCTTTCATGATGTCTTCACTGCTTGGCACAACAAAGATCGAAATCGTCCCTGTCGGCGTATCCAACTGATAGCTTGGTGAGACCGTGCGGCCACCAAGCTTTTCGAGCTCCGCCTCAAGGAAACCTTCGACATGGGGCTGGGTGTCGGTCTGTCCGTCTATCAACTGGATAATCCGAAAGGCTTGTCGCATGATCCAATTGGTAGGCCGGGCGTAATCGGCAACGAACACTTTGCCGCCGGGGGCAGCAGCGGCGAACATCGCGGCGAGCCCCGTCCGCTTTCCCTCGAGTGGCACCTGATGGAATACGAGGCTCGACACGACCTTGTTGGCCGGGCCGCAGGCTACCGCATCCTGCGCGAAACCCTTCTTCCATTCGATGGAAACGCCTGCGACTGCGGCTTTCTCTCTTGCGATCGCCAAGGCTTGCCCGTCAGGGTCAAGGCCAATGATGGTGGCTTGGGGTTCGCGCTGCTTCATGAGGATCGCAAGCGATCCGGTCCCGCACCCCACATCGAGGATCGTTTCCCCAGCCTTGGGGTCAAGCAGATCCAGCAAGGCACTGCGCCAGCGACGTTCGCGCGTCAGCAGTGCCACGCCGCGGTCATACAATTTTGTCGACGCAAATCGGCCTGCAGCCGGAGTGAAAGTTGGGGTTTCGCTCATGCTGCATCCTCGTACTGTCAATCACGGCAAGTCGCCGACTTTGCGATCGATCCCGTTGTCCACACACACACTGATACGCATGTCGCCGCATTATCCCTCACGATGGTTGGGCAAAAATTTCTTGAGGGATCTTATCATAAGATGCGTATGTGAAATGAACGTCCGGGAGATTGTAAATGTATGACCTTGACCATTCGCTGCGGGCCCTTGCTGCACAGCCCATTCCCGCGCATCTCGCTATGATCGACGAGGCCGTGTTCGCAGGTCTGGAGGCACATCGGCGCGAAGTTGGTGCCGGATCCCGGCTGATGGGCCTGGCCGGCGCGTTTGCATTAGTGCTCGGCGTCATCTCCGGTACATTGGCGGATGCCAGCCCCGCGATAGCCCAGCCACTTTCGCCTTTTTCGCCTGACAATCCCCTGGCGCCCTCCACGCTGCTGGACGTTCATGCATGACCTGGACAAAGCGACTGCTTGTGATTGGGCTTGTTGCATTCGGGGCAGCTCTCGGGGGCACGTATCTTGGCCGTGAGCTGCTTGCGAGCACAGGCGAGGACGAGACGGAGTTGCATGCGCTCCTGCACAGCGAGCTTGACCTTGACGCGCAGCAGGCGGCAAAAATCGAGTTGATTGAACGCCGTTTTTCAACCCGCCGGAAAGCACTCGAGCTCGAGATGCGCGCCGCCAATGCCCATCTTGCCGAAGCGATGGAGGCCGAACACGGCTACGGGCCGGAGGTTTCGGCTGCGGTCGATCACACCCATCGGGTAATGGGCGAACTGCAAAAAGAAACGCTGGAGCATCTTTTCGCCATGCGTGCGGTGCTTACGCCCGACCAGGCAGCACGGTTTGACCGTACCGTAACAAAAGCGCTGACACCAGAAGTGCAGTGACTTTCCCGCTCAGCCAGGGGAGCGACAGCGAACTCGCGGTTCTCGCGCTTGCTGGTCGTCAGGATGCTTACCGGGAGCTGCTGGCACGCTACCGTGAGAAAATCTTCCGGTTCGTGGCTGCGTTGGTTGGGGATTCCCAAGAGGCAGTAGACCTCACGCAGGAGACGTTCGTTGCAGCATTCGCTGCACTTGGAAGATATGACCATGACCGACCATTCCTGTTCTGGCTGAAGCGTATCGCGCTCAACAAGTGTCGCGATTGGTCGCGAAGACGAAAAGCCCGGGCATTTTTCGTTCGGGCGGAACCGCTCGAGCTGGCATTTGAAGTCGCTGATGACGCCATATCCGCCGATGTGCAGGCAGAGAGCCGGGCTGAACTGAAGCGGGTTTCAGCCGCTATCTCGCGCCTTCCGTCACGGCTCAGGGAAGCGCTCGTGCTTCGCACGATCGATGGGCTAAGTCAGTCAGAAGCGGCTGCTGTCCTGGGGGTAAGCGAAAAGGCGGTCGAGACGCGTCTGCATCGCGCGCGAGCCCGATTGAAAGCAAATCTCGAAAGCAAATGACCACCGGCCGCCGAATTTAGGCGCGGGGACTATGGCTGATCCCGAGTGAGCCAGTGCGTCTCGCCGATAAAGCTGGTCATCGTCATGCAAAGCGGCCATCGCAAGCAAGTGCGCTGATCGCCCCGAGCTGACGCCTATCCTGCGCAGCAGCCGATTCCGCCCTGCTAGCATAGTTCACCACTGCAAAAGTCGAGAGACGCGAAAAAAATTTGAGGGGTGTCCGGATCAGGCGCGTATATGCTTGTATGAACACTCCGATCCTTACCCGCCGCCACCTGATTGCAGGCCTCGGTGCCGCGTCAGCCTTTGCCACAGTGCCTGCCTGGGCGCAGGGTCACAACATTCACCGCGATCAGGGAGGCGGTCACGGTCGGGGTGGCCCGCTCATTCCTGCTGGGTTCGGTGAGCTTTCCGGCGAAGTGATCGATCTGACCGTGGCCAGCGGTCATCGCATCGTCGAAGGACGGCGTGGTCCCGGTGTCGCGGTCAACGGGAGCGTACCGGGTCCCTTGATCCGCTTGCGCGAAGGGCAGAACGTCCGTCTCAATGTCACGAACAAACTGGGTTCGGACACGTCAATCCATTGGCACGGCCTGCTCGTTCCATTTCATATGGATGGTGTTCCCGGCGTGAGTTTCCCTGGCATTCATCCCGGCCAGACATTCAGCTACGAATTTCCGATCCGGCAGGCGGGGACCTATTGGTATCACAGCCATTCAGGCCTGCAGGAACAGTCGGGGCATTATGGCCCTCTGGTTATCGATCCGTCTGGTCCGGAGCCTGTCGAATTTGACCGGGACTACATTCTGCTTCTCAGCGATTTCACGGTGCTCGACCCGCATTTCATCATGAGCCGTTTGCGCACCGGTGAAGGCTATTTCAATCGCCAGCAGAGCACCTGGACCGACGACTATCCGCTGTCTGCGCAAGAGCGACGCATGTGGGCCCAAATGCGGATGATGCCCACCGATATCATGGATATCGGCTCTCCGACCTACACCTTCCTTGCCAATGGGCGAGGGCCGACCGAGGGGCTTGAATACCTGTTTCGTGCCGGTGAGCGCGTGAGGTTGCGGGTCATCAACGGCTCGGCGCAGAGCTTCTTCAACGTCCGCATTCCCGGCTTGGCAATGACCATCATCGCCGCAGATGGCCAGAACGTCCGGCCGGTTGAAGTCGATGAATTTCAGATCGGCACGGCAGAAACCTATGACGTGATTGTCACGCCGGGCAATGCCGAGGCCTATGCCATAGTCGGTGAGTCGATGGATCGGTCGGGAATGGCGCTGGCCATGCTGGCGAGCCGTCCCGGAGCGCGGGCGGATGTCCCCGCTCTGCGCGATCCACCGCTGCTGACGATGGGCGACATGGGCATGGATCACGGCTCGGGCGGCATGGACCATAGCGCGCCTTCTGCCGATACCGGTGCCAAGGAAGCAATGGGTAGTGTGGGCCCCATGGACCATGCGGCGATGGGTCATGCCACACCAGATGCATCAATGGGCGCTTCGGATGACACTATGGCCGGAATGGCAATGGGCGGCATGAGCATGGCCGGCATGAAGATGCGCGACACAACACTGCTGCCTCCCGATGTCAAGGTCGGCCCGGGCGTCGACATGGTTTCGATGTCTCCGGTGGACAAGATGGGAGATCCCGGTCTTGGCCTGCGCGACGTGGATCACCGCGTGCTCAACTATCGCATGCTGACGGCGCTTGAGCCGAACCAAGACACGCGCGAACCTTCGCGGCTCCTCGAGCTGCATCTCACGGGCAATATGGACCGCTACATGTGGTCTTTTGACGGAAGAATGTACTCTTCTGTCAGTGATGTTCCAATCCGCTTCGCCTGGAACGAGCGGGTCCGGGTGAAGCTCATCAACAATACCATGATGGCGCACCCGATCCATCTTCACGGCATGTTCTTCGAGCTGGTCAATGGTGCCGAGCCAGCCCATCAGCCTCGAAAGAACATCGTGATCGTGCAACCGGGCGCCAGCGCTCAGTTCGACCTCACTGCCAACGAGCCGGGTGACTGGGCGTTCCACTGCCACCTGCTTTACCACATGCACGGCGGCATGATGCAGACCGTGACCGTGGTCGGCCCGGGCGGTGCAGCATGAACGTCCGGCCCCTCGTCTCACTCTTCCTTGCGGGAGCGTCCCTGAGCGCAGCACCGGCGATGGCCCAGCATCAGGGGCATGCCATGCCAATGCCGATGCCGCCACCGGCGCCGGCCCCGAGTCCGGCTCCCGCACCGCAGCAGCCAGATCCCCACGCCGGGCATGTGATGCCCGATCGTCCTGCGGCATCCGAAGAGGAAACGGTCGATCCGCACGCAGGCCATGCCATGCCCGAAGGATCAATGCCGGCTCCCGATGCCATGGCCGACATGAAGCAGGAAACCATGGATCATAGCGCCATGGATGGCGCCATGCCTGCCTCGCCCGGGCCCGAGATGGAAACCCCCCCGCCGCCAGAGGCGGGGAGCGGTCCTCCGCGCGCCGCCGACGCCATCTGGGGCGCCGATGCAATGCGGGCCTCGCGAGACGATCTCAGGCGCGAAAGCGGTGATTTCCCGGTTTTCTGGTTTCAGGGTGATCGTTTGGAAATCCATGCCCGCGAGGGTGCAGAAGACTACATCTGGGATTTTCAGGGGTATTACGGCGGTCCAACGAGCCGGTTCTGGTTCAAAACTGAAGGTGAGGGAGCCTTCGGCGACAAGCCCGAAAGCGCTGAGTTTCAAGCCCTCTATTCACGGGCGATCAGGCCATTCTGGGACCTCCAGGCCGGCGTGCGCCAGGACCTCGCAGGACCCGATACGACCTATGCCGTTCTGGGCATCCAAGGTGTTGCGCCCTATCTTTTTCAGGTTGATGCGGCGGCTTTCGTCTCACAACGCGGCGACGTTACGGCCAGAATCGAGGCAGAGCTTGACCAGCGCATTACCCAGCGCCTGATCTTCCAGCCGCGTGTTGAGATCAACATGGCTGCCCAGGACATTCCGATCCTTGGCGTCGGAGCGGGGATCGACAAGGTCGAGGCTGGCTTGCGTTTGCGTTACGAGATTATCCGCGAATTTGTGCCTTACATCGGGATCGAACAGACGTGGCGCATTGGCAACGGCGCGGACTTCGCCCGCGCCCGCGGCGAGGATCCGAGTGCCACCAACTATCTTGTCGGCATCCGGTTTTGGTTTTGAAATGAAGGAAAATCCAATGAAATTTGCTTCGATTTTCGCCGCTCTTGCAGTGGTTGCGTCGCCTTTGGCACTCCCATCGATGGCTTCTGCTCACACTCGCGTTGTCGCCTCGACCCCGGCAGAGGGCGCGACCGTTGCTGGCACGCGCACAGTCACGCTGACCTTCAATGAAGCGCTGTTGCCCCCCACTGCTGCTGCCAGCATCGTAATGACGGCGATGCCGGGGATGGCAAATCACAGTCCGATGGCGATCCGCAATTTCGCCACTGCCTGGTCAAACGGGAACAAGACCATGACCCTCACGCTTACCAAACCTTTGGCGAAGGGCAGCTATGAGGTGCGCTGGCAAGCCGCAGGTGCTGATGGTCACCGCATGAACGGCACTGTCAAGTTTACCGTCAGCTGATCGCGCTATGGGGTGGGCGATCGAACCTGGTTTGCGTTTTCTGAATTACGCGGTGCTCCTGGGGATGTTCGGGAGCACCGCGTTTCGATTAATCGCGCTTCGGAGCGCCCACTTTCTCTCTGTCGGTAATCGGACGTCGCTAGGCCTGATCGGGGGGGCTGCGGCTGCATTCGTTCTCTCCGTCGTTCTTATGCTCGTCTCGGTGGCGGCAATGATGGGCATGCCCCTATCCGACCTTGACTGGCCGACGATCTCCATGATGGCGTTCGGCACGGATATCGGTATTGCATTTGCCGTTCGCATCATCCTGCTGTTTCTCGCATTATGCTTTCTTGTCGCCGTCAGGGCCACGAAACTCAGCCAGGTAGCCGTCGCCGCCTGTTTCGCAGCGGCTCTTCTCTCGCTCGGATGGAGCGGTCACGCCGCTGCTGGCGAGGGAGGCATCGGGCTCCTGCATCGGCTCAACAATGGCGCACACCTGATTGCCGCAGGTTTGTGGCTTGGCGCTATCATTTGCTTTGTTGACCTCACTGTGAAGTTGCATCGGCGGCCGGATCGAGAGCAGGCTCTCGCATTGCTTTCGCAGATCCATGCGTTCGCGCCGCTCGGCGTGGGCTTGGTGGCAGTGGTGGCCATCACGGGCCTCATAAATTCCCAGCTGATATTCGGTATTCAAAACAGCTTGGTCGTTCTGAGTACGCCTTATGGGTTGATGCTGGCTGCCAAACTGATCCTCGTCTGCGGCATGGTTGCGTTCGGTGCGAACAACGCGGCGATTGGACGCCGTTTCGCAACGTCTGGTGAACCATCGGAAAATTCGGTGCACGACGTGCTAGCGCGGTTGCGCCTCAGTCTGGGAGGTGAGCTTTGTCTTGCCGTCGGCGTTCTGGGCCTCGTAGCTGTTCTGGGCCTCGCGTCGCCAGGAATGCTGTAGATCGAAAGTTCATGAAAAAGGGGGTTTCAATGGTTCGATATGGAGCATGCAAAATTGCGGGAGTATTGGCGGGCGTGATCATGCTGATACAAAGCCCAGTATTGGCGCACCCCAGTACTACCGCGAAGGGGAGGGACGCTGAAGAAGGGGCCACAGTGGCTACGGCCTTGGATGGTCCCGTTGAAGCGGTAGCGAACTTTCATGATGCGCTAGCGAAGGGCGATACTGCCGCCGCACTTTCGCTTCTGGCCGAAGACGTGCTCATTTTCGAATCCGGTGGGACGGAGAACAGCCGAGCAGAATATGAAAGTCATCATCTCAAATCGGATGCCGCTTTCAGCGCCGCCGTTCCGCGCATGCTCATCAGCAGAACGCATGGTGAACAGGGCGATACAGCCTGGGTGATGAGCGTCGAGAATGTCGAGGGAACGTACCGCGATCGGCAGATCAAGAGTCGGTCTGTCGAAACGATGCTGCTTCGGCGCGTAAACGGAAGCTGGCAGATATTTCATATCCATTGGTCGTCTTCGGACCAGCGTTGACAAAGGTCCTCGACCAGCGCCAGCCAATGTCCGGTCGGGCGTCCAGCTGGGCAAATCTGCTTTCCAGCCTGGATCGGTACGTCGGCACATGAGGTCTCCTTGCCGCCTATCCGCACTGAATGAAGACCCCGTCTTTCGTGGACACAAAATGGGGCACAATGGAGCGTCTGAGGAAGCCCTGCCGATGGCCCGCCAACACAGAGTCGCTTCGATCTTGGAAGCCGAAGGAGTGAAGCGTAGAGACGCCTGGCTGAGGGCACGCATCAAGGATTTCCTTAAGCGAGCTTTGTCCAGTATTGTGGATTACCGTATCAACTGGATTTTCGCGCAGAACACAGCTGTTGAATCGCCCGCCCTGCCGCCATCTATCGAAATCACTGTTTTCGATGAGCAGCATCTTGCCGCCTTTGCACGTCATCCTGACGTGCGTGTCCGAAGTGCAATGAGTTTCGAGCGCGCGGGATGTATCGGCTTTGTACTTCTGGCCGATGCCGAGCCGGCAGCCTGCATCCATTTCGCCGATAGATCGAACTATGAAAGTGTCTCGACCTGGCCGCTTGCGAACAACGAAGTCGCTTTGGTCAACGTCATAACTTTGCCCGAGCATCGATCGCGGCGCTACGGATCCCTCTTGATTACGCAAGCAACGAGCTCGCTGGTTCCCAGTCGCTATCGGCGCGCCCTTGCCTATATCTGGTGGAACCACCACGCATCGTTGCGCGCATTCAGAAATGCAGGGTGGCAGCGGGTCGGCATTTCGATCGAGATATCGCGGCGCAAGGGACGCTGGTATTCAGTACACCTTCCTTGGAAGGTCCGCCGTTAGAAGCGCACCTGTGGAAGGGCGTTCGAACACAACGCTTGCGTACGCCGTGATGGTCAGGTGTGGCCTTTCGGCTAGGCATTGTACGTAACCATTCTCGATGTCAGCTCGCTGGCTTTACAGTCCTTCGGGACGTACGGCGATGTCGAGCATCGATCCAGCCAGCTGTTTCGTAAGCGTCCGGTGAAACGTAAGCGTCCGGCCAGCCACGAGTTGCGCGGTCGGCGCTGGACGGTGAAGGACGGATCCTGAACGGAGTTCTTTCTGGACTCCAGAAGGAGGTCCTGTGAGCGAAGGTGGCGGCGTGA
>JAIXSY010000041.1 GCA_027484445.1 Verrucomicrobiaceae bacterium
GACGGTTTTGACCGCCAAAACGGCCAGTCTCACCGACGGAGAAGGGTGGGAAGTTGTAATGAAGGATGAAGCGCTTCGTGTCTGGACCACCGGCGTAGGTGTCCATCTCTTGGGCTTCATCGGCTGGAGCCAGGGTGGCGATGGCGAGGGCCTGGGTTTCTCCACGGGAGAAGATGGCGGAACCATGGGTACGAGGCAGAACGCCAGCCTCGCCCGAAAGGGGGCGGATCTGGTCGATGCCACGACCGTCACAGCGGCTCAGTTTGTCCAGGATGGAGATGCGGAAGGCTTTCTTCTGGAGGTAATCGAAGGCTTGGCTGATCTCGAAGGCAGTTGCCTCGGGGTAGCGCGCCTTGATGGTGGCTTCGACCTCATCTTTCAAAGCGCCGACGGCTTTGCCACGAGCGATCTTGCTAGGCTGGTAGAGTGCTCCTTCGATGCGGTCGCCTGCGATTTCGTAAGCGATTTCGAGCAGCTCGTCCTTCACGAGCATGAGGGGCACGACGCGCTTGGGCTTGCCCGCGAGAGCGGCGAGTTCTTCCTGGGCTTTCACGATGCCTTGGATGCTTTCCTGCGCAAAACGAAGGGCGGCGATGAAGTCGCTCTCGGGCAGTTCATTGGCAGCACCTTCGATCATGATGACGTCGGTCTTGTTGCCAACATAAACGAGGTCGAGGTCGCTGAATTCGCGCTGGCTATGGGTGGGGTTGATCACGAATTGGCCATTCACGCGACCCACGCGCACGGCACCGATGGGGCCAGCGAAGGGGATGTCGGAAATGCAGAGGGCAGCAGAAGCTCCGTTGATCGAGAGGATGTCGGAATCATTTTCACCATCAGCACTGAGCAGGAGGGTGATGACCTGGGTGTCGTAAAAGTAACCTTTGGGGAAAAGAGGGCGCAGGGGGCGGTCGGTCATGCGCGCAGTGAGGATTTCTTTTTCCGTAGGGCGTCCTTCACGCTTGAAGTAGCCGCCAGGGAACTTGCCCGCAGCGGAGGCTTTTTCTTTGTATTCGACCGTGAGGGGGAAAAAGTCCTGACCGTCTTTGACACGTGTGGCGGAGACGGCGGTGACGATGACGATGGTATCGCCTAGGCGGACAGTGACGGCACCATCAGCGAGGTGCGCGAGTTTGCCGGTTTCGATTTCGATGTTCCCTGAACCGCAGGGAGCTGTTACTTTATGGATGGCCATGGTGGCTGTGTGTTTTGTTGTTTTTGTTTTGGGGAAAGGAGGGCGCGCCGAGTCTGGCTCAAAGCTCCATGGGCCACGAAGGCCTGTTGGGAAGATCAAACGGGTCTTGGCTGAGCCAAGAAAACGCAGCCAGAGGTAGCTGCTGGAGCTTGATCCATGCTCTACGCCAAAAGGGGCGATGCATCGTGGCATCACCCCTTTGTGGTGGAAAGTCTATCGATTAGCGGCGGAGACCGAGGGTCTTGATCGCCTTCGTGTAGCGATCTTCAGCCGTGAGCTTCAGGTAGTCGAGAAGCTTGCGGCGACGAGCAACGAGCTTCAGCAGCCCACGACGAGAGCTGTGGTCCTTGGAGTTCTTTTCCAAATGACCTGTGATGTGATTGATACGCTCCGTCAGGATCGCGACTTGAACGTCGGCGCTGCCGGTGTCTTTGTCGTGAAGTTTAAAGCTGGCGGGGGCGGTGGCGACTTCGCTCATGGTAAGATTTCGTGGGAAATGCCGGACAACTTGTCAGGCAGAGGGATAGGATTTGGTGTGGAAGGGCCGCGATGTTCCCACAGAAGGCTGTTTTGGCAAGGAGTTTTTCTTCATGGAGGTGCGTCTTTCTTGTGGGGGACCTTGACCTGGAACAGGCGGCTCGACGATCAGATGCCTTGAGGGCGCTTGCCTGGCTCAGAGGCAGGTTCACGCTGAGGCGAATTGGGTTGATCTCGCCTCACCGAACGCCGCAGCTCTTCCATTTCCTGAAGCTTGCTGCGGTAGCGCTCAGGAACGGCAGCGTGGTCTTCCTCACGAAGGATCGTCCACTCCTGCGGTTCGCCATCCTTAGGTTTCACGCTAAAAACCGTGCGTTCTCCATCTTGCCGTAGGCTGTAGATGCCAGTGTCATCGCTGCGGGTGATGCTAGCACTCTCGTGATACTCACGGACTTCGGAGCGCTGGACATTTTCGCCCGATGGGGCGCGGCGGGGTTCATCTCGGGTGCCCATGGGACGCTTTCCCTCGGCATGGGGCGGGCCATCCGGTCCATGTTCGCGGCGGTCAAAGTCAGGGCGTCGATCCTCGCGCGAGCTGTGACGTCCGTCTTGCCAGGGATGGGAACCCTCCAACATGGGAGGCGGCGGTAAGGAACCTCCGCGCCCTTCACGTGCCCATTTTTGGACCTGCTCCTGATATTCACGCATGTCGCGCTGATACTTTTCCATTTTGTGCTGCCACTCCTGGATCTGGCCGACACCCGAATTCCATGAACCGGACCATGGCGGCATCATGGGCATGAACCCTCCCCGCGAACGCTCGGGAGTGACCTGCGTGACACGCTCGCCAATTTTCAAAGTGAGTTGCTTCTGCTGGCCTCCGCTGATTAGGCTGACGGTGACGGTTTCATCCTTTTTTCGACTGCGCACCAGAGCCTGGAGTTGATCCGTGTTGACGAGCTTTTGATCGTCGAAGCTCATCAAAAGGTCGTGCTCTTTCAGTCCCGCCTGGCTGGCCGGAGAATCCGGCATCACCTCAACAACCTGAAGACCAAACCCCTCCGCGAGACCAAACTGCGCGCGGAGTTCGGGGCTGACAGGCCCGGTCAAGACACCGAGGTAGGCAACCTTTTTTTCGCCGCCGCGTTCAGGCTTGGAGCCGGGGGGCAGATCGCCACGGGCATGATCCGGTGGCGGTGGAGCTTCAGCTTTGTCCTGGGCACGGGCTGGCAGATTCATCAAGGCCAAGAGGCCTGCCATGGAGAGGAGAAGTGTGGTGTGGATTTTCATCGAAGATGGAGGGTGGAATGGAGAAAGAATTTCATTGAAAAGAGACTGGCATGATCACGCTATCCTCGCGCGGAACCTCAATGGTGATTTGCGCACCATCGCGCGGATCGATCCAGGCACGACGCTCCAGAGAAACGATCTTCATGTGCTGCTCAGGCAGCTGAGAACTGGAGTTGTAGCGGATGCCCTCATCTTGAGCCTGGACGACCTCTCGAATCGTGCTCACCGGCAAAACCGAAGGCATGAGCGGAGCGGAGACCTTCGCCGCTGCAAGGCGATCTCCAAGCGCTCCTGCATCTTCGGGAGGGGTGAGACTCATCACGGCTACGGCAGCGGCAGCCCCGAGTGAGGTCCAGAGCACGGGAGACAGCCAGGAAGGAAGCCGCCGCTGCGCGTGCAGAGCCCAGCGCAGGTCTTGCTCCAGCTCTTGATCCACCCGCTGCGTGAGCGCGGCACCGGGGCGAGCAGGAGCAAGGGAGGTGAGGAGAGTTTCGAGTTCGGTGTCATTCATGATAGGGCGGTGGTGGCAGGTTCAAAAGGCAGCAAATTCGCGGGCGGGGAGGGATCGCCGAGGAGGTCGTCTTTCAGGGGAGCGAGTTGCTTTTGCAGATGATTTAAGGCGTAGCGGTAGCGGCCCGCCACAGTGTTGATCGAAAGGCCAAGCGCGGTCGCGATTTCTTGAAAGGTGAGGCCACCCCAGAGCTTCAGAGTCACCACCTCCCGCTGCTCTTCTGGCAGCGTGGCCAAGGCACGGGTGACGATTTCTGCAGTCTCTCGACGCTCAGGCGGCACATCGAAGACGGGGGCATCTTCCCCTGGCAGGGTGATGTCACTTGCTGCCTCGCGTTTGACACGGCGGCTATCGCTGCGCCGTAGATCCAGAGCAATGGTGCGGACAGCAGCATAGAGGAGTGGGATGTGATTCGGATCGCCGTCTGGAAATCGCCGCCACCAGCGCACAAAGGCCATTTGCACAACATCGTCTGCATCCGCAGGGCTCGGCGTGAGCTGGCGGGCATACAGCACCAGGTTCGGGGCGACCTGGTGGAAGCATTGTTTCCAGTCGAATTCAGCAGTGGCCATGAGGTTCAGAGGGTGGCAGACACTGGCTTAACGACACACGTCGAAAATTTTGTGTATCTGCGGGGGAAAACTCTGCATGATGCTGATGTCATACGCCATGAACTACCCGCTCTCTTTTCGCTTCAAACTGCTGGCTTTTTCACCTCAAATCTATGTCACCGATGCTTCAGGCCAAGAGGTGCTGTATGTGAAACAGAAGCTCTTTCGTCTGCGCGAAAAAGTGGAGGTGCACACGGATCATTCACGAAAGCAACTGCTCTGCACCATTGAGGCCGATCGCATTCTCGACTGGAGCGCGCGCTACACCTTTCGGGATGCCTCTGGGCGTGAACTGGGAGCCGTTGGTCGTCGTGGCATGAGATCCTTGTGGAGCGCGCATTACGATGTGTTTGCCCCCAATTCTCGGGAGCCCATCTTCAGCATTCGTGAGGAAAACCCCATCGCCAAATTGCTAGACAGCTTCCTTGGAGACATCCCGATCGTGGGCATCCTGACCGCTTTCCTCTTTCATCCCAAGTATGTGGCCTCCCGCAGCAACGGTACCTCGGTGATGCGACTGACGAAGCAAGCCGCGATTTTCGAGGGTAGGTTCAAGCTAGAATCTCTGGGAGAAGCCAGTGAGGGCGAAACCCTCGCGATCATTCTCTCTTACCTGATGATGAATTTGCTGGAGCGGCGGCGCGGTTAACCCAGTTGGAAAGCTTCAGCGCGGAAGCCGCCTCATAATCAGCCTGAGAGCGGAAGAATTCCGCCTGAGCATCGACCTCTAGCAGGCGGGAATCAAACGTGGCCTGCTCACGAATCTGCAGGGCGAGCAGGTCAGTGGCCCCTTGGTCAAAGCGCTTTCGTTCTGCCTCTTCCAGCTGAATGGCAAGATCGACGTTTTTGCGCGTCATGCCGATCTGTTCCTGTGCCGCCCGAATGGCACTCCAGGCATCTCTGACTTCCGCAACGATTCGCTCACGGGCAAACTTGGCATCGGCATCCAGCCTTTGCAGCTCAGCCGTTATGACTTGGAGACGGCCCTTTGCTTCATTTCGCTGCACCGGGACCCGAAACTCCAAAGCGAGTGAGCTCTCCAGATTCTCGCGATCTTTGTAAGGTCCCTTGCCCAAGTTTTCGGTAACGCTAGCAGTCAGGTCCAGGTTAGGCAGTAGATTATTCTTCGCGAGACGCTGGTCGATGCCGAACTTGTCCGCCACCAAGCGGATGCGACGCAGTTCAGGACGAAGCACAAAGGCATTCTGAATGTCAAAGCCTACCTTCTTTTCGTCCATCTTGGCAGGCTGGGGAAAACGGTTGGGCAGGTGATGGCGAGCAATCACGGCAGGCTCATCGTTTTCATCCCGATAGAACAGCGAAAGTTCAATGCTGGCTGCCTCAAAACGCCGACGTGCCTGAACCACAGCCAAGCTACGACTGACCACAAGTCGCTCGTTGTCCGTGCGCACGATGGGCGCGAGCTGGCCGCGCTTCACCAGTTCTCCAATCGCAGCATCACGATCTTCAGCGATACGCTCCAGTTGCTCCGTCACCCCCAAACGCAAGCCCATGGCTACCCAGTTGAAGTAAGAACGCGTGGCGGAACGAACGATATCGAGGTGCTGTCTCTGAATGAAGGGATCTGCGATTTCTTGGTCAAGGCGTGCCTTCCACAGATTGGCCCGCCGGGCATCAATGGTGCCATCGCGAAGCAAATTCAGACGAATCCCTGCGCGCAGTTCGCCGTCGAGCTGCGTGCGGTTTTTGTCATAATCGGCTAGGCTACCCGAGCTGATGCGATAGCCCGCAAACACATTACCTCCCCAAAAAGGCAGAGGCTGATCCAAAAGAAAATCACCAACGCTGTTGTCGTAGTATCCGTTAGGCTGGAAGCTTCCAGAGGAACGAAAATTCAGGTCGAAAGCACCCTGAACCTGACGCAAACGACCAGCGGCGATGTCGCGCTCGATCAGCGCGATCAGGTAAGGTGGATACTTGGATGTGACCGAATCGAGCACCTGCTCCAGCGTAAGTGGGGCGGCTGACAGAGGGGCCAGCATGCTCACGCACGCGGTGATGACTTTCAGGCAGAACTTCATGCTACTTTTTCTCTCCAGGTTCCTTGTCGGCAATCACCGGCGGGAAGCCGTTGATCTGACGCCAGATTTCCTTCCAAAGAGGCACAACGCTGAGAAGAATCCATCCATTCGCCCGCACACCCTGACGCAAGTAGCGATTGCTGGGCCATTCCTCAATGTCCTGCTGGCCATTGCGCATAAAGACATCTGGCTTGGGTGCGACCACCACGCGGAACTTGCCTTTGCCATCATCCGCAGGGTCGATGAAAACGACTTCGCCACCAAAGGTGCCCACTGCGACGCTCGGCCAACCCACAAACTGAATGGCAGGCCAGCCTTCGAACTGAAGTCTCACTTCCGAGCCGGGGATGACCTTGCCATCCGCTAGCGTCTGCCGTGGCGTGATCAATGGCATGTCATTGCCATCCAGCCACATTTCGACGAAACGACTTTCAGTTTCTGGAATGATGACGCAAATGGCCGAGCCTGGACGAAGAAACGTGCCATCCGTCGCCTGCACACTCAGGACAATGCCATCACGCGGGCTTTCGATCGTCTGGCGGAGGTTCTGGCTGATTTGAATGTCTTGGGCCTTGATCTCGCGCTCTGCGCTCGCAACTTCGCCCTCTGCTGTCGCCTTCTGCGCACGGATGCCTTTGATGGTAGCGTTGAATTCACTCTCCGTGCGCTGGAGGTTTTCCAAAGCAGCCTTGTAGTTGGCGTTGGCGTTGGTTTTTCCTTGAAGAGAAACTTCATAGTCACGCTCAGAGACTAGGCCCGACTTCCTCAACTCGCTAATTCGCGCAAAGTTCTGCGTGTTGGTGTCCTCATCAATCTTGGCCCCAGCGATGCGCTGGCGGGCGATTTCAAGAGCATTGCCTTTCTCTAGCTCTTTTTGCCTAGCCTGGGCCTCAAAGTCATCAACGCGCTGTGCTGCGGCGGCACGACGAGCGATGATGGTATCCCGCACAATCCGCAGGTTGGCTAGCAGGTTGGGATCGTTGTCTTGGATCTCGACGATGATGTCGCCTTTTTTCACGCGCTGCCCTTCCACCACGTAGAGTTTGCGCACGGTTCCCAAGACTGGAGCTTCGACATTGATTCGGCGATCCAGGGGATCAAAGGCGATCACCTTGCCGGTTCCGCTGACAAACTGTTGCCAGGGCAAAAACCACACACCAAGGAGAAACAGCACAAAGATCGTCGCTAGGCCACGAGCGAGAAGTCGAGGCCAACGCGACGAACCGGCGCGAGTGATGGCAGGCAGATGACCGATCAGGTCAAAAGTAGAGTGAGAAGCTGGGGCAGAGTGTGACATGTCTTAGTGACAGGCAGGGTCGTCCAAATCGATCTGTTGAGAGCACTTCGCCGCGACTAGAGGGTCGCGCGTAGCGATGATCACGGTCCAGGTTTCATGGCCTGAAAGAATGACTGAGGTCAGTTCCTCCATGCTAGAGCGATCCATGCCATCGAAGACATCATCCAAAAGCAAGAGCCTTGGGCGGAGAACCAGAGCACGAGCCAAAAGCAAGCGAGTGCGCTGGCGGGAAGAGAGGGGTAAGCCGCCCGTGACGAGCGGAGTGTGCATACCCATCGGCAGCGACATGACATCGTCGAGCAATCCGACGGAACGCAGAGCGCGCTGGACATCATCCAATCCCACCCCTGGCCTACCCAAACGAATGTTTTCCGCGATGGTACCATTCACAATGTCTTGGGAACGGATCAACATCACGCTGCCACGAAGTTCTTCCAAATACCAGGAACGCAAATCGAAGCCTGCGATGCTGATGTGACCGCTGGTGGGATAGCGAAGCCCCAGCAGGAGATCGAGCATGGTGGAGCAGCCACTGCCCTGTGAGCCCATCAAGGCAGCACGACCGCCAGCGGGTATCTCAAAGCAAACGTTGTTGAACACACGCTGGCCATCGGGGTATTCAAAAGCCGCGTTCCGAACACTCACGCTGACACCACCATTTTCCAGTCGTGGCAAATCGCCGTCTTCGGTCTCAATCTCCAAGTCGATCAGGTGACCAAGCTTGTCCACGGCAGCCATGGCGTCATACCAAGCTTCGAACTTCTTGGCCAGTTTAGAAAGTGAAGCAACGAGGGCACTCACGATCAGCTCAGCGGCCACCAATTGCCCTAGCGTCAGCTGCATGTTCAAGACAAGCCAACCACCGACCACCAAGAGCGCGGAACTGGCCAGCACTTCGAGGAAAAGCAAACCAGAGATCTGGCGCATCAGCACTCGGAAGTGACTATGACGAGCCGTCAGAAAGGCGCGGGACAACTGATCTGCCCTTTCGATAGCCAAGGCGTAACCCCCCGGACCCTTGAACAACCGTGGGTAGCGAGCGAGTTCCTCTAACCAGCTCACCACGTCGTATTTGCAAATGCTTTCCTGAATGCTGGTGCGAATGGCACCACGACCTAGACCAAAGATGATGAAGGACAAGCACAACAAAAGAAGCAGAGCGAACGCCAGCAGGAAGGGATGATAAAACCCGAGGACGATGAGTCCGATGATGCCGCCGAGGACGAGATTGATGCCATCCAGCAGGAGCAGTGATGTGCTTTTTTGCACCGTCACCACATCCAGGAAACGATTCACCATTTCAGGTGCGTGGATGCCATCCAAGGAGTCCGCTTTGACCCGCGGAAGCCGGTAAGCCATGTCTGCAGCGACACGCACGAAGATGCGACGCTGGATGACTTCCGCGATGTAATACTGAAGACCACGCATGATCGCCGACAGCAGCAGAAAGGAGAAAAGTGCGACAGCGATGACGATCAGCGCTTGCTGGAAGGGCGCACTTTGCGTACCGAAGGCGAGATTCGAGACCAACGAGTTCACTGCAAGTGGCAGTGCGAGGTAAAGCAAGCCAGTGATGACACTGAAGATGATGATCGTCGTGACATCCTTCGCCTCAGGCTTCAGCAGCCCAAAGAATCGACGAATGGGTGAGACATGATCGTGATGAGAGTCGTGTGTTTCAGCCTCGACGTGGTACGCAGGCAGCAGCGATGCCATCTGATCCACTTCACGACCGCGGAGCCCTTCTGCTGGACGCTCGGGCGTCACGACACCCAGATCGACAATGTCATTGATCGACTTCAATCCCAGTCGGCTAACGAGATTCTTGCGTGAGATGGCATGAACCTCCATGGGCCGGTCTGCGCAGGAAATGCGCACGCGGAAGAAGCTATGCCGTCGAAGCACAATCCAAAGACCAGGATCAGACTGCCAGACGATCATGGGCTGATCTTCAGGAACACGCCAGATCGCATCCGCGAGTGACATGCGCATGGGCTGAATTCTCATGCCGACGATCTCAGCAGCACGGATCAAGGCTTCCAGCGGCTCATTGGAGTCTTTGGCAGCGAGTTCGACCGCGTGCTTGGTCTGATTTCCGTCGATCTTCAGGTTCAGCACCTGCGACAAAAAAGAAAGCGTCTCCGCATCATGAGCGGCAGAGTGGCTTTTAGAATTCCCGTGACTAGGGGGAAGGGAGTCTGCGTTGGCAGGCATCGGTGCGGATTTACGTCTGAACTGCGATTGGGTTGCAAAAAACTTCGACAAAATAACGCACCCGACGTGCGCCAGTCTCGAATTAGGATTTTTTCGAAATCAAAGACTTCAGGCGATTGGCCTGATCGGGCGTCAGCGATTCGTGAGAAATGTCCAAGAGCAACTCCACGCATTGGCGGATCTCGATCTCATTCGCTGAGCCAGGGTAAAGACAAAGTTCGAAGAGCTCAAGCGCGCGATCCAAGGGCAATTCGCGCATGGCCATCTTTGTGGCGGCCAGACGAGTGTCTGCCTGTTCTGGAGGATCGAGGATGAGCCACTCCAGCAGGCTTTGATGCTCCTCACCTCCCGAGGGAGCAGCCCCCGATTGCCCCTGCAAAAGGCTTTCATGCTGACGCAGGGAGCCATCCTTCAACAAGCCGAAGAGCTTTTTGATTTCAGGATGTTCACGTTCAAAAGAATCACGAGCGAGTTCACGCTGATCCTTTTTGGAAAGCGTGCGCACGGCCGAATTTGCCACAGAAGTCACGGGTACCAGCGCTGCCGTTGCTGGACTTGATGGCTTGGGGGTCGAAGCCTGCTGCTGCCCGCTCCCCGAGATCACCGCTTGCAGCAGCCGTAGGGACTCTCGAATCGGCGGTGCTCCTGTTTGGGATTGGGTCGTGTTCGAAGAAGGTGCTGGTTCAGGCTTGGGACTTTTTGCCAGTGATGCGTTGGCTGGAGTCGTGCTCTGCGCCTTGGGTGCGGCCTTCTCTGCGATCAGTTCTTCTTCAAACTCAGGAATGAAAATGGCCAACCCAATCGCCGTGAGCAAGAGTGCAGCAGCGACACCCGAAGCCATGCCGATTCCAAAGGAAAAGCGATTTGCTGCGGAGGCGGCCGGGGGTGCCGAGGTGCCGTTCGGACTGGCCTCACTAGATCCATGGGTCAACAAGAGCTGTGGAACCTGCGCCTGCAAGGAGAGCGTGTGCCGTTGATGGCGCCAAAGGTCCCACCAGCAGCCCGGAACGACATTCTGAAAGATTTCCAGACTTGCCTCGTCCCGCCGCGGCAGCAGTGCAGAAAGATGGCTGAGCGCCAATCGCGATTCAGAGTCATCCCAACTCCAATCCGCCGTGGGCTCCCGAAGACGTCGATTCCAAAAGATCCGCTCCTCGGGAGAACAGCTGCCTAAAATTTCACCCGCATTGACCCAGAGTTTGGCATCATAAACGAGTTCAGCCTCCGCAGGATCTCTTAGCAGAGGCGTGGCACGATCCACGAGCTTGCGAGCCGTGGAAGGTCGGAGAATGCCAAGCAAGCCAGCAAGCAGCATCATCATGCGCGAGGTCTCGGCATTCAGACGATTTTCATCGACGGTTAAAAGCGACTCTCCGAGCAGCTTCAGTTTGTGAGTTTCCCCCTGCCGGACCCATTGCAGCAAGACAAGCCGAGTCAGCTCAGAGCAGTTGCAGCTCAGCTCCCGAGACAAATGGTGAGGCTGAACTGTCGCGGAGAGCAGCAAGCCCTTGTCATCATAAGCCTGGATCAATCGACGGCTAGTTTCACGAGCCAAGCGGGCATTGGGATAACCGCGCTCGAAGATGGCATTCAGGTCTGGATCACGCCCTTGGATGAGGGAAGAGAGGTCGGCAAGCTCCTGGTCTGAATCTTGTCCCCTTGAGCTGAGCAGTTCGATTGCTTCGCTCGATAAATGCCCAGAGCTGACACGCCCTGACGCAGGGTCAGAGCCGGCAGGCGAATGGATGTCCTGACCATCGGCAGCGGGTGTAGAGGAATCATTCATTGGGAAGAAAGCGATACCTGAGGGAAAAGAAGCAAGGCGTGCACAGCTGGAAAGGCAAGCGGGAACCTTGCTCCTCTTCTGGGCTTCGATTACCCTAGGCCATGTTACCTTGGCTAAACCGAGATCGTCTTCCCCTATACCTTGCTCCGATGGCCGGGATCACCGACGTCGTTTTCCGCACACTCTGCAAGGAACTCGGTGCCGATGTGATGGTCACGGAATTCGTTTCAGCAGAGGGCATTCTTCAGCGTGACGACCGCACGCGCCATTACACGGAATTTGACGATGCCCAACGCCCGCTTGGCGTTCAGCTATTTGGAGCAGATGGAGCCCGCATGGGAGAGGCTGCCCGCAAGATCATCGACTGGAAACAGCCAGACTTCATCGACATCAACTTTGGCTGCCCCGTGAACAAAGTGGTGTCGAAAAACGGCGGTTCCTCCTTGCTGCGGAATTGTCCCCTGCTCGCCAGCGTGGCGAGCGGAGTCGCACGGGCCGTTTCCATACCCGTGACCGCGAAGATGCGCATCGGCTGGGACTCTCAGAGCATCAATGCCGTGGAAGTGGCCAAGACGCTGGAAGACTGCGGCATTCAGGCCATCGCCGTTCATGGACGGACCAAGGCTCAAGGCTACAGCGGTCTTGCAGATTGGGAAGTGATCGCCCAGGTGGCAGATGCGGTGACGATTCCTGTCATCGGCAATGGCGACATCACCAGTAGCGCGGATGTCGAGGTGCGCCGCGCCCAGACCAATGTCAGGGGCATCATGATCGGACGAGCAGCCATGACGAACCCATGGGTATTTCGTGAGATTCGTCATGACTTGTCCACCGGCACTCGTGCAGCGCCAGCCAGCTTGGAGGAGCGCTTTGCCCTCATGCGTCGTCACTGCCAGATGGCTCTGGCACGCGCCACACGAGGTGAACTGGAAATCATGCGCGCCATGCGCACAAGGCTGATGAATTACACGAAGAATCTGCGTGGAGGAAAGCACCTGCGCGCTCGCTTCAGCCACATCGTCAGCTTCATGGAGCTCGAAGATGTTTTGGCCGAATTTCTGACGCATCGAGAGGACCTCGAACGACATGAGGTCGAGGAGTCCTCTGCCAACGCTCCCACCGAACCCACGTGAAGAGTCGTCGCCAGCTTTTGCAAACCGGCACTGCGGCCCTTGGGCTGAGTGCTTGCGGTCGAAAAGAAGAAAGGGGGGCAGCGCTCACGCAGCGATTGAACGCAGATCCCATGTTCAAGCTGCTCGCAGAGCTGAAAAACGGGAAGCTTCGAGCTGGAACTTGGCTCAAATCCTGCCTCGCGGCCATCGCCCAGAACAACACTCGGGGCCCTGAGCTGCGTGCAGTCATCGAGCTGCATCGAAGCCCTGATCGTCTGCTAGAAACGCTAGCCCGTGGGGACTTGCAGGGCGCACCCTTTTTGATCAAAGACAACATTGAAACCGCAGACGGACTACTCACCACCGCTGGCTCTCTGGCACTGCTGAAAGCTCCAGCCCCTCAGCGTGATGCCTTCGTGGTGCAGCGGTTGCGTGCTGCGGGTGCTCTGATCTTTGGCAAAACCAACCTCAGCGAGTGGGCGAACATTCGCAGCCATCATTCCATCAGTGGCTGGAGCGCACGAGGAGGATTGACGCGCAACCCACACCATCCATCCCACACAGCCAGCGGTTCCAGCAGTGGCTCAGCGGCAGCCGTTGCAGCAGGTTTCTGTGCCGCTGCCCTTGGCACCGAAACGAATGGCAGCATTGTCAGCCCCGCCAGCGCCTGTGGCATTGTCGGATTGAAACCCACCTTAGGAAGCGTGAGCCGGTCAGGCATCATTCCGATCACGCACTGGCAAGACACGGCTGGTGCCATGACACGAACCGTGCGTGATGCAGCCCTGATCATGGAGATCATCGCCGCGCACGACCCGACTGATCCGATGTCTGTGCCAAGGCATGAAAGGCCCATCCAATCGTATCTACAGCACTTTGGCCCTGATGCCCTGAAGGGACGGCGATTGGGCATCGTGCGCAGCCTTTGTGGAAATCATCCTGAGGTCCTCAAGACCTTCGAGGATACTGTTCTTCAGCTCAAAGCTGCGGGTGCCGAGGTGGTGGATGAAGTTGAACTCCCCCAGGCTGAAGAAGCGGCTGCATGGGCATGGCGGGCGATGCTGACAGAATTTAGGCAAGATCTGAATCGATACCTGAAAGGTCGTGGTGGCGAGATCCAATCTCTCGCTGAACTCATCGTCTTCAATAAGGCCCATCGCGAACAGGAGATGCCTCACTTTGGACAAGAGCTATTTGAGATCGCTGAAGCACGTCAAAGCCCGGCTGACATCGAGAAAGCCAAGGCAGCCCGAGCCTTGGCGAAACGATTGGCAGGGCCTGAGGGCATCGACTCTGCCTTGCAAAGCCACGACTTAGATGCCCTGATCTGTCCAACCAATGATCCAGCAGGTCAGTTGGATCTCAGCACTGGGGATGCAAACACACGGGTGGCTTCTTCACCCGCTGCCGTGGCCGGTTACCCGCATCTGACCCTACCGATGGGCCATGCAGAAGGGATGCCTATCGGCTTTTCCTTCATCGGCAAAGCCTGGAGTGAACCACTCCTCCTGGCCATGGGAGATGCCCTGGAAGCCAAGCTGCGCTTCCAGGGCTGATGGTGATGGATCAGAGCCCCCTTTCTCCCAGCAGTGGGTTGCTGCATGGCACGGGCTCATGCCGGAGGCCGAACTGACGAATAGCACGCTCGTTTAGGTGCGCGATGGCCTCCTCCACACTATCTGTCCAACAAATGAGGTCGATGTCTTCAGGGCTGATGGTTGAGCCTTTCACCATTTGATCGACGAGACCCCGCATCTCTTTCCAGAACTCCGTGCCCATGACCACCACTGGAAAGTTTTTCACCTTCTTGGTTTGGATCAGGGTTAGCGCTTCAAACATTTCATCCAAGGTGCCAAAACCGCCTGGCATGATGACAAAACCGTAGCTGTATTTCATCAGGAGCACTTTGCGGACGAAGAAGTATTTCATCGTCACCCAGCGATCTAGCCATGGGTTGTGCTTCTGCTCAAAGGGCAGCTGAATGTTGCAGCCGACACTGCGTCCGCCGACGTCTTTGGCACCACGATTGGCAGCTTCCATGATGCCAGGGCCACCTCCTGTCATGACCGTGAATCCCGTCTTGGCGATCTCGGCCCCCATCCGGCGAGCTAGCAGGTAGTAGGGATGCTTTTCATCAAAGCGAGCCGAGCCGAAAACGGTGATGCATGGACCGACGAAATGCAGTGCGCGGAATCCTTTGAGAAACTCCCAGGCGACATCGACGATCAGCGATAGCTCTTTCAAACGACGGTTGGGGCCATGGAGCAGAGAGCGATCCACGAGCTGGCGGCAGAAGGTCTCGTCCGCCTTCTTTTCTTCTGGAGTGATAGTCGGCTGTTCCAAAACGACAGGCAGAGGTCCCGACAGCACATCTTTCTCTTTCCTCTGCAAAGGAGTAGGGGGTGTAATCATGGTTGCATTGATTTGACCCCAGAGGCTCGGAAGGAATTCAAAATCTGCTGTGCGATGCCAGCCAATTTTTTGCGCTTAGCCAAAGCAGTTGCCATGCCTTCGGGCCACGCCACGATGACGGCTCACTCTTGCCCTTTTGCCCTTCTGCATGTCTCACGAAAACGCTGCCCCACTACGCTTGCACGTCGATGTCGATCTAGGCCCTCGTCGCTATCGGGTGGATGTGGGGCCGGGCCTGCTGCAAGAGCTAGGCCGCATCGCCGTGGAGCGCTTCGCCGGCAAAAAACGCTGTGTGCTGCTGACCGATTCCATCGTCGGCCCTTTGTATGCGGAGACAGCTCTGCGCAGCCTGGAAGCCGCAGGTTGCCAAGTGACCTTGATCACCGTGCCTTCCGGTGAATCGAGCAAATCGCTGCTGACTGCGGAGACGGTATGTAGCCAAATGGCACGCGCTGGTCTGGATCGCAAAAGTTTCCTGGTGGCGCTTGGTGGCGGCGTAATCGGTGACTTGGGTGGCTTTTGTGCGTCGCTGTATCAGCGCGGCATTCCCTACCTTCAATGCCCCACCACGGTGCTCAGCCAGGTGGACAGTAGCGTCGGCGGCAAGACTGGCGTGAACCTGCCTGATGCCAAAAACATGGTGGGTGCCTTTCATCAGCCTGCCCATGTCATCGCAGACACTCAGACACTGTCCAGCCTACACGCCCGCGAATGGAATGAAGGCTTTGCCGAGATCATCAAACATGCCTGCATCCGCGATGCGGGCATGCTGTCTCTAATCCAAAGAGCAGCAGCGCGTGACGATGAAGCGCTAATGTCTGATCTGATTCGACAAAACGTCGCCATCAAGGCCCGCATTGTCGAAGCCGATGAGTTCGAGACGCAAGGCCTGCGCGCCTTGCTGAATTTCGGCCACACTTTAGGTCATGCCATTGAGGCTGCGGCGGGCTATGGAAAGCTGCTTCATGGAGAAGCCATCGCTCTTGGCCTGCGCGCGGCGGCCTGGCTGTCGGTGCGGCTTTCTACCCTGCCTATGGCAGATGCCGAAACCATCACCCGCTTGCTGGAGCTCTACCAACTTCCGACCATACTCGGCCCTGAATTTGACACTGAGGAGATCCTCCAAATCGCACGCATGGACAAGAAATTCGAGCATGGCAAAGTCCGCTTCGTGCTGCTGCCGCAGCTGGGAGAGGCGTTGGTGAGCCATGAGGTCACGGAAGATGACCTGCGCGCGGCTTTGGCTGAGCTGAGGCACTAAGATGAGCCACCACTCGGGAACTCAGGCTTCTTTTTCTTCAAAAAAGTCCGTTACCATGCCTTCGGATTTCCCCAGGAAGAAGGCATGAGCCCAGACTCACTCCCATCTCGCTGCCCCCAGTGCGGGCTTGCTTTGTCACCTGACACTACCCAGGGACTGTGCCCAGCTTGCCTGCTCGCGGTGGCTGCTCTGCCCACAGATCCTGATCTGGAAACCCAACGCATGGTGGAGGCGGATCTGCCCACGCTGGAGGATATCGCTGCCGCGTTCCCGGATCTCGAAATCCTCGGACTCATTGGGCGGGGCGGCATGAGTGCGGTTTTCAAAGCGCGCCAGCCCAAGCTTGACCGAATCGTTGCTCTCAAGGTCTTGCCGAAACCACTCGCGGCCACACCAGGCTTTGCTGAGCGCTTCCAGCGCGAAGGGCGTGTGCTCGCACGGCTCAGCCATCCCAGCATCGTCATGGTGCATGACTTTGGCGAGAGCGGAGGCTTCGCGTATCTTGTGATGGAGTTCGTCGATGGCGTGAATCTCCGCCAAGCCATGCGCGCAGGCCGCTTCCCACCGAAGCAGGCTTTGAAGATCATCCCGGCCATCTGCGATGCGCTTCAATTCGCCCACACGCAGGGCGTTTTGCATCGCGACATCAAGCCGGAGAACCTCCTTCTCGACACAAGTGGTCGCGTGAAGATTGCCGATTTCGGCATCGCGAAAATCCTCAATGAGAAAGGAGGCGACATGCTGCTCACGCAAAGCGGCGCAAAGCTCGGCACCGCCCCCTACATGGCTCCCGAGCAGATCGAGCAGCCATCGAGCGTCGATCATCGTGCTGATATCTACAGCCTTGGCGTGGTCTTGTATGAGATGCTCACCGGCGAACTACCGCTCGGTCGATTCGCCGCGCCGTCGGAGAAAGCTCAAGTCAGTGGCGGAGTCGATGACGTCGTCATGCGCGCCTTGGAAAAAGAGCGTGGAAAGCGCCAGCAAAGTGCCGACGAGATGAAGACACAGATCGAAGGTGCCGCCTGCGTGCCTAGCGCCAAATTCGGAGCTCCATCAGAAATATCGAACCGAGCGCTGAAGCTGGGAGCTGCGGCTGCCGGAGCCATCTTCATCGCTACGAACATCTTCCTGCTACGCCATTTTTTCCAAGAGCTACAGCAAGATTCGTTGAATTCAGCCCTGTCCGTTTTGCTGCTGAACGTTGGAGTCTTTTCGCTCATTTTGAATCTGGCCTTGTGGCTAGGACTCGTGCCGATCAATCGCATCTACGGCGTGCAGTCGCCCTCCACGCTCACCTCTCCGAAACGCTGGTATGAAGTGAATGCTCACTTTGGAAAACATGCGTTTTGGTGGTCGCTGGCTGTCATGGGCGCTGGCATCGCGGGTTTCTATCAACTGCCACGTCACCAGGATGCTTACCCTTGGGCCGCCATCACGCTCTCGCTGGTTGCCGTCGTTGCGTCGGTGATCTCAACGCTGTGGTGGATGCATCAGCATCCGGTGGGCAAGCCGCCACATTCCCAAAAACGCCTTGTGAGTTGGGGTGGACAAGCGGCGGTGGGCGTTGTCATCGCCATGTTCATCAAATCCTTCATTGTCGAAGCCTACCGCATCCCCGCAGGCAACGAACCCGGCGTCACGAAAGGCAGCCACTGGCTCGCGAGCAAGATCGATACTGGCTTCTCCATCGGCAACCTTGTGGTCTATGAACACGACACTGGCCAGCCCTGGCTCGCCCGCGTCGAACGACGCGAAAAGGACGGCCTCATGCTTACACGACATGGCAAGCCCGAGACCTTCTTTGTGAAATGGGACAAAGTGATTGGCAAGATGCTGTTTTCGCACTTCACGCCGGATGCATTTCCCAAGCCATGACTTCCTCCTTTCATGACACTCGCTGGACGCTCGTTTCGCGATCACGCGGGAGTGACACGCAGGCGGCTGAGGCGTTGAGCGAGCTGTGTGAGGCTTACTATGCGCCGGTGGTGGCGTTTTTGCGGCGGCAGGGTCGAGAAGAAGATGGCGCGAGGGAGCTGGCGCATGATTTTTTCGCGAAGCTGCTCTCTGGTGGTGCCATCGAAGGGGCGAAGCCGGAGCGCGGCCGTTTTCGCAGCTACTTGCTCGGAGCGCTCAAGCACTTCGCTGCGGATCAGCGACAGAAGTTCCTGGCCGCGAAGCGCGGCGGTGGTCTAGCACCTAGCGAGATGGATGATGAGTTGGCTGATGTCGCTGTGGAGATGCCAGATGCGGAGTTTGATCGCCAGTGGGCGCTGACCCTACTGGACAATGCACTGATCGACCTCGAACAAGAAATGGCCCAGGAGGGCAAAGGCCAGCTTTTTAGCCTGCTGAAGCCCGCTCTGACCGGGCTGAGCCAGTCGCCAGAACAAGAAAATCTAGCGCATCAGGCAGGCCTGAGCGTCGATGCGCTGAAGATGAGCCTACACCGCATGAGAAAGCGCTTCCGCGCCAGTGTGACGCGACGGATCGCTGATACGGTGGGCAGCCCTGAACAGGCTGAAGAAGAACTCCAGCACCTATTTGCAGCACTGCGCGGCTGAGATGAGGAATCAGCGGCTGGCAGCCTGATCTGGGGGCGATGCCATCTTTTGAACGGGAAGGCTGCCGTATTGCTGCTGTGGAGGTTCCGGCTTTAGCGATGGCGAATTCACATTTGGCGTCGTCTGAACAGGCTGCGGAGGACTGATCGGGGCGGCGCTCCCCTGCTTCTTGAATTTTGCGACTTCTTCTGGTGTCGGCAAAATGGCTTTGCGAATGATGACGGGATTCGGCACCACTATGGGCGCGGGGGGCACGTCAGGATTCATGGCTGGCGTCGGTGCAGGTTCGGGTGACTTTTGCGCACTCGCAGGAGTCGCCTTATTCTCAGCAGAAGCAGAGGCAACATCAGCCGTTTTTTTCGGCTCTGCCGAGGCAACTGTGGTCACGGTCGGAGCAGCAGGTGTTGAGGGAGCCTTGGGCTTCACATCCGCCACCGCAGTGTCGGCAGGAGGAGCAGGCACATCCGCAGAAGTCACATCCGCTTTCTTCGAGCTAGCGGATGCGGAGGCAGCCCCGCTCGCCACAACGGGGACTGACTTTTCCGCCGACATCATCCACCAGACGCCTGCGCCCAGGATCACCACAGCAGCCACGGCGAGCAGGGGCCAGGGAGCACCTTTTTTCGGAGCGCTGCGGAGGTCCAGTTCATGAGCCGAAAGGCGGCGAGAGATGGGCGAGACATCCAGATCGTTGAGGCTGCCGGCTTGATCTTCATCAAAGTCGGACACACTGCCGACGCTCTCCATTTCCTCAACCGCCATGGAGGAACCTCTGAGACGCGTGGCAAGGTCAGGCATCGCAGGGCCGGACATTTTTAGCTCAAAACCGGACAGGAACTCTGCAGGCGGGGGGGTCTGACCACGACTGCGCGTCGTCTCCATCGTCTCCCGCACATAGGCAGCCAGAGCGTCTGGCACCGCTTCCGTGAAGACAGGCGCGTCTCCGATCTGACGCTGCCCCGTGAGCAGGTAAGCCGCGAGGGCCACAAAGGCACGCGCACGGTGCTCGCGATCCGCAAGGTGCTCGCTGTCGAATTTGCTCATGTCGGGCGGCTCTGCCAAGGGCGGCTCATAGAGATGCCGCATGGTGACGTGCGCGCGCACCTTGACCTGAAACGGTGGCCAGGCATCCAGGCGCTTCTGCATCAGTCTCTCGTGCTCGCGCACCAGCATGGGGCCTGTTTTTCCGACACGAAGGAAAAGATTCGAAGGATGCAGTTCGAGCCGCTGCACGCCGCAATCCAGTGCCTGCTCGATGCCTGCCAGCACTTGCCTCAGAACCACCAAAACCTCCGCCGGATTCAGCGTGAGACGTTCGGTCAAAAGTCGGCTCAGGGAGAAGCCTGGTTCACGCTCTTCGGTCAGAAAGCTCCACTCGGGACTTTCCCACAGGCTGAGGCTGCGAAGGATGTTCGGGTGTTTGTCGGGGTTAAAGCGCCAGCTTTGCAGCGGCACGGCCTCATACTGAGTCTTGTCCACCACGCGAGACGGCGGCAGCAGATGCACCGTGATGGGCTGCTCGGTTTTGACATTGAGACAGGGGATGGAGAATGGCAGGCGGCGAGCATTTTCCTCATCCTCGACACGGAAGCGGCTGCCAAGCACACGCTCCACAGGCACCCCTTCCAAGAGCAAATCCTGGAGTTGGGAACGCGGCTGCAAAGCCGGTGTCACCACCAGTTGCTTGCGCGTGTTGCGCGCCTGAATGCTGCTGACGAGGGCGCTGTAGGCTTCACGCACTTCATCGCGCAGTTTTTCGATGGAGACCGGCGCATTGTGTGGGTCTGCCAGCGCAGCTCTGAGCGTCGTGCGCAGACTCATGGGCAGCGCCGTCATGGCCGGATACCGATCTGGATTTTCCCCGATGTTGAAGGCCTTGCCCGTCAGCAGCAAGAAAATCAGCTGACATACCTGAAGCACCTGACGGGAATTGTCTTTGCCGGAGCGATCCGCATCGCCAAGCCCGAAGTCATAAAGACGAAGTTGAAGAAAGGTATCCTCCACCGTGGTGATCATGACTCGATCGAGTCGAAGCTGGGGCATCAGGCGATGCCGATCCCCGAGTAACATCACATCATCTAAAAGCTGGAGCAGCAGCGAAAACACCGTCGCTGGAGGCATGGCTCCACGACGTGTGACATAATCCGCAGCGAACTCACCTTCATTGAGATTGCTGGTGTAAAAGACGACCCCCTCATCTTCACCCACCTCCAGGATGCGCATGAAGCTTGGCCCCCGAATCTCTGAAGCCTGCTGGGCACGCTCCATGACAGACTTCTTCGCGCCACCTTCCATCGGCTGGCCCCCGCGCAGCAGATGCAGTTCCACCAGTCGTTTGATCTGAGTATCAAAAGCCAGCAACACCAGTTCCTCAGCAGAACGGGTGAGCTTCACGGTCTCTCCGCCAGCACGGCGGGAGAGCATCAAGTGACCGAAATTTTCGATTTCAGGGACCATGTGAGCAGGGAGTTTGAGGAGCGGGAACGATGCCATCATCAAGGTCCGGGGGGGTGATGTCGAAGATGGCAAGAGCGCGGTTCATTCTCAAATTCTAAAAGCTGTGTTTCAGTTCTGCAAATAATTTCTGGAAAATACAATAATCTTACATTCTGGACAAGGTTTAAGGTTATGGTAATTTACCCTTTCATAAAAACCATAGCAAGATAAAATCCTGCTAAACTTCAACTTTTCTTAAATTTGGTCAGGACTCCTTTCGGGCTCGCTGTTCCCTTTGAGGCAAACTTTGCTCAAGCAAGAGCACGCAGCCGCCGCTGTCTGGCCGCTTCAAAAAGCATCACGGCACCAGCAGCTGCCACATTCAGCGACTCGACGCCATGAGCCATCGGAATCGAAAGCCTACTGTGGCACTTCCCGAGCAGGGCAGAACTCACGCCATTGCCTTCATTGCCAAGCAACAAGACTGACGGCTGGCACCAGTCATGCGCCGTGTATTCGCACGTCCCTCCACCCGCAGCGGCCGCTAGGTGAAGTCCATGCGACTCGCACAACGACGGCAAATCAGCCGCAGCCACTGCTGTGAGCACAGGTAGCCGAAACGCCGACCCCATGGCACTGCGCAGCACCTTGGGAGAAAAAAGATCCACACAACCTGACAGGGCAATCACGCCGGACGCGCCAGCTGCTTCCGCCGTGCGCAGCAATGTTCCCATGTTGCCTGGGTCCTGAAGGCGGTCGAGCGCCAGGTAGAGACCCTCTTTTTTCTCAAAAAATCGACTTAGATCAAACTGGGGTCGGCGAGCAATCAGCACCAATCCCTGACACTGGATGGTGGCGCTGAGCCCCTCAAGCACCTCCGGCTGCGTCCAAAAAACTGGACGCCCCGTCAAGCTCTGGAGCAGAGCGTGAAGTCGAGCATCCTCACGGCCCGACGCTACAAACGCCGCGTCAACGATCAGACCCGAACGCACGGCCTCTTCAGCGAGGCGCAAACCTTCGAGAAAAATCAGTTCGGGATCGCGGCCCTCCTTTACCCGCCGGGCATGCTTGATGCGTTCGTTGGAGCTGCTGGTGATTTGGGGCTGCATCTGCCCATCTATGGCCACAGACAGCGGACCTCGTCAGCCTTTTTTACGACCGATGAACACATCGACCTGCTGGCCGACATAGAGGCGTGCTGTGGAGCTTTTCGGCGGAGTCAGACGGTAGATCACCTGCAAGACACGGGTATCGACACGCTCTGTGCTCGCACCTGTCAGCGATTGCTTGGGGATGACAAAAGGCTCAATCCGCTGAAATTCGAGAGGGTAGGCGGTCTTGCTATCGCTCTTGAGGTAAGCGGAGGCGACCATGCCATCCTGCACGCTAGAGGCATTCTGCTCATCAACATCAACACGAACCTGAAGGGTATCGATCTCACCCAAAATGATGGCCGCGAGACGATTCTGGGGAGAGGCGTACTCACCGGCTCGGATATTGACCTGAAGGATCGTGCCTGCCCGTGGCGCACGAACAGTCATGCGCTCGATCAGCAGTCGAGTCTGCTTCACCGCGGCACGCGCGGCCTCTAGCTGGGCCTTGGCCTGAGCCGCCTGGGCACGTGCCACCGTCACGTCATTGGCACGATTTTTCACCTCGTCCTGCGTGATCGCACGCTGATCCGGCACGGATTGCAGACGCTGAAGCATGTCCTGCTGCTTGGTCAGTTGAGCCTCCGCTGTCTGGAGCGCGGCTTCATTGACCCCAATCGTGGCTTCTTCGCTGATGAGCTGGGCCTGGAGCTCTCGATCATCCAGCTGCATCAGCGGTTCCCCCTGCTTGACCTTTTGCCAGACTTTCACTTCGACCTTGGTCACCAGGGCTGGCAATGGCGGACCGATGGCGACGTTTTCGTCTAGCGCCTCCAAGATGCCAGTGGCGGCGAGGCCTTCGGGGTAAGGTTTCGCCGGTGGAGATACGGGTGGCGGCGTGATCGGGGTCTCTTGCGCGCGGATGACCTCCATGACCTGCGACATCTGCCACACCCCTGCGATGGCAAGGGCGATGCTGCCATAGCGGACCATTCCTGGGAAAAAGCTCATGACAGGCCTTACGACGCTCAACCGTGACTGGCAACTTCCCTGCGCTGAAGATCAGTTCACATAACGGAACTCCGCACTGGCAAACAAACTCTGACAAAAGGCGGAAAGAGCCGCCTTTTGGGCAACATCCAGGGCTTGCTGAGTCTTTTTTCCCTCCACCGCCTGATTCGGAAAGCGCGACCAAAAACTGCGAATCGCAGCCAACTCCGAAGCCGTGGGCGGACGCGAAAACGCCAACTGCCAAGCGTAAGCGAGCCTTTCCTGCGCGGTGCCCTCATAGGCCGCCACTCGCTTCCCGAAGGCGTCTGCAGCCGCGAGCACTTGGCTGTTGTTCATGAGAAAAAGGCTCTGGCTAGGCACATTCGTCGTGTCGCGTTCACTGGTGACCAGACTGGCGTCGGGAAAGTCGAACACGCTGAGGAATTCAGGCAATTGATCGCGCAAAATCGGCAGATAAAGGCTGCGGTAAGGGTAGGGCTTGCCCATGACCTCACGGCTCAGGTTGAAAATCGCCTGCCGTCCTTCTCCCGCACGAGCCACGGGCGATCCATCGACCGGATAAAAGTCGAGCACGCCTGCCACATGCAACATGGCGTCACGTATGGCCTCCGCATCCAGCCGACGCGGGCTCATGCGCCAGTGCCATTGATTTTCAGGATCCACCGCGTGGTTCGCCGCATCATAGCCAGAGCCCATCTGGTAGACTCGGCTCATCATGAGGGTGCGGATCAATTGCTTCACTGACCATCCGTTTGCCATGAAACTGACCGCTAGGTGGTCGAGCAGCTCGGGGTGTGTCGGCTTTTGCCCCATGAGCCCTAAATTGTCCGGGGTCGGCACCAGCGGACGCCCCATCACTTTCATCCAGACACGGTTCACCATGACGCGTGCCGTGAGCGGATTTTGCTCAGAAGCGATCCACCACGCCAAGTCCAAGCGACCACTACCCTGGCTGATGTTCCGGGGTTCATTCGGCGCGCAGAGGACCTCCACGAGGCCACGCGGCACCACCTCACCAGGCTGCTTGAGATCTCCACGCACGAGCAGCGGACTGTTCACCGGGCGCTCGCGATCCAGCACCCCCATCGCCAGTGTGCGCGGGCTGCCATCGGAGTGAAACAGCTCCAGGTCCGCACGAATCGCATCGGCTCGGTCATTCGAGCTGCGAATGCGTAGGAAGTTCGCCGCACCTTGGCGCTCACGATCTTCTGCGGGTTGACGAAAAACCTGACGACGGATGTCCTCTGCGGTTGCCTTGGCCTCCTCGTAGCTTTTTTTCAGCTGTCCATATTCTGCAGGAGAAAGGGCGGCTACCGCAGCAGGCAGATTGGCCTCGCGATCCAGCTCGATCAGCGTGCCGGGATTCACATTTTGCAGCTGGCTGTAGGTGCCGTAGAGCGTCTCGCTGCTCAGGAAGATGCCAGCCAGCGCGTAGTAGTCCTGCTGAGTCACAGGATCGAATTTGTGATCGTGGCAACGGGCGCAGGCGAGAGTGAGGCCGAGCATGGCCTGCGACACCGCATCGATCTGCTCATCGACGAGATCCATGGCAAACTGACGCTTGTCGCGCTGATTGTGTCCCTTGCTGCCGATGGCGAGGAAACCTGTGGCGACGATTTTCTCGGCCTGATCCCTTGGATTCTCAAACTTCATCAGATCCCCTGCGATCTGTTCCTTCAGAAACTGGTCGTACGGCTTGTCGCGATTGAAGGCATCGATCACGTAATCGCGGTATCTCCAGGCATGGGGGTAGAGCACATTCACCTCCTTGCCGCTGCTCTCAGCGTAGCGAGCGATATCGAGCCAATGCCGTGCCCAGCGTTCGCCGTAGCGTGGGGAATCCAGGTATTGATCAATGACTCGTTTCACCGCATCAGGTGAGCTATCGGCCTGGAAAGCCTTCACCTCATCGGGGGTCGGGGGCAGCCCTGTCAGATCGAAGGCGATGCGACGAATCAGCGTGGGCCGATCTGCATCTGGCACTGGATGCAGACCCGCTTTTTCCAGGCCTGCGAGCACGTGATGGTCGATCTCCGTCTTCGCCCAGTTGGGTGTTTTCACCTGGGGTAGCACAGGCTTTGCAGGTTTTTGAAAGGCCCAGTGCTTGCGCCCCTCGGCCATGTCGATCTGGCGTTTTCCACCACTGGCATTGACGACCTTTTGCTCACGCGGATCAGGTGCTCCCATCTCAATCCATTTCTTGAAGTTGGCGATGACTTCCTCCGGCAGCTTGGTCTTCGGCGGCATTTGCATGTCACCGTTTGTCCACGTGATGGCCTCGTAAATGGAGCTTTCCTCCACCCTGCCGGGCGTGATGCCAGGATGGCCTGACTCTCCTCCGAGGTGACTGCCCTGACGCGTGTCCAGCGTCAGACCACCTTTGACCTTTTCAGCCTCGGCAGAGTGGCACTTGTAGCAGTGCTCCACCAACACAGGGCGGATGTTCTTTTCGAAAAAGCTAAGTTGATCGGCAGGAATGTCCGCATGAGCCGTGGCAGACTGATCCGCCGCTAGGACGGCGATAGGCAGAAACAAAAGGGAGAGCAGGACCTTTTTCATGGGGCGAGGCGAGGGATGACAGCCCTATGTAACTCCCCAGCCAGAGGTGAGTTGCGCGCCACGAGCCTTGCCAGCCGTGCAATGCCCGCCTACAAAGCGCCGCAAATAATGTCCGAACTGCGCTGGTACCTTCACCGCCTCCGGGCCATGAGCTTGCCAGAAATCGCAGGCCGTGTGGCCAGGAGCTGTCGTGCTCTCACCGAACGGTCGTTTTTGAAAAAAGCAGCCACGCATGAGCTAGGCGCCCTGGATCCTCAGCAGCCACGCCTTGCGAACCCAGCGTCTGCTCCCTCCAGTCTGCGTGCTCAGCTTGCCGCTGATGCAGCTCTATTGCTCGCTGGCCGTTGGCAGCTTTTTGGTTGGCGGCAGGTGGATGTTGGCTCACCGCCTTGCTGGCATCGTGATCCCCTGACGGGTGTCGTGGTCGCGCATGACTTGCCGTCCAGCCAGCTCGATCACCGACACCTGCCCGATGGAGCCGACGCACGCAGCATCTGGGAAGTGAATCGCTGGTCCGAGATGACGCGTCTGGCCATGCACGGCTGGCTCAATGATGACGCGAGTGCCATCCGCACCGCTCAGCTCTGGCTGGAAGACTGGTGTGATCGCAACCCTGCGGGCATCGGCATCAACTGGACAAGCCCGCTGGAGGCTGCCCTGCGACTCATTCAGTTCACTTGGTTCGATGCTCTGGTCACTGCCTGGATGGATGAGCAAACGGCACGAGGTCATTCGCTGCGTGACCACCAGACCGCACTGCGGCGACGCATCGTGCCCACCCACGCCGCCTGGTGCTGGCGGCACCGTTCCTCAGGCTCCTCGGCGAACAATCACCTGCTGGGTGAGCTCGCCGCGCTCGTCGTGGCCGTCTCGCGTTGGCCAGGACTCGCCGACATCGCCTGCACAGCCGAGCAGGCTTGGGAAAACCTCTGCCAAGAAGTGCTGCGTCAGTTTGCCCCGGACGGTGGATCGCTGGAGCAAGCCCTGCATTACCATGCCTTTGCCCTCGAGCTCGCATGGTTGGCCGCACGAACTGTCGGTTGCAAGGCAGGTGCTGCGCACGATCGCCTCGCTCTTGCGGGTCGGTTTTTCGTAGCCGCCTGTCATGAGCGTGAGGGGTGGGACTACGGCGATAGCGATGACGCCATCGTCCTCCCCTTGGCCTTGCATCGCCAAAACCACGCTCATGAATTGCGCGCTTGGTTGCTGGGGGAAGACGGAGCTCTGCGTTGGTGGCTCGGCCCTCCCCCGCTAGTCGCCGCACGTGGTTACACCACCGGTTTGGTTTTGCCCGAATGGCAAACCTTCGCCAGCACGGGCATCGCGATCTTGCGCAGCCATGGCTGGATGGCACGGCTGGATGCATCGCCCCTTGGCTTCGGTTCACTCGCAGCTCATGGCCATAGCGATGCCCTGCATGTCTCGATCTGGGATGGTGACCGCGCGGTGATCATTGATCCCGGCACTGGCGGCTACTATGGCTACCAGACTTGGCGGACAGAGCTCGCGACCTGGACCGCACACAATGGCCCCCTGCCCCACCCACAGGGTTATCAGACACCTCGACGCATCGGCCCCTTTCTCCAGACCCACCACCACCCCGTCCCCAGCCTGGCGGTGGAGGGCGGCACCGCCATCGCCTGCCTGACGCATGAGCGGCACAGCTTTCAGCGCCAAATTCGTCGGATCGAGGATGGCCTCGAAATTCAAGACACCGAAGACCAGCAGCGGCCCTTTTCGGTCTGCTGGATCATGCCCCCAGGCACTCAGGTGAAAGCCATGCCGGAGATGGAATCAACCGTGTTCTTGATTCAGCGGGACCAACAAAGCTGGCGGCTTACCCTGCGCGCAGAACATCAAGCAGCCGTCACGCTGGAAGAACGCCGGGTCTCTCCCTGCTACGGCAAGCTAGAAACTGCGCCTGCGATTCTGATCCAAAACATCCAGACCGCTCTCGTGACCACCCTAAGCCGATGGTTTTGAAAGCTTGATCCATCACCTTTCATCACGGATTTCGCCATTCCCAGAAAGCGGAGCATTCCTGGCCCGCTGAACTTCGGCATCCAGGGTCATCTCGCCTCAATGACCCAAGAATGGGTCACGAAGCAGAATGAACCATTCACCGAACTCAAGGCTCCGAGGGCGTAATCTCGACGCCGCCCGAAAGAATCGGCGTCATGTTCGGCGAAGGCATCGGCGAGACATCAGCGCTGGGCAATTGAGGCAGCTGGAAGTTACCGAAAGCAGTGAACTCAGGGGTATTCCCCGGATTGCGCACGATCATGCCAGCAAAGGTGGCTGGGCGACGCATCAGCGCTCCATTCGGCATCGGGTCATCCATGGCAAAGGTGCCGGTGAATTCGCCCGTGGTAGGGGTGACTCTCAGCGTCGTCTTGCGTGGATTTTCTCCCCAAAGAGAAGCTGCCCCTGACGCCGTCAAGAAACCTCCCCCATTGGGACCCGTGAAATCTTCATCAATCAGGCCAGCATCGGTGAAGAGGATGTTAAAGTTTGGGAAGTTGTTGTCCGAGCTAAGTCCCATGACGATTATTCTAGCCGGAGGAGCAACCCAGCGACTGCCATTCAGCGTCATGCGTTTGGGCAGCCATCCTTCTGGATAATTGCGCTGACCCGCGCTCGAGCTGTCAGGATTCTTGGTCCATCGGACGGTCGTTGAGGTATCAGACACGAGGCTATCCGTGAGAGTCGCTTCAAGTGTAAACGTGGGTTGTGCGATGAAGCTCCCCAACCCGCCATTCGTGATGGCGTAGAGATTCGCCTTGCTGTTCTGGGCAATAAAGCTGCTGCTGGTGAAGGTGCTGCCATCCCCCATTCGTCCAGCCCAATTCACCACACCCGTGTTGAGCACGGTGGCAGAGCCAAAGCCATCGCCAAGGGGCTGATCGAGAGTAGGCACGGTTTCATACTGAACATGAAAATTGTACCTACCAACATAACCCGAGTTCGCTGGAGCAAGAGGGCGCAAAAACGTCAGCGAACTTCCCGAGATGGCAGCATCAAAGACCGTTTGCCCTGGATGGCGAATCTGAATGCCTCCCAATCCTTCCGAAGGAGCGGACGCTGCGTCATAGCTGAAGCTCAAAAACGCCATGTGAGGTCCAAGCGGAAAGGTGCATTCGCCTTGGATGGTGGTGTTGGTCAACAAGACGCCCTGCCCCGCAAAGCTTTGTGGAGAGTCATTCCCGACGCGAAAATTGCCGGAGAAGGTACCATTCGAGTTGACGGTGACGGTGATCAAAGCACCCAGATTTCTATTGATCGGGAGGTCATTCCTCATCAAGGCAACGAAGGTTCCGGTCACGTTCGTCGGCAGAGGATTGATCGTTAGCGAAGCTGTTCTCACCGTCGTGCCACGACCATTGGTCGCCGTAAATGTCACCGTGCGTGTGCCTGAAACGGTCGGGAAACCAGAGATCAAACCCGTATGCGGATCAAGGCTCAGACCGGTAGGCAGGCCTGATGCGGTAAGGGTAGAAGCTGATGTCGCCGTGATGATACGCGAGTAAAGTTGGCCAATTTGACCTGCCAGCAAGGTCGGAGCAGTGAAGGCCGGTGGTCCAGAGACGACCGCTACATCGAACTGGTTGCCGACGAGTCGGAGTGAGGACTGTGCCGTCAGCTCCACCATGCAGAAATACTGACCGCTCAAGCTAGAGAGTGCCGTTCTTCTCAAGGTCAGTCGGCTACGTGTAGTATCGTAGGAGCCTTCGGCACTGGTCGGAGCAAACTCTGTGGTGCTCGTTCCGCGATACCAACGGAAGGTGAGATTGCTTGATCCCACCTGATTGAGAACGACATCTGCTAAACCTGAAGCGAAGACATTTTGCAATCCTCTATCGAACACACCAACGACTGCTGTGGCCGTAGCGACACTGACTCCATTGCTCACCGCACAAGTGTAAGTGCCCGCATCGGTCAGTTTAACATTTGGAATGTGTAAGAAACGGGTTCTGGCGTTGGCAATCGGGCGACCGTTCAACGACCACTGATAGTTCAAACTACCACTGCCCGTGCCCGTGACACTGAGCGCCAACGGAGCATCCACTTGCAGCAATTGGCTGCTCAAAGGACTGACCGTCGGAGCAAGATCATCATCATCCACACTCAACACGAGAGCAGCATGAGATCCCAGGTCATACGCGGGATTCGTCGGCAACGTTAAAGTCATGCTCTCCCTCGCTTCGACAGCAAGATCGTTGCGGATAGGCAGGGTGATTACTTTCACAGATTCACCAGGATTCAGCGTCACGGAAAGAGCCGTGGTGGGATTCGGCACGGTAACATCAGCTGCATTGCCCGTCAGCGTAAGAGTGCTGGCAGTGATCGGCAAAGACAGCGTCACACGAGACGTCAACGGAGGTGTGATGGTCAGTTTAAACTGAGCCGATGAGCTTGCTTCCGAATAGCCAAGCGTGGCCGACTCAAAGCTAAGGATTGTGCGAGGAAGCGTCGCAGCACCCGAAGTCAGAATGAAGCCATTGCTTCCCACACAGACCAGTCTCGACCCATTGTAACCGAGTCCAATCAAGTCAACATTGACACCTATCGGCGCATTCGTCCAAATGTCACCATCCAATGACTCGGCAAATTCCCCCTCACTGCCCACGGCAATGAATTTGCTTCCTACCCACATCACCGACTCCAGAGAAAAGAAATCATTGTTTCTGTTCGGCGGTTCCGAAGCCTCAGTCCAAGTGGTGCCACCATCGTCGGAGAACAAGATAGCTCCCCATTCTCCTACAGTCACAAATCGCGTACCATTGGTGGCGACATGCGAAAGGTTCTCTGAAGCATAACCTTCTACTAAAGACCAATTCACTGCATCTGGTGAGGTCAGCATGATGGAGCTACTCACGAACGTCTCAGGATCAAACTGGCTCATTCCCACCACCACGTAGCGGGTGCCATCGTAGGAGATGCTATTCATGGATGCGCGGGTAGGAACGGTTTGGCGCGTCCAGTTTGTGCCATTCGGGGAGGTCAAAATCACACACTCATCCGCATCATCAAAACGAGACCGGTAGAAGTAATCCCCTTCCCCACCTACCGCTACAAACTGGGTGCCAGTCCAAATCACATCCCTGAGAGTCAGTGAAACTCCGCTGGTTTTCGGAGACCACGCCAGACCGTCATTGGATGTCAAAATCAGACCTCCATACCCCACGGCCACAAACTGAGTGCCCGACCAAGAGACTCCCAGCAGAGCACCCTTGGACGTGGTGGTGGAAGGCTGCCAAGTCGCTCCATCCGTCGAATTCCAGATGATCGCTTTATCATCATCATAGCCGCTCACATCTCCCCCAACGGCCACAAAACGGGAACCCGACCACGCCACCGCCGTGAGACTGCTGCGGGTCGTCAATCCAGAACTGCGCCTCACCCAGGTGGTGGCGTTGCTCGAGCTCAGCATTTCGCCATCCTCAGTGATAGCGATGTATCCCATAGCCGCATCATACGCGATATCCTGAAGGAACTTTGACGTGCCACTCGGGCTCTGCGTCCACGTCGTGCCCGTGCTGTTGCTTGACCTGGAGATCGCAGCTCCGACTGCCACGACTTGCGTTCCATTCCAGACGCCAGTCACTGCATTCGTCAAAAGTTTGTTGGTCTGGGCAGTCCAAGTGATGCCGTCAGGCGATGTGTAACAGTTTTTCGTTCCATCAAACGCGATGAACCGATCATTGGCAGTCGGGCTAGCCGGGTTTCCTGCCCAAACCACGTCAGCGAGAGCTTGATTGGTCAACGCACTGCTGCGGTCCTGCCAGCTGATGCCATCGGTCGAGCGCAAAATGATGCTGCTGCTCACCAAAGTCGAGCCGACGACTGATGATCTGCTGCCGACGGCCACCATCACACTGCCATTCCAGCTCAGGCTATTCAAAACGCCACCGAGCATCAAGGGCTTGGCAAAGGTCCAAAGGATTGCATCGGGAGAAGTTGCCACCAGGATTTCGTCCGCCGCCCCACGGATCGCGCCGACCATGACATACCGTGAACCTGTCCAAGCGATGTCAAAATACGCATAACCCGAAGAGTCGTAGGGCTCATGAACTGACCAGGCGATACCATCCGTGGATTTCGCGACGATATTCTCGCCAACGGCGATGAATTCACCATTTTGATAAATGACCTTGTAGAGATTGAGACTGCTTCCCGTGCCGATGCGATGACGAGTCCAGTTCACCCCACCGTTGGTGGATCGAAGAGCAACTCCATATTCCCCAACAGCCACGATCGTAGGCACACCACCAAGGTTTGCAAAGGCAGCGCTGTAGCGGTTCTCACCGGACAGCGGATTTCTCAACGTCCAGACTTTTCCCAACTGGCTAGAGGGATCATTGTCACTGATGGAAATCGCACACGTTGCCTTATCCCCCACAGTGGCAGTCGCTCCTGACAACGTGCCAAAACTTACTTCAAGAACCTCCTTGGATTCTTCAATCGAGTCATCCACCAAAGTGACGACAACAGTCTTGCGAGTTTCACCAGGAGCGAATGTGACAGACGCAGGCAACCCGGTGAAATCTGTGGGGCTCTGGGCTTTGCCTTCTCCAGTCGCCACCGTCAGCGGCACAATCACTGAGCTGGAGGACGGCTGACTGAGAACCACGTCGAAAGCCACCTTTGCTTCAGACTCCAAGGTAGAAGTGAGATAAGCCTCGAAAAATGCAGTCGGAGTCGCTTCATCATCGAGAATCGTGACTTCGTGCTCGAAAAACAAACCAGGCCCCACGCTACCCGAAACACTGCCCAGCCTGATTTTCGCTACGAGATTGTTGGGAGCAGCAACCGCGTTGTTGATCGGCGTGAGGGTAAGCGCTTTGGCCGATTCACCAGCAGCAAAGTTCAGCACGGGTGGAACCGTGAGATCACTTGCAGTAGCAGTTCCTTCAAAAGTGATGGGCAGAGAAAATGCGGATGCAGCAGGTGAACTCAATGAAACCCCCAACTGAAAGCTACCAGAACTTTCGGAGACTTGGGAGCTGCTTGAGGTAAAGGAGGCGATGGGGAGAGAATCGCTGATCAAAACAAAACCATCGGTGCCGACCACCATGGCTCGATTGTTATCAGCAGCGATGCTCTTCAGAGATTTTTCACCCAAAAACCCGACCAAGGTGCGGCGCAGGCTCCAGTTGATGCCGTCGGTTGAAACCAGCACCGCCCCCTTGCCAGAGAGAGCAAGGAAGCGATTTCCTGTCCAGGTGACATCAATCAATTTGCTTTCATAAAAGGCAGCCGAGTCCAAGTTTCGCTTCGTCCAGACACTTCCGTTTGAAGACGTATAGATCACGTTGCCTATCCCAGATGCATCTGAACCCACAGCCACCATGAGGGTCGGGCTAGCTGCAATGGCTTCCAGATTCGGCCCGTCCGCGATGTTTCGTTCCGTCCAAGATACCCCTGTGGGGGAGGTGTAAACTTTTCCGTTGGAACCCACCGCCACATACTGAGAAGCCGCACGCACGACGTCATTCAAAAATGCATTTTGCAGAATTGCTGGCTGTGTCCAGGCAAGTCCGTTGTTGGTCGAAACACTGGTCGAAAATCCAACAGCCACCAAGGTGTTGGCATGTCCAGCGATGGCCTTTGCATAGGTAAGCTGAGGCAGCGTGATGTTTGACCAAGATTGTCCATTGGCAGAGCTTGAGATTTCATCACCTGCGACTGCATAGAAGTTGGTGCCGATGCGTGATACGCTGACGATGTTCTCCGACATGCCCGTATTGACTTCGGTCCAACTGACGCCGTCTGCACTGTATTGAATCGTGCCTGCTGACAAACCTGCAACGTACCTCCCAGCACCCACGGCCAATCCTTCCCGGTTTGATGTGCCAGCATTTCCCACTCGCCAGTATTGACCCACCTGCCCTTGGACCGAAGTTGCGATAACGACTGCGAACAAAATGCAGTGCGACGCGATGCGCGCAGGGAGATAAAGATGTTTCATAAAGGAAAGCCGAATCTAAGCCGAGTCGGTCACTAAGATAGTCAAAACCCCAGCTTTTCTTGCCATCGGCATTGTCTAACTGGGCAGCGAGAGAAAAAACGTAAAAAGGTGTCTCACCTGATTCGTTCAAGGACCAACCAGAGCTTTGTTTAAGCAATCACTTCGATTGAGCTGCAAGAGCGGAGCGATGGGCGACTAGCAACGCCGCATTGAACAAAACTGGCAGGAAAGGAACCAGCAGTGCCTCCACAAGCGAGGGTGACTGCGCTGCACCAGGGGCCTCCACCACTGGCTGAAAGACGACCTGTCGCACCTGCCACGCTAACGTCAGGGGAATGAGCCCTAGCACCAAACCTAACGATGAGATGATGGCACCGAGTCGGCGACGACTCTCGACAAACAAATGAATAGCTCCTGAAATCAAAGCGCAAAGTCCAGCGAGGGCAAAGCACAGCAAAACGATGCGAAAGCGTCCAGAACCCACCTGCTCCCAGAGAGGCACCGCGAGAAAAATAGGCGTCAAATGCATGCCGTATCCAAGGCGTTCCTTGAGCCAACGATCAAGGAGCAATTGAAGGGAGTCGAGAGATACCCGCCCCGGGCGCGTTTTGTGCTCTCATGCGGCGTCTTTTTCTTCTTCCCCTGGCCTTGGCGGCGGTGCTCCATGGCCAGCAGCTGGACCTGGAACAGCTCTTTGAGGAGCGAAACCTGGAACCCATGCGCCAGGCCCTGGACGCCGGCATGGACGAGGATGTGGCGATGATCAGCGAGCGCGCCATCCAGCGAGGTCTGAAGCTGCCCGATTGGCGACTGCTGCGACTGCAAGCGCTGCTGAATCTGGGACGTGAGCAGGAAGCACTCGATGAGGCCGCAGAAGCCCTCCAGGTTTTCCCCCGCCATCTGGAGTTGTTGATGCTTCAGCACGAGATTGCTGGCCGCCTAGGCCGCACTGAGGTGATGCAGAAGACCCTTCAGCAAGTGAATGCCACCGCCAAAAACAAACCTGCGCAGGAACGCAGCGCTGCTGACTGGGTCGCGCTCGGTCAGGCTGCACTAGCTCTCGGAGCCGATGCGAAAAGAGTGATTCAGCACTACTTCCAGATGGCGCAAAAAAAAGACCCGAAGCACGCGGGTGCCTATCTTGCGGAGGGCAGATTGGCTTTAGCGAAAAACGACCCTGCACGTGCCGCCGATCTTTTCCGTGCCGGCATCAAGGCGTGTGGAGACTCGGCCGAGTTTCGCATCGGTCTTGCTTTGGCTTTTGCGAATGGCGACCGCGATCAATCGAAGGAAAATCTCAAGCGCTCGCTCGAAATAAATCCCAACCACGCGGAGGCATTGCTGATGCAAGCCGAGGGACTGATTGGTGCGGAAAAATTCCTGGATGCTGCAGGACTGACTCAGAAGGTGCTTGCTCGCCGTGACAACTGCCCTGAAGCCTGGGCACTCATGGCCGCTATCACGCAGTTGAGTGCTGGAGATGCGGCGAAGTTCGAGGCCGCACGTCGCAGCGGCCTTGCACGATGGAGTCGCAATCCCGCTGTGGATCACACCATCGGCCGCGTGCTTTCCCGAGCCTATCGCTTTGCGGAGGGAGCCCAGCACCAAAGGCATGCGCTGGAGCTAGACCCGTCGTATCTGCCCGCCAAGGTCGCGCTTTGCCATGACCTGCTACGGCTTGGTGAAGAAGACGATGCCTGGAAGCTAGCGGCAGAGATTCGCGAAAAAGATGGCTACAACGTGCAGGCTCACAACCTTGGCCGCCTAGAGCAGCAGATGCGCGGCTTCACGACGCAACGACACGATGACTTCATCCTAAAGATGCCCGCGCGCGACTGGCCGATCTACGGCGAAGAAGCCCTGGCTCTGCTGCGCGAAGCACGCGCGACATTGACCGCTAAATATGGCCTAGAACTCAAGCGCCCCGTGATGGTGGAGTTCTTCGACCAGCAGCAGGACTTCGCCATCCGCACCTTTGGCAGTCTAGGTGGCCAGGGGCTGCTGGGGGTTTGCTTTGGCAGTGTCATCACCATGAACAGCCCAGGCAGTCTCACCCATGGCCGGAACAACTGGCAAAGCACGCTGTGGCATGAATTTTGTCACGTCGTCACACTCACCCTCACGCAGAACCGGATGCCACGCTGGCTGAGCGAAGGCATCAGCGTCCATGAGGAAGGCCTGAAGCACCCCGCCTGGGGCATGGCCATGGACGCGCGCTTCCGCCGCATGATTCTGGAGGAGAAAAAGGCCACCGCCATCAGCCAGCTCAGCAGCACCTTTCTGAATGCCGAAAGCGACGATGACCTCATGTTCGCCTACTACCAATCGAGCCAAGTCGTGGCGTGGCTACTGGAACGCTTTGGCATGGCCAACTTCCAGGACGTCCTTCGCGCCCTGGCGGAAGGCAAACGCATCAACGAGGCCATCGCTGCCAACACCGAACCCATGGAGAAACTAGAGCCAGCCTTCACCGCCTGGCTGGAGGCCAAGGCCCGGGCTTTTGGGGCAGGGGCCGACTGGGCAAAGCCCACGCCAGAGCAGGTGAATCCCCTGGATGTCGATGCGCTGGCTGACTTTGCTCAAAAGAACCCCAAGAACCTCTGGGCGCTGCGTCAGATGATTCAGTCTCACTTAGAAGAAGAGCAGTGGGAAAAGGTTCTCCCGCTTGCCGAGAAACTGATTGTTCTGGTGCCGGAAGATTTCAGCCTGGATGGAGGCTGGCAGCTCAAGGCGAGTGCACTGAGACAACTGAAACGACAGGCCGAAGAAGAAGCTGTGCTGCGCCAGATCGCCGAACACGAAACCGGAGCCATGGCCACTTTCCTGGGCCTGATCGAGCTGGATCTTGATCGAAAGGATTGGGCTCAAGTGCGGCTCCATGCCCAACGCGCCCTAGCCCTGAATCCCTTTCTGCGAGCACCGCAGCAAGCCCTGGCCGAATCTGCAGAAGCGAGCGGCATGTCTGCGGAAGCCGTGAAAGCTTGGCAGCGCCTTCTCATCCTCTCTCCTGACACTGCCGCCATGAGCCACTTCCACCTCTCACGCCTACTCCGTGAGACGGATGAACCTCAAGCTAGGCGTCATCTTCTCGACTGCCTCACTCTCGCCCCACGCTTTCGCGAAGGGCATGCCTTGCTGAAAGAATGGCCGCCAGCGGTGCAGCCTTGAGCCTCAGAAGCCGCTGCGTCTTCCGCAATCGTCAAGGAAGGATTGTGGCTCAAAGTTTATCAGAAGAGGCAAATTGTGCTGCTTTTTTCGGCCTTACTTTTGGCATTACTTTTGGCCTTTGCTTTTCATTTCTTTGATCATCTTTTCAAACCGGTCCTTCTCAGATGGAGGGATGGGCATCAATTCGCTGAATGCCTCGAAAAGATGTTTTTGGGTGATGGCAACCCAGTCATCTCCATCAGGATAGGAAACGGCGAAATTTCCACATTCCCAGCAGAAGCTGGATTGGAAAATAACCTCATTCTCAACAAACACACGAATCCCATGGATCGGGAAATGGCAGAGGGGACCAGGCCCCACATCGCCCTGAACGCCGACCACCTCTTGCAGCTTCGGAATCAACTTTGTCATCTGCTCCGCATTGAGCGTCACTGTCTTCAGAATCTTTGAGACTCTCACATCAGGCAAGATCGGGAACTCATTCTTTTCGAGATGAGAATACCAGTTCAAATAATTGAAAGGCGATTCCTTGGTCTCAAAATCCAAGAGATAGACTTCTACGCGCTCTGCTGCGGCCAAGGTGATGGCGAGATCCCTTCGGTAATCAGACTGAAGAACATTTTTGCCCTCAAAAAACCGCTTTATGGCTGGGGTCAGATCATGTGGAGGGCGATCTTGCGCAAACACATCTGTTGCGAGGATCATAACTAGGCTGGCAAAAACAGAACACAGAGTTCTCATGAATGAATCTACTGAGACCTCATGAATTCATAGCAGAAAAACGGCTGTGTGAGAGCGGCACTATACTGCTCACCGGCGCGGCGCGGTGGTCAGGGGAGTGACGGGGTCCGGCACAAGGCGGCCTTGCAGTTCATTCAAGCGACAGGTGGGCAGGTGGGGCAACACATGCTGCGCAAAGAGATCACACTCCTGCAGATGCGGGTAGCCGCTGAGGATGAAGGCACGAATGCCCATGTCGAGGTAGCGATTCAGCTTGGCCAGGATTTGATCAGGATCTCCCACGATGGCGCTGGCGCAGCCGCTGCGGGCAAGACCGATCCCGCTCCAGAGATGAGGTTCCAGATAAAGATCCTTCGACTTGGCACGCAACTCATCCTGACGCTTGACCCCGGCGCTCTGGCTGTCCTGGGAGCGTGCTTTGATCTCTGCCCCCATTTCCGGGGTCAGCCGGGAGATGAGTCGATCCGCAGCGGCACGGGCTTCGGCTTCCGTTTCACGCACGATGACATGCACACGCAGGCCGAAGTCGAGGGTGCGGCCATGAGAGGCGGCTTTTTTAGCCATGCCATGCATGGTTTCCGCGAGTCGATCTTCCGTCTCGGGCCACATCAGGAAGACATCGCAGTGCTTCGCGCACAGGTCCTGCGCGGCCGGGGAGATGCCGCCGAAATACAGAAGTGGGCCGCCGTTCTGCTGGTAGGGCTTGGCGGGCTCGGTGCTGGGCAGGCTGATCTGGTAAAAGTCCCCCTTCCACTCGAAGGGGCCGTCGCTACGCCACAGTCCTTGCAGGATCTGGATGATCTCGCTGGAGCGGGCATAGCGTGTCTCATGGCTGTCGCGCAGGCCGGGCATGTCGGAGGAGATGATGTTGATGCACAGGCGGCCCTGGGAGAGGTGATCGACCGTGGCGAGCGCGCGGGCCAGCATGGGCGGCCAGACCTCCCCCATGCGCAGGGCCACGAGTTGATTGATTTGTCGGGTCTGCGGAGCCATGGCAGCGGCGAAAGCGAGCGCATCTTGCCCTGCGACCCAACCCGATGGCAGCAGGATGTTCTGATAGCCGTGCGCATCGGCCTTCTTCACGATGGCGGAGCAGTGCTCGTAGCTGGAGCGCAAGGATCCATCAGCGATGCCTAGGTATTCATAGTCGTCCGAACAGAGCGCAGAAAACCACGCCACCTCACAAAGGCGGTCTTGCGTGCGAACAGGCGGGGGGACCATGGGCGCAAATCGTGTGGAATGTGTTTTATTTCAAATTCAAAGTAAGCGCATCAGATCTCTGCTCATTTTGTGCCAGGATCGCCGTTTTTTTGGACACTGGTGCAGCTCAGTGTCATGCCTGAAGCCATGCGCTTCACCCTGCTGAAAACCGAGTTCCACGTCCTCCCCATGCGAACGCGGTTTCCCTTCCAATATGGCATCGCCAGCCTCACAGCTCTGCCGCACCTGCTGCTTACCGTGAAGCTTGAGGTGAATGGCCGTGAAATCACCGGCATCGCCAGCGAGGGCCTCGCGCCGAAGTGGTTCACCAAAAATCCCGACACTCCGGTCGAGCTGGATTGGGCAGAGATGATCGCGGTGATCCAAAACGCCGCGCGCCTGGGCCTGAATGCCGCACGTCAGACCACGGGCTTCTTTGCCTGGTGGCAGACTCTGCAGGAGGAACAGAGCTCCTGGGGCCACGTGCGCAACCAGCCTGCGCTGCTCACTGGCCTGGGCGTCAGCCTGATGGAGCGCGCGGTGCTCGATGGCCTTTGCCAAGCCGCTCAACAGCCCCTGCACCAACTGCTGCATGCTGACACACTCGGCATCGACCTCGGTGCCGTGCGGCCAGAGCTGAAAGGCCTATCGGTGCGCGCGGTGCTGCCCGAAGCGCCTCTGCAGCGCATCGCCGTCCGCCACACCATTGGATTGGCCGATCCACTCAGGGCTGCGGATTCCCCAGGCCTAAAGGATGGCCTGCCTGACACGCTAGAGGATAGCATCCGTGCCTACGGCCTGCGTTTTTTCAAAATCAAAGTCTGCGGTGATCTCGCCATCGACCTACCACGGCTGCGGGAAATCGCGGCCGTGCTGGCCAGCACCTGCCCTTCAGGGTATCACACCACTTTGGACGGGAATGAGCAATTCACCGACTTGGCGGCCTTCCGCGCCTTCGAGCAGGAACTGCGTGCCGAACCCGCCCTGAGGCAGCTTGGGGACAGCCTCATTTTCATCGAGCAGCCCCTGCACCGCGACCATGCCCTGCGCGATGACGTGGCCGCAGCTCTGGCCGATTGGCAGGACGGACCGGGGATGATCATCGATGAATCCGACGCCTCTCTGGGCGATCTGCCACGTGCCTTGGATCTAGGCTACAGCGGCACCAGCCACAAGAGCTGCAAGGGCATCGTGAAAGGACTGGCAAATGCAGCCCTACTGCGCATCAAGGCCGCTTCGCTGAAACGTCCGTTGATCCTCAGCGGTGAAGATCTGGCGAATGTCGGCCCAGTGAGCCAACTCCAAGACCTAGCCATGATGGCCCTGCTGGGCATCCCGCATGTGGAGCGCAATGGGCACCATTACTTCCGCGGCCTGGACATGTGGCCGCAGGAGGTCCAGGAAGCAGCGCTGCGCCATCATGCTGGACTTTACCACCGTCACGAGGCAGGCTTCACGGCGCTCGATGTGCGCGGAGGCAGCCTGGAACTGACTTCCGTGAATGCCGCCCCCTTTGGCTGTGCCATCCCGCTGGATGCCACACGCTACCAGGCCCTGAAGCCCTGGATCTTGGCCGGTGGCCTCTCGCTAGCCTGAGCGATGGGTCGGCTCACACCGGCCGCAGCACACTCTTCACGACCTCGCCCTTGTGCATTTTCTCAAAGGCCTCATGCCAGTCCGTGATGGGCCACACACCGCCAATGATCGGCTTGACGTCAAACTGCCCGCTGCTCAGCAGCGCGATCACCCGCTCCCAGATCGGCCAGTTGTGGCTAAAGCTGCCCTGCAAGGTCACATTTTTCTGCACCAGTGGGTCGATGTTGAACCCGAGTGGCTGAGGTCCCCAACCCACTTTGGAAATCCAGCCCGCAGGGCGCACGAGCTCTAGCGCGATTCGCAGCGTCGCGCTAGCTCCAGCAGCATCAATGACACCATCGCAGCCCAAGCCATCACGCTCGAGCGCCCAGGGCTTGGCATCGCCGATGATGACCTCGCAGCCATAGTGTTGACGGGCGAGTTCCAGTCGGTGCGCATCCTGCGGCAGGCCCACGATGGCCACCTGCGCACCACAGAGCTTCGCCATCGCTGCGCAGAGGATGCCGATGGTGCCAGGACCGAGCACCAGCACCCGGTCGCCGGGCTCGATACGGGCGTTTTTCACCACCGCATTGTAGGCCACGCAGGTAGGTTCTGTCAGGCAGGCCTGTTCAAAAGGTAGCTGGTCCGGCACAAGGTGCAGGATGCGACTGGGCACGCGCACATACTTCGTCATCGCGCCGTCCACGCCGTAGCCAAAGCCCTTGCGCGTGTTGTCCAGGTTGTAGAGCCCACGGCGGGTCATGGGGTTGTTTTTGGAAATGATGGCCGCCGTCTCAGACACGACGCGGTCCCCTTCCTTCCAGCCTTCCACGTCCTTGCCCACCGCCACGATGTGGCCGCCAAACTCATGCCCCAGCACCACCGGATAATTCACCGGCCAGGAGTGGTCCGAGGTCCACTGATGCAGATCCGAACCGCACACCCCCACGTTGGCCACCTCCAGCAGCACGTCCTCTGGACCGATGTTTGGTTTTTCGATTTCACGGATTTCGACGGAACCTTTTTCAGGGGCAAAGTTGACGACAGCAGCGGATTTCATGGGGGGTGGGTGCCCCCGAGCATACGCCGTTTCCCCTCACCACCACGACAAAGAGTGGGCGATTTGCGACAGCGCAGGCTGCAAGCCCTTCACGGCCATGCCCAACCATGGCCGACGTGGCCCATTTTTCGACCTTGAAAGGCTCCTCACCGCCGGTAAAGAGGCGCGCCCTGCGCCTGGCCGCCTCTGGCGCGCTTTTTTTCAACACTACGCCTCCTGCCCCTCGCACTCTGCCCATGAACAAAGCCCTCCTCGCCCAAGCCGCCAATGAAGCCCGTGGTCTCGCCATGGATGCCGTCCACAAGTGCTCCTCCGGTCACCTCGGCCTGCCGCTCGGCGCAGCGGACATCGGCGCAGTGCTCTTTGGCGAAAGCCTCCAGTGCGATCCGGCAGACCCGAAGTGGCTGAACCGCGACCGCTTCATCCTCTCCGCTGGTCACGGCAGCATGTTCATCTACGGCTGGCTGCACCTCAGTGGTTATGACGTGAGCATCGACGACGTGAGCAAGTTCCGCGTGCTGCACAGCATCACCCCCGGCCATCCCGAGTTTCATGAAACCCCCGGCGTAGAATGCACCACCGGCCCGCTCGGCCAGGGCATTGGCAACGCCGTGGGTTATGCCCTGAGCGGCAAAATGGCCGCCGCGAAATACAACACCGCTGAGCACAAAATCATCGACAACCACATCATCGCCCTCGCTGGCGACGGCTGCCTCCAGGAAGGCGTGGCCCGCGAAGCCGTGGCCTTTGCCGCCCACAATGGTTTGGACAACCTCATTGTCATCTTTGACTCCAACGACGTCACCCTGGACGCCATGGCCAAGGTCACCCAGAGCGAGGACGCCCAGGCGCTCTACACCGCGCTCGGCTGGGACGCCGTCACCATCGACGGGCATGACCTCGACGCCATCAAGGCCGCCATCGACACCGCCAAAGCCACCGACAACGGCAAGCCCAAGATCATCATCGCCAAGACCGTCATCGCCAAAGGCATCCCCGAAGTCGCCGGCACCGCCAAAGGCCACGGCGAGGGTGGAGCCAAGTTCGTCGATGCCGCCAAAAAAGGCCTCGGCATCCCCGAAGCCACTCATTTCTACGTCAGCGATGCCGTGAAGACCTACTTCGCCGACCTCAAGGCCAAGCGCGCCGCCGCCCATGCCGAGTGGAACCAGACCTTCACCGCCTGGGCCGCCGCCAATCCAGCCAAAGCCGCTGAACTGAAAGCCGCCCGTGAAGGTGGCCTGAAGGCCGAAGACCTGCTGAAACTGATCCCAGAAACCTCAGGCGAAGGCAAAGCCGCCACCCGCAACAGCGGCGGCGAGATCCTGAACCACATCGCCAAGGCCGTGCCGCACCTCATCACCGGCAGCGCTGACCTCTTCGGCTCCACCAAGAACTACATCAAGGACGGTGGCGACTACTCCGCCACCAACCCCACGGGCCGCAACATTTGGTTCGGCATTCGCGAGCACGCCATGGGTGCCATCTGCAACGGCATCGCCTACGACGGTCTCTTCCTCGCCAGCGGCGCGACCTTCCTCGTCTTCGCCGACTACTGCCGCCCCAGCATCCGCCTTGCTGCTTTGGCAAAACTGCCCGTCACCTACATCTTCACGCACGACAGCGTCGGCGTCGGTGAAGACGGCCCCACCCACCAACCCGTCGAGACCGTCAGTGGTCTGCGCGTCATTCCAAATCTTGACGTCATCCGCCCTGCTGACAGCGAGGAAGCCGCCGCTGCCTTCGCTGCCGCCTTCACCCGCACGGACGGCCCTACCCTGCTCGCCCTCAGCCGCCAGGACCTGCCCCATCAAAGCCACGCCAGCGCCGCCGCCCGCCGCGAAGGCACGCTGAAAGGCGGTTACGTGCTCGTGAAGGAAACCGCACCGCTGGAGGCCATCGTCATCGCCACCGGTTCCGAGGTTCAGTGGGCCGTCGAAGGTGCCAAAGGCAAGCCCGGCGTCCGCGTCGTCAGCCTACCCTGCTTCGAGCGCTTTGATCGCCAGAGCGCCGAGTATCGCGAAAGCGTGCTGCCAGCAAGCTGCACCAAGCGCATCGCCATCGAAGCCGGCGTCTCCGGTTTGTGGTGGAAATACGTCGGCACCCAGGGCCACATCATCGCCATCGACCGCTTCGGCATCAGCGCCCCCGGCAACCAGGTCTTCAAAGAGCTCGGCATCACCGCCGAAGCTGTCGCGAAGGCCTTGGCGTGATGCCCACCCTACCTCGGCTTTCCAGCCCACGCTTCATCCAACCCCTCATCCAACCTCCCGCGACGAAAGTCCGGGAGGTTGTTTGTTGGAACGACCCAACAGCCGCTCTCCAGCCTTCCATCCGAACACCGAAGTTCTCGGCAAACGGCGCACTCCTGCACCGCCAGACTCGACCATTCGCGCTGACCTTTTCTCCTTCCGCCAAGCCTACCCTCGTCACCTGTCGCAGAGAGAATGGAGGCCCGGGAATCACGGGACAAATCGAGGGTTGATGAGCTTGCCTAAAGACGATGCCGCATCTTGAAACATGCAAATCTGACAGTGCGGAGTCCCGTGTTTAACTTCCCAACACGATTTCCTGGCTTTCTGTTTTTGTCATGTGCCGCGTTCTTTTTTCGCTCGTTGACCAAGGGCCTGCTAGCACTCATAAACGGAACAGTGTTCACCGAAATCAAAGATTCCCTTCGCGACCTTTACTTGTCTGACTCACGCCCATGGCTGGTCGGTTTTAGTGGTGGAAAAGATTCTACCATGGTGGCTGGCCTTATCTTTGAAATGCTGAAAACGCTGCCCGCAGACCAGCGGACAAAAAAGGTATCTTTCCTATGCACCGACACCCGAGTCGAGATTCCGGCCATTGTGGGCATGATTGAAGGAACCTTGGATCGGATGAGGCGATTTGCCGACGCAAATGCCCTGAATGTGGAGGTGCATCTGTTGAAGCCGCCGCCCGCTGAGACATTTTGGGTAAACATCATTGGCAGAGGCTATCCTCCGCCCAACCGCCACTTCCGCTGGTGTACTCAGCGGATGAAAATCGACCCCGTGAACGTTTTCGTCGAACGAACCTTGGGACGCACCGGGCAGGCCATCCTCCACTTGGGTGCGCGGCGGGCGGAAAGTGCCAGCCGCTCCCAAACACTCGCCGGGATTGCCTTGAAAAACGGCCTACGGCGTCACCCTGACCTTCCCCGCGTGGACGTGTCCAATCCCATCGAGCATCTGACCACGGAGCAGGTGTGGGCCTACCTCCTTCAAAACAGCCCGCCGTGGGGCGGGAGCAATCAGGAGCTTTACCGGCTGTATAAAGATGCAGGCGGCGGTGAATGCCCCATTCACATCGACACCAGCACCCCGAGTTGCGGGAACTCACGCTTTGGCTGCTGGACCTGTACTGTCGTGGAAAGGGACAAGGCAAGCGAGGGCCTTCTTGCCAGCGGGGATGAGCGCATGGAAGCCATGCTCGAATTCCGTGAGCTCCTTTTGGAAATGCAGGACCCCGCAAATGGATGGCGAGATACGAAACGGATGAATGGCGCGGATGGCAACGGCCCAATCATCATGAAAGGTCGAAGACACTTATTAAGAGAGTTGCTGAAACTACAAGATTCTGTCAGCATGAAACTGATCAGTGATGAAGAGCTTCTTCTCATCCAGCAGCATTGGAAATCCGCCCGCGACCCGGACGACGGACGCGGTGTGGCACGAATCTTAAACTCGCACTCCGGCATCCCTATGCACGACCTTCGCAATACCGCCCGGCTCCGGAAACTGGAGGCTGAAATCGCAGCTGAGAAGAATCTGTCTGCCGAGACACTCCAGCGTCTCGTCTCCAAGGTGGAGGAGTTCAGCGAAAACAACAGGGCACATGGACTTCCGGCGGAGTTGACCCGAATTCTCAAGGACGATTTGGAAGCAATCAAGAACGCGGCTTAAAGCATGGCAAATCTCATCTCAATCGACGATCTCGAGATCACCAATTTCGGCCCGTTCTACGGGACGACCAGGTTTAACTTCCTCACGGACTCGGAGGGTCCTCCTCATGTTCTGATTGGTGGTAAAAACGGGGCTGGGAAGACGCATGTGCTCCGCGCTATGTATCTTGCTGTTGCCGGTAGCGCTGGTATCGGTGACCTGAGAAAGGTGGAAACCGGTTCGGATGCCAATCGCTTCAATTTCGACAGGGTCTTAAATCGTCGAGCAGCCCGAGAAGGCGAAGATAAATGCACCTTGAAGGCCACCATTCGGCAGCGAGACGCTGATAGTGGCAAGGAACAGATTCTCACCCTGCATCGTGAGATACGGTTTCGCCCAGCATCCCCTCCCGTTTGGCACTCATGGGCCGAACGTTCCAACGATTTAGAAAGCGTCACCGAGGAGGCCTTGATCGAACGGCTTCGTGATGCGTTCCTGCCTCGGCACCTAGCACGCTTCTTTTTCTTTGATGCTGAGAAAAGCCAGAACGTCCAGTTGGGCGATTCCGACATCGTGAAAGGGGTTAGTCGTATTCTTGGGCTTTGGGCTTATGAACGCCTCGAAGAAGAACTTCGTGATATTTTCACGAACACAAACCGACAGCTCAACTCCAGCGGCGGCAATGAAGCTATTGAAAAGCTTTCTGCCGTGCAGGCTGAGATTACCACCTTGCGCGGAAAGATGCAGTCTAACGAAGTGAAGGAGCGTCAGCGTCGTGAAGAATTGCAGGAGGCTGAAACCAAGCTGTCGGAAGTCGAGGATCAATTGAAAACCTTAGGGGCAGTTGACCCTGCGAAACTGCAACAAGATCAGAACACCCGCGAAAAGGTTTCAGTGGCAAAACGGGAGATTGAACGGCAGCTTGAAACAGTGTGGGAGCTTCCGATGCCCGTCGCCTTGCTTGCTGGTTTGAGAGGATCATTGGCCCAGCAGCTTCAGGGTGAAGAAACAAAGCGTTCTTGGTTGGATCAAAAACAAGCGATTGAGCCGAGGCTGCCTGCGATCAAAGCAGAAGTTTTTGAGTCCCCCCCACCTGAGCATGCGCTGCCCGCCCCCACCCATGACTTTTATTCAAGCAGGCTCACGAAGGCGTTAGAGGGCCTGTTCCATCCACCACCCGATGGCGTGGAAGGTATTGAGATCTTTGCCTGTGACCGCCCCGAAACGAATTTCGCGGTCCGTCAAATCCTAGCCGCTCCATATGCTGAATTGCAGGGCATTGAAGAGTCCTGCCGAAAGCTGGAACTCCTAGAGCAGGATTGGAAAGATCTGGAGTATCAAATCCGGCAGCAATCCCAAAACATCGCCGCCATCGGGGCCGGACAAAAACTGCATGAGGAGCGGGCCAGTCTGAAAGCAGACATCGCCCGCATTGAAAAGGAGCTCACGGAGTTTGCCAGCCTTCGGCAGCAGCATGAAGCTGAAATGTTTCGCCTGAAAGTCGAGGAAACACGCCTTTCAGAAGCCGAAGCATCTGCCTCTAAGGGCAGAAGCCTTGCTTCACGCGCCCATGCTTATCGCGAAGCAGCCAGTCTCATGCGGAAACGCGCTTCGGAGCAGATGCGGAAGCAGATCAACGAGCTGGTCAGTGATTTGTGGCTGGAGATTACTGACCGTGGCCACGAGTTTAAGGGGCTTGAGTTCACAGGCGACCTTTGGCAGTGCGAATTGATCCGCCGGAATGGAAATCGCATTAGTTGGGATGACGCAAATCCTTCTGCTGGTCAAAAGCAGGTCCGCTTGCTGGCATTCTACGAAGCTCTGCGTCGTCTGGCACAGACCGTTCCGCCGCTGGTGGTGGACACACCGCTGGGCCGCCTAGACAAAGAAGTTCGTGCTGCGGTTCTGAGCCGTCTCTACCTCAATGACGACGGTCACCAGTCGATCGTGCTAGCTACGAATGCTGAAATTGATCCAGACGGCGAACTGTTCGGCAAGGTGCGCGATCAGTTCGGCAAGGCATTCACTCTTGTGGCCGAAGGCAAAGAAGGAACAGACGACTACGAGGTGCACGTCGAGCAAAAAAAATACTTTGGCAAACGCATCGGATGAACTCGCTCGGTGAACCAGATCATGTGGACGACCTGCCGTGTGTGCGGCAGTGCCCGGCGCTGCGCACACCGCTTCTGGCAGGAGAGTTTTTGCCTGCTGGTTTCGCCTATTCCGCTCCTCGACCGGAGACGCGGGCGAAAGTAGTCGCGCGCTACGCATTTCCAGAATCGCGAGAAAGCTATGTGTTCAAGGTGCAACCTTGCCTGACTGCTGGCCGCTGGTATGCATGGGGCGATTACTGCGCCAGCGGCCAGCGTGTGGTCGATGCCTGCTACGAGTTCCTGGACGGTGGTGGCAGCTTCCGTAGTCGGGCAGCGGCGGAATGGGCCATCCATAGCTACGTCGCGCACCTGCACGCCCAGGATCATACCACCCCTTTCCTCTCCCATGACTCCGAGCCAGTCTGCTGAAAAGTTTATCGAGCAAGTTCACGCTAGCGTTGGCGCAAAGACCAAGGCAGTGCTTGGCCGTGCCGCTGTAAGTCTGGCACTAGCCGAAGGCGTGCCACCTGATTACAAAGCTCCCGTTGCCAACGGGAAAGACATCAGTTGGGACGCCTTGGTCGGGAATTTGGAAGAAGTGTATCGTGCTGCCGTCCGCTTTCGGGCAGGCAAGGCGTTGGATGAAACTAGCTTCCAGCGGGAGTTCCGTCGCGCCTTTGAATTTGGCTGTTGGCGCATGGAGGAGATTTGGGAACAGTGCGGACGGGATCAGTCCCGCTTTGTGGGAGACCTGCTGAAACGCACTCACGGCGCTTCTCTCCAAATGCCGGTTTCGTTGACCGGCCCCGACGGCACTCCTGCACGTGGTCTTGTGGACAGCGAGGTTACGCTCAAGCTGCTCGCTGACGGTGACGCTTGGAGCATGAACGGGCCGGGCACCAAGAACGGCTTGCTGATCATTTCTGGCCAACCGGGCTCTGGAAAGAGCCAGCTTGCCCTCGATCTGCTCGCACAGCTTTCCCGCCAAGGTGTGAAGTTCCTCTTTTTCGACCTCAAAGGAGAGCTTGAAGAGGCTGGCGACGACGAACAGAAAGCCCAAAACCGCAAACGTTTCTTCGATGCCACGGGTGCCCAATACCTGAGACTGATTGATTCACCTCTTCCGGTAAACCCTCTGTATGCGGGCAAGAGCGGCCCTGAAACCGCCAATATTGCATCGCGTGTCGCTTCATTGGTCCGGGCCTTTGGTCCCCAGATGGGCCAAAACCAAGAGGATGAGCTGCGTGGAGCCTATCAAGCTCTTAAACGACCGGATTTCCCCTCCCTTGTCACCCAACTCGAATCCCAAGGAGCCGAAGGTGTCGTGGTTTCCGTGCTCAAGAAACTGGTGGAACTGAACGTCTTCGCCACCGGCGCCAAAGCCATTCCCTTCGAGCAGTGGATTGCCCGCTCCAACATCATCGACCTCAAGCGCCTCGATAATGAAACCCGCGTGCTCGTGGTCGCCTTTGTTCTGAACTTCTTCATTGAGCGCTTGAACCGCAATCTCGGCGTTCGAAACGGCATCCAACCACTTCAGATGGTGCTCTTCGTGGATGAAGCCCACAACATTCTGCCCAAAGACGGCAAAGCACAGCTCCTCGAAAAGCTCGCCCGCGAAGGCCGCTCATGGGGCTTCCCCCTTTGGCTAGCCAGCCAGGATGCCGACAAATTCCTCAGCAGCGGAGTAGACTTTGCCGACCTCGCCTCCGCAGGCATTCACTTCTCGCCACAAACGCTTAAGCCCAAGGAGCAAAAGGACATCCTTGGTGCTGCCGTAACTAGAACCCTGGAAAAAGGTGAAGCTGTGCTGCGACTCGGTGGCAAGACCACTACGGGTGAAATGAGGCAGTTTTGGAGGGAACAAGGTCAATAAACACCATGGCTATAAGCAACGAACAACCACGATTCTGGATTTACGGACTTTCTGCCGCTGGATTGCTCGTGGTATTCACTATTGGCATTCTTATACCCGACTATTGGAGCTACAATCTCGAGCTGGAAAGAATGAAACTGGATCAGCGCGCGGATGCCTCTGAAACACCAGTGCAGGAAAAGCCGCAGGATGGAAGTGCTAAGAATTCACTTCAATCCGTGCATATATCAGTTCCAACACAGACGAAGTCAGGAGCAGAGAAATCCCAAGGGGTGGGCGCTGAGAAGATTTTCGAAACCTATGGCAAGCTCATCACGATGCTGCTTGGTTTTGTTTCAATTCTCGGGGTGTTTGTCGGCTTCTTTGTTCGCAAAAGTCTTCGAGAAATTGAAGACGATGTTGAGAATCGCGTGGAGAAACGCATGAAGCTTTGGGAGGACCAGAAAGACATGGTTTTGGAGAAGGTAAAAGCCGCTGAAACCAAGTATGATAAATATACCACCTTGTACGACGAAATGAAAAAAGCGCTCGATGCATGGAAGAGAATTCAGGAAACTGAGGCAAATATCGTGAAGCCCCGCGCCACAGCACCTGAGACAGTTGCTGAATCTTTAGACAGAGATCCTGCATTTAATCTTCCATCCGATGAAATCCTCCACTAAATCATCTGCGGGTCCATTTGGTGTCATCGAGATTGCTCAGAAAGGAAGCCGCTTCCTAGTATGCTCCATTGCTGCACGTGATTTATCAAGGTTGTGCGGTGGCTTGGCTTCTTCGCCCGCTCGCTCCACCTCGCCCGACAGTCTCGGCATATCGAACGCAAAAGATATCAAAGCACTTGTTACTGCTGTTGAGTCTCCTGCCTTCGCTCTGGAGGTGTCACAACTTCAGGCCGATATATATCAAGCGGAGGATCCATACCAGCGTGTCCTTGACCGCAGCCGGGCGAAAGCGATCTCAAACTACTTGAAGACTGAGGATGCTCTTTTACCAAACGGCATCATTCTGGCAGCAAATGACGGTGTGGACATCCAAGTCCGCAATCACGAAGTGATATTTGAATGGGACGCGGAGGAACTACCTCAGCCTTTCAATATTATTGACGGACAGCATAGAGTGGAAGGTCTCAAGCTGCTTGCGGCTGACAACGACGATCAATATGGAGGGTTCCAAGTTCCCGCAACCATCCTCATTGACCTGCCTTTTTACTCGCAAGCCGAACTGTTCGCGACAATCAACGGGGAACAAAAGAAGGTCTCCAAGTCACAGATATTCGACCTGCTCGGCTACAAACCTGTTGAAGACGTCAAACTCCGTGAGCAGGCATATCTAAGTGAAATGCATATTCAGCGTTTCTGTCATCATGCCATCAAGGTATTGAATGCATCCCAAAAATCCCCTTGGCACCTGCGAATCAAAATGAGAGGCAGTGGAGAAGGTGTCGTTACTCAGGCGGCTTTCGTCGATCACTTGTCCGAGCTGTGCGCACCCAAGAAGGCTCGTCAACATGCGCGATTCATCCCAGTGCTTTATCATTTCTTGAAGAATGACGATCTGGCAGGCATCGCACGACTCTTGTTGATCTATTTCATCGGTGTTCGGCACGCTAAACCAAAGTTCTGGGAAACGAATGAATCACTTCAGAAGTGTCTATTTGGTAAGACGAATGGAGTCGTTGTGCTTTTGTGGGTGCTTCACGATATGATCTGCCTAGCTGGTGGTGTCGATAAATTGTCTATTGAGAATGTCAGCAAGTATTGGCGAAATGTTCCAGACATACAGATTGAAACGGTGCCAAAAGGCGGCTCGAAAGGCTATCAAACAGAAGTCTTTGAGGCGATGGCACCTCACCTATTTGGAAAAGATCACCGGGTTAATCTCACGAAAGCGATGGAGCCAATTAAACAAGATTTGATAGAGTCTGCGGGCCTATTTTAGTGCCGCTGAACGACGATCTAATACGGAAGATGCAATCTTTCGGGTGCCCCGGTGCGTTTTTATCGAATGATGATAGCTGGGTATGTCACGCCACCAAGGCAGCCGTATGCCGGACACAAAATCGCTCTTCCTGGCGGGGCGCGTCGATTTGGGATTCCCGCACGCTGACGACCGCCACGGTTTGCCCGAGGGCGTTGAACACCTCCAGCTCGTAGCCGGGTTCCTGACCGACCGCACCTTCATACTGCTCGACCACGGTGGCGATGTCTCCGCGGCACAGGTCGTGCGCGGGGATGTCCTGGGCCAGGATGACCCGGGTGAAGAGTTCGTGTTTCATGACGCTGTCCGCAGGGAGTTTCATGGGCTGCCGCGCAGGCTGGAGGTGATCTGGCGAAGGTGATCGAGAACGTCGTTCACCTCCGATTTCCTCAAACCCGCCCCAAGTGAAAGGCGCACACATTGCTGCGCGGCCTTGCCCGGCTTCATGGCGGCGATGACGTGGGAAGGATCGGGCGAGTCAGCCAAGCACGCTGAACCACTACTGGCGCAGATGCCCACCTGATCGAGCAGTAACAGCAAAGCCTCCGACTCGATGCCGTGGAAAGTGATGTTCGTGGTATTGACGAGGCGCTGGGTGGCGTGGCCATTGAGTTCTGTGTTCGGAATCGTCTTCAGGATGCCTTCCTCCATGGCATCGCGCAGCGGACGGAGGATGCTGTCGTATTTCGGCAGCTTCTGTTGAGCGTGTGCCGCAGCGGCGCCCAAGCCGACGCTGCTGGCGACATTCTCCGTGCCGCCGCGACGTGAGCGCTCCTGATGGCCGCCCTGCACAAAGGGAACAAAGGGCGCTTTCTTCTGCACATAGAGAGCGCCGACTCCTTTCGGTGCGCCAATCTTGTGGCCCGTGAGGGAGAGGTAGTCGATGGGCAGGTCCTTGAGCTTCATCGGCAGCTTGCCGACGGCCTGCACCGCATCGCAGTGGTAAAGGACGCCTTTGCTGCGGCAGAGCTGGCCGATGTCCTCGACCGGGAAGAGCACACCGGTTTCGTTGTTCGCCCACATGAGGGAAACCAGCGCCGTGTCAGGCCGGATGGCCTCTTCCAAGTCAGGCATGGAGATCAATCCCTCCCGGTCCACAGGCAGGTAAGTCACTTCATAGCCCCGGAACTCCTGCAAGAAGCGGCAGTAGCTCAGCACCGAGGAGTGCTCGACCTGCGAGGTGACGATGTGCGTCTTTCCCGTGCTGTGAATCACAGCATGGAGGGCAGTGTTGTTGCTCTCCGTGCCGCCGCTGGTGAACAGCACCTCCCGCGGCGACTTCGCCCCGATCAAATCGGCAACCTGCTCCCGAGCGTTCTCGATCTTCGACTTCAAGTGCGACCCAAAGCGGTAGGAGCTGGAAGGATTCCCCCATTCATCGCCCAGATACGGCAGCATCGCCTCACGCACCTCGGGCAGGACGGGCGTGGTGGCGTTGTAGTCGAGGTAGATCACACTTGATCGTTGCCGGGAATGTTCATGGTGGCAAGCGCCTTGGCGCATTTGACTGAAGCCCCTCCGATAGGACCAAGGCTGTGTTCGGGTATTTCAATCTGCCCTTGGGTGTGGAGGGCTGAAAAAGAAAGTGCGTGAAGGCCTACGCCTGTGAGCCGCTGAGTCTGCCCGAGGATGCGGCGCTGCCGGATCCTGCGTTCCTCGCCGAGCATTGGGCGAAGGTCTTCCGGGCGGCTTGAGGCGGCGTGGGTGGGGGCGGTGCCTTTGGCCGGGGCTTAGTGAACCCGGATTCCGCCGTTCCAATGGGCAAGAATGCCCTGATTGCTGGGAATGGCGGAATTCGGAATGGCAGAAGAATGAAGGCAGCCGAATGGCATGGAACACTTTATTGGCATCCGTCACGCGAAGCCTCAATTTTGAGGTTTCTGATGAGATGCTGAAAGCAAGCCTTTCTTTCGATGAGTTGTTTGATCCATTCGTTCATGGTTGATCGGGTTCTTCAAGCAAGCGCTTTGGCAAGTCCCTGGAGCCATGCACAACACGCTCGATTCGGAGCGTGCTATCATCCCAGTAGAACAGCAGATGGCGGTCAAAAGGCCTTCGGACCTGAATGCTGCGAATGTGCGACAGCTCAGGCGCGGTGAAATGTCGCGGCCTGCCCAGGTCCGGTTTCTCTGCCAGGATATGGATCGTTTCATGCACGGCGGTCAAATATCGCTCAGCGATCTCTTCGTCTGCATTTTCCAGATACCAGCGGTATTGCAGGGTCATGTCCTGCTCGGCCCGGGCAGAGATGGAGATGGGCAAGCTCATGCTTGGGCTTTGGCGTTCCGGCGGATGCGATCGAGCACCGTGGCATCGTAAGGAACGTGCGGGGAACGCACGCCCTCCAGCAAAGCGGCTTCCAGGGCGGGAGATTCATCCAACTCCTGATGCTCAAGCACGCGCAACGCCTCCCTCACCACTTCTCCCTCGTCTGCATAGCGACCTGTGCTGAGCAGCCGTTGAACGAGAGTGTCAAGAGCAGGTGGAAGGGCGATGGTCATGCTGTGAGAATAACGAAACGGGACTGATTTGTCGAGTTCTGGATGGGCTTCAGCCGCGCAGACTGGTGGCAGCTTGCACTAATCGAGCTCTCACATTTCCGATATCTTCCAAAGGATTCATCACCCCGAGAGAGAACCGTACGCACTGCCGCGCGGCCTTCCCGGGTTTCATCGCGGCGATGACATGGGAAGGATCGGGTGAGTCAGCCAAGCACGCTGAACCACTACTGGCGCAGATGCCCGCCTAATCGAGCAGTAAAAGCAAAGCCTCCGACTCGATACCGTGGAAGGTGATGTTGGTGGTGTTGGGGAGGCGCTGGGTGATGTGGCCTTTGAGCTCGGTGTTCGGGATGGCGGAGAGGATGCCTTCCTCCAAGGCATCGCGCAGCGGACGGATGGTGCAGTCGTATTTCGGCAGCTTCTTCTGAGCGATGGCCGCAGCGGTGCCGAGGCACGCCGCCTGCGCATCCTACCCTTCACGCAGAAGCCCGTGACGCCAGAGGTTGACCTCAAAAAGAAGCTCTCGGCTGAACGCGAGGGCGTGTTCAACTGGATGTTGGGGGGCTTGTCTTTGCTGATCAAGCAGGGGGCCATTCCTCAAGGAGGCGGCAAAAGCGCCGCAGTGATGAAGTCGTTTGGGAAGTCCAATGACCCCGTTGGCTCATTCCTTTCCGAGCGCTGCATCATCGCTTCAGACAGGCAGTCGAGCCAAACGGACGTGCTTCATGACTTTCAGGTTTGGTGTTCGTCGAACGGTTTCGATGCTGAGCGCATTGAGGGATTCTTCTGGAAGACACTCTACAACCGACATCCGGAGGTGACGGCTTCCAGGCAAATGATCAATGGAGAACGCACCTACATCGTGCTCGGACTCGGTCTGAAGCATCCTCCAGAACCAGGCGATCCCCCCAGCGCTTCGGAGCACAAGCAGACCACGTCCTTCAAGCCCTCGAAACTGTTCACCAAACCAACCTCGAAGATCCCCCCCTCCATAAGCATCATCGAGAGGCTCAAGAAATCGCGGGAGGATCAAAGTGATAACTAACCTGAATGGTGCTGCCTGGGGTGTCTGGGGTGCCCGGGCAGCACCGTTCTACCGCCAATCTCGGCCATGGTGACCTTTCACCCTCCGACCTGCTCCTTGATGAAGGCCACGGCGGCTCCGGTTCGATCCAACTCGGCGCTGCAATGCACGAGGACAGGCTTTGGGAGGTGTTTGAAGTGCCGCAACACCCGGCGAAGCTGGCGCTCGGTCAGAGGCGGCTTGCGATGATCCCCAATCGGAATGTGACTGACCTCGAAGCCTGCCTTCCGGTAGGCCTCCAGCAATCCTCCTGGAAAGGCACCCTCATAGAGTCGGAGGTGATCCACGGCGAGCAGGCAGAGGATGGATCGAGCGCCCTGGGCCTTGGCCTCCTCCATCCACGTTTGGAGGGTTTCCGGGGAGACCGGCTCGTTGCATCCGAAGTCATAGCCGGGATGAGCACAGGCGAGGAGCTGGGAGGGGATTCCGATGCGGATCATTGAGGGTGAAGAGCTTCGACCCACCAAGGAACCTTGGCAACCTGGGTAGAATCTGGACGGGATGGGGCGAGGTTGGGACCTCCCATGGTGGGGATGGCGGGTTTGAAGGTGAACAAACCTCCCAGGGGCATATGCTTCGTCATGGCCAGAATTTGATTTCGTTCTGGGGCAAGATTGTGGTGATTTTTTTGGAGTTTGAGTCACAGATATTCAAGAGTTCCTACATCAAATGCCCACCGAAGCTGATGCCCGCATCGTGATCGACCGCCTCCTGCGTGAGGCCGGGTGGGACGTGGAGAATCCGGCGCAGGTCTCCACGGAAGAGGCGGTGGCAGACGGACGGGCGGATTACCTGCTCAAAAACCAGCGCACCCAGCCGCTATGCGTGCTGGAGGCGAAGCGCTTCTCCACCGATCCGTATTCGGCCAAGGCACAGGCCAAGGCTTATGCCCTTCAGCTCGCCGCACCGTTCGTCATTCTCAGCAATGGGCGCGAGCATTACTTCTGGGACTACGAGACGGGCGATGCACGCCCGGTGGTGGGATTTCCCTCTCCGGCGGACTTGGAAAGGCGGGCGAATCTCCGCCAGCACCGCGCGGGCGATGTGCAGACCTCTCTGCGAGCCGTGCCGATTCCCCTGCGCTTTCGTTCGCAGGGAGATGACTGCGAGACGCGGCCTTATCAGGTCCGATGCCTCGAAAAGGCGGACGAGGCGCTCATCTCCGGCAAGCGCCGCATGCTTTTTGAGATGGCCACCGGCACGGGCAAGACCATGACCATCGCCCTGCTCATCAAAAGATGGTTTCAGGCAGGTATCATCTCGCGCGTGCTCTTCCTGGCAGATCGCATCGAGCTGGCACGGCAGGCGTATGACGACTTCGCTGATTATCTGCGAGACTACCCCATCACCCTGCTGTTTGGCGGCAAAAAGAGCCGGGAGGGGCAGGTCGTCGTCGGCACGCTGGACACCATCGCCGGGCAACTCGGCGCGGGTGGTTTCGGACACGCCTACTTCGACCTCGTCATCACCGATGAGTGCCACCGCAGCATCTACAATACCCACCGCGCCACGCTCGGCCACTTTGATGCCATCCACATCGGCCTCACGGCCACGCCGAATCCGGGAGAGCTGCGCTGGATCAGCCACCATGAGCGCCAGCTCGTGCGCAGCACCTACATGTTCTTCGAGTGCTGGGACAGCACCCGTGAGGAAGGCCGTCCCACCTTCGCCTACACCATCCAGCAGGGCATCGCGGACAAGTTCCTCGCTGACTACCGCATCTACCTCGCCGAGACCCGCCTCACCTTCGATGGCGTCGAGTGGGAGGACGAGGACTACGGCTTCTCGGATTGGGGAAAGCTCATCGAGTCCGAGGACCGGCTGAAGCTCATCATTGAGGAATACTACCGCGTCGAGGAGGAGCGCCCGCAGACGCATCCGCGCAAAACCATCGTCTTTGCCGTCGGCGAGCGTCAGGCGGACATGCTCACCCGCTTGTTCAATAAACTCCTGCCCGCGGATGCTTGCCTGCGCATCGCCCAGCAGACGAACCGCTCTCCCGGAGAGGTGCGGGAGGCCTTCGCGCAAAAGATCACCTGCTACGCCAACAACGGCAATCCCAAGCCCGTTATCGACGCCTTCAAGTTCGATCCGCTGCCCGTCATCGCCGTGTCCGTCGATATGCTCGACACCGGCTACAATCACAAGGAGGTGGAAAATCTCGTCATGCTCCGCCCCACCGGCTCCGCGCTGAAGTATGCGCAGATGCGCGGCCGTGGCAGCCGCCTGTGCCCGCGCATCGGGAAGAGCGGCTTCCTCATCTACGACTTCGTCAACAACCATGCCCGCTTCAACGATCCCGGCCAGCAGTATCATCGCCCGCGACCCGTGGGGCGTCGTCCGGGTGAGGATGATGGTGAAGGTGAGGGCGGAGAAATCGTGGACCCGCCACCACCGCCTCCGCCACCTCCGCCGCGTGAGTTCATCAACATCCAGGAAGGCGAGCTGAGCGACGAGTTCCGCCGCCGGGAGATGATCCTCGTCGGCCCTGAGGGGCTCGCCATCGACCGCCGGGAGTATCAGGACCATTTCCGGGAGCGCATCGTCGTGCTGCAAAAGACCCATCCCGCCGTGGAGAAGGTGCTCGGCGGCCAGCCGCTCAGCGAGGAGGAGTGGGAAGACCTGCGCCGCACGCTGAACAGCCCGCGCTTTTACTTTGACGAGGCCGCGCTGAGAAAAGCCTTCGACCAGCCCACCGGCAGCCTCACGGACTTCATCCGCGCCGCGCTCGGCCTCATCACCCTGCCCACGCGGGAGGAGCGTGTGGAGCGTGCCTTCAATGCCTGGCTGGCGGAGCACTCGAACGCCGATAAACCCGAGCAGGCCCGCCTGCTGGAGCTGCTGCGCAATGTGGTCCTCTCCGCCTTGAAGGAAAACCGCTACCTGAACCTCGACCCCATGCTGTTCTCAAAGCCGCCCTTCACCTTCCTCGGTGGCCGCGTGCGTGCGGAGAGCCTGTTTGGCCGCGAGGGCTTGCAGGCTGTGCTCAGCGAACTAGATGCCATCGTCAAAGCCGCCTGATTTTATTGATTCATGGATTTCACCGCCCTTCAGAACCTCTTCAAACGCCTCAGCAACGTCCTCTACGCCGCCAACGTCACCAACCCGCTCACCTATGTGGAGCAGGTGGCCTATGTGATCTTCCTGAAGATGATGGAGGAGATGGAGGGCGAGGCGCTGGCCGGGCCAGGCAGGCAGGAAATCTTTGTCCCGCTGCATCTGGAAGGATACGACAAGAAGGGCGAGCAAACCGACTTCTCGAAGCTGCGCTGGAGCATCCTCACCTCAGACCCGGACAATGAGCGCATGCTGCGCACCCTGCGGGACTTGCTGCCACGGCTGGCCTACCATCCGGCCCTCTCCGCCGGTGCCCGCGCCATCTTTGAGGATGCGCGCATCGTCATCCCCAACGGAGCCACGCTGCGGCAGGTGGTGGATATTTTGAGCCCGGTTCACCTGCTCAGTGCCGACACGGATGTGAAGGGTGATCTTTTCGAGATGCTTTCCAGCGTGCTCGGCCAGCAAAAAGGGTCTGCACAGTTCCGCACGCCGCGCCATCTCATTCGCGTCATCGTCGAGATGGTCGATCCACAGATCGGCGGCACCGTCTGCGATTCCGCCTGCGGCACCGGCGGGTTCCTGATCGGTGCCTGGGATCACATCCTCCTGGCGAATTCCTCGCCGGAGTTCATTCGGGATGTCACCGTGCCCGGCGGCCAGACGGTGAAGCGCGGCTATGGGGACAGGCTCAAGCCCAGCCAATGGGAGTTCCTGCAAAAAGGCACGTTGCACGGCTTTGACGGCGAGCAGACCTTCGTGCGCATGAGTGCCATGAACGCGCTGCTTCACGGCTTCGACCACAGCCCCATCGTCCGCCGGGATGGCATCGGCGGCAGCGAGGACAAGTGGGACGAGGTCCAGTTTGATTACATCCTCGAAAACCCGCCCTTCTCCGGGGCCGCACAGTCGCCGAAGCGCTCCCTGCGAGTCGAGAAAGGTGAGAAATACGTCCTCTTCCTCGCCGCCGCGCTTCGCAGCCTCCGTCCCGGTGGTCGTGCGGGCATCGTCTTGCCGAACGGCATCTTGTTTGGGGACACCAACTCCCACATCCAGGTCAAAAAGCGCCTTCTGGCCGAGTGTGACCTCCAGGCGGTCGTCACCCTGCCCAAAGGCATGTTCGAGCCCTACACGCCCAATCCGACCTGCTTCCTCATCTTCCAGAAAACCGGACGCCCCACCGAAAACGTCTGGTTCTACAATTTGCTCGGCGACGGCTCCTCCCTGAAAAAAGCCCGCAAGTTCGGCCCGCAGTTCCGTAACGACTTCCCCGACCTCCTCACCAAATGGCCCGCACGAGCCACCGAGGAAGGTCGCGCCTGGCTCGTGCCCGCGCAGAAGATCATCGACAACGGTTACAACCTCACCCTCTCCAGCCTCGGCCTCGTCGAACCAGAAAAAACCGACCACGCCGAGCCTGAAGACATCCTCGCCAGCGTGGCGGCGAAGGAGAAGCGGATTCTGGCGATCGTGGAGGAGATGCGGGAACTCGTGATGCAGGAGGCGGAGGGATGAATCTCGACGATTTGCCCGAGGGGTGGACTTCGCGGCCTTTAGGTCGGTGTGGAAAGGTGGTTGGCGGCGGCACGCCGGCCAAGAGCAACCCTGATTTCTGGAACGGTTCCATTCCGTGGGTGACGGCGAAGGAAATGTGGAATGACGAGGTGCTTGGTGCCGAACTCAAGATCACGGAAGCCGGGCTTGCCGCCAGTCCGGCGAAAATGATTCCGACCAACTCAGTCTTGTTCGTGGTGCGCGGCAGCATCCTCTTCAAACGCATCCCCATCGCGGTGAACCGTGTTCCCTGCACCATCAACCAGGACATGAAGGCGATTGTGCCGGATGCCGACATCCGAGCCGACTATCTCGCGTGGATGATGCGTGCCCGGAGTGATGAACTCCGATCCATGGTCGGCACGGCTGGGAACAGTGCAGGCAAGCTCGAAACAGATGATTGGGCCGCGATGGAGATTCCGATTCCACCACCGGAAGAACAAAAGCGTCTCATCAAGCGCATCGAAGCCCTGACAAGCCGCCTCGAACAAGCCCGACAAGCTCGGGAACTGGCAATCGAAGAAGCCGTAAAGCTACGTCAGGCCATGTGGGATCGAGTCTTCGCTGAGATGCCGGAAGATCGTTGGCAGCCGATTGGCACACATGCGAAAATTCAAAGTGGTTACGCATTCAAGAGCGGCTGGTTCACCACCTCCGGCATTCGCCTGCTCAGAAACCAGAATGTTTATCACGGCACACTGGAGTGGTCGGACACGGTTCATCTCCCACCAAGTCGCAGGGGCGAATTCCCAGATTTTGAGCTGAGTGCGGGTGACGTGGTCATTTCGATGGATCGTCCGCTTATCTCCACGGGACTCAAAGCTGCACGAATTCGCGCCGAGGATTTGCCCTGCTTACTGCTTCAGCGGGTGGGTAGATTCCTTTTTAAACCCGGCTTACTGCCGGATTACTTATTCCACTTTCTCACCAGTCAGGCGTTCATGGTTCACATCGCTGGCGATGGTCGGAGTTCAGCCGTGCCGCACATTTCCGCGAAACAAATCGAGGCCATACGAATCCCGCTGCCGAAGCCCGCTGAACAACGCCGCATCGTGGCACACCTAGACGCACTGGCCGTAAAGCACGCCGAACTCCGCCGCCTACAAACCGAGACCGAAGCCGAACTCGCCGCCTTCACCCCCGCGCTGCTGGCGAAGGCATTTCGCGGAGAACTTTAAACCCAATGCGCCGCCATGCTCCGAGAAGCTAACCAACCTGGTAATGTCGAAGTTGTCGTCGATTACTATGACCAAAACGAACAGAGGCTATTTCAACAAGGCCGTTATCCAGCCCAGATCGCCAACATTGCCGGGCGAAGGATTCAGATCCCAATCGCAGAGTTTCTCACCTACTCACTCTTTTATCTCAAACAGCACCAATCGCGGACGCATCCGAACATCGCAGCGGTGGCGAGGAAAATTGACCGAGCTGACGCGGAGCTGTCCGAATGGGTGCAATGGGATGGCAACTCACTTCGAGTAAATGACGACAGCGATAGCCTGGATACTTCAATCACACGGCGTCTGGGGGATGCTGTAGGGATGGCTATCGCGAATGACATCCACGGGCTGAATGATGCCGACTGGGACTTTATCGAAGAAAGACCCGGCCGGGGTGGCGTCATGACGTTGGATTGGCATGTCGCAAGCGATGGAAATCAGCACATCGAAGTCGAATCAAAGGGCCGAGTGATCGCGAACTCGTCCATGTTGACAGGCCTCACGGGAGCATACGACAGCATCAAGGCTAAGAAAACAGCAGCCGCGCAGCCGGGTTACCATCGGCCACCGGCTCTGCGCTATGGAACCATCCTTGCTATCGACAAGAATCCTGGCAGCACCATGCATTGTCGGCTCGTCGATCCGGATGGCTCTCCAAGCAAACGCGATCCTAAAGCAAGCCGCCTCATCAATCGCCTATCTTGGGCTATCAATATCGTTGCGATCATCAGCCGCCGATCCTCCTTGACCGTGGCGCTTAACAACCGATTGGCTGCCTTGGAGAAGCTTCATGATCCGTTTGTATTAGCAGATGTGCCTTTGCTCAAGGGAGATGGCACCACGATGGACCTCGATCCGAAAAAGGAGACTTCCTACAGCCCGTTCTTTCAGTATCGTTCGACAGTTGATGGAAAGCCATATGGCGGAGTGGTCACCAAGTTCGACAAGGACCACCTGCTTTTTCTCGGTCTGCATGAGGACTGGCTGTCTGCGCTAGCAAAACAGAACTTCGCGAAGGTTTTATCCATGTCGTTTAAGCCGGGAACTATGCAGACAAAGGTTGATTGCGTGATGTCTCGACGTCAGTTCAAGCAGGCGAAGTTGAAAAACCGCATCGAAGAGCCGGGGGGAGAAAGCCTCAGCGTCTCCTTTTGCCTGCCCTCGGTCATTCATACCAGTGCGGCGGGCATGGCATTCGGACTTGTAAATCTGCCTCCGCAATCATCCTCATGACCGTCATCCCCATCGGCCGCATCAATGACAATCCAGGCGACTTCCAGTCGCTCTGCGTCATCTGGAAGCAGGCGATGAGTGCGGATGGCGACATCGCCTTCGATTTCACCTGGTGTGACTTCCTGCGGCCGAACGCGCTGGTCTTTCTGGGCGGACTGGCACGGCTCTTGCAGCTTAGGGGCATAATGGTGGAATTCCGTTGGCAAACACTTCGTGAAGGCGCGGTAAGGATGAATCTGGCCCAGAATGGCTTCCTCCACCAGTTCGGTGGCCTGCAAGGCCCGTGGAAGGGCAACTCGATTCCTTTTCGCGAGGACCCCCAGCAGAACGAGCGGGCTTTCGCGAATTACCTCAGCGAATACTGGCTGGGGCGCGGCTGGCTGAATATCAGCCCGGAACTCAAGGACCGGATCGTGGCCCCGGTGGCGGAGCTTTACCTGAATGCCTTTGAGCACGCCGACTCCCCCGTCGGCGTGATGGCCTGCGGGCAATACTTCAAGAATCAGAACGAGCTGACCCTGGCCATCGCTGACTTTGGCGTGGGCGTGCCTTCCAACGTGCGCTTGTACAACGGCCCCGACGCACCCGCTGACACCACGTCCGGCGCAGCCTGCATGCAGTGGGCGCTGCGGGAGGGCACCTCAACCAAAAGCCAGAAGGGCATCAGCCGCGGCGCGGGCCTGCACACCCTGCTGGACTTTGTCTGCGCGGCGAAGGGCAGCCTCGAAATCTACAGCCACGACGGCCACTTCCGGTTGGTTGACAACCAGGAATCCTACGCCACTCTCGGCCCCCAATTCGAGGGCACCTTGGTGAACATCCGCCTCCGCTGCGACTCTGCCTATTATGATGTGGCGGCCGGAAACGTATCTGTGGTATCCTTCTAATTAATCCCCTTCCCAACCCATGAAACTCCGCGTCCACGACCTGATCGGCGAGCTCTGCATGACCTATGAAGACGGGGAAGCCCTGCTCGCGAAGCTGCGCCCCGCCCTGATCGACCACCCCGTGGTGGAAGTCGATTTCGAAGGCACCAGAGTGCAGATGGCCTCGTTCTTCAATGGCAGCCTTGTGGCCTTGCTTCAGGACTACCATCTGGAAGACCTGCGCAAAAAGCTGGTCATTCGGAATCTGCCACAACACGCTGCGGAGACGCTGGCCCGGCGAATGGCTGACGGAGAACGCTACTACCACGACCCGATGTTCCGGCAGGCCGTGGACCAAGCCATTGATTCTCGTTTGGAGCCTGCCTGATGCCCTCGTATTCCGTCCAGGCTAACGTCGTGGACGTGACCACGGATCGCCCCCAGAGCACAGACGTCTTCTGGGTGGATACCAATGTGTGGTTCTGGGTGACGTATGGGAGATTTCATCTTCGGAAACTGGACAGCCGCCCCAGGGCTTATCAAACGCAGAAGTATCCGAGCTACATCCAGAGAGGCCTGAGAAGTGGAGCCAGTTTTTATTGGCTCGGACTGTCTCTGTCTGAACTGGCACGTCAGGTCGAGGATGCCGAACGCGAAATCGCTGACGCTACCGGGCAGATTCCTGCGGGCACCAAGCCCAAGTCCTTTCGCCACGAGTATCCTGCACTTCGTCAATCCGTGGTGCAGGAAGTCGAGTCTTGCTGGCAGCAGGTGGAGCAGTTCGGAAAACCTCTTCCAAACGCACCCGTCATCGACACCACGGCGGTCCATGTCGCACTCACAAACATGCAAACGATGCCACTGGACGCCTATGACCTGTTCGCCGTCCAAGCCATCCGCGTCTCAAACATCACGCAGGTTCTCACTGATGACGGTGACTTCTGTACAGTGCCGAATATTATCTTATTCACGGCGAATCGAGGAGTGATTGCTGAGGCCCGCAAACAAAATAAGCTGATTGTTAGATAGCCCCCCGATTTTGCCCCCCGGACGGTTGGAACTTGGGGCTTTTCGTGTCGTTTTCAGTCACTCAAAACGGGGGACTAGGGGTGCAAAGAGTGACCCTTCAGAAGTGGCAGGAGTCCATGGAACTCCTTGAATAAGACCACCTCAGAAGGTGGTCGGGCTGGCGGGATTTTCCCGCTTTGCGGGCACTGCGGTGTGGCCTTCGGCTTGAAGCAGCCACGCTTTCGCGTCTGGCAGTCGAACCAAGGTTCTCATCCCGCCAAAAAAGGGCGACCACCTCAGAAGGTGGTCGGGCTGGCGGGATTCGAACCCACGACCTCTTCGTCCCGAACGAAGCGCTCTACCAGGCTGAGCCACAGCCCGAATCTGACCTGAACCATGACCGATTCGGAGATTTCGACCTACATGGAAATACTGACAATCGGAATGCTTCCGTCAAGTGAGGAGCCACACGAGGCTCCAGAAAAACGAACGATGCCAAGGCAGTTGCCCTCCATGGGGTAACTGCACGAGCCCCCTGATAAACCCAGTTCACCAGACCTCTTGCACGGCCTGATGATCATGACGACTCCAGGAGGCCTGCACGACGCTGATGTTGCGCGTGGCAAAGGCGGACTCGCAGTACTTGAGGTAGTAGTTCCACTTGCGGATGAAGGTCTCGCTGAAGCCCTGTTGCCTCACTTCATCGAGCTTGGCATTGAAGTTGAGATACCACTCGCTCATGGTTCGAGCATAGCTGGCCCCGAGGTCTTCAAGGGCAAGCGGGCAGAGCTTGCTGGTGCGTTGGATGGCCTGATTGACTCGACCGATGGCCAGGAGCAGGGACCCAGGGAAGATGTGCTTTTGAATCCAATCGACGCCCTTAGCGAGCTGGCGGTAATTGTGATCAGGCACGGTGATCATTTGCACCGCGAGGATGCCATGAGGCGCCAGCACTTCCGCGCATTTGGCGAAGTAAGTTTCGAGATACTTTTCTCCGACGGCTTCCAGCATTTCAATGGAGGCAATTTTATCAAACTGTCCCTGAATGTGGCGATAGTCCTGTAGGCGAACCTCAATGCGGTTTTCCAGACCTGCGGCGTGGATGCGATGACAGGCTTCCCGATATTGCTCCTGGGAGATGGTCACGGCGGTGACGCGGCAGCCATACTTGCCAGCGGCGTAGAGGCTGAATCCCCCCCAACCACAACCAATCTCGAGGACGTGGTCTGTTGGCTTGAGTTTCAGTTTCTCGCACAGCGCCTCGTACTTGGCGAGTTGTGCATCCTGCAGGCTTTGATCCTGACGGGTGTACTTGGCAGAGGAATAGGTGAGAGTGGGGTCGAGCCAGAGCTTGTAGAAATCGTTGCCAAGGTCGTAATGCTCCTGAATGTTCCGGCGGCTGGTTTTGACTGAATTGGGCCGCATGAGATGCTGGATGCGATTTGCCACACGCAGGAAGCCGATCAGTCGGAAACGCTGGGATGAGCCCTTGAGCTTGGGAGAGGCCTGGATGTTGATGATGAACCAATCGAGCACGGCACGAAGGTCAGCGGTGTCCCACCAGCCATGGGTGTAGGCCTCACCCAATCCAATGCCGCCATAACGAGCGAGATGGACAAAGAAGGAAAGAGGCTGCCGGATCTGCATCTGAGCCTGTGGGCCGGAGTCTGTGGCCTGACCGAACACGAGCTTTTTGCCATCGGGCAGATGCATGACCAGGCAGCCCTTGGTGAAATTGCGCAGAGCCTTGGTCACAAGCCAACGATGCAAACAACGTCGGGAAACAGCTAAGGCAAAGCGGCTGCAATGGGGGGTCATGTCCAGGGTCGCCTCATCGGCCGGAATGGATAGCGTGGGAGTCATGGCGAGCTAGGTGGAGCGAGGCTAGGGTGAGGTCGGTAAAGATCACGCTGAAGATCAGGCCTGGCGCTTTTTCGATGAAAGGCAACTTTCTGCTTCCACAATAAAAAAGCCTGCCAGTGAATCTTGAGTATGACCTGGAGAGTCAAGGCTGGATAACGAAAACAGAACCATCCCAGACGCATGTCTGTCAGCGAACGACGCACGCCGTGAATCCAACTGACGAGGATTTTTTCACCACCCTGGAGGTCGTCGATGTGGATTTTGATTTGATCGTCGGGCACCTGAATTTGAAAATGAAACGAGGTGTCCAAGGAGGAAAAGGGAGAAACGTAAAAATGCTTGGGCATCACCGCCTCGAACCTCCCTGGCCGAATCGGCGTCTCCAGGAGGTAAGGTTTCATCTCATGAAAGGTGTTCGTCACCTCACAGAGCGCATGTCGCACCTGCCCCTGAGCATCATAGAGAAAGTAGAAGCATACGGGATTGAAAATGTAACCCAGCACTCGGGGAAAGGTCACTAACCGAACTCTCCAGCTTTCGGGCAAATCCAACCCATGCTTTTCGTGTAGCCATTTTTGCAGATTCAGACGCAGATTTCCCGCCCCTAGATCAAGGTGATCTTCATCGTAAAACGCAAAGATATTGGGACCCGCAAAGCTGAAGAACTTCAGCTTTCGATGAAGCTGCGGCAGCTCATCTAGCCACAAGTCCATGAAAAATACCTGATAGCTGAAGCCGTGGCGCTTGGGAGCAAGGCGTTGGTGCACGACCTCGCACTCGTAGAGACCTGATTTCAACGCAGTGTCCATGGGTCACCTCCCAAGAGCTGGGCTGAGGCAGCGATGGCGGACATGAAGCCATCCTCATGAAAGCCATAACGAGTCCAGGCACCCGCAAAGAGAGTTTGGCTATCCCGAGAGGCAGCCAAGAGTTCAGGAACACGCTTTTGAGAGTCAATCGCCTTCAAATCAAAGAGGGGATGCTCATAGTCGATCTTCTGGAGAATCTTGGAAGGGTCGATTTTGTCCTCGCCATTGATCGAGACAAAGTAGTTCTTCTTCTCCGAAACTCCCTGCAGGCTGTTCATCCAGTAATGCGTGCTCGGCTGAATCTGGCCGTGTTTGTCCTCTTCAATCCTGTAATTCCACGATGCCCAGCATCTGCGCGTGGAAGGCATGACCGATGCATCTGTATGTAGGACGGCTAGATTGGGCTGATAATGAAAGGAGCCCAAGATTTCAGATTCTAGAGGTGTCGGATCCGCCAAAAGACGCAGCGAGGTCGGAGCATGCGTGGCGAGTATGACATGATCGAAGACCTCGGCCTCACCCTGCACGGGCTGCACGATCACCTGCCCCGCTTGCCTCTGAACCCGCGCAATCGGACAATTCAGACGAACACGGTCGGCAAAGAGCGGTTTCATCTTCCGCACATACTGCTGAGATCCCTCGCAAACCGTCCACCATTGCTTGCGCGTGTTCATCGCCAAAAAGCCATGATTGAACCAAAAGTGCATCAGCGTCCGAGCCGGAAACTCAAGCATGCGATCCGGTGGCGTGGACCACACGGCACTGCCCATCGGGATGATGTAGAAATTGAGAAAGTCCTGACCGTAACCACAAGCTTGGGCAAATTGACCCAAATTCATCCTTTCGAACTTCGGATCATTCATCGCCTCCAGGCAATGCGTGTTGAAGCGATGGATCTGGAGCACAAATTTCCAGAAGCGGTAGCTCAACAAGTTTTTGCGTTGACCAAACACTTTGGCCAAACCTCCGCCATTCCATTCATAACCGCTCTTAGCATGAGACATGCTGAAAGACATGTTGGTCTTTTGGGTTTGGACCTGAAGTTCTTCGAAGAGCCTGCAAATCTGAGGATAGGTATCGTGATTGAACACCATGAAACCTGTGTCGATCGGCAGTTGCACTCCATCTTCCTCGACCGTGACCGTATTGGTATGACCTCCCAAGTAATTTGCTGCTTCAAAGACAGTGATGTCATACTTTTTGTGCAGAAAGTAAGCACAACCCAGCCCGGAAATGCCGGTGCCAATGATCGCAAGTCGAGGACGAGTCATGATGAAAGGGGTGAAATAAAGCGCATGGAATTCGCTTCTCGCAAGCTTCTGGACTCAAACACTTGCGCGTGACATTCTTAGCATTGCCTCACGGATTAAACCTCTGACTTGGCTCTTCCAAGAAGGAACTTTTTTCAAGATCACACGATGCCTCCAGCGATTCATCTACCCGAATGCAACGAGCCTGCCCTGGTGGCAGTGTCGGGGGGACGAGATTCTGTGGTACTACTGCATTGGCTGCGTGAACAAGGCTGCCGCCAACTTATCGTTTGTCATTTCAACCACCAGCTTCGAGGACGAGAATCGGGTCAAGATGCGGCTTTTGTTCGCCGGTTGGCAGCTCGCTATGAGTTCGACTTTGAACTTAGAGCGCAAGACGTCATGGCGCATGCGGCCCAGAGCAGAATGTCCATGGAAACGGCGGGCAGAAAGCTGCGCTATGCTTTCTTGGCTGAGATGGCGGCAAAGCATGATTGCCGACGTGTCTATGTGGCCCATCATCTCGAAGATCAGGCCGAAACCATCTTGGCCAACCTTTGTCGAGGCACCAGTCTAGCTGGCATGTCGGGCATGTCGGTGGAAAGCCCACTGCCCGTGATGTCCGCTCCAGTGCCATGTTTGACCCGGCCTCTTCTTCACTGGAGAAGAGCCGACATCGACGCTTACGTCCAAAAACACCGACTCAAGTATCGCGAAGACTCCACCAACCAGCAGGGAGAAGCACGTCGCAATCGACTGCGTCATGAGGTGCTACCGCTGCTGTCTGATATCTTTGATCGCGACATCTCTGCTCTGCTTGTTCGCTTGGGTCAGCAGGCGGAACGCGATGATGAAGCGCTACAGCTGATGGCTGAGACAATGCTACAGGAACACTTGACCGCAGAAGGACATCTGAAGATCACCCCTGCCCTTCGAAAGACGCATCCTGCCGTGCTTTCACGCCTTCTGAAATCCTGGCTGTCCAAGATCTGCCAAGTGCCTGAGGTTAGCTTCATGCACCTAGAACAGGCGAGACATTTGCTAACATCCACCCGTGTCTCCAAAATCAATCTACCACGAGGCAGTCATTTGCGCCGGAAGGCAGGCAAGCTGTGGCTTCAGCGCCCGCTTTCGCCTGGAGTGCCCTCGCTAGATTTTGATTTTCATCAGCCCACTCGCTGATCATTATCTTCCCATCATGGGTTTGCGTTCCATCCTTACCATCGTTTCCTTCATCCTTAGTGTAGCGACAGGAATCCTGCTTTCGCGCAGTGGCAAAAACCTTTCTGAGCCACTCGATGAACGACCCCTCATCGGACTCAGCATGGATACCCTCAAAGAGGAGCGCTGGATCTCGGATCGAGATTTTTTCCTCGCCAAAGCCAAATCCCTCGGAGCAGAGGTTCTGGTACGTTCAGCAAACAGCGATGATACACGCCAGCTTCGAGATGTCGAAAGCCTCATCACAGCTGGAGTCGATGCACTCGTAATCATCCCACACAATGGAGAAGCCATGGCCAGAGCGGTGGAGATGGCACATCGCGAAGGCATTCCCGTCTTGTCTTATGACCGACTGATCACTGGTGCCGAAACTGACCTCTACATCACCTTCGACAACATGAAGGTTGGCGAATTGCAGGCTCAATATCTGGCTGATCGACTTCCAGCAGGACGAAAAATGCGTCTCGTGAGGATCTACGGAGCCAAGACGGACAACAACGCTCGACTCTTCAAACAAGGCCAAGATCAAGTCCTTCAGCCTTTGATTGATCTCGGCAAGATTGAGGTCGTCTTTGAAGACTGGGCCGAAGATTGGAAGCCAGAAAACGCCAAAAAGATCATGAATGCTGCGATCACCAAAGCTGGCACTCAGATCGATGCCATCCTCGCCAGCAACGATGGCACCGCAGGAGGTGCCATCCAGGCTTTGTTGGAAGAAGGCCTGACAGGTCAGGTGCTGGTGACGGGTCAAGATGCAGACCTTGCCGCCTGCCAACGAATCGCAAATGGCAGCCAAAGCATGACGATTTACAAGCCAGTGAAACAACTCGCGAACTCTGCCGCCGAACTCGCCTACAAGTTAGCGATGAAACGACCCATCATCGCCAAATCCGAAACCCCAAATGGAAAGCATCAAGTACCAAGCATTTGGCTCGATGTTGTGACGGTCACGCAAGACAATTTGCGCGCTACAGTGATTGCAGACGGGTTCCGGAAAGAAGCGGATGTCTTCTCCAAATGATGGTTGGGTGCGAGTGCTATCCATAGATCTGAGTGCCCCGAAATCAGGGAATCCAACGGAGCCACGCATGGCTTACACATTCAAGGTGGAGAAAACCTAGCTACTTTACCATGGTGAATTTGTGAACCAACTGCGTGAGTGAAAGAACCGTCTGAATCTCACACAAAAAACGGCAGTGCCATTGCACTGCCGTTTCTAAAGAGACTGATGTTCAAGTTATTTACCCATGGCCACTCCACCAGGAGCTGAAGTAGCCCCAGACCAGATTGGACTTGGATCAAACCAAGGCTTTGGCTCAACTCCAGGTTGCTTGACGCTGATCATCTGACGATCCCAAACGGCGAGTTCACCAAACAGCTTGCTAATGCCCTGACGGTTGGAATCATCGAGCGCCATCGTGATGTAAAAACCACCTCCGGGTTGTGTAGGAACGATACCCTCGACAAAAACGCGCTCAGGGGGAACGCTGGTACTGTATGGCCATTCGACTCGACGGCGCTCAGGATCAGCAGAATCAAGAAGCAAATAACGCTTCGTGTGGTCAAGCCACACCAAAACTCGTCCACAAGTGGCAACTTCATCTTCGAAGGAAGCGAAACGACCGTCTTTGCGAGAAAGATTGACGCCACGAATGTCGAGAGACGCGACCAATCGGAAATAAGGCATTTCGATTTTCGGGTCACCAAGACCTGGCTGGCGATCCGCATTGGGCTGGCATGTGAGCAAAAGTTTAGAAACCTCACCGGAACCCACGATCAAACCATAAGGATTGCGCTTTCCAGCGTTCCCGAGATTCGAATCATAAGCATTGATTTTGGTATCATAGGTCAAGTCACTGGCGATTTTGACCTTACCGATCGTGCCGAAACGCGATCCATAATAACGATAATAGCTGGTGGGGCGCATCATGGTGGGCCCCCAGCCAAAACCGACTGGATTGCCCCATTGAGCGCTAGCTGTAACAGCGGTGAAGACCGTCGCAGCAAAGACGCAAATCGCGAAGATGGGAGATTTTGTTTTCATGGGACTTGCAAGCTTGAGAATGACTTTGGGTCGGAGGGTATTACAGCACGAGTGATTCCAACCGCCAACTTCTTCTTTGAGATTTTTTCGTCTATTTTTGAGAACCAAGCCTAGCAAGCGATGGTTCATTTATCTTAAATAGAGATGCTTATGTCCCACGAAGACGCCCAGCAAAAGCTGGAATCTCAAAAGGACCCGAGCCAATTCTCAAAGGGGCCAAACCCCATTGAATTCAATATCGAATGCCGCGAGAAGCCGCGCACGCGCTCATGTCCTCCACACGCACGCCTGCACTGGGCTTCATCCTGATCACGCTCACGCTCGATATTCTCGGCATCGGGTTGATCGTGCCGATTTTACCGAAGCTGGTCAAAGAGTTCAGCGGTGGAGACACGGCGGCGGCTTCGCAGGCGGCGGGATGGCTGAGTGCATTGTATGCGATGATGCAGTTCGCGTTTGCACCGCTGCTCGGCTGCCTTTCGGACAAGGTGGGAAGGCGTCCGGTGATCTTGATTTCGCAGTTTGGTCTGGCGCTGGATTATCTACTGCTGGCCTTCGCACCGACGATGGCGTGGTTTGTGGCGGGAAGGATCATCGCGGGCATCACAGGCGCGAATTTCTCCGCCGCGACGGCTTACATCGCGGATGTGAGCCCGCCGGAGAAACGGGCGGCGAACTTCGGGCTGATGGGCGCGGCCTTTGGCATCGGGTTCATCATCGGGCCGCTGATTGGCGGCTCGCTGGGCCAGCTCGGCACGCGGGTGCCGTTTTACGCGGCGGCGGCACTCACGGCGGCGAACTGGCTTTACGGCTGGTTCATTTTGCCGGAGTCGCTGAAGGTGGAGAACCGCCGCGCCATCGACTGGCAGCGCGCAAATCCATTCGGGGCGATCTTTAGCCTGCGCTCCCGTCCGCGCGTGCTCTGGCTGGCGGTTTGTGCGCTGCTGTCATTCATCGCGCACACGGTGTATCCGAGCGTGTGGGTGCTCTACACGGAGCATCGCTATGGCTGGACGCCGCTGTGGAATGGCGTGTCGCTCGCGGCAGTGGGTTTGTGCGCGGCGTTTGTCTCCGCATGGCTCACGGGTAAGGTGACGGCGAAGGTGGGCGACTGGCGCACGGCTTTCATCGGGCTCGCGGTCGCTGTGGTGGCCTATGTGGGCTACGGACTTGCCTCCAGCGGCTGGATGGTCTTCATCGTCATCGCGGTCGGCTCGATCGGTGGGCTCGCAGGGCCTGGGGTGCAGAGTTTGATCTCGAACTCTGTCGGCGATGACGAGCAAGGCACCATGCAAGGTGCGATCACCAGCCTGGAGAGCATCTCCGGCATCATCGGGCCACTGATCGCCACACAGCTCTTCAGCCACTTCATTGATGCAAAGCGAGCCGTGCAGGTGCCGGGCGCGCCGTTCTTCAGCGCGGCGTTGATCGGGCTGCTGGCCTTCCTAGTGGCGCTGAAGGCGCGGCGCGTGCATGAAGCCGCCGCATGAGGATGAAAGCGCTACAAACGATCACGCAGCTGCAGGCACGACGCTTCATGATCCGAGCGACGGGTCTGGAGGGTGCGTTTGCCGATGTGGCATCGGCGCTGCGGCATTTGGGGTTTGTGCAGATCGATCCCATCAATGTCTGCGGTCGCATGCAGGATCACATCTTGCGGCATCGCGTTCGCGGCTATCGCGAGGAGGATCTGATGCGGCATGTGCATCGCGAAGGGCTTCGCGAGGCTTTTGAGCATCATTTGCCGGATTCGAGCAACCTCGCAGCGCTGCCGCTGGAGGCATGGCCGCATCTTCAAAGTGCCATGCGTGCCCGCGAGCGCAGCGACAGCAGCTGGTCCGGCAAACTCACCGCAGAGGAACGAAAGCTGGCGGCGCGAGTGCTGGCTCGGATGGCGGAGGAAGGCCCGCTATGCTCGCAGGACATCGAAAGCGCCCGCAAAGCGAAAAACCATGCCTGGGACAGCACCACACTGGCAAAGAGCACGCTGCAAAAGCTCTTCTTCCATGGTCGCGTGCTCATCGCACGCCGCGATGGCCTTCGACGCTACTACGATCTGGCGGAGAAAGTGCTGCCTGGGGCTGTTTTGAAGGCACCAGTGCCTACAAGCGAGGAAACGGCTCGCTGGCTGGCTTTGCTGAAACTGCGCCAGCGCCGTCTCGCGCTGCTCAAGGCAGCGGAACTGCGCGTGATCGCGAATGAAGTGGTTCCAGTGACGCTGGAGGGCTCCACCTTGCGCCTCCATCTGCTGCGCAGCGATCTTCCACTGCTCGATCAATCATCCGAAGCTCAAGAGACACCCAAACTCATCGCGCCGCTTGATCCGATCATTTATGACAGGCGCGTGACGGAGGCGCTGTGGGACTTCCATTATCGCTGGGAGGTCTATGTGCCGCCGCAGAAGCGTGTGCGCGGTTATTATGCGCTGCCGCTGCTGCATCGCGAACAGTTCATCGGCCACACGGATGTGAAGGTGGATCGCGAGGCCCGGAAAATGGAACTTTTGTCGCAACAGCCCGCGCGCAGCATCGCGGCGAAACAAGCCATCGCCAGTCTCGCAAGCTTCCTGGGAATGAGCGAGCAATGAACACCCGGTCCGATTCTCCACCCTCCAAGCACCTCTCATGAACCTCCTCACCAAATTCCGTGGCGACTCTGCTGCTCTGCCTCCGCGTGCTCCGGGCAAAGCGGTGTTGCTTGCTTTCATCGGTGGCTTTCTCGCCATCGCGATCATCGCGCTACTGGCGCAGAGTTTGCAGGTGGCGCTCGTGCTAGGCTCGTTTGGGGCAAGCTGTGTACTGATGTTTGGTTATCCAGATGTGCCGCTCAGCCAACCGCGCAATGTGATCGTCGGGCACGTGCTCAGCACCGTCATCGGGCTGGCGTTTGTGCATTTCTGCGGGCCGCATTGGTGGAGTGTGGCGCTTGCGGTGGGCACCTCCATCGCAGCGATGATGATCACGCGCACGGTGCATCCTCCGGCAGGCTCGAATCCGGTGATTGTCTTTCTGATGCAGCCTGGCTGGGAGTTTGCCCTTTTCCCGACGCTGATCGGCGCGGCGATTCTGGTGCTGGTGGCTTTATTTTATCACAATCTGACCCGCGAAGCTCGCTGGCCAAAGTATTGGTGAGCCCAGGCTAGAAAGCCGATGCGACGTCGTTTCAGCGCGACCATGCGCTGTCTCGTTTTGCTCTTTGCCCTCTGCTCGTCACTCATCGCGGCGGAGAAGCCGAATGTGCTGCTCATCATGGCGGACGATCTGCGGGACTTTGGCGGAGCGTTCACGAAGGAGGTCGTGAAGACACCGAACCTCGACCGGTTGCGGGCTCGCGGCACGACGTTTGAGCGGGCGTATGTGCAGTATCCGGTGTGCAATCCGAGCCGCAGTAGCCTGATGGCTGGCCTGCGGGCGGAGCAGACGGGCATCGTGGGCAATGACATTCCTTTGCGGCAAAAGATGCCGGATGTCGTCACGCTGCCGCAGCTCTGCAAAGACGCCGGTTGGCAGTCGCACGCGTTTGGAAAGCTCTTCCATCTCGGCGGTGGCAAGAATGTGGAAGCGAAGCAGCGCTGGATGGACGCGGGTCGTTCCTGGCACACGGCGCAGGCTTTTGAAGCGACGAAGACAGGTCGCAAGATGCTCGAAGGCCGTGATGTGACCGGTGGGGCGTTGAAATGGTGCCAGTGGGGCGCGGCGGACGGCACGGATGATGATCAGCCGGATGGTCAGATCGCCGCCGCCACGGTGGCGATGATCGAGAAGCTCGGCGACACGCCGTGGTTCATCGGATGCGGCTTTATGAAGCCGCATGATCCCTTCATCGCGCCGAAGAAATACTTCGATCTGTATCCCGCCGACTCGCTGAAGCCCTGGAGCGATCCCGCTGGCATGACGGCGGTGCGCAAGGAGAGCGTCGGCTTCGGCGACTACGGCACCGCTTTTGGCAAATTCACCGAGCAGGAGTGGCGCGAGCTTTTCCGCGCCTACTGCGCCGGCACCAGCTTCATGGATGCGCAGCTCGGTCGTGTGCTCGATGCGCTCGACAAACATCAACTTTGGGAAAAGACGATCGTCATCTTCGTCGGCGATCACGGCTACCACACCGGCGAGCGGCAGTGGTGGAACAAAAACACACTTTTTGAGCGCAGTTGCCGTGCGCCGCTCATCATCGCCGCACCAGGCATGAACGGTGGCCAGACGACGCGTTCGCTCGCCGAGTTCGTCGATGTGTATCCGACCGTCGCGGACTTCTGCGGCCTGAAAATGCCTCACCCGGCCGCGGGAGCCAGTTTGCGCCCCGTTTTGGCCGATCCCGCCGCGAGCATCAAAGACGCCGCCTTCACGCTCGTCACGCGTGGCGACAAACTTCACGGCCAAAGCATCCGCACCGCCCGCTGGCGCTTCACCCGCTGGAGCGATGGACCGACTGAGCTTTACGATCACGAAACTGATCCTGAAGAGCTTCACGATGTCTCCGCCCAGCATGCTGATGTCGTCGCGGAACTCACGGCGCGGATTCAAAAACTGCCATCATTCAGCTCCAAGCCATGAAACTGCCGATTCTTCTCTTCACCCTCTTCGCTCTTTGCCCTCAGCTCTTCGCCGATACGAAGCCCAACATCGTCGTCATCGTCGCGGATGATCTCGGCTATGCGGATGTGTCGTTTAATCCGCAGCATCCGAAGGAAATCGTGACGCCGAATCTCGATTCGCTGGCCAAAGCGGGCGTGATTTGTCGGCAGGGTTATGTGACGGGGCATGTGTGCTCGCCGACGCGGGCGGGGCTGATGCTGGGGCGCTATCAGCAGCGGCTGGGGCTCTACACGGGCGGTGAGGCAGGGAGCGGCGTGCCGATGAGCGAGAAGCTCTTCCCGCAGTATTTGAAGCCTGCGGGCTATGCGACGGGCCAGTTTGGCAAATGGCACCTCGGGCCGGATCTGGCCTGGAGTCCGGCCCTGCGCGGTTTTGATGAAGTCTTCGGCTTTCTCGGTCGCGGGGCGCATGATTACTTCAAGCTCGATGACCCGAATGATCCGATCTATCGCGGCACGGAGGTGGTGAAGGAGACCGGTTACCTCACGGATCGCCTCGGCGAGGAGACGGCGGCTTTCATCACGAAGCACAAGGCGGGGCCGTTCTTTGCCTACCTGGCCTTCAATGCCGTTCATGCGCCGTTGCAGGCACCGGAGGACGAGATCGCGAAGTTCAACACAGGCAACAAGGACCGCGATGCCCGACTCGCGATGGGCAAGCGCATGGACGATGCGATTGGCAAAGTCATGACGGCGCTCAAGGACGGTAGCGTGTGGGAAAACACGCTGCTCTTTTTCATCAGTGACAACGGCGGCCCGCTGGCGCAAAGCGCGGACAACACGCCGCTGCGTGGCGGCAAGCACACCGATTACGAAGGCGGCATCCGCGTGCCGTTTCTCATCTGCTGGCCTGCGCAGCTCAAGCCGGGCGAATGGCAGTCGCCAGTGTCAGCGCTCGATATTTTGCCCACGGCGCTCGCGGCGGCGGGAGTGAAAGTGGCTGCGACTTCAGTCGCAGGAGATTCGGCTAAAGCCGAAGCCACTTTGGATGGCATCAATCTGCTGCCGCTGCTCAAAGGCGAAACCAAGCCTCAATCGCGTGACTTCTTCTGGTGTTCCGGCAGTGACGAAGGCTGGTGGGCCGTGCGTTCGGGCGATTGGAAGCTCGTTGGCGAAAAAGGCACGATCAGCCTCTTTGATCTGAGCAATGATGTGTCGGAGGCCAACGACCTCGCCAAGCAGATGCCCGAGAAGGTGGCGGAACTCACGAAGCTCCACGATGCGTGGCTCGCGGAAATGGCAAAGCCCGTCAAAGCCGGTGAGAAGCGCTATGACATGGCGGCGAAGACCGATGAGAAGCCGAAGAAGAAAAAGAAGAACAAGAAAGAATCAATAGTTCGGCATTCCGCAGCGGGCACGACGTAGTTGGGACATTCCTGGCCCGTCTGAAGGGGACAGGAATGTCCCCGTTACGGACAGAAGGCGGGCCAAAATACCCCGGATAGATTGCTGCGGGGATTTGCCGCATTTCCTTGGGCTGTCGGTATGCGAATTTACTGACGCTATGGACTTCCCTTCTTTCTACATGGATCACCTCGCGGGTGGACGTTTGATCATTGGTCTCATCGCGAGCCTGCATGTGCTCATCAATCATCCGCTGGCAGTGGGGGCGTATCCGCTGCTGACCTGGATGGAATGGTGGGCTCACAAAAACAACCGGCCTGACATCGACCAGCTGGCATATCGCATCACGTTCATTGTTTTCATCGTCACGACGACCGTGGGCGCGATGACGGGCGTGGGGATCTGGCTCTCCACTTCGCTGTTTGCGCCGTTTGCCATCGGGTCGCTGCTGCGGGTTTTCTTCTGGGGCTGGTTCTTAGAATGGTTCGTCTTCATTGCCGAGGTCGTGCTCATCTGTTGGTGGTTCCTGAGCTGGAAAAAGGCGGACACGCCGGAGAAGAAGAAAAAGCACATCAAGATCGGCGTGGCGTTGAGCATCATGTCATGGCTGACGATGGCGCTGATCGTGGCAGTGCTGGGCTTCATGATGAAGCCGGGCGAGTGGAACCAAACTCGCGCCTTTCTGGATGCGATGACAAATCCGCTCTACGCGCCGCAACTCGGCTTCCGCACGTTCTTTGCGCTGATGACGGCGGCGGTCTTCATCTGGTTCTCGGCGTTCTTTTTCACCAAAACGACCTCGGTGGGTGATGATCGTCCTCGCAGGCTGCGTCGTTGGATCGTGTATCGCATGTCACACGTCGTGCTGGTGAGTCTCGTTGGCGTGCTGCTTTTTGGCACATGGTATTGGAATAACATTCCTGAGACCATGAAAGCAAACAGCTCGGTGGCGCTGCTGACGCAGGACTTCATGAGCTGGCACGGCCAGTTTCAGTCGCTGCTGGGCTGGACGGTCATCGCTTTTGTCATCATCGGTCTAGGTGGGCTCAGTGATCTTTTCACCATGCCACGCTGGGCGCTGCTGATCCCGAGTTTCATGGGCATCTGGCTGCTCGGGCACTTTGAGCGGGCACGTGAGTTCATGCGCAAACCCTGGGTCATCGGCGAATACATGTATTCGAATGGCATTCACAAAGACGAGCTGGCTTTTCTGCAAAGCGAGGGCCTGCTGAAGCACGCGACGTATGTAAAGCACCGCGAGGTGACGGACGCGAACAAGGTTGAGTGCGGCAAGGATGTCTTCATGCTGGCCTGCTCCCGCTGCCACAGCACCACGGGGCTGAACAGCGTGCTCGACAAGTTCACCGCGATGTATGGCGGCGACAAGCCGTGGGACCCTACAGGCATGACGCTCTTCATCAAAGGCATGCACCAGACCCGCACCTACATGCCGCCCTTCCCCGGCAATGAAAAGGAGGCCGAGGCACTCGTCGCCTACATCCTGCAACTCCGCGAGAAGCCCGAGACGCTCCACGGGGCGCAAACCGAGGGCATCGTGATCGCTCCGCCCATCAAACAATCGAATCTAGCGGCCACAGCGGAACGCTGAATGCTTTTGATCGCATCTCGGATGCCTCAAGACTTCGAGAGCCCTTCTGGCAGCTTCGCGAGCCGCTCCAGCTCGGTGATCTCGTGGAAGAACCACGGCTTGCCGCCCTTCACCTTGAAGAGGATCGTCTTGCTCGCATACTTCAAACCGTCGTGCTCCTTCCACTCGCTGAAGCGGTAGAAGTCGCCGCGCCAGTCGAGGCGGTGCAGAAGCGTGGTTTCCTTGTCGAAGTAGAAATCCATCGCGGGTGTCACGCTACCGCTCACACGCAGACCAGTGCAGGTTTTGCCCTCGTCGATGAGGTCGGGTATGATCTCGAACTTGGACTTTTCATCGACCAGCAAATCGAGCGACCACGCACGCACATCGTCCTTCGCGGGTTCATCGCCACGTTCCTTTTTGCCCAACCACCACTGGTCAGGCTGGGAATAGACAGACTCGCGTGTGGAGCGCTTCTTGCCTGCCGGAGGCTCCGGCTGGTCGCCAAAGTGGAAGATTTCATTGAAGCGAAAAATCTTGAGCAACTTGTCTTTTCCACCGACGGCCGAAAGGGCTTTCTCGACAAGCGGTTTCGGATCAACAGACGGATTCTGCGCCAACGTGGTGACTGAAGCAGCGACAAGGAAGAGGAGGAGAGGGCGGCACATCGTGTTTGGAGATCGTTGAGGTTAAGACTACGGCCTGAATGCACTGGCTTATCATGCTCTGCTTCCGCTGCTGTGGCAAATCGCCACATTTTCATCGCATCGAGCCGGGTGAATGAAGACGGCATGAACCTCCTCGCCGCCACGCCCATTCCTCGTGATCTGCCTTTGCCACTTCCGGTGCCGGAGTGGCTGTTGGTGGTATGCCTCGTTGTCTTTTTTCTCGTTCACATCCTGTTTGTGAATCTCATGGTCGGCGGATCGCTGATCGTGGTGGCGCTCGAGTGGATGGGGCTGAAAAACAAGCGCTGGGATGCGCTGGCACATGAGGTGGCGCAGACGATCACGGTGAACAAAAGCCTCGCCGTCGTGATGGGCATCGGGCCGCTGCTGTGCATCAACCTGCTCTACACGATGCAGTGGTATTCAGCGAACGCGCTCACGGGTCATGCGTGGCTCATGATCGTGCCGCTGGTCACTGTGGCTTTCCTGCTGACCTACCTGCATAAATACACTTGGGACATGTGGACGAGCGGCGGCAAAAAGACGCTGCATCAGCTGACGGGCCTCGGCGCGGCGCTGCTGTTCCTTTTCATCCCGCTGATCTTCCTGGCGAATGTGAACCTCATGCTCTTTCCGAACGAGTGGGAGAAGGTGAAGGGCTTTTTCTCCAGCCTGAGCATTGGCAATGTGCTGCCGCGTTACCTACACTTCATGGCGGCGAGCGTGGCGATGACCGGCTTGTTCCTTGCGGGATGGTTTGGCCGCAGGAGCGCCGATCTCTCGCATCTCGATGGCTTCACGCGGCCGGAGCTGCGCAGGCTGTTTTACAAGGTGTGCGCCTATGTGACGCTGGCGCAGTTCGTCCTCGGGCCGCTGCTTTTGTTCACGCTGCCAGCGGCGGGCATCACGAACGAGCTGTATGTCATCATCTTCAGCGGCGCGGCGGTGGGTTTGCTCACGGTGTGGGTGCTGTTTGGCGAGTTGAAGCGTGACGATTCACGCATTGGCAGCCGCTACTGGCTCATCGTGGCGTTGTTTTCCATCGTCGTGCTCGGCATGGGTAGCGGACGGCATGTGTATCGGCAAGCAGCGCTGGCTCCGCATCAGGCGGAGATCAAAGAACGCACGGAACGCTATGCCGCGGCGTTGGCGGAGTTTAACAAAAACCTCGCCGCCGCGCCTGCGCCGACTGAGCAGACCGCCGAGCAGCTCTTCATGAACTGCGCCGCCTGCCATGCGCCGAAGGTGAAGCTCGTGGGGCCCTCACTCACGGAGATTGCTCAAATCTACGCGGGTAATCCCGACGGCATCGTCGCATGGGCGAAGGCTCCAGGCAAGAAGCGGCCTGAGCTGCCGCAGATGCCGCCCTTTGCTCATCTCGGTGATGCGAGCCTGCGCAAGATCGCCGAGCTGATGCTGGAAAAAGGCCAAGCCGCGAAGTAGTGGGGGCATTCCTGCCCCCTCCTTCAAAGACGGGCCAGGAATGGCCCGAATACTTATGCCTCACGCCACTCATCTCAATCTTACACCACCTCGCTGGCGGCGGTGGCTCGGATTGAGCGAGGTGTGGGCGGGTGGAGCGCTCTCGGCTCGTGTCCTCGTGCTGCTGCGCTGGCTTGCAGCCATAGGCCAGGGCCTCACGCTCTACATCGTGTGGCGGCTCGGTGTGGAGGTGCCGTGGTGGCAATGCGGTGGCGCGGTGGTGCTGACACTGATCACGAACGCGCTGCTCGAATGGTGGCTGCGGCAGATCCGCTGGGAGATGAAGGATGGCTTCTTTCACCTCGTCGTGTGGGATGCGCTCACGCTCACGTTTCTGCTGCACTGGACGGGCGGGCTGGGGAATCCCTTCGCGTTGTTTTACCTCGTGCAGCTCACGCTCGCGGCGGTGGCGCTGCGGGCCTCGGCGGTGGTCGGTCTTGGTCTGCTCACCACGCTGGCCTGTGGCTGGCTTTGGCAAAAAGCGCTGCCGCTGCGGATGATGGATGGCTCCGCGGTGCCGGAAGAAAGACTCACGCAGGGCTTTTTCATCGCGCTGGTGCTCGCGGGTGGCTTTGTGCTCACGTTGCTGCTCGCGTTGCGACGTCGCTCGCATCGTTTGCAAAAGGAGCGCGAGCGCCTGCGTCGCGAGCTGGATGCCCGCGAGCGTTTTCTCTCCGTCGCAGCACTCGCCACGGGTTTCGCGCATGAGCTGGGCACACCCCTCGGCACCATCGCACTCGCGGCGGAGGAAATGAAAGCGCAGCCGGATGCAGAAACCGCCGCCATCATTCTACGCGAAGCCGAGCGGTGCCAAAAAGTGCTGCAACGCCTGCGCGAGCTCGGCCAGGAGGCCACCGGACGCTCCACCGAGCCCTGCATCGTCTGGCGCACCGTCGAGGCCACGTTGAACGAACTGCCCGAAACGCAGCGAGCACGCGTGAAGCTCGAATTGAAGGCCAAAGATGCCCCCGTGGCCTGTGCGGGTCTGCGCGAGGCTTTGCTCGTGCTTTTGCGCAATGCGCTGCTTGCGTCCGCCGATGAGGAAAAGGTCGTTTTGCGGGTCGAGACGGCTTCGGAAGCCCTGCGCTTCATCGTCGAAGATCGCGGCACCGGATTTAGCGACGAGATGCTGCGCCACTGGGGCGAGCCTTTTCGCAGCACGCGTGATCCCGGCAGCGGCATGGGCCTTGGCTTGTTTTTTGTGCGCCGGCTCGCCGCATCGATGCAGGGCAGCATCGAAGTCGAAAACCTCGCCACCGGCGGTGCCCGCGTGACGCTGACCTTGCCGCAACTCACCTCGGCTCCATCATGAACGTGCTCCTCATTGAAGATGACGACGGCTTTCGGGCCACGCTGGCGCTCGCGTTGCGGCGTCGCGGCTGCGACGTGCTGCAAGCCGCTGGCAAGCATGAGGCGCTCGGCCTTGTCGAGGCCGGTGGCATCGACGCCATCGTGCTCGACATGCGCCTCGGTGCCGTGGACGGCATGACTTTGATCCCCACGCTGCGTGCGAAGTTGCCGCAGGTCCGCCTCATCGTGCTCACCGGCTATGGCAGCATCCCCGGCGCTCTCGAAGCCATGCGCCTCGGAGCCGATGACTACCTGCTGAAGCCCGCCAGCGCCGATCAAGTGCTCGCCGCGCTGCAAGGCCGAGCCAGCACCTCACCCCGCCCCTCCGCCAACGACGTGCCCAGCCTCGCCCGCCTCGAATGGGAGCACATCCAGCGCGTCCTGCACGATTGCGACGGCAACATCTCCCACACCGCCGAAGCCCTCGGCATCGACCGGCGCACGCTGCAGCGCAAACTCGCCAAGATGCCGCCGGAGATCTGAAACTCGAATTTAAGCTCGGCGAACTACTTTGCCCGTTGCTCCATCACGGCACTGAGTTTTTTTCCCCAACCTGCGACGTAGTCACTGTGCATGTGGTTGAGCAAGGCCACGACTTCGGGTGCAGCGGTGGCAGGGTTGCCGGCTTTGGGGAAGGGCGGCTGCGGATCGTATTCGGCGAGGAGCTGCACGCCCTGCGCATAGAAGTCGCCACGGTATTGACGCAGCAGTTCAAAACCGAGATCAAGCCCGGCGGTGACGCCGCCGCACGTGATGCGGTTGACGTCGATGACGACGCGTTGCTTCACGGGCTCGGCACCGACAATAGGCAGCAAATCAAGCGTCTGCCAGTGGCTGGTAGCGCGGCGGCCTTTGAGCAAACCCGCAGCGCCAAGAATGAGTCCGCCCGTGCAGATGCCACCGGCCATTGTGGAGGCTTCACCTGTGTGGCGAACGAAGTCGAGGAGCGCGGGGTTTTCAATCGCCTGCACGGTGCCTGCGGTGCCGCCGGGGATGAGTAGGAGGTCGGGTTTGTCAGGGCATTGATCAAAGCTGAGCTGCGGGCTGACGGTGAAGCCGCTCTCACTCGGCACGGGATCAAGCGTGGCGGCGATGAACTTCACACTGGCTCCGGTCATGCCAGCGAGCACGTAATGTGGTGCGATGGCATCCAGCGCGGTGAAGCCTGGATAGAGCAGGATGAGGATCTTTTCCTTGCCGGGTTTGAGCAGCGCCACGACATCGGCATGAGCTTTGTCTGCATCGGCGGCAGTGCTTTTCGTGGTGACAAAGAGGCTGCTGGCAGCGGTCAAGGAGCGGAGGAAATCGCGACGGGTCTGGTGGTCCAAATTCGCTAAAGGTGGGGACATGGTCGGGTGTAAGGCGTTGGTTATTCTTCCAGCAGTCGGTAAAAGCGCCTCTCAGTGGACGACGGGGCGGTGGGTGTGAGCGGTGGGCCGGCATCGGTCCACTGGATGAGCTGTTCCTTGCCTGTGACTTTCGGGCCGACGGTGATCCAGTTCAGCAGATCGGTGGAATACTGAAGTTGGTAGGAGGCGTTGCCTTTGCCGATGACTTCGATTCGCATACTATCTGCGGTAAAGCTCGATGCTGCTGGTGTGCGAGGCGGTGTAATGGCGGCGATGGGGGTCTCGACACGAAATTCACCGACATCTTTGCCGCGATCTCCGGGCAGAAAGAACTGATCCATCTCATAGGAAATGGTGAGGTCACCCGCGATGACGAGTTTCCCGGCGCTGGCAGTAACGACGACATTCTTGGTTTCAAAGGCAGGCACGCCTGGAAAATCGAAGTTGTTCACAAAGACCCAGCCACGATTCGGCAGCGTGTTTCCTGCTGGCAGGTTGTAACGGAAGGTGAAGTCGCCGAGCAAGAAAACGCCGGTGAAATCACCGACAAAACGAAGCACTCCGGTGAGGCCTATTTCCCCCAAGGCAGTGCCGGTGACGTTGGCGGGATCATAGGAGAAGGTGCTCACTTTCCGGGTGCGTCCAGCCAGGTTGGTGACGGTGCTGCCATTGATCTCATACTTCAAATAAGTCGTGGGGATGGCGCTAAAGGTCGGGACGATGTGATCACTCAAAATCTGCGCCCGCGTGCGATTCCGGTCCGCATTGCCTTGGAAGAACTCTTCGAGAATCATCCCGCCGATGGCTGGATCGGAGCCGACGTTCAAAGCGGCGAGAGCTACGGGATCGAAATCAAAAATGACGGAACCTTCACGGACGTTGATCGTAGCGGCTGGTGTTGTGGAAACGAGTCCTAGTGTCATCAGAGGCAGCAGCAGATGGAGGATGCGCGAGTTCATGACAGGTGCGTTTTAGAAGATCGTGGAAAGCGTGAGGCCGATGGAAAGCGGTCGCGCTGGAGCTACCACATCCTCGCCGAGATACGGGTAGGGCTCGTAGTAGAATTGATTGGTGAGATTGGTGATCGAGAACAGGGCTTTGAAGGCCTTGCGCTCATACGAGACCTGGGCGTCGGCGACATAGTAGGCCTCCGTGAAGTAGTCGTTGGTGAAGCTGACAGGACGCCTCGATCCAGCGGTGACGCCGATGCCGAGACCCAGGCCTTTGAGTGCGCCTTCACGGAAGCGGTAGCGTGCGGCGAGGCGTCCGCTGTGCTCGGGCACACGCGGCAGTTTTTTGCCGATCCGGTCAATGTTTTGGCCGACGGTGGCGACTTTGTTGACCACATCTTCGGTGACGATGGCGTCGGTGTAGGCATAGGCGAAGAGCAGCGAAAAAGAAGGTGTGGGCTCCCATGCGAGATCGAGTTCCACGCCCTGGGCTCGCTGCTGTCCGATCTGGACGGTGGAGCCGGGGATAAAGGGATTGGCCGTGGGCACGTTTTCGCGGATGAGCTGGTAGGCGGCGAGCGTGCCAGAGAGGCCGAGGTCGTCATTCACGAGCTTGAATCCGCCTTCCATCATAGTCGAGGACTCAGGTACGGGCGGTTCTTTGCCGGTGTAGTTCAGCACGCCGCGATAGCCTTCTGAATACGCGCCAAACATGGAGACGCCGCCTGCGATGTCGATCACTGCACCGATGCGAGGGGCAATCTCCAGATAGTCTTTTTGGTAGGCTGTCGGTGCGCCGAGCGTGTTCTTGGTCGTGTATTGATGATCCAAGGCGAGGCTGATGACACGCAGCCCGGCCAGAACATGGACACGATCAAAGACCGTCATGTGATCCTGAATGTAGCCGCCCATGGTGCGGAAGCGGTTGCTCGTCTGGTCGATGATGTCCGGCTGCACGTAATGTAGCGTGCTGCCTGGCGAGGCGAAGTCGATGAAGCCAAACCTGGCGGCGATCACAGTGTCTGGGATTGGTCCAGGGATGGGAATGCGCAGATGACTGAAGCCGAGTCCGGCGGAGTTTGTGGTGAAGTCGATGTCGCCACCGAGCACGACTTCATGCTTCGTCGGTCCGAGTTCGAAACGCTTCGTGAGCCAGCCGTTGATGGTCCATTGTTCGACCTCGGAGGGCAGATAACCACTGAGCACGGGATACACATTCGGCGTGGCATTCAGCGGCGACTGGGCACTGGCAAAGGTGTAGATGGAGTACTCCTCGAAGCTGCTGTGGAAGTACTGCGCGGTCAGATTCACATCGAGACTCTCTGAGAACGAGTGCTTCAAAGCAGCGACGATGCGCGTGTTTCGGATCTCACTTTCTGGCGCATCCTCGGCACCCGTGAAGCGGTAAGGATCGACGGACGGTCCCGTGTAGGGCGCGTTGTTGTTCGTGGCTGGCGGCAGCACCAGCGCGGCGGGCAGGCCGGAGTATTCCAGCATCTTCAGATTGCTCAATTGGGCACGCAGAGTGAAGACGGTGTCGGGTGTGATCTCCCAGCGCAGAGTGGGATTCACCGACCAGCGCTTTTGCCCCGTGACGTCGATATGACTGCCTGCGGACTCATAGTCGCCGGTGATGCGCAGAGACAGAGAGCCATCATCCGTCAGCGGCAGGTTGAGATCAGCAAAGGGATTGATCGTGCCCCAGCTTCCGGTTCGCAGGCCGAGCGTGTGTTGCTGGATGGGTTGTGGATCGACGGAGACGACATTGATGATGCCGCCGAGCGGTGAACCTACACCACCGCCGAAGAGCGCTGCCGTGGGGCCTTTGATCACTTCCACGGACTCCACATTGATGACAGTCGCTGGATCAGTGGTCGCCGTGGTGCTGTAGGCGGGCATGCCATCGGCATACACATCGGCTGAAAAGCCACGCACCAGCGGACTTAGGATCAGCGTTTGATACGTCTTCACCGGCACGACGCCGGAGACATTGACGAGCGTGTCTGCGAGATTTTGTACGTCCTGCTCCTTCATCATCTGTCTCGGGATGACGATGATGGACTGCGGCACACGATTCAGCGGCGCATTCGTCCGAGTCGCGGTGCTGATGCGCGGGCTCCAGGCCGTCTCGCGTTCAGCCGTGATCACAATGGGCTCTAGCTCGGTCGCTTCTGCGGGCGGTGGTTTCGCTTCTTCTTCAGCCGCCAGAGACAGCAGAGCCACACCAAGCAAGCTCATCGTCAGAAGCAGGCTTGGCGACTGAGAGCAGCGTCCTTGCATACGGCATGATGGCAGTGCCCTCCACAGCGTGGCAGTTGCCGAGAATGATGATCAGCAGCGGCGGCGGCGCATGAAAACCGCAGCGATACCCAACATGGAAAAGATAATGCGTGAGGGCTCGGGGACCCCAGCAGTGAACCCAGAGAAGCTGAAGGTGCCCACTTTGAGGTTCGGGTTCATGAGCGTGTAGCTCTCCCAGGTGGCAGTGTTCTCATTGTAAGGATCAGGACTGGTTCCATCTGAACTCCACAGCTCCCCTTGCAGCGAGAGTCCGCTCGCAGAGACTGACATGGAGGTGATTTTCGTGTCAAAGATATCTCCGATGCCGCCGAGTTGGTTGGCAAACACCCAGCCGCTGTATCCGAGACTCACGCGGGACGCATCGTAGCGAAGCGAGAGATCCCCCCAACTGACCCATGCTCCTCCTGAGTCCATGATCGCATCGTTGGCAAACCACCATGCCGAGACCCCATTCGTCTGCACCAGACCTTCAGCAGTGCCAATCAGATTGGTTGGATCATACGAAAGATCCGTCGAGAGACGGTTTCGGCCAGCGGAGTTAAGAATCGTATCGGCTCCGTTCACGGTGAGGTTCTCAGTAGGAGACTGCACCGGATACAGAGGATCCAGCGTGGCACGGTTATCTCGAAAATTCGGCTGACGAGGATTGCCCGATGTCGTGGTGAATGGGAGGGGCCGGAAAGCTTGCGGCTGTTTGGCGATGAAGTTTGGACCTGCCCCAACCGTCTCCGATGCCTGCCAGTAGCGTCCATACCTCATGAAATCACCGTCCCCGGCCAAAAGTCCTGCGTTGGAATTGGCCGTATTCGCGAACACGGCTCCATCGTACGTGATGCTCAAAGTGCCACCAACCAGTGACACCACTGCTGAGACAGCAGGCGTTGTGCTCAACAGGAGAGCGGGGAAGATAAAAAGCAAAGAGGGGAGTTTCATGAAGTTACGCGTTGATGCTGGTAAACCGAGCCTGACGACGGTAACGTCGCACCGATTGACAATCCTCTGGCGTGGCGGGCTAAGTCGCCCGTCTCAAGCGTGGGCAATCCTTGCGGACGGCGGCGACGGAACCCCAGCGCGACCACACCAACAAACATGGTGAGAGCACGGGAAGGCTCGGGCACCGCTATCGCACTGAAGCTGAAGTTGCCTACGTCGTTTCCCTGATTGGCCGGAGTAGCGAGATAGAAGTTCGCCATCTCATAGCTGACGGCCAGATCCCCTGAGATGTCGAAGGCCGAGGCCGTGGCGTTCACCGTCACATTCTTGAGGTCAAAGGCAACTCCACCGCCGGCCATATTGACTCTCAAGGCCCAGCCTGTGCCACCGACAAGCACTCGAGTCGGATCATAAGAAAGTGTGTAGTCGCCAAACCCGAGATGACCTCCGCCGAGCAGTGGATTCACGTCCCAGCGGGTGATGCCACCGAGGCCGATTACTCCCGTGTGGCCCGTGGGGTTTCCGACTTCATAGGCAAAGGTGGTGGCCTGATTGCTACGGTTCGCCAGATTGCTGACGGTGGAGCCATTCATGGCGTGGTAAAGACCTGTGGTGGCCGGATTTGCCACGACTTCATCATTCAGAATCTGGGTGCCCGTGCGTGAGGTAACGCCTGCTTGATCAAAGAATTCATCCATGATCAAAGCCTCAAAGCCGGGCAAATTTGCGCCACCTGCTAGGCTGGCCCAGGCGGCTGCATCATAGTCGATCATGGCACCACCGCTGACGAGAGTGTAGGCGGCATTGACCTGCGAATTCATGGCCGCAAAAGGAAGGAGAAGTGTGAGGAAGAGCCGGGAGTTCATGGCGGGAATTACTTGGTTCGTGCTGATTCGTCTTTTAACACGCCTCTTCGATTCATGCCCTGCGGCATAATGTCGCACCCACAGATTCGTCATCGCTTTACCATCCCTGAAAGCGCCAAAAGTATGAATGCTGAGCAGGATAAGTGAGGCGTCTTGGCCTTTGGATGCCGAGTTCGTTTCGACTCCTCAAGACAACCATGGCCAACACCGTTCCCTCCATCACCACCATCACGCTGCGCTGGCTGCTGGGACTGCGCTGGGTGGGCATGGCCGGGCAGATGATGACACTGGCGATCGCCGGTGGCGTGCTAAAGCTGGAGCTGCCCTGGCTGCCACTGCTCGCCGTGATCGGCTTTACCGCTGTTTCAAACATCATCCTGCTGGCTCTGACGAAGCATGACACGCCGCACCGTGAATGGGCCGTGGCCACCGTGATCGCAGCGGATGTGCTGCTGCTGACGGTGCTGATCTATCTCACCGGAGGTGCCTCGAATCCCTTTTCCAGCTTTTACCTCGTGCTCATCGCGCTGGCAGCCATGTCGCTGGGAGTTCGCTGGCTTTCGCTCATCGTCGCTCTCTCGGCTGGAGCTTACATGTACATCTTTTATCATGGCCTGCCTTTACAAGGTCCTGGCGGCATCGGGGAGATCGGCTGTCCCGGTTATGGACTGCATCTGCAAGGCATGGCGGTCGCGTTTTTCCTCACCGCGCTTTGCATCGCCTACTTCGTGCAGCGGATGCACCGCAGCCTGCGCTCGCGTGATGCCGCACTGGCGGAGGCCGAGACACGAGCGGCGCGGGCAGATCAGTTCAGCGCACTCGCAGCTCTCGCGGCGGGCGTCGCTCATGAGCTGGGCTCACCGCTGGGCACCATCGCTGTGGCTAGCCATGAGCTGGAAGTGGCGCTGGCAAAACTGCACGCACCGGGACCGCTGGAAGACGCCACCCTCATCCGCCAGGAAGTGGAACGCTGCCGCACCATCCTCGACAGGCTGGACCGGCGCTCCACCTCCGGCACAGGCGCTGCGCCAGAGCCCTGCTCAGCGGTGGCGCTCATCAGCGACTTGAGAGCCGCGATGCCTGCGGCCTTGAATGCGCGGCTCGTCATCCGCGATCTCACTCAGGGCGTGACTTTGCATCTGCCAAAACAACCCGTGGTGCAGTCACTCATCATCCTCATTCACAATGCCTGCGAAGCTGACACCCAAGGCCAACTTGTAGAGCTGGAAATCTCTCATGAGCACGGGCAGCTCCGCTTCACTGTTCTAGATCGGGGTCCCGGCATGTCCGCCGCAGCACAGAAGCACGCTGGCGAACCTTTCTTCACCACCAAACCGCCGCGCCAGGGCATGGGACTCGGCCTTTTCCTCGTGCGCACTCTTGCTCTACAGCTCGGTGGTGAAATCTCGCATCAACTGCGTGAAGGCGGCGGCACGAGTGCCAGCTTTGAGTTCCCCGCCACCCTCATTGAGTCATGAGCCGCTTGATCCAGCGCATCCTGCTCGTCGATGATGACAGCACCTATCTCCATCGGCTCGCGCGTGCTCTGCGAGACCGTGGCTACACCGTCTCAGCCGTCGAAAGTGCTGAAGAGGCCCCGGCGGCTGCCGCCGAGCTGAAGCCCGACGCGGCCGTGCTGGATTTAAAACTACCCGCAGCCAGCGGACTCGTCTGCCTGCGTGAACTGCGTGCGGAATGGCCTGAACTGCGCGTGCTGATCCTGACCGGCTATGCCAGCATTGCCACCGCCATGGAGGCCGTGCGGCAGGGCGCGTGGGATTACATCACCAAGCCCGCCGATGCGGATCAGATCCTCGCCGCCTTGCAGCGTGATCCATCTGCCCCGCAGGAGGAAACTGAAATCGCCACCCCCTCCTTGGATCGGCTGGAGTGGGAACACATCCAGCGCGTGCTCAAAGACAATCATGGCAATGTCAGCCAAACTGCCGTCATGCTAGGAATGCACCGCCGCTCTCTCCAGCGGAAATTGCGCAAGCTGCCACCCAACGGCTGATCAAGTGCGGCATGATGTCGCAGGTAGGGTTTTACGCCTAACAGCAATTGGGTTCATGACCCACTGTGGCGGTATCTCATGAAGTTGTCTTCACTCGCCACCGCTTTCGTTCTTTTCGGCTTCGCATCGACCTGTGCCGCCGCGCCAGTCGCGGTGCATGGCGGCTCGCTCATTTTAAACCTAGACGCAGCAGCCTTTGCCAATGGTGCTGATCCAGGACTGTATTCTGGCTACGGCGTCACGATGACGCCTGGGCAGCCACACATCGTGCTCGGGCGATACTTCAGCTTGGAAGACATGGTCGGGCGGAGACTGGTAGGGAACGGACTCCGGCCTGATCTGAATGGCATGAGGCCTGTCTCAAATGTCGGCACTGCCACTGCCCCAGTTTGGTCTGTGGACATCCGCCAGTTCCGCACCACCTACAATGCCGCGCCGACACGCACCACTGGCCTGCTCTTTAACGTGTATGACACGGCGCCGCCTCCTGTTGACGGCTTCCGCAGCCCCGTCAGCACAGACTTCAGCATCGACTCCAACGGATCACCTGCCACAGCCACAGGCGTCATCGGTTTCGGCGGCGGATTGTGCTTTCTCTACTCAAACGACGCCTTCCTCTCTTACCCGAACTCGGGCCGCTACATCGCCCTGGGTGACTTTCATCTGCAACACGAGACACCGCCGGGGCCTGGCTACACGGGCTGGGTCTTTTACAGCAACGTCATGGGCAGCACACCCGTCTTCCTCACCAAAAACGTCACCGTCACGGTGTATGGCAGCAATGTCGCCATCAGTGGCGATCTCTATTCATCAGGCGATCTCCTTTCCTATACGGCCATGATCGACACGCTGCAAATCGGCACCTTCAGCTTCAGCACCACGCCCGTCACCCATCGTGAAGCCTGGAGGAAAGCCTACTTCGGCACCACGGCAAACACCGGCAATGCAGCCGATGACGCCGACCCGAATGGCAACGGCACAAGCAACCTGCTCGACTACGCCCTGCACGCCAATCCGAGCGGTGAAAACCCAGGTCGCACGCTCGCCATGCAGTCCGCGATGGGCAGTGGAAACAAGCTCCAGGCCACCTTCTCCTGCGCACGCTCCCGCCCGGATCTCACGCTGAAACTGCAAGCGTCGGATTCACTGACCGGCCCCTGGATCGACCTCGCCCAGAGCGTCGGCGGCGCGACCTTCAGCATCGTCACCCCCGGTGCTGCCGTGAGCGAGCGCCTCATCGGTGACACCCGACAAATCACCGTGACAGACATTTACGCCGCCACCGATCCTGCACACCCCACACGCTTTGTGCGGCTGTCAGTGATAACCTTGTAACCTGCAATACACTCGCTTACTTCTCCAGCGGATGATCCTTCAGCAGCTCATCCGGCGTCCAGAAGGTGGTGCGGGACTTGTTGGCGGCGCGGATGCGGGTGACGGTTTCGGGCATCACGGGCGGGGCTTGGTTGCCCCAGGAATTGCGCACGAAGGTGAGGACGGCGGCGAGTTCGTTGTCCTTCAGCAGGCTGCCGAAGGGTGTCATCGGCGGCACGCCGCGAGCGGTGTCGAAAACCTTGCCGTTGACCTCGATTTTGCCCCACAGGCCGCTCAGCGTGAGCTTGATGAGCCGCTCCTCGTTGCCGGTGACCCACGGACTGCCTTTGAGCGGCGGATAGATGTTCATGAGGCCTTCGCCCGTGGGCTGATGGCAGGTGGCGCAATGTGCATCGCGATAAAACACCTCGGAGCCGAGGGTGTAGAGGTCATGAAACTGCTTCGGCAAATGAGCGGGATAGGTCACCTTCACCTTTTCCTCGGCCACATTGGCAATGACGCCGCCTTTCATGCTGGCCTCCACGTTGAACCAAAGATGCTGCACGACCTTCGCGGCGTTGCGAGCATGCGGCTCGGGCGATTGCTGCAAGACGGAGAGCAACTGCGTGTCGCGGACGTTGTGCTGCTGGTGGAGCCAGAGGGCTTCGAGAAGGTGATGGGCGTCTTCTTTCTTCGTGGCGTCGAATTGCTTCATCCATTCCTTCGTGGCGGCGATGACTTCGGCAGTGGGGCGCTCGCTGAGTTCGACACGGGTGCGATGGCGCACGCTGTCGGTGGGATGCTTCAAATTTTCGAGCAACGCGGGGATGGGCTGGCCGTCGATGGCGACGGGCTTCTGCAAGTCGCGGCCTTTGGCGGTCATGCGGTAGATGCGGCCGTGTTTGTGGTCGCGATTTGGGTCGCGGACGTTGTGCTGCATGTGGCCGATGATGACGTTGTGCCAGTCGGCGATGTAAAGGGAGCCGTCTTCACCGAAGATGGCATCGCTGGGGCGGAAGTTCTTGTCGCCACTCATGAGCAGACCGCGAGATTTGTCCTCGGTGACGCTGCCGTCGGCTTGCGTGACCTTCACGGTGAGTTCGGCACCGGCAGGCTCGCCCCAGACGGTGGCTTTGTCGCCATCGCGAGCGAGATCGTAGTGCTTGATGCCGAGGAAGCCGATGACGTTGCAGATGAGGAAGTCGCCCTGCATGTCCTCGGGGAAGTGCGTGCTGCTGACGACTTCGCTCGCGGTAACGGGGCGCACTTCCTTCTTCAAAAGCTCATACATTTTGAAGCCGTTGCCTTCGGGGCGCACTTGGTAAGCACGACCGCCGGTGCCGTCGGTGGCGTAATGATAGCCCCAGGTGTCGAAGGCGATGCCGTGCGGGTTTGGCGAGTTGTCGGCGTGCTTCGCGATGGTGAAGCGGCGCGGATCAAAGCGATACATGGCGCTGGTGCCGGTCTGCAACGACGGGCCCCAAGGATGCTCGTGATTGTGCACCATGAAGACGCCGCTCTGCCAGTAGATGCCGCCATCGGGGCCCATGACGAGATTGTTCGCGCCGTGATGCGTGTCGGCGAAATCGACGCCTTGCAGCATGATGGTGCGCACGTCGGCCACATCGTCGCCATCGGTGTCTTTGAGGAAGATGATGTCGGGGGCACAGGTGACGATGACGCCGCCATTCCAGAACTCAAAGCCGAGCGGGTTTTGCACGCGGGCGAACTCAGTGAGGCGATCCGCTTTGCCGTCCTTGTTGTCGTCGTGGCAGATGACGAGGGCGTCCTTCATCTCCTTCAGCGGCTCCCACATCGGGTAGGTGTGCCACACGGCGGCCCAGAGGCGGCCTTTTGTATCCACCTGCATCTGCACAGGATTCACGAGCTGCGGGAACTGCGCTTCATCGGCAAACAGGCTCACTTCAAAGCGCGGATCAAAGGCCATGTGCTTGATGGCTTCCTGGCCGCTGATGTATTCCGTGCGGCCTTCCTTCATGGCGCTCGATGACTTCGATTTGCCACCGACATTGGAAATCACCGGCACAGGCTTCGGCACATTGCTGTCATCGACTTTCAGATCGCCGCCTTTGGATCGCGCCCACACTTTGGCATCGCGATTGCCGGTCATGACATCGAGCATCGTCAGCTCATGCTGGAGCACGACGGCGTTGGTCTGACCATCGGTGAAGGAGAGCGTCGAGCGGCCGCCCCACACGTCATTGCCATCACGGGCACGGTAGCGGGCGTTCCAATGCACGTCCTTCTCCATGACGGCCTCACGCAGTTCTTCGAGCGAGGCGGAGGCGGTCACTTCCTTGCCGAGCAAGGCCTTCGCGATGACTTCGGCGAGCTGGCGATTGCCCTCGGCACTGAGATGCACGCCATTGATCGTCAGCGGCTCCTTAGCGGCTTTGAAAAGATCGAGCGACGGGTGGAAGAGATCGACAAAGCCAACGCCCGCTTCCTTCGCGGCGGCTTCGGTGGCCTTCGTGTAGGCTTCGAGCTGCGGATTGTGCTCCGCGCCGCTCGGCACGTTTGGGTTCTTCGTGTCCTCATGCGCGATGGGGCTGAAGAGCACGATGCGCGGGAAGGTTTTGCCATTCGGCTTCGTGCCGCGCACATACTTCACGAAATCGACGAGCTGCTTTTTGAAGTCGTCCGGCTTGTTCTCGAAGGACTCGTTGTAGCCGAAGAAGGCGAACACGACATCCGGTTTCACATGACGCAGGTAATCCGTCATGTGCATGTGCCCGCTGCTGCGCGGGAAGGAGTTCGGGCGGTCGCCGCTGGCGCTCATGTTGCGGAAGCGCACGTTCTGCTCCGGCAGGGCGCTTTGCAGCACCGTCTCCATCCAACCATCGTGCTGCATGCGGTCCGGCAATCCGTTGCCGAGGATCGCCACGGTGTCGCCTTTGCTGAACGCGAAGGGCAGCGTGTCTTTGTAGTCCGCAGGCACCTCGACGAGCGCAGGCTCGTTTTTGGGTGCTGGAGCAGAACGACCGCCACCACTGCCTTTGACCGCCGGTTTGCCCGGTTTGCCATCAAACGTGAGGTAAGCGAGCTTGCCGCCGCCTTTGACATCAATCGTCATCGCTTCCATGCCCGCGACGTTTTTGATCTCAAACACCGGTTTGCGTGCCTCATCGAGCAAACTCAGCGTGAAGCCGCCGAGACGCTCCGGGAAGCCCTGACGCGCCCACAGGCCGATCGAATCCACTTGCTGCGCCGAGCCCAGATCCAGCTCCCACCAGGGATTCGGCTTGTTCTCGATGGTGTGCGTCATGCCCTTGCCGTAGTTCGGACTCTTGTCGCCATCCATCGCCCGACTCGCATCACCACCGTGCCCCGTCGTCGATTGCGTGGCCTTGCCACCCTTCGCGATGTTCTTGCCACCGCTCAGCACTTCAATCTCCGCGATCTGAATGCACTGCCGCTCACCCGGAATCTCAATGCGGACAAAACGTGCCGGTTTGCCCTGCGCGACAGCAGCCAGGGCAAGGAGAGAGAGAACGAGGAGTGATTTCATGCAGTTGGAAGGCTTCTAAGTCGGTGCTTCACCGCGTGTTTTTGCGGCAAAAGAGACGATTTGGAAACACCATCCCGCAGGAGGGACTGAAACCGGACGAAACTCGTGCTTACTTTTCTGCTGGGTCAGCTTCCCAGCGCACGAGGCGCAGTCCTTCCACAGCCTCAAAATGGGCATCACGAGACGCCAGAGTCAGTTGATGCGCCAGACAGGTCGCCGCGATCCAAATGTCGTTCTCAGGAATCATCGAACCCAGTTCCGCCAGCCTCGCCTTGATCTTGCCATAGCGTTCCGCGATTTCGTCATCGTGATGCACCGTCTGCACCAGTGGTAGAAAAGACCGGACGCGGGCGAGCTGCTTTTCGCGATGCTCCGTGTGATAGGCACCATAGTAAAGTTCGCCCAGAACCGTCACGGGCAGGTAAAGCCGGGTGTTCGTTTTGATTTGAACTCCCACGGCCGCATCCCCACGCAGATGCGCACTGACGATGTTGGTATCCAGGGCAAACCCGCTCATGGCTCGACACGTTCACAGCCCTCCTCGATCACACGATCAAAAGCATCCGCCTCATCTTTCGTCATGCATCCAAACGAGGCATCAAAAGCCGCTTGCCGGTCCGCCGCGGCTCGCTGGCGCATTTGATGCACAAAGTCAGCCACGCTCTGAAGCGCGGTCGCAGGCAGAGATTCCAAATCGGCCATGATGGCTTCCTGGGCAGTCATGTTCATGCGGGATCATTGTCACGTTACTGGCTGCTTTTCAATCGCCGTAATCACCTGATTGTCGTCTAGGGCGGATCAGGTCGGTGATCGGGATGCGGTTCGGTTTTTTGAACTCGGAGGTGTGGAGCAGGCTTTCTAGCCTGCCTTTGGGTTGCCTATATCATTGAATGCTGCAAATCCGGTCAAACTCGTGCTCTAACTCGGCTTTGGTAAACCAGTGCTCTCCTGGCTGACGCGCGTCGTAGTCCCGGTGCATCAAAAGCGGCCTTATCGAACTTCGCATCCGCCAGTGAAATGGCGTCATTTGGTCCAAAAGAAATCCCGCTAGACTGAGCAAAGCGGCTACGGACTCCACTTTCACGAAGCAAGATTTGGAAACCTTAATCTGACCTTTGGCTGACGCTCTGTGAAGTTCCAAAAGCCGCTGGAACAATCGATAAAGTTTGCTGGCCGCCCGGTCTTCTTTTCTGCCGCGCAGATGGCGAAAGGCAAGCACACCGATGTCACAGTAGTAAAGATCAACCTTCGTTAAATGCAGCGCGTCAGTGGAAACCTCCATCATGATGACTCCCCCCATCCTGCCAGAATAGGCATTACCCTCTGGAATGATGCCATAGGCTTCGAGGTCATCGATCTTTGGCCACAGCAGTGGATACGAAATGTCCCATCCAGGAGTTTTGCCCCGATAGGCGAGAACTTTGAGCTGGAACTCGCGAAGCGTATTGCCGATCCCAACTGCCAAATCAAACCCACCCCGATCATACTCCGTGGTGTAAATGAGCGGCAGGAGATGACGGGCAAAACAAGCCTCGTAAATCTGATAGCAAAGCCAGTGCTCCATCATCTTCTCCCGTTCGGTGGAGACATTTGGATTGCGGACGAAAGTGCTGAGATCACGGGTGCTCATACATCCTGCATGATGTCTGCCACTGGGCTGTGCGGCAATGAGCTTGTGGACGTCACCGCCGCCCATTCAGAATCATCTCATTCATCTTCTGCCGCATCGCTTCCGTGTCGGGATCGGCGAAGGCGGTGCCGAGGTCCGGCGCAGGCTAGGAAACAAACAAATCTAACATCGCCTCGGCCTCACGCACGCGGATGCGGCGGGGGTGATTGAGATCGAGGGCCGACACGCTCGCCCGACCGATGGCGCTGCGGCCTTCGACCTGCTTGCCAGCCCAGATGAAATGGTCAGTCCATGCCTGTTTGCGGGGATGGAACAACTCCACCTTCTCGCGGGTCGCTGGATCGATGGCATGGGAGCGGTCGGATTTGTGAAGATTGCAGCTCGGGCAGGCCAGGGCGAGATTTTCCTCCGACGACGAGCCGCCGCAGGTCAGCGGCACGATATGCTCGATGTGAAAGGTGGCTCCCTGCAATGCCTGGCTCATGCCGCAGTATTCGCACCGGTGTCCTGCACGGTTCCGGACGAACTCAGCCAATGCTGCGGGCACGCTCATGACGGGCGTTTGCCGAGCAATTGCAAGGCCTGCGCCCGGAGGAGCGAGATGTCTTCGCTCAATGCGGCCAAGGCCGAGAGTTCCTCTTTTTCAGATGGCAGCAAGAGTCCTTCATTGTTTCGATCCATGAGCTTTTGCAGGTGCCTGTCCGTCTCCTCTGGAAACTGAAAGTCACTGATGGATTCAATCCACGAGGCCGGGGCAGCAATCGTTGCAGTCATGACGGAAGGTGCAGGCGCGGAAGTCTTTGTCAATTCCAGGGCTTGTCTCTCACTTCGCCTTCTTGGCTTTCTTCTCGGGCCTCTTGACGTTGTTGTTCGCGGGGATCGGGCTTTCAAAGTCGGCATACATCTCTGGTTTGATGCCGCGGGCGTAAGCGCCACCGGCGAAGGTGTTCGGCTTGAAGGGGCCGACGAAGGCGATGTTGAGGTCGGCTTTGATCTGCTCTTCGAGACCGAGGGCCCAGAAGATGCCGTTCACGAGCAGGCGGCGATAGCCGTCGTTCGTGATGTCTTCGGAGGTGCCATACAGCGACGTGAAAACGCGGCCTTCTTTGCCAGAGGCGGATTTATAAGTGCGGGTCCACTCGCTGGGCATCGGCAGCTTGGTGGTGTCAGCGGGGGAATCGGGCGTCATGCCATTGAGCGGCTGCGCCATGGTCAAAATCTCGCCGGAGGTCGGTTTGCCGACATAGCCGCCTGCCTGCACCCAGACGTCCTTCACGCCGCGCAGGATGGGATGAGCTGCCGCCTGCACGATGGTGATGCGAGTGCTCTGCACATGATTCTTGCCGTAATGGCCCACCCAGGTCTGGCCGAGCACCTGATGGCCGAAGCCGAGTTCGTAATCGCTGCCTTTGTAGTCGAAGGAATACTTCGCGTAGGGCGCGTCCTTCGGGATCTTGAAGCCGTGCGTGGCCGTGCGCAGGCCGACGACGGGGCCGCCGCGCTTCAAATACTCATCGAAGTGCTTCATCTGCTCTGCGGGGAAGTTTTGGAAGCGCAGGAACACCACCGCGAGGTCCGCCGTGTCCAGCGCCTCGATGCCGGGCATGTTCGACTTGTCACCCCCGACGATCTCGCCTGACTCAGGATCAATGCCAAACAGCACCGTACACTTGAAGCCCTGATGCTTGGCCAAGATACGAGCCAACTGCGGCAGCGACTCCTCGGAGCGATACTCATGGTCATTCGCTAGGAAGACGATGTGCTTGCCTTTGCCAGGCCCTTCGGTGCCTTCATAGACCAGGGGCGCAGCCGTCGCGAAGGTGGCGAACGAGAGCAGAGTGAGGGGTGTGTGTTTCATGCGGTTGAGAGGACTTCTAAGTCGTGCCTTTGCCGGGTGTTTTTGCGCCAAAAGGCGGACATGCGTTCTTTATTGATCCGAGGAAGCGACTGGAGGGTCGATAAGGTACCGGTTCTTGAGCAGTCATGAATGACAGGTTGCTTTTCAAACGTGCAGGCTGTCTGCTCAGCCATGCATTTACCAGGGAGATTGGCTTTGTGAATCTTGATCGGCCATGCCTTGAGGTCAGGGAGGTGGTGACTTGAAGTCTTTCCAATGCACCTGCGGGAACAGGCTCTTTTTTGAGAGCTCTCGCTGCCTCGTCTGCGGGCTTGATGTCGGTTACGAGCCAGTCCTGGGCGTGATGCGGCAGATCGACACCAGCTACCGGCTGTGTGCGAATGGGCAGCGCCATGCGGTGTGCAACTGGCTGGTGCCTGCAAGCTCAGGCCAGGCTTTCTGCATCTCCTGCCGCCTGAACCGCACGATCCCCGACCTCAGGAGCGACCGAAATCGCCATCACTGGAGCCTGATGGAGGCGGCAAAGCGGCGTCTGCTGCACAGTTTGATCGGCTTTCACCTCTCGCTGCCGACACTCGCGGAAGATCCGTTGAATGGCCTAGCCTTTGACATCGTGAGCACTACGCTTGATCCCGCTGCCACCACGGGCCATCTCAGCGGCGTGATCACGGTGAGTCTGGAAGAGGCCGATGACACCTGGCGGCAGATCAATCGCCAGCAGCTCGGCGAGGCATCGCGGACGCTGCTGGGGCATTTTCGTCACGAAAGTGGCCATTACCTCTGGCATCGCTTCCTGTCTCGGCTGCACTGGGATCACCCCTCGCGCACGGCCTTTCGCACGCGCTTTGGCAATGACTCATTCGACTACGGCAGTGCTCTGGCGCGCTACTACCGGTATGGGCCTCCAGCCGACTGGCAGCAGCATTTCATCTCTGCCTACGCTGCCTCTCACCCCTGGGAAGACTGGGCGGAAACCTGGGCGCATTACCTACAGATGGTGGACGGCATTGAGACCTGCGAGCAGCTCGGCATCCAGGCGAGGCCTGCCTCTGCACTGCCTGCACTGACCCCTCTGCCCGCTGGGCTGGAGGCTAGTTCAGCGGAAGAAGATGCCAGCTTTCAGGCGCTGCTGCAGCGGTGGATCAGTCTCGCGACGAAGCTGAATGAGATCAGCCGTAGCTTTGGCGCACCTTTTTTGTATCCCTACGTGATCTCGGCAGCCGTGGCAGAAAAGCTGCGGCTAGCGCATCACTTTGCCAGCACCTGGCGGTAAGGCCTCTCCCGTCGAGCCAAGGATGGAGAAAAAAGGCCGCTCATGAAGCGCAGAGCGGGGTCTGCAAGGCCATGAAGACTCGGGAAAGAGAGAACAGCCAGAAAATCCAGGATTGATGGAGCGAGGAAAACCAGTTAATTAAGCAGATTAAAATATTTAGCCTTGGAAGAAATCATGCTATTAGAATAAAAATCATAAACTCCACTCTCCCCAGCCATGTCTCCCGAATGTGCTCTATCTGCCCCGCCGTGTGCGGTGATCTCGGGGATGTCCACGCTTGTCAGAGACCTGACGGAATGGGTTCAGCATCAACTATTTCAGGTGGGAACCTGGCCTTGGTTTGGAGCCTCAGAAAACCTGGATGAAGCCGCTGTCCTTGCGCCTGCCCTGAGTCAGGAAGCTTTGACCCGAGGCCAAGGAAGCCTGCCCGAGCCCCCTGACGGTGAGCAGAGCGCTGCGCGCCAGCTCCCCTTTTACCACTTGCCGGTGCTGCTCGCTGAGGTGCTGGAGATTTTGGTGCCGAGCCTCGGGAAATTGATCTTCGATGGCACCCTGGGCGGCGGTGGCCACAGCGAGGCTCTGCTGCAGCAGGGTGCCGATGTGGTAGCAATGGATCAGGATGCAGAAGCTCTTGCGCACGCCAAAGCTCGGCTACAGGGCTACGGCGCTCGCTTTTGCGCGCTGAAAGGAAACTTTCGCGACTTCGGTCAAGTGCTGAAGGAAGCAGGGGTCGGCGGTCTGGATGGCATGCTGATCGACATTGGCGTGAGCAGTCGTCACCTGGATGCAGCAGAGCGCGGGTTCTCTTTCGCCAAAGATGGCCCCCTGGACATGCGCATGGATCGAGACCGCCCCCTCACTGCCGCAGACATCGTGAACACGGCCTCCCAGGAAGAACTGACCCGGATTCTCTTCGAAAATGGTGAGGAGCCCCAGGCCCGTCGGATTGCACGTGCGATCTGCCAGGATCGGGTCAGCAAGCCCTTTCGCACCACCTCCCAGCTGGCAGACATGATCGCGCGTGTTTGCCCAAAGCACGGAAAAAAGCACCCGGCCACGCTCACCTTTCAGGCCCTGCGCTGCGAGGTGAATTCCGAACTGCCCGCGCTGCGTGATTTCCTGGCACAGGCTCCTCAGTGGCTGAAACCAGGCGGAAGAATCGCCGTCATCAGCTTCCACAGCATTGAGGACCGCATCGTCAAACATGCCTTTCAGCAATACGCCGCCCCTTTCATCGATCGTCCCGAATGGCCAGCTCCGAAACCGAATCCTCAACACTGCCTGCGTCTGATCACGAAGAAGCCTTTGGAGGCCACGGAGACAGAACTTCACCTGAATCCACGCGCCCGAAGCGCGCGCCTGCGCGCCGCCGAACGTCTGCCATGAAGCTGAAACGCCATCATCACTACCGCAACAAAATCGGCCTGTCGAAGCTGACGGCTGTTTTGGTGATATGTGGACTCGTGCTCGTGGGCACGCTCAGTTTCGTCGTCTGCAAAAACAAAACAGCAGCGATCGCCAAGGAACAACTCAAGGTGGAGCACGAAATCAAGCTGCTAAGCGGCGAGATCAACCTGCTAGAGCGGAAGATCGATCAAATGCTGGATGGGGCCAAGGTGCAACCCATCCTGCAAGCCAACGGGACATGGCTCCAGAAGATCAATCCGCAGATGCGATCGATTGTCCGTCTCAAGCCCATTCCCACCGCGAAAGCAGTCGCACAGACCGAACTCGCCCAGCCATGAACTCAGCTGCTCTCAATCATCATCAGATCCGTCGTGATCGTCCGCTGATCAAAAGGATGCTTCTGGCGACATGCGTGCTGACGCTAGGCTTTTCGACCGTGGCATGGCGTCTGTATGACCTCCACCTCAAGCGTGGCCCTGCCCTGGCAGAAGAAGCTGCTGAAAAATTCAGGGACACCCGTCCCCTGCCTGCGCAGCGCGGCTCGATCAAAGATCTCAGCGGACGTTACTTGGCCTATGACGAAGAGATCTTCGACCTCAGCACAGACCGCGTTCATTTGCATGAGCTACTGACCGCTCGTCTCGCCATCTCTGAGATGCGGAAAAAGAAGTATCCCTTCCCCTCCACGATCGGCTTAACCAAAGATCAAATCATCCAGACCTACCAACAACACATCGCGAAACACATCGCCCCAAAGCTAGGTCTCACGCCCGACTTGGTTCTGACCAAACTACAGTCGAAGGAGCCCATCGAAGTCCTGGCGGAAAAGATGAATGAAGATCAGGCCAAGGAATGGAAAGCGCTGCTTCAGCAGCATCACATCCGCGGTGTGTATGTGAACTCAACCGTGCGCAGGCATTACCCCACCGAAAACCGTCTCGCCCTCATCGTAGGCGGCCTAGAAGAAGGCAGAGGTGGAGCACTCGGGATCGAAAAAACACAAGAGGAGCTGCTTCGCGGCACCCCCGGCTATGTCGAAATCGAACATGACAAATCCGGCTGTGAACTCCCTTTGTATCGGGGTGAAACACGACTACCCGTGCATGGCCAGGACATTCACCTCACCATCGACATGGCAGTGCAAGACGCCGTCGATCACATCATCGAACAAGCCAACCTGCAATGGAAGCCCAACAAAATCATGGCTGTCGTTACGGATGTGAAAGATGGCTCCATTTTGGCCATGAGCTTCCGTCCTGGGCATGACCGGAACGATCCTGAAAAGACGAACTGGAAGAACCTGTGCATCTGTGAGCCTTATGAGCCAGGCTCCACCTTCAAGATTGTAGCTTTCACGGGCGCTCTTGATACTGGGCGCATCAACTCACGCTCCACTTTCGACTGTGAATTCGGAAGTTTTGTTGATCCCGTCTTGGGTGGAAAACCACTCACGGATCTGAAGAAAATGGGCATGGCTCCTGTGACCGACATCTTCAAGTATTCGAGCAATGTCGGCACCTACAAGGTGGCCAAACGACTCGGCCAAACCGACTTCCTGGAATACGTGAAACGCTTTGGCTTTGGCAGTCCCACGAACCTGCCCCTGACAGGAGAAAAAGCTGGGCACTACAATTCTGATCCCAGGAAATGGTCGAACACCACCCACACCCGCTTTCCCATCGGCTATGAGATCAGCTGCACTCCCATCCAAATGGTCATGGCCTACGCCGCCATCGCGAACAATGGTGTGCTCATGCGTCCTCGCTTGATCGACCGCATCGTCAGTGATGGCGGACGCCAGGTGCAAGTCTTCCCTGCGGAGTCCGTTGGCCAAGTCTGCAAAGGACAAACGGCACGCGCCATGCGTGAACTCTTTGAGTTGGTCGTAGAAGAAGGCACCGGAAGCCGTGCCAACACGGAAGGTCTGAAAGTGGCCGGAAAAACAGGAACCACCCGCCGCTACGATGCTAACTACACCTTCAAAGATGATAAAAGCGGGCGTTGGAAAAAAGGTGGTTATCCACCCAAGCAATGGATTGCCTCCTTTGCCGGCTATGCACCCGCTGATGACCCCAAGATCGCCTGTGTCGTCGTGCTCGATTATCCGAAAACAGATGCCGATGATGCCGTCGGTGGCGGCAAAATGGCGGCCCCCATCTTTGGTGAAATTGCAGCCGAAGTGCTGAAGCAACTCTCCATCCGGCCGACTCGGCCACTCGCTCTCGAAAGAGGCACTCAGGAACCATGACTTTACGCGAAATCATCACCCATCTCGATCGACCCGTGGCCAGTGGAAATCTGGACAGCACGATCTCTGCGCTCACCTACGATTCACGACAAGCAGGGCCAGGAACTGCCTTTGTCGCCTTGCGCGGCTCCACTTCGGATGGACACACTTTCATCCCGAAAGCCATTGAAGCAGGAGCTGCCGTTATCATTGCAGAGCAAGCCCCCCCCGACGCATGTCAGACGCCTTGGATTCATGTGAAGCAGAGCCGCGTCGCTTTGGCCCAGCTTTCGGCGGCTTTGCATGGCTTTCCTGCGAAAGGCCTAGCGCTACTCGGCGTCACAGGAACGAACGGCAAAACCACGACCGCCTTTTTGATGCATCATCTGATGAATGCCGGGCAGAAACGCTGCGGGCTCATCGGCACGGTCACTTTTGACATCGGGGGAAAAGAAGTCCCAGCCACCCACACGACACCCGAATCTCTCGAAATCCAGCGTCTCTTCGCGCAGATGCGTGACCACGGCTGCAAAGCCTGCGCCATGGAAGTGAGCTCCCATGCGCTTGATCAAGAGCGTGTCTTTGGACTGCCCTTTACCACCGGAGTCTTCACCAACCTGACGCAAGACCATCTGGACTACCACGGCACGATGGAGGCCTACTTCCAAGCGAAAGCCAAACTCTTTGAAATCATCGCTAGCCAAACCAAGGGCAGCATGGTCATCAACCTAGACGATGCTTGGGGTCGGAAACTGATTCAAAAGCACGAAAGCAGCGGACGCGTGCTCAAGTTCGGCTTTGGTGTTGGCGCTGACTATCGTGCCGTGAATCCGCGCTATGACATGACAGGCAGCACCTTTGAGCTCGAGGTCAAAGGACGCTCATTCTTGGTGCGCATCCCTCTCATCGGAGACTTCAACATTTACAATGCCCTCGGCGCACTAGCAGCCTGCCATGCCGCTGGCCTGAACCTGCGTGAAACCATCGCAAATCTGAAAAATTCGCCTCAAGTTCCAGGTCGGCTGGAGCGAGTTACGACAGACAATCAGCGATTCCAGGTCTTTGTGGACTATGCTCACACCCCAGATGCCTTGGTCAACGTGCTGAAGACGCTGAAGGCTATGAAACCACGGCGCATCATCACGGTCTTTGGCTGTGGCGGTGATCGTGACCGCAGCAAGCGTCCCAAGATGGCAGCCGCCGCTGAATCAGGAAGCAACATCTGCATCGTCACCAGCGACAATCCTCGCAGTGAGAAGCCGGAAGCCATCATCGCCGATGCGGTGAAGGGCTTTGGTCGCCCCAAAAATCATGCCACCATCGTGGACCGAAAGGAAGCCATCAAGGTCGCCTTGGAAAATGCCCGAGATGGCGACATTGTTCTCATCGCTGGCAAAGGGCATGAGACCTATCAGGAGATTCAAGGCAGCAAACATGACTTTGATGACCGCCGCGTTGTGCGTCAGTTGCTCCAGAAATTGATCGGAGATCGTGACACGGAAAGAAAAGCGAGGGAGGCCGAACGAGAAGCAGAGCGCATGGCTCGTGAAGGCCAAACCAGCGATGCAGATCCGCGCCCCTCTGATGCAAGACGTTCTCACAGAGGCCCCAGTGACCACCGCTCTCAATCGCGACCATGAAGCCCTTGGACTTTAAGACTCTGAGCACCTTTGCGAACGGCCAACTCGCCGCCGTCGCTACTGGCCACGTTTCACGAATCGTCACTGATTCGCGTAAGGTTGCACCTGGAGATCTTTTCATCGCACTGAAGGGTGAGAAATTTGATGCGCATGACTTTCTCCCTCAAGTCGTGGCCTCAGGGGCAAGCGCATGTTTGGTGCAACGCGGTCGGGGCATCCAAGCGCCTGCTTGCGCCATGATCGAAGTCGAAGACACGTTGGTGGGGCTGCAAGATCTAGCACGCGCCTATCGCTCCCTTTTGCAGCCAAAGATCATCGGACTCACAGGGAGCAATGGCAAAACAAGCACCAAGGACCTGACAGCCACAGTCATGTCCTGCAAGTTCAAGACACGCGCCACGCAGGGCAACTTGAACAATCATATTGGCGTCCCCCTGACCCTTCTTAGCCTAGAAGAAGAGGATGAGTGTGGTGTCGTGGAGATGGGGATGAACCATGCCGGTGAGATCAAAGTCTTGGTCGATATCGCGCTGCCCGATGCCGCCATCGTCACCAACGTGGGCATGGCCCACATCGAGCACTTGGGCACTCAGGACGCCATTGCTTGGGAAAAAGGCACACTTCCTGCCAATGTTCCGTCCGATGGCATCGTGGTGCTGAATGCGAATGACAAATACAGCGACCTGATCGCCCGTCACTGTCAGGCCACCGTCTATCGAGCAGGCACCCAGGCAGGCGATGTGCGTGCCTTTGATCTGCAAACCCGTGCGGATGGCACAGCCTTCAAACTCGATTTCAGTGGCGAGATTGTCGAAACTTTCCTCCCGATCATGGGAGAGCACATGGTGGGCAATGCAGCGCTCGCGGCGTGCATGGGCTGGGCTCATGGCATCAGCCCCACAGAGATTGCTGAGGCCTTGATCCAGTCCAAGCTGACTAGCGGTCGGATGGAGACAAAGACCTTGGGCGGCATTCAGTTCATTGACGATTCCTACAACGCTAATCCAGACTCAATGAAAGCTGGACTCACCGCACTGGCTTCCTTGAGCAACACCGGCCGCAAAGTCGCTGTGCTGGGACGCATGGGAGAATTGGGACATCACGCCGAGGAAGGTCACCGCAGCGTTGGCCATCATGCCACAGAGCTGAAGCTCGATGCCCTTTTCACCGTGGGTGAGGGTGCCTCACTCATCAGTGATGAAGCTCGCACCAAGGGACTAGACAACGCTGTTCATTTTCCATCCCACGAAGCCTGTGCAGCTCACTTGAAAACGATCCTTCAACCGGGAGATGCCGTGCTTCTCAAAGGAAGCCGCTCCGCTGGCATGGAGAAGGTGCTTACTCATTTCCTTAACTCATGATTTACTGGCTCTACGAACTCAGAAACTGGCTGGAAGCCGCCGATTGGATCCGAGACGACTCGTTCCTCTACAAGCTGCTGAACATCTTCAAGTATCACACCTTCCGCGCAGGTGGTGCAGCGATCACGGCCTTTGTGCTTTCGCTGCTTTTTGGAGAGCGCTTGATCCGCAAACTCATTTCTTTGAAGATCGGACAACCCATTCGAACCGCAGAAGAAGTTCACAAGCTTTTTGAACTTCATGGCAAAAAAGCGGGCACCCCGACCATGGGCGGCATACTCATCCTGGGAACGATTGTAGTATCCACGCTCATCTGGGCCAAGTGGGACAACATCATGGTCTGGAATATCCTGTTCTGCACGATTGGTCTGGGAGCCCTTGGCTTTCGCGATGACTACTTGAAGATCAGCAAAAAGAATTCCAAAGGGGTCAGCGCTCGGTTGAAACTCATTTGGCAGAGCGGTGTGGCCGTGATCACTGCCTTGGTGTTCTGCTACCTCGTACCGACAGATGCTACCTTGGATGCAGCCACAAAAGCCCATGAGACGGCCTTCTTTCAGTTCGGCGGGGATTCGACCTTGAGAGCACTCTTTCTTCCCTTCTACAAAGGTCCCGTTCTGGAGGACATGAGCCTGCTAGCAGTCGCCTTCTTCACGCTCATCATCGTGGGTGCATCGAATGCGGTGAATCTCACCGATGGTTTGGATGGACTTGCCACAGGCTGCTCTTTGACGACAGCCGTCGCCTACACAGCTTTTGGTTATGTTTCCGGTAGTGCTCTCTATTCCGAATACTTAGGGGTGCCGCACCACTCCTTGGCGAATGAGATACCGATCATCGCCATGGCACTGGCAGGCTCCTGCGTTGGCTTCCTTTGGTTCAATGCGCATCCAGCCAAGATGTTCATGGGCGACACAGGCTCCCTAGCTCTTGGTGGCTGCATTGCCAGCATTGCGATTGCCTGCCGTCAGGAAATCGTTCTCGCTCTTGTTGGCGGAGTCTTCGTGATGGAGGCCTTGAGCGTCATCCTACAGGTCGTCAGCTTCAAAAAGCGTGGCAAACGCATCTTCCGCATGGCCCCGATCCACCACCACTTCGAGTTGGGCGGCTGGCACGAGAACCAAGTCATCGTTCGCTTTTGGATCCTCTCGCTTTTCTTCGCTCTTCTCGGACTCGCGACCCTTAAACTTCGTTGATCATGCCTGCGTTTTCTGGACAACACTTCGCTATCCTCGGTGCCGGTCGTAGCGGGTTGGGTGCTGCACGTCTTGCAAGACTGCAAGGAGCTGAAGTCACCGTCTTTGATGAAGGAGACCCCACGAAGATTCAAGCATCCGTCGAGAAACTGAAGGCTGAAGGATTCCGCACGACAATCGGGCAAGAGGCAAAAGATTTTCAGGTCAGGCCTGGAGATTTTCAGCGAGTCATCCTCAGCCCAGGTTTGGATGAAAGCTGGCCTTTACCGAAAAAATTCACCGACGCAGGAACCTACTTGGAAGGCGAAACCGAGTTTGCTTTTCAACTGACAGACATGCCCATGGTGGCCATCACAGGCACCAATGGAAAAAGCACCTGCACGGAACTCATCGCTCATGTTTTTGAGGCCAATGGACGACGCTCTCTCCCCTGTGGCAACCACGGAGTTTCGCTGAGCGAAGTCGTTGCCTCAGGCGTGCGCTATGACGTGCTTTCTCTGGAGGTCAGCAGCTTCCAGTTGGAAACCATCCGAAAGTTCCGCGCCAAGGCCAGTCTGTGGCTGAACTTTGCGCCAGACCATCTTGATCGTTATCCGGGCATGGGCGAATACTTTGCCGCCAAATCCCGCATCTTTGAAAATGTCACCGAAGACGATGTGGCCATCGTTCGAGCTGGGGAATCGGTTTCCTCTGGCAAAGCCAAGCGCCTCACCTTCTCGGCCTATGGGTCAGAAGCAGACGCGTGCTACGCCAAAGGTGAGTTTTGGATCAAAGGTCATCACGTGGGTGATGGCACGCCAATCCGACTGCGTGGACGCCACAACATGGAGAACATTCTGGCGGCAATGCTGGCCTGTGAAGTCCACGGCGTTTCCTATCCAGATGCCTTGAAGGCCATCGCCAGTTACGAGCCACCGAAGCATCGCTGCGAGTTGGTTCACGAATGGAATGGGCGCGAATACATCAATGACTCCAAAGCGACGAATCTGCATGCCTTGGAGGCTTGCATCGGAGCCATGGAACGTCCGATTGTGCTCATCGCTGGCGGCAAAGAAAAAGGTCTGGACTACACACCTCTGCGTGCTGCCCTCAATGGGCAGGTGCGCGCCATGGTTTTGATCGGCGAGATCAAACAAGCCCTGCACGACACCTTCTCCGATCTTCTGCCCTGCCGGATCGCCTCGGACATGGACGATGCGGTCAAGCAAGCAACTCAGCTTTCTCTGCCCGGCGACAGCATCATCCTCAGCCCGGGAACATCCTCATTCGACATGTACAGCGGATATGGTCAGCGCGGAGATGCGTTCCGCACTGCGGCCCAGGCCATTCGATGATCCCGCACGCTCTGCTTTCACACACACAAACCTGAGAACCACCATGAAAAAGAAAAACAAACTGCTGCTAAACTTGGTCGAAGGCGAAAAACACAAGCACCGTGTCGCCATGGTGAATGAAGAAGCCGAATGGAACCAGCATGAGCCTAACTCTGGCATGGCACGCATGTTCTTTGTCATGCTGCTCATCCATGTGGTCGTCATCGGTGGCATCATTGTTTATGATTGGCTGAATGGCGAAGAAGCTGCTCCAACCAGCCTCGTCGTGAACAACACGACAACTCCTAGCGCACTGCCACCACCCGCCGTGCACGTCGCAGACACAGCCGCTCAGATCCCGATCGAAGAGTGTGCGACTTATGAATGGAAAACAGGCGACAGCCTTGACAGCGTGGCGACCAAGCTAGGTGTCACCAAGGAAGTGCTAATCCAGATGAACATGCTGGACAAAGGCACCCAGCTCGAAACCAACAGCATCATTCGTTACCCACGGAAACCTGCCGTCAGAGCTGTGGGCGTGGGTGTAGCGGGAGTCGATGGCACATTGCCAGTGGCGACTCCTACGACGAGCATCAGCGCAGCTGAGGCCCCGATGCCGCTGGTCGCTCCAGGAGAAAAGACCTTCTCCTTCAGCCCGACGATTGAAAATGACCTAGCTCCTGTGCCTGGTTCTGAAACGAATTCCATGGTGAAGCCGAATGTTCAGGAAAGCCCACCCGCAGGCACTTCTTCAGCCGCTATGGGCGAAAGCATGGCCAAGGTGGCAGCACCTACAGCAGCGGAGGACAGCTCTCCTGCGACCCCGGCTGCCCCGAAGAAACAAACCCCTCAGGTGCAGGAAGCCCCCCCCGCAAAACCTGAGCCAAAGCCCATCGCCAAGCAGAGTGAAAAGGCGGAAGATGATGTGCCGAAGGCTATTCCCGTGAAACCACGCTATACCCCACCAGCAGCAGAAAAGGCACCCACGAAAAAATCCAGCGTGCCTGCTGCCGTGAAGCTAAAGTCACACACCGTTCGTTCGGGAGAAACCCTTTACGCCATCGCCATCCGTCATGGTGTAACGGTGAAATCGCTGCAAGCAGCGAACAAGATCGCGAAGCCTGAAGCGCTGCGAGAAGGCATGAAGCTCGTCATTCCTGGCAAATGACACTGCGCAAAGCTGATGGTTCGACTTTTACCCTTTGACTCTCCTTCCCTTTAGCCATGGCCAGACACTCCATCCTCATCTTGATCCTGACAGTCGCTCTGCTGGTCGGACTCGGCATGACGATGCTGGCCAGCACCAGCTTTTTCACGGAAGAAGGTGGTGGTGAGGACTATGTCACGCTTTGGAAACAGGCGATCTGGGTAGGCATCTCGTTCTTCGTCTGCATGGTCATGGCGTTGATCGACTATAACCGCTGGTATCAATGGCGTTGGTGGCTTTTCGCCGGTGCCATCGTGGGGCTGGCATTGTGTTACGAATGGCATTTGGCTGAGCTACTGGGCTACAAGGCCGTGCTGGCACATCGAGTGAACGGAGCCACGCGCTGGATCGGATTCCAATCGCTGAACTTGCAGCCTTCCGAACTCGCGAAGATTGCTTTGATCATGGCCATGGCAGGTTGGTTTGCCACGCATCAGCAGCTGGAGCAGACCTTCAAAGCTGGGCTTTTGAAGCCAAGTTTGATTCTTGGAGTGATTGTCTTGCTGATCGGTTGTGAGGTGGACTTGGGCAATGCCGCTGTGGCCACCATGGTCGGAGCAGGCATCATGTTTGTCGCAGGCACACGGATTCGCTACTTCGTCATCCTTGGCACGCTGGCGGCTACGGCGTTGCTGGTCGGGATCAAGTTTGCTCCGAATCGACTCGAGCGCGTGATGGCCATCTTTGATCTGGAAAGATTCAAAGACGGCATTGGTCTTCAGCAGTGGGTGTCGTGGTTGGCCTTTGGCTCAGGGGGGCTGGAGGGTCGTGGGCTAGGCGAAGGCCGAATGAAATTGTCCTATCTTCCTGAAGCCCACACCGACTTCATCTTTCCCATGGTCGGTGAGGAACTCGGACTCTGGGGCACGATCGGCACAGTGGTGGTCTTTGTGTTCCTGGTGTTTTCTGGCATGTGCATCAGCGCCTATGCCCCGAATCGTTTTGGCAAGCTACTGGGCTTCGGTCTGACTTTTTTGCTTGGCCTGGAGGCCTTGATCAACATGGGCGTCACCACAGCTTTGCTGCCTAACAAAGGCCTGCCTTTGCCTTTTGTCAGCTACGGTGGCTCTAGCCTGCTCGCCGCAATGATGGCTATCGGCATTTTGATCAACATTCATCGTCAGGGGGTCCACCTTGCCTGGGATGACCTGCCGGTCATTCGCCGCAACAAGCGCTGGACGCCACAGCTCTGAATCGGTGCCCTGTCTCAAGGTAGCTTCAAGCCGACTTCCTTGGCCCACACGACACGCACCGGATGGTGCAGAAAGTCGATGTCATCAAAGTGCCACCACTCTCCCGGCAGAGGCATGAGTCCAGCCGCGCGCATCACTTCATGCAGCAATGCCACATGCTGCAAAGCCGCAGCATTCTCTACCTGTGGCAGCCGTCGCTTCGGGTCCATGTTTTCATCAAACGACGTGGGCATCTTGAGCGGACGCCCTTCCGCATCGACCAGAGTGGCATCCAGCGACACACCACCGCAATGCCGAGACCAGCCTGTGTCTGGATTCAGGAAAAGCCCCGTCTTCCCCCCTTGCGCGTAGAGCTCTCTCTGCACCTCTGGCGGGCGCCACGCATCCCAGATCATCAGACCATAGCCACGGGCCTGCAGCGCAGCTTGGGCCACCTTCACACGCTCGGCGGTGCTCTCATGCAGCAGCACGGGCATGTAGCGGGGATAAAGCGGACGCTGGGTGATGTTATCTGCCGTGCCGTAACGCAGGTCGATCTTCAGGCTAGGCACCGAGTGCGTCACACTGACGAGTCGATAGATGGCTGCACGCTGAATCACCGCCTGCCTCTGCACCGCATCTTGCCGTGAAGACGACATGCAGGATGACAAGCCAAGGCCGAGAATACCAAGCAATGCGCTCACACGAGAAAATGACATGTGGGCCTTTTTTGCTTCCGCCCACGCCTCTCGCAAGGTAAGTTTGCCTCAATCCAACCCCCCACTGTCCATGAGCCGCTATCAGATTCTCAACTCGCTGCTTCATTTCCTCTGTTTCTTCATGGGGGCAGGCATCGGCTCCTTTCTCAATGTGGTCATCTATCGCCTGCCACGTGGCATTTCTGTGAACAATCCTCGGCGCTCCTTTTGCCCGGCCTGCAAGGACCAGATCCCTTGGTATCACAACATCCCACTGGTCAGTTGGATCTTGCTGCGCGGGCGTTGTGCGAACTGTGGCACTTCCATCTCCGCACGCTACCTTGGCGTGGAGCTGCTGACGGGAATGCTCTTTTACGGCATCTTTTGGAAAGTGAGCGGTGACTGGTCTCAGATCGCCGTCTGGGGCCCCCAGGTGCTGCTGCTGTGGCTCTTCGCCAGCCTTCTGGTGGCCGGCAGCTTCATCGACATCGAGCACTACATCCTGCCGCACGAGATCACGCTTGGCGGCACTGCCATCGGCCTCATCGGTGCCACTCTCATCCCTGCTCTGATGAATGAGACCTCCGCCCTCCGGGGTGGCATGATGTCCCTCGCCAGCGCCGCCCTCGGTCTGGGCGGGCTATGGCTTGTGGTCGAGCTGGGCAAACTCGCCTTTGGCCGCCGCCGCCTGCGCTACGATGCGCCCACCCCGTGGAGCGTGACCCAGCCTGATGAGAAAGAACCGCCCGTCGTCACTCTCGGCGAAGAGAAGACTGGATGGGGTGACATCTTCTCCCGCGCCAGCGACCGCATGATCATCACCGCCCCCGCACTGGCCGTGAATGACCGCTCTTATCAAAACGTCAGCGCTGAACTCTGGATGGAAAAGCTGAAGGTCCGCCAGGCCGATGGCAAGCTCGACGAATTCGCTCTCGAAGGAGTCACCTTCCTCCAGGGCACCACCACCCACATCGTGATTCCACGGGAGGCGATGGGCTTTGGTGATGTGCTTCTGCTCATGATGATTGGCTCCTTCATGGGTTGGCAGTGCGTGCTCTTCACCATACTCGCGGCCTCCGTGCTCGGCACCTTCATCGCGGGGTTCTCTCGCCTCTTTGGACACAGCGAGTGGGGGCAAAAGATCCCCTTTGGCCCCTACCTTGCCGCGGGTGCACTCCTCTGGCTGTTCAGCGGCCCGCAGATCCTAGCTTGGTATCTTTCGCTGCTGCATCGCGGCCCTGCTGCATAAAGCGCTCGCATCCCACCCAGGTGCAGGTCAAAATGCCGCCATGGATCGCAGCCCTGCCGCCTCTGGAGGATTCACCCACATCGCCCCGCGCCTCGCGCTGCGTGTTGGCTTGCGGCGCTGGCTGAGCTTGCTCACGCGCACCTGGATCGCTGCTAGCGCAGCCATTGTTCTTTTCCCGCTGCTCGGGCTGCTGCTCGGGCAGGCTTGGATGCATAGTCTGGCTTGGCTCACCTTCCTCTCCTGGCTCGTGGGAGCAGGCGTTTGGACCTGGCTGCATCGTCCTTCCCTCTACAGCGCCTTTGCCCTCTGGGATCAGATCGCCGGTCGGAGAGAGGCCTTTGCCAGCGCCTGGTGGTTTCAGCAGCAGCCGCCCGAGTCCCTCAGCCCTCAGGCCAGCGCTCACCTCAGCGCCCAGCTCGCCCACTTGCCCAGCGCACTCCAGCAGCTACCGCAGCACCTGCCGTTGTCTTTTGACAAAAAGCTCACCTCCCCCTTTGTGCTCCTTCTCCTGGGCAGCCTGCTGCTTCAGTCCCTCCAGCCTCGGGTCGCTGCCCTGATCGTGGATGACAACATGGCTGCCGCCGCCCAAGCCGAGGCTAAAAAGCTCAACCGATCTGGCTGGGACAAAAAACAACTCAGCGGCCTGGATGAAGCCGAGCAAAAGGACCTGAAGGAACTGCAAAAGAGCATTCAACAAGCTGCCGAAACCCTAGATAACGCCGCAGGCAAAGACGCACGCGGCGTCATCGCCGATCTGGAGCAGCGCGCCCGCGAGGCCGAAAAGCTCGCAAATCGACTCGCGGCTGATCGAGATGCCTGGGCGTCTGAGGCCCTCATCCGCGCCATGCGTCGCCAGGCCGACACCGCCGACCTGGGCGATGCCGTCGCTGCCCGCCGCGCCGCCGAGAGTGCCACCGCCGCCGAGAAAATCGCGCGCACCCTCAGCTCTCCCCAGCTCAGCCAAGACGCCACCGAGCGCTGGAGCGAAACCCTGAGCGACCAACAAAAAAGCGCCGAAGCCGCCGACCGCACCCGCTTGGTCGGGCAACACGTGCTCAGTGCCGCCACCCAGATGGCCAAGCGACGCACCGCTGAAGCGGGGACCGAATATCAAAAGCTAGCCGAGGCCATGCGCCAGCAGGCCAAGCGAGAAGAAGCCAGCCAGCAGCTCGAAAAACTAGCCCAGCAGCTCCGCGATGCCGGCAGCAGCATGGCCGGACAAAATCAGGCCGGAGAAATGCAAAAGATGGCCGCCGCAGGTCAATCCGGCCCCCAAGGGCAAGCCCCCGTCGGCCAAAGCCCCAAGGTGCCACCGAACGCTGGCCAACCCCCCAGCACCGCCACCCCACCCCTAGGGCAGGCTCCGCAGCAAATGCAGGCTCCCGGCCTCAGTCAGCTCAGCCAGCAGATGATGCAGCAGACGCCCATCCCTGGCACTGGCCAGCCGCAGAAAATGCAGCTCCAGCCCGGCCAACCTGGACAAAAAGCCGCGCCTGGACAGCCCATGCTCTTTGCCCCCATCCCAGGCCAGGACCCCAGCCAAAAGCCCGATGCCCTCTTCCTTGGCCCGCCAGGATCCACCGACCCAAACGGACCCGCCATCGCCCTCGCCATCCCCGGCGGAAAAGAACCCGGCGTGGGAAAAGCCGAACTCAAGGCCGACCCCACCGCCGCCAGTGCTAGCAGCCAGCAAGCCGTCGTCACCGCCCAGCAAAATCAGGAAGGAGCCTCCACCACCCGCAGCGTCGAAGGCGGCGCACGCCCAGAGGCAGCCTCGCGCCAGGGCAGCACCGTCGTCCTGGAAGCACTTGCTGCTGAAGAAGCCGCCCTAGACGAAGCCGCCCTGCCTCCCGCCCGGCGGGAGCAAGTCCGCCGCTATTTCACCGAACTGCGCCGACGCTTCGAAAAGGAATAGGAGCTTGATTGACCGAAAGCCGTCAGTATCACAGGCGCGGCTCTGCCACCTCCACCCTGCCGCAGGCCCCTCTCAGCCGCCCCATGCCGTCCCACGAGTCCACCGCCACACCACCCGTCGTCGAGATCCGGGAGATGGACTTTGCCTATGGGGACAAAATCGCCCTCCACCACATCCAGCTCGCAGTGGAAAAGCATCGCGTCACCGCACTCATCGGCCCCTCCGGCTGCGGCAAAAGCACCCTGCTGCGCTGCATCAATCGCATGAACGACCGCGTGCCCAGCGCCCGCATCGCCCGTGGAGCCGTCCTCGTGAAGGGCAAAAACATCCATGACCCTGACGTCGATCTGACCCAACTGCGCAAGCAAGTCGGCATGGTCTTCCAGAAGAGCAACCCCTTCCCCAAAACCATCTACGAAAACGTGGCCTACGGCCTCCGCGTCCATGGGGAAAACGATCGCGAAACCCTGGATGCCGCCGTCGAGCACGCCCTAAGGCAAGCCGCCCTGTGGGATGAGCTCAAAGACCGCCTGCACGATCACGCACTCGGCCTCAGCGGCGGCCAGCAGCAGCGTCTCTGCATCGCCCGCGCCATCGCCACGCATCCCGACGTCCTGCTCATGGACGAGCCTTGCTCCGCCCTGGACCCCATCGCCACCCTGAAGATCGAGGAGCTCATCCACCAACTCGCCCACGACTACACCGTCATCATCGTCACGCACAACATGCAGCAAGCCGTGCGCGTCAGCGACTACACCGCCTTCCTGCACCTCGGCAAACTCATCGAATTCGGTGAAACCGAAATCATGTTCGACCGCCCGAAAGAAAAACTCACCGAAAGCTACCTGCGCGGGACGTTTAGCTGAGCCGACTACCAAATCGATCATTTGGACAGAATCCCGCTCATACGGATCGCAGCCACTAGCACACTGACTGCTTGCGTGTCCCAGATGTCGCAGTGATCATCAATGAGGCCAGTATCCACGCTCACCACAGGATAAAGATCATTCTTCGTCCCCATCTTCATTAAACGCGTCTTGAGTTGCCAGACCTCGGCATGCCGGATGCTTTCCGCTCCCTGAGCTTTCCGGTGCGCCGCAGAGCCTGTCGCAGGAGGAATGATGGCGACCCTTCTGCTGATCTTCTTATTTTCTACACCCATAGCCTTTTGCGTGTCACCATTTTCAAGATGCGGCCAGAGGTTGATCTCAACAAGCCAATCCATGCGGTTAACCGGGCGGCTGTCTTTTCCAGAACCAACAGTACCCAATGGAATTTGAATGACCTGCCCATACTTCTCCCAGGTTGCCTTCTCCACATCATAAGAAATCAGCCCTTGGTGATGCCCTGGGCACTTCAGCAGATAGCTCGGGGTGGGAATCGACCGGGGATGTTTAATAGCATACACAGGCAGCAAGACAGGGCGGACCACAGGTGCCAGCATGCCTGTGGCCCAATCCGCTTTGGAAGTGATGGCGAAAATTTTGGGTCGTACTTCTTCACCACCAGCCATGCCTCTGGCATTGAGTGTTTCTAAGGCATAGCGTGCTTCCACAGCCTGGGAGGCGGCATTCATCAGAAAGACGAGGTCGGGATAACAGGGCGCATCGGGCGCTTTCGCCATCCTCTTCACCACCGCCAGTTCACTGATCAGCCCGCCCATCGAGTGGCCGATCAAAATTGCCCCACCTCGCTTCTCGTGCGTCACCAAATTCAGCCGTTGAATAACCCCAGACATTGCATCCTCCCCCTCCGCTCGACCTACCCTGCCCGCCACCCACCATCGCTCCCAAATGGATAACTCCTGCGGCAGTGAGAGCAACCACCCAAGAGGCCTCTCTTGCAAGGGCTGAAGCTCATCATTAATCGCTAACTTCTGAGGCTTTACCTCCTTTAGGGGACTAAAAGGCGCACCAGGCCAGGCATGGTAGATGCCCAACACCTTAATTTTCTTGTTTGGGTAATTACCAATAGACCCAAGCTGTGCGATGAAGCGCTGAAACTGATCCGCATCCCCTGAGAGCGCTCCATTTTTCCAACCATGAACATAATGCACAACGAGCAGCTTCCACCCGCGCTGAACATGCACGGACGCAAGCTCCCGCAAAGCATACGTCACCTGGTCAGCCTGGAGAGTCCTGCCACGGGAATCATATTCAATGAAAGCGACCTTCGAAACCACACCGCACTTAGACCGTGCAACACCTACCAAATTTGGGTGCTCTGTGGGGATTGCCTGCGAACTAGAGCGGGTAATCTTCCCATGATTCCACCCGATGCAGGAGGGAACAAGGCACGCCATCAAGAGGCTGGCTGGTAAACGCAAAAGATACTTCATGAGGTAAAAGTAATCAGAATAGTGACCTAGCACGAGCCACCATCAGTTCATTGCGGTCCTGGCCCCAGGCCGCCTGATACAGCTGACGCACCACCGCTCGCCAGGCATGACCTGTCACCGGCCTGGTCCCTCCATTCGCACGGTACATCTCCCGCGTGGTGGACTGGATGCGCGCATATCTCATTGTCTCCATGACGTCCGCCTCATCACAGTCCAGCGCATAACTCAGCTCCTGCTCAGTCAGCGCGCGTGTGGGCCACTGATTTTGCAGCCCTTTCAGGCGCACTGTTACCCCATCCCTGAATGTGTATGCCGTATTCACTCCCGTGCGGTTCATGTCCTCCCAATGCACACCACGAACCAGAAACTGAAACCCCGAGGCCCCAGAGGTAACCTTCAGCAACTTTTCCGCGAGCAACTCGTCATGCCCTCCCTTCACTTCTTGCACAGCCTGCAAAAGCCAGCGGGCAACCTGCTCAGGAGCAGGATTTAGCATAACAGCCAGACCTCGCTTTCTCGTGCCATTCCTCTCTTTCTTTGCGTGGTAAGCATAAAGCCGCGTCGGAAACCCTTCCCAGCCCTGGATACCCTTCGTCCCTAAATCCTCCTGCTGGAGGTCATAGCCACCTTTGTCACGCACTAGGCTAGTCCACCGAGCCAGAAGTTCTGGCGGCAGTGCCGACACAGCGCGTGTCGCCTGGCAGGCCACACCGCCCAGCCCCCCAGCAGCAGCAAGCAGTTGACCCAAGCAGGCACGCCTACCCTGAAGTTTTGAAAAAGGTTGATTGGAGGTGTTCATTGAGAGATCAAGGCGCGTAGTTTTTCTGACCGAGACGTGCGGCGACAATCCGCTCCACCATAGCATGGCTCATCGCAGAGCCGCCGCCCAGGTGCCACCAGTTCAATCCAGCCACCCGGTTGTAACCGTTCCAGCCGGAGAGGAATTGCACCAGCTTCGCCTCTGCCTGAGTCTGAGTGTTTCCTTCATTCCAGTAGGCCTGGCCCGCCACCACCAGCCGTTTTGGCGTGCCTCCCATCAGCCTCACCCAGCGATCGATGCAAAGTTCCATGTATTCCCCAGGCTCGTTCACCCGGTAGCGCGTGCCATCCGGGCGGCGGAACTGGTTTACCATCTGCTGGTTGGGAAAATTAAACCAATAGACCTGCGGGTTGAAGAAATCCACAAAGGGCAAAGCAGCCTGCATTAATCCCGGTTCATGCCAGTCGATCAAACCAAAGGTCGTCACACCGAAGGAGCCCGGCAGGTTTGCCCGCACACGTTGGCAGAAGGCCGTCACCTCCTGCGGTGTCCAGTGCGCATTGCTAACCCCCTGCTCGATGTCCGCCACATAGTCCGTCATGCCCAGGCTCTCTGATTCTCTCAGCGCCAGATTGGCCTCCGCCAGCGGCACGGAGCCCTGGCACCAACCCCAGCCCGCGACGCCGATGCCCGCCGTGCGCAAGGCCGCCGTCAGGTCACGGATGCGCTGCTTTTCTGCCGCAGAGTAGGCCTGCGTGCCGTGGATGCGGATCCATGCATGAGACATCTGCATCCGCAGCATCGCCGCCACCGTGAGGTCGATCCCCCCGTAGCGGTTGATGGTCGGCTGCACTTGGTAAATGAAGGAGCCGTGAAGCCGGCAGGAACGGGCGAGGGCCGCGGCAGGTGCTGGAGCAGGCACCGGGCCTGGTCCAGCAGCCTTTTTAGCGGCGGTTTTCTTGGTGGCCATGAAGGTATGGAGTGGAGGTATCGTGTATGAAAATGCGCCCAGCCCGCCGCGCGGTGGCGCTGGAGAGGTTCTAAAATCAAGGCGTTGGCTCACCGTCCACCACGATCGTGGCGTTGGGGATGCGCCGTCCATTCCGGTTCGGAAAAGCCGCGCCCGCGAAGGCCCGGAGATCATCAATAAGTTGGATGACCCGCCTGCGACTTCCGACATAATCAATCATCTCCTCCGCATTCGGCAGGCGGGTGCAGGGGTTGAAGCAGCCTATGCTCGAAAGGAAGCCCTGCCCGGGGTGGATCAGGATGGCGACACGCTGGTCCGTCCCCCCGAGGAGAATGCCCGGCTTCGGGCTCACATTCGTGGCCTGCGATTCCCTGTAGCCGATGGTGACGTATCTTTCGCCGTCTTGAGTGAAGAGCGGATAGGTGCCCGCTTCGATCCGCCGACCATTGCCTGTCGGCCGGTTGGCACCGGGGCCGCGGGTCTCGGCCATCGTGCCTGAAAGCCCCGCGCCGGTCTGCCTCACGCCATTGTGATACACTTGGTATCTTCCCACAGTGCGCCGCCGGATACCGTTGGCGTGCGTCTGCTCTGCATTGCGGACGACGTGGAGTTCCCATCCTTGACTGCTGATTGGCATGATGATGGCACTTAAAATTTCTTGCGCTTATGAGTGTGAGGAGCCCGGAACCGCAGACTGCGGAGAGCGGATTACTGCTCAGCCGGGGCACCGCCCTCCTGTTTTTCTGGGTTGGGTTGTGTCTGCGTGAGCTGTTTCTTCAACACGCTCTTCACTCCCGCGTCCCTGGCCAAGTTGTCGGCAGCATTGCCCGTGGCCAGGTATTGGATGTGATCAAATTTCAGGTTCCCCTGGGTCACATCATCCCCAGTACCCTCAGCACCCCCAGTCGTGTCCTGCTGATGCACTGCCAACACGCTGGGCAGTTTCACCTTGTACCTGGGTTGCTTCACAGCGCCCACGATCGGGGCGTAAGACAGCTCTTTCCGGTTGAAGCCCACGCACACGGAGCGCGGCGTCTGGGTGGAGGGGTCCCAGGCGATGTTCAGGCCGTAATTTGTCTTGGTTCCACAAACCACCGGAAACATCTCGTCTTCTTTGAAGGGGGTGCGGCGCCGGTCACCGCACAACAGTTCCAAAATGCTGGGTCGCTTCGGTTCAAGCCCTGAGTGCAGCTCTTCCAAAGTCAATGTGTCAGTATTGGGGTCAACACCCTGTTGCGAAGTTGCTGCAGGAGAACTTGCAGCGGCAAGGTTCGCCGCCGCCTGTCCCGTGGAAAAGACACTGCTCGTGCCGAACATGAAGCGCTGGATGAAGCCGCCCGTCTTCGCGCGGGCACTGAAGCCCATGAGTGACGATGGCGTCCGGCCCTGGCTAAAGCCTGGCTGCACCGCCAGCTCCGTGCGGCCCAGGCCGAGTTCCGTGGTGGGAGGCGTGGTGTCAATGTTCAGGCCAAAGTTGGAGGAACTCATGTGCAGGGCTGTTTTGGTGCCCAGGCAGGAACAGAGAAGGGCTGCGGAAAGCAGGCTCAGGAAGTGTGGATAGGGTCGTTTCATGGCGTTTCGGGTGTGGATTGAGGTTGGGAATCTTCATCTGGCTGCTGGCCGGGAAGTGGCAGCAGCCGCAGGCCTCGCCATCCCACCCGGCCCACTTTCAGCGCGGCATTATCTTTGACCACATAGGTCACCTGTGTGCCCTGGTAGCCCAGGCCCAGGCCGCTATTGAAATGCGTGTTATCCAGGCGCACCCCTAGCGTGTCGGTGGTCACACTCACGGCCTGTAGGCTGTCCTTGGTCAGCGGTTTCTGCGTGCTCAACGCCAGATGCCCGAATCCCCAGAGATGCACTGTGCCCGTCTCCTCATCAAACGTCTGCACCGCGCAGCCAGTCAGCAGCACGGGCAGAAAAAGCATGAGCAGAGCATTCCAAATTAGGCGATCAAAATTCATGCACCCAGCATCCCAGTGATGGTTTGAAGAACTAGCCAGAATCGTTGCGCAAGGTTTGGGCATGGGAGGGAGTCAGGAAATATGCTGACGGTCGATGCCTTGGAGCACCTGCCGGAGGAAGGAGACGCCCGCAGCTGTATCGAAGAGGCCCGAATGCGCCGCCGGGGCACCGCTGATCAGGCTGCTCACGTCCCGGTGCCAGACGTTGTCATAAACACGTGTGGCATCCGCCAGACCGCTACGTCCCAGTCGCCGCTTGCCAAAGTGTTTTAAGCCCGCAGAGGCTCCCAACACACTATCGAGACCAGAGTACGCCGCTGTGATCCTGTAACAAAGATTCGCCATCAGGCTGCCGTCCGCCTCCTGGGACTGGCTCTCTTGAAAAAGGTCATTGTCCACATCTGCGGCCACCATGACGAGTTGGTGGATGAGCGTGATGAGGGAAGGATTGTTCAGACGCTTGGAGGTCACCGCCAGCGCCTTCTGAAGCACATAGTTCCCCATGCTGTGCGCCACCACGGAGATCTTGGCCTTGCAGGCCTTGGCGGGTTCATGGGTCGTGGCCGCCAGCCGCTGCATCTTCAGCACATGGTCGTGCAGCCGAACAAACAGCTCTGCCAGCAGCGGCGCAGACTCGCGAGCGTCCTCGCGGTCCGGCAGGTAGCCCGCCACGCTGCCGTTGGAGGGCCAGGTCACCAGCACCAGCACCCCGAGGGACTTCTTCCCCGTGAACAAGTCCTTCACCATTTTCGTGTAACGGCGCGCCGCATCGTTCCAGCTGACGTTGTAGCCGTGGATGAAAAGGGAAAGGTGCATTTCCTTGAGGTTTTCCTCCTCCGTCATCTGTGGAAAGGCCGCCGTCTCCTCCAGCAGCAGGCGAGTGACTTCCGTGCCGCTCACCCGCGTCCAGGAGGCAAACTGCGTGAGGTCAGCCGTCAGCGGCGCGGTGAAATAGGAAAGCGATCCCGCGAGCTTTGTGCCGGGCCCGTCTTCTGTGACGTTCCGGCAGGAGATCATGAAGGCTGTTTTCATCGTGCCACCTCCTTTCTCGTTAGGCGATAGCCGATCCGTGGGTGGTGGCCCTTATCCTGAAGCGGCATCTGCCTGCGGCATGAAGGGTGGGGATCATGGTGTGTTTTCATGGGCGAAAGGTGGTTCTCAACTCAGATGCCCCCATCACAGCGCGGTAATGGTGACGTATAGTGCTTCGGTGGTTTCGTTGGTGACAATGACCTTCGGCTCGAAGGTGCCAATGGAAGTAAGGCCATGGGGATGTGGCTGAACTCGTGCATAAGGTCGTGCTGCGCAGACTCCGCCTTGTCCAGCAGGTGGCGGACGAAGAGGCGCTACCAAGTAGCGCGCTTCCAGCGCGATTAGTGCAGGCCTGAGGCTGCGGCGGGAAGGTGACTTCCGAGGCGGGCTTGGGCCTGCACGAGCTGCCATGGGTGGCTGCGGGTTGAATGCCCAAGCCAGCCGCTGGTAGGTGGCGGGGTGGGGCGTGCAGATTCATGGGGCGGGCATGGTGTTTAGGTCCAATAGTGGATGATTCACATGTCAGCAGAAGAGCCACGCCTTGTCTGTCGGTGAGCATCCTGCAAATTCGGAGGAGGCAGAGTCTGGTACCTTGTCCGCGAAGAAAAACACGAACTGCGAGTAGCCATTGCCTTTGGGAACTGGAGTTGGCACAGACAAATTCAAAAAAAGCCTGACAGGGTTTTTTGAGTTCAGTGTCAGCAAACACTCTTCAAAAACATATTTTGAATTTGCTGAAGGAAGCAGGACTATGCTCTTTGAGCGCTTTTTGTTATTTCCTCACTCCCAAGAAATGAACAGCACAAGTCTGATCGTCTGCCCTGAGCCATTGGTGTGCTTAGGCCTGAGACACCTTTTGGTGATTGAGGCGGGCCTGCGGGTGTGCGGTGAGACGGCCCGAAGTGCTGAAGCTTTGCAGCTGCGAGATCTGCACAAGCCTGACCTGACGGTCGTGTGTGCCAAACACGGCGAGGATCTGACCCTAGTGCGTGATTTGAGCAAAAACCGCCCCAAGACGAGTGTGTTGGTGGTGGCCCACAAGACAGAACCAACTCAGGTGCATCGGGCTCTCAAAGCAGGAGCTCTGGGTTATGTGATGCTGGAGGATGAGGGTGGAGAAGTGCTTAGAGCTCTGACCACGGTGCGCTCAGGCGGTGTTTACGTGAGCCAAAGGGCGCTAGGGGGGCTAAAGCTATGGCAGAGCCCATCGTCAGGCCCTAGCCAAGGCATCGAAGTGCTCTCGGATCGAGAGCTTGAGATCTTCCACCTGATCGGCGATGGGCTGCGTACCAAAGAGATCGCTTACATGCTCAGCATCAGTGTCAAAACGGTGGAAACGCACAAACAGCGCATGAAAGAAAAGCTGCGGCTGCCGAGCTGCTCGGATCTGAATCGACATGCCTCCAGCTCCTCGGGCATGTCCATGAACATGAACGGACGTCGCCGGCATCCTGGCTCAGACTAGAGGGAAGGCGAGTTCCCTGCCTTTGGGCCTGAGTTCAGTGATTTGGGTGCCGCCCTTTTGCGGAGATTTCCACAAAATCGGGCTTGGTCTGCAAGGCTCGACTGTGCTTTATCCAAGCCTGATTTTTGCCTATGCCCGAGCCGACTGTAGCCACATGTGACGCCCACTTCATCCAAGTGGAGCGATTCAATTATGCCTATGGCGATCATCAGGTGTTGTTTGATGTCGATCTGAACCTGCATCGTGAGGATATCACGGCGCTGATTGGGCCTTCGGGGTGTGGGAAGAGCACGCTGCTGCGGTCGATCAATCGGATCAATGACTTGGTCGAGAGCGCTCGGGTGGTCAGCGGCAGCATTCGCCTGGATGGCGTGGACATTTATGCCCCCGAGGTGGATGTGATCAGCCTGCGCCGGAACGTGGGCATGGTGTTCCAGAAGTACAATCCTTTCCCCCGCAGTATCTTTGAAAATGCGGTGTATGGCCTGAGGGTCGCAGGTGTCACGGACAAAAGGGAACTCGAAGAGGCAGCGGAGCGCAGCCTTCGTCTCGCTGCGCTGTGGGATGAGGTGAAGGACCGCCTGCATGAGCAGGCCACCGGGCTGAGCGGTGGGCAGCAGCAGCGGCTATGCATCGCACGCGCCGTGGCCTTGCAGCCCCGTGTGCTGCTGATGGATGAGCCCTGCGCGGCGCTAGACCCCATTGCCACAGCACGGATTGAGGACCTCATCGCCCAGCTTCGGGGGCAGTTCACCTTTGTCATCGTGACGCACAACATGGAGCAGGCGAAGCGCATCGCCGACAAGACGGCCTTCTTTTACAAAGGCCAGGTCATCGAGCATGACGACACGATGGAGATCTTTGGCAATCCACGCCAAAAGCTGACGGAGCAATACGTAACGGGACGACTTGTCTGAGACCGACGGCTGCTGAGCAGAGGCAAGAGCGGAACTGCGCGCGAAGGTTGATTCAGGGCTTCAGCGGTTCTTTTTCAAAGTCTGTGGGCAGCACCCAGCCAGCTTTGACCTTTTCGCCACGCATGAATTTTTCATAAAAGCCGGTGCCTTGGGTCACTGGGTAGTCGTCAAAGACCTTACCCTGACCTGCCATGCGCGGGTCGTTTTGTGCCCTTAGTTCCGCCTCCATGCGCTCGCGCAGTTGGGTCACGGTCGCGGTGTGCAGGGACTCCGCCGCGAGATTCTGCACCGCGTGGGCATCCACCGTGAGGTCGTAGAGTTCCTCGCTCGGCCTCATGCCAAAGTTGAGCTGCCAGTAGCGATTCGTGCGCTGCTGGCGACCCAGTTCCAGGATCAGGCTTTTGGTTGGGCTGGCATCCGTGTCGAGATAACCGGTTTCGGGGTTGCCCGCTGGCCAGCGGCTGGGTTCGTGATTTTTCAGGTAGAGGTGCTGCGCGGTGACAATGCCGCGGATGGGGTAGCCGACGTCGTTGGGACGGCCTACATCGGTCCTCTCCTTGCCAATGAGGGTGTGATCACGCTCAGGGATGACTCGTCCGCTTTGCTCACTTTCCAGGATGGGGCGCCAGCTCTTGCCGGTGATGGGTTTCATGCCGCTTTCGGCTTCGGTGATTCCGGCGTAGTCCAGCACGGTGGGCGCGATGTCGGTGAAGTTGACGAAGTCATGCACGACACGTCCGGTTTTTTTCATACCGGCGGGAAAGCGCACGGCTAGCGGCACATGGTTGCTGTCAGGGTAGGCGTGGCCCTTGCTGCGAGGAAAAGGCATGCCGTGATCGGCAGTGACGATGATGAGGGTGCGATCCAGCAGACCGCGCTTCTCCAGCTCAGCAATCATGCGGCCGAGGTGGCGGTCGGTGTGCTCCACCTCGTAGGCATAGTCCAGCAGGTCATGCCGGACGATCTCGTCATCAGGCCAAGTGTTGGGCACTCGCGGGATGTCGGCGAGCTTTTTGCCACCCTTTTTCACACCGGACTGGTACTCGTACTCGCGGTGTGGCTCCAGGCTGCCATACCAAAAGCACCAGGGTCGGTCCGCAGGTGCCTCGTCGAGAAAGTCGATGAAGTTCGATGCGTAGTCATTGCCCGTCATGCCAGAGGTCGGCGGTGGTGCCTTGCGCTTGGCGTAGGGTTTGCCGGTGATCTGCCGGGGTTTGCCCTTGGCATCGTTGGCGATGCCAGGGCCCCAACCTTTGCCCGTGATGCCCATGTGCCAGCCGCGCTCGGTCAGCACCTCAGGCCAGCTTTTCAGATGCGGGGGAAAGTAGGCCATGTGATTGCCCGCCTGCTCATTCTGCCAAGCATGACGACCGGTCAGCACGATGGCCCGGGAGGGGGCGCACTTGGCCACAGGCGTGTAGGCCTGGGTGAAGAGCACCCCCTCCCGCGCGATGCGGTCAAAGGCTGGGGTCTTTACCCAGGTCGTGCCATAGACGCCCGCGTGCGCGCCCCAATCATCTGCGATGGCGAAAAGAATGTTCGGGCGCTCTGCAGCCCTGAGGGTGGAGATGGCGAGAACGACGAGGCTAAGGAACAGGCGGACCATAGGGCAGGGCTAAACGCACCCTGAGGCGAAATCTTCCCGCCCACTCAGGGCTGGGCTGAAATCCAGGCGGCGATGGTCTCCGGCGTACGCAAATGCTCGCGCGAGACCTCTGCCTGCGGCAATGGGCGCCCCGCCGCTGTCTCCAGCACCAGCAGGAGTTGCATCACCGCCAGGGAATCCAGCCCGAGTGCGAAGAGATCACTTTCTGGGAGCAGAGCTTCCTCCATGTCCAGGATTTGGTTCTGCTGAATGAGATCAATGACGTGCGCCGCTAACATGAAAGAAGGTCAAGAGGGCTGAAAAGCGCATCACGACCCGTGTCAAGGAATTGTCTCGAAGGCAGCGGTGTCCCTTCTTGCAAGGCTGCCTGTGGCGCGTACTATCCGCGCTCCATGCCGATTCACCGTCTCTTTTCAGCCGCCGCCCTGCTGTCGCTCTTCCTTGCCTGCATGACCCCTGCAGCGGAGGCCCAGACTGCGGCCCCAGCTGCTGCGGCTGAAGCCGTGGCAGAGACCCCTGAAAATCCGTATGCCGCCGCGCTAACACTGGATGGTTTTGTCCAGCGCACGGGCATCATGGCCTACCCACTGATCGGCCTGTCCATGGTCACAGCCTTCTTCATTGTGCTGTTCACCTTCACCGTCCGCCAGGGCACCGTGGTGAGTGATGCCTTCATGAACAGCGCAGATGCTCTGATCCGAAAGCAGGATTACTTGGGATTGCTGGCAGTGTGCAATCGGCGGAACGAGTGCATCGCCCGCATCACGGCCAAGACGCTGGACTTCGCCACGCGCAATCCATCCGCCAGTTTTGAAGAGGTGAAGGAGGTGACGGAAGCCGAGGGCAACCGCCAATCCAGCCTGCTGCTGGCCCGGATCGCCTACCTGGGCGACATCGGGGCAGTGGCCCCGATGATCGGCCTGCTGGGCACGACGCTGGGCATGATCACGACCTTCCACGAGATCTCCAACACGCAGTATGGCGGCAGCAATCAACTCGGTCTGGCACAGGGTGTGTCAGAGGCGCTGCTCTGCACGGCCTCGGGGCTGGTCATCGGCATCCCGGCGCTGATTTTCTACGCCATCTTCCGCGGCAAGGTGAACCGACTGATCTCGGAGATGGAGGCAGCCACCACGCACATCATGGCCCTGCTGGCCGTGCAGTACAAGCGCGCGGCCCGTGCTGCCGCTGGTCGTGCTGAGTGATCCACCCCCTGCCCCTTCCCCCACCTATGAATTTTCGCAAACAAACCTCCATCGAGCCGACGCCCATGCAGCTGGCTCCGCTGGTGGATGTGCTTTTCCTCCTCGTCATCTTCTTCGCCGTGACCTCTCATTACGCGAAGAACGAGCAGGTCATGGACATCAGCGTGCCGGCTGCCGATGAGGGGAAGGAAAAAGAAAGCCGCAATGTCGGTGAGATCATCATCAACATCAAAACAGCGGGTGAAATCATCGTGAATGGGCAGCAGCTCACCGAAGATGAGCTTTTGATCAAACTGAAGAACATCTCTACCGTGTTCAAGGATCAGGCCGTCATCCTGCGTGGCGATGAAGTGGCAAACTACAAGCATGTGATCCGCGTGCTGGACACCTGCCAGAAGGCAGGCATCTGGAACATCGCCTTTGCCACGCGCAAACCAGAGGCAGAGAGCCCCAAGAATCCGTGAACTGAGATGAGAGTCCCCCCGTCCAAGACGCCCGCGCCTGCCCGCCTCATGAGATTCACGACCCTGCTCTCACTCTCGGTACTGACCCTGCTGCCCCTGGCCGCGCCAGGGCAGGGAGTGCCCAAGGCCGTGCCGCTGGATGATGCCGAACCGAGCGTGCCACGGGCCGTGCCCGTCGCACCGGAAGAGGCCCGCCGCGCCGTGCCTGCGGAGCCCATGGCCGCCCCAAAGCCCAAAGGGCCAGATGAAGATCTCTTCGACTACGCGACGCTGGCCTACGACCGCAGCGAATGGGGCATCGCCGCCGAGTCCTTGGGCAAGTATCTGCAAGACTATCCCTCTGGCCGCCATGTCGCGACAGCGCTGTTCCGCATCGGCGAATGCTACATGAAGCAGAACCAGATGAAAGCCGCAGAGACCTACTACGAAGAAGTGGTGAAGCGCTATCCCGAGAGCGAAGGTGCACCCTCAGCCGCCTATCGCCTTGGAGCGCTGCGGTTCAATGCGCGCGACTTTGATCAGTCTGCCCGCATGTTCTCCTTTAGCGAATCGCGCAGCAAACTCCCGCAGGTGCGGCTAGCGGCCAGCTTTAACAAAGCCCGGGCCTACCAAATGCTAGGAGACACGAAGCGCCAGATGGCAGCGCTGAACAACGTGCTGATGGCCAAGACCGACAACCCCTACCGTGAAGCGGCTTTGCTGAGCCTGGGCACCCTTTACCTCGCAGGGGATAAAAAAGCCGAAGCGCTGCCGCTTTTCACCGAACTCATCCAGAGCAGCAAGGACAACGCGGTGATCGCTGAAGCCTCCGTGAAGGCAGGCGTGCTGCACGCGGAGATGGGCAAGCCCGAACTCGCTGTGCCCCTCTTCGAGCAGGCGCTCAAGATCCGGGAAACCAGTGAAGGCAACCGCAGCATCGCCCTGGTGGGTGTGGTGCAGGCGCTGTTCGCGAAAGGGGACTACGACGGCGTCATCCACAACTACAACGCCAACGCCGCCGTGCTGCCCGAAGGTGATACCCGGCCCAAAATGCTGCTCATGGTGGGAAATGCTTTCCGCATGAAGAAAAGCTACGCGCGCGCTGTGGAGACTTACTTGATGGTCGAGCAAGCAGGCCCCACCACCGAGGCCGCCTTTGAGGCAGGCTACTGGAAACTCTACTGCTTCTATCTCCTGGATGACAAGGACTTGGCCGAATTTGCGACCAACTTCATCGTGCGGAATGCGACAGCGCGCCCTGACCATGAGTTCATGAATCTGGCCCGGCTGATCCGCGCCGATCATTACTTCAACAAACAGAACTACAAAGAGGCCTCGACCAGCTTTGCCGAGGTGAAGCTGGAAAAACTGCCCGCAAAGCTGCAACCCGGCACCCTTTTCAACAAAGCCTGGTCCCTGGCTGAATCCGCCCGCACGCAGGAAGCGATCGGTGCCTTTACCCAATTCCTGGACAGCCATCCAGCGCATGAGCTCGTGCCGCGCGCCCTGGCCCGCCGGGGACTGGCCTACCGCGATGCCAAGGACACGCCCAATGCCCTCTCCGACTTCCGCAAAGTGGTGGAAACCCACCCGAACTCAGACGCGGTGGAACTCGCCTACCTCCAGATGGGCCTCATCGCCGCCGAAGCGCGGGATCACAAGGCTGCCGTGGCTGCCTACGAGATGCTGGTGAAGAAATTCCCCACCAGTCCAGCCGCCGCACAGGCATGGTTTGGCATCGGTCGCGCTCGCTTCGCCCTGCAGGAATGGGCGGCCTGCATTGAGGCACTGCAAAAGTGCATCAGCATCGACAAGAAGACCTACCTTGACTCCGCCAGTCAGATGATCATCCAGGCCTGGTATGTGCAGCAAAACGCCGAAGAGCTCGGCAAAGCGGTCGATGACTACAAAAAAGCGAATGCCAATGCTGTGGTGCCACCAAACATCCTGACCTGGCTGGGCATCACGCTCTTCAATCGCAAGAACTACAGCCGCTCCGCCCACTTCCTGACCGCAGCCTCCACCCCCGATGCGCCCGAAAACACCGATCAGATGGTCTGGAACTACCTGGGCCAAGCATTTCTGCAAACAGGCGACTACGAGAGCAGCATCAAAGCCACCGAGCACTTCCTGAAAAACACACCCGAAGGCGCAGCCAAAGCACGCGCCCTGCACACAAAGAGCAGCGCACTTCTCGGTCTGGGAAAGTTTGATGAAGCGGAAGCCGTCGTGCAGGAGGGGCTGTCCTTTGCCAAGGATGGCAAGCCGCAGGCCATGCTGCTCATCCTCCAGGGTGACATCCTGGCCGCGCTGGGGGACAAGCTGGCTGCTGAGGGACAGCAGGCCGCTGCCCATGACAAGTTCGGTGCTGCCGCAGGCAAATACATGATCCCCGCGCAGTTCTTCGACGACGAGCAGATCACCCCCGAAGCTCTGGAAAAAGCCGCCAAGGCGCTCGAGAAAAGCGGCCAAACGGAAAAAGCCGCTGACTTCCGCCGCCTGCTCAAAGAAAAGTATCCCGCCCAAGCCCCCTAAGTCCGCAACCCCGCATCGGCCCCTGCCTTCACCCCCATTTCCTCCACGACCATGAGCTTGATGAACTACCTCAAAGGACAATTCCTGGAAATCATCCAATTCCAGGACGACTCGCGCGACACACTGGTCTGGCGTTTCCCCGACGAGGACAAGGAAATCAAACGCGGCGCTCAGCTCATCGTGCGCGAATCCCAGGTAGCGCAGTTCCTCTACCTGGGACAGTTCGGTGATACCTTCGCCCCCGGAAAGCATGACCTCGTCACGGACAACATCCCGATCCTGTCCACGCTGAAGGGCTGGAAGTATGGATTTGAAAGCCCCTTCAAGGCAGACGTTTACTTCATCAACACCCGCCTGTTCACCGGCAACAAATGGGGCACCAGCAATCCGGTGATGATGCGTGACCCTGACTTTGGCATCGTCCGCGTGCGTGCCTTTGGCACCTTCGACTTCCGCATCTCGGACCCGAAGCTTTTCCTCAAGGAAGTCAGCGGCTCAGACCACCACTTCCGGCTGGATGAATTCGCCGACACCATGCGCAGTCGCATTGTTAGTGTCTTCACAGATGCACTGGCCTCTGCCAAAGTGCCCGTGCTGGACCTTGCCACACGCTACAGCGAGTTGGGTGATGCCCTGCTGCCCCTCATCAATCCCCAAACGCAGACCAAGTATGGGATCGAGATCACCAGCTTCATCCTCGAAAACGCCTCGGTGCCACCCGAGGTCGAGCAGGCCATCGACAAACGCAGCAGCATGAGCGCGATTGGCAATCTGAACGACTACGTGAAGTTCCAGATGGCTGAAGGCATGGCCAAAGGCGGCACCGGAGTCGCTGGTTCAGCGGCAGAGATCGCCATGGGTTTCGGCATGGCGCAACAAATGATGGCCCAAGGTGCCTTCCAGGTCGGTGGCACAGCTCCCGCAGCTGCGGCTCCCACGGCCGCCCCAGCGCTTGACGTCCTGACCCCTGCTCAAGTCGCCCAAAGTCTGGGCGTGACTGAGGCAGACGTGATCGCCAGCATCGAAGCTGGAGACCTGAAGGGGAAAAAGATCGGCAGCCAATACCGCATCACCCCTGCCGCTCTGAACGAGTTCATGGCGCACTGATCCCCACGGGCCAAGAACCTACAGCCATAGCGCCCCTGGGAGAACGAACTTCCAAGTGCGTTGGGAAGAAAACGCGTTTGGCAATTCGTGTCCAAGGCAGCAGCACGGTCAAACGACCTTCGTGTGAACGAGATCGGGCCACGAAAAAGCGGAACACCGTTGCCGGGTTCCGCTTGGGTTAAAGTTGAGGAATGAAATGGAGGAAAAGGGAATCACCAGCGCTCTTCGCCGCCGTCGAAGCCACCTTTGCCACGACGATCATCGCGTTCCCATTTCTTGCCGCCACCGCCGCCGCCACCACCGTAGCCGCCACGGCCACCGCCGCCGCCGCCACCACCGCCGTAGCCGCCGCGACCTCCGCCGCCGCCACCACCGCCACCGTAGCCGCCGCGACCTCCGCCGCCGCCACCACCACCAAAACCACCGGGACGCTCTTCACGAGGACGGGCTTCATTGATGGCGAGCTGGCGTCCACCAAACTCTTTGCCATTCAATCCAGCAATCGCTGCCTGCATGGCCTCAGGGGTATCCATGCTGACAAAGGCAAACCCACGTGGGCGACCGCTTTCACGGTCGATCGGCAGGAAAACATCGGTGACGCCGCCGAACTGACCAAAAAGGTCGGTGATTTCCTGGGCGCTGGCTTTGAAGGGGAGATTCCCCACATACATCTTGGTGTTCATGATATCTCTTTGATTTCGGGACGCTGATCAGTGCAGGACGGGCTGCATGGCAGGCGTATCGAGCGGAAATACCGGGACGCACCTGAGATGCTGCTTATCCTTACCCTTTCACAGGTGGTCGCGTGAGTCTATTTACGCCACAACGTCACATTCCAGCAAGCATTTTGATGAGCGAATTTTTCGTCACCGGACGGCTGGCCTTCCAGCCGGCCTCCATGCCTGCCTACGGACCCCTCGAAACCCGAAAGAGGCGGCCGTCTCGATGCGCCGGGCTGGCGGCGATGCTTTCGTGACAAGTCCATGACAAACGCGCCTTGCAATCTGCCGGTCTCTAGGATTGTATGAAAGAACTTATTATTTATGCGCAGGTTCCTTTTTCTGCTTCCTCTCTTGTTATCAACCCTGGTCAGTTGTTCGACCTTTGGTAAAAAAGACAAGGTTTTGATCACCGTATTTTCGCAAGGAAGCGACATGGACTCACCTAAAAGCGTATTTCGGAGAAACCTTGAGGGTAAGGAAGTCATTCTAAAGGTGATTCCAGAATTCACGCAGAAGAGCGTTGTGGCTTTCCATCCCTTCCCAGCCGCCGATGGCAGTTATGGAATCGCCCTCAAGCTGGATTTCAAGGGCAGCAATGCGCTGGAAATCGTCACCCGCACCCGCCAGGGGGAGCTTTTGGTAAGCATGGTGAACGGGGCTGTGGTCGATTACGTCACGATCGACAGCACCGTGATGAATGGCATCTTCACCATCTGGAGAGGCCTGCCAGAGGAGCTGATCGCCATCATGGACAAGGAATACCCCCGCATCCAGGCTCTGAACTCCGCCAACAAAGGCACGACCTTTGACACCCTGGACATGCTGCCGAGCACCTCCGTGGAAAAGTCGGAGTCTCATGACCGGGTCAAAGACGCGGCGAAGGCGGAGGAGAAGGCTAAAAAAAGGAAAAAGCGGGATCAGTATGATCCCGAACCTCCAGCAGGATCGGTCATCCCGCTGAGTGAGGCTCTCGATGAAAGTCGCTGAGCCGCCCCTCCCCAACTCCTCTTCTTTCTTCCCCCCGGAGAGATGCTGAACAAAGCCATCCATTTTGCTGCCGAATCGCTGTCCAGTCACTGGCATGTGATTTTCATGACGTGCCTCGTCTTGCTGCTGATCACTCTTTTTTTAACCGTGCGTCAATACAACCGACGCAACTCTCCAAAAGCTAAGAGCCATCAGGACAGCCCACGAGCCCGACATAAAACCGTTGCTGATTCCTTGAAACGTCTGCCTCCTGACACTTACAAGGTTTTTCAGGATCTGTATGTGTCGCGTTTGGATGGGAAAGGAGTGACGCGCATCGCTTACGTCGTGGCCGCTCGCCATGGCATTTTTTGTGTGCACCCTCAACGGGAGACGGGTGTGATCAAAGGCACGGTCACTGACCGTCTGTGGACTGCTGCGGAGTCAGGCATGGAAACGACCTTCACCAATCCCGTGATCCGCAACGCCTACCATGCCCGAGCCCTGGCACGGCATCTGAATCTGCCTGATGCGATGATCTGCCCCGTGGTACTCTTTGACCAAGAAGTGACGTTCACCACTAAACCGCCCGCGCACGTGCTGACCTCGGGCCTGCGTCGATTCATCCTGTCCTATCAGGCAGAGCTGCTGACAGAAGAGATGCTGGACCCGATCCTGAAGAACCTGCATCGCGCTGCGACAAATGAGGAAGCGCGTGCCGAATACGACAGCTACCGAAAGTCCAAAACCAAGCGGACCAGAAAGCCTGGGCTGGGCAGCTAAGCGCTGACCGACATGAGGCCGACGGGCGAGAGATCCGCTCCTGGGAAAACCTGCGCAAGATCCACCTGACCTGGGAAAGAGCCACGCAGCACCTCCGCGAAGACACGGCGGTAGTCGGTCTCCACCGCCAGCCCACCAGGACCTGGCGTGTTCACATTCACCTCATCTTGCAGTGTCAGCGGCCATGAACCGAGCACACGGCCACCCCGCACGCGTGAACCCAGCGCCAGGAGCGCAAAGCCACGGCCATGATCCGTGCCGAGACTGGCATTTTCATAGACACGCCGGCCAAATTCGGTCGTGACCATGACGGTGTAGTGCGCCTGATGATCCCGCAAATCCAGCTGCAGCGCAGCCAGCCCCTCCGCCAGCCGTTTGATCCTCTCCGCCTGTAGGCCCATGACCTCTCCCTGGAAAAAATGCGTGTCCCAGCCGCCGAGGTCCAGGCAGGCCACACGTAGGCCGAGCCGCACCTTGATGAGTCCTGCGATCTCACGCAGTCCGTTGCCAAAGGCATCCTCGGGGTAATGCGCTCCATGCTCGGGTGCCTCTCCTCTGCCCTGAAGCGCAGACACACGCTGGAAGAGCTCCAGCGTGCTGCGCCCTCCCTGCCCCAGAAAGTTGACCTCTGCCCCATACAGCTTCTCCAGCGCCTTCCTGGCCTGAGCCGCATCGCCCGCCTCACGCAGCGTGATGTCTTCCACGCGCTCCATCACACTCACCGCCGGTGCACCGCGCAGCGACTCAGGCATGACCTTCCCGATCGCCACGGCCGAAAGCGCAGAACCGGAGGGCTGCTGGCGCAAGAATCGCCCCAGCCAACCGCCTCCCGCTGCCGTTCCCTGCATGGAGTCGCCATGCTCCATCTGGTCTTGGCAGTCAAAGTGAGAGCCGGTGGTGTTGTCCACCCCGACCGATTGCACCGCGCCAAGACGCCCTTCTTTGAAGGCAGCCTCCAGCGCCTGCATCGCCGGGTGCAGCGCGTAGTGCTCGCTGACTCGGATGGCCTGCTGCGCAGGAATCGCCAAGCTAGGTCGCAGGCGGTAGTAGCGATCATCCGCCACGGGCACCAGCAGGTTCAGGGTATCAGCCCCGCCGCGCAGGAACACATGGATCAGCGTGTGCTGATCCTCACGCGGCCGCGCCCCCCAGACAGGAGCCGCCACGAGAGCGAGGTGGGAGATGAGCGTGCGTCGTTTCATGAGGGATCAGCAGCGTTGAAAGGCAGGGCACGCCAAAATCAGTCCGACACGGCGAGCTTCCTCAGGGGTCTGAAGGGCAGCTGTCTCCGCTGCCGTGGGCGCACGACCGATGAGCGCCGCGAACCAAGATTCAGGCTTGATGTGCAGCGCGCGCCTGAGCTCCGCCAGGTTCACGTGCACGCCCTTCACACGATTCGCCGCCAGCTCCAGCGCAAAGTTCCAGCGCCAGAGCAGCGTGCCCATCCAGGGCAGTTCATCGTCAGGATAACCCTCTGGCGTCGGGTGCTGAAACAGACCCTGCCCCATGCGTTGCAGAGGCTCCACCACACCTGTCTCCGCCTGGGTTTCCGCTCTCAGCGCCCGCAGAGCAGACACCATGAATTTGAACGGACGTTTGAAAAGTTGTCCACGACTCGAGGCGAACTCAGGCGAGCGAAACAGCACGCGCAGCATCGGTCGGATCTCCCCACGCGTGCGCGTGAACTCTGCCGCGACCCGATCCACCAGAGCCTGCGGTGGCTCAGGGCTGACCAAGCGCCGACACAGCTTCTGGGCGATGAACTTGGCAGTGCTGGGATGCCCGCAGACGATGTCCACCAGTCGATCCAGATCCCGTGCTCCACCCCCGGCTGCGATGCGCTGACCGAGCACCCACTTTTCTCCAGCGTCATGCCAGTCAGGGCGAAAGTAGGCCTCACTCGCATTCAGCGCCCAGAAGCGATTTCGATCAAACGTCCAACCGCTCAGGCAGCGTGCCGCCTGCTGCACGTCCTGCTGCGTGTAGCCGCCGTGCACACCCAGCGTGTGCAGCTCCATCAGCTCGCGGGCATAGTTTTCGTTCGGCACATCTGAAGTGCCCTTGCGCACCTTGTTGGACTTGCCGTCCAGGTAAACCAGCATCGCAGGCGACTTCGCCGAAGCGCGGATGAGATCGTAAAAATTCCCCAGCGCGTGCTGGCGGATCACATCGCGATCATCACTCGGCTTCAGGTAGATGCAGTCACCCTTTTCCAGGTCGATGTTCAGGTGGTCCGTCCAGAACTCCACCATCACCTCGAAGAGCTGGCGCTTGCTGTAAATGGCCCGCAGCAGCGTGTGACGCGTGATCTCATCCCGCAGCACCGGTTTGCGCCACTCATAGGCATCCCCCGCGCTAAAGGAGAGGCTTTCGAACCGCTCCGCGCGCAGGTCACAAGCCGTGTCCGTGAGGCGCTCAGGGTGCAGTTGCTCCTCCAGCCAAGCCTCTTGGCCCAGACGCTTCAGCCTCCACAGCTCACCTGGCCAGGGGCCAAAGGTGGCGCGGGAGAGCAGGTGAAAGTCCGCATCCACCTCCGCACCCGCAGGCGGTGGTGGCAGCTTTTCGGGCAGACCTTCACCCAAAGCCTCGCGATACACCTGCGTCAGGACACGATCGCAGGACACCAGGCCTAGCGCCAGGGAGCTCAAGCATTGACGACGAGAGAGCGGCATGATTGATCAAGGACTCTCGGGAGCTTCCAGGGCAGCCGTTTCCCGTTCAGGCTTGCGGCTCCCCCAGGCGCGCACTTGCAGCCCCCAGCCTACGATCGCCAAGCTCGGCAGCAGCACGGCCCAGCCCACCACCGGCAGCAGGGCACCGCAGGTCAGCGTCAGTCCGCCCTGCTTCATCTGCCGCCACGGCTCGGCCAGCGGCCACAGCCTTTCCCCGATGACGGCCGCCAGACCAGCCGCGCCCAGCAGCCCCCAGGTGATCAAAAAACCGCCCACCAGGACTGCCAGCGCACCGAGCTTGGGCACCTTGGACAGCACGGAGATCACGATCACCGTCAGCACCAGCGGCAGCAGCCCCAGCATGAAGCTTTTCAGCAGTCCACCCTCTGCCCGCTGACGCAGCGCAGCGACTTTGCCTGGCCAAAAGCCCAGCGCAAACATCCACAACGCGGGCAGAGCCACGACAAAGGCGAGGGCGATCAGCAGCCAAACAAGAACGGTAGAAAACAGCATGGTGAAGAGGCTAACGCGTCGCGATCCATGCGGTAACAGCAAAACCATTTTCCCACGATGACGAAAATCCAGGCGTGTGGTAGCCTCCCGCCTACGGAATGCCCCGGCAGGATTCCAGCCTCCCTCCCTCATGACACTCCACCACCCTGAATGGCTCGCGCTGCTGCCTGTGCTCTGGCTCACAGGCTGGATGCTGCCACGGCTGGGGATTTTGAAACCACTGCGCCTCATCCTGCTGGCGCTCATCACACTCACGCTTGCCCAGCCGCATTGGCGGCGATTGCAGGATGGGATCGACCTCTGGGTGCTGCTGGATGCCTCAGTTTCTGCGGAAGAACCGATGGCGAAAGGACTGCCAGAATGGGAAAAGCTGCTGGAGAAACATCGCGGTGCCAACGACCGCCTCTTTTACCTCAACTATGCCACGGAGGTCATGCGACGCGGCACAGAGGGAGCTGAACTTTACGAGCGCAACCGCCACTCGACCCAAACCGGTCTCGCCATCACCCAGGCGCTGACCTTGGCGCAAAAAGAAGGCCAAGATCGACCGGCGCGTGTGCTAGCCTTCACCGATGGTTATGCCACAGAACCGCTGACCGGCATCGCGGAAAAGCTGACACGCCAGGGGGTCGAGCTCGACTACCGACTCGTGCGCGACGCAGAGCCGACTGACTTCCGCGTGGCCTCCCTGCAGGTGCCGACGCGTTCGCAGCTCGGCGAGCCCTTCATGATCGAGGTGGAGGTCAAAGGCACGCGCGATGGCAAGGTGCCGCTGAGCCTCCTGCGGGATGGACAGGAGCTGAAGCGCACCGAGGTGGATGTGCAGCTCGGCACCGGGCGCTTGCGCTTCACGGATCGACTCGGGCGCGCGGGCGTGGTGCACTACCAGGCCATCCTTCAGCCTGAAACCGACGCCCATCCGGGCAACAATCGCCACGAAGCCATGATCGAGATCGCGGGCGGGCCGAGAGTGCTTTTGCTCACCTCTTACCTGGAAGATCCCGTGGCTGCGACCTTGCAGCGGCAGGGCTTCACGGTGGAAACCGTCCTAGAACTGCGCGGCCTGCGTGCGGGTCAGCTCTCTGGCGTGAAGTGCGTCATCCTGAACAATGTGCCTGCGTTTGAGATGCCCGCCGAATTCCTGCGTGCATTGGACTTTTACGTGCGGGAGCAGGGCGGCAGCCTGCTGATGGCCGGAGGCAAAAAGAGCTTCGCCGCAGGTGGCTACTTCGAGTCAGCCATCGACCCGCTGCTGCCCGTGTCCATGGAGATGAAGCAGGAGTATCGGAAGCTGGTGGTGGCCATGGCCATCGTCATGGATCGCAGCGGCAGCATGGGCGCGACCGTGGGGAATGGCTTTACCAAAATGCAACTGGCCGATGAAGGCGCTGGCAATGCCATCCGCTACCTGGGCACGCAGGACCTGCTGACCGTCTTCGCCGTGGACAGCAGCGCGCATAAAATGGTGCCGCTGCAGCAGGTGGGGCCGAACCGCTCCAAAATGGAAAATGCCGTGCGGAGAATCGAAAGCACTGGCGGCGGTATCTTTGTTTACGAAGGGCTGAAGGCTGCCTGGGATGAGCTGAAACAAGCACCCGCTGGGCAGCGACACATCATTCTTTTCTCCGATGCAGCGGACTCGGAAGAGCCTGGAAACTACAAAGAACTCATGGATGAAATCCTAGCCGCCAGTGGCACCGTCAGCGTCATCGCGCTCGGCAAGCGCAGTGATGTGGACGCGGCGCTGCTCGAAGACATCGCCACGCGCGGCAAGGGGCGCATTTTCTTCACGGACAAGGCGGAGGAACTGCCCAGCATCTTCAGCCAAGAAACGGTGGCCGTGGCCCGCAGTGCCTTCATCACCGATCCGGTGAAAACCCAAGGTGCTGGGGCCTGGTTCGAGATCAGCGGGCAAAAGCTAGACTGGCTGCCTGAAGCCGATGGCTACAACCTCAGCTACCTTCGCGACTGGGCCAGCCAGGCACTCATCACCCAAGATGAATACAGCGCGCCGCTGGTGGCCTTTGGCCAGCGTGGCATCGGGCGCACGGCAGCAGTCAGCTTTGCCCTCGGCGGCGAGCATTCTGCCCAAGTGCGCGCCTGGCCGAACTACGGTGACTTTTTGCAAACCTTGGTTCGCTGGCTCATGGGGGAGCAACTTCCCCCTGGCATCGGCCTGAAGCATCGTCTGGAAGGCCGCCAGCTCACGCTCGATCTCATGCATGACCGCGAGTGGGAATCGAAGCTCCAGGCCAAACCGCCGCGCATCCTCCTGGCGCATGGCAGCGATGCCTCCGGTGCCCATGAGCTGGCCTGGGAGCGACTTTCCCCCGGCCATTACCAGGCCAGCGTGACCCTGACGGAGGGCGAGATGGTGCGCGGTGCCGTCCAGCTGGGTGGTGCAGCGCTCAGCTTCGGTCCGACCTTGCTGGGAAGCAGCACGGAATGGTCCTTTGATGAAACCCGCACCGATGAACTGCGCCGCACCTCCCAGGCCAGTGGGGGGCGCGAGCTGCTCGACCTCAGCCAAGCCTGGCGCAGCCCCACCGTGACTCGGTTCACCGATTTGCAGCCGCTTCTGCTGCTGACCGTGCTCGGCATCCTGCTCATCGAGGCACTGCTGACCCGCACTGGCTGGCGGCTGCCTGAGTGGGCCTGGGCAGGCTGGCGAAAATCGCAACCCGCAGGGGCAGGCCGTGTGACCCAGGCGCATCAGACGCGCCTGCGGAAACTGGCAGCCAAGCCGCAAGAAGAAGCCAAGTCCCCAGACCTTCCAGCCACTCCGGCCCCGGAACCGACGCCGAATCGGCAAAGCCGCTTTGCCCGGGCAAAGAAGCGCTAAATCCTAGCTGCAGAGCGACTGATGATCTGCGAAACGCAAAGATTCCTTCGCGCTAGGCAAGCTGGGAATGTCGAAGTCCAAGCTCGGAAGATCGAAAGGCAGGCGTTTTCCGACCCTTGGAATCGGGTCAGATGCGTGGCAAAAGCAGGGCTTATCGAAAATCCGCGCCTGATTTTGGCAGAGCAGGCTTTGCCCATCGCAACGGAAGCATTGCCTCTCGAAGCTCCCCAGCGGCGATGGGGAGCTTGGCGCGGCTGGCTGCTGCTTCGCGCTTGCGTGGCACGCGGTGCTTTCCAGACTCGGGCGACCATGTCCTTGCTGCGCTTTTTCCTTTCTCTGCTGCTCCTGCCCCTGCTGCTCGCCTCTTGCCAGACCGGTGGGCTGACCGCTGCGCAACAGCAGCAAATCGAATATCGAAGGCTGGCCATCGCCACGGAACCGCCGGGCAGCTATTTTATCGGCCGCCGTTTCCACATCGATAAAACGCACTTCTGGGGCTACGTGCGCCGCCCTGGGGAAAGCTGGGATCGCTCGCGCTTGGTGGTGATGAGTGAGCGCTTCACGCGCCAGCCAGATCGCTACCCCGAGATGCCGGAGGGAGATACCCCAGCCTATGGCTTTGACCACAACACGGAATACCGCCTGTGGGGCTATTTTTCTGGCCGCAAGGTCTATGATCCGAACAGCAACATGGTGCTGCCCGAATTCGTGCTGCAGCGCTACGAGGTGAAGGATAGCTCCCCCGGCTGGCTGTTCCGCCCAGATGAGAAGTTTGATGGTTCCCACCTGTTCCGCGCTGAGCCAGGATCGACTCCAGGAGATCGCTGATGATCCACCTCGTGCTCTACCAGCCTGAGATCCCGCACAACACAGGCGCGGTCGGGCGGCTGTGCCTGGCCACGGATGCACGGCTTCATTTGATCAAGCCGCTCGGCTTCAGCCTGGAAGACAAGTATCTCAAGCGCTCTGGCCTGGACTACTGGCATGAGGTGGACGTGCGCGTGTGGGAGAGCTGGGAGGACTTTCACTCCGCCCTGGGGGCGCAGGCCTGCCTGAAGATGGTGGAGGTGCAGGGCAGCCGTCTCTATAGTGAAAGCGATCTGGCCAGCGCAGCGGAGCTCTACCTCGTCTATGGCCCTGAGACACGTGGCATCCCGCCCTCCATCCTGGCCCAGGGAGAGGCGCTGCACATTCCGATGAAAGGCACCCGCAGCCTGAACCTCTCCACCGCCGTGTCGGTGGTGCTGTATGAAGCCGTGCGCCAGCGGGCACTCGCCGGCCTGCCCCTGGGATCATGAAAACGACACCGGAGACGCTGCGCCAGATCCAGCTGCGAGCTCGCGCCTGGGCTGAGGTGCTGCGCCTGCCGCTGCGTCGGCAGCGCTGGCGCGGGCAATCAGGCGGCCATGCCGGGCTGGGCACCGGCAGCAGCCTGGAGTTCCATGACCAGCGCGCCTACCTGCCGGGGGATGATCCCCGCCAGATCAACTGGCAAGCCTACGCCCGCAGCGGCAACTACACGATGAAGCTGTATCAAGAGGAAGTGCGGCCGCTGGTGGATCTGGTGCTGGATGCCAGCGAATCCCTCTTTGCCTTTCCGGCAAAGGAGCAGCGCACGCTGGAGCTGCTGGCCTTTGCCCTCGAGTCAGCGCTGGCCTCTGCGGCCTCCGTGCGAGTGCTGGCGGTGCGTGGCTCTGCCTTTCTCTACCTGGAGCTGGATGCCCTGCTCTCGGGTCGCTGGGGCGCTTCGCTGACAGCTTTGCCATCCACCCCTGCCGCTGAGCCGCCCGCACTGTCACGCCTGCCCTTCCGCGCGGGATCACTCCGCGTGCTCATCAGCGATCTGCTTTTCCCCACGAACCCCGAACCCATGCTGTCCGCGCTGGGTCAGCATCAAGGCCACGGGCTGGTGCTCGCGCCAGCATGTGCTGAAGAGTCCGCCCCTGGCTGGCAGGGGAACTACGAGTTTGTCGATGCCGAGAGCCACGCCACGCAGGCCCACCGCGTGGAGCCGGAGGTGCTGAAGCGCTACCTGGAGGCCTATGCGCGCCACTTTGACCTGTGGAAAAGGGCCGCGCTGAAGCATGGCATCGCCCTCGTCAGAGTGGCAGCCGAGCCGGAATTCCTAGACGCTCTGCGCGCCGAAGGCCTGCCCAGCCAAGCGCTGGAACTGGCATGAGCCAGAAAGCCCTGCCATAAGATCGCCATGACTGCTGCTGTGCGAAAACTCCCCTGGTCCTGGAACACTCCCGTGCTGGAGCGCGCGGTGGCGTATCTGCTGGCAGGCTGGTCGGCGGAAAAAGGCGCACTGGATCTGTCCACCACGCTGATCCTGGTGCCGACCATGGAGGCTGGCCGACGGCTGAAGGAAGCCCTGGCCCGTGCGACGGATGCGCGCGGCAGTGGGGCCATCGTGCCCTGGGTGTGGACACCGGAGCTGGCGCTCTCCCCGCCCCTCGCGGCGCAGCCCGTGGCCAGCCGACTGCAGTGCCAGATGGCCTGGCAGCGTGCGCTAGAAAAGCTGCCGCTGGAGACACTGACGGCCCTCTTTCCGACCCTGCCTGAAGAGCGCGGCTGGCGCTGGCAGGTGGAGCTGGCACAGATGCTGGTCGAGCTGAAGTCCCTGCTAGGCGCAGGGGGCCTGACCTTTGCTGAAGTCGCAGAACGGCTGGAGAGGGATACCCCGCGCTGGAAAGACCTGACCCGGCTGGAATCGGCCTTTTTCAAGGAACTGGCTGACGCTGGGCTGAATGAACCGCAGTCCGCGAAAAAAGACACGGCCCTGGCTCCTCGACTGCCAGAGGGCATCCGCACCGTGCTGGTGCTGCCCGCGCCGGACCTGCCGCCGCTGCTTTCCACCTGGCTGCAGCAGTGCGCTGCACGAGGGCATGACGTCACGGTCTGCCTGCACGCGCCGCCTTCCCTCGTGGATGGCTTTGATGAGACAGGCCGACCGCTGCCCAGCTTCTGGGGGGAAAACGCGAGCCCAGAGGTGCCCCTGCCGCAAGACCACATCCACGTCTGCCACGATGCCGCCACGCAGGCCGCGAAGACGCTGGAGCTGATCCGCGCCCATGCAGGCCAGGGGCGGGTGGCCATCGGAGTCGGTGACCCTGACTCCGGCGCAGTGCTGACGGAAAAACTGCGAGTCGAGGGCGTGCGTGTCTTTGAACCAGGCGGTGTGCCCCCCACGCAAACGGGCCTCTGGCATGTGCTGCAGCAGATGCAGGTCTTGCTCAGCAGCGATTCCTGGCGTGCTCTGGCCAGCCTGCTGCGCGTGCCGGAGGTGCGCCAAGGCCTGCTCGGCGCAGCGCCTGACCTAACCGCTGATGATGAAGAAGAGACCGCGATCAAGCCGCCTAGCAGCCGACTTAGCCTGCTGGCCGAGGCAGATGACTTTGCCACCCAGCATCTGCCCGTCACGCTGGACCATGCGCTGGAGCTGATCGATGCGGGCAAAACGCCCGCTCTAGCACAAGCCCTGCGGCGCATGAAGGCCCTGCTGGCAGAAATGAAACGCCTGCCGCTGACGGATGCCGCTCGTGCTCTGCTGCTCTGCTTTTATGGCGAGCGCCTCTTTGTGCCGAACGAACGACGCGACCATCTGCTGCAATCCCTGGGTGATGCCTGGCTCTCTGCCTGCCAGGAGGTGCAGGAAGAAATGCCGCGCTTCGGCCTCCAGGCAGGGCCAGAGGAGTGCCTGGCGCTTTCGCTACAAATCATCCAAGACCGCGCGCTGAGCGAGCCGCGCGGCGAGGTCGATCTGGTGCTGCAGGGCTGGCTGGAACTGCTCTGGGAGCCCGCGCCACACCTCATCGTCACCGGCGTGAATGAGGAGCACATCCCCGGCATCCAGACTGCGCACCCCTTCCTGCCAGACAAGGCGCGTGAATCCCTGGGCCTGCCCTGCCAGACCACGCGCTTTTCCCGCGATGCCTACCTGCTGCGCGCCCTGGCTGAAATGCGTGCACCCCAGGGCTCGCTGCATCTGCTCTGCGGCCAGTGGGGTGAGCGTGGCGATGCCCTGCGCCCCTCCCGCCTGCTGCTGCTTTGCCCTGATGCGGAACTGCCTGACCGCGTGGAGCATCTTTTCCCCAAAGAAGAAAGCACCGAAGCTGTGGCCGAGCCGCCGCGCACGCTGCTCTGGCGACTGCGCCCACGGCTCGTCACGCCACGCGTGGAGACGCTGTCTCCCACACGTCTGCGCTCCTACCTGAACTGTCCCTTTCGCGATTACTGCACAAACGAGCTGGGCATGGCCCCGGTCGATGCCGCCAAGCGGGAACTGGACGCGATGGAATTCGGCACACTGGCGCACCATGCCTTTCACCAACTGGCGCTCGACCCCACCGCTAAGCAGAGCACGTCCGAAAAAGAGATCGCGGATTTCCTCATCGAAGCAGCCCGCGCAGAAATGCATCGGCGTTACGGTCGCCAGCCTGCCCCCCTGGTCAGCCTTCAGTTCGAGGCTCTGCTGCAAAACCTGCGCTACGCTGCCGAGACCGAGGCCGCCCAGCGCCAGGACGGCTGGCAGATCCATGCGGCGGAGATGAAAATCGGCAATGAGGCTGAAGCCACCGCACTGCGGATTGAGAAGGCGCGGCTGCGTGGAAAAATCGACCGCGTGGACCGGCACGAGCGCACCGGGCACCTGCGCCTCATCGACTTCAAGACCTCTGACAAAGCCCGTGATCCTCGGGAAGCCCATGTCAGCAAGGTCAGTGCACGCCGAAAGCTGCAAGACAGCGAACTCTGGAAGACCTTTGAGCACGCGGGTGAGACCTGGCTGTGGCAGGATTTGCAGCTGCCTCTTTACGCCGCAGCCCTGCGTCACCAGGGCCTGCGCGTGGAGACGGTTGGTTACTTTTGCCTACCCAAAAGCGTGCAAGAGACTGGCATCCTGCTGTGGGAGGACTTTTCCCAAACCTGGGAAGACCAAGCGCTGAGCTGCGCGGCAGAAATCGTGCGCCGCCTGCGTGAGGGCCGGTTTTGGCCACCCTCTGACCGCGCTTACGCAGCGAGCTATGAGGAGCTATTCCTCGGCGACATCGAGCAGACGGTGGAGCCGATCAGCGCCCCTGAGTCTCGATGAAAAAGCCCGCGATGCCCCAAGCGACGTTCTCCCTGGGGAGGATGCCATCTCCACCGACATAAAATCGGCTGGCGAGCAGGAAGTTCTCCCGCCGGATGCCACCTTTTTTGCTGCCAGAGAAGAGATCGGCCACGGCCATGCCCAGAGTGCCAGCCAGGCCCTCCTTCTGGCGCACATGTTCGCGAAAGTCAGCCTCACTCGGATTGGTGAGTGCCAGGACCACCGCGACGGCAGCCAGAAGGAAGAACAGCTTTTTCATGATGATGGAATCAACCGGCGATGGCGAATACCTCGCGGGCATCAGCGATGCTCCCGGTGAGCGCAGCTGCGGCGACCATGACGGGGCTCATGAGCACCGTGCGGCCCGTGGGGCTGCCTTGGCGGCCCTTGAAGTTGCGGTTCGAGGAAGACGCGCAGAGCTGATCGCCCACGAGCTTATCAGGATTCATCGCTAGGCACATGGAGCAGCCTGCGCCGCGCCACTCGAAGCCTGCTTCGCTGAAGATTTTGTCCAGACCTTCCTGCTTGGCGATGACATCGACGACCTGACTGCCAGGGACGACGATGGCCTTCACCCCAGGGGCCACTTTCTTGCCCTTCACAAACTTGGCCACCTCGCGGAAATCGCTGATGCGGCCATTCGTGCAAGAACCAATGAAGGCGACATCGATCTTGGTGCCTTTGATGGGCTGACCTGCGGGCAGCTTCATGTAGTCGAGCGCTTCCTGGATCGAGACGCGCCCTGCAGCCGTGGTGGCGCTTTCCGCCGTGGGCACGGTTTCCGTCACGGCGATGGCTTGGTCAGGGCTGACCCCCCAGGTCACAGTAGGCGGCACATCTTCTGCACGGATGTTCACCACGTCGTCATAGACGCAGTCTGCATCCGAGGCCACGGCACGCCATTGGGCGACTGTCGTCTCCCAGGCATCGCCTTTCGGGCTGTAAGGACGGCCTTTCAGGTACTCGAAGGTCTTTTCGTCCGGGTTCACGTAACCGCAGCGGGCACCGCCTTCGATGCTCATGTTGCAGACGGTCATGCGCTCTTCCATCGTGAAGTTGTCAAAGGTACTGCCGCCGTATTCGTAGGCATAGCCGATGCCGCCATTGGCACCCAGCAGGCGGATGATGTGCAGGATGACGTCCTTTGCATACACACCAGGGCGGAGCTGGCCATCCACATTGATGCGGCGGACCTTCATCGGGCTCAGCGCCATCGTTTGGGTCGCCAAAATGTCACGCACCTGGGTAGTGCCGATGCCGAAGGCAATGGCACCAAAGGCACCGTGGGTGGCGGTGTGACTGTCACCGCAGGCAATCGTCGTGCCTGGCTGGGTGATGCCCTGCTCAGGCCCCACCACGTGGACGATACCCTGCTTGCCACTGCTGAGGCTGAAGTAGGTGATGCCAAACTCCTTGGCGTTCTTGTTCAGCTCCTGAATCATGGCCTCGGCCAGCGGATCGGCAAAGGGAGACACCTGACTGTCCGTCGGTACGATGTGATCCACCGTGGCAAAGGTGCGGTGCGGATACGCCACCTTTAGGCCCAGGTCACGCAGCATGCCAAAGGCCTGCGGGCTGGTCACTTCATGGACGAGATGCGTGTCAATGAGGAGCTGAGTCTGGCCGTTGGAAAGTTTGCCGACGGAATGTGATTCCCAGACTTTAGCGAAGAGTGTCTTGCCCATGAGGTGTTCGTTGGAGTGATTGGTGGAAGCGCAGCCTAGCACGCACCTGCGAGGGCGCAAATCCAGGAGAGAAATTCTCATCGCCCGCAACTCAGGCATGGCCTACCCGACCCCCAAGCCCGCGAATCCCCCATGCGCCCGCATGGAAAGAATCGCGCCGAGGAAGGGTCCTGTCAGCACGTCCAACACCAAAAGGAAGAGCAGGGAGAAGGAACCGAGCGCCCCCAAGGCAGGATGATGACCAGGAAGCGGGACAAAGAAACTCCGCAGCTCCCCTCCAGCCGAGGCCCCCACGAAAGTGAGGCCTTTGGCTGCTGAAAAGTGGCTCGGCATCGCGTTGTTCGTGTCATGACACTGCGCGCTTCTTTCCTCTCCTGTCTTTTGCTCACCTCGGGGGCTTTTGCTCAAAACGACACGGCGGGCAATGACATCACAGACGAAACCTCCGCCCGTCCGGTGCGGCGCTGGAGCTTTGACGATCAAAAGGAACCCGGCCCGCGCGCCCCGAGCTACCCCGACTTTGCCAAAGGAAACACGGCCCTGGCTCTGGCAGGTGATGGGCAGAAGGCGCTCACCATCGCGGACAGTCACGAGTTGCGCTTCGGCCTGAACGAAACGATCACCCTGGAAGCGTGGGTCATGGCTCCGGCGGCAAGTGGCACACCTTACCTCATCGGCAAGGGTCGGCTCGGCACGACGACTTTTGGCCAAAACAACCAAAACTATGCCCTGCGCCTGCAGGTGGGGAAAAATGAGGCGCAGATCGGCTTTCTCTTTCACAGCGCGGACGTGCCGGGGAAAAAGGGCACTTGGCACCGCTGGTGGTCGAAGGACACGCTGCCGCTCCAGGGCTGGCATCACGTCGCCGTGACCTACACCTTTGGTCAGCCGAAGAGCATCAAGGGCTTCATTGATGGTCGTGAGACGGACGGCACCTGGGACATGGGTGGAGCGACCGATCGCGCCCCGGTGATGGATGGCGATGCGCTGGTCATCGGCAGTGGCTCGAATCGCACGGCCCAACACACGCTGACGGGCTGGCTGGATGAGGTGGCGATCTACCGCGGCCCGATCAACCTGGAGCGGCTGAAGGCGAAGTATCAGTTCGTGCCACCGCCCCCCCCTGTGGCGCAAAAGGACGTGCCCGAGGGGCGCGTCATGGTGCAGCTGGCGGAGGAAGGCATGCCCGACGCAAACGCCTGGCCCAGCGCACCCCCGAAGGTGGCAGAAACCTACACGGAAGATGTTTTCGGCTTTCTGGATGTGCCCCAAAAGTATGTGGAAACCGGCGTGCGCGGAGAGCGCCATGTGCCCTTCCTTTTGCGCGCAGCGGCAAAGGTGACCTTTCCCCCAGGCCGCCATCGCCTGTTGCTGCGGGCTCGTGGAGCCACGAATCTCTACCTGGATGGCAAAATCGTGCTGACGACACCCTTTCCGCCCAATGATAGCGATGGCCATCACCTCGTCGCGGATCAGCGTGACTACCTGGACCTCGGCCCTGACTTCCGCTTTGCCCCGCCTGGCAATCGCGAATCCTGGTGCGAGTTCGAAGGCACCGGCAAGCCGCAATTTTTCGTGCTCGAGACCCTGGTCGGCAGCTACGTCGGCAAATCCGTGCGCCGGCCCGAGCTCGGCGAGACGGTCGTGGCCTGGTCTGCGGAAGGCAGCGAACGCTGGCAACTGGTCTCCCCCGGAGCGCGCCAAGTGCCCTACACCGACGCCGGGTGGATGAGCTACGAGAAAGAACGCACCGCCCACTACGATCGCATCAATGCTGAGCGCCGTGCGGCCCTGCGAGCAAAGTCAGACGCCTACTGGACACGCCGCCGCGAAGCTGCGCAATCTTGGCTAGCCCAGGCAGCCCCTGTGCTGCCCCCCGAGCTGCCGGAGAACTTCCCCGCCAACAATGCCATCGACCATTTCATCGGCAGCAAAATCGCCAAGGTGACCGCCCAGGCGGTGAAGCGAGGCGCCATCGACTACTTCCAGCAAGTGCAGCCCTTGCTGGAAGCCAAGTGCCTGGAGTGCCACCGCGGCAGCAAGGCGAAAGGCGATCTACGCCTCGATACCCTCGCCGATGCTCTGCGCGGTGGTGAATCCGACGGTGCCGGCATCGTGCCAGGGAAGCCTGATCACAGCGCGATCCTTCAGCGCGTCACAACGGAAGACGAAGACAGCATCATGCCACCAAAGGGCAAACGCCTGACGCCTGAGGAAGTGGCGCTGCTGACCACCTGGATTCGGGAAGGCGCAAACTGGCCGGACATCCAGGCAGATCACGTGACCCTGACACCGCGGGTGGATGACCTCACCTTCCTGCGCCGCAGCATGCTGGATACCCTAGGCGTCGTGCCCTCTTTGGCCGAAATAGACTCCTTCCGGAAAAACCCAGACCGCGAGGCCTGGATCGAGACGCTGCTCTCTGACCCACGCTGGGCAGACCACTGGATGGGCTACTGGCAGGACGTGCTGGCCGAGAACCCCAACATGCTGAACCCCACGCTGAACAATACCGGCCCCTTCCGCTGGTGGATCTATGAATCCCTGAAGGACAACAAGCCGATGGACCTCTTCGTGACCGAGCTGCTGCGCATGAGAGGCAGCGAGCGCCTGGGCGGCCCGGCCGGCTTTGGCACCGCCTCCCAAAACGACGTGCCCATGGCGGCCAAGGGCACCATCGTCAGCACTGCCTTTCTCGGTGTGGAGATGAAGTGTGCACGCTGCCACGACTCCCCCACCCACAAGTCGCTGCAAAAGGACCTCTTCCAGCTCGCGGCCATGCTCGGCACCAGCCCCATCGAGGTGCCCAAAACCAGCAGTGTGCCCATGGACAAAATCCACGCTGGAGGTCGCAAGCCACTGATCCAAGTCACCCTCCAGCCTGGCACCAAGGTCGAACCAGCCTGGCCCTTCGATGAATTCAGCGACGAATCTGCCGCCAAGCTAGCCGAATTTCCTGACGACAGCCGCGATGTGCTAGCCGCCATGATCACCGCGCCGCAGAATGAGCGCTTTGCCCAAGTCATCGCCAATCGCATCTGGGCACGCCTGATGGGGCGCGGCATCGTCGAACCGGTGGAAGACTGGGAGAAAGGCAAACCCAGCCACCCTGAGCTGCTCCAATGGTTAGGCCGTGAACTCGTGCGCAGCGGCTACGATGTGAAGCACCTAGCCCGGCTCATCTTGAACAGCCACGCGTATCAGCGCACCACAGACCCCACGCTGAAGCAAACCAGCCCCCTCTTCACCAGCCCTGCGCCGCGCCGCCTCTACGCCGAGCAGATCGTGGACAGCCTCTTTGTCGCCACCGGCAAACCCTTCAAAACCGAAGAAGTCTGCCTCGACATCGACAACACCCGCGACTTGAAAAACAGCATCACGCTGGGCAAGCCGAACCGCTCTTGGATGCTGACGAGCACCAGCAACGAACGCGACCGCCCCAGCCTCTCCCTGCCCCGCATCCAAGCCGTGGCCGATGTCTTGAGCGCCTTCGGCTGGCGCGGCGCACGCCAGGACCCCATCAGCAAACGCGATGCTGACCCCAACGTGCTTCAGCCCGCCATCTTGAGCAATGGCACCGTCGGCGTCTGGCTCACCCGCCTCAGCGATGACCATGGCATCACCCAGCTCGCCCTCGAAGAGCAACCGCTCGAGGCCTTCTTGGACAAGCTTTACCTGCGTCTCCTGACCCGCCTGCCCCATGCGGAAGAGAAACAGCTTTACCTCCAGCATCTGCGTGAGGGCTACGACAGCCGTCTGACAGATCTTCCACCTCCCACCTCCAGCCTACCCAGCAACCGCGTGCGCGAGAAATACGTCAGTTGGTCAAACCACCTCGATGCCGAGGCCACCACCGTGCGCCTGGAGCAAGAAAAAGCCGCCCGCCAAGGCGACCCACCCACGGCCAAGCTCTCCCCCGCCTGGCGCACCCGCCTGGAAGATGTGCTCTGGGCGCTCCTGAACTCCCCCGAATGGGCCTACTCGCCCTGAGGCGGAGTAGCATGCGGAGAGGGTTCACTGGACGAAGCGCGTGGGCCTGTGGCAAAAAGCAGAAGAGGTGTGGAATAGATGGCGGTTTGTTTTCTCACACCTAAAGGTCAGGGGGAGTCTTAGCACTGGCTGTTGCCCTGGGACTCTCCACGACCAGCCACTTCCTTCCATGCGCCTTTTTTCCTACCTCCTCCTTGCCCTCGCTGGGCCGCTTTCCCCCTTCAGCTCCACCTTGGCGCAGTCGCCGAGTGCTTCGCCGACAGACTCACTGCCACCTCACATCACACGCCTAACCTGGTTTGGAGAGCGCGCAGATTGGCGGCACGATGGCAAACGCTTCGTCTTTCTGAATCGCGCCTATGGCGATGTCTATGAGTATGACTTCGACACCAAGCGCATCACGCCCTGCACGGATCATTTCAAGCACTTCGGTTTCGTCAGGGCTCTTTACCTGAGCAATGGCAACCTGCTGCTCAGCGGACCCAAGGACAACTTTGATCGCACCGACAAGCAAGACCGCCAGCGCGCTCGCGATGCCAGTCAACTCTATGTGCTGGACAAGTCCTTCACTCAGCCACCCGTGCCACTCGGCGTGCAGTGCAACGAAGGTCCTGCCGTCTCTCGCCATCGACTCCGCATCGCGTGGACGCATGGTGAGCAGGATCATATCTCGGTCGCAGACCTAGCCGAGGTCGATGGCAAGCTACAGCTGCAAAACGCACGCGTTGTCCTGCGCACCTCGGATTTCCCGGAGAGCGAGCGTCCACGGAAATGGATCGAGACGCAGAACTTTGTCCCCCCGAATGACTCGCAGCTCACCATCACGGCCTATGAAATCCAAGGCAGCGAAAACACCGAAACCTACCTCTTTGACCTGGAGAACCGCCGACTGACGAACCTGAGCCGTTCCTCCGACCGCTATGAGGAATGCGAAGGCATCTTCCCCGACGGCAAATTCACGCTCGTAGAAAGCGCCGAGCGGCAGCATCGCTGGCCTCTGGTGGATCTCTACCGGCTATCGCTGGATGGCAGTGGCACGAAGCAGCGACTCACCTTCTTCACCGAGGTTCGCGACTGGAAAGCCGCTGAAGGCACCATCAGCGATGACGGGCGCTTCATGCTTTTTCAGGACGGACGCGGTGGCATGGAGGCAGGACAGGGCTTCAGCATTTACCTCTATGACTTCGAGAAAGCCGCAGCCGCGCGCTGATCGAGTCTGCCCACTTTCCAGCAGGGCTTAGCGGTTCTAGACAGAAGCAGAAGTCGATTCGGCAGAACGGGGACAGGCCCACAGCAGCGTGACGCCAATGAGGAAGCAGCCCACGCTGTCCATCAGCGTCCACCACAGCGGCAGCGGGCATTGCAGATCAATCGAGAGATACGCAGGTCCCGCGATGACCATGATCCAGCCGCACATTCTCACGAGCGGCTGATAGCGCTCCAGGTCCCGTGAGATGCCCCAGATCAGCGCCGCGATCACGACGTAGGCGAAGCCGGCATTGCCTGACAAATAGACGACAAGCGGCGTGATGGGTTGTTTGCCATACCCCATGAACCACGCGAACTTTTGAAACGCCATCTCCGGCAGCAGCGCTCCTGGCAAGCCCGTGAGCAAGATGGCGATCATGAGGCGCAGCATCCAAAGCTGCACGCGTGGGCGGCATTTATGATTGGTAGATGACATGATGCTGAGGAACCAAGCTTTGGAGCATAATGGCTCTTTCCGACAGGTCCACGACAAGGCACCGCCAGCCGTGAAACAACCGAGGCTGTCCTTCGCCACCCACCCTGGCGGTTCTAGCCTGAGCATGGATCCATAGAAACAATCGCGCGCTCATTCCTTTGAGCCGCATTTATGAGCCCGTGGAGTGAGCTTGGGAGCCGGGGCGGCGGGCAGGCTGGAGATCGCGAGACAACCCGTCAAGCAGGTGCTTGCTGAAGAACTCCATGCGCATCCGCAGGCCGTAGCTGGAGGACGATTCCAACGCGGCGCAGTGACCACCGCCGATGATGGGCATGAACTCGAATGTCTTTCCTGCCTTCTGCAAGGCACCGACGACCTGCAGGGTGCTGGCGGGATCGACATTGGTATCGAGCTCACCCGTGGTGAGAAAGAGATGTCCTTTCAACTTGGCGGCATCGGCCACGTTCGAGCTGCGCACATACGCTTCATCCACAGGCCAGCCCATGAAATATTCATTCCACCAGATCATGTTCATGCGGTTGTCATGCGCGCCGCTGTCAGCAAAAGCCGCGTGGTAAAAGTCATTGTAGTCCAGCAAGGCCCGCATGGCATTCGCACCACCTGCGCTGCCACCCGTGATGCCCACTCGGCTCAGATCCATCCACGGGCGCGTTTCCGCCGCTGCTTTGATCCAGGCGATGCGGTCGGGGAAGCCTGCATCCTTGAAGTTCTTCCAGCACCAGTCATGAAAAGCCTTGCCGCGATGGTTCGTGCCCATGCCATCGGCCTGCACCACGATGAAGCCCAGCTCGGCGAGCTGCCGCTGTTTGGAATACAGGCCAAACTTCTTGGGCGCGGAGGCACTTGGAGGCCCGGCATACACAGACTCGATCACAGGATACTTCTTCGCCGGATCGAGATGCGAGGGTTTGAAAATGACCCCGTGGATGTCGGTCTTGCCATCGCGACCTTTCGCGATGTAGCGCTCCGGCATCTGCCAGCCTGTTGCCAGCAGTGCGGTGGTGTCAGCCTTTTCCAAAGCACAAACCAAGCTGCCATCCTTGCTTGAGCGCAGCTCCATGACCGGTGCGGCATCAGCACGCGAGTAAGTGTCGATGAACCATGTCTTGTCTGGAGAAAACTGCACGCGGTGATCGCCATCACCCTGCGTGAGCTGCACGAAGCCGGTGCCGTCGAGATTCACGCGGCAGAGGTGCTGTTGATACGGATCTTCGGCAGGCTGCAAGCCGGAGGCCATGAACCACACCTGGCGCTGCTCCTCATCCACACGCAGCACTTTGCGCACCACCCATTCACCCTTGGTGACCTGCCGCTTCACCTTCCCGGTCTTCTTTTCATAGAGCCAAAGATGCGCCCAGCCGCTGCGTTCGCTCATCCAGAGCACCTCGCCGGTTTTGTGCAGCCAGTGCTGGTAGGATTTAGCGAAGTAGTCGATGAAGGTCTTGCTCCTCTCCTCGACCACGGTCCGCGCTTTTCCCGTCTTGGCATCGACGGCGATGATGCGGAAGAGCTGGTGCCCGCGCTGATTGTAGTCGAAGTAAAACTCGCTGCCATCCGGTGCCCAACGGGCACGCAGATCCGACTTGGTAGCGTAGGGGTTGGGGAACAATTCATCATGGATGACGACGCCCTTCTTCTCGCTCACACGAAACAGCACCGGCACGGCTTTTGGCAAGACATCACCCGCCTTGAAGTAATCCAGCACCTTCAATTTCGGCTGCACGGAATCCTTGGGCGATGATTCCACGATGGTTAGTTTCCGCCGCTCCACATCCACCACGCCTGGCACCATGAATGACTGCGAGTCCGGCGACCAGCTCACGCTGCCCATGAAGGCGGCCTTGGCAGGCAGCTGACATTCGATCTCCACTTTTTGTTGGGTCTTCTGATCGAGCAAAAAAACGCGATTGCCTTTAAAACTGACAACCCACCGCTTGTCCGGGGACAGGCCCTTTACCGGCACCTTGGCCGCTGTAGGCGGCTTGCCATCAATGATGATTTCCTCGCCATCCTCGTTGATGACCATGATAGCCACCGCTTTTTTGGTCTGGGTGTCCTCAAACCACCAGCGCGCATCCTTGGCCGTGTCCTTCGTCACCTTCTCTCCGGTCTGCAAGGTGCCCTTGCTGATGCGCTTGCCGTAGGGATCGAACCAGAACAGCTCCAGTTTTTCCTTCCACTGATTCACAAACGTGACCTTGAGCGGCAGCGTGTCCTTGGGCGAAAAGCCCGTCGTCCAAACACCGTCCTTGGAACTGCGGCGACTCGGCGGCGGCGGCAAATCAAGCGCCTCCCGCGTCGCGGCCGTCTTGCGCTGTGCGTTGCCTGCTTTGATCAAGACGAACTCACCTTTGCCATCCGCCGTCTGCCGTTGATACCAAAAGCTCCGCCCATCCGGCAACCAATGCGGAGCGACGTTTTCATTGAGCACTTTTTTCTCCCATAGTTTCGGCATCGCGAGCGCTTCCTCGATGGTGGCCGCTGCTGCGCTGCCTACAAGCAAGGCGCAGATGGCCGCGATCACACTTCGATACGAAGTTTGGATGACTGTCTTTATGGTTAAGCTCATATCAGGTATTGGCGCAGATCCTCCGTCGTCAGCTCGCTGAGATAGAGTCATGCCGGAGCCAGTCTTTCATGCAACATCTCACCGCGTCGTCATCGGTCCCATTTTCACGACTTCGAGGTCTTTGCCCTTCACTTTGCGGATGGGCAACAGTTCCTCGTGGTTCCAGCGATCATCGGGGGCACCGCTGATGAACCAGTCGCCGCCGTTGTCGGCGAGGATCATGCCGTGCGTTTTGAGGCCTTCGAGGATCACTTTGGCCGCGCCGGTGAACTTCGAGGTGTCAAAGCTGGCCTTCAATCGCACACGCATGCCCATGGGCGGCAGTTTCTCATCCTTGTGCGGACTGGCGAAGTGCGTGGCGGGCGGCACATAAGCGCGGCGGCTTTTTTTCACGGTGAAGCGCAGCGCGTGCGTGAGCTTTTTCGTGCCGCAGATCTCATCGTAGCGAGCGAGGCCGGGCAAGATCGGCAAACCGGCTGCATCGGCGCTCGTCCAGCCGGCGGGACGCGGCTTGGGGTTCTTCAAATCGAAGATGCTGCCGCTGTAGGCATTCCACGACTTGCCACCGTCGATGGGAAAAGCGCGGTAGATCTCATAGAGCTTCCAGTTGTCCTTATCGAGCACGAGTACATGGCGGTCGCCATCGCTTTCAGGGCCGCCTTCGATCCAGGCATCTGGCGGGATGGGATACGGGCCAGGATCGCTCTCGTCTTTGGCTTCATTGAAGTGGATCGGCACCTTCGGCTGGTCGCCACTCACGACGTAATACGGAATCCCACCGGGCTGCCCCTGCCACACCACGCCAAAGTCCTCATGCAGCCCCGTCTCCGCGCCGATGGAAGCAATGATCGCATCGCTGAGCGGATCGACTTCATCCTTCGACACATCGCGATTCCATTCATCATTCGCCGGCATGAGCAAAGCGCCGCCGAGATCGGCATTCGGGCCGGTTTTGAGCTGTGGCTGCTGAGCCAGCGCAGTGCTAGCAAGGAGAAGGCAAAGGATGGGTTTCATGGCGGCCTGCTTCAAACGATGCTCAGCAGCCTACTCACTCAGCAATCGGCTGAAATGCCACCGCCTTAGCTTCTCAGCGCGTTGGTCAGCTCATCTAACTTGTTCAGCACATCCTGCATCTGGCTCTGGTTTCATCTGCCATCGGCCCCTTGACCCAGCGTGCTCACGCCATTGCCGTTGTTGCGGGTTTGAGCCAAAGCATTCGCGATGGCCAGGTTGAGGTCATTGATCATCGCTCGCTGCTGGATGTCGGCATGGAGCGAGGTTTGGTTCTTGGTTCTTGGTTCTTGGTTCTTGGTTGGTTCTGGCTCGGCCCCTCTTCTGAACAAAGAACAAGGAACGAAGATGCGTGCGCTCATCCACGTAGAGGCTTCCAGGTGGATTGATCCCAGTTCATGCGAAGCAGCGGGTGAAGGGCTGAGAGCAGACAGGAGCGCGAACACTCTTGAGAAGCGGTCAGGAGTGCCCGCTCTCGCATGAAATTTCATAAGGTGAGGCGCCGACGTCCGTTTCGGCCCAGCCTTGTGCCCGCGCAGCAGGCGATCTCAGCAACGGCCTCATGATCAGGGAATACTTCGACGCCCGATGGAACCGCCCCGAACAAACTTCGCATGAATGACGGTTCTTTCCAAGCGCTTGGGTCGCTTGGGCAGCTCTCGAATCCAGCGCACCATGCTGCGAACGTGAGGAGCCACCGGCCAGTTCAAATGCGCCAGTTCGAAGTTGTAAAAGGAGTGGATGGGATCTGGCAGCAGATTGACCAAGGAAACCTCCTCTGGAACTCGACGCCCCTGCTGGGCGAGAAAAAGAAGAATGGGCCCTACGCACTCTGGCTCGACGACCACGAGAGCACTGGGAGGCGTGGCCACGAACAAGGCCGACAGCAGATCCTGCAACCCACGTGGGGTGGGCTCCCAGTCCGGCACATTGTAATGTGCCGTGGCGTTGATGCCCTGTTGGCGCAGGCAGTCGAGGAAGATCAACGCTTTTTTGCTGAGCTCTGGCTGTCTCCAGCTCGGTGGGCAGATCAGCACAATCTGCCGATGACCCAAGCTGGTGAGCAAGTGCACCAACATTTCTAGGCTAGGGCTGAGGTTGGTGATGGAGCCCGCGAGCGGAAGATCCTCAAAACTACCCCCTATGGCAAAGACGGGCAAAGCTAGCTTGGCTGCCATCTCCAGGATGTTTCGTTCGGCAGAATAGACGATCCACGCGTCTGCCTGACACTGCAGCATGTACTTGCGCACCTTCGCCGGAAGATGGCGGAGAGACTGAGTGGCTCGTGGGGCGATGAAGCAAGTATGTCCCAGCGACTCCAAGGCCTGGCTGATGCTATGGATGAGCTGGCGACTGTGCGTGTTGTCCTCCTCCAAAGGAGTCGGAATCAGAATCCCCACGCGCATTCCCGCCTTTAGTGAAGCTGGAGCAGAGGTGACGATCTGCCGATGACGCCCTGGGCCACCATGGACGATCTCTCCCGTGGCCTCCAGGAGCCGCAGAGCCGCCCTCAGCACATCGCGAGAGACCCCCAGCTCTGCCGCCAGCTGCCGGACCCCTGGCAGCACCCCGAGCCACCTGCCGCTGGCAAAGCCTTCGCGCAAATGACGAGCGGTGATTTCACTGAGCGAGGTGCGCAAGACGGGCTGCATGGAACTGGCCGATTTTTTCGGCCTGTAGCACGATTGATTCAACTCGTCAGCAAGGTATCCATCCCAATTCTAGCGAGGAATGTCCTCGGCCTCACTGCCCTCCCCCAAGATCCGAACCTTTGCCACCCTGACTGCAGGCTGGGTTGCCCTCGTGCTCATCCTTTCAGCGAGGTGGTGCCCGGCACAGATGCCACCCAAGGAATCTTCCCAGCGCGCCATCGCCAAATACCCTGACCTGGGGAAGGAGGGCAGTCTCTTCAACAACGAGTTCATGAGGCGCTGGCGGCTGCGCTCGGCGGAAAACCCCAGCTTTCACCTCGACAAGAACTGGCCCATGAAGCTTGCGGATGAAGTCGCAGAAGTCATCGGCAATTACGCGCCCAAACCAGAGATTGAATTCAAGGTGCTGCTCATCATCAAGCGATTGAGCGACACCTACCATCCCCTCTTTCTTCCCGTGCGTGCAGAAATGACCGAGGAAGACATCACGGCAGCACGACACTGCTTTGAGTTTCAGACCCCTGACATGATCCATGAGGCTACCCAGGGTAAGGTCAAATTCATCCCCACGGTGATCGTGTCCTCCAAGCCGCTCCGCGTCTTCATGAGCTCTCAACTCGACAACGCTGAAGTTGAACCCGATGAGGTCATCAACGAACTGGCTGAGCTAACCAAACCTGGGGAGTATGACAGCGTGGGGTGCTACTACCTGCACTACGATCGCACCTCGGGCTACCGAGCCCCGCGCAAGATTTACGGCCTTGGCGGCTACAATGGGCGCGCGAGCGCTGGTATGTTCGCCATCAGCAGCGCTGGCAAAATGAATCCACGAGATGAGATTTATCTCCACGAATGGATGCACGGGATGGATGGCTTTTATGGCAAAAAAGAAGGAGTCCGCCTACCGAAGGGCAACCTGCATGGCTCCGTCAACTACGCCGCTCATTACAATGAAGCGAAGGCCTGGCGGCCACAAGATACCTTCAAAGGCTACATGGAATGGTACAAGGACATTCTGAACTGCAAGGTTCCTGAGCCGGAGGGTGGTTTCTCAGGATATGGGGAGGCCGCGTGGAAACACGGCACCATTCGGGAAGCTGCCAAGCAGCTCGGACCACGCTTTCCGACCAGGGAACTCGAAATCGGAACCTATCCTGAATGGGTGCATGAGCTCATGCGAGGCAATCTGACGCGCGCGGAGCTCGGGGAATCCGAGCTCGCTCTGCCAGCCACACCGTGTGACATCGAAGCCAATCATCCGTCCTGGAAGTTGGAATCCTATACCAAAGCCCCCACCACCACGGCTAAATTCAGCCCTGCTGATGGAGGGTCTTTTACCCTGGAGTGCGAGCAGTCCGACAAGGCAACGATTGTTCATGAGGCCAAGCTTCAGCCCCGAGCCAACTACATCTTCACTGCAGAGGTCAAAACCACCCTCGTGAAAATCGAACAAGCAGGTGGCAAGCACGCGGTAAGACTCTTGGCTGGAGATTCGGAGACCTCCAAAGACTTGAGCGGTTCAGTGGACTGGACGCCTCTTGTGCTACCCTTCACCTTGACGGATGAGAAATCGACCATCACGCTGCGCTTGATGATGGGCGGAGATGGCAGCCGCACCTCGGGGAAAGCGCAGTTTCGCAATGTCCGCCTCCAAAGAGTGGGCTATCCGGCCAAACGTCTCATCCGTGCTGTCCAAACCCAATAGAACGGCGGGCAGATGAGCCACGCCTTTTGAACAACAGTAGGTTCGTCATTCAAAGGCTGTGACCCAGCAGAGCCAAGTCCATTTTCGGACACCTTACTAACGATCGATGCAGACTGAGCGCTGATCTCAGCGCTTTCCTGGGGAGGACAAAAGCTGAGCGATGGCCTCCGGGGTCGGTGCCTGGGGAAAAAGGGCATAGAGCGCAGGCTGCCAGGGATCGAGCTGGACCTGAAGGTCACGGAGTTGACCGAGCTGCTCACCCGTGCGCAGATTCACCACATGGCCGGGCTGCTGGAGCTGGGCGGTGAAGGTGATGGGCCGCTCCAGCGCTTCATTGCCGCCGACCTGGGCCAATTCCTCTCTCATGCGATACTCGATGTTGCGCTCAAAGGCGAGCAAACGGACCTGATCATCCACTTTGAACCGATGCACACGCACACGCGCATCAGCTGGCACCATGACGGGCGGGCGCACACCGCGCTCGGCAAGGAGTTGGCGGATGCTTTCGAGTGGAGCTGGATCAAAGTCAGCCTTGAGACGATTCACGGGATAGTCGCTGAGCGTGGCAGCGACCTCTTCGAAGGCTTTTTCTCCTGGATTGGTGCCAAAGGTCAGACGTGTGCGCTCGGGTGATGCGGAGACAGGCCAGTCAAAGTCCTTTCTCAGTCGCCCATGTTCATCAAAGAGACCATGCGGGCCATCGGCGATGACGAGGCGATTCTCGCGCTTGGCAAAGCTACGCGCGGCATCGCGTTCCCCCTGGCTCATGGCCCAACTCTGCGGCAGCACGAGCAGGCGCGGGGTCGTGGGCAGACCTTGGGCGAGCTGATCATGGCTGATGAAGGTGGGGCTGAAGCCGAGGTCTTGCAGGGCCTTGAGCCAGGCATTGCGCACGACGGCGTGGCGATTGTGATCCGCCTCGTAGCTGCTAAAGCGGCGCAGCCAGGTGCTGCCATCTGCGATGGATTCCAGGAGCCAGGCGACCTGGATGCTCGGCTGCGAGTAGTGAATGAGCAGCGGATCGCGCTCGCGTTCAGCCCGTAGGAAGAGCTGGGCCAGCGGAGTCGTCAGCGATTGGAACACGGGAGCGAGCGCCTTGCCCTTTGCAGTCAAAGGCAAGTCGGGATGGTTGTAGTCGATGACATCCTCGCTCCACCAGATGATGCTGCCCTTGTCCCCCTCCAGCAGCAGGTGCCAGAGACGACGCATGGCCGGTTGTGTCTCTTTTTCAAAGACCGTGGCCAGGATAGGCTTGCCCGGCATGAAGGAGCCGAAGATCTCACGCGAATTGCAGATGTCATACGGCTCCACCCAGTCGAGAACCTGGCTCATGCGCCACAGATCATAGCCGCCAAAAGCGTGCGGCATCTGCGTGCCCTCGATCCCCACGGGCGTGGTGGGATCGACCTCATGGGAGACTTGGCGAAAATGATCCAGCGCCCGAGCCAAGGCGAGATCCATGTAACTGCGATGGTCCGCCCAGGGGGCAAAGTTCCAGCGCGTGGTCTCCTGCTTGGCCTTGGCGAGGTCGAGTTTTACGGCACGCACCTCGGCCCAGTCGGTCTTCGATTCTGGCCCCCGCTGATTGGAGCCCATGCGCTGCTTGATCTGATCTGTGGTAAAAGGCACGACTTCATCCCAGCTCGCAAAACTCGATTCCCAGTGCGCATTCAGCGCGTCCAGCGAGGCGTAGCGCGTCTTCAACCATTCACGAAAAGCGGCGAGCGAGGTGGGGGAAAAGTCATAATCAAAGGGATTTGCCGAGATGGTGGTGGAGAGCTCATCGCGCAGATCATGCATGAGCGGGGCATGGGGCGCAGCGTCGCGCGCCGTTTTTCTCATGCGGTCGCTCATCTTCTGAAGCCAAGCCGGATCTTCCAGGGGGTAATCTCTGACCAGCGAGGCCATGTCACGCGTCTTGGCCCAGTCGGTCACAGTTTTGTCCCAGTTGGTGACCTTGGAGCGGAACTTCAGGCAGAGGCCTTCATTGATGATGTTCTCCACATAGTGCCCGAAGCCGTGCTTTTGGTAAAAGCTGGGATCACCCCCAGGGCCGATCATGCCGGTGTTGATGCCCAGCTCCTTCAGGCGCTGCGCCATCAGGGGATGGTCGAGCGCCTTTTGCCCCTTTTCTCCCATCCAGAGGATGACACGATAATCGGTCCAGGGGCGCAGAGTTTGCGCGTGCAGGGCAGCGCTGGTGGCGAGGAGACAAAGGAGGAGTTTCATCGGTTGGGACTCACTCAAACGCTGCCACCTCGCCTTTGCCATCGGCGAAGATCTCAGCCGTTTGCTGAACTTTGCCTCAGTCGCTCAAGGGTTGGGCTCGCGTTAGGGCTTCTTGAGCACGCGAATGAGATACTCCATGGCCGACTTTGGCACATCCCCCGCCACACCTGGATAAAAGAGGCTGCAAGAGACACCCTTCGCTTGGCAGTGCTCTTGCAGTTTGATGCCAAAGTTCGCGGTGTGCGTGGGGTCCTTTTGCTCCTGACCGAGCGCAGGAGCGCTGTTGTAATGGAGATAAACGGGAGGATCGTCCGAACTGACGAGGGCGTAAGGGGAATACTCTGCGATCCAGGGCAGGATCTTTTCTCGCGCAGCCAAAAAGGCCTCGAAGGTCGGCCGCTCTTGGCCCTGAGAGGGCAGAAAAGCATGGCCACCGTAGCGGCTGTTCGGCGTCCATTCCTTCATCTGCTGAGGATCCAGCGTGGTCTGGGCACCCATGACCGCTGCGCCAAGGAGGCGCGTGGACTCGCGGGCGATGGAGTCGCTGCTCTGCGGATCGGCGAGATCAGGATGAAAGGCGAGCCAGAGGCTGCTGCAGGCCCCGGCACTGCCGCCACTGGCCGCGATGCGGTTTTTATCCAGATTCCACTCGCGGGCCTTGCTGCGCACGGTCTGCAAAGCGCGGGCCGCATCGTGCAGCGGAGCCTTCACGGGCGGCACCACGTCCTGCGCCTGGGAGATGTAGCGGTAATTGATGGAGACGACGGAAATGCCCTCTTTCAAATAGGGTTCGACAGCGATGCCAGCCTTGTCGCCGCCCATCCAGCCACCGCCATGAATGAAGAAGAGCACCGGCGTGGGCTGGTCGGACTTGGCCTGCCAGAAGTCGAGCACATTGCGCTCATGCGGACCATACTTGTAGTTCGCGGCTGTGGGCGTGGGGTTCTTCGGATAGACCTTCTTTTTTGGCGCTGCCTTGGCCTTGGCAGCCGCTGGGGCTAGAGGAGGCTGCTGGGGTGTGGCTGAGGGCTCAGCTGCCCCGGTCAGGGTGGCGATGAGGGCAAGAGAAAGGGCGCATTTCATGAGGTTGGAGCCCCATCAAACGCGCCCTTGAGGTGTCGTCTCGCGCAGAGTTGGCCGACGCAGCGTCTTATTTCTTCATTCGGGTGACCCGCACGCCCATCTTGCTAGCGAGCGGACTTGGGGACTGGCGTGCATGCATCCAGTAGCTTGCGCCGGGTTCATCGGGCTGTTCATGGCGATCCAGCAGCCCCGGTGGCTGATCACTGTCATCTGCGGTCAGCACGCCCAGCAGGCCATCCGACTCCACCGTCTTTGGCGCAGCAGGTGTGGCAGAGGCGGTCGCGGCAGAGGCGTCCGCCTTCACGCGCTTGTAAGTCACGCCCATCTTGCCCGCGATGGGAGAGCCATGGTTCGAGTAATACTGGCGGCCATCGTTTTCGCCGCTGGCACAGCTGGAAAGAACGAGGGCAAACAGCGCCGCACAAGCGCCAAGGAGTCGGGTGGTGTTCATGAGGAAAATGGCAGAAATCACGAGCGATAGATCAGGGTACAAGCGCGTCAGGAGAATCCACGAAGAACTCCTTCAGCTCATCTTCCGTGGAGGTACGGATGCCTTCCAAACGACGGCGGCTGCCGCGTTCGGTGCGCGGGCTATTTGCCGCACGGGTGACCAGATCGGTGATCAGCGGCGCAGCCACCACACTGCTAGCAGCCAGCAGGGTCAGGGCGATTACGTTTGAGGAACTGCGGCTCATGCCTCGACCAAAGAGGATGCCCAGCGCGCAGCCAGCGGCGGCGGGGGCGATGACACTGGCGTAGGCTTCATAGCGGTTGTCGGCGGTGGTTTCAGGAGGCATAGCACGGCAAACATAGCAGATCCGCACATTCTCCAAAGAGGAATTTGCCCAGACTGGCAGCCGCTCCATGGTAAGAGTGATGACCTCCGAAATGAATTCGAGATACGCGCTGGTGCTGGCTGGTGGCAGTGGACAGCGATTCTGGCCAATCAGCCGCGATGCCTTGCCGAAGCAGTTGCTGAAACTCTTCGGAGAAAAAACGCTGCTGGAGATGACCGTCGAGCGCCTGGATGGCGTGGTGCCGGTGGAAAACATCCTGGTGCTGACCAGCCGCCAGCAGGAAGCTGCCGTGCGCACGCTTTTGCCTCAACTGCCTGCCGAGAACATCATCGCTGAGCCCGAAAAGCGTGACACGGCCCCCGCCATTGCCCTGGCCGTGGGCTGGGTCGTGCGCCGAGATCCTGCTGCCACCATGCTAGTGCTGCCTGCGGATCACCTGATCCAAGACAAGGCGGAGTTTCACCGTGTACTCAACGTTTCCATCCAAGCGGCGGAGATGGGCAGCGCCCTGGTCACCATCGGCATCAAGCCAACCTGGCCCTGCCCCAGCTACGGCTATGTGGAGCGCGGTCGCCGCGCCACCCTCCCTGGAGTGGAAGACGCAGGAGTCTATGAGGTGCTGCGCTTCCGCGAAAAACCCAACCCTGACCTCGCCGAGCACTTCCTGAGCCAGGGCACCTTCACCTGGAATGCGGGCATGTTCATCTGGACGATCCCAGCGATTTTCAGCGAGATGAGTCGGCACTGCCCAGCATTGGCCGATTTCATCTCCGAACTCAGAGGCAACCGCGACTTCCAGGCCACGGTGAATAGCCAGTTCGGCAAGCTGCCGAAGCTCTCCATCGACTACGCGCTGATGGAGCGCGCCTCCCGCGTGCTGAACGTCGAGGCCACCTTTGACTGGGATGACGTGGGGAACTGGACCAGCGTCGGCCGCTACCTGCAGTCTGACACGGACAGCAACCAGCACAACTGTCCCTTTTCCCAAATCAGCTCGCAGAACAACATCGTGTTTTCCCAGACCGGGCAGCACATCGCCCTGCTCGGCGTGCAGGACTTGATCGTCGTCTCGGCCAAAGACGCCGTGCTGGTCACCAGCCGAGCCCACGCGGAGAACATCAAAAAGCTGGCGGACATGCTGCCTGCCGAACTCCGCTAAACTCAGCCCATGCTGGACATTCTACCCACCACCGATCCCGCCCAACTGCTGCGCTACCGGGACCGGCAATATTCGGCTGAGCTCATCGCCACGGCCCTGCTGCACTTTGACTTCTTCTCCTGGCTAGGAGAAAACGCAGGCGTGAACAGCGAGCAAACCGCTGCCCACTTCGGCTGGGCGCTGCGTCCGCTGGATGTCCTGCTCACCCTTTGTCGTGCCAGCAGCCTCGTCAGCACCGACGCCAGCGGTAGGCACTACCTCACCCAGCTAGGCCGCGAGCACCTCGTGAAGGGCTCGCCTTGGTTCCTCGGTCCCTACTACGCCCCCATCCGTGACACTCCCATCGTGCAGGGCTTTCTCCAGGTGCTGAGCACGGGCAAGCCCGCTGGCTGGCAGGCCCAAGCCGATGCCTCCGACTGGCACCAGTCGATGCTCGACCCTGTTTTCGCGCGCGGCTTCACCGATCTCATGAACTCGCGCGGCACCGCCTTCGGCCAGTATCTCGCCCGCGCCATCACCCCCTGGATTCAGCACCGCAGCCTCCTGCTCGATGTGGGCGGGGGCTCAGGCATCTACGCCTCCACCTTCGTCACCGCACACGCCCAGGTGCGCGCCATCGTGCTGGAGCAGCCGCCGGTCGATGAACTCGTGCGTGGCGAGATCGCCCGCCATGGCCTCAGCGACCGGATCGACGTGCTCTCTGGCGACATGTTTGCCATCGACTGGCCCACCACTGACATCCTGCTGCTCTCCAATGTGCTGCACGACTGGGACGTGCCCGAGGCGCGCCAGCTCCTGCAAAAAGCAGCCGCCGCCCTGCCCGCAAGCGGCCTGCTTATCATCCACGACGCCTTTCTGAACGACGACAAAACCGGCCCCCTGCCTGTGGCCGAATACTCCGCCCTGCTCATGAGCATCACCCAGGGCCGCTGCTACAGCCCTGCCGAATACGCCGCCATGCTCACCGACACCGGCTTCCACCCCGGCCCCTACCAGTCCACCCTCGCCGACCGCGGCTTCATGGTAGCGCATCGGGCGTAAAAAAAAGCCGAGGAGTCGCCTCCTCGGCTTCTTCACCAAAAAATCAATCTGGCTGGATCACTTCGCCTTAGCAAAGAGGTCAGCCACGGCGGACCAGTTCACCACATTCCACCAAGCGGTGATGTAGTCGGGGCGCTTGTTCTGATACTTGAGGTAGTAGGCGTGCTCCCAGACATCGCAGCCCAGAATGGGGGTGCCGCTGCCGTCCATGAGCGGATTGTCCTGGTTCGGGGTGGAGGTCACGGCCAGCTTGCCATCCTTCACGACCAGCCAAGCCCAGCCGGAGCCGAAGCGAGTGGCGCCTGCCTTGGCAAAGGCTTCTTTGAAAGCCTCGAAGCTGCCAAAGGCGGCGTTGATGGCTTCGGCCAGTTCCCCGGTCGGCGGACCGCCAGCGTTGGGACCCATGATGTTCCAGAACAGGGTATGATTGAAGTGACCACCGCCGTTGTTGCGCACGGCAGCGCGGATGCCTTCTGGCACGTTGGCGATGTCTTTGCAAAGATCCTCAATGGACTTTGCCTCCAGCTCAGCGTTGCCGGCAATGGCGTTGTTGAGGTTGGTCACGTAGGCATTGTGATGGCGGCCATGATGGATCTCCATCGTCGTGGCATCAATGTGAGGCTCGAGTGCAGTTTTGTCGTATGGAAGCGGGGGTAAGGTGTGGGCCATAATGGTTTTGGGGTTTGGTTCGGGAAGGGTTAGGTAGCGGGGATACGCCGGGCGGCAAGGGCGGGCTGCCGACCTTTTCCTGCTGAGTAGGGGCTTGATTCCAGGCTACGGCCCGTCATTCATGAGGTGCCATGCCCACTTACGTTTACGAGACCATCCCCCAGTTTGAAGGTGATCCCCCCAAGCGCTTTGAGATCCGCCAGAGCATGAAGGACGCGCCGCTGACACAGCATCCGGACAGTGGACAGCCAGTACGCCGTGTGCCCATTGGTGGAACTGGGCTCATGGGCGGCAGCTCATCGTCCGAGTCCACATCCAGCGGCGCTTCTTGCGGCACAGGCTGCGGCTGCCATTGAGGCCCGGCGCACGGTGCGTTACAGCCTCAGCAGCTTCACCTTCCGAAACTCGATGCCCGCACCGGCATGTCGCCTCTGGAAGCCGATGTGGCCTTTCGTTGGCATCTCGCTCCACGGCTTGCCTTGCAGCCATTTCGGCATATCGGAGCCGTCAGGATTGAGTTTGCCGTCCTTTCACTGTGTGAGGTCGATCTGTGTGATGAACGACTCATCGCGACCGGCCAGCAGCATGCTAAGCGTGTGCGCCATTCGAGTGCCCGCCGATGACGCTGCGCTCACAATCAATGGAACCAAGGGTAGAGAAAAACCAGAATAGTATCGCTTCATGCTCGTGTCGAAAGAAGCGTGTCCCAACTAGGCCAGAATGCTCTTCACCACATTCCCGGCCACGCCAGTGAGGCGCATGTCGAGACCTTGGTATTTGAAGTTGAGGCGCTCGTGGTTGATGCCGAGCAGATGCATGATCGTGGCATTCAGGTCATGCACGTGGACGCCGTCGCGGACGATGTTGTAGCTGTAGTCGTCGGTTTCGCCGTGGATGTGGCCCTTTTTGACACCGGCTCCGGCGAGGAAGAGGCTGTAGCAGCGTGGGTGATGATCGCGACCGTAGTTGGTCTCGGTGAGCGTGCCTTGCGAGTAGATGGTGCGGCCGAATTCGCCGCCCCAGACGATGAGGGTGTCATCGAGCAGGCCGCGTTGCTTGAGGTCTTTGATCAAAGCGGCGGTGGCCTGGTCGGTGTCACGGCACTGGCCTTTGATGGCGTTGGGCAGGCCGCCGTGATGGTCCCAGCCCATGTGAAAGAGCTGGATGCAGCGCACATCGCGCTCGGCGAGTCGGCGGGCGAGCAGGCAGTTCGCAGCGTAGGTGCCGGGCTTCGTCACATCCGGCCCATACATGTCCAGGATGTGCTGCGGCTCGTTTTTGGTGTCCACGAGGTCGGGCACGCTCATCTGCATGCGGAAAGCCATCTCGTATTGCGCGATGCGGGTGGCCGTTTCGGGGTCGCCAAAAGCCTGGAAGTCTTTTTGATTCAAAGCCGCGAGCTCATCGAGCATCTGGCGGCGCATGGGACGATCCACACCGGCGGGATTCGAGAGGTAGAGCACGGGATCGCCCGAATTGCGGAAGCGCACGCCGGCGTGATGCGTGGGCAAAAAGCCGCTGCCCCAGAGGCGGTCGTAAAGCGGCTGGTCATCGCGACGACCGGTGCCGAAAGACGTCATGACGACGTAGGCAGGCAGATCGCGATTGAGACTGCCGAGGCCGTAGCTGAGCCACGAGCCAATGCTGGGCCGTCCGGCGAGTTGCGAACCGGTCTGGCAAAAGGTGATCGCGGGATCGTGATTGATGGCCTCGGTGAACATTGAGCGGATGAGGCAAATCTCGTCGGCGAGACCGCTGATGTTCGGAATGAGCTCGCTGAGCTCCATGCCGCTCTTGCCGTGCTTCGCGAACTTGAACATCGATGGCGCAACCGGGAAGGATTTTTGCCCGGAAGTCATCGTCGTGAGCCGCTGACCTTGCCGAATGGACTCCGGCAGGTCCTTCGCACGCTGTTTCTCCATCTGCGGCTTTGGATCGAAGAGGTCCATCTGCGACGGAGCACCACTTTGGAACAGGTAGATGATGCGCTTGGCCTTCGGCGCATAGTTCGGGAACGAAGTCGCGCCTTGGAGTTGCGCGAGAGCCGCGGTGCTGACGGCCGCAGCGGAGTTGCGCAGGAAAATGCGGCGGTTGAGGGCGTCTTGAACATTGAACATCGAACAAGGAACATCGAACATTGAATGAGATGGGCGTTGAGACATGGCGGCGGCTTTGGGTGGGTTTGATTTCAATGTTCAAAGTTCATTGTTGAATGTTCAATGTTCCTCCCGGCTCCTTGGCTCGCAATGCATTCGATTTTGCGGTTCGGATACTTGCCATGAAAATGCGGATGAGCTGGTCGGTTTCGTCGAGGATTTGCCTGGAGTCGGCAGGATTCTTGAGGAGGGGCACACGGGAAGCGAGTTTGAGCCAGCGCATCGTTTCTCGCAATTCTTTGAGGCCGATCTTCATCTTGTGGATGAAATCCTTGGGTGATTCAGCGGAGACTGCCTCGCCTTGGTGACCGAGCGGAGCTGTCCCTGAACGCAAAAGCTGTCCAGCAATGTGACGCCCCGCCTCCGTCTTCACCATGCTCTCCGTGAGAAGAGTGATCGATACTGCAAAGTCGAGAAGACGTTCTTCCAGGTCGAACTTCGGTTTCATGTTGTCGCTCGCTCTCATGCTTCTGGTTGATTCAATGTTCCATGTTCAGAGTTCCATGTTCAATGTTCCTCAGTCACGCGTGACGACGCGGTCGAGGTTGAGCAGAACGGAGGCGGTGGTGGTGTAGGCGGCGAGTTCGGCGGGATTCAGCGTGTCGTCGGCTTTGAGCATGCCTTGGGCGAGGAGGGCTTTGGCTTCTTCGGGCTTGGCTTGGAATGCGGTGAGGCGGGCTTGATAGCCAGCGACGAGGGTTCTCAGCGAATCGGCATCAATGGCGTGCGCGGTGGCTTTTTGATACCCGTAAGCGATGCGCTGCTCCGGCGTGGCGCCGCCGTTTTTCATCATCTGCTGCGCGAGGCCGCGGGCGGCTTCGACGAAGGTCACTTCATTGAGCAAACTCAGCGCCTGGAGCGGGGTGTTCGTGCGGCTGCGCTTCACGGTGCAGACTTCGCGGGATGGGGCGTCAAACATGAGCATCGTCGGCGGCGCGGCGGTGCGTTTCCAGATGGTGTAGAAGCTGCGACGATACAGGCCTTCGCCGCTGTCGGCTTTGTAGCCTCGGAGGTCGCCGTATTTGCTGGTCTCGTCCCACACGCCGTCGGGCATGTAAGGCTTGACGCTGGGGCCGCCGATTTTGGGCACGAGCAGGTCGGCGATGGCGAGGGCTTGATCGCGCACGACTTCTCCGCCGAGGCGAAAACGCGGGCCGCGGGCCAGCAGGCGGTTGTCGGGATCTTTTTCGAGCAGTGCGGGCGTGACCTTGCTGCTCTGGCGGTAGGCGGCGCTCATCACGAGCAGTTTCTGCATCTTCTTCATGTCCCAGCCGCTGCGGATGAACTCGGTGGCGAGCCAGTCGAGCAGTTCGGGATGGACGGGATACTCGGCCTGCGAACCGAGGTTCTCCGCCGTTTTGCAAATGCCGTAGCCGAAGAATTTTTCCCAGGCGCGGTTGACCCAAACGCGCGCGGTGAGCGGATTCGCGGGATCGACGAGCCACTTCGCCAGGCCGAGGCGGTTCGCGGGCGCGTCCTTCGGCATGGGCGGCAGCACGGCGGGCGTGGCCATGGTCACCTTCGCCTCCGGCTTGTCATACTCACCGCGTTTGAGGATGAACGTGTCCCGCACCGGGCCTTCCTGCATGACCATGACGTTGGGCAGCGAGCGGTCGAAGTCGTCGTAGGCACGCTGCGCCTTCGCGAGGGCCGCATCCGCCTGTTTGAGCGGGTTTTCGACATTCGCGCGGAAGAACGTCTCGATCTCCTTCCTCTGCTGCGGCGTGCGTTTCGCCGCAGGGGTTTCGATGGCGAGCCTCAATGCGGGTGAGAATGGTTCGCCGCTGAGCCGCACCGCCTCCGATGGCAGGCTGGACGAGGCAATGCGGAAGCGGCCGATGTTGTGCCCGCCGATGGCCTCCATGCGGACGCGGAGCAGCAGCATGGCGTCCTTCTCGGGCGCGATGGGCTCCTGCAGCACAAACATGGCACGGCGGTTTTCTTTGCGATTCGGGCCATCGACGGCCCAGGAGCCGCGCCGGCCTTTGCCATCGAGCACGTTGGCGATCTCATAGCCCTTCTGCGAAAAGTCGGCCTCGGCCTTCTTGAGTTTCAAAAGCTCCTGCTTGCCGTTTTTGCGCCTCAGATAAACATCGAAGGCGCTGAGGGCGAAGTTGCTGTTGCTGAAGCGACCCGCGCCGCCGCCGGGCAGCGAGGGATCGGTGAGGCATTCCAGCAGGAAGGCGGACGCGCCCTGCTCCGGCAGCACGGCATCGTAGATGTACACGTCCTTTTGCGGATTCGCTCCGGTGGCGAGGTAGCTGCCATCGGCCTGCTTGACCAAAGTCGTGCCGCTTTTTGATTCCACCTTTGTCGGCGTCAGCGGTGCCCACACAGTCTTCATCTTGAGCAGCGTTTCCTGCGCTTCCGGCTCCCAGGTGGCGATGAGCTGCGGGAGCTGCTTCGCGACCTCAGCGACGTGCGCTTTGGCCTTTTGGAGGTCCGCATCGAGCTGCGCGAGCTTTTGCTCCTGCTCCGGCGTGGGCACGGTGGTCACGGGCAGGCTGTTGCCGCCGCTGCGGTTGGACGCGCCCTGGATGGTACCGCTTTCCGGCACGTTGTTGAAGAAGGCAAAGAAGGAATAAAAGTCCTTCATCGTGATCGGGTCATACTTGTGATCGTGACAGCGGCAGCAGCCCATGGTGAGTCCCATCCAGGTGGCGCTGGTGGTCTCCACGCGGTCCATGATGTTCTCAATGCGCCATTCCTCGGCGATGATGCCGCCCTCGCCGTTGATGCGGTGGTTGCGATTGAATCCAGTGGCCACGATTTGATCTCGGCGGGCATTGGGAATGAGGTCACCGGCGATTTGCTCGGTGGTGAACTGGTCAAACGGCTTGTTGTCGTTGAAAGCCTGGATCACCCAATCGCGCCACGGCCACATCTGGCGGCTGCTGTCGGTTTGGAAGCCATTCGAATCGGCGTAGCGGGCGAAGTCCAGCCACTGCATGGCCATTTGCTCGCCGTAGTGCTGACTGGCGAGGAGTTTATCGACGTAGGCCTCATATTGGGCGTCCGACCAGTCGGACAACTGCGCCAAATCAGCGGGAGACGGCGGCAAGCCGGTGAGATCCAGGGACACACGCCGCATCTGCGTCGCTGCATCGGCCGGCGGGGACATTTTGAGACCTTCTTTTTCCAGTCGAGCCGCGAGGAAGCGATCCACCGGATGCTCCACGCCTGCGACCTGTGGGGGCTCGGTGCGCACCGGGGCGATGAAGGCCCAGTGCCCCTGATACTCCGCGCCCTCCGCAATCCATTGCTTCAGGATGGCTTTTTCGGCGCTGGTGAGAGGCTTGCCGCTTTTTTCCGGCGGCATGACGTCGTCGTGATCGTTCGCCAGCATCACGCGGGCAAACAGCTGGCTCTTTTCCGGGCTGCCCGGCACCAGCGCGATGTCGCCGGACTCCGCCGGCTTCATCGCCTCCTCGCGAAGGTCGAGCCGCAGTTCGCCCTTGCGGTGGCTGGCATCCGCGCCGTGACAGTGAAAGCACTTGTCGGAGAGGATCGGCCGCACATCGCGATTGAACTGGAGTTTCTCTACAGCCCAAAGCGGCGTGAAATAGGCAAAAAAAGTGACGGCTAGAATTGGCTTCATCCAAAACCAATACGTCATTCTGTGTGGGCTATTGCCAAAGTGCGGCAGAAGTCACGTCAAGGCTTGGCGCAGAGACTCCTGAAGACGATGCAGGATGTAATAAACGGTCTGGCTGCGCAATCGTACCAAATCCGCCCCCACTAGGCGCGGGATGAAATCGGAAGACAAGGAGAGGATCTCAGCGGGGCGGCAACCACTCAAGCCACGGGCCAAGATCACCACCAAGGCCCGTGTGAGCGTCTGAATTTTAGGACCTAGAGAAATGGCGAAATGCACTTGGCCCGCATCGTTGAACCTCAGGTGAATGCCCACCGCGTCAGAACAGAAGCTGTCTTGACGCACTTCCTGAAAAGCAAAGGTTTCACCCGGCTGGGGAGCAAAAGCAGAAGCCTGTTCTGCGAACGCAATCAGGTTATCCCGCCGCTCAGATTCGGGCAGGTTTTCGAAAAGGTCGATCATTTCCTGTAAGGCAGGCGGCATCACAAAGAGCTAGGTGACAAATGCTCGCTCGCATCTATCGGGCAAGTCATGTGGCTTTCTGGATCACGATTCCTGAAAGCAGAAAGCCAACATTTCATCATGTCAGCGATTCTGGACCAAGCGTTTTCTTGCGATCATGTGCCAGGGCGGATCATAGATCAGCTCTGGCAGGCAGGTTGGAGGCATTTTGGCACCTCTTTTTTTCGCTACAATGTCTCCATGGACAATGGGCAAGTGAAATGGATCACGCCACTGCGGATCGATGTGCAGGCCTTTCGGCTACGCAAAAGCCAGCGGAGAGTGCTGAGGCGGAATAGCGACCTCAGGCATGAATTTTCACCGGCCACACTCAGCAAAGAAGCGGAAGCCATGTTTCAAGCACACAAAATGCGTTTCCGTAACCACGTGCCCGACCGACTGGTTGATTTCCTCTCAGAAGATCCGGCCGAGGTTCCGTGTCGCTGCCTCGAATGTCGGGTTTTTGAAGGCGATCAGCTGCTAGCCATCAGCTACATGGATGTCGGCGAGGTGGCCACGTCGGGCGTGTATGCCATGTTTGATCCCGCTGCATCCAAGCGAAGCCTGGGAACCTACACTTTGCTTTTGGAGATCGATCACGCCCGCACCCTTGGCTGTCGCTATTACTATCCCGGTTACGCGACTCGTGAGCCGAGCGCTTACGATTACAAAAAACAGTTCTTGGGCTTAGAGGTGCTGGACTGGGAGACGGGACAGTGGGAAAGATACACCGATGACGACATGAAAGGTGTCTCTGACTGAACGCCCTGAATTGCATGAATCCTTTTCACATCGACCCACGCCACCTCCCAGCCGACGGAAAACAAATCACCGGCACCTTACCCGGCACTTTTTTCAAACTGGCCGAAGGTGATATCGTGCATTCTACCTCACCGCTGAACTATGATTTGAATGTGACTCGTGATGACGATGACCTCATTCTCATCGGCAGCTTGGAGGCCGAATTCAGCCTGGAGTGCGGTCGGTGCCTGGAAAGATTTCCGCATCGAGTGGCCCTGGAGACCTATCAAGCGGAAATTCCGGTGGAAAAGGAAGACATCACAGACTTGACAGACCTGATCCGAGAGGACATCCTGCTGACCCTTCCGAACTTCCCGCGCTGTGAAGACGGTAACGTTCAACTGCGCGTTTGTCCTGCCGAGGGCCGTTTCGAAACTGCTGAGCCTTCCCAAGCAGTCGCCGAGACGCCAGGCAATGGCGGTGGAGTTTGGGATGCCCTCGATCAAATTAAGAAAAACTAGCGCCCCCTCTACCCATGGCCAACCCAAAACGCCGTCAATCCAAAGCCCGTCAACGCCTCCGTCAGGGAGCGAATCGCTGGCGTGCTCCTGTTCTGAAGACCTGCCCAGAGTGCGGCACTTCGGTTCCGGGCCATGTGGCCTGCCCTTCTTGCGGTTACTACAAAGGACGTCAGGTCCTCACGGTCACTGCTGAAGAATAGCCGAAATCTGAACTTTATTCTTTCGAGAGCGCGACGGACCTTCCGCCGCGCTTTCTCTTTTTCTACGAAATCCCGCGGGCAGCACGCTTGAATTCAACTTCATTTCCACAGGCACCAATCGCTTCAGCCTCCGTGATGTATCCCGCCTCGTAGGCGCGAACGATGTTGGTGAGGAAAGTGCAGCAGTTTGGATCATTGCCACGCTGCATGTAGTTCCGGATGTTTTCGATGTCCTGCTTCGCGATCCATTGCTTGACCGCGCCGCCATTCTCCAGGTGCTCGACGAGCAGGTGCATCCCCCCATCCGTGCGAGGCAGGAGCTTTTGGCACAGAGCCCCAATCAGCTGCTGAGAGAGCAGATGCAGGCCCAGAGAAGACTGCTCTGGCGGAAACAAATGCGCGAGACGATCCACCGCGTCCACTGCACTGTCGCTGTGGATGGAGGCGAGGACGAGGTGGCCAGTTTCACTGGCCTGAAGAGTGGTCAGAGCCGTCTCCAGATCACGAATCTCCCCAACCATGATGACGTCGGGTGCCTGACGCATGGCCGCACGCACCCCTCGTGCATACGTGGAGGTATCTCGGCCCACCTCACGCTGCGTGAACATGCTCGATTTATTCGGATACATGAACTCAATCGGGTCTTCGATGGTGACTATGTGCCGGGCTAGATTTTCATTCATCCATTGCAAGAGTCCTGCCATGGTGGTGCTTTTTCCCATACCTGTGGGACCTGTGATGAGGATGAGCCCGCGCGTTTTTAGCGCCCATTTGGTCAGGAGCCAATCCGGCACGCCCAGATTTCCAAGGACAGGCAGATCCGTACGGATGCGGCGCATGACCACGCCAAGGCGACCGATGGCCTTGTAAAGATTGACTCGGTAGCGGGTCTGTGAGGAAGAAACGAGACCAGAATCTTTGTCATTGTCAGTTTCGGGACTGGCTCCACAGGCCTGCCAGAGACCTGCCATCTGGTTGAGCTGCATAGGTTCATCACCAAAGAGCATGAGCTGCCCGCTAATCTTCATGCGAGGGACTTCGCCCTCCATCAAAAACACATCGCTCGCTTTGTGTTCATCGGCAGCATTTAAGATATCATCCAGGGACAAAGGCATACGGATCAGTTAAGGATCTGATCTGCATGGTGTCTAGCAAGGAATGAATTTGTCTGCCGCAGGTCTAGGAAAAGATCAGTCCGCTACTTCGCACGTCACTTGAGCGCTCTTGTCCATCTCTCCGAGGACCACAGCGCCTGAACCGACCTTGAGCGCTTTTTTGACATGTTTTGGATCAACAATGGCTACCCAGCCAATGCCCATGTTGAAGGTGTCCCAGGCATCCATGGGATCGGCGTGCCTCAGCACCTTTTGGACGACGTCATTTTTCCAATAAGGCACCTTCAGGTGGCAACCCAACCCACGGCGAGTGAAGATGCGCCCCAGGTTTTCGACCAATCCACCTCCCGTGATGTGCGCCATGGCTGCTGGCTTGATTTTGACACGACGCAATCCCCAGCAGACTTCGTGATAAAGCAAAGTCGGCGTCAGCAGTTGGGCCGCTTCTTTTTTGCTGAGTTTAATGCTCTCCCGAGCCAGGATACGCCGCACGAGGCTAAATCCATTGGCATGGAAGCCAGCGCTCGGCCAGCCGACGAGAACATCGCCTTTTTTGATTTCCGCAGGGTTGAGCACGTCTGTTTTCTCCGCAGCGCCAATGGCGAAGCCGGATAACTCCACCATGTCTTCGAGCACAGCCCCAGGCATTTCTGCCGTCTCTCCACCTGCCAAGATGCAATGACAGGCCTGGAGGTATTCCGACATGCCTGCGATGATGCGCGTGAGCTGGCGCTTTTGGATCTTATTCACTCCCACGTAGTCCAGGAACAGGATCGGATCAGCACCGCAGGTCAGGACGTCGTTTACATTCATCGCCACCAGGTCTTTGCCGGCATTTTCCAGGAGATCGTGCTTGAGCAAAAGTTCGAGCTTGGTGCCGACCCCATCGCATCCGGTAAAGATCACAGGCTGCTTGTATTTGCTGAGGTCGTAACCGGCCGCGAAGAGACCAAAAGCATTGGCGAGCTTGCGCTTTTTCTGGGTCGCCTTCACCAGCGCGCCGATGTCATCGACAAAGGAGGCTGCTTCATGAATATCGACGCCGGCTTGTTTGTAGGTATGCTTGGACATGGAAAAGAGAGTCCCGAAAAGGAGAATGGAGCCCTCAGAGTGAAGCCTCACCCCGCTGGATGCAAGCCCCAAGCCGCAAAGACAAATTTCACATTCTCTCAAAGTAGGCGAGCGCCAAGGGGCACAGGTTGGTGCGGCACGCAGCGGGCGAGTTCCCCTTGTTCGTGATGAAAACCTGTCACGAGGCATTCGAACAGGACGAGCCCGATCTGACGAGCCCGATCTGCTTTGGAGGGTAATTCACCACGGCGACGACCAGCCTGCCCCCGAGTTTCTCCGCACGGTAGAGCGGTCACGCCTTCAAGCTTAGGCCTTTCTCGTTATTCCACATCTTCCTGGCTTTGCGGGTTTGATTGTAAAAAACCGTCAGAAGCGTGGCATTTCCCAAAGCCCCGGTGGACGCTTGAGATGGCTTTGGGTTTAGCCGATGTTGCCTGCATGATGACCGATTCTCCTCGACTCGCTAGCACCACAGGTGGCCTGCCCTCGGCCGTGCGCTGGGCGCATTTGCTCATGGAAGATAGACTGCGCCGTGGCGATGCGGTCGTGGATGGCACCGCTGGCAATGGCCATGACACCCTTTTTTTGGCCAAGCTGGTGGGAGAGGAAGGAAAAGTCTGGGCATTTGACATCCAAGAAGCCGCAGTCATCGAAACCCGCCGCCGAATCACTGCGGCGAGCTTGACCCAAGCGACGGTCTTTCACGCAGGACACGAAGCAATGGCGGAGTGCATTCCCCTCCAATGGCATGGGCATGTGAAGGGCATCATGATGAACCTCGGCTATCTGCCGGGCTCAGACAAAAGTCTGATCACTCAGGTAGAAACGACCCTGCACGCCGTGCGCACAGCGCTCCAGCTACTGGCACCTAGCGGATTGCTGACCATCGCCGTTTATCCTGGGCATGAAGGCGGAGCCAAAGAGCAGTCAGCGATTGAGGCCTGGGCCGCGAGTCTGCCTCCCCGAGACTACGAGGCGCAGCTGATCCGTCCGATCAATCGGCTAGCCAGCCCGCCGGAATGCTGGACGGTGTGGAAGCGATGAGTTTTCCCCACGCACAAAGATCAAGGTCGAGTCTCTGCCCTCCTGGCGCGAAGCGTGCTCTCCATTCTTGATGCGAAAGAGGCCCTGGGGCTTCGATCCTCCTGAAATTTAACCTTTCCCAACTAGACAAGGCATTGCCGCCTCTCGACAAAGGACCCTTTTCTACCGCTTTACCGCGAAGTACTCCACTGTCACAGTGGACACTCGCTCTGCGTATATCATAATCCCCATTCATGGAACCGACGTCTTCTGGCTCCCAGCCCACGATCCCCCCGTCTTTCGCAGGGGGGGCAGGATATCCCACCACAAGCACGATGAGTGGAGAGGACTACATGGACCGGACGATCGTGATGAAAGTCCCTGGAACGGGCATGACGGTTTTCAACCGCTACAAACTCCAGCGTGTGCTCGGGAGAGGTGGCATGGGCGTGGTCTGGCTCGCCGATGATTTAAAGCTAGAGCGCCCCGTAGCGCTGAAGTTTTTGCCAAGCTTGATCGGCCTAGACCCAGCCGCTGTGAAGGAGCTAAAGACCGAGACACGTCGTGGGCTTGAGCTTTCTCATCCTAACATTGTGCGCATCTACGACTTTGTGGATGACGACGACGCAGCCGCCATTTCGATGGAATTTGTCGATGGCAAGACGCTCTCCGAATTGCGGCTCGGCGTGGAAGGAGGTGTCTTCACCGTCGCTGAAGTATCCAAGTGGTTGCTTGGCGTCTGCGATGCCCTGGATTACGCGCACTTCCAGCGGAAGCTCGTCCATCGCGACTTAAAGCCCGCCAACATCATGCTCACGGCGCGGGATGAAGTGGCGAAAATCGCCGATTTTGGCATCGCACGCAGCCTTTCAGACACCATGAGCCGTCTCTCTGCGGCCAACATGGGTGCCAGCGGAACCCTGCCCTACATGAGCCCTCAGCAGGCCATGGGAGAGCGCCCTCTGCCAACGGATGATGTCTATTCCTTGGGAGCCACTCTCTACGAACTGTTCAGTGGCAAACCACCTTTCTATCGCGGCGATCTGCCCATGCAGATCAATTCGAAAATCCCACCCACCGTGGCAGAGCGCCGTCGCGAACTCGACATCACTGGTCGCGAAGAACTGCCCCTACTCTGGGAGGACGCGATCGCTGCCTGCCTCAGCAAAGACCCAAACATGCGTCCTTCCTGCGCAGGCGTTCTTGCGGAAATGCTGGGCCTGAAAGCAAGCACGGGCACGAGTCGCAACCTTTCCTTCAGCAGCACGCAACGCACGACAAGCCCGCTTTCCACCGAAGTCCCAAAACAAGAGCGCTCTTCCCTGCCCTGGGTCGCTATTGCTGCCAGCGCTGCTATCCTGGCAGGTGGCTCTGCCTATTACTTCGGGACTCAACCTCAGGCGACTCAAGCACCGACCGTGGCGGCAAACGCCAACGCTTCCTCCAAGGCGAAAACGCCAGAAACAAGCACTGCCCCAGAATCAAATCTCCCCACGGAAGCAGAGAAAAAGCCCGCAGGAGCCGAGACAGCGCCAACTCCCCTGACGACCAGCAGCAAGCCCATCCCAGCGGTAGCTGAAACAACGCCCACACCTGCCCCTGATGCTGCGGGGACCATGAAGCCAGCCGCTGGCACGGAAGAGGCCTCCAAACCAGCCACTGGCAGTATGGTCGCAGCAGTGAGTCCTTCTCAACTAACACAGACTCCCCCCCCTCAGGGCACAGCTCCTCAGTCAGGAACGCCCCAAGCTGGCCCAGGCTCACCGATTGCGATGGAGCCTTCGACATCTCCGATTCCCGCTGGAGTCATGTCGATCCCACCCCCACCGACCTTCGTCGAACTACCGCTCCCTGCAGGTTACATTCCTCCGCCTCACTTGCGTGAGCAGATCTTTACCCAGCCGGGTTATGTGGTGGAGCCACCGACAGGTTACTGGACTCCCGATCAGATTTTCCCAACCGCGCCTTTCGCCAGTTACTCCACAGAGGGCAGGCGTTACCTGCTCTTCAAAGCTCAAGAAGTGTTGAAGGACAAAAAACTCTATCAAGAAACTCCCGATGGGGAAGGAAGTGTCGATGTTCATAACGCGATCATGGTCTTCCAAGCCAAGAGCAGCCTGAAGGCAAATGGGCTGCTGGATGTGCCTACGCTGGCCGCCATGAATCTCTCCACCGAAGCCGACAACAAGAGCTGGAAAGCGCCCGCCCTGCCACCTGCCGCGAAAAAACCTGTAGTCACGGAAATGAGCCCAGGTGTCACAGCCGTGCCGCGTTCCCTACCTCCCAAACCCGGAAGCACTCCGCGGGTTCCTGTTGGCGGACGCTATGCACCACAGGTGAAACAGCCAGGTCTCTTCGAGCGTGGCTTGAATAGCATCACGAACAAACGAGAGCGCGAGTGAAGGCCAGGGATACGCTCCTTGGCATCCATCGGAAAGGTCTGGCTTGTCTGCTAAGCTTTGCAACACAAGCTGATGCAAAGCTTGCCATTCGAACTTTGTTTTTTCATGCTGTGCGGATGTTGAGGCCTACATTCTTCGTTCGATTCAGCGTATGGATGATCTTGCTGACGTCAGAGCTAGCTACTGCAGAGTCAGGCAAAGCCAAAGGTGACCACGAGTCGAAAGCTGCCACACGCCTGCCCATCTTGTCTCTGGAAGCGAAAAGACATCATGCAGAGCTTTCTGAAGTTGCTGATCAATGGCAACCTGATGGCCATTCTTGGCTATCAGGAGAATGGCAAGCATCGCTAATCAAACTCAATGATGCACCGCTTCAGACGGATTGGATCGCGGCGATCTTTTCCTCGGCCAAGTCTTCTCAAGCACGTGTGTTTCTGAGGGATGGACGAGTGCTACTGGGAACGCTGTCTTGGAAAGATGCACACTTCGTTAGTCCCATCCTAGGACGAGTGAAACTCAAAGCAGATCACCTCGGTCATCTCATCCTTCGCTCACGCTCCACGGATGGATCCACAGGCAAGCCACCTGCTATAGCCTGGATTCTCGATCACCCTCAAGGCCGCATCATTCCCGTGACTTCGTTTGCTGAAAAATCAGCGCTCATCTGCCACACCACCTTGGGAACACTGACCTTTGCCTGGAGTGAAATCGAAACCATTCGGGCTCTGCCAAAAGGCAAATCTGAACATGAAATTCATCTGAAAAATGGCTCCCGACTGGTGGCTTGGCCCCAATGGAAGCTTTCAGGCCTCTCCACAGAAACTTGTTTCGCTTGGGCACGAACCCCCACGCAGCTGGCAGCCTTTTTGACCGAAACCATTCAAGAAACGCCGCAATCTCTCCCAGGACTGCGACTGAAAGACGGCAGCTTTCTTCACGGAGCGCCTTTTGATGAAACCACATTATGGCAGATCGAGAATTCGGAAATTCAGCTACCCTGCAAAACCTGGGTTCAACTCAAGCAAATGGCAGCCCCAAGCCCAGACGCCTCATTCCTCGGCCCAACCTTCACGCTCAAGACAGAGGCTCAAACCTGGATCGCTAGACCTCGCCAAGAGACCTTTTCTTGGCGCTGCGCTGGCCAAAACTGGTTGGTTCCTTGGACAATCGTCGAAAGCATTGATCTGAAGCAAACCGGAAACCCTTAGCCTTACTGATCTCATGAATGCCATCAGCCCAATCATTCTGATGATTCTTGCGCTGACAATCCAGCCCTTGGCTTTAGCAGCCGACCTTCAGGAAGCGAATCTACCGTATGTACCAGGTTCTATCGCAGACTCTGAAGGTAATGAATGGCTGATTGAGCAAAACGGAACTGTTCAGCAGAGTGGTGCCGAAACCATGATCGGAAACTGCATGAGCTTGCAGTTTGGCAATCAACAGTTCTACACACAGCAAGCCATGACAACGGCTGATGGACGACTGATCGTGATGCCCAACAATCAGGCTGTAGGTGGTGTCCGAATCACTCGCCGAATCTATCTCATTGAAGGCCACCCTGTGCTTCTTTATGTCGAAGAGTTTCACAACATCACCTCTCGGGATCTGGTGTTTAACTTTGAGGTGCGACACAACCTGAATCATCAAGCTCGAGAAATTACCTCCAATTTAGGCCGCCCCATCAAGGACAGTTTGGAGCCCAAGGAAAAAGGCCTATTTTCGATCCCGGGTGAAAACGAAAAGAATGCACCGGCTCTGCTTTTCATGATGCGAACCGCAGCAGGAGCCACTTCCACCATGAAAACTCGGGTTCAAAACAAATACCAAATTTCGATCCCTTACAGCATCACAATTCCAGCAGGACAGGTGCGATATCTCGTGCACGGCATCGCACAAGTTCGGTCCAAGGCAGGCCAAACCAACACAACGATTGCACAGAATACTTCAACCTATGCACTTGAAAGATACTTGGACCGTCTGCCAAAAACCTCACTCAAACTCGCCATCAACCTTGGCGACGAATCTGGGTCGTGGAATCTTGCCGATTGGCTACCCTCCGTGTTCTGGGGCGTGACCCAGAATTCATTCGATCAATGGGCTCTAGGCCAGCAATCCATTTTAAAAGGACAAGCGATCCTGCGAGGGATAATCTTCAATCGGCAAGGTGAAGCAAAAATAAAAATGGATCCTTCACGCATAGCAGCATTGGCTGGAAGTCATTTCACACGCGATGAGACATCCTGGATATGCCTTCGCGATGGCCAGCGATGGAAAGGGCAACTTGAAGCTGAAGAAATGAATTTTTCTCCGCTGGGCGGAAGTGAACTTCCCATTCAGTCACTAGAAAAGTTGATTTTGCGTCAACCATCGCCGCCATTCACGCAGCATGAAAACAAGCTTATGCATCCTCTGATCGAATTAAGATCTGGGGAAAGAATCGCCATCCAAGCTGAAGGTGACTGGAATGTTCAGACCGCCTGGGGAACACGAAGCATCCCTTGGTCGGAGATCGTGGCACTCCATGAAAATGAAGAAGACACTTTCGGACAACTCTTGTGCCTCAAGGATGGCACACGCCTCAAGGTCCTAACCTCGACTCCAGTCAAGATACAAACGGTGGACCTGGGACAACTCGACCTTGATGGAAAAACTCTGCAACGCATCGTCAGTCCGATTGCTGAAAGCTTGGAAGAAACTGACCAAGAGCCCACACAAAACTATCTCGAAACGGCAGATAAGCAGCGGATCGTCGGCCAGATCAAAAACCCACAAATCCTGATCAGCAGTGAAACAGGAGTGGTTCCGATCAGTCCTCATTCCATTCGCGAAATGAAAGTGGCCCATCCGATGAATGACGTCAGCCATGAATCCGTTTTTGATCTCAAGCTTTGGGCAGGAGGAAACCTCCAAGGAAAGTTGCTCCATGAGACATTAAGCCTCGAAGGCAAGGGATATGTCTGGAACATACCCTGTTGGCACATTGAGCGCATCGTCAATCCATCGCCATCGGCTGATGCCGAGCTTTTGAGAAAAATAGCAACCTGGATTCATGACCTGGGTAGCGATGATTGGAAATCGCGTGAAACGGCCACCCGCACTTTGCGTGAGCTCGGCCCACTTGCCCTGGTGAGCCTGAAGCAAGAACGTCAAAGCACCAAGGATGCGGAGATGATCCGTCGTTTAGATGAACTGATAAATAACGAAAAGTAGTTTATCATTAGTCCATAGCTCTTCATGAGCGCCCTTAGCTTCAAGCAGCTAACAAAGCTTCTAGACGCTTGACACTGACGGGAACGGCAGTCCCGAGTTCTTGAGCAAAAACAGAAACTCGATACTCTTCAAATAACCAGCGAAAGGCTTCTCGATGATTTTCAGAAACCTCGTTGTGCCAATCCTTGAAATCAGCGATGCATAGGGCTTTGTCTTTATCCTTTGCCGGATTGATGAAAGCCCTCTCGGCACGAATTTGAATCGCCTTCAAATACCTTGGCAGATGCTGCAACTGCGCGTGTGGAGTCACCAGCAGAAGATTATCTGGCATGAGACGCATCAGATCCTCTTCCAGTCCTGCGTAACGATGCTTTGAGGAAAGAATCTTTGATTTGATTTCTTCACTCTGCCTCAACCAATCCTGAGTCCGACGCACCAAGAGGGGCAACTCTTTTCGTGCTATCTCACACATCGCTTCAAACCGTTTCTGAGTAAGTGGCAAGATCGGGTCTAGTCTTAGTGCGTGAGAAACAATGTGCTCGTAAGCTTGTTGAGAAAGAGGCTGAACGGAAGTTTTTGTATTTTCAGAGAGAGAAAGCGCACTCAATCCTTTGGGTTGAACACGTGGCGCTTGGTGATCAAAAGACCGAAGCTCTTTGTGAAGCCATGCCAAGTCCTTGCCCAAGGACTTTTCTGCCAAAACTCGAATCGCGACGGGCGAGTGTCGGAACACTTCAGACTGTGCTTTGAATAAGCGAACATCCACCTCGCTGGGATCTCTGCGATGCAGACCCGGAAAACCATAAACGGGAGCAGCAGCAATTTCCTCAACGAAGACCTTTCCAGGAAGATCTCCAAAGGTCCAACCTTTCACATCATACCGTTCCCAAGCTTTGGTAACTTCATCCCAGGCACTCGATTTTGGCTCTAACTTTTTCAAACTCACCTGCAACTGACGAACATCACGCCCAGCGAGCAGCGCTTCGTTGTTTTTAGCGATAACCTCCAACCTAGGTTGAAGATGCAGAGGAATGCAATCTGGAGGCCAATCGTTGACCTGAACGTCAACACGAAAAATAAGACGAAGATGCTCAGCCAAAGCCTCACGAAAATCTCCCTTTTTCGGTTTAAACTCACTAACAATCTTTCTAGCGACTGACTCAATGGGCATCAACAGGCTTCGCTTTTGCTTGGGAAGCGCCTTGATCATGTTAGCCACCAGCTCTTCGCGCAAACCTGGCACTATCCATTGCAATTCAGCACTCGTTAGTTGATTGACGACGGGCAAGGGCACCTGAACCGTTACACCATCATCCTCATGGCCAGGCTTGTAAGCATAATGAATGGGCAAGACGCAATTGTTGACCTCGGCTTGATCGGGGAACTGCTCCAGATCGGCACTATAATCCTCGCCTCCGGTAAGATCTTCTTCTCTGGCGATCAGAAAGTTTGGATCCAACTTTAAGCGTTCGGACATTAACTTGTTCAAGTCATGGACTGAGGAAACCGATAGACCGTGCAACGCTCGACGGTAAAATTCAAAGAGCTTCTCTTCGACTGCAAAAAAACGTGAATTACGAACACGGGTCAATGCCGCCTCAAGCCTCTTGCGTAGCTTTTGGTTAATCTCAAAAAAACGATGAGACACATGTGCACTTTCTTCCAAAAGAGCACCTCGAATGAAAATTTGCGTCGCTGAAACAGGATCAATTTTTCCGTAGTCGATTTTGCGTCGGAGAAGTTCCAACCCATGCAACAGTAGCTTTTCACTCACCAAAACCCGTCCCGCTTTTGCACTCCAATGAGGCTCTGCATACCTTCTCTCGATCAAATGCTCCGCCAATTCAGCAGCCCAAGCGGGATCAATCCCTGCCACCGTTCTTGCAAACAACTGTGAGGTTTGCACAATCTCAGCAGCGACAATCCAAAGAGGCTGGCGACTTTTCTGTTGAGCCTGCTTTGGGTTTTTATCTTTGCGCTCGTAAAGGTTAGAGCCAGGGAAAAGCATAACCTCTCGGTTACCAGAAGCCTTGTATAGATTCCTTTCTTGTCTCAGTGCAATATGACCTAGATGACCTGCGAGCACACATTTGTGCAACACGTGGAGCGGGTTGGAGCCTGACAAGTTTTGCACTGCTTGAACATCGGTAGAAGCATCCTTGGCGACTCGCTGATCTTGAGACAAAATGCGCTCATCAAAGGCACGCCGAAGTTGTTGCCAAACATCACGCCACTCCGTCATGCGAGTGAACGAGAGAAAGTTCTCCCGACAGAATTTGCGTAGCGCATTCTTACTTCCTTCTCTCGGTTCAGGCGCTGCCTGCCATATTCGGAGCAATGACATAAAATCGCCCTCAGGACTCGTGAATTTTTGATGTGCGGCTTGTGCGAGTTCGCGTTTGTCTTCTGGGCGTTCCCGCGGATCGGGAATGCTCAAGCCTGAAGCAAGAACAAGCATGTCATCCAAACATCCTTCTCTCTGAGCCTGAATCAACATTCTTCCCAGCGTTGGATCGAGAGGTAACTTTGCTAGAGCATGACCCAGATCTGTCATCTCCTGAATTTCACTCAATGCTCCCAGTTCATGCAGTAGGTCATACCCAGCACGAATAGCTGAATGGCTTGGCGGCTGCAAAAAGGGAAAGTCTTCAATCTCTCCCAACTTGAAGGCTTTCATTCGCAGAATGACTTCTGCCAAATTACTGCGCTGAATTTCAGGTTGGGTAAACTTCGAACGTTTGATAAAATCTTCTTCAGAATACAACCGGATGCAGAGACCCTCTCGAAGACGTCCAGCCCTTCCTGCCCTTTGATTGGCACTGCTTTGTGAAATGGCCTCAATGGGCAATCGTTTCGTGCGAGTTCTTGGATTGTAGCGACTGACTCGCGCCAAACCGGTATCCACCACAGCCGCAATTCGTGGAACGGTAATCGATGTTTCTGCCACATTGGTGGCCACAATGACTCGTCGTTTTGCCCCAGGAGCAAAGATCCGCTGTTGCTCATGAGCGGCCATTCTGCCGAATAGGGTGAGCACTTCGTAAGAGTTTCCCAAGCGGCCCTGAAGGGCATCGCGACACTCCAAGATGTCACGTTCTGTCGGCATAAAAACTAGCACATCTCCATCATGAGTTTCAATGAGGGCATCTTCTGTTGCTCGAATGGCTGCCTCGACATGCGTCGGATCTTCATCGCTTTCTCCAACAGGTCGATAGCGTATCTCGACAGAGTGAAGTCGCCCAGAAACTTCAATGATAGGAGCTTGATCGAAATGGCGGCTGAAAAGCTCTGTATCAATCGTGGCTGAGGTGACGATCAGCTTCAAATCCGGTCTCTTCGGGAGCAGTGTTTTCAGATAGCCCAGCAAAAAGTCGATGTTCAGCGATCGTTCATGAGCCTCATCCAAAATCAGCCCTGAGTATGCGCGAAGTAGTGGATCGCTCTGAATTTCTGCGAGCAAAATCCCATCCGTCATAAACTTCACCTTGGTCTGGGCACTGGTTTCATCCGAAAACCGCATCTTGCAGCCCACCAGATCTCCCCACGCGACATTCAGCTCTTCTGCCACACGTTTTGAGACCGACATGGCAGCCACACGTCTAGGCTGCGTGCAGCCAATCTGACCTCTGCGCTCAGCCAAAACCTCAAGGCACATTTTGGGTAGCTGTGTCGTTTTTCCTGAGCCGGTTTCACCCGCAAGAACAACGACTTGGTGGTTCTGAATCGTCGCCACAATGTCATCGTGGCGTGCGCTGATGGGAAGATCTTGAGGATAACGTAAGGTGAACACAGAAGAAACTCGGTGACTGCTTTGGTCAGGGGATGATAAGCCGAACCTGAACTCAGTTCAGGCGGAGTTTTTTGTAAAGCGGAGGTTAAATTTAGCGCAGATCAGATCTCTGCATGTTTCATGAGGCATGAAGCCAAACAGGTTTACCTCAAGATTTTTTTCCCCAATGGTCCTGATGCTCGCAGGAGCAGCTTTGGCCTTGGAAGCACCCGAAGTTAGGATTCAAGAGTCAGGAGGAAAACGCATCCTCACCTCTAATGGCATTCCGGATCATGAAACAGGTGCTTTTCCCAATCCGGGCAATCCACACGCGATCGAAGCGCAGAGACATCGTTTTGAAATGACGCTAACTCCTAAAGCTGCCCCAAAACCCAATCCTGTTGGACCAGCGTTCTTCGGAGTTGCCATCAATGGCGTTCCGTTCGAAGCAGGCACTGCCGAATTTTGGAGAGGCCAACGCGATTGGAACTATGAGGCCAAAAATGGTGCTCTGGATCTGGGCCTGGATCAGAACGATGCCCATGTCCAACCTGGCGGTGTTTATCACTACCACGCACTGCCTGTAAGTCTCGTGAATCGTCTGTCTCAAGGCCGAGAAAATCAGATGATTTTGTTAGGATGGGCTGCCGATGGCTTTCCCATCTACGCGGGCAAAGGTCACTCCATGGCGAACGATGCGGCCACTCCGCTTGTTCAACTTCACTCCAGCTACCAACTCAAAGCAGGGAAGAGACCTGGAGGAAATCGAGGCCCAGGGGATGTCTATGATGGCACCTTCGGCAACGACTATGAATACCAAGTTGGCTCAGGCGATTTGGACGAATGCAACGGTCGGTTTGGGGTCACTCCTGAATATCCCAAAGGCATTTACCATTATCACATCACTCCCGAATTCCCTTTCATTTCAAGAGGGTGGAAAGGAGAGCCAGATCGTTCGTTTTTTAAGCGTGGAGGACCTGGCTTTGGACCACCACACCTAGGTCGCATGGGAGGTCCAGGCTTTCGTCCACGCGAACGAATGAGTCGTTCAGACGAATTCGACGATACCTCCCGGCAGGGGAAACCAAGGAGGTGAAATGATTTGCTGTAGGTTGCAAAATGGGTTGCCTCCATCAGGCATTTCGGGTGGAATCACACTTCCCTTCACACGCTATGTCCGTCCAACATTCCTCAGCCAAGCAGCCCGATATGAAACTCTTCTGGGCTTGTTTCATCGCGCTTGTAGCGACCTCTTTTGTGTTTGGTGTTAGGGCCAACACCATCGGTTTGCTCCAGGATGGCTTCAATCTCTCTGAAAATGAAAAAGGTGCCATCAATGGAGCTGGCATGTGGCCCTTTGCCTTGAGCATTATCTTCTTTAGCCTTGTCATTGATTGGATCGGTTACAAAGCCGTAGCTCTCTTTGCGATTGTTTGCCATTTGACATCTCTGGTGCTGACTTTGAAAGCCAGTGGCTTCCAGTCCTTCTACTGGAGCACTTTGCTCGTCGCTGTGGCGAACGGTACCGTGGAATCCTTCATCAATCCCGTCGTCGCAACGATCTTTCACAAGGACAAATCCAAATGGCTAAACATCCTCCATGCCGGATGGCCTGCTGGATTGGCGTTGGGAGCCATGTTTTGCGCTCTGTTTCCAGATGTGACTCTGGGTTTCGATGCTGTCTGGAAGTTGCGTTTCGCGCTCTGTTTTGTGCCCGTCGTGTTGTATGCAGCCCTGATCTTGCCGTGCAAATTCCCAATCAACGAACGTGTCGCAGCGGGTGTGAGTTACCGTGACATGCTCAAAGAAGTGGGCGCGGTAGGTTTCTTCTTGATCAGCGCGTTGATTGTCGCGGCTATTTATCAAATGGCTGGAAAAGAAGTGAATTGGACAAGGACCCTGACCGTTTCCATGATCGTTTCAGTCTTGATTGGCGCTTACACCCGATCTTTCGGGAATGGCTTGTTCCTTCTGGTTCTTGTGATCATCGGACCACTCGCTACCACCGAACTGGGAACGGATGGCTGGATGCCAGAACTGCTGAAACTCAATAGCCCTGCTGAATCACCGAATTTCGCAGCCTGGGTCTTTGTTTATGTCTCTGCCATCATGACAGTTCTGAGATTCTACGCAGGGCCGATTGTTCATCGGTTTTCACCAGTGGGCCTTCTCGTTGTTAGTTCAGCAGTCGCTGTCGTTGGCTTAGTTCTTCTCTCCCAAAGTGTAGGTTGGGCCATCGTTGCGGCATCTACTGTTTATGCTTTGGGCAAAACCTTCCTGTGGAGCACGACCCTGGGTTTCACTTCTGAACAATTTCCCAAAGGCGGAGCGCTCACGCTAAATGGCGTTTCTGCTGTGGGGGTTCTTTTCCTGGGCGTTCTTGGCAGTCCGTTCATTGGTTATCAGCAAGATCGAGATGTTCATGATCGCTTGGAAAGACAAGATCCAGCTCTCGTTACCCAGATTTCAGGCCCCTCCAAGCCCAGTCTGTTTGGTGAATCTCCGAGCCTTGACCAAGAGAAGATTCGAACCCTGGATGAGCCTTCACTAACGACCTTGAAGACCGTTCAAGCCGAGAGCAAACGCCAGGCCTTCATCCGCATTGCCGTGTTGCCAGCATTCATGTTCTTCTGCTACCTCGGCATTTGGTTCTATTTCCGAGCCAAAGGCGGCTACCGAGCTATCTGCATCGCTGACCATTGAAAGACCAGCTCTCTTCCTTTCCTCCAGGTGCGCGATGTGAAAAAACGTGCTGGAGGGTAAGGGCATTCTCTACAGCCGCTCACCTGGGCCTAAACGACGGCGGGTTTCATCATCACTGCTGCGTGCTCTGACGGTGATGAAAGCGCTGGCGCTGAGAATGAGCGCGCCACAGATCATGGCGAGCGTCTGAAAGGACATCACTGTCAGGGCAGCGAATGCCAAAGGTGGTGCCAAAATGCCACGCAGACCTGTGAGAAAGGAGTGCACGCTCATGTACTCAGCAACAGCGTGCTTGGGAGCGAGTTTGGTGACCCAAAGTCCCCAGGTGACATTTCCTCCTGCATTTGCCAGTCCCCACAGCCCCATGCCGAGAACCCAAGCCAAATGACTTTTGCCCAAGAAAAAGGTGAGGATGGCGACCGCAAAGATGACGTTCAAGATGGAGCGCACCGTTAACAAGCCGACACGATCGTAAATCAGTCCCCAAGGGTAACTGCTTAGCATCCGCAGCACCACCGGCACGACCCCTGTGATCCAGGCCACTTCTTGTTCTGGCAGATTGATCCTGTGCTTCGGATTGGCCAGGTATTCGACGAAGAGGCTAGAAGCGATCAAATTGCCGATGCCCATCAGCATCCACGAAATGAGCAGCGTTCTGAAGTCGCGATCCTTCTTGACCCACTTCAAAGCAGACCAGAGGCGGGTTTCCCCCGAATCGGAATCCCAAGTCGTGGAGGGTAAGCTTTGGGTCCACCATCCAGAAAGAAATCCTGCTGCCGCAAAACACATCAAGAGCCAAGAGTAGTGATCGATGTTTAAGCCCAAAAGCCAGCCGCCCCAGAAGCCAAAGGCAACCGCAGCCGCTGCACGAGTCACCCCCGTGAAGGCATACAAACGACCTCGCTGAGCCTCAGGGTAATTCAGCCTGTAGATCTGCGTCATCAGAGGGATCTGCATGGAAAAGCAGAATAGCCCTGAACTCAGCCCCAGGATAAAGACCCAAGGCTCCTTCGGAAAGAGAACCGCAAGCGACATGCAGAAGCCACCTGCGATCTGCACTCTTGATGCCGTGCGGCCAATCGTGCTTTTCGCTCTCAGCAGGATAGGAATGACGAACAGACTCGTGATCAATCCACCACTGGTGGCGCTGAGAAAGATCGACTTTTCAAACTGGCCCAGATGAAAGACACGGACTGCGATCAGCATACCAAAAGTGGACGCCATGGTGTCCAACACACCCGCTGGAATGGACCGCCAAATTTCATTACGAAAAGTGAGGCGAGTCGCGTCTGGAGCAGTCTGCATGGATTCAGCTGGAAGCTTCGCCGATCCAGCTAGGAAGCACTGGCAGAACTTGCGGGCGAGCTTGCTGAGGAAGAGGCACTGCTGCTCGAAGAACCGCTAGAGGTCGTTGCAGCAGAATCTTTCTTGGCAGCTGCCTTGTAGGCATCGCTTCGATAGTCTGTGATGTAGAATCCACTGCCTTTGAAGATGAAACCAGCCCCCGCTCCAATGCGTCTTTTCACAGGCCCGCTGCAGCCGGAGATTGGGCATTCGGTGAGATGCGGATCTTTCATGGACTGGCGAGCCTCGAACTGATGGCCGCAGGACGTGCATTCGTAGTCGTAGGTGGGCATGGTGTTTCAGTGATTCAAGGTGAAGGCGACAAGCTATGTAAACTACGCTGCTCTGTGCCAAACGGTTTTTTCACCGATGTCACCCTTTGGATTTAGCAAGTGAATCCGAAAGCACTCCAGACTTCACCAGACTCTAGGTTTTCAAGCTTCACTTGGTGAAGAGGATGGTTCCGGTCGTCGGTTTCGCAGTAGAAACCGTCGCGGGCAGTAGGAATTGTGCCGCCCCCAGGCGGACCACACCACTTTCTGAATCAGCGGCTTGGCGAAACACTCCCGAGAAGGTCACTCTTCGTGGTCGTGGTGTTTCTTTGGTCAGCGTGAAATCTCCTGAAAAGACTCCTGTCGTGGCATTGATCGTTGTGATTCTCCACCCAGTCAGATTCGTCGATGGGTTCGTCACCAAGACACGATTGCTGGGTGTCACGATTAACCTCAATCCTACCGGAAGATCCACGAAAGAGGGGCTCGTGAAAGAGTCATGAGTGGCAGTGAAAAGCCCATCTACAGGCAAGCCGAGACGAGTGAGCAGCGTTGTTGCAGGAACAGTCCGAGTCGCAGCAATCGGAGCACGCCAGGGATCCAGCGTGATGGTGCACATCGAAGCAGAGATGCCGAGCGGATAGGTGGCATCGGTGCTTCGGGCGAGTTTTGCCCAAAAAAGCTTCTGCAAATCTGAGCGGGGGATGTGATATCGCCCCGTGACGTGGGGAATGAGATCAAGCCAAGCAGAGATCGAACTGTCTTTGCGACCCGAATAAGGATAACTGAACAATCTGTAGCTGATCATGTTCGCGCTCGGAGCCACGGTAGGTTTCAGGGTGGAGGTGAACGAGGTCCCGTCACCCAATTTGCCCGCTAAGGTCATGACCCCCAAATTGCTGATTTTGGCGGTCGCATGACCGATGCCACCCGGAACAGGATTGGTGGTGGCGCCCAACAACTCGGGGGCATCCATGATGACCGTGTGATCACCTGCGTAGGGGTTCACGAGATTCGTTGCTGGAACATGGATTTTCCGTCCATCCCTGCCCTCTCCTATTTTCACATCATCAATAAAGGCGGAAGCACTCATGTTACCATCTGCCGAGACTTCGACATCAGCACGAAACTGTGTCGTCACCGTTCCGACACGTCGTGCAAAGGTGCACCTGCCAGACAACACTTCAGTCGCTGGATTGATCGAAAGCGTGCCTGTCAAAGCTATAGCAGCAGACTCCGTCGGAAGCCATAGTTTTCCCGTGCAAGTCATTGTGTTGGGCTGTGCGGTTAAGCCAATTTTCACGGAAGAACCAACGAGCAAGTCCAGCTTCGCCGCCGGCACGGTCTCGGTCAGCTTGGCCATGAGGTTTTCATACTCTCCGGCAAAGGATCGGACGGTTAACTTGCCAGGAACCAATCTTAAGGTGTAGTTGAGCGAGGCACCTCCAGAGAGTGTGATGGGATAAACGCCACCTGAACTTGTGTTGCGTGCAGAAGTGGAAAGGGATGGCTCACGAATGGACGTTGTCGCCGGAAGGGTAAAGACGGAAGATCGCGTATCACTGCCCAGAAAACCCGAATAGCTCAGCGTGAGAGGAGGATTGGGTTGGCCAATCAATCGACTTTGATCATTGGCGGTCGCCGTGAGAAAGGCCTTGGTGATGACAAAAGTGCCGGTGCGCTCAGTGCGTGTGGTTCCTGAAATAACCGTAGCTCGAACTTGATAAGAACCTGCATTGGTCGGCGCTGTGGTCGTGAACGCCGCCGTTCCCTGCCGATACTCGAATGTCGTAGTGCTTCCGACTGGAGTGCCCGCGATGGAAGGTGTCAGCGGCACACCTTGATACACCTGAGTCAAATGCCCGAGAGTTGGAGTGCGGGCATCGACGGTCACAAAAAAGGATCTCTGCACCGCAGCCGCTGCGGCATAGGTGTCATCACCCACTTGAATGGCTCGAACGACCACAATGCCCACGGCCTTGGTCAAGGTTATCGTAGAACCACTCAACCTAGCAGGACCTGAGACAAGCTGAAAGGAAACGGGCAGGTTGGATGAGGCACTTGCGGTTAGATTAAACGCAGCGCTATTCACGGTGCGCTGTTCAGGAGCCGCAAAGGTTATGGTCTGCGACAGCAAACCGAAGCTTCCAAGATTGATGGTAACCTCACCCGTGTTCGATGTGGCATTGCCATCGGTGGCTGTGAAGCTAAAGCTATCCTGTCCTTCAGCGTTGGCACTCGCCGTGTAAGTAAAAGCCCCGGTAGCAGGCGTGAAATTCAGGGTGCCTTTCGCGGGTTGATTTGAAACAGAAAACGTGATGCTGTCTCCATCAAGATCAGACCCGGTGACCGTACCCGAACGGGAAGCTCCAGGCTGAACACGCAGCGTCAAATGATTCACGGTCGGAGCCCGATTGACGACATTGACCGCCGCCATTTTGAAGAGAGGAACAGCTCCCCCGCCTAACTGGTAATCGTGCGTTTCTGTGGCAACATTTCCCGAGTAATAACGTGCCACATTCTGCGGGCGGAGACTCCGCACTATTCCTGAAAGTGGAACATCGCTCTCAGGATCTGTGTCAAAGGAGGTGTTTAGCTTCGCCAAGAAAAACTGGGTCGCCGTACTGCGAGAAGTGCCCTTGTAGAGCCAGACATAAATGCTCTTGCCGCCAAGACTGTTGGTGACTGTAGCACGTGTGTCCTCGCTCAAAGATGCTTCGATCACGCCATTGGTGGCAAAACTAGCCAAAGCAAATGGACCAGACGTTGAGTCAAACACTTGAAAATCGGCATCCAGAGCGGCCAGATTGCCTGACGCGACAGCGGCATCAATTTCAGTGTCGGTCAGCGTTTTCATCGTTCCGATGACTCCACCCGCTTGATCACTCGCGGCAATACGAACGGCATCCTTGTCGGCAATGCCATGAATCGCCGTGGAGGTCGCATTGTAATTGTTGAAGGTAAGCGTCAGCGCCCAGGCAGACGATTGAACTGCCCAAAAACTGATGAGCTGAAGAAGCAGAAAAGTTGTTCTCATAAAAGGCATCACAAAAGATTTGCCAAGGCGAGTCCGATCAAAAATTGCCTTGGTTGATGGTGAGCGTGATTGGCGAACCGCGACGTAAGATAACAAATGCACCATCGGGAAGTGCGACGGTGTCTTGGCTCTGAGTGCCCGCCCCAATCTTGCGCCAACCCGTGTTCGCCAAGCCACCCGTTGAATAGAAATACTGATCGTAGCCACGCCCGTTCCAAATCAGCACCAAGTCTGCGAGCTCGGAGGCCGTGCCGCCGGTCAGTCCTGCGGAGAGGCCTGAATTGGCCAGGGTTCTTCCCTGGGTCGAGGCACCCGTGCCTGCCGAGTTCACTGGACACAGATTGGCCACGTAGTTGTGTCCCGTTTGGAGCGTCACCTGGGTATTGCCTTGCTTGACCTGCCCCACGAGCAGGATCGTTTTCGCACTCTTGGCCAGGATCGCCATGCCACTCGTGAGCAACACCGGCACGTTGGCCTGACTGGTGGCATCCCCCCCTGCCAAGCGCCAGCCGATGCCTTGAGCCCCACCGCTGCTGTAGAAATACTTTTTGACCACGCCTGCCTGATCCGGCAGGAGGATCAGGTCTGCTTCTGCCGAAGTTTCACCAGCTGTGAGACCTGCGGAATTCGTCGAGCCAAAGACGTCGGCGAGCCGCCACAGCTTCCACACACGCAGGGTAGCTCCATCCACCACACCGACCGGTATTTCTTGAGCCAATGTGAGGCGGTTGCTGGCTGCTTGGGTAGTGACGACCACGCTGGTGAAGCCTTGCCCCGTTCCTGAGCTGCTAATCTCAATCGCATGAGTCGGTAAAGAGCCTGTGCTGAATTGACCCTCCGTGAGGGTTAGCCCAGCACCTTGCAGCAAGACCTGTTTGCGATCACTCGGTGAGATCGTGAAGGTGGATTGGACTTCCATGATCGGAAGCAAAGCGAAACCGATGAAGTTCGGACCTGTCTGCAGATGCAGTTTCAAAAAGCCGACCATCGCAGAGGTGGCCTGCCCCACGGCGCTCGACAGGGAGATGAAACAGAAGAGGCCGCAAAACAGGACGAATCGGGTGATCATAACTTGTTGCAAGTTTAAGGCAGAATTTAGCCTTTTCTACCACATGCAAACCCGAGAGGCACGCACCGTTACAAATTTCTTATCTCTTTAGGACCGACTTCAGCGCTCCTGCTTCCATTCAAACCTGAATCTTACCATGCCTAGTTGCTTCAAATTCCTGAAAAGGCGGACTTTCGGCCTTAGGATCGGCCTCGCTCTAGCCGTTTCTTCCGTAGCCGTCGGTCAAGAGTCACCCCTGCCAGAGAAAAATCGCTTTCACCTCTATCTACTGGCGGGTCAATCCAACATGGCTGGACGGGGAACGGTCGAAGATGCTGACAAACGCCCCCACGCCCGAGTCCTTGTCTTGGATCAAAACGGACAATGGAAGCCTGCTGTCGAGCCCTTGCACTGGGACAAACCTACTGCGGGCGTTGGGCCAGGCCTTGCTTTTGGGCGAGAAATCGTCCGTTCGAATCCAAAGGTCGTGATCGGACTCATTCCCTGTGCGGTGGGTGGCTCTCCGATTGATGCTTGGCAACCCGGCGTCTATTTCCCAGCGACACGCTCACACCCCTGGGATGATGCAATTCGGCGCACACGCCTAGCCATGGAGAAAGGAAGCTTGAAGGGCATTTTGTGGCACCAGGGAGAATCCGACTGTAAACCTGAACTGGCTCCCTTCTACGAGAAGAAGCTCCATGAGCTGATCCAGAGGTTTCGCAGCGAATTGAAGGCTCCAGGCGTGCCTTTCATCGTGGGCCAGATGGGCAAATTTCCTGACCATCCGTGGAAGCCTGAAAGCGAACCGGTGGATGAGGCGCACCGCACCTTGCCCAAAAAAGTGGCCAACACGGCCTACGTCGGAGCGGAGGGACTGAATCATCGCGGTGATCATCTGCATTTCGACAGCGCCTCGGCCCGTGAACTGGGCAGACGATACGCAGAAACGATGATCAAACTGACCGAATGGATTCAGTCGCGCTAGATGCAGTGCACAGGATGCGGTTTGACGCCCCGCTCGCGGCACACTATCAGGCGCAGCCAGCATGATCCCCAAACGCACTGTCCCTGAATCCACCACGCTTCTGCCCTTCCTGTTCGAGAGCTGGCCAGAGGTGAAGCGCACACGGATTCGTCAATGGTTAAAGTATGGTGCGGTGCGCATCAACGAACAAGTCGTGTCCCGACATGATCACCCTTTGTCGGTAGGAGATACCGTGAGCGTGCTTCCCGCCAAAGCTCCACCGCCGCCAGCCAAAGACCTGCCCGAAGGCGTACGCATCCTTCACGAAGACTCAGACATCCTCGTCATTCATAAACCCGAAGGCCTGCTGACCATGGCGACCGATAGTGAAAAAGAGCGCACGGCCTACTCCTGCATGACGACCTACTTGCGCGATGCAGCTCACAGTGGAAAGGCACGCGTCTGGATCGTGCATCGACTCGACCGGGAAACCTCCGGCGTTCTGCTGTTCGCGAAGACAGAAGCCGCGAAGGAGAACCTACAGACCTCCTGGTCGAGCTTTGAGAAAACCTACCTCGCTATCGTAGAGGGCGAGCCATCTGCCACAGCAGGTGTGCTGAAACATCATCTGGACGAAAGCCAGCCGCACCGTGTTTTTATTCGTCAAGGCCCTGGCGTAGGCGCACGTGAGGCAATCACGCACTATCGGGTTCTTCGTCATGGCCAAGGACGTTCGCTTTTGGAATTGCGACTCGACACAGGCCGACGGCATCAAATCCGCATCCAGCTCGCTGAAATCGGCTGTCCCGTTGTTGGAGACGCGCGCTACGGTGCCAAATCCAACCCCGCTCGGCGACTGGCTCTGCACGCATCTCAGTTGAAGATTCATCACCCCGCAGATGGCACAGAGCTGACCTTTACCTCACCTCTGCCTGAAGAGCTGACGAAGCTCATGCCGAGCCGCTATTGAGACACACGCGCTCAGCCTGAGCTTCAAGGCAGGCGACCTTCATCAACGTCGATGTAGTGAGCAATCGTCTGAATGTCCTGTCGATCTGCCAAGCCGCTTTCTTCTTTTCGACGTGCTAAGGTTGGTGAAATCAAATCATTCCAACCCAGCTTCTGGACATAGTGATTCCAGATTCGCCGGTTCAGCTCACAGAGCTTCCGCCCTTTGGCCTCACACCAGGCGAGGACAGCTTCATCCTCTGCCCCACTGAGCACCTGCTGGCGCAGCTCCTCATACTCCACCTGGAGAAACGCCACGCAGGCAGCATCAAGTCCCTGTCCCAGATTCGCATGCAATTCCGCCCAAAGCAGACCTTGCGCATGAAGCCGGATTTTACCGGTCATGCGCGGAAAGTACTTCAGGCCGGAGGTTTCATCCAAAGCACTGCAAGGGAGCGACTGGGGATCAGGTTTTTTCGACATGATCTCATAGGAGCCTCACGGCAGGACTTCGCAAACGCTTCCCTTGCCCGTTTCACTTTCTCAGGGCATTTGCGCAGCGTCGAAGGCAGCGATGGCCAGAAAAGCAGGAGTCGCGGCCAAGCGGAGCTTTTCCGTTGCTTGCATTCGCGCCACGTCTGCTAGACTCACGTTTCTGGCGCATCGGCCACTCACCTTCTTCTTGTTTTCATTTCCATGTCTCATCGAGTTCTCATCATCGGAGCTGGCGGCGTTGGCCGCGTCGTTACCCACAAATGTGCTCAACTGCCTGACGTCTTCGGTGAGATCATGCTCGCCAGTCGCACCAAAGCAAAATGCGATGGCATCGCGGCTGAGCTCAAACGCCCGATTGAGACCGCAGGCGTCGATGCAGACCACGTGCCTGAGCTCGTTGGACTGCTGAACAAGTTCAAGCCAGAGGTGGTGATCAATGTCGCACTGCCCTACCAAGATCTCACGATCATGGACGCCTGTCTTGAGGCTGGAGTCCATTACATCGACACGGCCAACTATGAACCACGAGACGTTGCAAAGTTTGAATACCACTGGCAGTGGGCTTATCAGGATCGCTTCAAAAAAGCAGGCCTGACCGCTCTGCTAGGCTGCGGCTTTGACCCCGGTGTGACGAATGTTTACACCGCCTACGCAATGAAGCACCACTTCAGCAAAATCGACACGCTCGACATCATCGACTGCAACGCTGGAGACCATGGGAAGGCCTTTGCCACCAACTTCAACCCTGAGATCAACCTTCGCGAGGTCACCGCAAACGGACGTTACTGGGAAAACGGCGCTTGGGTCGAAACGAAGCCCCTGGAGATCAAACGCAGCTTTAGCTTCCCAGAAGGCATCGGGGCGAAAAACATCTACTGCCTCTACCACGAAGAACTGGAAAGCTTGGTGAAGCACTTCGACATCCGTCGTGCACGCTTCTGGATGACCTTTGGGGATGCCTACATCAAGCACATGGAGGTCTTGGTGAACGTGGGCATGACGCGCATCGACCCTGTCATGCACAAAGGCGTGCCCATCATTCCCATCGAGTTTCTGAAGACGCTGCTGCCTGAGCCAGGCACGCTAGGACCTGACACGAAGGGCAAGACCTGCATCGGCAACTGGGTCGAAGGCACGGGCAAAGATGGGCAGCCCAAGCGCTACTACGTTTACAACATTTGCGACCACCAAGAGTGCTATCGGGAAACCAACTCTCAAGGCGTGAGCTACACCACAGGCGTGCCTGCCATGATCGCCGCCCGTCAGTTGCTGACGAATCCGGCTGAGTATCGTCAGCCAGGTGTCTGGAACCTTGAGCAATTGAATCCAGATCCCTTCATGGCGGATTTGAATGCCTACGGACTGCCTTGGGTAGAGACTTGGCCGACCCAACCGCTGCCCGGCGAATCCTAACTCAGCTTCCTTTGTCGCCTGTGGGCGGCCAAGCCGAAGTGACTGCTATTGTCGATTTCATACGGCCCAGTCGAAAAGGCGGCGCGTAAACACGCGCATGTCACGAAGACTTCAATGGTTTGGGTGGATCGTTCTGCTCTCAATGATCGCGGTCACCGCTTGGGCGAGCACCCACTGCGCCTTATGGGCGATCCCACCCGAGATCATCGGGCATCCCTGGTTCATCGCCACTCTCGCCGACACCTACTGGGCCTTTTTGACCTTCTACCTCTGGGTCTATTACAAAGAGAACCATGCCGTGGCTCGCATCGCTTGGCTGGTTGCCATCCTGCTGCTGGGGAACATCGCCATGGCGATTTATCTCCTCCTTCAACTCGCCAAGCTGCCCCCAGGCGCTGATTTTGAAACCTTCCTGCTGAAGGAGGTCAAAAAGCCATGATCTCAGTCGCCGTCTTTCTCTTGCTCTTCTTCTCGGCCGTATGGTGGCTTTGCGTCAGGATCAACAACTACTCGTGGGTGGATGTCGCTTGGTCCCTGAGCTTTGCCCCGGTGGCCTGCGCCTTTGCCCTCGGAGGAACAGGCTGGTGGCCCCGACGACTCGTCATCGGCAGCCTCGTCGCAGCCTGGAGCCTGCGTCTTGGGATTTACCTCTGGCGTCGGGTAGGAGCACATCATCCTCGTGAAGATGCACGTTATGCAGTTCTTCGAGAAAAATGGGCTGCTCATCTGCACCGCAACTTCTGGGGCTTCTTTGTCATGCAGGGCGTGCTGGTTGGGTTGCTCATGCTGCCCGTGAATCTAATCTGCAATCGCCCAGAGACACAGTTTCATCCTGCTGAAATCATCGGTCTCGGACTCTGGTTCCTGGCCTTGATTGGCGAAGGCATCGCGGATGGTCAGCTCGCTGCCTTCAAGGCTTCTCAACCCGACCCCAAAGCGGTTTGCGATCGCGGCCTTTGGTCCTGGAGCCGCCATCCGAACTACTTCTTCCAGTCGTTGCTGTGGTGGGGACTCTTCCTCATGGCTCTGCCAGCCCCCTGGGGCTGGACTGCCATCGTGGCCCCTCTGGCCATGCTGCACTTTTTGCTCAACGTCACAGGAGTGCCGCTCACCGAGAAGCTCGCTCTGGAAAAACGAGGCGAAATCTACAAGGCCTATCAAGAGCGCACCAGTTGCTTCATTCCTTGGCCACCCAAGCGCTGAAGAGCCGGCCAAGAGAAAATGCCATGAAGACAACCTTACTCTGAGGCACGAAGCTCAACGGCACCGCTGAGGATCGGTGAAGTCGCGGCTGGCAGTCCTGGCAGCGTGAAGTGGCCCCTTCCCACCCATCGACCTGGGTTAACCGCATCTGGAAGAATCAGTCCGCGCAAAGTTGCTGCCCGAATCTCACTGCCCTGAATCAACCGGAAGCTGCCGCTGAATTCTCCCGTGCGATGATTCACGGCAAAGACCAAGGGCACCGAACCAGCACCCGGCGTCAAGGTCACACGGCCCAAGGCATCCAACCGCAGCGCTTGATTCATGGAGAAAGGCTCCAGCCCCCCCTTTGTGAAGGAGAGGTATGCATTGCCTGGAGCATCGGCGCTACCGAGTCGATTGATGCCTGCCACAGGCACTTCATCCAGGGAGCCGCGAGTCTGCAGTTTGACGCTAAACCCATTCGGCACGTAGGCACGATCCAGGCTATTCATCGGTCCAGTTTTGATCCACTCCAAAGCTCCCATGACTGGCACACGGGCGGATAGCGTCACGGCATGGATCGGACTTTCCGCGAGTCTTCCCCAAAGGCTACCTTTGCCTGCATAGAGAGGCAGATAGGTCGTCAAATGGGGGTCCAAGGCACTGAGCCCAAGGGTAAAGGCCGAGCCATCAGCCAGTCGTCCAGCGGCTCCAATCATCAGGGTTTTGGTGCCGGCGAAGCGAGCCGTGCCCACGCCCTGCGGCACAGCAGCATTTCCCACATCCGCAGAGGTCAAAGACAACCACGTGCTCAGCGCGCGAGCAGGCATCGCATCACGCTGAGCCAGCGTGACAGAGGCGACATCATGGAAGAGGTGCCCCGAGATGGGTAGCGAAGAAGGCCCATCATTCAAAGAACCTGCAAAGGTGCGCGTGGTAGCATCAATCGTTAGTGCCAAACTCAGCGTGCTCAGTCCACGTCGTGCCACTAGGGTATTGAGCGAGATCACACCTGCGGTGGAGATTGTCACTTGACCACGGAATCCCCAGCCTCCAGGCCCCAAAGCCAGTACACCAGAAACTGCACCTGTGGGCGTGATGGTGATCTGGATTCTCCCCCCCATGGACTGCGTGAAGGTCGGAGATTTCTCCAGCAAAGCCGCCCCCATGGCCCCTGCCCCCCCACCCAAAGGCAGCGGACGTAGGGTAAAGGTGAAGACGCTCGGCTCACCGGCACCGGCCACAGTCGAAGGAATGATCGTAATGGTGTAAGGGCCTGGCACATTCAGCAGGCCCACGATGGCCTTCTGCACGGGATCGTAGCGCAAGCCACGCGGAAGCCCACGCACCGTGAAGACCGCTGTGGGTTCATTGGCACTCAAGGGCCAGAAAAAGGGCGTGCAAATGGCAGATTCCGCAGGTGGCGGACCGTTGGTGACCGATGGCGTTTGGATCACGATGCGGAGCAGAGCTGCGCTGCTAACCAGACTCCCCAGATCATCCGAGACCACGACATCGTAGCCAGCGACATCGCTAGTCGTCACTGGATTCACCACGAGGACAGGATCGGTCTTGCCCGGCATCGGGACACGATTCTTCCGCCACTGGTAGCGCACTGTGCCGCTTCCCTGCGCCTGCACTTGAAACACCGCCACGCCTGTCTCTCTTGCATTCACATCCGCCGGTTGCTCCGTGATGGCTATCGAGCTGGTGAAGCCGCTTTGTATCCAGTTTGTCAGCAAAGCCATGCCCTCCACATCCACTCGGTTCGACCCCAGCGGCGGCATTCTTGAAAAACCACCAGTCCCGGCCATGCGATGCAGCAACACCGAGTGCGCAGGATCACCCGGAACGATCAGGCGATGATCGGGGTCGCCGCCAGAATCCGTGGGCATACCATTGACCAGACCCGTCATCTCCAAAGGCACCTGATGACGCGCATCAAAGCTGGAAGGCATGCTGCTGCTGCCAAGCTGATGGCAGGCAGCGCAGTTCGCACTCAGGTATGACCGAGCGCGCGAGTCGATGCTGTGCTGGGTGTCGTGCAGCGAGGCCAAGGCCGGCAGCATCCCAGAAGGCTCTAGCGTGCGAACATTCAGATAGCCAGCACGGGCCAATTCATGCAGCTGACTAGCCCCGATGGGACCTGAACGGTTCAACTGCGCCGTGTGAAAGCTCAGCGCGTGCCCCGCCTGATGATTGTGACAAACGAGGCACTCCGTGCGCGAGGGAAAGCGCCAGAGTTGAGGCGGATTCGCCCCAGGGATGGCGTAGTCCAGACCAGCCATTGGCACCAGATCCGCCTCCCTCTGATCCTCTCTCCAGCGATAAGTCAGTCCATACACATCGCTAGCCGTCTTGACCAAAAAGCGCGTTTCCAGCCTTCGCCGCGTCGCAGCATCCCCTGGTGTGGTTTCGATGTCGAAATGCTTGATCCAAACGGCACCAGTCGGCAGCGCCCAACGCCCGTCTTTCTGATAACCGAATGCCGCGGTCGGACTGCGCAGCGCGAACCAGCGGGACTTGATCGCGCCATCACTCCAAAACGGTGCATTCACCTCATAGGGCACCACACCCGCCGCTGGCGTCAGCTGCGCCACATTCGCAAAAGCACCCGTGGCGGAAAGAGTCGCTGGAGCTGTGCTGCCGTCCGTCTTGTAGGCCAGCCGCTTCACCTGTCCCCGCTGCATGTCACAAAAGATCGCCTCCCCTGTGATCGGATGATGGCCAAATCCCGTGATGCCTGCATTGAAGGCAATGACACGCGGCGTCCAGACACCCTCAGTTTCCCGCAGCGCGACGATCACTCCACTGACATAATCCGAGAAAAGATAGTCGCCCACCAGTTCAGGGAAAAGCCGTCCGCGATACACCACACCGCCCGTGATCGACTTGCCTGACACTGTGCCCGCACGGCCATAATCATAAATGGGATCCGCAGGCGAAAAAGCGCCCGCCGGCGGGGTTCGCGGCACAGGGCCCGCGCCAAAGTTCGCCCGTCCTTCCTTCCAGCTCCAGCCGCAGTCATCGCCCTTGCGGATGATGTTCACCTCTTCGAAGGCCGCTTGCCCCACATCGCCGCAAAACAAGCGTCCCGTCGGCTCATCAAAGCTGAAGCGAAACGGATTGCGCAGCCCCGTGGCCCAGATCTCGGTTCGCACTGTGGCCGGATCGAGGTTTTGCCCGTGCCAAGAGGTCGCTCCAATGAAGGGATTGTCCGGCGGGATGGCATAAGTGCCGGGATGCAAGGAAGGATGCGGGTTCGGCATTAGGCTGCCAGGCCTTTGATCCACATCAATCCGCAAAATGGCAGCAAAGAAGTCTCGATTGATGAAGCGCGCGTTGTTGTAAACATCGTTAGCGCCTCCTTCATCTCCGAGAGAGATGTAAAGATAACCGTCCGCACCGAATGCCAGTGTTCCACCGTTGTGATTGCTGGCCTGATCCGGTTGCGTGATCATCGGCACCAGCGAGCTCGGGTCTGCCAGATTGGGCTGTCCCGGCAGCACTTTCATCCGTGCCACACGCTGACGCAGCCCAGGTGCGCCGAAGCTGTAAAAGATGAAAAACTCCCCGTTGCTGAGATGGTTAGGGTGAAAGGCGAGGCCCAACAAACCACATTCCCCCGTGGTCGTGAAACCTGACACACCCTGCACCTGCGCTAAGTTCAGAAAGGTGCTTTTGACCGGATTTCCCGACAGCTGCGTCACCACCTGCACCGTGCCCCCACGCTCGACCACAAAGAGGCGACTCGGGTCGCCAGGGACCGTGGCCACATGCACCGGCCCATTGAAGACCAAATTGCCCAGCGCATTCACCGTCGTGAACCCAATGATCGACGGAGGATTCTGCGGCAGCGGGATCGTGGTGTTGTTCACCCGCACCAGTTGGGCCTCAGCTAAGCTTGGCCACCCTGAGATCAGCAACCCCAGCAGGCCACTCATCAGAGCGTATTGCAGCCGTAGCATGAACAAGTGTGAGGCGAGAATCTTCATGATTGGAAAAAGAAGAGGATCAAGCTGCCATCCTCATTAGCCAAGCGGGGAGCAAAGCCAGCCTAACGAGTGCAACCGAAGGGCAGTGTGCTTCCATTCCCACAAACCGCAAGCAACCTTCCTGCACCACAGCCAACCGGCCCCCCGCCCCACGGAGGCCACAGCCCTCTCGGCATTCGGTCTCGATGACGAAGCCTCCACGCCCCCATCCCTAGGCGATGTTTCGTAGATGACGGGGAAAAACCGCCCAACTCAACGCTCAGCAGAGTCAGGGTGCGCAGCCCATCGGATCACCTTCAGAATCCTTTGTGGCCAAAGACTCTTCCGCCATTCCATCCTTTCGGCTCTTGAGATCATGGCCTTGTGACCTTCAGATGCACAAAGCGCTTGCCGTTTGATCCAGCGGGCACGGTGACTTGCATCCGCTGCGTGATCCCGTTGTCGCTAAGCACGATCGGGGTGCTCACGCCAAAGGCAGTCGGTAGAAGGAAACCGAGCTAAGATTTTTTCTGCTAATCCCGCTGTTAGGCCACTCTACACTGTGCGCGAATCCGATTCGCTCACCGTTTCGTCAATGCCACCCCGTCGAGATGACACCGGGCGAGCGCTGCGTGTGTCTGAAAATGGCAGCGGAAGTCAAGGAGCCAGGAACCTTTCGCCTCCCCTACCGCCGCCCATTCAGGATCATTTCATTCAACTTCTGGCGCAGGGCCTCCATGTCGGGATCGGCGAAGGGAGTGTCGAGGGTGTCCACGCTGTTCGTGTTCGCACTGATGCTGGCGATGGCGTTGTCGAGCTGGGCTTGGCTCACTTCACCGGGTGGGCCTTGGGCTCCATCGCTGCCGTTGTTCCCTTGGGGGATGTCGAAGGTGAAACAAACGTTCGTTCCACCGTAACTGACGCCGACCGCCGCAGGCTGGTCAGGGTCCACGGTGTTCGCCGTAGCAAAGTTCATGAGCCAGAAGAAGCTGAGCGCCCGACGCATCGAGTTCTGCCAACTGCCGTATGCGGTGCATAACATATTGGGGGATTGAATGATGAGAGGGAATCACCGGCCATGCGACGATGGACACAACCCCGTTGGGGTTGCGGGGTGGGTGCGGGGTGGTGTTGCGGCGCACGAGACCCAGGGTTCTATGAACCCTTCGCTCAATGACGGAACGCCGTTGGCGTTGCAAGATACCAAGCCCAACGGGGTTGCGGAAATCAGCCCAGGGTTGGAACAACCCTGGGCATGCGGTCAACCCACCATGCATTCATCATGCATCAACCCCAACGGGGTTGCGTCCAATCCACGCTCCAGGCCATGCGACAATGGACACAACCTCGTTGGGGTTGCGGGCTGGGCGTGGGGTGTGGGTGCGCACGAGACCCAGGGTTGTTCCAACCCTTCGCTTAATTGCGGAACGCCGTTGGCGTTGGGGAAGGCCAAGCCCAACGAGCTTGCGGGCCGGGTGTGGGGTGGTGGTGTGCGTGTGACCCAGACCCAGGGTTGTTCCAACCCTTCGCTTAATTGCGGAACGCCGTTGGCGTTGGGGAAGGCCAAGCCCAAAGGGCTTGCGGGCCGGGTGTGGGGTGGTGGTGTGCGTGTGACCCAGACCCAGGGTTGTTCCAACCCTTCGCTTAATTGCGGAACGCCGTTGGCGTTGGGGAAGGCCAAGCCCAACGGGCTTGTGGAATTAAGCCCAGGGTTCGTAGAACCCTGGGAACGCGAATATCCCCGACACATTTTCTCACCGGGCAACCCCAACGGGGTTGCGTCCATCGTGGCACGTCCCTACGCTAACCAACGCCATGCCACAATCCCTCGCCCGCGTGATCCTGCATACGGTCTTCTCCACGAAGGACCGGTTCCCCTTTCTGCAAAACCCGGCCTTCCGGGCGGAGGTCCACGCCTACCTGGGCGGCTGCGCGAAATCACTGGACTGCCTGCCGATCCAAATTGGAGGCGTTTCCGACCACGTCCACCTGCTGACCACGCTACCGCGCACGCTGACCATCGCGGACTTCCTCAAGGAGGTGAAACGCGTGTCCACCAACTGGATTCACGAACGCGGGGCGGAGTGGACGAAGTTTCACTGGCAGGCGGGCTACGGGGTCTTTTCCGTCTCCGAGTCGAATGTGGCTACGGTGATGCACTACATCGAAAATCAAGAGGAGCACCACCGGGTGACAACCTTTCAAGACGAATACCGGGCGCTGCTGAAGAAGCACGGCATCGCCTGGGACGAAACCTACGTGTGGGATTAACCCATGGAACTCAAAGACTACCAGCAGGGCGTCCTGACCAAGTTTGACTCCTACCTGAGCACGCTGCGTGGTCAGGTGAGACGATTGCAGCTGCGCAGGAGGTTTGGAAAGCTCAGGGGCATAGCCTGGATCTGGGTGATCCCTGCGTGAAGGCCTGGGACCAGCTACACCGCCCGCGGCTTCACCTACGGCGGCAAGGCTGGAAGCGTGCTCTATCAGATGTTTGGCAACATGGCGCGGACGATGAGGCTGTATGAATGAGTTGGCAGGAACATTCATGGGCAAGAAGATTTCCCGAAGCTCTTCTGAACCCCATTTTCCTGCCCCGAAATCTTCCTGCCAAAAAACAGCGCGATGCTTTTCGGTGCTGCTCAGATGCCTGGATCGTCACCCATCCGTTCTTCAAATGCCTGGACAATCTGCTTCGACTTCTGCTTCATGAAAAACCTATTTCTCACCCCATTGCTTCTCTGCGGCTTTGTCATGGCCGCCGATCCCGCCAAGCAGACCGTGCAGGAAGATGATTGGTGGCTGCCCGAGTGGGTGCATGCCAAGCCAGATGTGATTGGTTTTTATGGGGAACCGCCGCGAGATGCGGCAGACCAAAATCTCACGCTCATCACTCTGCGCTGGCGCGACGTGAATCCCGCCGATGGCATGTTCGACTGGTCCCCTTTGCGGGAGGAACTGAACAAGGGCCCCGGTGTCTATCTGCGTCTTGAGAACTCGCACGTGATCCACTGCCCCGAATGGCTCCAAAAAAAGTATCCCGATCTTGAGCGGCAGATCCTCCAGTCAGAGGAGACGCTCGACAACTGGGACGAGAAGACCGGCGGCACCTATTACCCACTGTGGCATCACGGGTTCACGGCTTCGTTTCGCACCCTGCTCGCCAGTCTAAGAGATTCAGGGCTCACCCAGCATCCCAACTTCCGCTTCTGGTATATTCCTGGAGCCTGGGCCTGGGGCGAGTTCGATGTGGCTTTTGTCGATGAAATGAAAGCCACGGGTATGAAGCCAAAAGACTTCATGGACTGGTGGCGCGGCACGCTTGACGCCTATGTCGATACTGTGGGCCGAGGGCACGCGGGAAAGCTGATGTTCACCGGCCAGGACAACATTCCTCTTTGTGACGATAATCTGGAATGGCGGCGCGAGTTGGGACGCCAGGTGCAGAGGGAAGCCGTGCTGCGCGGCTGCGGCACCCGATACGGCCTGCTGGAGAAATTTGATTTTTTGATCGGTGACATGCCTGAATACGGGCTGCCCACGCAGTGGATCAGAGACGGGCGCTACCAGGTCGCCGACGAGGATTCGCCCATGATCGCCGATGCCACCAGGTGGATCGCTGCTGAGAACGAGGAGTTCGGCAACTCCAACATCCCTTGGAAGAACTATTTCCAGCTCAAGATGACGGCGCTACGCACGCTCCAGCTCCGGGTGGGCACTGTCTTCATGGGAGCAAAGGTCTGGAACGCCGCGCCGGAATTGCATCACTACATGATGAAGACCCTGCGGCGCACTCCGCACGATTCCCCGGACGCATGGTGCGCCTTGCGTGAATGGCAGGATGTCTATCAGACATGGAGCCGCGATCAGGTTAAGGGACCATTTCTCGTTCGGAATCTCGAACGCTGGCTCATGCAACGGGAAGTCAGTCCCGAGGGGATCACCCGCGCGGTGGAAGCTGCGAGAATGCCGATAAAATTCAACGAGACGGCCTTTGAAGCACGCCGCACCAGACATGCCGAAGGCGGTGATTACCTGTGCTTCGGCGTCGAGGACCGCTTCATTCACGGCGGCAGCCAGCTGGTGCAGGTTAAAGTAACCTATCTCGATGATTTCGAAGGCGAATGGTGGATCGAGTATGACGCTGCGGAGCCATCTTCAACACACCAGCCAAGCACGCATCAACGCAATCAAAACGATCAAAAGTGGAAGACAGTCACCTTCACCCTGGAGGACGCCCGGTTTGGCAACCGCCAGAATGACGGGCTTGACTTCCGCATCTACAACGGTGGTCGGCATGACCTCACCGTTCGCTTTGTCCGGGTGATCAAGCTGGAGAAGCCAATGTGAAGGTTTTTGTCTGATCCATGCTCTGGCGGCCTCCATGTCATTCCCAGGCGCTGCGGGCGGCTCATGCTCGCCTCATCCCAATCGTGCCAAGAACTTGTCACCTGATCCCGCTTGCATCACGAGGCCTCAACGTTCGAATACCATGATATGAAAAACACCCTCCTTCTCCTCTCCCTTTTCTCCCTGCTGGCTCCTTCCTTGAAGGCTGATGATGACACACCCGTGCCGCCGGAGATGCAGAAGCTGGTGGAGGCGATGGTGACGGCGCTGAAAGGGAATGATGACACGGCTCTTCAGGCTTGCTGGCATTCACCCGAGGTGCTGGGCAAGGTGAAGGCCGCCCAGGCAACTGCGGAAGCCTCCACCTCACCGACCGAAGTCGATGCGGGCAAGGAGCAGGAAAAGGAGATCAAAAAGCAGACGCGGAATTTGCAGGTCACCGTGGCGCGTGCCGGGCTGGTGCGTGCGTTGATGAGCAAGTATTTCGGCGAACTGGGGCAGCTCACGCTGACGAGTGTGGAGGTCAGTGCGGACGAGGCCGCCTCGCCCGACACGCCGCGCTTTGATGGCATCGAGATTCGCCTGCGCACGGCCGATGGCACGAACCTGAAGCTCCAGGTCGATTCCGCCCTGCGTGTCGAAGGCGTGTGGAAGTTCCAAGGCCGCCTGGAGGATGATTTCACCATCGAGCTGCCGGATGTGGAGTGAGCCCTGCGCTCAGGGTGAAGGGGCGACGCGGAGGCGGATGAAGCGGCGGCCGCTGGGGCCGGCGGGGAGGGTGGCACGGACGTGCTGCTGGCTGCCTTCGGTGCTGAGGATCTCCTCGGTCACGCCTTCGGTGCTCCAGTTGCTGAGGTCGTCGCTCCATTCGACGAGGAAGACCACGTCGGTGGCGGTGGTGGAGCGGGTGTAGGTGTAGCTGAGGGTGGGGCCGTTGGACTGCAACGTGGACTCGGGGGTGCTGCGGGTGGTCGGGGAGGTGCCGAGGGCGTATTCGAGCAGGTTCGGCAGGCCATCGGCGTCGGGATCGGCGAGGTCGGTGCTGGCGGGTTGGACTGCAGTGCTGCCAAAGCTGGCTTGTCGCCAACTTTGGACGCCGCTGAGAGCTGGTGCGGCGGCGGGTGCGGGCGGCGGCGGGGCGGTGAAGGAGATGTTGTCGAAGGTGGCGGTGGCGATGGTGTTGCCGGTGCGCGGGGCGACGACGAAGCCGACGCTGAGGGCGGCTCCGGTCATGAGGTTGGTGCGGGTGGAGAGGTCGATCCAGGTGGTGCCGTTGCTGGAGTAGGAAAGGGTGAAGGTATCGCCCTGGCGGACCATGCGGATCCATTCGGGCACGCCGACGCTGCCGCCGGTGCCGCTGAAGAAGTTGACGTTGGTGGAGGCTCCGGCAGTGGCGGTTTTGTGCTGGAAGTTCACGGCGCCACTGCGCAGGAGGTGGAGGGTGCTGTAGCGGGAGCCGGCGAGGGTGGTCTCGCGGAAAATGAGGCCGGCTTTGGCAGAGGAATCGACGGAGGTGAAGGCGGCGAGGCGGGCGATGAAGGTGCCATCGCCACTCCAGGGCATGGAGAGGTAGGTGTTGGAGTCGTTGGTGCCCGTCCAGAGATCAGCGGTGGCTCCGCCTGCGGTGGTGCCTGCCCGGCCGACGATGCGGACGGCAGGGGTGGTTTGGCCAGCGAGAGGTGGGAGGATTTCGACCGTTCCTGGGGCGACGCCGGGGCTGGGATTGATCTGCCGGAGCTGCGAGGGGCCTGGGAAGACAGTCACGTTGAAGGTTTTGCTCCAGACCTGATTGTTGGTGTCGGTGGCGGTGACGGTGACCGGGGTGGTGCCGACATTGAAAAAGGAGCCGGAAGGCGGATTGGCAAAGGCGGGCACGGTGGGGGTGAAGCCATCGGTGCTGGCGCTGACATCAAAGGTCACCACCGCGCCGCTGTTGTCGCCGCTGATGGAGAGATCGCCCGGCGTGGCAATGACGAGGCCCTGGATGGTCAGGGTGCCGGTGACCGGGGTGAAGCTGTAGGCGGGATCATTGATCCAGGCGGTGATGGGGTAGGTGCCGGGGAGGATACCCTGGCCGTGGATGGAGACCTGGGTGGCGAGGCCGGGGGGATTGGTGGTGACGGCGGGAGAAAGGACGGCACCGGTGTAGGAGAGGGTGGTGGTGCCGAGGGCGAGCGTGGCGCTGGGGCGCTGGACGCTGATGAGGGCGAGGCGGGAGCCAAAGTAGTCGGGCGTGGCGATGACGGCTTTGGCGGCATACTGGCCGGGCACGGTGGGGAAGGTGGTGGAGCCGTCGTAGGTGATGACAGGCGTGAGCACCGGCTGCGGGGTGACGCCGGGGACATTGTAAGTGGCGGTGACGGGCGAGGCCGCGGTGGGGGCGGTGGTGTTGCCGAGGTTGACGGTGACGGCTCCGGCCTGGGTGATGAGGAGCTGGGCGGTGGCGGTGGCTTCGTAAACGGGGTCGTTCAAGGTGGCGGCGACGGTGTAGTAACCGGGCGCGGTGGGGAGATCCGTGGAGCCATTGTAGGTGACGGTGACAGGCGAGGTCAGGCCTTCGACGGGGAGGACAGGGCGGACAGGCACGGGGATGTCGGCGAGGGTATAAACGGCGCCGTTCATGTCGGAGAGGTAGTCTTTGCGCACGATCATGGGGGCGAGCAGGCGGCTGGCGGGGACCATGGGCACCCACTGGGCGGGCTGGCCGCTGCGGAGGGCCAGTGAGGTGGTGCGGCGGGTGTCCACTTCCAGCGTCATGCTGAGGGCCGTCTTGGCAGTGCCGGTGGGCAGCACGGTGAGGGTCATCGGCTTCGTCGTGGTGCCATCCAGGCTGCGGGCGGAGAGGGTGAGGTTGTAATTCGTCGCCGTGGTGACGGTCGGCAGCGTGCCGGAGATGAGGCCGGTGGTGGCGCTGATGGTGACGCCGGGGGGCAGTCCGGTGGCGGTGTAGTTCGGGGTGCGCAAGGCGGCCACGATGTGGGAGACGGGGAGCTGGTAGGACCAGGCGACGCCCGAGGGGGCGAAGAGCTGGGCGGGCGTGCGGATCTCGGGCAGGATGTTCACGCGGACGGGCAGGTCGGCCTGATAACGGTGGGGATTTTTGGCCGCACGCAGGCGGGTGGCGACCTGGGTTTCGTAAAGGGAGCGGACGGGCATGCGGGTGCCGTTGGACCAGACTTCGGCCTTGCCGAGGAGGCTGGAGGGCACGCCGGTGGAGTTTCGCCAGGAGGCAGGGCCGCCGCTGGTGGAGGTGGTGCCAAAGGACCAGTTCGGCGAGAGCGGCATGTTCTCGAAGGTGATGGTGTTGGTGACGACATTCCAGGCGACGCAGTAGGCGGAGGGCCGCTCAAGCTTGACCTGGAGGCCGACGGTGGCGCTGAGTTCGGAGATGTTGTCCCACAGGCCGCCGTTGTTCCAATCGCCGTGGGAGCCGGATTCGTTGAAGGAGCGGCTGGAGATGCCATCGACGAAGACATTCGGGCCAGGAGCACCGGGCCAGTTGATGACAAAGGTGTGGCGTCCATTGCGGCCGATGGCGTTCGTGACGAGGCCCATTTCACCCGTGAGCACAAAGCTGTAGCGGCGGCCGCCCTGGAGGATGGAGATGCCGTCGTGGCACTGCACGCGGTTGAGCGTGATCTTGCGTGTGGAGGTGTTCACATAGGCCAGGGAGTAGGCAAAGTAGCGGCTGGTGCAGTCGCTGACGAAACCGTCCTCGACTTCGGTGAAATCGACCGCGTTCCAGGCGTGGTTTTCATCCGTGTCGGAGGCGTAGGTGCTCTCGAAGTAGATGCCGGAGACGCCGACATTGGTGATGTAGCTGAAGGCGGTGACGGGGACGACGTAGCCACGGCCCCAGGCGGGATCGAGGGACGAGGTGATGGGCGCATCGAGCGTGATGGAGTCAGCGGTCACGGCGGTGACGACGCGGTTGAAGGTGATGGCGGGGTCGCGGTCCGTGGTGGCGGCGGTGTTGTAATAGCTGGCCCTCTGCCAGGCCACGCTGCCGGGCCAGCGGACCTGAAGACGCTGACCGACGGTGAAGGTGTGGGCGGTGATGGGGATGACGGTGGTGCCACCGGGGATATAGACATTGTCCACGAGGGTGCGGGTGGTGCTGGCGGTGAGGCCACCGCCATCAAAGGCGATGAGGCGGGAGTTGCGGGTGTTGCCGGAGTTGGCCTCGTTGGTGGTGGCCAGGGCGTAAAGGCGGGTGCCGGTGAGCGGGTGGTCGCCCTCGCCACGGATGACGACGCCGGAGGCTCCGATGCGGAGGCGGTTCATGGAATGGATGTCCCAGCGGCCTGCTTTGAGCAGGAGAGCGCCGCGAAAGCCGTTGATGAGCGGTCGGGTGGCGATCCAGTCGATGGCGGCCTGGATGCGGTCGGTCTGGTCGCCCACGCCGGGCTGGAGGGTGACGAGCACGGGGACGTCGTAGCCGCCCGGTTCGCCGGGGAGGGGGCTGTTGCCATAGTTGAAGCCGACGGTCGAGAAGTCCGGGATGCGGTCGCCGTTCGGATTCGGCGTGAGGGTGATCGTTTGGTCGGGGTTGATCGTGACCGGGTTCGGGAACTGCGGGGTCTGCGCAGGGGCAAAGCCCGCTCCAAGAAGGAACGCGGCGCTGAGGATGAGACGAGCCAGTCGGGTTGGGTTGGGCTGTGGTTTCATGGTGGTGAAATGACGCGGAGGCGGATGAAGCGACGGGGCGGGTTGGCGGTGGTCACTTCGATGCTGTCTTGGACGGTGACGAGGTCGCCGACGGTGCCGGGGTTGGTGGCGATGGGTTGCCAGGAGTCGGGGGCGAGGGTGGTAGAGGCCTCGACGATGTAGGTGAGGTCGGCGCGGGCTCGGCGGAAGGTGAGCTGCAATTTGAGGTTGGAGATTTGAGATTCCAGATTCGGACGCGATGCCGCCGAAGCGGGCGTGGTGCCGAGGGCGTATTCGAGGAAGTTGCCCGTGCCGTCGGCATCGGGATCGGCGTCATCGGCGGCGGGGCCGGTGTTGGCGAGACTGCCAAACTGGGCGTGACGCCAGAGTTCGAGCGGCGTGGCGAGCACGAGGTCGATGTCGCCGCCGGAGCCGGCGGTGTAGTCGAGATACCAGGTGTGCCCGGCGAGGGTGAAGGGCTGGCCGTGGGGACGGCTGGCGAAGGTGCCGACGACCGTGGCGGCGGGCTGGCCGGTGTTGCGGAAAAGGCGGAATCGGGTGCCTGTGGGCAGGTCGGGCGCGGCGATGAGGTCGAGCGTGCCGCCGAGGGTAATGGTGGAGCTGGAACCGGTGAGGGTGATCTGGTCAAAGGAGGTCGCGGAGTCGAGTCGGAGCCGCAGGGTGGCTCCGGCGGGGAGCGTGTAGTGGCCGCTGAGGCTGGCCTGAGTGGGCGTGGTGTCGGGCGCATCGGTGGCACCGCTGGCGAGGGTGATGTCGCCGCTGACGGTGCCGCCATGGATGAGGGTGGCGCCACTGGCGACGCTGACCGGAGCGGTGACGCTGCCGGTGAGGCGCAGCGTGCCTGCATTCACGGCGATGGGGCCGGTGAAGGTGTTCGTCCCGGCCAATGTCAGGGTGCCTGCGGTGGTTTTGGTGAGCCCGGCGCTGCCGTTGATGCTGGCGACGTTGCGCAGTGTGCCGCTTTGGAAGTTCAGCGTGGTCAGCGCGGTCGTGCCGGTGCCGCCGAGGTCGTTTCCGCCGAGGTCGAGCGTGCCGCCGTTGAGGGTGAGGACGGCGGTTTTCGTGCCGGGACCGCCGGTGCTGCCAGAACGCAGGGGCGCGGTGAGGGTGAGCGTGCCGCCGGTGATTTCCAGCGTGGCATTCGACTGCCGTGTGCCGGCGGTGGGCGCGGTCAGGGTGGTGATGTCGCCGAGGGTGATGCCTGCGGTGGTGACGCTGCCCCCGGCGATGCTGAGCGTGGCGGTGACGCTGGCGGCGGCGGTGGTGACGGTGGAGCGGTTCTGCGCCACCAAAAGGCCACCGCGGAAGATAGCGGTGTCCGCCGCCGTGCTGCTCGCCGAACCCAGCACCATCTGGCCGACATGCAGTTTTTGCGCGGCAGCGGGGGCTTGTTCCAAAATGACCTGCTGCTGCACATCGAGCGTGCCGCGATCCCAGCGGAAGGTGTCGTTCGTGAGCTGCGCGGGGCTGCTGCTGGCATTGCGGCGGCCGATGACGAGCTGGTCGAGCAGCAGATCGGCGCTGTGACCACTGACATCGAAGGTGTTCACCAGCGTGCGGCCGGTGGTGGAGCTGTTGTCATTGATGAAAAGGCTGGCCCGGCTGCTGCCATCGGCCGCGCGGAGCCTGACTGAGCCGGTGCTTTGCCCGCTGACGAAATCAACGACGGCATCGCTGCGATTGTTGGCCGCCGGTTTCTGGCCGACATACACGTTTGTGGTGTTCAGCAGGTTCACTCCGGCACCGAGGAGCAGCGTGTGCGTGCCGCCGCCATTGGCATCGCCGACAAAAAGGTTCGCCGCGGTCAAAGTGCTGGTTGGGGCGAGTCGCAGCGCCCCGGAGGCATTCGTCCAATACACGCCCAAGAACACATCGCCGGTGCTGCCGGTATCCACCGTGAGGCTGGAGAGGCCGGTGAAGTCGGCGGTGCCGCCATGGCCGGAGCGACTGCCCGCGACGATGAAATCGCCGCCCGGTGTATTCACGACCAGCGAGCCGCCACCGGCGGTGTTCAGCGTGGTGGAGCCGGTGCCGGTGACGGTGGCTCCGTTCAGCCCGATGATGGCGGGGCCATTCACGGTGACGGTGCGCCCGGCGGCGATGGAGAGGGCATTGATGCCGAGGCTGCGGACGTTGAGGCTGGAAAGCGTGGCGCTTTGCCCGAGCTGAAGCGTGGAGCTGCTCACGCTGGCGGCGGCGGCTCCAAAGGTGAGGGTGTTCAGGCCGGGCGTGAGGCCGCTGAAGCTCACGGTGCCGCCGTCGAGAATGAGATCGCTGCCCCAGGTCGTGTCACCGGCGATGCTGAGCGTGGAGGCGCCGGTTTTCGTCAGGCTGCCAAGGCCCGCGAGACCGCGCAGCAGGCTGATGGGCTGCTGGGCGTTCACGGTGACGGCCTGACCATTCACGACGACGGCGCTGTCGATGACTAGCGGTTGATTGCCAGAGCCCGCGCCATTGTTCAGCGGCGAGGGACCATTCAGCAGCAAGGTGCCGCCGCTGATCGTGGTGGCCGTGCCGGGCAGGCTTTGATGCAGGGCGGCGACGGCCACAGGACCGGTCAGGGTGACGGCATTCAGGCCGCCGGTTTGAAAATGCACCGTGTCCCCATGCCAGAAGGTGCCCGGCGCGGTGCTGCCATCGGCGAGCGGGCTCCAGTTCGCCGCGAGTCCGGCATCCCAGGCACCCGCGCCGCTTTGCAAACCGACTGCCGCGCCGCGATCCCAGTATTTCGTGGTGTTGGCGAGGCTTTCGGCCAGTTCGGCACTGGTGCGGACCATGAGGCTGCCATCGGCAAAAAGGCCGCGGGTGTCCCAGGCGAGCCCGGCGGGCAAAACAGGCAGGTCGAAGCTGCTGAAGTTGCCTTGATAGGCCGTGGCAGTGAAGAGCACGAAGCGGTCGCCCGCCTGCAAGGCCGCGCCGTCATTCGTCACCCGCAGTGTGCCGCCGTAAGCCAAGCTGGTAGCACCACTGATGGCTCGCGTGGTCGCAGGCGAGGCGCGGTCGATGCGGCTGAGCACGGTGGCGGTGCTGGCGAGCGTGACATTTCGCTCCAGTCGCAACGCCGCGCCCGTGGCGGAACCCGGCTGCACCGTGCCCTGGATGATCACGGGTGCTCTGACGATACCGGAACCGGTCAAAGTGGCCTCCAGGCCGATGGTGAGCGTGCCTGCGGAGGTGAGCGTGCCGGCCATTTCCAAGGTGTCGAGGCTGATGGTGGTGGCACCGCTCCAGGTGTTCACGCCGTCGATCACCAGCAGGCCGGGGGCGAGCTTGGTGAAACCCGCGCCGCCATTGATGGAGGCCACATTTTTCAGCGTGCCGGACATCATCGACACCGTCTGCAAAGGGGCGCTGGTCGAACCGATGGCATGGCCTCCAAGGTCGAGCACGCCGCCATCGAGGATGAGCCGTGCGGAGCCAGTGCTGGCGTAGTTTCCCGCTGCCAGTCCGCCGATGGGACCGCGTGAAATGGGCCCGCTGAGCGTCAGCGAGCCGCCGGTGACATTCAGCGTGCCGATGACATAGCCGGGATTCGACGTGACCATGGAAATCGGACCACTGAGCACGCTGCCGCCGGAGATCGTCAGCTCGGCCTCGGCATTCTGACCATTCGTGGCGTAGGCAAGGTCCAGCCCACCGGTGAAGAAGACGTCGCCGCCGCCGATTTCGACGATGGCGAGATTGTCCGAGCCACCGGATTCCCCCACGGCGATGCGGGTGATGCCATCCACACGCAGCGTGCCGGTATCGAAAAAGAACGTGCTCGTGCTGCTGGCGGCATTGGTCTGGCTGCGGCAGCTCAGGTGCATCTCGCTGAGCCAGAGATCCATCGGCTGCCCACGCAGATCCACGTCCAGGTTTGTCGTCACGATGGCGGAGCTGGCGTTGCGATCCATCTCCAGCAAGGCGGGGCCGGTGCCGGCCGTGTTGCGGATCGTCAGCTTGCCCGGACCGCCCATGCTTTGCAGCCGGGTGGACTCGCCGCGGATGCCAGTGCCGCCTGCGGTCTGGCTGCTGAGGCTCACCGTGTCCGCCCGGATCAGCGTGTCGGCATTGCCGGAGAGCAGCAGCGTGGAGGGCTGGCTGCCCGTGTTGTTGTCGATGTCGCCGAGCAGGAACCGGGAGGCGATGATGGTGACCGGACCGCTGTCTGTCAGGTCCAGCGTGGAGGCCCGCCGCACGGCGAAGGTGGCGGCGGCATTGTCATAACGAAACGCGCCGCCGCCGGAGATGGCGAGGTGGCTGGCGGAGATGCCGTTGTTCACGCCGCCCTGCGTGTGCGTGCCGGTCACGGTCAACGTGCGACCCGGCGCGATGACGAGTTCGTTCCGTGCATTCGTGGTCTGCACGTTGATGGCCTGGGCGGTGGCATTTTCCGTAAACTCGAACCGCCCACCCGTGGTCGCCGCCACGGTGGTGCCGTAGGTGAGCGTGCGCAGGCCCGGCTGCGGCGCGGTGAAGCGCACCGTGCCTCCACCCACGAGGATGCCGCCGGTGTGCGGATTCGTCTGCGCCAGTGTGAGCGTGCCCGCGCCGATTTTGGTGAGGTTCACCGTGCCGGAAAGCGTGGAGCCGAGCGTGAGAGCGCCGCTGACATCGAAGGTGGTGGCGGTGGAAAGCGTCACCGCATTGCCGATGCTGCTGCTGGAGCTCGCAGCCACGGTGACACGCGGATTCGTGCCTGCCAAAGTGAGGCCGTCACCGCTGAGCGACACGTTTTGACCGAAAAAGCGCAGTTGATTCAGCGTGAAAGCGCCCCGGTCCTGCTGGCTGGTGATGGCGGCGCTTTGATTGTCGAAATCCACGATCGTCGAGGTGCCGGACACGGGAATGCCACGGGCCGGCGGGAACCACGCGATGCTGCTCCACGAGCCCGAGGTCTCCGCGATGTGGCTACCCACATTAACCGCGATGCTGCGCGAGGCCGAGTTCGGCCCCTCGCCGACGAGGTTCGTGGCGGAGACGACATAATGATAGGTCACGCCATGCACGGAGGTGGTGTCTTCAAAGCTCGTGTCGGTGAGGCCCGTGGCGATGGTGGTGAAAGGTCCCGTGCTCGTGCTGCCGCGCTTCACCGTGTAACTGGCGGCCCAGGGCACCGCCGTCCATGTCAGGCGAGCAAAACGATAGACCGTGCTCGCTGCCAGGCCCGTGGGTGCGGCGGGCAGCACGGCGGGCGTGGCCTGGAGCTGGCCGGAATCGCCGCTGGTGCCGCCCGGACCCACGGCGGCCACCACATAAAAGTAGGTCGTGCCGCTGACCGCCGTCGTGTCGGTGAAAGCCGGTGTCGTGAGGCCGCTGGCGAGCGTGGTGAAAGGTCCGGTGGAGGCCGTGGCCCGGCGCACGAGGTAACTGGCGGCATCCGGCATGGCATCCCACGTCAGCGGCACACTGCCTGCCGTGAGGGTGAAGCGCAGATTCCCCGGCACACCCGGCGGCGGGATGGCCGAGGTGCGGAAAGTCGTCGCAGCGGTCCAGACCGTGCCAGCAGCATTCACCGCACGGAAGCGATACACATGATTCGTGTCTGCTGGCAGGCCGCTGAGGTTCACGAGGAGCTGCCCAGCACTCACTGTGCCCAGCGGCACGCTGTTGGCCCATGCGGTGGGATTGGAGGTGCCGGCATCGCTGGTGCCCCAATGCAGCGTCACCTCCGCCGCAGGCACGCCGGGATGCGTCAGCGTGCCCACCGCCGTGCCTGCAGAGGTCGTGATACCTCGGGCTGTGGCCGCCGCGATGACGGGCAGCGGATCGATGATTGGCGGCGTGCTCTCCGTGCGGGTCCAGTTGGCCAAATTGAGCAGCGTTTGCGTGCCGCTGCCGTTCATAGTGATATTGGCTCCGCGCTGCGGCTGGCTGATCCACGGGTTCTCGATCATCGGCCAGGTGTCGTCGTAGTTCACCGGCACATTGTTCACAAAAGCGGTCTTCAGCCCGGTGCCGGACTTGCTCGTCACGCGGAGCTGATCGCCGCGCCGCGTGGTGTAGCGGGCGGTCGTCGGGCTGGTGGTCGGATCGCGTGTGAGGCTCGTGTTTGCCAAAATGGAGGCCTGAAACGCCGCGAGCTTCTCCGCTGCTGTGGTGCCCGCAAACTCCTCCGGGTGCCCCACCTCGATGGCGATGGCAAAACGGTTGTTCGCGCGATCCACCGTCGCCGTGAAGCCCGTGGGATCGACTCGCGGAAAGCCCACGCCGCCCACGGCGATGCGGAACTCCGAGTCGCCCGTGCGGATGTTTGGCCACGGGCAGTAGATGCCGCTCGCCGGGTCCCAGGTGAAGGGCACATCCGCCGTGATCGCCACCATGACGCGGTCGTAACTCAGGAAGATGCGCGGCCGGCCATCGGCGGGCGTGGCCGCGCCGGTCTGGTTGATCATCGCCGTGTAATTGCCCGGCACATAACCAAGCGCATACGGGATGTCGATGGTGCGATAGCTGAGGTCAAAAGCCATCACCTGCGCATCGCGATGCTGGAGCGTGGAATAGTCCGCGTTCGCATTGCCGGGAGCGTTCGAGGCCCGCACCGTGGCGGGCGTGTCCACGGCGGGCCGCGTCACCCACAGGTAACTCTGCATCCCCCGCCAGCGCAGACCGTCTGGATACTGCTGATCCCCACCGCCCGCGCCATCGTGACTGAAGAAGCCGTATTCGTTCTTGTAGATGTGCGCGGTTTGAAACGAATCGCAGCGATGCCGGGTCGTATGCACCGTGGTGCGCTCCGTGGCCGCCCGCAGGATGCCCAGCGGCGGCTCGTAATCCATCGACGCCGGCATCAGGATCTCCTGCGCCTCGCCCGCACGGCCGCCATCGCCGAACCAATACCACAGCAGCCGCCCCAGGCTCATCGCCGAGCCTGACAACGGATACGAGCGCCCGCTCCACGTCGCCAGATAGCTGCCCGGCATCCACTGCGCCGCGAGCTGCGCCAGATGCGCGTCAAAGCACACCCGCGCCCGGCTTTGCAGCACCGGATCATCCGATAGCTGCGCCAGCGACAGCGTGGGCATGATGTTATACCAGCCGTAGGGCGCACTGGCATACTCGCCCGTGCCCTGCCGCGCCTCCTGCTCCAACCGCGCCAGCAGCGGCCCGTAGCCGCGCGGGTCCGCATCGCGCCACGCATTCGCCGGGAAGATGAAACTCGACTCGCCAAACTCCTGCGAGCCCAGCGTGCGCATCGTCCACGCCAGCTTGCTCAGGTTCGAGGTGTTCGACCAGTTCCGGTAATCAAAGCGCCGCAGCGTCGAGATCATGCGCTCCCGCGAAAGCTCATCGATGTATTTTTTCCGCCGCATGAAGAGATCCATCGCCGGCCACAGATGGAACGACGAGGTCGGCACCAGCGTGCCCGAGGCCGCGCCCGCCGCTGCCGTGGTCAGGCTGGACCGCGCCCGGGCCAGATCCCCGATGGCAAACCGCGCCTGCACGCCCACCCAGTTGATGCTCGTGGTGAAGGTGCCGTCCAGATAGGCATGCAGCGCCATCAGCCGCCGGTTTCGCAGCGCCATGAGCGCACTGTCAGGGGCCGGGATGGCGCGGAGCTGCAGCGCATTCAGTTGCACCGCGGTGCTGGAAACAAAATCGAATCGCTGCGCCGCCGCCGTGGCCTGAAACGCTCCCTGCATCCAGTGCCCCAGCCCGCCTTCATGCGCCAAGTTATCCGCCGGACCTCCCGGATTCGTGTTCAGAAACAGCGAGCCATTGATCCGCTGGATGCGACCGCCCGCCGCCGCCCGCGAATCATTCGCCCAAACCTGCACCTGATACCACTGGCCGGGTTGCAGACCATTCAGCGTCAGTGTTCCCGCCCGACCGCCCGACGCCGCGCCCGCCAGCAGCGTGCGATAATCCACCGGCAAGGTCGAAAACGGGGCCGCCGCCGAACCAAAGCCATCCGTGCCCACGCTCGTGAAGCCCGATAACGTATCGCCGCTCTGGTCGATGAAGCGCGAGAAGCTCACGCCATTGATCGCTGCCGCCGGAGCCGTGCCGCCAAAGGCATAGGCCCGGGCCAGCGTGCCCTGCGTGGAAACATCGGACGGCCCCGTTGTCTCCTTCCAGCTCTCCCACGCCACCTGCGCCAGCGGCGCTGGCACGCGACGAAGCTGATAAGCCTGCAAAGCCACGATGGGATTGCCCGTGAGATTGATCACCTGCGTCGTCGCATCCGCCGTGAAGGTGCCGATGGCATGCTGACCGCGCCCGCCCGCCACATTCGCCGGATTCGCATCCAACAGCACCCACGGATCGAGCGAGGCAGGCGACTTCACCATCAGCGTGCCAAGACCCGAGGCATTGCCATCGTGAAACCAAAGCTGGACCTCATAATGCTGGCCCACCACGAGTTGATTCAGCGTCAAAGTCATCGTCGTGCCCGCGCCGGTGCCTGTCGTGGTGCGATGATCGTTCTGGCTCAGCAGCGTCGCATACGCCGCGCTGATGCCGCCACCCGTCGGCAGCGCCCCGGCGGCATAGTTCACCGCATTTTGGCCTGACAAGGTGTCCGGCCCCGGAAATGGCGCAAACGTCACCCCATTCACCACCGGCGCGGCAGCCCCCGCCTTCGCCATCGCCCGCACCAGCACCCCGTTTGTCGAGACATCCGCATCCGACAAAATCGCCCGCGGCCCGCCACCCCAGATGATGGGTGCCGCCAAGGCCGCACTGGCATGGAAAAGGGCCAGGGCGGCAAGCGTCAGGGTTGGGAAACGCATGAAAATCACACGCAAAAACTACCTGCTACCGCCCAACTTCGTCTTGTGACGCCTCGCCGTCTTTTTGTATCCATCGGACATCACTCACCACCCCGCCGATGCCGCCGACGGAACTGCAACGGCGTCTCGCCCGTGTGCTCGCTGAAGGCCCGGCTGAAGGCGCTCTGATCGCAAAAACCATGCTTCAGCGCAATCTCGCTGATCGGCAGTTCCGTCAGCAGCAGCTCATCGCTGGCCGCCTGCACCCGGGTGCGCACGATGAAGACCTGCGTGCTCATCCCAAACGCCGCCTGGAACAACCGGTGCAGCTGCCGCGACGACACATGCGCCAGCTTGGCCAGCCGAGGGATCTCGATCTTTGTCCCGTGATGCTTTTGAATGTAGGCGACGACCGTTTCGAGCCGAACCAGGCCGGCCTGCTTCATCTCGCCGCTCCGGAAAGGCCTCACAAAACCCATCACCCCGATCACCTTGCCCGCGCGGTCGAAGATCGGCAGCTTCGTCGTAGCATACCAGTCCTTGGCCTGGCTGCGAATGAACAGCGCCTCCACCCGGTCGATCAGCGGCTGCCCGGTCTGCATCACCCGCAAGTCATCCTCCCGAATTTCCCGTGCCACCCTTTCGGGATGCACATCCGCGTCCGTCTTGCCGATCACCTCCGCCTCGCGCTGAAAGCCCATCCGTGCCAGGCAAAGCGCATTCGCCGCCACAAACCGTCCCGCCGCATCCTTGGCAAAAAAACACACGCCCGGCAGATGCTCAAACAACCCCTGAAACTGCTGCCGCCCCCCCATCCGCGCAAAAAACGCCGCCTGAACCTCAGCCTGACTCAAGCTTGCTCCTTTACAAGGTTTGGCGGCTTTGCGTGGGTTCTGCATCATGCCTTCAGTTCAAGGAAAAACACCCGACTTGGGAATCAAAAAGTGCGGTTGAGGTGGCACCTAGCCGAAGCGTTGTCTAGCAAGCTCACTTCATCGCCATTACCTCATCGGGGGTAAGGAAGGAGACGGCGGGAAGAGCTTTGCGCCTGTAGCGATTGCAGCGGAGCGAGTTTGTCCGATCGTAACGGGTAACCACAGGTCTGGCAAAGGCCCAGATTGCGGTGACGAAGTTGCCCCCGCCTTCGCACGCGAAGTGGCGGGACTGGGACAGCGGCAGCAGACCGGCACCGAATCGAGACGAGGGATTTTGCTGGTGAAATAGAACGTGAAAGAAGCGTGTTCGGTGGGGGCAGCCAAACCTTGCGTCTTGATTTATCTGCGCATGCGCAACCCAGAGCGGATGGCGTTGTTTGCGGAGTTGCCGCATTTCAAAGCGAAAACCATTCTCTATGCTACTTGATTCCATGCCCGTCCCAACCGGTTCATTTTCTTCGCCACTCAGATCCATCACCTCGCTATTCGGCACACTGGCGATCTCCGCTTTGCTCGGAGCTGAACCCGCAGACACCTCCTGGCAGCAAGCGGGATGGGGCGGCGGCGGATTCTTCTACGCCGCCGTGCATCATCCGACCCGGGAGGGAGTCATCTACATGGGAGGCGACGTGAACGGCGCTTACAAGACCGAGGACAACGGCAAACACTGGCGCATCATCAACAACGGGATCGCCTCATATGCGGTTTACGCGATGGCGGTGAGTGCGAGCGAGCCCGAGGTGGTCTATGCCGCAACGGAAGAGGGCTTGTCGAAGAGTGTGGACGGCGGCGAGCACTGGCGCACGCTGCCGCACACCGGCAAAAAAGAGCTGCGCATCACCGGCGAACGAAAGCTGAGCATCCGCTGCATTGCCGTCGATCCGCGCAACGGTCAGGTGGTTTACGCGGCAAGTCCCGGAGGCAGGATCTACAAGAGCACCGATGGCGGTGAGACCTGGGCTGTCTCGTATGAGAAAAAAACGGGAGGCGAGGTCGATGGTTCGTTGCGCGTTCAATATGGCAAAGTCACAGGCGACTACTATGGCGACTTCGCAGTTCCCGTTGCGGCACCCCAGGAGGCAAGCGGCATCCAGGGCATCGGTGTCACGATGAAAGGCGAGGGCGTGGTGCCGAAGGACTGCTTCCTGATTCTGAAGACCGCATCAGGCACCGCCTTTCGCAGCCGGAATCTGAATGAAGCCTTCCGGATCACGGAGCTACACGATGTGGTGCTGAAGGCATCCGAATTCGTGCCCGATCCGGACTTCGTGAAAAAGCATCCCGAGGCCGCAGGCGCGACGTTTGGTGACAAGGACTGGGCGCAGGTCACGCGGCTCGACTTCTCCTGCTCCGGTGCCCTGCCGCAGGAGGCTTATGTCGCGAAGTTCTCACGCTTTTTCTTCACCAGGAGCGGCGGCAAAGAGGTCGTCATCCGTGACTTCAAGGTGGACCAGACCTTGCAGACCTTTGGCAGCATCCATGTCGGAGCTCCGACCGCAGGACCGGCGCACAGCGTGACGATCGCCAGCACGGACTCATCGCTCGTTGTCGCTGCGACGCATGACTCAGGTCTCCTGCTCAGTCGCGATGCGGGGAAGACCTGGAAACGCCTGCCCACGCCCGCCAAGGCCGCGCATGCGGCCTTTCACCCGATGAACACCGACGTGATGTATGGCGCGTTCTTCAAGAACGGCATCATGAAGTCCACGGATGGTGGCAAGAGTTGGACGAAGCTGACGAAAGGCATCCTGAACAACAGCGAGATGCTGGAGGTGGCGGTGAGTCCGGCGAATCCGAACGAAGTCTATGCCATCGGCGCGGTGGACTGGAACGGCTCCTTCTATCTCTCGCAAGATGCAGGCGAGTCCTGGGAGCGTGTGAACAAGCTGCGAACGGACACGAAGACCAATCCCACGCTCGACTTCTTCAACGGCGGCAATGCCAACCTCAGCGCACCTCGCAATCTCTCGATCAGTCCGCACAATCCGAAGGAGATCTTCCTCGCCGCGAACTGGCGTCCCTGCCTGAGCACCGATGGCGGTGCCAGTTGGAGTGAACGCTCGGCCGGTGCGGACATCTCCTGCATCACCGACATCCGGTTTCTCCATGGCAAGGCCTACGTCACTGCGATGGACGAGGGCACCTTGATCTCCGAAGATGGCGGATCAAGCTGGCGCCAGCTCTCGCCGATGAAGCACACGCCTGGACTTAGCGGACACAACTGGCGAGTCGCGGTCAGTGACATCAACAGCTCCCCACGCATCCTCAGCACCGTGACTCCCTGGTATCAAGTGCCGACCGCCGTGGTGCGGAGCGATGATGGCGGCACGACCTTTCAATCTGTCACCGCTGGCCTGCCCGACTACACGATCCGGCCCAACACCATGTGGGGGCAGGGTCATCCACGCGCCCTGGCGGTCGATCCAAACAACCCGCAGATAGTCTATCTCGGCATGGATGGTGATGCGGCCAATGGCAAGAGCGGCGGCGGCATCTTCAAATCTGAAGACGGCGGTAGCTCATGGTCGCAACTGCCGAATCAGCCTGCAAGTCGCCGCATGTTCTATGGTCTGGTGGTTGATCCCACTGAGTCCAAGCGACTGTTCTGGGGCGCTTGCGGCACCGGCGGTGGCGTTCACCGCAGCGAAGACGGCGGCACCTCATGGAAGCCAGTGTTCACTGGCGAGAACTTCATCTGGAATCTTCACGCCACCGCCGACGGCACCCTCTACTGCTCCGGTCAGCAGCTCTGGCGCAGCACCGACCACGGCAAGACCTGGACACAGATCACCCACTTCCCTGAGAAGCGCTCCATCGTCGGCATCGAAGTGCATCCGGGCGATTCGAAGACGATGTGGGTTTCTGCCGTCACCTGGAACACGGTCCCCGATGGCGCGATCTACAAGACCAGCGATGGCGGCACCACCTGGCAAAACATCACCGGCACTATCCCGTATGTGAAACCGCTCGTGCTGCGCTTCAATCCAGACACCGCTGAGCTTTGGGCAGGCGGCGTTGGACTCTACAAGGCCAAGCAATGAGCCATCCCCCTCTGATTGGGCCGTGATTCACTTCCACTCGTCAATCGCCGCGCACATCGCGGTGAGCACTTGGACGACCTCAGCAGCGGGATCGCACTCTTTGCGGCCCAATCCACAGCGCCTCCACCCGGTCCACCAGCGGCTCCCGCGACTTCATCACTTCACATCACTGCGAAACGACACGGCAGGCAAACCTTCGCGATTGTAGAGATTGCAGCGGGGTGAGTTGTGCCAGGCATAGCGCACGGCGACGGGTTTCGCGACGGAGGCGCTGCTGACGATAACGCTATCACCTTCGATCTTTGCTTCGGCGTCATGCCACTGGCCATCTTCACCAGCGAGGGTGAAGCCGACGAGTCGGTCCTGTGGCCACTGAGCATCACCCGCCGCCCGCCAGGGTGCCTGGCCGATGGTGAGGCCGCTGCCGATCTCATCAAAGCGCACGCGCATCGTCGCGCCGTCCGCTTTGGCTTCGCGAAACACTGGTCCCGAAGCTATCAGCGAGGCCTCGCCATAGGCTAGCTTCCGCGCGGCGAGAGCCAACCGCTGACCGACGGGTTCTTTGCCCTTCGGGTGCACGTCTTTCGGATCACCCACGTCGATGGACACGGCGAGGGCGCAGTTCGGCACGGACTTGGCCGTCATGGCCTGTGCCTCGCGCAACACGGGCCAGTGATGCTGCGGTGCGGGCTTCGTGTCCATGTCCCATGAGGAAAGCTGCACGATGAGAAAGGGGAAATCGCCCTGGCCCCAACGCTTGCGCCAGTCGCCGATCAGCCTCGGCAGCAGCGTGCGATACTCGATGCCGCCGCTGGCATTCGCCTCGCCCTGATACCACAGGGCGCCACGCATCGCATAGCCTGCCAGCGGCGCGATCTTGGCATTGAAAATCACACTCGGCGTGCCGGGACGCGAGGAAGGGCTGGGAATGTCCATCGGGTCGGGATTCGCAGGCTCAGGACGTGCGGGGACGGGCTTCGGCGTCGTTTTCGGACCGGTATTCCATTTTTTCATCGCTTCGTTAAATGCGGGCGCGACCTCCTTTTGCCACTGAGCAAGATCCTCACGATACTTCGTCATCATCTCTGGCTTCGACAGCACGTCCCGATGCTTCACCAGCGCTGCGTCGTAGCTCTTCGCATAGTTTTCAAAAGGCGGTGACTCATGCAGTGCGTCCATGCTCACCCAAGCCTGAGCCGGTGTGCCACCCCAAGAGGAATGCAGGATCGCGACCGGCACACCGAGCTTCGCCCGCAGATCCCGCGCAAAGAAGTAAGCCACGGCGGAAAAGCCCTTCGCCGTCTTCGGATCACTGGCCTCCCATTTGCCCCGCAGCTCCTGTTGTGGCTCCGCCGCTGTTGCGTTCTGCACCGTGAAGAATCGCAGCAACGGATCAGCCGCTTTGGCGAGTGCCTGCTCGGCATTGTGCGCACTGCCGACCGGGAAACCCATGTTCGACTGCCCTGAGGCAAGCCATACCTCACCCACGAGCACGTCCTTGTATTTATGATTGATGATTTGTGACTTATGATTTGAAGAGATGATGAGGTCACGTGGTTCCGCGCTCGCGGGCATGGGATCGAGCTTCACGGACCACTTCCCCTTCTCATCCGCCTGGGTGGCCTTCGTTTGTCCGGCAAACGCCACAGATACCTCCTCGCCCGCATCCGCCCAGCCCCACACAGGCACCGGCCTGTCACGCTGAAGCACCATCTTGTCCGCAAAGAAAGCAGGCAGGCGCACTTCCGCATGAGCAAGCGAAGCGAGAATCAAAAAGCAGGAGGTCAGGATCTTCATGGTGATGGTTCTGTAACCTCAAAACCAGCCTTGTGCAAAAGAGACCGTGCCGCTGATGCGCCAGCAAAGTAGCCATCTTGCTCCGCAAGATGAGCCTAAGACTTCCGCAAAGGCAAAACCTCATCGTCCTTCGCTGACTTCCACGCCAGCCATGCTTCATGTTCCTCTCGCGGAGCGAGAGGACTGCTTTGCTTCGCAGGTTCGATGCTGGGCTGGAATTGAGGCGGCGAGATTGCTATGAATCTCCTCATGCCTTGTCCCGATAACCAGCCAGCTGAGAATCGTTCCTTCGTTTGGTCGCTTCTTGGCGATGGGGTGCCGCTGTTGCTACTCACGGCACTGGCGCTGGCAGGTTCGGGAGGTTTCGCGATGTTCCTGTCAGTCACCGGTGCTTTTCTACCGCATGATGTGGCCTTTCTCGGCATGCAGCCCGCGGACCTCTGCCGCATCAACGAGTGCCGCATCGTGCATTTCATGATTCATGACCGGTTCTCATTTGGTGGCGTGCTGGTCTCCATCGCGGCCTTGTATGCGTGGCTGGCCTTGTTTCCGCTACGCGAGGGCGAGGCATGGGCGTGGCGGTTGCTCATGCTCAGCGGCGTTTTTGGCTTTGGCAGCTTCCTGGCCTACATCGGCTACGGCTATCTCGACTCCTGGCATGGTGTGGCGACGATGCTTCTGCTACCGGTATTTATTGGTGGTCTGTGGATGACACGAAAGCTCGTGCGGCACTGGCCACCCTGGGAGGAGATGCTGAAACCGATGTGGAGGCCATCTTGCTGGAGAACGCAGGAGGGCCTTTCACGGCTTTGTCTGTTGGCGACCGCTCTGGGCATGATCGGCGCGGGGCTGACGATCACCGTCATCGGCATGACCTGCGTGTTCGTGCCGGAGGATACGGCTTTCATCGGCCTCACCTCGTCCGAGCTTCAGGCGATCAATCCACGGCTGGTGCCTTTGATCGCTCATGACCGCGCGGGTTTTGGCGGAGGCCTGCTGACCACCGGTCTGCTGGTGTTGGGCATTCTCTGGCAGGCGAAACCTTCCCGGCATGTCTGGGAGGCGCTCATGATTGCCGGGATGACAGGCTTCGGCTGTGCCATCGGCGTGCATTATCCGATCGGGTATGTGGACTGGTTTCATCTCGCACCTGCATGGTCAGGTCTGGCCTTGTTCGTCGCTGGCATGGGCCTTGGCTGGAGGAGATTCTTTTCAGGGTCACGTTCAGCAAACGGCTGATGGTTTCGATGAAGTCTGGGCAGCGGTGGGGCGTTTCAATGTTTCAACCCAACACATGAAACGGATCGCCCTCTCCGCCCTTCTGATCCTAACCTCGATCCATTCGTTAGCAGCTGGAGGCACGCCTTATCTCTTCATCAATTTTGAGGACTCGGATTTGTTTCCCCCTGGAAAGCTGAAGAGTGAAACCGCAGGCTTGCAGGTTATGACGCCGGATGCGTTTATCGTGAAAGAAAAAGGCGAAGCAAAGGGGCATTTGCAAGTCTCTGGATCGGTCGCGCTGCTAGCCAACCGCTTCACGGGTGACGGTCAGACAAATCTCGAAGTGTGGATCAAGCCCCGCGCTGTGGTCATGGGCGAAGGGATGGAGTTTCTCGACTATGATGGTGCCGTGTTGGCCCTATTCCAAACCGAGGGAAATCACGCCGAGTTGCACGCACTTCACTTCGTGGATGAGGTCAATGCGTTCTGGGTTTCAACAGGGATTCAAATACCCATTCAAGACGGTGTGGCGGCTCAATGGCACGTCGTCCGCATCCAACAGCATTGGGAGAAAGCGTCCTGGGACCTCACTTTGGATGGTGTCATTGTGCTGCAAGGACTCGGTCGAGGACAGTGCGCCGATGGCAAATGGTCCGAGGTCTGGCTCTACGGGCATGGAGAGTCGTTGCTCAGTTCCTTTGATGACCTGCTGCTCTGCGCAGAGCAGCCAGACATCCTCGAGCGTGAACTCTCGACCTTGCACACACTCCGCGCTCGGGACAAGGCTCCGGTTACTGCCAAACAGAAGCGCGTCGGTCTTCATACGAAAGAATCGCAACGTCGGCAGAACCAACTGGCTCAACCTGATCCAAGCAAAACAGGTTCAGCAAAAATTCTGAACATCAACCTGCAAGTCGTTGGTGGGGGCAGGCACATCGGTGAGTTTGAGTCCGACGCCAAAAATGGCAAAAAACAAAAGTTCGCCCTCTACACGCCAGGGTATGATGAAGATGGCAAACCCAAGCCGCTGGAGGTGCAAATCCGGTGCGATGCCCAGCTCAAGGAGGGAGCCACACTTGGCGATATCGAATGGGCCATCACGGAGCATCAGGGCGAAGATCAAAAAAAGAACCTAAAGGTGATCCTATTTGGCACCTTTGAAAACGGACCCAGTTTGATCGCAAAAGTGCCGTCCGAGTGGTCCAACAAACCGCTCTCGATACAGTGTGGTCAATTAGGTCTGAAGAAGCGTGATGATCGCTAATTTTGACTGTGCGCCGCATTTCACGTCGGCTTGCATTTCCAGACAAGGGCGCTGGCGATGAGGGCGCGGAAGAGGTCGTTATTGCGCGTTATCATTTCACCTGACGCTCAATGCAACACAGTCCGCATTTGCGCTCAATGGTGGCATGAGTGAGCGCTAGCACCGCGTGCTCATCTTTGACGAAGGATTGAGAATTCCTGATCACTGATAAGAAACTATGCCTGCACCTTCTCTGCCATTTACTGAGATTCACTGAGCGAGGCTGCCCATTGGCTACTGGGAAGGGTCGTCATACCATAAAATGAATGGAGCTTGTCCGACACAGCCCGTTCAATCTGATGGCTCTCATCGGTCTGTCTCGGGAGGATGGAACGATAGATGGCCACTGAACTTCGGGCCCGGGCGAGCTGCACTCGTTTTTACATGCACCCCAATCCTCGATCATTCGCTTGATGCCATCTTCAACACCTCTCTCGTGGCCGACACCCGAGGCCCCTTCTTGTCCGATCCTCAAGATACTCCAAGGTCAAGTCGCACTCGTTACGGGCGCGAGTTCCGGCATTGGGCGCTCCATCGCCATCGCACTGGGACACGCGGGAGCCAATGTCGTGATCAACTACCTAGGCCACCCTGACAAAGCTGAATCCGTGGCCGAGGAAATCCGGCGCTGTGGCTCAAAGGCGATCACCGCTCTGGCGGATGTGTCCAAACCCGATCAGGTGGAGGCGATGTTCCAGAAAACGATCAGTGAACTTGGCCGGCTAGACATCTTGGTCAACAACGCCGGCATCCAGCTCGATGCCGCGTTTGAGGACATCACACTCGATCAGTGGCAGCGGGTGATGGATGTGAACCTCACCGGACCTTTTTTGTGCAGCCAGGAGGCCGTGCGGATCTTCAACAAGCAGGGCATTGATCCCACCCTCTCCTGCGCCGCTGGGAAAATCATCTGCATCAGTTCCGTTCACGAGGTCATCCCTTGGGCTGGGCATGTGAACTACGCCGCATCGAAAGGAGGCCTCATGCTGCTGATGAAGAGTCTCGCGCAGGAGGTAGCCCCCCGCCGCATCCGCGTGAATAGCATCGCCCCCGGAGCCATCCGCACACCCATCAACTCCGCCGCCTGGAGCACCCGTGAGGCCTATGATGCCCTGCTCCCCCTCATCCCCCAGAAACGCATTGGCGAGCCTGAAGAAATTGGCCGCGCCGCCGTCTGGCTCGCCTCGGATCAAAGCGATTACGTTCACGGCATCACCCTCTTCGTGGATGGTGGCATGACGCTGTATCCGGGCTTTGAGACTGGAGGCTAAACTCATTTCCAATATGCCAACCCACCAAACCGCCGAGCATCAGCGCCTCCTCGAAGATCAACACCGCACCGCAAACTGGAAACGCTGGGGCCCATACTTGTCCGAAAGGCAGTGGGCGACCGTGAGGGAGGATTACTCCGAGAAGGGGGAAGCGTGGCAAAATTTTCCACACGATCATGCACGATCACGTGCCTACCGCTGGGGCGAAGATGGGCTCATGGGCATCACAGATCGGCAGTGCAGGCTGTGCTTTGCGCTGGCGCTTTGGAATCATCGCGATCCCATTTTGAAGGAGCGTCTTTATGGTCTCAGCGGGCCAGAGGGGAATCACGGCGAGGATGTGAAGGAACTCTATTACTACCTCGACTCCACGCCGACGCATTCCTACATGAAGGCACTCTACAAATACCCTCAGGCCGAGTTTCCCTATGCCAATCTGATGGCAGAGAATCGCCGCCGAGGGCTGCATGATCCGGAGTATGATCTGGTGGATACGGGCATCTTCGATGAAGGACGCTACTTCGATGTCTTCGTTGAATATGCGAAGGCAGGTCCGGAGGACATCGCCATTCGCGTGACGATCCACAATCGCGGTTCGGAGGCCGCGCCGCTCGATGTGCTGCCGACGATCTGGTTTCGCAATGTATGGTCATGGCAGAAAGACGCCTTGAAGCCAAGTCTCCGACTTGATGGCGATCTTCTGGAGATCGATCATCGCGGGCTGGAATCGGATCTGGTGGAGGATTTGGGCCTGTACAAGTTCCACGCGGCTCACGCGAGCGATGGAACGGCTCCACAGTGGCTTTTCACGGAAAATGAAACCAATCACGCAAAGCTATTCGGATCGCCGAACGCGTCGAAATTCACCAAAGATGCCTTTCATCGCCATGTGATCGAAAAAGAGGCCGGGGCAGTCAATCCGGCCCAAACAGGCACGAAGGCCGCAGCACATTATTCGATGGTGATTCCAGCTGGAGGCTCGGTGACGATTCATCTGCGGCTTTGCGGGGAAGGGAAGGCAGAAGAATGGGGGCAGAAGAATTCAAAACCATTCTCTTGCCCTCATTCTTCTGCCTACAAGAAACTCATGTCTCAGCGAGTGACTGAGGCGGATGCGTTTTACGCGACCATCGTCGAAGCCGATCCCAAGCTTGCGCAGATCCAGCGGCAGGCGCACGCCGGGCTGTTGTGGACGAAGCAGTTTTATCAATACGTCGTGCAGGACTGGCTGGAGGGCGATCCGGCTTTTCCGCCGCCGCCGGAGGCTCGTTGGAATGGGCGGAACCGAAGCTGGAGGCACCTCTTCGCACGCGACATCCTCTCGATGCCGGACAAGTGGGAGTATCCATGGTTCGCGGCCTGGGACACCGCCTTTCACATGCTGCCCTTTGCAGAGACGGACCCGGATTTTGCAAAGGATCAGATGCTGCTCTTTCTGCGCGAGTGGTACATGCATCCCAATGGCCAGATCCCGGCTTACGAATGGAAGTTTAGCGATGTGAATCCGCCAGTCCACGCCTGGGCCTGCTGGCGCATTTATAAAATCACCGCCCCCGCTGGTGAGCGCGATCGTGAATTCCTGGAGCGTTGCTTCCAGAAGCTGCTGCTCAATTTCACCTGGTGGGTAAACCGGAAAGACAGTGAAGGACGAAATCTCTTCGCCGGCGGCTTTCTCGGCCTCGATAACATTGGCATCTTCGACCGCAGCACTGCTCTCCCTGATGGCCAGAGACTGGAGCAGGCAGATGGCACCGCATGGATGGGCTTTTATGCGCTGACGATGCTAAACATGGCCCTCGAACTAGCCCAACGGCCGGATGGCAGTGTGAACACAGCCTATGAGGACATGGCTTCAAAATTCTTCGAGCACTTTGTTCAGATCGCAGATGCTATCAACACACTCGGTGGCAAGGGGCTGTGGGATGAAGATGACGGCTTCTACTACGATCAGATCCTTGATGATGGAAACCCACCCGTGCCGCTGCGCACTCGCTCACTGGTTGGCCTGCTGCCGCTCATCGCCGTGGAGTTGATCGACGAAAAGCGCATCGCCTCCCTGCCAGGATTCAAAAAGCGCATGGAGTGGTTCATCGCGAATCGCAGTGACCTCGCTCATCACGTGAGCTACTGCGGAGTAGGCGGGACGCATGGGCACCGCCTGCTCGCGCTGCCTTCACGTGAGCGACTGGAGCGTCTCCTGGCTTACCTGCTCGATGAGAAGGAGTTTTTAAGCCCGTTTGGCATCCGCTCACTCTCGCGCTATCACGAGGCGAATCCCTTCACACTGCATGTGCAAGGTGAGCACAAGGTCGTGCGCTATGTGCCTGGAGAGAGCGACAGCTACATGTTCGGCGGAAACTCAAACTGGCGAGGTCCGGTGTGGTTCCCGATCACCTATCTGCTGATTGAGGCTCTGGAGCGCTTCCATCACTTTTATGGTGACGACCTCACCGTGGAACTGCCAACAGGGAGCGGACACCGCGTCACGCTGCTTGAGGCCTCACGCGAGATCGCCCGCCGCATGACACGCTTGTTTGAAGCTGACGAAAACGGTCACCGTCCCTGCCATGGAGGGGATGCTCGTTATGCCACCGATCCCGCTTGGCGGGATCTGATTCTCTTCCACGAGTTTTTTCATGCTGACACAGGTCGTGGCTGTGGTGCCTCCCATCAAACCGGCTGGACAGCCCTGGTCGCTCGTCTGATTCGCAAGCGTTGACCCAACTCATTCATCATGAAAGGGTCCTCAAGAATCAGTCGATTTGATACTTGTCCTCCAAACCTCGCTTCATTGCTCCATGTTAAAGTGTCTCCTTCTTTGGGCGCTATCCCTTGCCCTTCTTCATGCTGCAGATAGCACCGTCCCCGGCGAGGTCACCACACCGTTTCCGACGATCACCCATCTCGCTGTCGAATGGCAGATCGAGGGTGATGACGACTTGGATGCTGTTTGCGAGCTCAAGTATCGCAAAGAAGGCGAGACGACTTGGCACGATGGCTTGCCGCTGCGTAGAGTTCCGGCCGGGAAGAGCCAGAAGACCTCGCCGATCTTCACGTGGACCAATCGGCTTAGCGGCAGCGTGTTCGATTTGGAGGCCGGAACGAGCTACGAGATCGAATTGAAGCTCCAAGACCCCGATGGCGGCTCGGCGACGAAAGTCGTGAAAGCATCGACCCGGCCTGAACCGGTCGCGAAAGCCGATGCATTGCTCAAAAGCGGTTCGAAGGTCGATTTGAATGCCGTGAAGCCCGGTGAGGTGCTTTTGCTCGCCGATGGCGATTACGGCGCGGCGACGTTCAATCGCGATGGCGAGCCGGGAAGGCCGATTGTGTATCGCAGCACGAGTGGGAAGGCCGTTTTCAGCGAGATCAGCCTTACGAATCGGAAGTGGGTCTATCTCGAAGGCGTCACCGTGAACGGCCCGGTGCGTTTGAACGGGACCGAGCACTGCGTCGTGCGTCGCTGCACCATCAGGTCGCAGTTTGGCATCAAGGCCTACAAACCCGGCATGATGAACGCCTGCATCGAAGACAACGTCATCACCGGCATTCGCGAGTGGAAGCCGGAGATCATGGGCGCAGGCGGCGACAACGAGGGCGAGGGCATCCAGTTCACCGGCAGCGGAAATGTGATCCGTCACAACCGCGTGTCCGGCTTCCGCGACTGCATCAGCCACATGGAGGACGACGGCGCGGTGGAGCAAAGCTGCAACGACATCCTCAACAACGACATCGACAGCGGTCTCGACGACGGCATCGAGGCCGATTTCGCGCTCCACAACTGCCGTGTCATGCGCAATCGCCTCACGAACTGCTTCGTCGGCATCTCCTCGCAGCCCGGCCTCGGCGGACCGAACTACTTTCTGCGCAATGTGATGTTCAACATCATCCTCGAGCCCTTCAAACTGCACCGCTTCAGCCAAGGTGATGTCATCCAGCACAACACCGTGATCAAAGCCGGTGATGGCCTCGGCATCCATACCAGCGAGCCCTTTGATCATGCCTTGATAACCCACAATCTCTTCATCGGCGGCAAGCCGCCCGAAGGCGTGAAATACGGCGGCTACGGACCCGGACGTGGTCGCGCCGTCGATGCGCAAAGCTTTGGCGAGCACTGCGTTTTCGATGACAATGCCTACGCCGTCATCGGCATGCCGTTCGAAGGCAAAATCCGCACCTGGACCTTCAAAGAGCTGCCCGGCACCGACTACGAGCCACATGGCCGCATCATCAAGGTAACAGCACCCTACCCAGAAGACCCCGCGAAGCTTTACCAAGCCCCTGATCTCTCCGTGCTAACGGAAGCCGGTGCCTATGCTGGCCAAAAAATTCCGCTGTATGGGCCGAGATCTTGATTTGATCAAAGCGAACGATTATGTCCAAAACATGAATTGGAAAGAATCCTGCTCTGGAGGCATGAAAACACACTCATGGACCTCCTCACTGCGATTCAATCAAACCTGCTCAGCCCTGCCATTCTGTTTTTTGCACTCGGAGTCTTTGCCGCTGTGTCGAAGAGCGATCTGAAGTTTCCTGAATCACTCTACACCACCCTGACGATTTATTTGCTCACGGCTATTGGCTTCAAGGGCGGGGTAGCCATCAACGAAGCAGGCCTTGGCGCGGTGTGGCTCCCGGCGTTGGCGGCGATGGGGCTAGGCGGGCTCATTCCGCTTTGGACTTACCCGGTGCTGCGGAAGCTGGGCAAGTTCAGCATGGCGGACGCGGGCGCGATCGCGGCACATTATGGCAGCGTGAGTGCAGTCACCTTCATCGCGGCGACGAACTTCCTCAAAAGCATCAACCAACCTTATGAAAGCTACGCCTCGGCTTTCCTTGCCGTGATGGAATCGCCCGCGATCATCGTCGGCGTCATGCTGGGCAAAGGGGCACTCGGCGGCGGCAAATTTTCGCTCTCGGACGCGGGTGTGCGGCATGCGCTGCGGGACGCTGTGCTCGGAAAGGGAGTGCTGCTGCTCATCGGAGCGATGGTGATCGGAGCCCTGAGTGGCAAGCGCGGCATGGCCTCGGTCGAGGGTTTCTTTGTGACTCCCTTCCAAGGCGTGCTCGCCCTCTTCTTGCTCGAAATGGGCATGGTTGCCGGGAAAAGGCTGGGGGACTTGAAGAGGGTCGGCTTGTTTCTGCTGCTCTTCGGAGTCACCGCGCCTCTGGTGCATGGATGCCTGGGGGTGCTGCTCGGTGGCTGGGTGGGTCTGAGCACGGGCGGAGCCACCTTGCTCGGTGTCCTCGCTGCCAGCGCCAGCTACATTGCGGCACCTGCGGCGGTGCGTCTCTCACTGCCAGATGCGAATCCAACCTACTCGCTCACGGCTGCGCTAGCGATCACCTTCCCTTTCAACATCACGGTCGGCATCCCGCTCTTCTTCGAACTCGCCAAAATCCTCCACGCCTGAACCAGCCATGAACCTGCATCCCATGAAACTCGTCACCATCATCTGCGAATCTGTCCTAGAGGAGCGTGTTGTCGAACTGCTGCGTGAATGCGGTGCCCACGGGCACACGGCTTTTGACGTGCGCGGCAGCGGCAATCAAGGTCAACGCAGCGCCGACATGCTGGAAAGCGGTAACGTGAAGATCAATGCCATCGTCAAGCCTGCCGTCTCCGAGCTTCTGCTGCAAAAGCTGCACGACGACCTCTTCAAATCCTACGCCATGATCGCCTACGAGACAGATGTGCGTGTGCTCCGGCCTCAAAAATTCTAACCCATCCTCAAAACACATGAAACCATCCTTACTCGCCTCATTGCTTAGCTTGCCAGCAGTCATTTGGATCGTCTGCTGCAAACCTGCTAGTCCGACAGCATCCACACCTACCCCTGACAGCCACGTCACCACTGCCGAGGAACAAGCCGCTCTGACTCCCGATGAAGTGCTTCAGCAATTCAAGGCGGGTCACGAGCGGTTCATTAAAGGGCAGCTTACAACCCGCAATCACAGTGAGCAGGTGCGCAAGTCCGCGCCCGGCCAGTTTCCAAAGGCCATGGTGCTGAGCTGCCTCGACAGCCGCGTGCCAGTGGAGGATGTCTTTGATCAGGGCATCGGCGATGTCTTCGTGGGTCGAGTGGCGGGGAACTTTGTGAATGAAGATCTCCTCGGCAGCATGGAGTTTGCTTGCAAGGTGGCAGGGGCCAAGATGATCCTTGTCATGGGACACCAGCACTGCGGTGCGATCAAAGGTGCCATTGATGACGTGAAGCTCGGCAACATCACGGCCATGCTCGCCAAGATCAAACCAGCGGTTGCGATGAGCCAAAGCTTCGAGGGCGAAAAAACCTCCGCCAACCCGCTCTTCGTCAAACACGTGGCCGAGAACAACGTGCGCCACAACATCCAAATCATCCGCGAGAAAAGTCCCATCCTCCAAGAAATGGAAGAGAAGGGTCAAATCAAGATCGTGGGAGCCTTTTACCGACTCACGGACGGCACGCTGGAGTTTGTGGAGTAAGCTTTTGCAAGCAATGCGCTTCGTCATCGGCGCTTCGTCATCAGTTCACGCAGAATCGGATTCGGGAAACGACGACTGGGCGTGATGGCGTAAAAGGTTTCTTTGATCTGAGGAAAGCGGTGGCGCTCCACAAGTGCACCGCTTTCCAACTCATCTCGAACCACCACAGGCGGAACTAAGGTGACCCCGTTGGTCTCGCGAGCCATAAGACGCAGCATGGCCATGTCATCGACCTCCGCCGCGATGTTCGGGCGGATTCCAGCTTGGTCCATCAGAACATCAAAGGCAGCACGAAGGCTGCTTTCCAAGCTAGGCAAAACGATAGGAGTCTTGCGCAAATCCTCGGGAAAACGAAACGGCTTCATGCCTCGGGTTTTGTGCCCCACAAGGCTAACCGCTTGCTCATCAAGCAGGTGGCTGTGCCAACCCGTTTCGGCATTGCTACGCACAGGGGTATTGGATAACACCACATCCAGCGTATGTGCCTGAAGTTGGGCCAACAGCTCACGCAACGTGCCCGAGTGGATGATGAGCTCGACATCCTCCCGTGTAATCAAGGGACGCAAAAAGGTCAGCTGGAAGTTTCGTGACAAATTTGAGGCCGCACCCACACGCAGAAAGCCACGGCTGCGCTTGGCTCGATTTTGCAGCAAGTCGCTGAGTTCCTCTCCGCTGCGGAAGATAGCATCAGCATACTCCAGCGCGATCTGGCCAGCCTCTGTCAGCACCAGAGCTTTGTGCTTCCTCTCAAAGAGCGCCTGTCCTAGATTTTCTTCAAGGCTGCGAAGCTGCACGCTAAGCGCAGATTGAGAAAGCTTGAGATGCCTCGCAGCCTTGGTCAGGCTTCCTTCGTGGGCGATCGCACGAAAATAGCGGAGGTGATGATAGTTCAAAAAGCCCATGGCTCATGCATTTAGCAAAGCGAACGATTCTAGGCAAAACATGAATTGGAAAGAATCTATCCGAGACCGAACCAAACAGATTCAACATTTCACATTTCCCTCCCGCTTATGTCTCCTGCCCTTCTTGAAGCTTCCGAGTGGATCACTCCACTCCTTCTGATTCTGATCGTCAGCACCAGCATGTTGATGCAGGCAGGCAAAAAGGCGGCCGAAGGAGCCGCGATGGTTGCCAAATTGTATTTCGCGGCAGCGCTGATCGTGGCAGGGGGCGTCGCACTCACGGGCTCCATGCGCATCGAACTCGCTAACTGGGGACCGGCTCACTTGGCCCTACTGTTTGACCCACTGTCCGCGATGATGCTTGTGCTGGTGAGCTTTTTGGGATTGGTCGTGACTCGATACGCGGTCAATTACCTGGATGGTGACAAGCGTCAGGCGATCTTCTCGCGCTGGCTGATTCTTACCTTATCCAGCGTGCTGCTCTTGGTGGTTTCCAGCAATCTGCTTCTCTTCACCATTGCTTGGATATCGACCAGCCTGAGCCTACATCAATTGCTCAGCTTTTATCGGGAAAGGTCAGCTGCTGTCATGGCTGCGCGGAAAAAGTTCATCATCAGCCGCTTGGCAGACGCCTGCATGATCGCAGCGTTGATCTTGGTTTGGCTAGGGCATGGAACCTGGGAATTCCACCAACTCTTCGCAAAGCCCGCAGGCCCTCACTCGGGACTCGTTGCGGGCTTGCTCGTGGCAGCAGCGATGCTGAAATCCGCTCAATTCCCGTTTCACTCCTGGCTGCCAGACACTTTGGAAACGCCGACTCCGGTCTCGGCGCTCATGCACGCGGGCATCATCAACGCTGGCGGTTTTTTAATCGTTAGACTGAGTCCTTTGGTCACACAATCCACCGCTGCCCTGAATACCCTAGCTCTGCTTGGTGCATTCACGGCTCTGTTTGCCAGCGTGATCATGATGACGCAGACGAGTATCAAAAAGTCACTTGCATGGTCCACCGTATCTCAGATGGGGTTCATGATGCTGCAATGCGGCCTCGGTGCCTTCTCGTTAGCCATGCTCCACATTGTGGCGCATTCACTCTACAAAGCGCACGCTTTCTTGAGCAGCGGCAGCGTGGTGAACATCGCCAAGTCGGCCTGGACTCCCGTCGGTCGGCCTGCGGCCCATCCCTTGGTGGTCTTGGGGTCACTGAGTGTTTCCATCGCGATTGGTTTCGGCATTGCTGGTGCGCTCGACATCACGTTGCAAAATAACCCAGACCATCTTCTACTGATCACAGTCTTCATCATGGCCATGGCACACCTGCTGTGGACACTATGGAGCAGCAGCATGAGGCAGCGTCTGATCTTGCGTGGGGTAGGCATCGTGGCTGTGGCCACAGCAGCTTGCTTCACTCTACATGCGGCTTTTGAACATGCCTTATCGGCCAGCGTGCCTGCCTATGCCCCTGTGCGGAGCTACGTCGAGCATGTCGTCATGGTCATGATCGGCCTACTGTTCCTGGCCGTGCTTGTGTTTCAGTCCCAACTGCCCTCTTGGGCTGCAAGGCCTGCATTTGCCAAACTATACGTTCATGCCAGCAACGGGTTTTACCTCAGCACGCTGTTCAATCGGATCACTCGGAAATTGATCTCCTAAGCTCACTCCTACCTCTGACTTTGCCATGAACACCTCTTTCCAAGAACTCTCGACCGAATCCGTTCAAAACTCAGCCAACTCGCGGGACAGAAACGCTTGGCTGAAGCAGGCTCGTCATGCCTGCCTGCGGATTCCACCGCTCTGGCCTTTGCATAGCTTTGTCGCTGTGAATCCTTTCGTCGGCCTTGTCGGCAAGCCATTCGCAGAAGTGTGTGGTCTGATGAAGCAGGTCACGCATGAATCCATGCTGATGAGCGTGGATTACTTCCGCCAGCAATACGGAAATGGCCGCATCACACCACAGGACTTGGCAGAGGCCATCGAGCTGCAAGGAGCGACGCTCACCACCGCAGACTTGTTGGCTTGGCTGAAAAATCCTGAAATTGGCACTTCGTTGGAAATTCGCTGCCTCACCGACATCGCCACCGAAAGATTTGGCCAGCACCTCAGCTCCGTCGTGACTGAAGAAATCTCAAAGTGGTGCGCCGCCTACTTTGATGAAGGGCAGTCGGCCTGGAGAATGCCCTGGAAAAGACTACCGCTCTACGCAGCCTGGCGCTCAGCGGCAAGGATCGATGCGACGCCAGAGCTGCAAGGCTTCAAAGGCTTTCGCAAATACGTAGAAGCTCTGCCTGACACATCTGCGGAGGCTTTGGCCATCTTGCTGGAGTCTCTGAAGCTGAACTCCGATCAAGTCGAGAACTACCTGCATCGCCTGCTGATGACGCTTCCGGGGTGGAGCAGCTACGTCCAGTATCGGGTGCGGGATCGTGCCATGCATGGGACCCATGATGAATCGCTGTTGGACCTCTTGACGATTCGTTTGGTCTTCGAGGCCCACCTGGCTCAGCAATTTCAAAACTCTGGCATCCTGCAGCAGTGGCGGCAGGGCATGAACGAGACTGCTCCTGACGATTCAGGGCTGCAAAAGCAGCTGCTCTGGCATGCGGCCTTGGAGGTCGGCTTCCAAAGAGAGCTCGCTGTCAAGATCACCGGCACAGCCAAAACCATCGCTAGCCTAGAGAAGCCGAAGACAGCCGTGCAGGCCGTGTTTTGCATCGACGTGCGCTCAGAAATCATGCGTCGGTCTTTGGAGGCATCGTCCCATGAAATCGAGACACTGGGCTTTGCCGGTTTCTTTGGGATGCCGATTGAATACGTGCCTTTTGGCAAGCGGCATGGTAGCTCCCAGGTGCCCGTGTTGCTGTCCCCCAAGTATCGGGTCCGGGAGCATCTGCCACACGCTACACCTGAAGAGGAAAAGGACATGCGTCGGAAAATGCAGCTGGGACGGCGGGTATCGCACTCGTGGAATGCCTTCAAGACCTCAGCCGTCAGCTGCTTCAGCTTTGTGGAGGCTGCGGGCGTCGGTTTTGCCTGGAAGCTGGTGAAGGATGGCTTTCAGATCGGTGCCTCAGCCCAAGTCCACGACTGCTCCTCCTGCGCTGCTCCGAACCTTCATGAGCACAAGCGGCTCGTGCCTGACCCCCTGGATGACACTCAACCTGAGGCGGGCATTCCCCCCGAGGATCAGGCTCAGCTCGCGCTCGGTGCGCTGAAAAACATGGGACTGACGCAGCACTTCGCACGACTGGTGATGATCTGCGGTCACGGCAGCAATACCACCAACAATCCCTACGCAGCAGGTCTCGATTGCGGAGCCTGTGGTGGCCATGCAGGAGACTCAAATGCCCGAGTCGCCGCAGCGATCCTGAATCAACCTAACGTGCGCATCGCCTTAGCCGGTGAAGGCATCTGCATTCCGCCCTCCACGCGCTTCATCGCGGCGCTGCATGACACCACGACGGATGAAGTCCATCTATTCGATGCGGATAAGGTGCCTGCCTCACATCAGACAGACTTGCTGCAGCTCCAGCTTTGGCTGGATGAGGCCAGCAAAAGATGTCGGCAGCAGCGGGCCGCGAACCTCGGCATTCATGGAGCCGAGCGTGAGGATCTGGAAAAGCTCATTCTTCAACGCAGCCGGGACTGGTCTCAGGTGCGGCCCGAGTGGGGCCTAGCGGGCAATGCAGCCTTTGTGGCAGCTCCCCGCGAAAGAACTCGTCACTTGAACCTGCAAGGCCGCGTGTTCTTGCACAATTACCACCACGCCGAAGATCTAGAGCAGAGCACGCTTGAGCTCATCATGACCGCCCCCATGGTCGTGGCGAATTGGATCAACCTACAGTACTACGCCAGCACGGTGAACAATCGCCTGTGGGGCAGTGGCAACAAGGTCACGCATAACGTCGTCGGCACCTTTGGCATTCAGCAGGGCAATGGGGGCGATCTGCAAGCCGGACTGCCGCTGCAAAGTGTGCACAACGGTGAGACCTGGATGCACGAGCCGATGCGTCTCAGTGTCTTCCTGGAAGCTCCGCGTGCCCATATCGACACGATCCTCGGCAAACACGAAAGTGTGCGTCAGCTCGTGGAGAATGGCTGGCTCCATCTCTTCGCCATTGAGGATGAAGGTCGCGTCATCCTGCGCCGTGGCCTTGCAGGCACTTGGCAAACCGTAGCTCAGTGAACCGACGACTCCTGAACTAAACGCGGCTCTAGACTGATCGAGAGGCGACGATCTCGTTGCCTCTCGGTCATGCTTTTGGCTAGCCATCCTGACCAAGTAGCCATCCAATCCTCATTCGCTCACGCCGCACTCACGAGGCTGGCAAGGCCCATGGAACCTTGAGGACGATCGTCATCGTTGAGTGATTTTGCGATCTCTTTGGCACGATCGAGCAAGTGATCGAGGATGGCATGAGCATCTCGGCGCTGGGAGAGAGCGATTTGTTCGTGCACCCGACTCGCCATTTTTTCAAAAGGACGCAGGTATGGGTAGGCTGACTTGAGATGCGCCAGAGCTGTGTGGCCGCGCAGATGCTTCAGCACCCGAGTCGCATGCCCCGGCAGTGCTGAGATCTCAGAAGCTGCGGGTGTATGGGTTTTCTGAAACACCACCATGACATTGCCGCCATCGGGAGAGGTAAAGCTATCCATGGGAGTGAGTCCTGCCTTTTGCCCTGCTAGGGAAAGCGTGCTGCTGCTGTAGTGGTGAAGGTGGCCCAGGTGGTAACGGCTATGCGGCCACTGGCAGCGAGACAGCACGTGGGGCACCTCAATGAGTACCAAGCCGTTGGGTTTGGTCCAGCCTGCCATCACCGAGAGTGCCTCAATGGGATGTGCTAGGTGCTCGACGACGTGGAAGCAAGTCACCACATCCAGACTCTCCGGTGCCACTTGGGCATGCTGATAATGCGTGACCTGCACGGGCAGGCCGAGGTGATCGCGGGCAGCACCTCCATAGCCCAAGTTTGGCTCAATGCCCTGCACCTGATAGCCTAGGCCACGCAGCATGAACAGCAGCTCACCGCCCCCCGCACCAAAGTCCAAGACACTCTGTCCATGGCGAAGAATGGGCAACAGATAATGAAGACGCTCCAAGGCAACCAGTCCCGCGCGATAGACATGCTTGGGCTTGGGTTTCACGACCTGCTTGTAGGACTTCCGATATTCGTCCCGATAAAAACTTTCGAGCTCTTCATCCGTGGGTCGTGGATTGGTGGAAACCAAGCCACAGCTTTGGCAAATGACGGTCTGCAGCGGCTGACCATGGCGATCTTTATCCGCCACGATGGTGAAGTGGGAGTGTCCACACAAGTCACAGGGGGCAAGTCGCTGAGAGGAGAGATTCGAGAAGAGAGATGCAGGCATGAAAAAAGGAAAAGGAATGAAATTCGGAACTCGGGCTGGGTTCGCGATCGCAGGCAGGCTGAATTCAGCGGCTGCGGAGTCGTTGATCCTCCGAAGCTCAAGGAGCTCCGGGCAGCGGCTTGGCATGGGTCATGCCTGGGGTCTTTCCCCCCTGGGTCAACAACGCATCACGCGTGGTCTAGGGTGATCCTGCCGCAGGTAGGGCAGCATTTCCCCTCTCAGGATGGGGGCCTTGCCAGGATAGATCGTGACAGCGAGACGAAAAAAGGGAACTTCAAAGCGGCTGAAGGTCGGCTTCTCCAGATGCACGAGGTCAGGGCGGCGCCCATCCTCCAATGCGTGAAAGCTGAGCACATGATCTTTGAAAAGATCTGACGATGCCTGACCGATGACCAGAAGCGCTTCGAGCCAAGGTCCATGAGGCTCGAGATGCTCAGCTTCGTTTTCATGAGTCAAAATCACATGGGCAGGGCCATTTGCCTCCGCAGAAACCACGACCTCATGAATCGGGTCCATGCTAGCAAACCAAGCGCAAACACCAGGGCCGATGCCCTCTGCTGAAATCAGCCAAGCCAAGAAACAAGTCAGATGAACCCAACGGCAAAAACTCCGCTGAACACGGAGTCGATGCAGGCATCGGGAATGCGGGGAAGGGGCTGGCATGCAAGATTGACGAGACCTCGAAGCGACTTAGAACCGTCACGTTCAGCACCATACGAAACTAGCAAGCGCTTTGTGCCACTTTTTCGCATTTACAGGCTCAAGTTTTTCAGTCTTGCCCCCGCTTCATCCACGGCAGCTAGACTGCTAGGCGTGCTTTGTCTTGCGTTTTCATGGCGGCTCTGGTGCTATGTGCACATGGCTTGGGTTTCTATGAAGCATCCTCTCTTGCTGCTCCTTTTCCTTTCCCTGACGCTGCGGAGTAGGGCTGAGTTTCCTCGGTTGTATCTGAAGCCTCTGGTTCTACAGCAGATTCACTCTCCGACCTGCATCACCGGGGCTGGGGACAGCAGCGGCAGGCTCTTTGTCTGCGATCAGATCGGAAGGATCCACATCGTCCAGGGTGGCATGATGCTGCCGACGCCTTTCCTGGACCTGACGACTAGCGGTCTGAACACGAAGGTCTATTTTCACCGTGCAGCTCAGGAGCCTACCCCTCAGTCCCCCACCTCCTACTCGGAGCGTGGTCTGTTGGGGCTGGCCTTTCATCCAGACTATGCCAAGCCTGGAAGGCCTGGGCACGGGCGCTTTTACCTGAACTACACGAAGGCCTACCAGGCAGGCATCGACCCACCGCAGCATGATGGCGGCAACTGGAGGGTGGACTGCGTGACGGTGATCGCAGAGTTCCGCGTGTCGGCCACGAACCCTGACCAGGGGGACCCGGCCACAGAGCGGGTGCTTTTGAAATATCCCCAGCCTCAGGCCAATCACAACGGCGGCAATTTAGCCTTCGGGAGCGATGGCATGCTCTACATCGGCAGTGGCGATGGAGGCAGTGCCGATGACAACAACGTCGGCCACACAGGTGGAGCGAGCCCTGCGCCTCGCCCAACCGCAGCGCTGGGCAATGGCCAAGACCGCACGGTTTACCTGGGCAAGATCCTGCGCATTGATCCGCTCGGTAGCGATGGACCCGGCGGACAGTATGGCATCCCAACGGACAATCCTTTTGTCGCAGAGACAACGGCGGGCATCAAAAAGGAGATTTATGCCTATGGCATTCGCAATCCCTGGGGCCTAGCCTTTGACCATCGCCCGGGTGGTACAGGTCGGCTTTTCTGCGCGGATGTGGGTCAGGGCCGCATTGAGGAAGTGAACCTCATCACTGCGGGCGGCAACTATGGCTGGCGCTACCTGGAGGGTAGCGAGAACCCGACCTTCTCCTCAGGCGCTGCCACGAACCCCATGCCTAATCCCGGTGGCACGCTGATCGCCCCCATCGCGCAATATGCGCACCCGGACATTTCGAACACGACTCTGCCGAAGCTGGGCCTGTCCGTCACGGGTGGCTATGTCTATCGGGGGCAAGACATCCCTGCCCTGCGGGGCAAGTACGTCTTCGGTGACTACGGGGCGACCTCAGGCGCTCCCAGCGGCATCCTGATGGGCTTGGAGGAGACGCAGCCCGACAGCTTTCAGCTTGTGCAAGGCATTCCCCTGCTCGGGGGAAATCCAGTGTCGATGCGCATTCTTTGCCTGGGCGAAGATGATCGTGGTGAACTCTACGTGGGCACCAAGCTCACGGGCGGTGTCATGGAGACCACGGACCATCTGCCCAATGGCGGCCTCTACCAACTCGTCGCCGCCCCGACCCTTCCTGAGCCTGTGGTGCTGACGGCGACCCGCGACAGCACTCTTTTCTCCGAGCGTGGCACCACGGGTGAAGAGCTGGCCAATGGTGCAGGCAATCTATTGACCGCTACCAGTTCCGCAGGGGGCGTGCGGCGGGCTTTGATGCATTTTGACCTTTCCGCTCTGCCTGCGGAAAGTCGCTACGAGTCCGTGATCCTGCGGGTGCATCAGCTCCAGGCAGGAGTGCCTAGCACAAACATCCAGCGGAACACGCTGCTCCACCGCCTGCTGCAGGACTGGGGCGAAGGCACCACGGCAGGCAGTGAAGGGCTGCCTGCGGAGGAAGGTGATAGCACCTGGGCTAGCCGTCTTTTTTCCCTAGTGACACCGCAGCTCTGGGATGCTGAGGGTGGTGATGTGGCAGAGCAAGCCTCCGCTGCGTTGGGCATTCGGAGCGAGCCTGGGGCTTACGCCTTTCAAGGCCAGGGCATGGTGGCAGATGTGCACCGCTGGTTAGCCGGGAGCGAGCCGAATCACGGTTGGCTCATGATGTCGGAAGAAGGCGCGCTGAACTCGCAGCGGCGCTTTGCCAGCCGCGAACAGGCTGAGGTGGAGCAGCGCCCCACACTCACGCTGGTGCCCGCCCCGCCGTATCAGGCCTGGCGGGAGACCCACTTTCCCGGCATGAGAGTCGGCGAATTCCTCAATCCTCAAGGAGACCCAGATGGCGATGGCATCGCCAATCAGATCGAATACGCCTATGGGCAAAACCCCAACGTGGCAGACTCTGAGGCAGTGATCCAGATCGTGCTCGAATCCTTGCCGACCGGTGGTGAGCAACTGCGTTTTTTCTTCCGTCGGGACACCACAGCCTGGGACCTGGATTATCGCCTGGAGATCACTGAAGATTTGGCCACCTGGGTCACGCTGGCGCAGAGCCGCAATGGAGCCACTCCCACCACAGCCAATGGCGCGATCCTGGTAGGTGACGTGAATCTGTTTGGAACCATCCATGAGATAGAAGTCCGCCTGCCGCTGCCCAACGATAGCAGACGCCGCTTGGCTAGGCTGGTGGTGGATCGAAGACCTTGAGTCTGCAGCTTTGGCCAAAGATGGTGATCAAGGCGGGAAGGAAACGGCGTCCTGAGTAATCACCAGTTCCACGAGGTAGAAGCCACGTTCCGCTGTCGAATCCACCCACAACGTTTGCGCAGCCGTGGCTTGTCCCACGGGCGAAGTGTTGTTGATGAAAAAGGGTGTCGAAAAGCTAGGCCCTCGATTCAAAGGCCCCGTGCTAGATGTCGCGAAATCGACTGGCATCGGACTGGTAGAAAGGTTGGGCGTGTAAAGCACACGATACCTACCCCCAGCTCGGCGTTGGAAATTCAATGCTAGACGTGTCGTGTCACCAGGTGTCTGGACCGCAAAGGTGTTGAGTTTGAAATTCATCGAAGGCACCTCTATGCGAAGGATACCCTCAGCGAACGAAGTATTGTATGAGGTGAGATCTCGCTGAGGTGGATCTGTCTGCGCGGGGGAGATGATTTTCCCATCTATCGAAAAGAGGGAATTGTGCACTTCACAGATGATTGCACGCTGTCCCGGAAAGTGATCATAGGGATTGGCCAGATTCCTCTCATGGGTGCAGCGAGCACTTACCGCAAAGAATACATTTCCTTCACCCCGGGTCACAATAAGATGTGTTTCATCAACAGTAGAGACATTGGCACCGGGCAGCAGAGCTAACCTCACGGACCCATAGTTTACCTGGAGTGCCGGAAAATCAGCGACTTTCAGGGAAATGATGTTGGCCTGATTCACAGCAGCGGAAATGTCTGCCAAAGTGGTATGCCGAGTGGCAGAGGAGGTGACAAAGCCTAGAGCAAAGCATTTCACCCATTCACGACGGCTCAACATCTGAGAGAGCTGCGTCTTTCCTGCGCTGCAAACTTGGCTAAGCGGACACGGTGTGCCAGGGAGGGTCTGCGACATAACGAGTGAAGATTTACGCAACGGTTATGCCAGAGCGCCGCAACCAGGACAAGCAAGGAATCCCAGCGCGATTGTCAGAAGATCGTGAAGTGCAGGCTCATCCACCGAGCCAGCACAAGGGCGACATGCCGCTCAAGGAGTCGGAGAAGACACTTCGTCTGCGAAGCGGACCTCGATTTCTTGGCCTGCTAGGCTGGGCATCCATCGCCGCACAAAGGCTTTCACCGAGGATCTCGCCGCCTCTCGAACTCGGCTGACATGGCTGGCGTGATCGGCTCTTTTTTCCAAAGCAGGTGTCAGTTCACGTTCCAAGGCAGCCAGGTTTTCCGCCGCATTGAATCGGAGCCAACCGGCTTCGGATTTTTTCTCCATGCCCTCGGTGCGAAGAGCAGGTGGCTTGGCCGCATGCAAAGCAGGGCAGATCAGGCGTGCACGACCTGGCTGCTGAGTCAGCTTCCACTCTTCAGACAAGCGAATCTGGTAGCGGAACACCACCGGAACTCGAATCTCTGAGACGGTCGTGCCCAAGTAAAGCAGGTCATCCAGCAGGGTACGCATGTCGTAGCGGGTGACGGTTTCATTCGTCTCAAGCACGGCGACCTCTAGAGTCTCTCCCTGGGTGGAGACCACGCGGCTCACCTCTTCCTGAAAAGTCGTTCGCACGCGCTGTTGCGTGATTGCGGCCAACCATGACCGCCACTCCCGGATCGCATCATTTACCCCATGAAGGAGGAACGCTGTGCCGATCAAGGGAAAGATCGCGAGACCTATGACCCCGAACAACCATCCAGCCCCCCTGCGGCGTGGGGGAGGCGCAGGGGGTGGAGTCGGGCTCTCGGACATGACAGCGTTATTCCAGATTTTGCACCTGCTCGCGGATCTTCTCCAGCTCCGACTTCGCGGAGACCACGTGATGAGCGATGGTGGCATCTGCGCATTTGGAGCCCATGGTGTTGAACTCGCGGAAGAACTCCTGGACCAAGAAATCCAAACTGCGGCCGACAGGCTCGGAAGCAGTCAGATATTGGCGAAACTGACGCAGGTGACTTTCCGCCCGGGAAAGCTCCTCAGAGATGTCACAGCGGTCCGCATACAGAGCGATCTCACGAATCAGGCGCTCGTCATCCAGCGGCAACGGGAGCCCCGCCTGCTCCAGGCGCTGCATCAACGCTTGGCGATGCTGAACGGGAATGAGCGGCGCGAGCGATTGGATGCGCTTGAGCAGGCCTTCGATCTCGGCCAGACGCGTCTGGATGTCCTGGCGCAGATGGCTACCCTCGGCGGTGCGCATTTGCACCAACTGCTTCAGCGCCGCCGAAAGCGCCTGCTCCACGACAGGCCAAACTTCCTCCGCCGGTTCCTCCGTTGGCTCCGCCGCCAAAACACCGGGGAGCCGAATCAACTCAGCCAAAGTCAGGTCCGCAGGAACGCCCAACTGCTGCGCCAAACCACGCAGGCTGTGCAGGTAACTGGTGGCTGTCAGTACGTCGATTTGTAGCTGCGGGCTGGCGGCACTGGCACGGTCCGCACGCACTTGGATATTGACTCGACCTCGGGAGCAAAAGGCTGACGCTTGGTTGCGCACCTGCGTTTCCAGGTCAGCGACGTTTTTGGGTAGGCTGACGGCGATTTCGAGCTGCTTGCGGTTCACGCTCGAACACTCCACCACCCAGGTGGTGCCTGTACTTTCCTGCCGTGCCTCGCCACGGCCAAATCCGGTCATGCTTTTCATGGCTGTTAACCTTCCGCAGCAAGGCAGGACAGGCAAGTCAGCAAGTCAGGGCACCCAAGACGCATCCCAGATCCAGAGCGGCGTGATGGCCGAGCTCTCGACCCATCCGCGCAATGGCTCCGGGCTGCTGGGAATCTCGGCGTAAAACCAGGAGCCGCGCTTTTCTAAAACACGGACCTGACTGCCCGGCGGCAGAGCGATGACGGTGCCGCCTGTGACAGTGGCATTCGTGTAGGCATTCACGTCGGGCTGAGTGACAATGCTGAGATCACGCACGCGCTCGGGCCCGAGCGGACGCAGGGCAGCGAAGGCCGAGGCAGGCACGGCGATGCTGAGCCCGATGAGGCTGACTGCCACAGGCCAACTGGACTTGTGGCCACGGCGAAACACGCGCCAAGTGAGTGACAAGAAAACCATCCAAGCTCCAATGGCAGCGAGCAACAGCCATTCATTCGTGGTGAGGAAAAAGCTGGCCACCTTGAGCGGTGACTTTTCTTCAAAGCTCAGGTAGCGCGTGCGATCGTGGATGTGCCGCAGGTTCTGCTTCAGCTCAGCATTCCGTCCATCCAGCAGCTGCGCACGCTGATACCAGAGAGCAGCACGACCCAGGTCACCCTGGCGGTAACGGGCATGGCCGATGATCTGAAACACCTCAGGGCTGAGCTGTGGCGGTTCTTTTTTGGTCAGCGACTCCGCCAAGTATTGCGCGCGGGTGAAATTGCCTTTTTCCACCTCTGCCACAGCATCGCGATAGACCTGATCTGGCGTCGCAGCCGTGGCTTTCGGGGCCTCTGCGGCGAGGCAGGAACTGCCCACGATGCAAGCGATGACGATGACCGCGAGGCGAGCGAGCGTTTGACGGAAATGTGCGGCAAGGGTGTTTTTCATCTCGCGCCGTTCCTCCTCCGTCAACGAAGGCAATGCGCCGACTGAGAAGTTGGTCGATTCATAGCGATCGACGATCTTTTTCAGCGGTCCTTCTGCCAAAGGTTGACCCGCCTGTGCCGTCTGAATGAACTGAGCCGCAGCCCGCAGAAAGGTCGGGGCGGAGGTGCTCGCAGCATTGGCCTCAAAGGCCTCCCAAGCAGCGCGTAATTCACCGGCACGACCCGCGAGCAGGCCCTCGCGACGACGACGCATCACCGCAAGCCCACTCGCCAGAGCAAACAAGGCAACTGGCAGCGCCTGCACGGTCCAAAAGGTGCTGCTGCGCAGCCAAAGGGTGCTGGTGGGAGCTAACCAACGAGCCTGAGCCGGAGGACGCACCAGGATGTCTGTGATGTCTGCCTGCGGATCAGCCACGGGTGGAGGTGCCACCTGCGTCTCGACAGAGGCCGCAGCACTGCCGGAGGAAGCAGCCTCCGCCGCTGCCGTGACTGGAGCAGGACGCAGATTCAGCGGGATCGGCTCCGTACGCAGCACGACGTATTTTTTCTGCGAGGGGCTGAAGTAGTTCAGTTCAAAGGGCGGCACATTCGGATGCACGGCCTCAGGGACCAATACCTGCGTGTAACCAATTTTGCGTTCCAGCGTCGGGGTCTGGTTCTGATCCATCTGCCCTTCGATCACGTAGCGCTTGGCGGGGTAGAGCTTCCAGCCTCCTGTAGAAATCAGCGCCGGAGTATTGAGCGCGTCAAAGTTACCCGCGCCTGACACTGCCAGCTCGACTGAGATGGGATCACCCACGGTCAGATCAGTGGGAGAGGCCGTGGCCGTCATCTGGAATTCCCCCACCGCACCACTGAACTGAGCTGGACGGCCTTCTGTCGGCAAAGGCAGTACCTTCACGGTGACCTGCTGGCTTTTCACCTCTAGCTTCCGCGGTTCAGACATGCCTGGGAAAAAGCCAGGGGGGAAGTTTTGGCCAAACCCAGGCGGAAACATGCCGCGCTGACCGCCGTCCTGCGTGGGCACTTCGATCAGCAGCTCGAGATTCGCCGGGCCGACCTTGAGATCTCCAGTGCGCAGCGAGGACAGCGTACTGCGGAAGGAAAGAACGTAGTAGCCGATGCCATCAATGACGGTGCTGGTTTGTTCATTCGTCTGAGGGAAGCGGGCGATGGCAAAATCGCTCTTCTCCATTTCGATCAGGCCCAGGCGGCGCAGCTGAACCTGACGCGGCACATACAGGCTGACATTCACGGGCACGACCTCACCCTGATAGATCTCTTTTTTTCCGAGCTCAATCTGCAGGATAGGCTGGTTGGCTTCGTCCTGCGTTTGTGGCTGGCCATTTTGCGGGAAGCTACCTCCACCATTTTCAACGGTCAGCTTGACTTCGTTGGTGGTGAGCGTTTGGCCATCTACGATGACGGTTTGGGGGGGGATGACAAACTCGCCCGGTTCAGTCGCCGCAATGCCCCAGGAGAGCTGAATCGAGGCACTTTGACGACCATTGATGATCTGAATTTGCTGCGACGTACTGACTCCACTGGTCTGTCCGATTTGCAGCGGAAAGCGCAGGTTGGGCAGGCTATTCACCTGACCGTCTTGCACCGTGATGACATAATTGATGACCTGATTCGGGCGCGCGGTGCTGGGCTGAACGTAGGCGCGCACCGTGGCAGCGCTGGCGGTGCTGGGTTGAATCAGGCCCAGGCAGGTGACAATCACCGACAAGATCAGCAGGCACAACCAAGGCCGCTGACCCTGACGCAGAGGGGGGGGGAGTGAATGTGGGGTCATCTCGATCTTCAGTTCTGAATCTTCACCAATCTTTGCCACGCACGGGCTGGTCCCGCGGGCGCACGATCATCGCCTTCTTCTGATCATCTGCGTAAGTGCGGAGGAAAGATCGTGCCTCATTGCGACTGAAGCCAGTGGCTTCATTTTCCTGATTTTCGGCCATTTCAGCCTCTCGGCGTTCACGCGCTTCACGGGCTTCGGGGCTCTCCTGCTTGCCAGCTTCGCCAGCCTGCAGTTGGCCTTCTTTTTCATGCTCTTTTTGGCCACCTTCGCCCTCCTCTTCGCCTTCTTTTTTGCCGAGGCTTTCTTTGCGTGACTTGTCTTCGTCATTCTCGCCTTCGCCATCCTCGTCGCCGTTTTCGCCGTCCTGGTCTTCACCATTCTCGCCTTTTTGGCCCTTTTCGCCCTTCTGGCCTTTTTGACCTTTCTTCTTGTCGCCCTTGTTGCCTTGCTTGCCCTGCTGCTCTTGGTTCATCTGCTGCTGCAGCTCATCCAGGCGCTTTTGCACGAAGTCGCGGTTCTCCTTCACTTCCTTGTTTTCCGGGTCAATGGCTAGCGCTGCATTGAAATGCTTCACGCTATCGCGCCAAGCTTTCAGGGTGAACTTTGGCTGCTTGGCCAGCGCTTTGTCACCTTGATCGTAAAGGCTGTGTGCAAGGCCACGGTGCGCCTGATTTTGCACACTTGGATCGGTGCTTTCCAGGGCTTGGCTAAAGCCACCCACGGCGCGGTCGTAGTCCTTCAACTGGTGAGCAGAAGCTCCAAGCCCGAGCGCAAAAAGTGGCTTTTGACGCGCGGAAGGTGGCTCTTTGACCAAGCTGTCATAGAGCTTCACAGCGCGGTCATATTCACCTTGTTGGTAGGCTTCATGAGCTTGCCGGGGTGTGATGGAGACAGCCTGACCTTCAGCCGTAGTCAGCAAGAAAGCCAGGAGAGCCAGGAGGGGGGAGGCGGGCAGTTTCATACGAGCAGAGGGACGAATGATCCAAGCGAGGAACAAGAACAAAACACCAAGAGACAATGGCCAATAAAAACGCTCAATCGGCTTCACGGTTTCACGCGCAGCATTGGTCTGTGCCTGCAAGCTAGCGACCAAGCTACGCACGACATCCGCCGCGAGGCCCTGAGAGCCTAGCTTCAGGTAGCGGCCCCGCGTGATCGTGGCGATCTGCTGGAGCGAGCCGGGCTCCAGTTTGGTTTTGACCACATTGCCGTCCTGATCACGGACAAAGTCACCCGAGCGCTCAGGATCGGGGTCTGGGATCAGCGATCCACCCTCAGTGCCGACGCCTACGGTCAGCACCAAGATGTTCTTTTTCGCGGCCTGTTCGGCGTAGGTGGCGATCTCCGCGTCCGGCTCTCCGCCATCGCTAAAAAGAATGAGCCCGTGGTTCCTCGCGGGGCTTTTTTCAAAGGTATCGATCGCCAGCTTTAGCGCGCGTCCGAGTTCACTGCCACCGCGAGGCACCGAGGTAAAATCGAGCGACTGAATCGCCTCCACCACGGCGTCGTGATCTGTGGTCAGCGGAGCCTGGAGATAAGAGTTGCCTGCAAACGCGATCAAGCCCACGCGGTCATCTTTCAAGGAAAGCATGAGATCCTGAGCGGCGAGCTTGGCGCGTGTCAGCCGATCCGGCACGACGTCATTCGCCAACATCGAGCGTGAACTGTCGATGGCGATGATGACATTTCTGCCGGACTCTTGCTGCACGATCTTGTCCTCATCCCACCAAGGACGAGCGAGGGCGAAAATGAAGCAGCCAAGACCGATCAACTGACAGGCAAAGATGCCCCAGGAACGACGCGTGGACACGCCAGTGATGAGCGTCTGGCGAAGTCGAGGCGCTGCAAAAGCCTGCTGCACCTGCTGCGCGCGCCAATCCGCCAGCAGCTTCAGCCCAGCGAGTGCGGGCAGGGCAAACAGCCAATACAAAATCTTGGGGGCGAGGAAAGACATGGTTCAGGTGGCCACTGCCATGGGTGCCGCATTCAGGAAGGTGAAGCGCAGCAAAAGCGCTAACCCGAGCAGGGCTGCGGCGCAGGACAGCGGATAAAAGAAAAGCTCCTCCGTCTCGGTGATGGTGCGCTTTTTGATCTCTTTCTTTTCGAGTTTGTCGATGGTCTCGAAGATGTCCGCCAAGGCACTGAGATCCTGAGCCATGTAGAAAGAACCACCACCGATGTTTGCCACGGCTTGCAGCGTCGCCTCATCGAACTCCTGACGACCGCTGGTGATGACACGTCCGTTCGGTAGCGGAATCATGTGAACGCCAGGCGTACCGATGGCGATGGTGTAGATCTTGATGCCCAAGGTAGCCGCCAGCTTGGCCGCATCCTGCGGGCTTAGCTTGCCGCTGTTGTTGGCTCCATCAGTCAGCAAGATGATGACCTTGCTTGGCACCGTTTCTTTGTCCAACCGACGAGCCGCAGCTGCTAGGCCTGAACCAATCGCGGTGCCGTCTTCCATGACACCGGTCTGCACACGCTCCAGATTCGACTCCAGCCACTCGCGGTCCAAGGTCATCGGACAGGGGTAGTACGGCGCACCCGCGAAGGCGACAATGCCGATGCGATCGGATTTTCGACCACGAATGAAATCGCGCATGACGCGCTTCGCCGCGGTGAGTCGGTTCACGGGTTGGCCGCCGATGTAGAAATCCTCGATCAGCATGGACAGCGACACATCCACCGTCAGGCAGATGGCGATGCCCTCGGTGTTCTCTTCATCGTGCGAAATGACTTTTTGCGGCCTAGCCAGTGCTACAATCGCGGCCGCAAGACTGAGCAAGACCAAACCGAGAGTGAAGCTGCCCCGAGCGCTGCGGGTCTTGATGCCCATTTCACGGAGCACAAAGGCTGTGGAGAAAGCGATCGTCGGAGCCCTGCCATTGCGCCCACGCCACCAAGCCATGACGGGCAGCAGAAGCAGCAAAAGCAGCCACTCTGGCCGCCCGAAAATGACGTTGGGCAAAAAGGGCAGATTCATGCGCGGTCCTCCTCTAGGCTAGCGATTGCCTTTTGCACCAGAGCCGTGGCCTCTGCTGGGTTCGCTGGCAGAGGCGCAAAGGATAGCTGATCCCACAGCTCAGCCAGCGAAGCGTATTTTTGCAGACGGAGTGAGGTGGCGGGAATGCCACCTTTTTCGAAAAGTTCCTGAGTCGTGCGCATGGGGGCAGGGATGTGGTAGCGCTCCCAAAAATACACGCGCAGGGTCTCCGACACGTCCGCAGCAGTCTGGCCGGGTGATTGTTGGGGCGATTGCATCAAGATCGCTTGCAGCCGCTTCATGGCCGCACTGTAGGGCTTCTTCAGAGGCGGTGGTTTGGGTTTGGCAGGACGCATCAAAAGCCAAATCACCAAACCAAGTAGGATCACGACCAAGGCCACCGCCGCCGCATATACCCACCAGGGTACCCCGAGCTGAACCAGGGCTGGGTCAGGCAGCTTTGGATGCGGCAATGGCTGCAGCGGAGGTGCCTGCTGAGCGAAAAAAAGCTGGGCGAATCCGGTCATCATCTCTTTCTTCTTCGGCGGCTCCGGAAATACGTTTTCAGCGCAGGCACGTAGTCATCGTGCGTGCGGATGTCGAGACGCTCGACGCCGTTTTTGCGCAAGACGCGCGTCAGAGACTCTTGCTTTTCGCTCATCTTGGCCGCGTAATGCTGCCGCACGGCCGGATGAGAAGTGTTCACGATGTACTGCTCTCCCGTCTCAGGGTCCTGAAGGCAAACCCTTCCGACCGCCGGCAGCTCCCACTCACGTGGATCGGTGATCTGTGCGGCGACGACATCATGCTTGGCCGCGAGCAGGCGCAAGTTGTGCTCCCAGGCAGTGTCTGGCGTGAGAAAATCAGACACCAGCACCACCAGAGCACGATGAGCGATCCGCGTGAGAGCGAGATCAAGCGCCGGCCCGAGCTGGGTGCGGCGACTTTTCGGGCGGTGGTTCAAGATGTCCCGCAGGCAACGCAGCGCGTGTGAGCTGCCTTTTTGCGCGGGCAAGTAATGCTCGACCTGATCGGAAACGAGAATGAGCCCGACTTTGTCCTGATTTTGCACGGCACTGAAGGCAAAAACTGCGGCGACTTCTGCGGCACGCTCGCGCTTGCTGTCCTCCTGGCTGCCGTAGTCACCCGAACCGCTGACATCGACGATGAGCATGACGGTCAACTCGCGCTCTTCGATGTATTTGCGTACATAAGGATCGTTCATGCGGGCCGTGACGTTCCAGTCGAGGAAGCGCACGTCATCGCCCGGCTGGTATTCGCGGAAGTCATCGAACTCGATCCCCTGCCCTTTGAAGCGGGAATGATAGGCCCCACCGAGGGTTTCTTTGACGATGCCACGCGTGACCAGCTCGATCTTTCGAACTCGCTTCAGAATGCGGGTGAGGCGTTCGTCCTCAGTTTCAGGGTTCGAAGGCATGAAGGGGGGAGCCGGTGGATGATGCTGTCAGGGACTGCACGATTACGGGACCGGAAGCTTATCGAGCAACTGCTTGATCACGTCTTCGCTGGAGACACCTTCTGCTTCTGCCTCGTAGCTGAGCAAAATGCGGTGACGCAAAATGTCAGGGGCAAGATCCTTGATGTCTTGTGGCGTGACGTAGTTCCGTCCGGCCAGGAAGGCCAGAGCCTTGGAGGCCAGTGCCAAATTGATCGTGCCGCGTGGCGAGGCACCGCAGCGGATCAAAAGTTTCAAGTGCGGGGCAATGGCACCAGGATCACGGGTCGCATGGATGATGGCCACGATGTAATCGCGGATTTTTTCATCCATGTAGATTTGATTCACGATGGCGCGGCTCGCGACAATTTGCTTGGCGTCGATGATCTGGTTCACGTCCAGCTTCGGCGCACTGGTAGCCATGGCGTCAAGCACCTGACGCTCTTCAGCAGGCGTGGGATAGACAACGCGGACTTTCAACAGGAAGCGGTCCAACTGAGCTTCAGGCAGGGTGTAGGTACCTTCCTGATCAATGGGGTTCTGCGTGGCGAGAACAAGAAAGGGGTCCGGCAGCTTGTGCGTGGCTTCGCCAATGGTGACCTGACGCTCCTGCATGGCTTCGAGAAGCGCGCTTTGTACCTTGGCAGGAGCGCGGTTGATTTCATCCGCGAGCACGAGGTTGGCAAAAATCGGCCCCAAGCGTGGGGAAAAGGTGCCGTCCTTTGGGTGATACACCATGGTGCCGACGACGTCCGCAGGCAGCAAGTCTGGGGTGAACTGGATGCGCTTGAAGCTGGCCTGAAGCGCGCTGGAGAGCGTGCGTACGGCGAGTGTTTTGGCCAAACCAGGAACGCCTTCCAGCAGCACGTGACCATTGGTCAGCAAAGCGACAAGCAGGCGATCCACCAGGTGGGTCTGGCCCACGAGCACCCGCGCGATCTCTTCGCGCAGAGGCTTCACCCAGGATGCAGATTGAGCGATGGATTCCTGGTCAGGAACCGAAGAGAGAGCGGGCGGTAAAGCTGAGGTGTCAGACATGCGAAGGAGAAACGGTCAATGGGGCCGGGGTGAGAGTCAAGACAGGAGAGTCCTGTTCAAAACGGAGCCGAGGGCACTCCCGCGTGCATTTTTTCTTCGAGGCAAGAAAAAGGCCCGTGTTGCCACGGGCCTCAGGAAGTGTTGGGGCGAACGATTTATTCAGAAATCTTCACGCTCTTGATTAGAATCGGCTCCACGGGCACATCCCCGTGAGGTCCGAATTGCTTCGTAGGCACGGCGACAATGGCATCGCACACGTCCAGGCCAGCAGTCACCTTGCCAAACACGGCGTAGCCGTAACCGTCAAAGCTGGGGTAGTCGAGGTTGGCATTGTCCTTCACGTTGATGAAGAATTGGCTGGTGGCACTGTTGGGGTTGCTGGTGCGTGCCATGGCGATGGTGCCACGGGCATTCTTGAGGCCGTTCTTGGACTCAATCGCGATCGGGGCGTCAGGGGATTTTTGATTCATGTCAGGCGTGAAGCCTCCGCCCTGGATCATGAAGCCTGGAATCACGCGATGGAAGATGAGGCCTTCGTAAAAGCCTTTCTTCGCGTATTTCACGAAGTTTTCGACCGTGATGGGGGCCTTGGCAGGATCGAGTTCGAGCTCGATGTTCCCTTTGCTGGTTTCCATCACGACTTTGACGATTTTGGACTCACTCACTTCTTTTTTTTCCTCCTGGGCTTGGTTGATTCCGGTCAGGCCAGCAAACGCAAGAACGAGGGCGGCAAGAAACGGCAGTTGTTTTTTCATAGTGGGGTTGGGGTGGACCCTGCGAATGAGGCGAAAGCGCGCTTTTTTGCAATGCGCTTTTCATCGGCTGACAAAACCACGGCGGCATACCGTGACATCTTCACAGGGTGAAGTGATCCGGCCTGCACCTCGCCAAGCATTGTCGCCACCACAGGATTCCTTCATCACGAGCTTTTTAGCGACACGCCCCTGACTGCAAGATCGTTGCCTTGCCAAGCTCCTCAGCCGCGGCACTATTCGGGTGCTTTTCCTTTTACGATCTTATGGTTACCAAACTCTTACACACCCGCTATCGCGTCAACGATCTGGACAAGACGGTGAACTTTTACAAGCAAGTGCTCGGTCTGGAGGAGGTACGACGCCACAAGTCTCCCCGCGGATCAGAGCTGGTGTTTTTGAAGACTCCGAACAGCGATGAACTGATCGAGATCTGTTCCTATCCGGCCAGTGGCCCCGTGCAGCTCGGTCCCGATGTCACCCACTTGGCCTTTGAAGTGGAAGATTTGGAAAAATTCGCTCAGCACTCAGCGGCTTGCGGTTATCCGCTTTCGGACGGCCCCACAGAAAGTTCCAGCGGGGTCTTTGCCTTCATTGACGCGCCGGAGGGCTATGAGATAGAGTTGATTCAATATCGGAAATAGTCAGATCGGCTGACTTTCGAGCGTTCAGATCACTCTACTCACCTTATGGACTTCGATTGGCTCGGTGTTTCTTTTGACCTCTCCAAACTGCCTCCCAAGGACATTGAGGAATCGTTCGAAGACCCCTTCTCCCTCAAACTGCTGCCGGATGAAAACGGCGATGGCGCTTCTGCCCGCTACTTCAACCTCGGGAAATCCCTGGGGGGCAGAGCGGTTTTCAGTGTCTTTTGGACGGATGGGAAACGCTACCGAGTCGTCTTCGCCCGTGACATGACCGTGTCTGAGCACGATTTTTTTGAGAGAAAGAAAGCTGAGGACGTTTGAGTCAATCCCACCAACACCATGGAACACCGCCGCAAAGGAGACACCACGCTGACGAGTCGCCCGGCGATTCTCGAAGGAGATTTGGCCCTTGTCCGGCTGTGGAAAGATGTGCCCGCTTTTGAAAGCGACGAGGAGGAGGGCAAATTCTGGGCCTCCCATCAGCTCGACGCGCGTCTGATGCAGATGTCAATCCACCGCAACGATGTGCGTGAATCCACCACGATCACCCTCCGCTTCGATCCACGGATGCTGAGCCGAATCAAGCGCATCGCCCGCCGACGCTACCTGAACTACCAAAGCATGATCAAACAATGGCTGAGCGAGCGCATGGAGCAGGAGATGAAGGAAGGATGAGTTCGCCTTCCTGGATCGCAAAAATGGCGGGTCTGCGCTGGTTTTGGGCACTTCTGGTGGTGATCTGGGCTGCGGTACTCTGGTACCTTTCTTCCTACTCTCACCCGGCCATGGGGCCTTCCTTTCCCTTGAAGGATAAGCTCGAGCATTGTCTTTATTTTGCAGCGGGTTCGGGCGCTTTTCTTCTGGCGCTGCGCGGGGTGCGCTGGATGAGTCTGCCTTTTTCCCAGGCGGCCTTCACGGGCATGATTTTTGCCGGGATTGTCGGTGCGATTGATGAGTTCCATCAAACCTTCACGCCTGGCAGGAGTGGCAATGATCCCTGGGATTGGTTGGCGGACATCACTGGGGGCTGCCTGGCCGCTGCCTTGCTGCGCCTCGTGCTGAAGCGATGGAGCCGAAGCGCGCTCTGAAGTTCGGATCGAGGCTTCCTGCCACCAGCATTGGCGACTTCAACCTCCCAGGAAAAAGCCACCGAACTTTAAAAAGTCGCGGTGGCTTGATCAGGAAAAAAGCGCATTTGGCTTATCCGGGATATCGAAGTTCATCTGGGCAAGAATGCCCCAGGGTCACACAGCACTTCGGAATCCAGGCTTATTCTTCCGTGGCTGCGGCGGCGGCAGGAAGTCCGCCTTTTTCTGCGAGCTTGGCTTTCACGGCTTCTTCGATCTCCGCGTAGAGCGTCGCATCATTTTTCAGCGTGTCTTTGGCCGCATCACGGCCTTGGGCGAGCTGCGTGCCCTTGTAGCTGATCCAGGAACCACGCTTTTGGAGAATGTCGAACTCCATGGCCAGATCGAGCATGGACCCGACATTCGAGATGCCTTCATTGTACATGATGTCGAACTCGGCTTCAGTGTAAGGAGGAGCGAGCTTGTTCTTCACGACCTTCACTTTCGTGCGGTTGCCCGTCACGGTGCCGTCGCTGCTTTTGATGGCACCGATGCGGCGGATATCGACGCGAACGGAGGCGTAGAACTTCAGGGCCTTGCCACCGGGGGTGGTTTCGGGATTGCCGAACATGACGCCGATCTTCTCACGGATCTGGTTGGTGAAGATGCAGGTCGTGCGTGCTTTGCTGATGATGGCGGTGAGCTTTCGCAAAGCGGCGCTCATCAGTCGAGCCTGCGCACCGACGGTGCTATCGCCGATCTCTCCTTCGAGTTCCTGGCGGGTCACCAGGGCGGCAACGGAGTCGATGACGATGACATCCAGTGCATTGGAGCGAACGAGTGTCTCGCAGATGCGCAGAGCCTCTTCTCCGCTGCTGGGTTGGGAGACGAGCAATTCATCCATCTTTACCCCCAAGCGGCGTGCGTAGTTCGGGTCCAGCGCGTGCTCGACGTCGATGAAAGCAGCGAGGCCACCGGCTTTCTGCGCTTGGGCGATGGCTGTCAGCGTGAGTGTAGTTTTACCCGAAGACTCAGGGCCGTAGATTTCAATGATACGCCCACGAGCGAAACCGCCCACGCCTAGCGCTTGGTCGATCAAAAGGTTACCAGTCGGGATGACCGCGACCTCTGCCTTTTCTCCAGTGCCCATGCGCAGGATCGCACCTTCACCGTAGTCTTTTTGGATCTGCTGGATGGCCAAGTCGAGATTCCGAGCGCGAGCTTCGGCGATCTTGTTCGTGTTCGGTTCAGCGGAGGTCTCTTTAGGGGCTCGGGCCATGGTCGTGAGGGGGATGGATTTATGTTCTAGTGAACACTTGGCGCGTGATCTTCACCACGGCAAAGGCTTTTTGCAGACAGTCTCACTTTTACGCAGGGCGAGGCTGTCCTGGCAAGGAGCGGCTAACCCCCGATCGCGATCATTCGCCGATTCGGCTGATAATTCTGACGAAAGTCATGCTCTTTCGGCTTTCGGGCAACGACGCTGCGGATGAAGTCCGCCAGCTCCTCGTCGTCACAGCCCTGGCGCAGCCGCTCTCGCAGATCGAACTCCAAGTAGCTGCCTAGGCACGGCCGCAGCTTGCCATCGCTGGTTAGGCGCAGTTTGTCGCAGCTCTCGCAGAAATGCAGGTTCGTCATGGCTCCGATGAAGCCGATCTTTTGCCCCGTGCTGGGCACCTGCCAGTAGGCGGCGGGGCCATTCGTGCGAAAGTCTGGCAGCGCGGTCAGCGGCCCGGTGTGTTGCTCGATGAGTCGCCGCGCGATCTCTGTGGAGAGAAAGTTTTGCTCATCCAGCACCTCACGACTGCTCACCGGCATGAGCTCGATGAAACGCAGCAGCAGCCCACGTTCCGCTGCAAATTTCAGCAGAGGCACGAATTCACGCTCGGTTTGCTGCTTCATGAGCACGCAGTTCAGCCGCAGGTTCTGAAATCCCGCAGTCAATGCTGCCTCAATGCCTTCTAGCACCTTTGGCAACAGGTCGCGACTCGTGGTGCGGCGGTAGGCCTCCCGATCCAGCGAATCCAGGGAAACATTCATGCTGCGCACCCCGGCCTGAAAAAGCCGGGCCGCCAGGGTCACCCCCTGCTCTTCCCGGCTGAGGAGTGTGCCATTGGTGGAAATGCCGATCTGGCGGATACCTGGGATCTGCGCGATCTGGGCACAGAACTCGGCAACGCCGGGCCGCGTCAACGGCTCTCCGCCCGTGACGCGCACTTTTTGGATACCCAAGCTCGCACCGACCCGAAGCACACGCAGCATCTCCTCATAGTTCAGCACTTCTTCCTTGGGGAACCAGGCCTGTTCCTCCTCCGGCATGCAGTAGCGGCAGCGTTCGTTGCACCTGTCGGTGACCGACACGCGCAGGTAGGAGATGCGATGGCCGAAGGCGTCTTCCACGTGGAGAGCAGCAGGAAAGAGACCTCAGGCCAGTAGCGGCCCCTTCACCGCCCAGCGCTTCGTAACAAAACCTGTGGCGGATTTTTCCTTCCAAAGGGCAAAGTGGGGCGTGCGCGTGTGGGCCTCTAGCGCGGCCTGATCCACATACTGCTCGCTTAGCGCGAAAAGATTCGGCTGATCGGCCTGGCGGTTCACTTCAAAGCGCGTGCAGCCCGGCTCTTTCACCGACTCCGCCGCATTGTGCAGGATGACTTCCAAGAACTCGTCCACACGAGCCGGATCGATTTCCAAAATGACGATGACATTGACCATAGCACTACCCAAAGCCGGTTCCGAGAAGGGCGCAAGCAGGGGAAACAGCGTCTTTCGCCCAGGGCACTGCTTTTCCGCGCAAGCCGGAGCCTTGGACCACGTTGCAGGGCGCTCTATGCAGCTACTCATTTCCTGGCTAACTTGTTTCGTCTTGGCGCACGCCGTGATGGCGGCGGATCGCCCGAATGTCATGATCATCATCGCCGATGACTTGGGCTACCACGATGTCGGCTTTCAGGGCTCGCGGGAGATTCCCACCCCGCATCTCGATCGCTTGGCGGCCTCAGGCATCCGCTGCACGAACGGCTATGTCTCCCATCCCTTTTGCAGTCCGACCCGGGCGGGCATCCTCACGGGACGCTACCAGCACCGCTTCGGCCATGAAAACAATCCCGCCTGGAAGCCCGAAAGCACCCTCGACGGCCTGCCACTCGATCAGATCACGCTTCCCCAGTTGTTGAAAGACGCAGGCTATCACACCGGTGCGGTGGGAAAGTGGCACCTGGGCGCGCATCCGCAGTTTCACCCGATGAAGCGCGGCTTTGACGAATACTTTGGCGCGCTCGGCGGTGGGCACATGTATTTCCCTGGAGACAAAGGCGGGGTGGAATACACGATTCCCCTGAACCGAAATGGCACCGATGAACCGCAGCGCCGCTACTTGACCGAACAGTTTGGCGAAGAAGCCGCTGCCTACGTGAAGCGCCAGGCCACCGGTCAGCCTTGGTTTCTTTACCTCGCCTTCAACGCACCGCACACGCCGCTTCAGGCTCCTGAGGCTTGGCTGGAAAAATTCGCCCACCTTGACCAGCCAAGTCGTCGTACCTATGCTGCCATGGTCGCCGCGATGGATGCTGCCATCGGCCAAGTCCTAGACCAGCTGGAGGTGACTCAGCAGCGCGAGAACACGCTCATCTTTTTCGTCAGCGACAATGGCGGCCCCAACCTCAGCGCCAAAGGCACAGGCAACTTCACCGACAACACGCCCCTGCGCGGGGCCAAAGGCGACCTGCATGAAGGTGGCATGCGCGTGCCCTTCCTCATCAGCTGGCCTGCACGATTGAAGCCCGGCACCTATGACGCTCCCGTGATTTCCCTGGATTTCTTGCCCACAGCCGTGGCACTGGCAGGTGGCAAGCTGCCCGAAGATCGCCTGCTCGATGGCGTGAATCTCGTCCCCTACCTCACGGGTGAAAAGTCAGGCCAGCCGCACGAGCGTCTGTTTTGGCGCAGCCAGGGACCAAAGGGCATCCACGCCGTTCGCCAGGGATCGTGGAAATTCTTCCGCGCCGCCAATGGCCAACCCGAGCTGTATGACCTGAATCGCGACATCGGCGAAACCCAAAACTTAGCTGCCGAGAAGCCAGAGCTGGTCGCCCAATTCAACGAAGCCATCGCCGAATGGGAAAAAGGCACCATCCCTCCCATCTTCGAGAGCCCCAAAGCCGGGAAAAAAGCACCCAAGAAGAAAAAATGACCGCCTAGGGCAGGCGCGACAAAGGCAAAGCCCGCCTTGAAGAAGCATGTCCAGCCAGAGTTGCGCCCTGGAAAAGGGGCGCTAACCTCCGCGCCCCGTTTCTCCCCCCTGAATCTCATGTGGAAAGGCCGCTTCTCTCAGCCCACCAGCCAGCTCGTGCAGAGCTATGGCGAATCTGTGTCCTTTGACTGGCGGCTCTACGCCCATGACATCCGCGGCAGCATCGCCCACTCCAAAGGACTGGTGAAAGCCGGCATCATCACGGCAGACGAGCAGGCGCAGATCGAAAAAGGTCTGCTGGAGATCCGTCACGAGATCGAAACGGGCAACTTTGAGTGGAAAGAAGCCCTCGAGGACGTGCACATGAACATCGAGGCCGAGCTGACGAAGCGCATCGGCCCCGCAGGCGCCAAGCTGCACACCGCCCGCAGTCGCAACGATCAAGTCGCCACCGATGTGCGCCTCTACACGCGCGATGCCGTGGATGCCATCAGCGCCCTCATTCACAGCCTGCAGCGTGCTTTGATCGAAGCCGCCGAGCGCGCGGGCAGCGCCGTGGTGCCCGGTTACACGCATCTTCAGCGTGGGCAGCCTGTCCTCTTCGCCCACCACTTGCTGGCCTATGTCGAGATGCTCTCCCGCGATGCCGCACGCCTCGGTGATGCTCGCAAACGCATCGACATCATGCCGCTGGGCTCCGGCGCGCTCGCAGGCAGCACGATCATTCTGGACCGCGAGTATGTCGCGCAGGAGCTTGGCTTCTCCGGCGTCACGCAAAACAGCATGGATGCCGTGAGCGATCGCGATTTCGCCGTTGAGGTCATCTTTGCCATCGCCCTCTGCGGCGTGCACCTCTCCCGCCTGAGCGAGGACATCATCCTCTGGTGCAGCGCCGAGTTTGGTTTCGTCACCCTCAGCGATGCGCACACCACCGGCTCCTCCTTGATGCCGCAGAAAAAGAACCCTGACGTGGCTGAACTCACGCGTGGGAAGTCTGGACGCCTTGTTGGCAATCTCATGGCCTTGCTCACGCTGCTGAAAGGTCTGCCCATGACCTACAACCGGGACATGCAGGAGGACAAAGAGCCGCTCTTTGACAGCATCGACACGATCAAAGCCGCCCTCGAAGTCTTCGCGGAGATGATCGCCGGCATGGAGGTGAATGAAACACGCACCCGCGCTGCCACCAGCGACCCCATGCTGCTGGCAACGGACCTCGCCGACTACCTCGTGAACCATGGCGTGCCCTTCCGCTCCGCGCATGAGGTCATCGGCAAGCTCGTCGCCTACAGCCTCGTGGAGAAAGTGGCCTTTGCTGACATCCCGCTCGCGAAGTACCGGGAGTTCTCCCCAGCCTTTGAGGCGGATCTTTTCGCCTGCCTGAATCTCGAAACCGCGCTCGCCGCCCGCAAAGGCATCGGCGCACCCTCGCCGCAGAACGTCGCCGCGCAGATCGCGCGCTGGAAGGAGGCCCTCTCGTGATGGCGGAGGCAGATTTGAGCTTTCCCCTCTTCCACCAACAGCCGCGCCCCGGCTGGCAGACGGTGAAAGACGAGCGCCTTTTTGCCAATCCGCACATCAGCGTGGACCGCGTGGAGGTGCTGACCCCCCATCGCAGTCAGCAGCCTGTGCCCTGGCTCGTGGTGAAACGGAAAGCCGCCGTCGCCATCGCGCCCGTCACTGCTTCCGGGGATTTCGTGATGATCCCGCAGGAGCGCATCCCCGTGGCTCAGGAATGCCTGGAATTCCCCGCCGGTCAGATCGACTGCGCGGTGGAGGACGTGACCTGCCAAACCGTCATCGACACCGCCCTGCGTGAGCTAGCGGAGGAAACAGGCTACGCCCTGGCTCCAGGCGGCAGGTTGGAGCCGCTCGGGTGGTTCCTGCCCTCGCAAGGATTCACCGACGAGCACGTTTACCTGTTCAAAGCGGAGCCCGTGGGCGTCGTCAGCCAGCCTTCACCGGATGGCAACGAGCACATCAGCCCCGCGCGGCTTGTCAGTCCGGGAGAGCTGCGGAGGAGGATCGCTGCCAGTGAGATCACCACCGCCCTGACGCTGGCACTCTACGCGCGGATGGCGGCAAAGGGATCGATTTAACCCCCCATCTGCACCGCACCTGTTTTCCCCCTCACCCCGATATGTGGCAAGGCATCCTCAACAAAGTCTTCAAAGCACGCGAGAAGATCGCCCTGAACCTGAATCCCCAGGACGAAGAAAAACCCTTCCTCGATCACCTGGAGGACCTTCGCACGATGCTGGTGCGCATCGCGGTGACTCTGCTGGTCAGCGTTTTGCTCACCTTTGGCTTCAACAAGCAGCTCACGGACATCGTGCTCGTGCCTTATCAGTGGTCGATTGAGACCGCCAAGGTGACGATCCTGGAAAATGCCAAGGCACAAGGCCAGCCTGAGCCAAAGCTGGAGTTCAAGATGCCGAGCACACGCACACCGCAGGAAGGCTTCATGGCCTCGGTGAATGTCTCGCTGATCGCTTCGGTGATTCTCAGCTTTCCTCTGCTGCTGTTTTACGTTTTGCAGTTCATCCTACCGGGCCTGAAGGACACGGAGAAAAAGGTGCTCTTCCCCGGCTTAGCCATCGGGTTCGGGCTCTTTCTCACCGGGGTGACCTTTTCCTACTTCATGGTGCTGCCGCGAGCGCTGGACTTCTTCCTCGTGTGGAACTTTGACCATGGCTTTGAGAGCACCTGGATGCTGGGAGATTACATCACCTTTGCCACGCGTTTCATCCTCATCTTCGGCGTCAGCTTCGAGCTGCCAGTGGTCGTGATGGCGCTGGTGAAACTAGACATTCTGTCCTACAAGCTGATGAAGACCACGCGCAAGCATGCGATCATCGCCATTGCCGTGTTCTCGGCTGTCATCACGCCGACCCAGGATGTGCTGACCCTGCTGCTGCTGGCGGGGCCGCTCTATGTGCTGTATGAGATCTGCATCTGGCTGGCCTACATGATCGAGAAAAAGGACCGCGAGGCTTTCCCCGAATACTATGCCCAGATCGACAAGGACGAGCAGGAGCTGGAAAAAGAACCTGTGAAGGACGACTGGGACAACGAAAACTACAATCCCTGGTTCTCCGAGGATGATGAAACGGAAAAGGACTTGGAGGACGAATACAAGCGCCCGCCACGCCCCTCTGCCCCCCCTCCTGAGATCGAAAAGGCAGCGAAAACCGTCGCCATGAATGAGCCGGTGGAAGAACCTGAACCTGCGGAAGACCAGGGCTCCGTCATGCCTGAGGAGGAGGAGCTGCCGCCTTCCGCTGACCCGCGCCCAACTCCAGAAAAAACCACCGAAGAGCTTGCACGCGAGGATGAAATGCGCAGTGGCAACCCACCGCCCCCTTCCCCCTGATTTCCCATGTCCGCCACCGACTCCCTCAACGCCATCGATGCCCGCATCCTGGGCTGTCTTCTGGAGAAGGAGATCACCCTGCCCGACTACTACCCGCTGACGCTGAATGCGCTGACGGCCGCCTGCAATCAGACGACCAACCGCGACCCGATCCTGAATCTGGAAGAAAACCAAGTCCGGCGCGCGCTAGAGTCGCTGAAGACACGTGGTTGGGTGTTTGAGATCAGCATCGTCGGGGCACGCGTGAGCAAATATCGCCACAACCTGAAGGCGAAGCTGCCCGGCCTGGAGCGCCCGTCCACCAGCCTGCTGTGCGTGCTGCTGCTGCGCGGTCATCAGACGCTAGGAGAGCTGAGGCAGCGCACGGAGCGGCTGCAAACCTTCCCCGATCTGGCCAGCGTCGAGGCTGAGCTGCTGAAGCTCATCACCTACAGCGAAGGCCCTCTGGTCGCCTGCTTGCCCGCAGGTCCAGGACGCCGAGTCGCGCAGTATGCCCAGCTTTTGACCGGAGAGCCTGAGTCCGGCTTGGCCCCGAAGGAAGTGCTGCAGCTGAACACACCGCCCGAGTCACCTGCATCCTCTCCATCGGCTTACCCTGGTCATTCGCTGCTGGCCGGTCTGCCGCAGGTGGATGAAGCTGAGATCGCTCGACTGGTCGCTGCGGGATACCCCAGCCAAGTCGGACTGTCCGCGCCGATCTATCCTGCCGCCGCGCCCACGGCTCCGCTGACCCCACCACCGCCTAGTGAAGACCAGCTCTGGCGTCAGCGCATGGAGATGGAATTGGAAATCCTGAAGGCCCAACTGACTCGACTGAAAGTCAGGCTTGGCATCGAAGATTGAGATTGGCTTGAGCTGGTGATTCAGAACGATTCGGCCTGTCCTGGAGGGTGGACGTCTGCTGCATCGCGATCTTTTTCCCGCAGCGCCAACCACTCGGGGCAGCTCGCCAGCAGCGAGGCATCCGTGCCACTGGCGATGATGCGCCCATGCCGCATGACGTAGATGACATCTGCCGTGAGCACCGTGCTGAGCCGATGCGCGATGACCAAGCAGGTGCGATCTGCACGCAGACGATCCAGCGCCTGCTGAATGGCAGCCTCCGAACGCGTGTCCACCGCACTGGTGGCCTCATCCAGCAGCAGGATGGGCGCGTCTTTCAAAAAGGCTCGGGCAATGGCGATGCGTTGACGCTCGCCACCACTGAGCATGACGCCGCGCTCGCCGACTTCAGCCTCCAGGCCATCGGGATGGCGACGGACGAAATCCTCTGCGCAGGCATGACGCAGCGCCTGCCACATGGCCTCATCGCTAGCGCCAGGGCAGCCGATCTGGAGGTTTTCACGAAGGGTTCCGGCAAAGAGAAAGGCATCCTGCGTGACGTAGGCCATGGAGGCACGAAGGCTGCCAGGGCTCAGGTTTTCCAAAGGCTGTCCATCCAGGCAAATCTGGCCTGACTGCGGCTGGTAAAAGCGCGCCAGCAGCTGAAAGAGGGTGCTCTTGCCCGAGCCGGTGGTTCCCACGATCGCCACCGTCTGCCTAGGCTGCACCGAAAGACTCACGCCATGCAGCACGGGCTTCTCCAAATCATAGCCAAAGGTGACATCGCGGAACTCGATCTGCCCAGCGACCTTCGTGACCGGCTGGCCTGCGTGCAGGTCCTCTGCCTCATCCAGATCCAGCACGGCAAAGACACGCTCAGCGCTGGCGAGTCCGGTCACGACCGTCTGATTCACCCCATGGAGTCGAGCGATGGGTTCGTAGAAGAAGCCGAGGAGGAAGATGAATTTAAACAGCTCACCCGTGGTCATTTCCCCCTGAATGCTGCCGCGTGCACCGATGCAGAGCAGCAAGACGAGGCCAAGGCTGCCGAGAAAACCCATCAGCGGACTGTAAACGGCCCAGGCATCCATGAGCCTGCGCTGAGAGCGGCGCAGCTGCTCACTGGCCTGATGAAAGGCCTGCTGGCGCGCCTGCTCTGCGGTGTAGCTTTTCACCTGGCGGATGCCGGTGAGCGTGTCGTGCAGCAGCGAGTTCAGGCGACTGGAGGCCTCCCGCGCCTCTCGCGAACGCGGCGCTACCCAGCGAGCAAACAACCACCCCCCCGCCGCGATGAACGGCGTGGGGGCCATGACGATGAGGGCAAAGTGGCTGTTCGTCTGGAACATGACCACCGCGCTGATGACGATCTGCAGCACCGAGGTCAGGCCCTGCTCGATGGTCTCCAGGATCACCCGCTGAGTTGCAGGCACGTCTTCCATCAGGCGCGCCATGACATCGCCGGTGCTTTGCCGATCAAACCAACGCAGCGGTAGGTGGGTGATCTTCTCGTGCAGACGGCCCCGTAGGTCTGCGGTCATCTGCTGCTCAAAAGCGCTGTTCAGGCGTGTGCGCGCCCAGAAGAGCAGCTCGCGCAGAAAAAAGGCACCTGCCGCTAGGCTGCCTGCACGCCAGATGCCAGCGAGGTCCCGGTTTGGAATCAGATCATCGACAAACCACTGCACCACACCGGGAAACACGATGACCAGCGAGGTGCCTGCCACCGCTAGCAAAAGCTGGAGCAATGCCATGCGCTGGTGAGCACGGGCAAAGAAAAGCAGACGAGCTGCAGTCGCGCGTAGGTGAGTCGGACGAGTCGGCATGAAGAAAGGGCGATGGGGAAGCCATGGGACGCAGGGCGCACCAGGAGCTTCACTTTTTCAGGCACGATTGGCGAGTTAACGAGCCTGATAGACCACCGTGTCCATCGCCTCTTCCAGCTCCAGAGTCTTGAGAAAAGGCTCCAGCTGGGGATTTGCAGCAGCCTGCACCACCTGCGGCAGCTGCATGAGACCGGCAAAGTCGCGGCGCTCGATGGCCTGCCGCACCTTGGCATCCTGCCCAAGATTCACCATCTCAGGATGATTCAGCGCGTCGGCTTGGGCCTGACCCATGGCGGCGAGTTGCTGCCAGACACGACCGTCTGGCCAAAGGATGAGCAGCCGTGCGAGGTTCGCCCGGGCTCGCAGATCATAGGGGTCTAGCTTTTCCGTGAGCTTGCCCACAGAGGTTCTGTCGATTTTTTGCGCCATCTCCACGATCCAGCGCCGCCAGTCATTCTGGGCCACCTGCCCGTTCAGCATGGCCTCAGCGTTTTCCATGCTGTACACGCTGCCGAGCAGGCGCAGCACCATGGCCCCTAGCCAAACCATGACCCCTGAAGGCAAAAGACTGAGCAGGCCGGCCTTCCACCCCGTGAAGCTCGCCAGCAATGAGATGAGGCCAAAGCCTGCGAAGAAGCCGACGACACCACGAACGATGAAGTAAGTCAGTGCCGCCGCTGCCACCGACAGCCAGAGTAGCGTATCCGTCTTCATTTCCGAGGCATAGCTGCCAAACACATCTGCGCGATGCTGAAACACATATAACCCGGCCATGACCGCGATGGCGAGGTTGATCATCAAAATCATCTGCGACACGATGCCACGAGCCACGGCCATGCCGGCGAAGAAGGCCACCACGGCTAGCCCCCAACCAGTGAGGTTTTGGCCGGCGGTCTGTTTTTTCATAAAGTCCACCGCCCCGCCGAGATCGGGGATGTCGAGGGCTAGCAGCATGTCCATTTCGCGCTATGAAAGGGCTGCCCGGCACACACGCAAGCCGTTTCCCTGGATTGCACGCCCCACGGATTTGCCAAGAGGCGTATCTGCTCTACGTTCCCTTTCTTCCATGACCGCTACCGCGCCCGCTCCCCTGCCCACGATGCCCGACAAGCACGGCCACTTTGGCCCTTACGGCGGCATGTTTGTGCCAGAGACACTGATGGCCGCCCTGAATGAACTGACGGAAGAGTATGAGCGCGCCAAAAATGATCCTCTTTTCCAGACAGAGCTGAACCGGCTGCTGCGGGAATACGTCGGCCGCGAGACTCCGCTGTATTTTGCAGAACGCTGGTCGGAAAAGCTCGGCGGCGCGCGCATCTACCTGAAGCGTGAAGACCTACTGCACACCGGAGCGCACAAGATCAACAATGCGCTCGGACAGATCTTGCTAGCGCAGCGACTGGGAAAAACGCGCATTATTGCCGAAACGGGCGCGGGTCAACATGGGGTGGCCACCGCTACCGTGGCCGCCCGTGCCGGCCTGGAGTGTGTGATCTACATGGGCAAAGTGGACATGGAGCGCCAGGCCCTAAACGTGGCGCGGATGCGCTTCCTGGGAGCTGAAGTTCGTGCCGTGACAGCCGGTCAGGCAACCCTGAAGGAAGCAGTGAATGAAGCCATGCGCGACTGGGTGACCAACGTGCGCCACACCCATTACATCTTAGGCACAGCCTATGGAGCTCACCCTTACCCGATGATGGTGCGTGATTTTCATCGGGTCATTGGACTGGAAGCGCGTCGCCAGATCCTGGAGCGTGAAGAGCGCCTGCCCGATCTGCTAATCGCCTGTGTGGGAGGAGGCAGCAATGCCATTGGCCTTTTTCACCCCTTCCTGAATGACCCCGGCGTGCGCATGGTTGGTGTGGAAGCCGGGGGAGACGGCATCATCCCTGAGCGCCACGCGGCCCGTTTCCAAGGCGGGCGACTGGGTGTGCTCCAAGGTGCCAAAACATGGCTGCTGGCGGATGACGACGGGCAGATTCAGCTCACCCACTCCGTCAGCGCTGGCCTCGACTATGCCGCAGTGGGTCCTGAGCACGCTTGGTTGCACGACCTCGGCCGCGCCGAGTATTCCTACGCGACCGACACTGAAGCGCTGGAAGCCTTCCAATCGCTTTCACGCACGGAGGGCATCATCCCCGCGCTGGAAAGCTCCCATGCTCTCGCTCATGCGATGAAAGTGGCCCCGCAGATGTCGAAGGAACAGATCATCATCGTGAACGTGTCAGGCCGCGGAGACAAAGACGTAGCTCAGGCCGCACGAATGATTTTCCAGGAAGAGCTCAAGTTCTGAGCACCCACTATTCTCAAGACAGCCTCGAAATCTCCTTGGCCCGGTTTCGCACAGAGGCCAAGGAGCGCCAAGAAAACAAGCTGCACGTGGCCAAGGCCAAGGGCCAGATTGCAGCCAGTAGCAGACTGAGATTGAGGAAGCTAGTTCGGGCCGCGCCTGGTGAAAAACTGTGCATCCCCGCCCACGCGGTAGGCGGAGAAATGGCGAGTATCCAGGGGAGACGGCCGGATGCCTTGGAACTCAGCCAGCCCAGCCCGCCCAAAAAGCTGACTCCAACCGCGATCAGCAGCAGTGTGGCTAACAAAAGCGGCAGCAGATCCTCCGACTTCCGCGTTGGCAAAACAAAGAGAATGGCACAAGCCATCCAGAAGCTACAGGCGGCGAATCCCAAGGCGGGCAGCATCTGTGTCGAACCTTCCAAAAGGACCGCCAATGCCGCAATGCCACTTCCTAGCAGGGTGACCCAAAAGCCAGAGGCCCAACCTGGAGCCAAAATGGGCATGAAGAGTCGCCCCCAGAAACCTGCCTTGAAAAATGGCACATAAGCTGTCGGAACGTGATTCAGCGACTCGGACATCGCATCGAGCGCTAAAACGACAAGCACAGGGAAAACCAAGATCAGAAAATCGTCATCGCCCGACAGCAGCCAAAAGACAAACGGCAGAGCCATGACCAGCAGATGCACCGAGCGCTTCAAAACCGAAAGTGGTTCCGCAGGCGGTGAGATGCGCGAAGCCCCCAACGTCAAAAAAGAAAAAATCAGCCAAGCCACTGCCAAAAAAACCGCCAGCACGCCCCAGCCATGAGGTGACATCATGAAACTGGTCGATGAAGGACTGCGCACGGAGACAATGAAGAATCCCAGCAAGCTGAACCCACCGGAAAACAACGGCACAAAAATCAGCAGAGAGCGCAGCCACGGCTGGCGAATCGTCGATAGAGCGACCAGAAAGGCCGCAAAGACCAACCCCAGGAGTAGCTTCACCAGCAGGATTGTCATCTCCAAGCTCAATTCGACCCCACCCAGCAAATAACGCGCTGCCAAGTAGGGCAAAAGACTGATCGCCACCAACAAGCACAGCAGCGCCACGGCGGCCCATTTGCCAAAGACGATCTGTAGGCTGCTCAGGCGAGTCAGGCGCAGCATTTCCAAAGTGCCATGCTTCACTTCATCCGAGATCGCATTGGCTCCTCTCAGAGGCAAAACTAGACACAGCGCTAAGCTGGAAATGCTATCGAACACCCAACGAGCATTCTCAGTGTTGATCGACACACTGGACAGGAGCATCGTCAGGATCAAAAAAACATGCAGCAACAACAGTGTGACCGTGAAAGCGCGTGTGCGCAGGCCTTGTCGCAGCTCCTTGATCACCATCGGAGATAGGCTGTCGGGGAAATCATCCAGAGAAGCCAAAGTAGCGCTCATGCGTCCATGTCTCCCCAGAACTGATGAGGAAGGCAATCCAAAACTTCAACAGATCGACACGCCGCTGTTCTGAAACCGTTCTGGACGGCATCCACGCCGTCCGTATCTTGCGAATACTGTTTCACTATGGATCTACAGGAGCTTCTCTTTTTGGCTGCCACGATCGTTTTCGCGCTCGCTTGCCGCACCTTTTCCCACCGCGTCGTACGGAAGGTCGGCCTGCTCGCCATGCTCACGTCTTCTTACTTGCTGGGTTGGTTTCTGACCGGAAGCCATGTGGCTGGAGCTTGCGGAGTGGCTCTGTGGTTCATGCTTCCGTGGGTGGAGATCGTCGTCCATGTGAGACGGCTTCGCTTTCCCGAGACCATTGAAGTGAAGGGACGCTTTGCCCCCAGCAGCGAGGTTTTTCCCGAACTCCATGAGCTGACTCGGGAAATTGAAAATGAAGGCTTTGTCATGTCCGAAGACGCGGGTTGGAAATGGAGCGACACCGACCACTTCATGAGACTCTTTTATCATGAAGAAAAACGGATGCAGGCCACCCTCGGCATGGTTCAGCAGGAAGGCATCCCATGGACGGAAAGCTACATCAGCGTGACCTCCAGGACACAGCAAGGCCTCTCCTACACCACCACCAACTTGGCGCACCCGCCCACCATGCAGACGGCCCCAGGGCAGCGCATCAACCGACAGCTGAACGCCCAATCCATGACGGAATTTGTGCAACTGCACGAAGGCTACCTGGCAAGCCAAGGCATCGAAAAAGCCGCACTCACTGAAATCGACACCCAAACACTCTCCACCCAGATCGAACAAGACCTGAGACAACAGATCGACCACCACGTTCACTCTGGTTTGATCGAAGAAGTCGGCGAGGGCCAACTGCGCTATTCTTGGCGTGGCTGCTTCTTCTTGTGGTTTCAGACCATGAAAGAGATCTTGATTGCCTGAATCGAACCGGTTCTGAAAAAAGCATTCATTCCCTGCCCCACAAGGCTTGTAGAGCTAGCAGCAAGGAAGGCTGCGTCGGCAGACGCAACTTCAGGGAAATGAACAGTGAACGACTCAATAATTTTCAGAAAAGATGCTTGGCAATGGCACATGAGGTGCTTAGATTCGCAAATACGGTGGAAGGTCTCCCGGACCAACCTCCATCCACATCAACAAACTAAATCGACCAACAATACACATGAAAAGCATGACCTCCGTCATCACGAAGTCGGCTCTCGTTCTTGCGGCTTGCGCCAGCATGAACGCTTTCGCCGGCACCGCTCCTAGTGGCAAGGCCCCGGCACCTGTGGCTCCAGAAGAGCCCGGCGCGCTGTTTGACAGCCTTGGCGCTACCCTGGAAGTGGGCTACGACACCCGCTACTACTTCCGCGGCCTCTGGTTCGCTGACAACACCACCTGGACCGGCCTGAACATCAGCATCCCGCTGACTGAGCAGCTGTCCCTTGGCTTCGGTGCTCTCTACACCTCCACTGTTGACACCTCCTTCACCCCTGCTGGTGGTCACAACGGTAACGGTGACTTCGACTACTCCGAGCTCGACCTGAGCGCATCCTTGACCTATGACGCTGGCTTCGCCAAGTTCGGTCTGGTTTACACTCACTATGAGTTCTTCGACGGCTTCTCTGGCTCCAACTTCGGCATCCAGAACGGCGCTGGCGAACTGAACGTCACAGGCGTTGAAGAAGTCGGTCTGACCGTCGCTTCCTCCGTGGGCCCAGTGAACCTCTATGGTGGTTTCTTCTATGACTTCACCATCGGTGCTTCCTACGCTGAAGTCGGTGCTGACCTTCCTATCGAAGTCACTTCCTGGTTGAGCATCGTTCCAGCTGTCAAGCTGGGCTACGGCTTCACCAACTACTACACCTTCGGTGGACACCAGAGCGGCCTGACACACGTCATCCCTTCGATCTCTGCCCCAATCAAGCTGACCAAGAGCGCCACTCTGACGCCCTACGTTGCTTACAACATCTCCCTCGACACCCGTCACTTCAACAACACCCAAGACAGCGAAATCTTCGGTGGCGTGAAGCTCGGCGTGACCTTCTAATTTGTCGGGGTCTGATTTGACTCCTTCATTTTGCTCCCGGCCAGATTTCTGGCCGGGAGTTTTTTTTGGCAGCAAAATCACGCTGAATGTGGCAAAATTCCCTTTGATCCCCACCAACCATGTCTTCCCCAACGTCACTCAACTGGAATTCTTCATCCCTGACCCACGGCTGGCAGCGAGGCGTCAAAGCCTTTTACTGGGGCCTTGGCTTCACCGAAGAAGATTTCAACAAACCCCAAATCGGCATCGCCACACCTCTGCTGGATGGTAACCTTTGCAATCTCAGAGCTCATGAGCTGGCCAAAGCTTTGGAAAAAAGCTGCGCTGAATCAGGCCTCATCGCCTTCCCTTTTGGCGTTAGCCCCGTCAGTGACAACATCACGCAAGGACACGAAGGAGGTGCCGCCTCTCTCGTTTCACGAAACATCATGGCCAATGGTGCAGAGATGATCTGTACCTCTCACCGTTACGACGGCATGATCGGCCTGCATCATTGCGACAAGAATGGGCCTGCTTTTGCGATGGCTCTCGCGCGCATGAACTACCCAGGTCTTGTCGTGAATGGCGGCAGCATCCTGCCTGGCTGCCATCAGGGGCGCTCTTTGACTATTCTGGATGCCTATGATTCCCAGGCTCAAGCCAACACTGGCAAAATCTCTTTTGAAGAATCCGAAACCGTGATTCGCCATGCCTGCCCAGGTGCAGGAGGCTGTGGCATCGCAGCTTCCTTCAACACGTGGGGCATTGCCCTGGAAGCGATGGGACTTAGCCTGCCAGACACTTCCAGCATCCCTGCCGTGGATCAGAGGAAACTTACGGACTGCGAGCGTGTCGGCAAAGCCATGCGTCGTCTGCTGGAGCTAAACCTCAGGCCTAGAGACATCCTGACTCATGCAGCCCTTTCCAATGCCATGGCCGCGATTGCTGCGATTGGAGGCTCCACCAACGGTGTACTCCACATGCTTGCCCTTGCACACGAGGCGGGTGTAAACTTCACGCTCAGAGACATCCAAGCCATTTGCAGGCGTACTCCCGTTTATTGCAACTTCGCTCCACGAGGGAAAGGCACCATGGCTGATCTGCATCGCATCGGTGGCACAGCCATGCTCCTCCGCCATTTGATCCGTGCGGGTGTGCTGGACGGCACCTGCATCACAGTCACCGGAGAATCGCTAGAAACCAACGTGTCCCACTGCCCTGACGTGCCGCTGAACCAAGAACTCATCGCGCCATTGGGACAGCCCTTCAAGGCCTATGCTGATCTCCAAATTTGCTTCGGCAACCTCGCCCCACACGGCATGGTTTTCAAAGTGTCCTCGCGCGCAGATCCCAGCTTCCGGGGTCGTGCCATCTGCTTCACCAGTGTCAAAGAGGTCTCGGATGCCGCAGCTGTAGGTCGGATTCAGCCAGGCCATGTCGTCGTGTTGCGCGGCGTGGGGCCGATTGCAGCCGGTATGCCCGAGTTGCTCGTCGCTAGTGCAGCTCTAGCAGTTCCAGAGCTCGATGGCAAAGTCGCCTTCCTTTCGGATGGCCGAGTCTCCGGGGTATCTCACGGCGTCATGGGATTGCACGCCTCGCCAGAAGCAGCAGCGGGCGGTCCCATCGCCGCTGTTCAAGATGGCGATGAGATCGAATTCGACCTGCTCGCCGGCCGTGTGCACGTGCACGCGGATCTGGATGCACGTTCAAAAACTTGGCCCAAACCTCATTACGAGCGCGCTTACCTAGCCGACTTTGCAGCCACAGCTCAACAAGCGCACGATGGATGTGTTTCGGCATGGGTTTTGAATCGTTGAGTCCATCCAAGCGCACGACCCACTGCATTCCCCCAACAAAAACTGCGGAAGGGACGAGTCCCCTCCGCAGTTTGCTTTTCAGCGAATGAGGATCAAACCACCACCGAATGCACGCGAACGATGCCTGGAACTTTCTCCAGCTCGGCAAGGACTTCGGCGCTCGGAGTGGAGTCCAACGTGAGTAGAGTCAAAGCGGTGCCACCTTCTTTGTTCCGGCTAAGGCTCATGTCGGCGATGTTCACCTGGTTTTTGCCGAGGATACTGCTGTAAGCGGCGATCATCCCGGGTCGGTCTTGGTTTTCGATGAACAACAGCGTGCCTTCAGGGCGTGTCTCGATGTGCCGATCGTTCACTTTCACGATGCGCGGCTCACCGGCAAAGAAGGTTCCGGCGATGCTGGCCGTCTCGGAACCATTGCTGGCCTGCACTTCAATCAGATCCGTGAAGAGATTCGCCTCAGGCAAGCGACTTTCGGTGAAGCGCAGTCCCAAGTTTTCAGCGACGCCGTTGGCGTTGATGTAATTGACCTGCTCGGCACCGACAGCACGCTCCAGGAAGCCTTTGAGTACGGCGCGAGAAATCAGAGTCGTGTCTCCGCTGCCCACTTTGCCGCTGTAATTGATGCCCACAACATTTGAGCGGCTGGGGGCGATCTGAGAAACCAAGCGCCCCAAGAGCTCACCGAACTTCAAGAAAGGTCCGATCTCTGCCAGAACCTTAGGATCCACGTTCGGCATGTTCACGGCATTCACGACCGTGCCTTGCAGCAAGTGGGCCTTGATGACTTCCGCGATTTCGATGCCGACATTTTCCTGAGCCTCCTCGGTGCTGGCTCCGAGGTGTGGCGTGAACACCGTGTTGGGTGCTTTCAGCAGCGGGTAATCGGCAGGAGGAGGCTCGACTTCAAACACGTCCAAGGCAGCTCCCGCGATGGTTCCATCGGTCAGAGCTTGTGCCAATGCGGCGTCGTCAATCAACCCACCGCGCGCGCAGTTGATGATGCGGCAGCTTTTTTTCAGGCTCGCCAAGCGCTTGGCATGAATCATGTGCTTCGTCTCTGGCGTCAGCGGCATGTGCATCGTGATGTAGTCCGCCTGCACGATGGCTGCATCCAGGTCTTCGCAAAGCGTGACGCCCAGACTCTCAGCACGATTTTTGGAGAGATAGGGATCGTAGGCCACCACGCTCATGCCAAAGGCCTTGGCACGCTTAGCAAATTCAGCGCCGATCCTGCCCATGCCCAAAACCACCAAGATCTTGCCATAGACCTCGGTTCCTTGGAAACTCTTGCGGTCCCATTTGCCGCTCACAATGGTCGCATGTGCCTGAGGGGTCTTTCGGCTCAAAGCCATCATGAGCGTGAAAGCCTGCTCTGCGGTTGAGATCGTGTTGCCTCCTGGCGTGTTCATCACCACGACACCGCGCTTGCTGGCCACAGGCACGTCGATGTTATCCACACCTACGCCAGCTCGCCCCACCACTTTCAGATGACTCGCGGCTTCGAGGACCTTGGCCGTGACCTTGGCACCAGAACGCACAATGATGGCGTGCACGTCGCGAGAGGCCTCGATCATCGCAGCCTCCTCCTTGAGGTTCATGTTGACCACGACGTCAAAAGACGGCTCCGCCTGGAGCAGCTCGATGCCTTTGCTCGAGATTGGGTCGTTGTTACCGGCAATGAGGATTTTGAACTTCGGGGCCATGTCAGGGGGTTGGGGAAAAGGGGGCGCAGGCTAGGGCAGGATGGCCTTTTCGCAAGAGGCAAGGTGCCACCAAGGTCGAGCAACGCGCCCGCGATCTCACCTTGACTAAGCCAAAATCCCACGAACCACCCGTGCTGGATCGACCCCTGTCAGCCTGAAGTCGAGACCCTGAGAGCGAACCGTCAGCCTCTCATGATCTAGTCCCAGTTGATGAAGAATCGTCGCGTGGATGTCATGGACATGAACCGGGTTTTCGACGGCGCCAAAGCCAAACTCGTCCGTTTGACCATAAAGAGTGCCGCCTTTGAAACCTCCACCCGCGAACCACATGGTGAACGCATCAATGTGGTGATTTCGTCCTGTCGATTCACGAACTTCACCCATCGGGGTGCGGCCAAATTCTCCACCCCAGATCACGATGGTATCGTCAAGCAGGCCTCGCTGCTTCAGATCTTTCACCAAAGCTGCACTCGCTTGATCGACATCACGACATTTCTCCGGCAGGTGTTTTTCCAGATTCTCCGTAGGCCCGCCATGATGATCCCAGTTGGTGTCATAAAGCTGCACAAAACGAACTCCGCGCTCGATCAGGCGACGTGCGAGCAAGCAGTTCCGCGCGTAGCTCGTTTCCTGGATGTCCTTGATGCCGTAAAGATCGAGAGTGGCCTGCGATTCATCGCGGATGTCCATCAACTCAGGCGCACTCGTCTGCATGCGATAGGCCATCTCATAGGCATTGATGCGCGTGCTTATCTCCTGGTCTCCTGTCTCCACCAAACGCTTCAGGTTCAGTTCACGCACCGCATCCACCACTTTTCTCTGCTCTGCGGAACTGATGCCTTCGGGCGTGGATAGGTTCACGATCGGATCACCCTGGTTGCGCAAAGGCACGCCTTGATAGGTCGTGGGCAACACCCCACTGCCCCAGAGTACCGCACCGCCGCGCGGTCCACGGGGTCCACTCTGCAGCACGACAAAACCTGGCAAGTTATCACACTCACTTCCGAGGCCATACGTCACCCAAGCTCCCATGCTCGGACGGCCAAAAAGGCCACTGCCCGTGTTCATGTAAAGCTTGGCGGGTGCGTGGTTAAAGAGTTCTGTCTTGCAGGTGGTGACGATGCTGATGTCATCCACAATCTTGGCCGTGTAGGGAAGGTAATCGCTCACCCAAGCACCGCACTGACCATGCTGCTTGAAGCCAATCCTTGGCCCTAACAAATCACTGCGATGGCTGCTGTCCATGAAGGCAAAGCGCTTCCCTTTGACATAGCTGTCTGGGATAGGCTTGCCATTCAGCTGTGTCAGAAGCGGCTTGTGCTCAAACATCTCCAATTGAGAGGGGCCACCTGCCATGAAGAGGAAAATGACGTTTTTCGCTTTGGCGGGAAAGTGCGTCTTCTTGGGAGCCAAAGCATCGTCACGGGCCATGAGCGAACCTAAGGCCAGGGAACCTAAGCCCACGCCACAGCGGCTGAAAAAATGTCGGCGAGTTTGATGCTGCAAGGTGTTCATGGGTTTATTCACGAGTGACGGTTTCATCGAGATTGAGCAAAACGCGGGCAGCGTTCAGAGCATCCAGTTCCTTCAGCACCGCGAGTTCATCCGGTCGTGGATCACGAGCCGTGCAGCGCTTGAAGGCAGCTTCGACACCCTGGCTTTGGATGATTTGCTGGAGCGCCGTCGCAAATTCGAAGAATCCACGATCATTCATCAACGTCAGCGCTTGCAGCGGCGTGTTGCTGCGGACTCTTCGAGTGCATGTGCTGAAACCTTCGGGAGCATCAAAAACCGTCAAGCTCGGTGGCGGTGAAGCACGATACACAAAGGTATAAAGCGCACGGCGATAGCGGTCCGCTCCTTCACTCACTTTCCAGACACGTTTGACCTGTCCCTGCCCCATCACACCATCGGGGATCGGAGGATAGACGGGAGGTCCTCCGACTTTGGGCGATAGCAATCCGCTAGCCGCCAGGCAGACATCACGAACGATCTCTGCGTCCAAGCGGAGACGAGTCTGTCTCCCCAAAAGGTAATTTTGGGGATCTTTTTCGTGCATCTCAGGGGTCGTTGCTGAGCTCTGACGATAAGTGTGTGACTGAACGATCGTGCGATGCAACGCCTTGAGACTCCATTTCTGCTTCATGAGCTCAAGAGCCAACCAATCCAGAAGCTCAGGATGACTCGGCAAGGAGCCTTGCAAGCCAAAGTCATTCTCTGTCTCCACCAGACCACGGCCAAAGTATTGCTGCCAGATGCGGTTCACGATCACACGCGAAGTCAGCGGATTCTTCGGGCTCATGATCCATTGGGCCAAATCGAGACGATTCAGCTGACCCGACTTCGTCGGAATCGAATGCAGCACTGATGGTGTTCCGGGCTGAACCTCCACATCAGGTCGAGTGAAGTCACCTTTGATGAAAACAGTCGTCTTGCGTGGCTTTGGCAGTTCCTTCAGCACGAGGGTAGTGGTTCCTTTGTTCAAGACCGTGTTCAGTTGCTGATACTGATCATTCAAAATGCGCAGAGGATCGCTAGGAGGCGCGAAAACGCCAAACAACGCTAGGTTGTCTTCGAGCGAGCGCTTCGCCACGGTCTTGCTCAAGGCTTTTTTGACTGGACCAGCGAGCTTGGCACGAAAGCCAGAAGCCATCTCTTTTTCCCAAGCCAACACCTCATCATACCGCTCCTGGATCAGGCTCTTGAGTTTGGCTTCCACCGTCTTCAATTCCGCATTCAGCGCCTTGATATCGAGACTTGCGTCAAACACCTTCATCTCAGGCTCATCCTGGTTGTTCAGGAAGGCAAACATCTGGTAATACTCTTTTTGTGAGATGGGATCGAATTTGTGATCATGACACTGAGCGCAACCAATGGTGAGGCCTAACCAAACGCTTCCGGTCGTGGCGACACGATCAAAGATGCTATCGATGCGAAATTGCTCCTTATCGATGCCGCCTTCTTGGTTGATTTGAGTGTTGCGATGAAAGCCCGTCGCGATTTTTTGGTTTACCGTGGCCTTGGGCAAAAGATCACCCGCGAGCTGCTCAATCGTGAACTGGTCAAAGGGCATGTCTTGATTCAGCGCCTGAATGACCCAATCTCGGAATTTCCAAATCTGCCGTGGAGCATCAATCGAGTATCCATTTGAGTCCGCGTAACGCGCCTGATCCAGCCACCAACGCCCCCAGCGCTCACCATAGTGCTGGCTGGAGAGCAGCCTCTCCACGAGCGCTCGATAAAGCTCATCCGAAGCGGCTGGTGTCGCTTTTCGATAGGCCTGCACAAAGGCATCGACCTCTGAAGGGCTTGGCGGCAGGCCAATCAAGTCCAAGGAGACACGACGAATCAGTGTGGCAGGATCTGCTTCAGGCGAAGGCTTCAGGCCATGCTTGTTGAGCTCCGCTTGGATGAATTGATCAATGGGTAGTGTGCCATCGGCCGAGAGCTTGGGAGCCTGGGGAGGGATAAACGCCCAGTGCGCTTCATAAGGGGCACCCTGCTCGATCCAAGCTTTCAGCAGTTCTCGCTGCTTCGCATTGAGCGGAGGCTTGTGTGACTTGGGCGGGGGCATTACCTCGTCCTTGTCTTCGCTGATGATGCGCTGCCAGGCATCGGATTTCTGCAAATCCCCCGGCACGATGCCACGTGCGCCCTCGCGATCTGCCGTTGCCCCCTCGAAGGTATCGAGACGCAATCCGCCTTCCCGGTGCTTTGGATCAAAGCCGTGGCAGGCAAGACAGTTCTCGCTCAAGATCGGGCGGATATCGCGATTGAAGGAAATCGGACCTGCCGCGTGCAGACAGGAAGCCAACGCGGTGAAGGTGAAAATCAAAACGGAACGTTGCATGGAAAGATCAGAGAAAACGCTGAATCCAGACACGGTCTCACGCACAGCCTTGGGGGCAGCGCATTCTGACGCATGTCTCACCCTTGGTTCCCGGCTGCTGCACGAATCTCACAGAAAAAATGAAATCCTGGAAAAAAAGCCCTAAAGGGCGACGGCACGCCGCAAAAATGAACCTGATGTCGAGTTTTCCTGTGAGATTTCCGCAGCCGCATGAAACTGAGGTTAGACATGCTCGACTCTGCCCAGCTCGACAACACCCTGGACCACATCCTGCGTGGTCATCCCGATGCTTTCCTGAGCATCGTTAGGGCCTATGGTCCTGGACTTCGCGCTTGGCTCGGTAGCCAATTGTTTCATCAGGATGAGGTCGATGATCTGGCCCAAGAAACCTTCATTGCCGCATATCGAAGCCTGCACAGCTTCCAACGCAGCCAAGACTTCGGCGCTTGGTTGCGCGGCATCGCACGCAACAAACTTTTGCGTCACTTTGAGCACGTCCAGCGTCAAGTTTCCCGCCTAGAGCTATTTCGCCGTGAGGCTTCTGCTTGGCTCCAGGATGAATTGGATCAACAGGCGGCCAAGACCCGCAGCGAGCAGCTGCAGCTCGTGTTGAACTGCATCAGCCAATTGCCGGAACGCCTACGCCAAGTCGTGCGGTCACAGCTGGAGGGGAACAAAGCCGCTTCCTTGGCTGAGGAGATGAAGACCAGTGCTGGTGCGATCTATCAACTGCAATACCGCGCTTTAGGCCTGCTGCGGGAATGCGTCTCACGCAAAATGACCCATGAACACTGACTTGGAAGAAGCCCTGATTGCTTGGCAAGGCGGAGAACTGCCGGAAGATCGTGCGGAAGCACTGCTGACTCGACTGCGCGAAGACGCCGGCTTTCGCGCAACCTTGGCAGGGCTGATCTGGACCCTTTCCTTGAGCAAGGTGGCGCAGTCGCCCGACCCTCGATGGATCACTTTGCAAGAAGAGTTAGGGATGCATGAAGCTGATGGGGCCGGTGAAAATCGTCGCCTGGAAGACTCGCTCATGGCCGCCGTGCGTCGTGAGCCACGGCGTTTCGTCAGCTCAGGGTGGCGCATCGCTACCGCCCTCGCAGCTGCAGCGGCGATCCTCTTTGCAGGTCTGCTTTGGCTACAGACCGAACCCGCCTTGAGTTCCCAAGAAGTCATTGCCGTATGGGTGCCGAAGGATGCGCAACAGCCGAGCCGCACGGTGACCGCAGGTCCACTGCATCTGGCTCAGGGGCAGGCAAAGCTGCTTTTCACCCAGGGTGTCGTGGTGGATGTGGAAGGGCCCGCTGAACTCGAGATCCACAGCGAGAGCCGCATGGTCTGCCGTCAGGGAAAGCTGCGCACCCAGGTGCCACCGGGGGCAGAGGGCTTCTGTGTCGAAACCCCCCAAGGGGCGGTCACGGACCTGGGCACGGTTCTGGGTATCACTGTCAGCGCCCAAGGCCGAACCGATGTGAATGTGTTCGAGGGGCAGGCGGAGCTTTCAGCCAGTATCCCTGGTCAGGCAGGACTGCGAACCCTGGTTTTGAACGAAGCCGAAAAGGCGAGCCTCGGCGCCCCTTCAGGACTTTTCGGCATGAGTGAGGCCACGGATTTTCTGGCTTCCATCCAGCCGCTTCTCCCACGCCTTCGACTCCCTGTGGACCAGCGTGAGCGCATGCTGGCAGCCAAGCCTGTGCATTACTGGCGAATGAATCGTCTCGTCGAAGGTAAAGTGCCCAACGAGGTGACCGGTGGCCCTTCCCTGAGCCTCGCAGGCAAGGTAGAGATCGGTGCCAGCGCCCGGTTTTGGGGAAAAGAAGCTCCCGGAGTGATTCATTCGGAGCAGCCTTGGATCGCGCCCGGTAGCGGTTATGCGCTAGAGCTTTGGTTCATGGCAGAGACGCTGGATCAGACAGCACTTCTGGCCTTGACCACTCCCGACCCGAAACGCCCGCACCTGGGACTCATTGAGCTCGGCTGCCGCCCGCCGGGGCAGGCTGCGGGCGCGGGGGTGCTGCGTTATCTCCTGCGCTGGCCGGCAGGGCATCGGGATGGCATGAATCTCTTCTCTGCTGCCGCTTCAGCACTGCCTTATCAATGGCACCATGTGGTCGCCCAGCAGGCCCGAGGCCGCATGGAACTCTTCCTTGATGGCAAACCCCTCGGCCCGGCTCAGTCGGACGCCGTGCCTGCGGATCATCCAGCGATGTTCCAGATTGGGGCTCTGGAATGGCGGCCTGAGCAAGACCTGACACAGCTTCGCCGTGCCTTTTGCGGTCAGATTGCCGAACTGGCGGTGTATGATCGCACACTGACCGCGCGTGAAATTGCCGAACACGCACGGCCCTTGATGAGGTCGCCGTTTTGACTCAAGCTGACGGTGCAGCGGAACCAGCGATCTTGCTGCGCATCTCCGTGTCTGCGGAAAGGTTCTTGTAGCGGGCAAAGTCCATGATGCCCAGGTTGCCGTTGCGAAAAGCTTCCGCCATGGCCATCGGGATCTGCGCCTCGGCCTCGACGACACGCGAGCGCATTTCCTGGGTCCGGGCAGCCATTTCCTGCTCCAAGGCCACCGCTGCTGCGCGACGGACTTCAGCATTTGCCTGAGCGATTTTCTTGTCGGTCTCCGCCTGCTCCGCTTGCAGTTTCGCGCCGACGTTTTCTCCCACGTCGATGTCGGCGATGTCGATGGAGAGAATTTCAAAGGCTGTGCCGGCATCGACACCTTTGTGCAGCACCAGTTTGGAAATGCTGTCCGGGTTCTCCAACACATCTTTGTAGCTGCTGGAGGAACCGATGCAGGTGACGATGCCCTCGCCCACACGCGCCACCACGGTTTCCTCCGTGGCACCGCCGACGAAGCGATCCAGGTTCGTGCGCACAGTCACGCGAGCACGCACACGGAGAGAGATGCCGTCCTTGGCCACCGCGTCGATTTTGCCACCACGCCCCATGTCGGGGTGCGGGCAATCGATGACTTTGGGGTTGATGCTGGTGCGCACGGCTTCCAGCACTGTTTTGCCCGTGCCTTTGCAGGCAAGGTCGATGGCACAAGCACGGTCGAAATCGAGTGGGATGCCCGCTTTGTCAGCCGCGATCAGAGCCAGCACGACATGGGAGACATCACCACCGGCCAGGAAGTGAGCTTCGAGCTGATCGGTGTCGATGGGGATACCGGCCTTGGCCGCTGTGATGCGGGTGTCCACGATCAGAGCATTTGGCACGCCTCGCAGATACATGGCCAGCAGATTGACGATGCTGACCGGGGCGTTGGCGATGCGCGCACGCAGCCAGATGTTAAAGAATTTGGCTACGATGAGGAAGATGACCAGCGCGACCAAAATGGCGCCGCCGAAGAGGAGGGTGTCGAGTCCAAGCATGGTGGGGATTAGGGGTTGGGGGGTTAAGAGATGAGACGGACGATCAAGTTTCCAGGTTCATGCCCGGTGACACGCAGGCGACTGCCGACGGGGGCAAAACCATCCAGGCAGCGCACATCCAGACGCTGACCCGCAAACTCTGCACGGCCCATGGGGCGAAGCTCAGAGAGCGCGGTACCTTCCTCGCCTTCTGGCAGAGCGGGGCTGGGGGTGTGGGCGGTAGAGTTTGCCTCCAGCGTGAAGGCACGGTGGAAAAACTTCACCGCGAAAAAGCGTAGCCAGATCAGGCAAACTAGGCTGGAAAGCACCAAGATCGTGACGGCGAGGCCCGTGCGCTGGAGTTGCGTCCAGGACGCAAAATCCTCCGCCAAGAGAGCGATCACGCTCGCGGCGAGAATGAAGGCCGCACCAAGAAAGCCTGCGATCCCGCCGGGCACAAAGGTCTCCAAGATGACCAAAAGCACACCAAACAGAGCAATGATGGCGAGGGTGACAATCATGCGAGGTCGAAGGTCACGGACGGTGACAGGGTAGGACGGTTTCGTCAAGCTGAGGCGTGCTGAGCCTGCGGATCATGCAGATTCCTATGGCATCGTCCATTGCCTTTCCTAAAGCGTGCCTCCATACTGAACGCCATGCCTAACCCCCCCGTCACGCAACCGCGCATCGAGCCGGCCACCATCGAAGATCTGCCCCAACTCGTGGAGCTGCTGGTCGCGCTTTTCAGTGAGGAGGCTGACTTTCAACCGGATAAAATGAAGCAGGAGCAGGGCCTGCGGCTGATTTTGGAGCAGCCCAAGCTGGGCCGCATTTTTGTGCTGCGCACCGATCACCTTGTGATCGGCATGGTGAACCTGCTGTTCACCATCAGCACGGCCGAGGGTGGCCCCGTCGTGCTGATGGAGGACGTGATCGTCCACCCGCTGCATCGCCGCCAGGGCTACGGGGGTCGTCTGCTGGATTACGCCGTGCAGTTCGCCAGCCAGAAAAGCTTCAAACGCATCACCCTACTCACTGACCGCATCAGCGCCGAATCCCAAGCCTTCTTCTCGAAGCACGGATTTAGCTTCTCCAGCATGATCCCGATGCGCCTTGTCTTTCAGGACAAAGCGTAACCATCTTCAAAACACGCTTCTCATGATTCCCATCCTTGCCTCCCCCGATTTCTTTCAGCAGGCGCAGGCTGGGTCTCATTTTGCCAAACCTCACACAGCAGCGATGGACTTGTTCGTGATGATCAATCTGGCGTTTCTGATGTTCATGCTGGGCTTCTTTGCCTGCTGGGCTTGGCTGATTTGGCGCCGCACGACCCAACCTAAACCGCACATCAAGCTCATCATGGAGCTGGAGGATGAGCTGGCCCAGGAGGAAAAAAGTACCGCCCAGCGTGACTCCAATCCTGAGAGTGGCTCCGAATCCCGAGCAAGCTGGGAGCGAGAAGCCGACTGGTGGCGCAAGTAACGTCCGCTCTAGAGTCCTGACCTGCCCATGATCTCTGGTTGGCGTGCTTGGCTGCACCACGCTTCACGGCGAAGGTCCGCGCTCCAGCGCACTGCTGCCAGCATTGTGCTCGCGGGTTTTTTTCTCGCATGGCTTCTCTGCAGCAGTTTCTTTTCCCCAGGCTCTCGGCCCATGATGTCCACCGATCCCGTGGAGCACGCGATCCGCATGGAATGGCAGCGCCTGAGCCACACGCCAAGGCCTGAGCCCCGTGCTCTAGGCTATTGGCTGCGCAAGCTAACCCCTAGCCTCACCATGCTGGCCGAGGCCTTGGACACGCCCGCTGCGAATTGGGCCAGCTACGCGCAAGATGGCCGCGTGCTGGTCTATGAGGTGCGCCCGCTGTTGGTGAAGCATTTCCTTTCTGCCGAGCAGATCCAACTGGCCGAGGACTATCTCGCTGCCTGCCTGCTGAATGAGCCTGAAGCCCAAAAAGCTGCTGCCGCCCGTGTGCAGGAAGCGACGCGTAGCCCCAGCCCGCGCCCCTTGGCCCATGAATGGCAAGCCAGTCTGCTGCTCCGCCACCATGCCGATGCAGCAGCTCTGGAGGCGATGATGCGTGAGGGCCAGCTTTTTCCCGATGCCCAACAGGCGCGGGAAACCGCTGTGCGTCTAGCAGTGCTCCAGCAGGACCGGGAAAGGATGGCTGAGATGGCAAAGGCGGGCTGGACGAAAAAACTGCCGCCGCTGCTCGAGCATGATGCAGGTGCCCTGCTGGGCAGCATCCCCATCCAATGGCGTGGCCTACTGCGGTATCGGATGCAGGGTCTTCCCCTCGCCGCGCTACTGCTCACAGCCATGTCAGCCGGGCTATGGTATGCCCTGCTCGTCATGCATACACCGCGCTGGAACTGGCGCTGGACATGGCCGCTTGCACCCGTCGTCGCCGGCATTGCCAGCATTTGGCCCACCATTACCCTCATCGCTTGGCAAGAGCAGGAGCGCATGAGCCTGGGTGCCATTGGCTCAGCTGAACCGCTCGGCTTCCCCATGGATCTTTGGCATCTGATCATCGGCGTCGGCCTTCGAGAAGAAACGTGCAAACTAGCGCTCGCTGCCTGTTTCATGCCGTGGCTCGTTTGGCGTCGCAAGCCAGGGATGGCACTGATGACCGGTGCCTTTGTTGGCCTTGGCTTCGCCTTGGAGGAAAATGTGGACTATTACCAGACCATGGGAGGCGCCGTGGCCCTGCCGCGCTTTCTATCAGCGAACTTCATGCATGTGGCGATGACCGGCCTGTCCACTCATGCGCTCTATGACATGCTCCGCTCCCGTTTTGCCACGACCGATCGGTTTTTGCTGACCTTCGGGGCTATGGTGACGGCACATGCCGTCTATGACTATGCCCCGCCAGCGGAAAGCGGCCTCGACATGTATCTGCCCATGGTCACCTTGGCCTTCGTTGCTTGGCGATTTTGGGATCAAGTCGAGGCTGAACTGCCAATCGTGCCACAGCTTGTCCCCCCAGGTGCCCTCTTTCTCATCGGTGCCGCATCCATCATTGCCACGAGCCTGATCATCACAGCAGTGCAGGAGAAGAGCTGGAACCGTGTTGTGGAGGCAGCCATGAGCTGCGCCAGTATCCTGCCCGTGGGGCTCATTTACTGGTGCCGTTTCGAGGGCCATCTCGCGCACATCAATCGCGCCGGATGATCTCGCCTCTCAGCATTGCTGAGCCGCTCTCGGGGTCCAGGTCGTTCACCTGATTGCTCAGGAAGAACCCATAGCCCCCACGGTTATCTCCCTTTTGCAGCACGATCCC
>JAIXSY010000017.1 GCA_027484445.1 Verrucomicrobiaceae bacterium
GCCGCTTCCGTCCAATCGATCAAGAACACGCCGCCAGACGGGGAGCCGTTTTGGCATGAATGCCGAGAAACTTGTTCTTCCAGTGGATCGAGTTGATTGTCAAAGGCTTGAGCGACTTTCATGCGGCTAAAATTTGATCAAAAATGGGGCTGATTCGCGTTCTGTTTGCCTTGCATCTTTTTCCTAGGCAGAAAGGTATTGTGATAAACGAAATACCCGGACTCTCAAATCTTGTGCGGACGGACGCGAGGGCTGTAGAGCAAGTTTTGATCGAGTTTCACGGCCTTGGCAAAAATGGGGGTACACTACTCAATAAGATCAACAGTAACGCGCAGAGCAACCCCGTTTATGCTGATGCACTTCGTCGTGGAAACGACTTGCTGAAGGCGGCGGGCTATCCAGGTTTTTGACATGGCAAAAAAGTGCAAAATTGGCGATATTATTGAAATACCAACTCCATCAGGATTGGCATACGCGCAGTTCACTCACCTACATCCGCGCTACAATGCTCTACTGAGAGTCTTCCACGGAAAGTTTGACTCGCGTCCAAGTGATCTAAGCACTCTTGCCAAAAGCGGAGAGAAGTTTGCGACGTTCTTCCCTCTTCAAGCAGCTTTGAATAAAGGAATATTTTCTGTTGTTGCGAACCTTCCGGTGCCTCCAGCCGCTTCTGCATTTCCACTCTTTCGAACTGGAATCGAGGATATTCAGACACGGAAAGTTAAAGTTTGGTGGTTTTGGGATGGAGAGAAAGAATGGAAAGTCGGTGACATTACTCCAGAGCAACGGAAATTGCCATTGCGGGGTATTTGGAACGACACCTTGTTGATCGAACGAATCGACGCTGACTGGACGCCTGAAACCGACCCATCCTGAAAAATGATGCCTGGCATGAATGTTGAATGTAGGAAGCGGGGTCAGTGTGCGACAATTGACAAACACCAAAGACGCCTCTTCCGAGCATTTCGCCCCGCAAAAAAAGATGCCAGGCAAAAAGTAGGGTCTCAATCTCAATTCATTGATGATCAATGCAATAAATCAATTTTTTGGCTCTGAAGTCTGGCGCGAATGGCTCGTGCCATTCTTGTTTGGCATTGTTCTTATTCATCCCCAGGCTGCTTTTTCATGCATTTGGCCACTGAGCTACACTGAATCCCGACAGGCACCGCCTGCTCCTGCTGCCCCGTTTTTTCACTCCCCGGTAACCGCTACCACCCGACGCGTGGGTTTGTGGAGAGCAGTCTGACTTTCCGCACGGCGAACGCGCAGGCGGTGCAGAACCTGGAGCTGCGCGTCAATGATTGCGGCTTCCCTTTCCTTGAGTTTTGATCAGGTTGCTGACATGACGGACGATCCGCTCCACAACCCGCACGACAAGCTGTTCAAGGCCGGTTTTTCTGATCCCGCCACGGCAGCGGCTTTTCTCCAGGAGCAACTGCCGCCCGCGATCCGTGCGAGCCTGGACTGGCAGCGTCTGGAGCTGGAGCCGGGTTCTTTTGTCACCCCCCAGATGCGCGAGCGACACAGCGACCTGCTTTTCTCCGCGCCTTTTGCTGACCGCAGAGCATTCGTTTACCTGCTCTTTGAGCACCAGTCGAGCTTTGACCCCTGGATGGGCCTGCGACTGCTGGAATACATGCTGCTGATCTGGCAGGGCTATCTGAAAAAGCATCCGGAGGCGCCCGCCCTGCCGGTGATCCTGCCCGTGGTGCTGGCGCAGAATGACCAGGTGTGGGAGGTGAAGACGCAGTTCGCCGAGCTGCTGGACACGCCGGAGGAACTGAATGAGGCGTTGCGGCCCTGGGTGCCGGACTTCCGCTTTCAACTAATGCAGTTGGCGGAGATGTCGTTCGAAGCCATCCGTGGCACGCCAGGAGGTGTGCTGGTGCTCCGCACGATGAAAGCAGAGCGGCTGAAGAAGCTGCTGGACGCGATGGTGTGGGATGAGGCACTGCTGGTGCGCGTGCCGAGGGTTTTGCTGGAACAGTGGCTGCGCTACATCCTGGGGGCGGACATTGACAAGGAAGCCTTCGAAACTAAGCTCCAGCAGATCCAGGAACCTGAAACCCGCACGGACGCCATGACGCTCGCCCAGCAATACCACCACCAAGGCCGCCAGGAAGGCAGGCAGGAAGGCAGGCAGGAAGACGTGATTGAGGCGCTGGAGATCCGTTTTGAGCGGGTGCCAGAGGGGTTGGCGGAGGCGGTGCGTGGGATTCAGGACGAGGCGCATCTGCGTCGCCTCCTGCGCTCGGCGATCCGCTGCGCGAGTCTGGAAGATTTTTCCGCTGAACTCTGACAGAGGTTCTTAGCAGCGGCACTGGCGCAGCGCGCCGCTGAGCAGTGATCTGGCAGAGCTGGGGGAGAGCGGCGTGCCCTGGGATCAGACCTGCACGATGCAGTTTTACTTCGGGGCCGGGCTGCAACGGCTGATCTCGGTGAAGTACAAGGGGCTGCTGAAAACGCAGACACTGAGCCTGGGCGGCTACGAGATCCGGGAAACCACGCGCGGCAGCCTGGGCACGCTGGTGGAGAAGGAGGAGCGCAGCAGCTTTGGCAATGGGGCTAAAGTCAAACGCTGGACAGCGGTGAACCCGGTGATCACGATCATGGCCTACGAGTACGGGGTGAGCGACCGCCTGGGAAGCGACAGCGTCACCTACACGGGCGAAGGGCAGGATCAGTCCCAGCGCGGGCACCTGAAGGCGGGCGAGACTCAAAAGAGCGAGCGGCAGAGCTACGACGCCTGGTGCGCGCGTCGCAACGCCGACACCTGGGCTCCGGCCAAGGGTCCGCTGGGCGAAAGCAACCCCGCCGAGGAGCGGGAAGGCAGCAATCTGGCCCGTGGCTACACGGGGCACGAGATGCTGGATGACGTGGGCCTGGTCCACATGAACGGGCGTCTCTACGATCCGTCCCTGGGCCGGATGTGCGGGGCGGACCCATATGTGCAGACGCCGGAGAACCTGCAAAACTACAACCGCTACAGCTACGTGCTGAACAACCCGCTCAGCCAGATTGATCCGAGCGGGCATATCATCATCGGTCTGATCTTGGCCCTGGGCGCGGCAATCATCGGCGCGATTGGTGCGGTGATCTCCGCCGTGGTGGCGTTTGTGGCGTACCTAGCGGTGTTGGCGGCGCAGTTCGTGGTCATGGTGGTGGGCGCGGCGGCGAAAGCATTTGGCGCGATGGGCGGCGCACTGATGGCGGCGGCGAAAGCGGGGATAGCGAAGGTGGCAGCGGGAGTGACTCTCAAGAAAATCGGCTTGGGTGCCCTAATAAGTGCGACGTACAACGGGGTCCAGACAGCGATCAACGGCGGTAGTTTTAGCGACATCTTGAAGGCGGCAGCGATTGGGGCGGTCACGGGCGCGGTAGGAGCGGTCACAGGCGGGTTCCTGCATGGCTTTGGCGAGGCCATCGGAGGGGCGCTCGGGAAGGCAGGCATGAATAAGCTCGCGGCGAAGGTCGCAGGGAAAATCATCCACGCCGGAGCACACGGTCTGGCAGGCGGGGGCATGACTGCAGCACAAGGAGGCAGCTTTCAGGATGGATTCATCGGCAGCGCCATCGGAGCGGGCGTGAGTGCGGTGACGGGTTCGATCCCTGGCCTGGACGCCCTGGAAGGAGACGGGTCCATGAAGATCGTGGCGAGGACGGCAGTCGCGTCGATCAGCGGCGGTGTGGCCTCAGCGTTGGCTGGTGGCAAGTTTGCTGATGGGGCGTTCTCAGCGGCTTTCTTTCATTTGTTTAATCACGAAATGCCAAAGTCATTTAAGTCGCAACCTTCCTGGCATAAACTGGCAGCAATTTATTCAAACATGGCTTATGATGACATTGAATCATTTTCGCAAATTGGTTTCGCGAAAATAGGAATTGAGTATGCTCCGACCGATGGCTTTGCAGCGAGTATCTACGAGTATAGAAAGGGAAAATATATGTTAGCATTTCGCGGCACCGAAACAAATCTTGATGCTCTGCCTGCTGATGCGTTAGCGGATCTAGTACAAGGTTTGAGTCTGAAAACCTCCCAATATGAACAAGGAATTAAACTCGCTAAGCAGGTTGTTGCGAAGGTTGGCGCTGGGAATGTTATCATGACAGGGCATTCACTCGGCGGCGGAATTGCAAGTGCTGCGGCAATAGCTACTGGGTCTATGGGGATCACCTTTAATGCGGCAGGACTCAGTGCACGATATGGCGGCGGAACAACTGGTGGGCAAGTTTATGCACACATTATGAGAGGCGATCCCTTGAACCTGCTACAGAACAAGTTACCTGGTGCACCAAATGTTTATGGAAAAAGGATTTACCACTCTCACTCTCTGTTCAATCACGGAGGTCATTCAATAGACAATTTTTTGAATTTTAATGACTAAGATTTATTGCTCTATAATGTTTTTGGCAGCCATCGTGACGGTAAGCTGTAAGCCAATTTGGCCGAATGAATCAAGTCAAGATACCGCATTGCGCAGACTCGAAAACCGCAAAGCAAAAGACCATTTTAGTGGTATGACAATAGATCTTGCTATCGCGATAGAGGATGAAGATGAGGCGCGCATCGATTCGCTAATTCGGCAAAATGCAAACCTAAATGAAGTAGGAAAACAATATTTAACCCCTCTTATGTGGGCACTAATGAAGCGTAAACCTGTCGCTTTTGCTCGACTTTTATACCACAAACCTGATACGGGTTACATTAGTCCACCAATTCCGCCGAGCGGAAATAATCTGTCGGTCATGTGGGCTGCTGCGATTTGTGAGGACAGCTATTATCTCCAAAAGCTGCTTGAACTCGGAGCAAATCCTAATGTGCAAGGCCGTAATGAGACTAGCAGTCTGCTGGTCGATGCGATCATGAACGACAGATTAAAAAATGTAGAATTACTGATTCAGTATGGAGTGTATCTTAACAGAAAAGGTCTGGGTGGACAAACACCTGTCAATTTGGCAGCAGTTCTAGATAGATTCGAAATAATCGAAAGCCTGTTGCAGGCAGGCGCTGATCCTACGATACGAAATGATGTCGGACGAGATCTATACGAAACACTGGATTTCATGCACAATCTAGGTCCACCTCAGCTCGAACCAGTGATTCGTGAAAAACGAGCTGCTCTGATCGCGAAGATTAAGGCGAAAAAAGATGCCAGGCAATAAGTACAGTCAAAATCTCAATTTATTGATGATCAATGCAATAAATCAGTTTTTCGGCTCTGAAACCGGGGTCAGGCGACATGAAGCACGGAAACCGGGGTCGTGCGACAATTGACAAAAACTAAGTCTCTTCTTCCGCGTATTTCGCCCCGAACTAAACTGAAGCCTGACAGGCACCGTCTGCCCCTGCTGCACTGTTTTTCCCACACCCAAGGGCACCCGCAACCGCTACCACCCGACGCGGGGGTTTGTGGAGAGCAGTCTGACTTTCCGCACGGCGAACGCGCAGGCGGTGCAGAACCTGGAGCTGCGCGTCAATGATATGGGCAATGTGGAGTGGCGTAGGCTCACTCGCCATGAAGCACCCAGCGGCGCGCCGGTGCTGGAGGTACGGCATGAAAGCTTCATCTTTGATAGCCAGAACCGGCTGACCAGCAGCCTAGTCAGCGGGCAGGACGCGCAGCACTTCACCTTTGCCCCCAATGGCAATATCGAGAGCAAAAAAAAGATGCCAGGTGAAAAGTAGGGTCTCAATCTCAATTCATTGATGATCAATGCAATAAATCAATTTTTCGGCTCGGAAGTCTGGCGCGAATGGCTCGTGCCATTCTTGTTTGGCATTGTTCTCATTCATCCCCAGGCTGCTTTTTCATGCATTTGGCCACTGAGCTACACTGAATCCCGACAGGCACCGCCTGCTCCTGCTGCCCCGTTTTTTCACTCCCCGGTAATCGCTACCACCCGACGCGTGGGTTTGTGGAGAGCAGTCTAACTTTCCGCACGGCGAACGCACTGGTGGTGAGAACCTGGAGCTGCGCATCCCAGCCCAGGGCAGCGCGGCCCCTCTTGTCGGCCACCTTCAACAAAGCAGCGAAGCCGCGAAGCATTCAGCCAAGCGGACAGGAGTGTCCGCGCTCCTTTGGTCGATCA
>JAIXSY010000015.1 GCA_027484445.1 Verrucomicrobiaceae bacterium
CGACAGGCCATGCGAAAGTAGGACGCCGCCAGATTACAAACCCCTCTCCGAAAGGTTAGGGGTTTTTTCTTCCCTATCCCCATTCTCCTCTTTACAGATCGACTTTTCGGAGATTTATGCTAAGATGGTATTACTTCATTCAAGGCCTTTGAAATGGCATCACCCATTTGGCTGATTTCTTCTAAACTGGATGACAAAGGCGGCATCAACACAACGGTATTTCCGATGGGACGTGTCAGCAGTCCATATTTCCGTGCTGAGACACAAACATGTGCACCCCAGGCCACTCCTGCATTAGAAGGCGGATGAAGTTCAATCCCAGCGATCAGACCGCATTGGCGAATCTCACTCACCCATGCCTTACGATTCAGTTTCTGGAGTTCGTGACTCAAGTGCTGTATCTTGTCTGGAAGTTTTTCCAAAGTTTGCTCTTCTTCAAAAACCTGAAGACTGCCCAAAGCAGCAGCACAACCCAATTGGCTAGCTGTGTAGCTATGCCCATAAAAAAAGGTTTTGTCATGGCCATGAAAGCCCTCAAAAACGCGTTCGCTAGTTAACGTCGCTGCCATCGGGAGGTATCCGCCTGTGAGACCTTTGGCTAGGCATAAAAAATCGGGCACTACGGCTTCCTGCAGGCAGGCAAACATGGTTCCAGTGCGTCCGAAACCGGTCATGACTTCATCCAGGATGAGGAAGATATCCCGTTCTCGGCACCAGGAAGAAAGCGCTCGAAGCATCCCTGTCGGCCACAATCGCATGCCTGCGCTCCCTTGAATCAGTGGTTCAATGATTACTGCCGCCAATGTTTCGGTCTGCTTTGAATTCATCTGCTCTAGCACCTGGAGATCCGCAACGCGTCGGGTTAGATAGCCGAATTCATTCCCACTTCCTTTGAAAAGAGGGATGCCTCCTAAGCTAGCAGCACCAAGAGTGTCACCATGATAGGCCCGGTCAAAGCTCAGTATAGTCTTTCGCTTTGGGTTTCCGTTTTGTTTCCAGTATTGCAGTGCCATCCGCACCGCACACTCAATAGCAGTCGAGCCATCGTCTGAAAAAAAGACGCGTGTAAGGGTACTGCCTGGGAGTAGCCCGATGAGTTTTTTTGCCAGTTGTATGGCAGGTTCATGTGAAAATCCCAGAAACGAGGTGTGAGCAACTTTTGTTAGCTGTGCCTGAATCGCTGCATTGATCGTGGGGTGATTGTGTCCATGTATGTTTGTCCAGATCGAGCTGTTTCCATCCAAGTAGCCGTGTCCATGTTGGTCGAAAAGCTTACAGCCCTGTCCTGATGTTAGCAGCAAGGGTTCATGATCTTCATCGCACCATGCCTGCATCGGTGTGAATGGATGCCAGAGGTGTTGTTTTTCGAGCGAGATCAGGTCAGTCATGCAGGGTTACACCGTCACCCTGAAAGCAATCCTGGGCAGCATCAAATAAACTTCTTATCTTTGACCATATCAGGCTTGTTCTGTGGTCTGGAAATCTGGGTAGGCGTTTGCGGCATGCTCGGCAAAGTCGAGTCCATCGACTTGTTCAGTCTCACTGGCGCGAAGCCCGATGGTCATATCCACGGCTTTGAAGATCAGAAAACATACCACGAAGGCCGAACCGCTAATGCTCAGCGTTCCAAGAGCTTGAACACCTAACATTCTAGGATCGAATCCATTTTCATGGAACAAGGCGACACTGAGAGTGCCCCACCAACCATTGCAAAGATGAACAGGAATTGCGCCGACAGCGTCGTCCAACTGCAATCTCTCGATCGCAATGGTTGCCACCGTGGTCAAAATGCCTGCTACAATACCCACAATAAAGGCAGATCCAGGCGTTAGCACCGAGCAGCAGGCGGTGATGCCAACAGCTCCTCCGAGAGAACCATTCAAGGTGATGCCAACATCAGGCCGACCTTGAACAAACCACATCGAGATCATTGCAGCAATGGCACCCGCAGCTGGGGCAATGGTGGTGTTCACAGCAATTCGTCCAATGCTTGCGTTGGCAATCAAGGTCGATCCTGCATTGAAACCAAACCAACCAAACCATAACAAAAATACGCCAAGTGCAGCGAGAGGAATGTTGTGACCAGCGATGAGGCGTGGTGTTCCATCCTTTCCAAAACGGCCATAACGAGGTCCAACCACCATGATTCCAGCAAGGGCGCAAGCTCCACCCACGGAATGCACCACGGTGGAACCTGCAAAATCAATAAAGCCCATGGCCTCCAACCAACCCTTTTCGCCACCTACTCCATAACTTCCTGCAAAGCTGCCCCAGGCCCAATGCCCGCAAATAGGATAGATGATTGCCGACAAGAGCGCCGCATAGATCAGATAGCCGACAAACTTGGTTCGTTCTGCCATTGCCCCAGAGACAATGGTGCAGGCGGTGCCTGCAAAAACGACCTGGAAAAACCAAAAGCACCAAAGTGGAGAATCGCCTGCGTGAGTTGAGAGCCAAAACCCATCTGAGCCTACCCAACCTGAGAGTGAAGTTCCAAACATCAGTCCGAAACCAAGGAACATAAAAGCGATCGCACTGATGCAAAAATCCAAAAAATTCTTCATCACGATGTTGATGCTGTTTTTGGCGCGCGCGAAACCTAATTCTACCATGGCAAAACCTGCCTGCATGACAAAGACCAGAGCTCCTGCGAGGATCATCCAGATGTAGTTTGCGTTCAACTGAACCGTCTCAACATCACTTTTAAGCGCAAAATCCGATGCAGCTGCGGCAGGCTTTGCAGCTTCAGCGGTTGGAGCTTCAGTGCCAACTTTCGCCGCCACACCGTCCAAGGTCTTTTGACTCTGGTCTAACTTTTGAATGATCGTATCCAGCTTTGCTTCTACCCCCGGGGAGGATGTCTGCGCAGGAGACACCATCGTGAGGGACAAGAAGATAACGGCTAGGGCAAGGTGTAAACGAAGGCTCATGCGTGGCTTTGAAAAAATTAAAGGTTCAGTTCCTCCAAATGAGATTCCAACTCGGTGAGGAGTTGGCGTCTCTTTGATGTGTTAGGTATGTGTTCGATGATAGTCTCGGCCAGTTTTCTGACTTGTGAGGCAGTCAGTCGGTAGGGATCAGCCACTTTCTCTTCGTCTAGCGTGCGATCGATGAGGTTGGAGGCTTGAGCTCTTCCCATGACCTTCCCCAGGATACTTTCGATGACCTTTCGGACCTGTCCCCAGTTGTTCACCACTGGCTCTGCCTTCTCACTCATCTCTTGCAGTCGCCTTGGGCTTGTGACGACTAACTCTTCGATACCGTCGGCCGTTTTTCCCTGACTGCTACCAGCGTCGGTGGACAATTGCGCTAGCAAAAGTGCGTGGTCATTCATCAAGACGCCAGCCGCACTGGAGACTAGATCCGCATCGGCGCGACCTGTCAGCAGAAGAACCAAGATGCTTTCCTCTTGGGTGAGGATGAGAAGTGTTCCCCCGTCGAACTCGAGATAAATTTGGCGCATCTTTCGCCGCACCTGACGGTAGCCATCCATCATCTGCCCCACCGTCTCTTGAAGATCAAGCGTTCTACCGTCCGAAAAAGGCATTTGCTTGTGAACCGTGTTTTTGCCTTTGAACAAGACGATTCCCGCGACTCCTTCTAGGCGTTGCAAAGCGGCTGCAGCAGCGATGAGTGAGTTTAAGCTCATGGCATGGAATTATAAATTAGCTTTTCATCAGGGATTCACGCACCTGCCAAAGGCTGCGCTTGTTTCCTGAAACCGAGCCATGACAGCCCGATGAAGTGCTGCGAAAGGAGGTTTGTCCTTCCCGATCTTCGACGATGCCTAGCACAAGACCGCGCATGCCCAAAATGTCTGCCAGCTTTTGTGCGTAATAGCTAACAAATTTCACTTCACCTGCGAAGCGTTGTGCCCCTTCTGGATCACCTCCACTCACAGACTCCTTACCTCCTGCGATATTCATCCGAATCAAAGCAGGGTCTGACTCTACCCGCAGGACAGGTGCAGGCTGAGTTGGTTGTTGGATGGGAATGATTCGGGTTGGGACTTCCACAAATCCATACTAAGCACGCCGTGTGCCAAGTGAAGGCGATGTCAGAAATATGTCATGAGTGTTATGATTCCGTGGATTCATAGCAGTTTCTGCAAAGCGGCTGCCTCAGTCACTGGAGCTTGGCAGGTGTAGTTTTGGCAGACGTATGCTGTAGCCTTTCCCGAGATCGGCTTCATTTCGGCCAGAGCTGCGTTGTGTTTAGCTAGAAATTGCTGGCCCTCGCTGCCATCAGCGTGAAGTAGAACTGCATTGGGTAGCAAGTGGCTTTGGACGGCTTTTTTCAAAGCTTGGAACTCAGGAGTGCTCTTGTCTCCTGCGAGAACGATCTGCTGTTTCCCCCGCGCTGTGAAGTCCGCCGCCATGACAAGCACGGGGACAGCGCTAGGGCTGTCTTGCAGCGTTTTGCCAAAGAGAGTGAGGATCTTCTTGGCCTGATCTGAGTGCGACTGGCTGTCTAGCATCGTGGCGAGTCGGCTCAAATTAAGGGCAGCAAGCGAATTGGGCGAGGGTTCCGCCCCATCGTAATCTTCTTTGATGCGTAGCACCGAGTGGCTCATGTCGGTGTGCACACTGTAGTAACCGCCTTTTTCCCGATCCAGGAAAAGGCTATCCATCTCAGCCTGAAGTGCCACAGCCCATTGAAGCCATCTGGCTTCAAAACCAGCTTGATAGAGATCCAGCAGCGCATGGATGAGACAGGCGTAGTCGATGGCAAAGGCCTTGGGTCCGCGCCCCCCCTCACGCCAACTGCGATGCAGCCCCTTGCCAGGCTCTGCACAGAGTTGATCGTGGATGAATTGCGCGGCTTGCGTGCCGAGCTGGATAAAATCGTCGTTGTTGAGTGCTGCTCCTGCGCGCGCCAGTCCTGAGATCATCAGGCCATTCCAGGCGGTGATGATTTTGTCGTCTAGGTGAGGGCGAGGCCGCTTGTTGCGTGCTGTGAATAGGGTTTTGATGCCTCGATCGAGGATCAGCTGGATCTCTTCGGATGTTTTCTTGAAGAACTCGGCGGTCTTTTTGGCGGAATAGGCGCGAAAGAGCGTATTGGTGCCTTTCAGTTCTTCGTGAGGATCACTCTCAGGGCGTGCATTGCCATCACGGCGGGCTCCGTAGGCATAACGAAAGATGCTTCCTTCTTCTTTGCCCAGCAGATCGTCGATCTCGGCCGCTGTCCAGACGTAAAAGGCACCCTCTTTTTTGTGGTCATCGCCCTTTTTGGCGTAGCTATCGGCATCTTCTGCTGAGAAAAAACCTCCCTCAGGGTGGCGTAGGTCACGCTTTACATAGCTGACGATTTGGCGCGCGATCTCGGCCAGAAAAGCAGAGCCCGTGGCCAGATGACCTTCGGCATAGGCCCAAAGCAGCTGCCCCTGGTCATAAAGCATCTTTTCGTAGTGTGGGATGTGCCAGTAGCCATCGACGCTGTAGCGATGCATCCCGCCGCCGACGTGATCCCAGATGCCACCCGCAGCCATGGCGCGTAAGGTGCGGACAGACATTTCACCTGCCCATTCTGCCTCGCTTTTCCTGGCTTCTTCATGCCGCCAGGTGTGTTGAATGCGCAAAAGCAGGTTGATCGAGGAAGGGCGTGGAAATTTTGGCGCTCCGCTGAAGCCACCTTCATGATAGTCATAACTGCTTGCGAGATCATCGTAGGCCTTTTGAATCACCGTTTCCGTCTTGATCTCGGCACCTTCGTTTTCGCCATCCAGGTGCTCCTGAAGCTTATCGATGCTGCGGACTGAGCTTTGCAGGACTTTCTCGCGGTCTTCTTTCCAGGCTTTGTTCAATTCGAGCAGCAGGTTCTTGAAGCCGATGCGGCCGCCTTTGTTCTCGGGGGGGAAGTAAGTGCCGCCAAAAAAGGGCTTCAGGTCAGGCGTCAGGAAGACGCTCATGGGCCAGCCACCGCCGCCAGTCGCGGCCTGCACGTAGGTCATGTAGGTCAGGTCCACATCGGGCCGTTCCTCACGGTCCACTTTCACAGGAACAAAGTGTGTGTTGATCAGGGCGGCGACTTCTTCGTTCTCAAAGGATTCTCGCTCCATCACGTGGCACCAATGACAGGTGGAGTAGCCGCTGGAGAGGAAGATGGGTTTGTCCTCGGCTTTAGCTTTGGCGATAGCCTCATCTCCCCAGGGCAGCCAGTTCACTGGATTGTGTGCGTGTTGGAGCAGATAAGGGGATTTTTCCTTCGCGAGGGCGTTGGTGAATTTGGGTTGGGGGGAATCGCTCATGGTTGGGGAAAAACGTGCGCTGCAAAGCCAGGGTTGCAAAGGGCAGGGTAGGGCAGCAAGGGGCAAGTGCACTCAAAACTCCACGCTTGTGGAAGGAACAGACTTGATGATCTGCCCTGACTGCGGCGTTGACAGCCTGGCTGTGGACGCTGCATCATTTTGGCATGAGAACTGTTCTGTTTTTTGCCGCGCTTTTGTTGACCTGGAGAGTGGTCCTGCCCAGCGAATTGCGGGCTGAGTTGGCCACGGAAAGCAGGGTCATTGAACTCAAGCCAAAGCCGGAGGACGAAAGTGTCACCACGGAGTTTGTGTTCACCAACAAAGGCGACAAGCCCGTGCGTGTGCTGACCATCGACAGTGCGTGCAGTTGCCTCAGTGCCTCATTGGATAAGGCGGTTTATGCACCTGGTGAAAAAGGCGTGGGAAAGGCGGAATTCAAAGTGTCCAGCTTTACTGGCAGACATGAAAAAACGGTACACGTGCAGACCGATGATCCTGCACAGCCGGAGTGGGTCATTCATTTCGCCCTGGAGGTGCCTGAGGTCGTGAAGATCGAGCCCAAGACACTGCAATGGTGGCTGGGGGAAGAAGCGGTGGAACGGACCACAAGGGTCACCATGACGGGTGCCAGTCCGATGAAGATCACCAACATCACCTCGACACGCGAAGGGGTGGAGTTTACCTGGAAAGAAGTGCGGCCAGGCCGTGAATATGAAGTCACCGTGAAGCCCAGAAGTACGGCGGATGTGATGCTGGGTGCTTTGAAGATCGAGACCGACAGTGCGATCCCGAAGTATCAGCGTCAGTTGGCCTTTTTTTCCATCTTTCGTAAGCAGGAGGAAGCCAAAGCGCCATGAGTTCGATGATCCTGCAGGCTGGTGTGCTTGTCTGTTTATCAGCACTGGCTGCGTGGGCGGCGCATGAGTTTCATCCGCGTGCACCCTCCCTGCATGCAGTGGCGGTGCCGATGAGCAGACATGAGGTGACGGTGCAGCAGGTGAGGGAACGCTGGGGCGATCGAGTGATCTGGCTGGATGCGCGCCCGCGTGAGCAATACCTAGCCGAGCATATCCCTGGAGCGCGGCTTTTGAATGAGCAAGAGTTTGAGGTGCAGCTTTTGGAGCTTCTGCAAGATCTCGAGCGCGCTGATCGACCTGTCATCATCTACTGCAGTGGCCAGCGGTGTGAAGCGAGCCGCCATGTTCGTGAAAGGCTAGTGGCTAGTGTGCCTTTGGACGATTGCTACATTCTTCATGGTGGCTGGCCTGCATGGAAGGCGAGCCGTCAGCCTTGATGAAGGCCAAGGCTGACGAGTGATCTCCGCTGATCCTGAGTCGGCTCAGGCTTCGCGCAACAGGATGGCATCGACATTCACGCCATCGTAGAGAGCGTCGCTCAAGATCACCAGGGGGTCACCTGGCTTCACTAAAGAGTGACGATGCAGAAGGTCGATGGCATCGCGGATGGATTTCTCTGGATTGCCTTCTTCAAACGGTAGCACATAGGGCTGCACACCTCGGGCGGTCACTAGCGCACGGCTGACATTCAACTTCGGCGTGAAAGCAAAGATGGGCGCAAACTGAGGGCGCTGATGGGCTAGCAGGTGCGCCATGACACCACGCAGGGTGAAGACGAGTAGCTTCGAGCCTGGAATGTCATTGGCCAAAAGGATCGCAGCCTTGACGGTTTTGTGTTTGTTGGTCTTGAGCGGTGCATCGCTCGCGAAGCGCCCTGAGGGATACTTTTGCTCAATGCGTCGGATGACACTGTCGAGCACCTCGACGCACTTGTCGGGATACCGTCCAACGCTGGTCTCGCCGCTGAGCATCACGCAGTCCACCTGTTCGATGACGGCGTTGAAGATATCAGTGACCTCTGCGCGGGTAGGCACTGGATTTTCGATCATGCTTTCCAGCATTTGTGTGGCCACGATCACTTTGCGGCCATGGAAAGAGCAGCGTTCGACGATGTGACGCTGGATGAGTGGCAGGTCCTCAATGGGGCACTCACTGCCGAGGTCACCTCGTGCGATCATGATGCCGCCGCTTGCCTCGACCAATGTGTCGATGTTTTTCAGGGCTTGCTGATTTTCAATTTTAGCGATGACTCGTGCTTTGCTGCCTTTTTGTTCCAGCAAGAGATTCAGATGCTGGATGTGGCCCGGCTCACGGGCAAAGCTAAGTGCGAAATAGTCCACTCCGAGTTCCACGCCAAGATCGAGGTCGGCATAATCTTTCTTTGTGAGAGGAGGTAGGCGCACATCGACACCGGGTAGGTTGATGTGACGGCGGCTTTTCATCTCTCCTTGCGTGAGCACGGTAGCCACGACGTGCTTCTGAGTCACGGTGTGGGCTCTCACCTGAATCATGCCGCCATCAATGAAGATGACATCCCCAGGCTTCAGATCCTTCCCCAGATCAGGATAATTCACTGTGCAGGAGTAAGTGGTGGTAGGCTGAAAGTCAGCTGTGCAGCGGAATTCGACTTCATCACCGACTTTGAGCTGCCAGGGTTGCTCCACATCACCTGTGCGAATGCTTGGCCCAGTGAGGTCCATGAGCACGGCGATTTCTCGTCCGGCATGGGCGGCGGATTCACGGATGCGCCCATAAACCATGCGCACCCAGTCGTGGGAAGCATGGCTCATGTTTAGCCGAAAGACATCGGCTCCTTTGGCGATCAGGCTGGTGATGACTTCGGCACTTTCCGTGGCCGGGCCCAGAGTGCATAGGATCTTGGTTTTGCGCATGTGCGACATTGGATGGCAGTAAGGCCGCATCTGTTCAAGCAGCAAGCCTGCCATCTCGTGACTGAATCACCTTCGTGGGCCGAAGCCTACCATTAGCGTTTCAGTTTGCGCTTGAGCCGCATCCAGGTTGGCACGTCGAGATCTTCACCGCCATCGGCGAGCACGGGCTCGGTTTGCTTGAAGCGTCCGCGTTCTTCTTCGTTGCCGAAGCGGAAAGCGGTCTGTTCGCCATTGCCAGGTGCATGATTGCCATTGCCCTGATTTTTCGTGGTTGTCGCCACGGAAGGTGCCGAAGGCCGAATCGAAGGTGGTGCGTAGGCTGCGTCTTCCTGGGGCACGGGCTGGATCGGTGCAGTGATGGGACGAGCCGCGACGACAGCCGCCAGACCTGTGCTCGGGGCTGGCTTCACGGTTGGCTTGATGGGCACAAATTCTTCGATCGAAAGCTTTGGCTTTGCCGGTGGGGGGGGCTCTGCAACAGGTTCTAGGGCTTCTTCCTCTGCGGTCTCTTCACTCAGGGCATCCACTGCCTCCTGCGGCATGTCTTCGGCCCAAGGCTCCTCTTCTTCAAGCGGAGCCGGTGTGGAGCGGGCGAGTGCTTGACTTGCTTTGTCGAGCGTTGCTGCGGCTTGGTGGAAAAGATCATCGTCCTCGGCACTGTCCTTCAGAGGAAAGTCCGTGTGGCTTCCGTTGGATGGAGTAGCCACCTCATCCTCGGGGAAGAGCAGGTCCATGGAGTCCATCACTGCTGCTGGCAAAGGCTTCGGCGTTTCAATCGGCTGGGCTTTGACTGGCGCGGGCCGTGGTGTGGGCGCGACAGGTATTTCTGCCAAAGGTGCCTGGGGCACTGCCGGGGGGGAAGCGCTGGCCTTGGCCGAAGTGCCTCGCCGTGTCGGGGCAGGTGCGGGTGCGGGTGCGGGTGCGGGTGCGGGTGCGGGTTCAGCGGCTTCGGGTTTGAGCTCAGCAGTGTCCATCTTGGGGATGAGATCGACCACAGAAGGCATCGGGCGCTCATGCAAAGGGAGCATTTCCGAAGGAGGTGCTACTGCGACGAGGGTGTTGAGCTGCGCGAGTCCGAGAGAGCTCAGCAGCGTGACGCACACGCTATCGCCTAGCTTGGCATCCACGGCGACACCGAAGAGGATATGAGTCTGATCCGGCACGTTTTTGCCGAGCTGCTTCATGATCGCATCGACCTCCAGTAGAGTCAGGGATTCACCTCCAGCAATGTGGACGAGCAGCGTGCGGGTTTGGTAGAGCAGGCGGCCCTGGTCGATCAGCGGCGATTTCAGCGCGCGTTTCACGGCTTCTTGGCCACGGTTTTGGCCGCGTGCCTCGCCAAAGCCGAACAGGCATCGTCCGTTCGAGGTGTTCAGGGCGGCGGTCAGGTCATCAAGGCCGAGCTTCACCAGACCTGGCGTGGTCAGGATGGTCGAAACCGCGCGCAGGGACTGAGCGATGAGCTGGTCTGCTTGGGTGAAAGCTTTCTGGATGCCATCCTTGGGCAGGATGAGCTCCCCCATGCGATTGTTTTCAAACAGGATCAGGGCATCTGCGCGCTTTTGCAGCTGATCCAGCGAATCTTCAGCCTGTTTCAGGCGGCGTTTGCCTTCGAAGGAGAAGGGCATCGTGGCGGTGAGAAAGACGAGCGCACCGGTGCCCTTGGCGATTTCTGCCACGACAGGGGCTGCACCGCTGCCTGTGCCGCCACCGAGACCGGTGCACAGGAAGACAATGTCGTGTCCATCCACCACCTCACGAATCTGTTCACGCGAGAATACCGCAGCTTCACGTCCGAGTTCAGGATCGCCGCCTGCACCGACACCGCGCATGAGTTCGATGCCGAGCTGGACTTTGTGCGGAGCCATGGAGTGACTCAGCACACGAATGTCCGTGTGCATGGCGATGAGCTTGGCATCTACCGTGCGATCGAGCGTGATGCGGTCCAGGACATTGCCACCCGCGCCCCCGATGCCGACGATGCAGGTTCTGAGGCTTCCGGGTTCCAGAGTCTCTTTCAGGGCGTGACGATCATATTCGACCATGGTGTGCAATTGGGTGGAGGGTGGGTCTGGAGGCGCTGGTAGGAAAAGGAGCCCGGATGGGCATGCTGGCGGGAGGTCAGGTCACGGCGGACAACAGGTCGGCCATCTTTCGCCCCAGTCGCAGCAGGGGGGACATGAAGGGCTTCTCCTGGTCGAGAATTTGAGCATAACGAATGAGGCCGATCGGTGCGGAGAACTGAGGTTTCTCAAACATGGCCGTGACGCCACTAACGGGAGCGGACCCGGAGCGTGTCACGCGCCTTTGAAACACATCTTGTGCCACTACGTCAATACCTTTCAGCAGGCTGGTGCCACCTGTGAGATAAACTCCTGCTGCGAGACGGCTGATGTGCTTGTCACAGCGCATCCGCACTTGCTCGAAGATTTCCCTCACGCGCATGTGGATGACTTCATTCAAAAAGGCACGCTCCACTTCAGCGATCATGAAGCCATTGTCATCTTCCACCCTCACGATGTCATCGGGCTCTACATCCTCGTAGTTGCAGGACCCTTCGTTGATCTTCAGCTCTTCAGCATAGCGATCCCGGATCTGCACTGCCATGGCAATGTCTTGGGTAATGTGGTCACCCCCCAGTGGCACACAGCCTGAGGCCGCGATCATGGCATCTTCATACAAAACGTAATCGGCTGTGCCACCTCCGATGTCGATCATGAGCGCGCCCTGCTGCTTCGCTTCCTTGGTCAGGACGACCTGAGCGGCGGCGATGGCGGTAAAGACGACATCTTCCACCTCCAGCGGCACTTCACGCACGCATTTCACGGCGTTTTGGATGCGACCGCGCACCCCGTGGATGATGTGATAGTCTGCCTCTAGCACGCGCCCTTCGCGGCCGATCGGCTGGCGCACCCCTTCCTGACCATCCACGATGTATTGACGGGTAATGCTATGCAGGAAGACATTTTCCTGCGGAATCTCCACATGGCGGGCGATTTCCTTGGCGGATTCCACGTCGTCTTCGGTGATTTCGGTCTGTTCCTCGGGCAGCCGCCAGGCCCCACGGCTGCTCAGGCTGCGGATGTGACCGCCCGTGACGCCTAGGAAGACGGTGCGGATCATCACCTCGCTCGGCTCTTCGGCACGCACGATGGCGTCATTCAGCACCATCTGCACCTTTTGAAAGTCCACGATTTCGCCTTTCCGAACTCCGCTGGAGGGGGCGGTGCCCACGCCCAGGATCTTGATCGTGCCGTCGCGTTTGGCCTCGCCAACGACGACGCAAATCTTGCTCGTGCCAATCTCTAGTCCTGCGTAGATGGTGCTTCTTGCCATAGTGGTGGAGGGTTATCGACGTGGGGTGATCCGCGAGCTAGCGGCTGGGGGGCTGGTCGAGGCGGTGAGGGCATCTTGCAGTCCTTCCAGATCAGGAGCTTCGCGGAAAGTGATGGGGATGTTTTCACGCACGAGCACGTTCAGCGTGTCGATCTTCCAGCCTCGGTGCTTAGCCTCGAGGGTGATGCGGTCTAGGCGGGCCAGTTGATCGTCGAGGTCGTCAATGCCAAAGAACACGCGTGCTCCGTCGTCAAAGGTGATGTTCAGTCCCCAACTGTATTGAGTAGCGATCTCACGCACACTTGGCATCGCTGCGGTTTCCTGACGCTTTTGAAGCTTTTCCAGCAGGCTCAGGGCCGCCGTCACCGACAGGTCAGTGATTTTTTTTCCTGGCTGATTTTGGTTCAGCGCCTCGTGTTGGATGACGGGCAGCTTGGCATACGTCTCGGTGACGACTTCGCAGGGAAAGAGGGTTCCTTCTGCATCCAGAAAGTAGCCTGTTTCTGGTGTGCCAGCCCTCATGCCAAGCCGTGCACAAGCAATCCAGGCGACAGGGTGCCTCTGATCCACTGCCAGGGTCATGCGCCCGTGATAATCGCGGCTAATTTTCACCGACTTTACCTGCGGCATTTCCAGGATGCGGCGCTGAATCTCACGCAGATTGGCTGTCAGCAAATTCATGCCTTGCGTGATGGCGCTGACCCTCACGATCTGTTCAGCAGTCGCAGGACCCTCCGTTTTCACCACGACTTGGCGCAGCGTAAATTGTGGATTCTTCAGAAAGGCCTCACGCACAGTGATTTTCAGCAGAGCTAGCAGGCAGATGGTGCAAATGATGCCGATGCCCCACTTGAAGCCGCGCCGCTGCATCTCCGCCTTTTCCATCTCGCGGATTTTGGGTGAATCTGCCTTCAGATCCACCCGCGTGAACTCGCGCGAAGCCTTCTTCGCCCGCTGAGTAGCAGGCTTGGCGGCAGGGCGGCGCGAGGATGATGAACCGGAAGACATGCGGGAGCCGGAGTGAAAATTCGCGAACTTAAATGATCAATTCTTCTTAAATAACAAATATCATGCCGGTTGGCCAAGGTTATTCTGGAAAAATTCATTTGTTCTATCAGCTACGACTTTGTCGATTGAATCCAAAGGTCGCTAAATTTCAATTTTGAGAAACAAAGCTGATTTAATTATTGAAATTATAATTCTAATCTTGCGCTCTTTGACCCTTCCAAGCATTCTTTTTGAGTCATGAACGCAATTCTGAGACTCAACTCCTCTCGATCCCGCCGGGGCTTTAGCTTGTTTGAGGTGCTCCTGTTCATCTGCATGCTCAGCATCATGGTGACCCTGGCCTTGCCTCTCTTTGCCAGTCCCTATTCGGCGAAGCAGGCGACCCACCAAAAGAATGCCCAGACCTGCTGCACCCTCTTGACGGTGATTCAGGCGGCAGGCGTGCCAGTCACAGAGCAAACGCCAAACATCCCGGATCTTTTGAGACGCCTGCGCGTTGGCATCGTTGTTGAAGATGGGCCGCTGGCAGGACGTCGATTTCAGCTGCCACACCTGTCGGAGGCGGAAGTCCTTGGTGCCGCCGCTTACCTGAAGCTGGAGGGTCAGGAGCTCATCTACGCGCCCGTGCCGATGCTTCCTTGAAGGGAGGTGCTGCTCGGGCGTGCCTGCTTCTTGATGCTGGGCTGCTTTGCTTTAGTCTGGCGGGAATGACTGACCACCATCCCCACCCTACGTGCCGCACCATCATCATCATGGGAGTCTCAGGCTGTGGCAAAACGGAGGTCGGGCAACGGGTGGCAGCCGCTTTGGGTGGGCATTTTGAAGACGCGGATGACTTTCATCCTGAGGACAATAAAGCGAAGATGCGCGCTGGCATTGCGCTGACGGATGAAGATCGTTGGCCGTGGTATGCGCGTCTGCGCGCGCGGATCGAGGAGCGTCGGGTCGAATCGGCAGCGGTCTATGTCTTAGCCTGCTCGGCACTGAAGGCGATCTATCGGGAGCGGCTGCGTGCGGAAGATGCTCCTGGACAGATCGTGTTTGTTCACCTGAAGGGTGCCCGAGACCTCATTTTTTCCCGGATGTCTGCCCGGCAGGGGCACTACATGCCGGTCAGCCTGCTGGACAGCCAGTTTGCGATTCTGGAGGAGACACCCGACCTCATGACCGTGTCCATTGAGCCCAGTCAGGATGACATTGCAGCAGGCATCGTGCGTCAGCTCACGGCTTCAGTGTGATGGACGCCCAAGCGGCTGACTCAACGCAGGGCTAGGCACAGCAGAGCCGCGAAAAGCAGCAGCTGCATCCCACTCAGCGCCAGCAGTTTGTTGTAGCCTGGGCCGGGAGTGGTCGTCCAGATGCGCAGTAGCAAAAACAGCCCAGGCGGCAGGCAGGCCAGCGGCAGCGTGCAGGCACGAGGCAGCCCGATGTCCCACCAGTAGAGGCCAAGAGCGTGCGCCGCTAGGATCAGCGCCGTGATCTCGACCCTAGCGAAGCCTTTCCCAAAGCGAACCGCCAGCGTGCGCTTCCCGGTGGTGCTGTCTTCGGCGTGGTCGCGCAGGTTATTGATGGCAATCAGCACGGTGCTCAGGCAGCCGATTTGCAGGCCACCGACCACACCGCCGACCAGCCATTCCCCACTTTGGACAAAAGCCGATCCCGTGACAGCGATCAGCCCGAAGAAAAGGATCACGAACAATTCCCCCAAGCCACGGTAGGCAAGAGGCAATGGGCCGCCCGTGTAACCGTAGCAAAAGTATAACGAAGGGATGCCGATGACCACGATGGGCAAGCCGCGTGCGACAATGAGCGGTAGCGAAAGTGCGATGGCCACGGCGAGCGTCAGCCAACCGGCCAGCATCACGGTCTCAGGCCGTGCAGCCCCAGAGGCGGTGATGCGCACGGGCCCAAGCCGTGCGGTGGTGTCTTTTCCCTGACGGAAGTCGAGCGCGTCATTGAATAGATTCGTGGCAATCTGTAGCGCTAGGGTGCTGCCCAGCGTGAAGCCGAGCAGACGCCAGTCCACTGGCTGGCCGACCAAGGCCGAACCGATGAAAAAGCCCGCAAAGACAGGTGCCACAGCAGCCCCGAGGGTCTTTGGGCGGGCGGCGAGCAGCCATTCGGAGAAAGAAGCCATGGCAAAGGCAGGCGCTGTCACATGACCATGCCACCATCCACGGCCAAAACCTGACCGGTGATGTAGCGCGCCTCAGGGCTGGCCAGGAAGGCCACCGTGCCGGCGATGTCATCGGCCTGACCGAAATCTCCAAGCGGGATTTTTTCCAAGATGGCAGCTTTGACCTTCTCATCCAGCACCCCGGTCATGTCGGTGGCGATGAAGCCAGGAGCCACCACATTCGCAGTGATGCCACGGCCAGCGAACTCACGCGCAAGCGATTTCGTGAAGCCGATCAGGCCTGCCTTGCTTGCCGCGTAGTTGGCTTGGCCCGCATTTCCCATCAGGCCAATGACAGACGCGATGTTGATGATGCGCGCCCCTTTTTGCTTCAGCAGGCTGCGTTGAAAGGCCTTCACCATGTGAAAAGCACCTTTCAGATTGGTGTTCAGCACAAAGTCCCAGTCTTCCTCACTCATGCGCAGCAGCAGGCCGTCCTTGGTCACTCCCGCGTTGTTCACCAGGATGTCCACATGGCCAAAGTCAGCCAGCACCTGCTTGCCCATTTCGGCCACGGCATGGCCATCGGCGATGTCCACTGCGTAAGCTTTGGCCGAGTCTGGATAGACGGCATTGATGCCATCGGCGGCGGATTTGGAATTGGCTTCCGTGCGGCTCACCACGGCGATTTTGGCACCTTCGGCGGCGAGTTTTTCGGCGATGGCTTTGCCGATGCCACGTCCGGCACCGGTGACGACTGCGATCTTATCTTGGAGCTTACCCATGCGGCATCATGCAGGGCATGGCCGGGCTGGCAAGGGTGGAAAAGTTCATGCCCAAAGAGCACACCGCCACAGCCGACAAAAAAGCCCTCTGTCTCCAACCCATGCCTCCAGCAGGCTTTGCACAGGATCGCACGATCGCGGTGTGTTCATTTGCCCCAGGCGGCGAATCCAGAGTTGCCCGGCTGGAAAGGCCTGCTAACGGGGATCAATCCCCCCTGTTTATGAATTGCAGAATCTGCCCCCGGTTCTCCCTCCTCGTCGCGTTCACCGCCGGGCTTGTCTTTTTGCATGCTGCCCCCACGCAGGCCCAGTCCTCGGTCATCGTGGTGGACAGCTTTAACCGCAAAGTTCACGTGGCTGGGAATGCCAACAGCCGCCGTCCGGTCGGTGGATTGTCTAAAATCGCCACCGGCATGGTGGCCCTGGACTGGTCCGTGGCGTCCAAAGCCGGGGTCAATGTATTGGCGACCGTTCCTGATTACGCTGCGCAGATGTCAGGCATCAATGTCCTTGGCCTACAGCCGGGTGACAAACTGACGCTGCGTGACCTGATCTATGCCACGATGATGGGGGGGGATGATGTGGCCGCCATCACACTGGCGGAATTTGTCGGGCGTGACCACCTCTACCGCCTCGGGCGCGGGGGCAACCCGATGGCCGAATTCGTCCGCCAGATGAACCAGCTCGCTTACCGCGAGGGATCCACAGGCACGCGGTTTCAAAGCCCGCATGGGTTTTACGATGGCAGTTCCACCGCTGCGGACATCGCCCGTCTGACCCTCTACGCTGTGTCCCGCCCCGCGATGCGCTTTTACACCAACCAACGCAGCCGCGACCTCATCATTTACCGTGGAGGCCAGCAAGTCACGGCGATGGTCAACAACACGAACGCCCTGTTGGGGGACTCCAACATCGACGGAGTGAAGGCCAGCTCCACCCCGCGTGCTGGAGGCTGCGTGGCCATCTCTGCGGAGCGCCCGTCTTCGGTTTACAAGCAGGCCGATGGCAGCAGCCTGATCTATCGCCACCGTCTCGTCGTCGTGGTCATCGGCTCGGTGGATCCCTTTTCGGAGGCCAAAGCCCTCCTCCAGCAAGGCTGGAATGCCTACAACCGTTGGCTGGCGGCAGGTAGGCCGATCACGGACAAATCTCAGCTGCTCAATCACTACTGATCTAGCACACCCTTTGCGGCTCCTCATAGCCGCATTTCCCAACACTCCCTAAACCCAAACACATGCGCATCGGAATCTTGAATAGCGGCGGGGATTGCCCCGGTTTGAATGCAGTCATCCATGGCGTCGTCGGCGCCGCTCACACGCTTGGCTGGGAGGTCGTCGGCTTTCGCGACGGCTTCGAAGGCCTGCTGCCTCCGGGAGATTACATGATGCTGGACCCCTCCCGCACCGTCGGCATCACGAAGCTCGGTGGCACCATCCTGGGCACCACAAACAAAGGGCACTTCGTGGCCAAAGTCGGCGAAGGCAACGTGGCTGAAGTGCCCAAGGAGATCGTCGAAAAAGCCAAGGCCACCCTTCGCCATCTGGAGATCGGTGCGCTGATTGTGGTGGGCGGGGACGGCTCCCTGACGACAGGTCTGCAGCTGAATCGCATGGGCGTTCCTGTCATTGGCGTGCCCAAAACCATCGACAATGACATCCAGGCCACTGCCATGACCTTCGGCTTCGACAGCGCCGTCCATTCGGTGGTCGATGCGCTGGACCGCCTGCACACCACGGCGGAGAGTCACAAGCGTGCCATCGTCCTGGAAGTCATGGGTCGTCACGCAGGCTGGATCGCGCTCTATGGCGGCATGGCTGGTGGAGCGGACGTCATCTTGCTGCCGGAGATTCCTTTCAATCTGGAGCATGTGGCCGATGCCATTCGCCAGCGGGATGCGCGTGGTCACCACAGCACTCTCGTCGTCGTGGCCGAAGGCGCTCGCATCGAGAGCGGTGAGCTTTTGAAAAAGGAAAACGTCGGCGGTAAAGGCGAAGACCGCCTGGGCGGTATCGGCGAATACGTCGCCAAAAAGATCGAAGCGATGACGGGCAAAGAAACCCGCGCCTGCACTCTGGGTCACTTGCAGCGTGGTGGGGCACCCACGGCGCTGGATCGCATCTTGGGCGTTCGCTTTGGGGCCATGGCCGTTAGCCTGATTGAGCAGGGTAAGTTTGGCCGCATGGTCAGCTACCAGCAGTATCAGGTCGGCGATGTCAGCATCGATGAGGCGGTGAATCACCTGCGTCTCGTCCGTCCAGATAGCGAGATCGTGAATGCGGGTCGCAGCATTGGCATCTGCTTTGGTGACTGCCCGGTGAATCGCTGAGGCGAGCCACTGGCTTTCCTTTGGGTGACTTTCCTCGGCCGTTTTAGCGGCCGAGACCTCTTCGCCTTTTCTTCCGTCACATGTTGGCTGATCGCTGGTTTCAAATCCTCAACCACAAGGCCGATCAGCCCGCTTTGTGGCATCCTGGTGGTGTCTTGACCTTTCAGGAGCTGCACGATTTGGCTGAAAAACAAAGGCCCCAGCTTTGTGAGCGGCTGGGGCCTTACTTTCTCGCCCAAGGAGACGGCATCAGCATCACCTGCGCCCTGCTGGCTGGCATGATTCAGGGCCGGCCAGTGCAGGTTGTGGAAAAAGATCGCCAGCGCCGAGTTCCCGTCGCCTTGCCAGCGGAGCCCGTGGCGATGATCAAGCAAACCGTCGGCAGCTCAGGCGTGCGGCGCTGTCAGTTCTTCAGCGCGACTCAGGTACTCGCTGATGTGGATCGACTGCACTTGGCACTCCGTCTTCATGAGCAAGCCATCGCTCTCGCGCCGCTCAGTGTCGCGCATTCCTTTGGCCTGACCACGACGGTGCTTCAGACACTGCATGGGCTGCCTACGCATTGGCTGCCTACCCCTTTTCCCACCGGCATGGCGGAGGCAATGGCCCTGCATGAGCGCGTGTTTTTGCCCGGCGTGCCAGCCATGTGGCGTGCGTGGCTGGTCGCCGGTCTGAGCCTCGATCGGGTGAGCCTTGCTGTCTGCGCAGGTTCGCCTCTGACATTGGATCTTGAGTCGAGGCTGCGAGAGGTCTGCCACCTGAAACTGCACAACCTGTATGGTACCAGCGAGTGTGGAGCCATCAGCTACGATGCGGAGGACGCCCCCCGAAGCATCGCAGCGGACATGGGCTGCCTTTTGCCTGGGGTGCAGGCGCAGCTCGGCTCAGACGGACGCCTGGCTGTGTCCAGCGATGCTGTCGGCTTGGGCTACGACGAGCTTCTTCCTGGGGATCTGTTTCAGCCGCCCGAGCACCTGACCTGGGATCGCATCCACCTGGACGGGCAGCGCCTCTTCTTTGAATGCTGCCTGGGTTCAGGCATCAACGTCGCTAGCCGAAAGCTGAGTCCGGTCGAGATTGCCGCGAAAATTGCCGCCGCCACAGGCATCGCTGCCGTCGAGGTTTTCGGTTCGCCTAGCCGCGACCCCGAGCGTGTTCAAGACATCGTATGCCGCATCGGCCTACCTGCCACCGAGCTCACGCAAAGTTTCAAAGCTGCCGCCTGTGCAGCCCTGGCCCCCTGGGAAGTGCCGCGACGCTGGGAGGCCATGAACCGTGTGCCCTAGCGCAGTGCACCGCTTGCTAGCAGCACGCTTTTGTCGAAAACTGGTCCCCTTCACCAAACTCATAGCGTTTCCGAGCCATGCCGATCTACGAGTACTACTGCCCACAGAATCACAAGATCTATCAATTCCTGGCCCGTAGCCTGGCGGATCGGGATCATGTGCCTCGCTGCCCGGACAATGCCAGCTTCACTCTTGAAAAACGTGTCTCCCGTTTTGCGGTCATTGGTCGAGCCAAGGAAGAAAGCGAAAACGATCCACTGGCAGGCCTTGACGATGCTAGGCTGGAAGGACTGATGAGCGAGATGGAAGGCGAAATGGGCAAGATCGACAACGACAACCCCGACCCTCGCCAGCTCGGGCACTTCATGCGCAAGCTGACTGATGTCATGGGTGACAAAACCCCGCCAGAATTGCGTGAGGTGGTGAGACGTTTGGAAGCCGGAGAAGATCCCGAGAACCTCGAATCTGAATTTGGTTCACTCGAAGAAGGTGCTGAAGGTGGAGATCCGATCTTTGGCCAAGTCCGCAAGATCATCCACTCCGCCCGCCCCCCCGAACGCGATCCTCGTTTGTACGAACTCAGGGATTGGCTGGCGTGAGGGCACAAGAGCTCTCACAGCACCGGGATGAATAGCCGCGCAAAGCCATTGCGCAGACGTTCACCGGTGCTCGCGGATTCGAGTGTGGCTTCGGTGATCTCTTGGCTGGCCGCTTTTTTCTTTTCGAAGAGGTCGAGGAGTTGGCTGGCCAGTTCTTTGGAATGACAGGCGAGGTTGAATTCGAAGTTCAGCCGCAGGCTGCGGGGGTCCCAGTTGGTCGAGCCGATGAAGGACCAAGTGTCGTCGATGACAAGAAGCTTCGAGTGATCGAAGGGGGGAGGCGACTCGTAAAGGCGGCAGCCGGCATGCAACAGCTCTGGGTAAAGGGTGCGGGCTGCCCAGGAGACCAAAGGGATGTTGTTTCTGGCAGGTGTCACGATGCTGACCTCGACCCCACGGGTGGCGCAGAGCTTCATCGCTGCGATGAGCGTTGGCGGTGGCAAAAAGTAGGGCGTGATGAGGCAAACGCGATGCCTCGCTGCGCTGAGGGCAGCGAACAGAGCCGTGGGCATGACCTCAAAGTCCTCGTCCGGCCCATCGACGATGCCGAGGGCATGGACCTGACCCGTCGCGCCGATTTCAGGGAACCACACGCTGTCTTCGAGCTGCTCCCCTGAGCAGAAGTTCCAGTCCTCGACGAAGACGCGCTCGAGCTGGGCCACCACGGGGCCGGTGATCTGGAAATGCAGATCCTGCACAGGGTGCGCAGGCTGGCGGGAGAGCATGTTGCCTTCCCGAATGTTCATGCCTCCCGTGAAGCCGACCTGGCCATCGACAATGAGCAGCTTCTTGTGGTTGCGCAGGTTCAGCGTCAGCAATCGCAGGATGAAGCGGTTCGGCATGAAGCGCCGCACAGGCACGCCATGTGCGGCGAGCACTCGGGTTACCGGAGGCCACGAGTAGCGCGTGCCTGCATCATCCACGATCACGCGCACCTGCACACCGCGAGCATGTGCCTCAGCGAGTGCTTTGACAAAGTCAGCCCCGATGCCCTTCGCTTCAAAAATATAGCTCGATAGTGCGATTGTGCTTCGTGCCGAGCGGATCGCCTCCAGCATGGCGGGCATGGCCTCATCGCCATTTTGCAGGGATCGCACGGCATTGCCTGAGCTGAAGTTAAACCGCGAGATGCGGTCCAAGGTGACGGCCAAGGAGCAGTCCCGAGCGGCCGCCTCAGGCTCAGTGTGGATGAAGAGCGGGCATACGGGCGGTGGGTCGCGGTAAGCGGGCCCCACTTGGCCGCGGTAGCGCTTGCCACGACGGCGGATGAAGTTGATGCCCAGCACCCCATAGAGGCAGGCTCCGATCCAGGGAGACAGCACCAGCATGGCCACCCAAAAGGCAGCAGAGCGGTGATCCCGCTGATGGATCAGCACATGCCCCAGCGCAGCCAAGCCAAGCCCGAGCGCTAGCAGAGGCAGAAGAGAGTCATAAGCTTCGTGAATGAGCATGGGCAGCTCGGGCATTACGGCGTGCTTTGGCCTGAGCGTCAATCCAGCAATCGCGTGGAATCGACGCTGCTGTAGGCTTTTTCGGGGTTGATGAGCACGCTGCCTTTGGCTTAGCTGCGTGCATGATGAAGACCGGCCTGCTGCTCGATGCTATCTATGAAGGTCATGATCCAGGCCCCGGTCACCCCGAGTGTCCAGAGCGCTACCAAGCCATCCAAAAAGCGCTGGGTGTAGCAGGGCTAGTCTCGCAGATGGCAGCCATCCCCACGCGTGCGGCAGAGATGCCAGAGCTAGAGCGCTGCCACCCGCGCGCCTATGTTGAGTTGGCGCGGGATGAAGTGGCCGCAGGCTTGGACGCCCTCAGCACCGGAGACACGCAGATCTGTGACAAAAGCTACGAGGTCGCCACACGCGCTGTGGGTGGTGTGCTCCAGGCCGTGGATGCGGTCATGTCGGGCAAGCTGGTGCGTGCTTTTTGTGCTGTGCGTCCACCCGGGCACCATGCACGACCTGCCCAGGGCATGGGCTTTTGCTTGTTCAACAACATCGCTCTCGGCGCACGCCATGCCCAGGCGGTGCATGGCGTGGCGAAGGTGGCGATCGTCGATTGGGATGTGCATCACGGAAATGGCACGCAGGACATTTTTTATGAGGATGGCAGCGTGCTCTTCGCCAGCACGCACCAAAGCCCTTGGTATCCTTTCACTGGCCATGCGGAGGAGACTGGAGAAGGGGCCGGCAAGCACACCACGCTGAATTTTCCCATGCCTGCGGGCACGGGCATGGCACGCTTCACCGAGATTTTTGAAACTCGACTCCTGCCCGCACTTTCTGCCTTTCGGCCTGATTTGGTGATGATCAGTGCCGGCTTTGATTCGCGTCAGGGAGATCCCCTGGGCAGATTTCAGCTCACCGATGCCAACTTTGCCACACTGACGCAGTGGCTGCGGCAGGTGGCTGATGACCACTGCCAGGGCCGGTTGATCTCAGTGCTGGAGGGAGGCTACCACCTGGAGGGGCTGGCGAGCGCGGTGACGGCCCATGTGCGTGCGCTTTTGTAGGTTAGAAAAAAGCCCGTGAGGAGAGTCCGAGAGGCTTCTTTTGAAACAGGGGGCCTTTTTTCGTGCGTTCCTGACGTGTGTGCCTATCATCGCGCCGCTTTTCCCCCGAAAAATCCAACCCACCCACCTCCTCATGAGCAAATCCGCACCCAAACTACACAACGCGATGTGGCCCGGCCTCGTCGGCAAAGGCGATGGCGAAGGCCAGGAACCCCCGATCAGCCTCGAGCGCATGCTCGACCTCACCGCCGCCGCGAATGTGAACGGCCAGAAGTTTGAAGGCATCGACTACTTCCTCTTCCTGCCCCACACCGACCCGAACGCCAGCGATGACGAGATCAAGAAGATCGCCGATCTGATCGCCTCCAAAGGTTTCTCCGTTGGTTCCCTCGTGGCCCCCGTGTGGCCCGGCACCGTGGGTGACAGCGCCATGGGCGATGACGCCCAGCAGGCAAAGTTCCTCGACGCCGTGAAGATGGCCTGCCGCATCGCGAAGGTCTTCAACAGCACCGGCATCCGCAAATACGGCTGCATCCGCATCGACTCCGCCGAGTTCGGCATCGCCAAGTGGAAGGAAAACCCGAAGGCGAACACCGCCCGCATCATCGACACCTTTAAGAAGGCCGCCGCCATCGCCAAGGACCATGGCGAGCGCCTTGCCGCCGAAGGCGAGATCTGCTGGGCCGGCATGCACTCCTGGAAGGACATGCTCGACGTGCTCGAAGGCGTGGGTGACAAGGACGCGCTCGGCTTCCAGGCCGACCTGGCCCACACCTACCTCTACACGCTGGGCTACAACGCCCCCGAGCATGCCCTCGTCAAAGAAGGCTACTCCGACGCCGAATTCTGGGCCGCCTACGAAAAGATGACCGATGCCCTCCGCCCCTGGACCATCGACTTCCACGTCGCGCAGAACGACGGCACCGTCCACGGCGCCGGCAGCCACGACAAGACCGGCAAGCACTGCCGTGCCGACGATCCGAACGGCAAGCTCGACATCGTGAAGGCCTCCGGCTACTGGCTCAAGGACGCCGCCTCCCGTGGCATCCAGCACATCTGCTGGGATGGCTGCATGTTCCCGAACGCCGTGCTCGAAACACCCGGCACCTGGAACACCATCCTCGACACGATGATCAAGGTGCGCGACGCGCACGGCTGGTGATCGTCCGCTCGATTGACTCCAACAATGACGCCGCGGATGACCTCCGCGGCGTTTTTTTTAGCGCAGTGCATCTCGCAGCCGCAGCATGAATGCCATGGGCAAGGCCGCCAGCCAGAGCAGGCGCGGCATTCCAGGCTGTAGGCTCCGCCACTGCGCAGCAAGGCCGATGCCGTGCAGCAGGCTGAAGCGTGCAAACTGAGCTGCCACGCGCAGCAGCCGCATCGGTGCGTGGCGGAAATAGGCAGCCTCCAGGTTCAGCACCATGCCGAACATCCGGCGGTGACCATCTGCATTCCGCACAGGGTCAGGCCGACCATGCACCAGGGAGGGCGCATCCATCCAGTAGATGCGCAGCATCTCATTCACATGCCGCGTGCGCCAGCGCTGGGACACTTGCGACCAAACGTAGGATTCAGGAATGAAGTGCCCCTGGCAGTCTTCAGGAAAGGGAAACTGGCAGAGCACGTCTAGCCGCAGAAAGCCCCACTTTTCTCCATGCACCTGGTGGATGTAGTCCAGGTCAGCCGCTGTGCAGTCCAGCGGGCTTTGGGGAAACTCGGACCCGACTCGCTGTCCGTCCTGATCCTGACACAGCGCGGTGACGCCAGAAAAGCCATCGCGTGCTTCATCGGGGATGCTGAGCCAATGAAGCCGCAGTCGCTCCAGGGCTTGTGGCACGCAGCCATCGTCAGAGTCGAGCTTGATGACCATCTGCCCCGCAGCGGTGCGCAGACAGTGATTGTAGGCCAAGTGAGCTCCACCATGCGGGCGCGGCTCGTAGCGGATGGCAGGCAGACACTGCTCTGCCTGCCAAGTCGCCACGAGCGCAGCGGTGCCGTCTTCCGAACCGTCGTCCACGATTAGCCATTCAAAGTCGCGGCAGGTCTGTGCCTTCAGGCTTTCGTAGCAGCGATGCAGGGTATGCGCCCGGTTGTAGGTCGGGGTAAAAACGGTGAAAAAAGGAGCGGCCATGCAGGCCGGTAATGTCCCTTCACTCCTCGCCCTGGCAAATGAATCACGGACGCAGGGTGGCAGATCTTGGCTGCCCTTTGGCAGTCAATACGAGGCTCCGGTGATTTCGTTGGCGAAGGTATTGATGTGCTCGATGACCCGATCTGCATCGTGATCGTCGATGCCGATGTCTCGCAGCGTTTCCAGCAGGTGGCTGACAAAGTGAGTGAAGTGCTCCCGCGTGATGCCACGACCATGATGCGCGTGGGACAGCGAGCGGCCGGTGTAGTTCACAGGACCGCCGAGAGCCATGCAGAAAAACTCCTTCTGCATAGCGCGCAGGCGCTCGAGAGGCGTGTGGTGGAAGAAACCAACAAGGACGGGATCCGCGAGGACCCGCACGTAAAAGGCATCAATCAAAGCATCGACAGCGGGTGCACCGCCGATTCGATCGTAAAGGGAGGTCGAAGCATCAGCACTCATGGCAGGGAAGGCATCGCCCAGATGCACCAAGCTCACGCCTCCCTACTGGCGATTGAGTCTGCGATTATTGCTGTGCTGGCGGCTCTAGGATGATTTTGATGCCCCCGGCGCTTTTGCCAGAGGCCTGGAGAGCATCTGCCAAAGTCGGGCCTGAGGCAGGAGCTGCCAGCACGGGGCTGGTAGGCGCGCCAGAGGCGGCTTGTTCGGCCTCCAGGGCAGCTTTGAGGGCACCTTCCACCATTTGGCCGCAGTGAATTTTCATCGGGGGCAGAGGGCCTAGCGGAGCACTTAGCTCTTCTGCATTCATTTGCAGCGCCTCCTCCCGGGTTTTGCCGCGAATCAGTTCAGTGGCTAGGCTTGCCACCGCGATGGCTGTTTGGCAGCCAAAGGATTGAAAGCTGGCCTTGTCGATGACTCGGCGGCCATCCTTTTCTTTGTACTTTAGCCACATGCGCACCATGTCGCCGCAGTCAGGGGAGCCGACGGTGCCGACGGCATCGGCATCGGGCATTTCACCGAGGTTCTGAGGATTGCTGAGGGCAGATTGCAAAGCGGTTTCGTCCATGAGGAAAGCGGAGCATGGGGGAAAACGCGGCGTGGCGCAACCTTGAGGCGGTTTTTTGACAGGAAGCTCGCCCGGCGACACCATGCGGTCATGGATGATCTGAAACGCGAGCTGCTGGCTGAGGCAGCTAGGTTGGGCTTCGCTGACTGCCGTGTGGCAGCGGCTGGGCCTGCGCCGCGCCGTGAGCTCTACGAGCGCTGGGTGGCTGAGGGAAAGCACGGCGACATGGCCTGGATGGCGCGGAACATGGATCGTCGCACAGACCCGCGCATCGTGCAGCCGGGCGCGCGCAGTGTCATCGTGCTGGCTTTGAATTATTACCAAGGTTCAGCACCACGTGAGCAGGCCTGGCGGGTGGCCCGCTATGCCTGGAATGATGATTATCACGATCTCATCCAGGACAAGCTGCGTGCCCTGGATGCTTGGCTCATCGCGCAGGGGGGGCAGCAGCGCTACTACGTGGACACAGGACCTGTGCTGGAGCGAGATTGGGCCAGCGAAGCTGGTCTGGGCTGGGGGGGCAAAAGCACGATGCAGATCCATCGTCAGCTCGGCACTTGGTTCTTCCTCGCGGAGCTCATCACCACGCTCGCGCTGGAGCCAGATGCTCCGGCCAAAGACTTCTGCGGTTCCTGCACCCGCTGCCTACAGGCCTGCCCGACACAGGCCATCACGGCTCCGCGACGCATGGATGCCCGCCGCTGTGTCAGCTACCTGACGATCGAGAACAAAGGTCCGATTCCTGAAGAGTTTCGCCGTGCGATGGGAGACCGGATCTATGGCTGCGATGACTGCCTTGCGGCCTGCCCGTGGAATCGCTTTGCCCAGCTGTCCCACGAGGCAGCCTTTCAGGCACGTGAGGCCCTGTTTGCCCGTCAACTGCGCGATTTCCTGACTCTCACCGAGGAGGAGTTCCGCGCACTCTTCGCCCGCAGCCCGATCAAGCGCATCAAGCGCCCGGCCTTTCTGCGCAATGTTTGCGTGGCGCTCGGAAACACCGGCACGTTGGCGGACCTGCCTGCCCTTCAGCCGCTGACCGAGGATGAACATCCACTGATCGCTGAGCACGCGCGCTGGGCAGTGGCTGAGATTCGGCGTCGAGCGGAAGCCTCGATCCACGAGCCAGAGCTCGTCGATTAAAGGGACATCGGGCGCATGGCAGCCTCTTTTTCCAAGCAAGGCGGGATGACGCGGCGGAAGTCATCCAGACTCACCGGCTTGGTCAGGAAGGCATTCATGCCGGCGGCTTTGCATTCTTCCTTCACGCCGGTGAGGGCATGGCCCGTCATGGCGATGATCGCTGGCTGGTTCTTCAGGTGGAAATTCGAGCGAATGGCGCGCGCGGCATCGATGCCGCCCATGACCGGCATTTGCAGGTCCATGAAGATGATGTCGTAACCTGAGGCACTGACGTGATCGACAGCTTCCTGGCCATTGTTTGCGATGTCGATGCTTTGATAGCCGAGGCGCTGCAGCAGCATGACGGCGATCTTTTGATTCAAAGGCTGATCTTCCACCAGCAAGATGCGCGCAGGGTTTTGGCGAGCGAAGCTGTCGCCATCGGCCTTTGCTGCTGCGGCGATGGCGCGGTTTGTCGCCTGGGAAATGTGCGCATCGTGCCCGGCGGAGGCGGCGCGGTTGGTGCCAGGGGCGTGTGCTTCTGCTACCGGCAGCGGTGTGGGCATGGACACCAGGGCAGGGGTAGGCGTCGGCGTGGGGAAATACTGAGCCGGAGGTGGCGGCGCATGCTGGGCCTGGGCCATCGCAGGTGGCAGGATGGGCACCGGGACTGGCAGTGGCATAGGCATGGGCACTGGTGCCGTGGGTTGATTGCCTGGCGTGAGGGCGGCGCGGGGCATGCGGATCAGCTCGGCCAAGGCGCGCAGCAGTTCGCGCCGCTTCGGTGGCTTGCTCAGCTTCACAAAGCGCTTGTAGCCCTGAGGGCAATATTGGTCGCGATGCTTCCAGCGCGTGAGCGGTAGCAAGATGATGAGGGCCACACCCTGCCGCGCCGCTGTGAGCAGTGCAGGCTGGGCAGCCTCGGGGCTGAGGTCCCGCGCATCCAGGATGAGCACGGCGCACTCTTCCAGATCTCTGGCGAGTTGGGCCGCTGGCAGATCCAGGGCAGGCTGGGCGATGCCTGCTACGCCCCAGAGTTGCAGGGTTTGCTGCAGGATCTGCTGAGTGGTCTGGTGCGGTGTGTGGAAGAGAACGCGGCGATCTTTGACCGTCTCTAGCCAAGCCAGTTCCTCTTCCCGTCCATCGGTGTCGGGACAGATGGTCAGCGGGATTTCGAAGAAGAAGTCCGAGCCGCGTCCGTCCTCGCTGACGACACTGATTTCTCCGCCCATGAGGCGGCAGAGCTTTCGACAAATGGCGAGCCCCAGGCCTGTGCCACCATACTTGCGTGTCGTGCTGGTGTCGGCCTGAGTGAAGGCTTGGAAAAGCTGGCTGATCTTGTCTGCGGGAATGCCAATGCCGGTGTCTCGAATGGAGATGTGCAGGTGGGGAATATCGCCCTCAGGCTTTTTGCGGCTGACTTGTCGGGCCAGGATGAGGATCTCGCCTTTCTCGGTGAATTTGACCGCGTTCCCGACGAGGTTGACGATGACCTGCTTCACTCGCTGGAAATCACCACGGAAGTAGCGTGGCAAAGCGGGATCGATGTGGAAGTTGATCTCCAGTCCCTTTTCCGCAGCGCGGTAGGAGAAGACATCGGCCACTTCAGCGACGAGTTTTTCCATGTCCACGGGCAGAGACTCGATCTCCATTTTGCCAGACTCGATCTTCGAGAAGTCGAGAATGTCCGAGATGAGATGCAGCAAAGATTCACCGGAAGAGCGGATCATGCGGACAAGCTCTTCCTGCTCCGGGGCCAGACCGAGTTCCAGAAGAAGAGAGGTGGTGCCGATGATGCCATTCATGGGCGTGCGAATCTCGTGAGACATGTTCGCCAGGAAGTCGCCCTTGGCAGCGGTGGCTTGTTCGGCCTGCTTGCGGGCTTGATGAAACTCGGAGAGGATCTGCAAGCGCTTGGCCTCTTCCGTTTGGAAGTGGGTCAGGGCATCGTTGAAGGATTCTTGGAGGAGGTCTAGGTCATCGAAGCCTCGAGCAGGAAGGCGGTGATTGAGGTTTCCAGTGCGGATGGCCTGGAATCCCTGGCTGAGTTGGGTGGTCTTGCGGGTGATGGAGCGGCCCAACCAAAAGAAGCCAAGCACGGCAGGCAGCAAGCCAGCAGCGGTGCCGAGCAGCGGCACCATGAGACGGGGCAGTGTCAGCAGATGCCAAGGCTGCACCAGCGGTTGCCGGGCGACCAGCACGCCTGCGATGCGGCGCTGGTCGTCCAAAAGCGGCCCACCCGCGAGCAACCATTCTCCGCGTTGATTGAGGGTAGTTTTGAAGGTCAGCGGAGCCTCACCGATGACCATGGAGGTGCCTGCCATGACCCTGAGGATGATGTCTTGCAGTTTGTTGGGCTCAGGCTCTTGCGGCTGCAATTCCTGAGCGGTGTCATGGATGATGACAAAAGGCGTTTTCCCCAGCGGCGGTACATTGACGGTCGGGGAGTTCGGACCGGCGATCTCTATGCGCAGGCCGAGTTCTTGGATCATGACGGGCACCTCGACGGTTTGCAGCCGCATCTGAAGGTGCACGATGGATTCGGCGTTCAAGTCACGCAGACCAGCGAGCTGGTCAGGCCGCAGGGACTGGCTCGCCAGTTCCGTCTGCGCTGCGCGAATCACGGCGCTGAGATAGGAGCGCTGCGACATGCGCAGGATGAGAAACTCCTGCCAGAGGAAGGCTGCGGAAGCCACCACCACGGCCACAGCCATCGCGGCGATGCCGAGGAACATGAAGCGCTGGGCGATGGAGAAGCGCGCCTTCATCAGGAGACTTGAGTGCGTTCGCGGGCGATGCAGCGGCGCACCGTGGCGCAGAGGTGCTCGACGGGGTAGGGTTTTTGCAGGATGTCCGCGAAGCCGATGGCCTGGCAGAGGTCGCGCGCATCCTCCTGGAAATAGCCACTGGATGCGATCACGGGCAGGTCCGGAGCGATGCTGACGAGCCTTTCCATGACCTCAAAGCCGGACATGCCCCCGGGCAGTGTCAAGTCCAGGACCATGGCTTGGTGATCCATGCCTGCGAGTATCGACTGTTGGAGGATTTCCAGGGCTTCCTCGCCGGAATTGCACGGGACGACGCTGAAGCCCTGCGATTGCAGCATGGCACAGGCCACGGCGAGAACATGCGGTTCATCATCGACGACAACGATGCTCCCGCCCGCACGGGAGGCGGGCGTGGACTCGGGAATGGGATTGAAGGTCATGGCGGGAAGGGTGGATGGAGGAAAGTCGAGGATCAGCTGACGGCGGTGTAGGCGAGGCACTTGATCTCATCGAGGCTGGTGTGGCCGGCGATGACCTGCATGAGCCCCTCTTGGTAGAGGGAAAAGAAGCCATTCTTGAAGGCAGCGGCGCGCATGGCAGACATGGGCGCGGCTTCTTCGATCAAGTCGCGCAGCTCGGTGCTGACCTCACACAGCTCCATGAGAGCGACACGCCCTGCATAACCGGTGCCGTGGCATTCCTGACAGCCCACAGGCATGAAAATGGGCTGCGTCAGCGGCTGGGAGATGACGTTTTGTTTCGCCATCATGTCCTGAATCTCCTGTGGCACGGGCGTGGGGCGTTTGCAGTAGCTACACAGCCGGCGCACAAGACGCTGGGCCTGAGAGAGCGCGAGGGAGTCAGCCAGAAGATACTTTTCCACCCCCATGCTCATGAGACGAGACACCGCACGCAGGGAGTCATTCGCGTGCAGGGTGGTGAGCACCAAGTGGCCTGTGAGCGCCGCATTCACGGCTGCGTTGGCTGTTTCACTATCACGGGACTCACCGATGAGGATGATGTCAGGGTCAGCGCGCAGCAGGGCGCGCAGGCCGTTGGCAAAGTCGAGGCCGTGGTGTGGGTTCGTCTGGGTTTGGTTGATGCCTTCGATCTCGTATTCGATCGGGTCCTCAATGGTCTGAATGTTCACGCCTTCGTCATTCACGCTGTTCAGCAGCGCGTAGAGCGTGGTGGTCTTTCCGGAACCGGTGGGTCCTGTCACCAGGATCAGTCCCTGGTCCCGTGTCATGGCTCGATTCAGGATGTCGATCTGGCGCTGCCCGAGGTTAAAGTCACTGAGTCGCCGCACGCCGTCCTGCTTGTCCAGGAAGCGCATGATGATCTTTTGGAATTCGCGGCGTGTGGGCACGGCGGCGACACGCACATCCACACGACGCCGACCGACGCTGAGGGCAAAGCGGCCGTCTTGCGCCTCCTGCCGGTTTTGATTCATGCCAGCGTAGTTTTTGATGAGTGCCACGAAGCGATTCAGCACGTTCTCCGGTGCCGTCAGGATGGTCTTCATGTTCCCATCCATGCGCGCACGGAAGCGAGCGACGTTGTAGAACTTCTCAAGGTGAAGGTCAGAAGCGCGGCAGCGGATCGCAGTAAAGAGCGCCCACTGCACGAGCTCTTCTGGTGTGTGGTTGGGGTTGGCGGGATTGATGCGCCCCATCTCCTCCGGCATGATGTCGATGACGGATTCATTGCCGCTGGCAGAGGCTGCCAGTGTCGCTTTGTCCAGCTTCACGCCGCTGGGGTCAAAGGTGGCTCCGGCACGGTTGATCGCATCGCGGATGCCTGCTGGATCGGTTAGCACCGTGATGATTTTCACGGCACTGTTGCCCATGCTCAGCCATTCGTCTTCAAAGGCGTAGCTGTCCGCGTGCTCGCTGAGCATGAAGACGGCGTTCTTGCCAATGTACAGCGGATAGACGTTGTGGCGCTCTAGCAGCGGCAGGGGGAAGAAGTTTTGTCGTGGTGCTTCTCCTGCCGAAAAGCACAGATCACGGCCACGCGTGGTCATGTAATTCAGCGCAACACCCAGATTGCGCTGAACGATGTTGAAGTGGTTGATGCCGAGCCTGGGATTTTTCTCCTTCTGTGTTTCGTAAAAGCCGCGCAGCTTGGTGGCCTCTGTCTCGTCATAGGGGTAGTGCTCCAGCAGCCACTCGAAGGTGCCATCTAGCCCCATCTCGTCAAAGCGCGGAGCTTCCATGCCCTCAAAGGTGCTCTGCTGAGCGATGGGTAGCTGACCAAAGCGAGCGACGAGGTCTTTTCTCGTTTTGTTGTACTGGTCCTGACTGATCAGCACACGCAGGGTCAGGAAGTGGGGCACGCCCCAGATGTCTCCCGCGCGTGGATTGTGATGCGCCATGACCAAAAGCGGCCCCAGCATCATGATGGGAAGCCAGGGGTCTGCCACGTAGGGCACGCGCCCGAGCTTGCGCACGATGCGCTCTGCTTCAGGAGAGCAGCTCTCCCTCATCAGCGTCACGGGCAGCATTCGATGCTGGAGGGCCAGACCCTCCATGGAAAGGATGGCGGCCTGCCTGGACTCGATATTTCCAGAATGTGGATTGCCTGCATCTCCGAAGGATGGAGAAGCTGAGGAGTCGTTCGGAGAAAGAGTGGCGGAGGACATGGACAGTGTCTTGACCGGGAGAGGGGTGGATCAGCGACCGCTGGAGCTGAAGTTGTCTGGATATTTCCGGGTGTCGCCGATGTCAGAGCCGTCAAAGACGACTTTGAGCCCGGAGCCTTCCTGCCCCGGTCGGAGAAGTTCGAACATCCGCCCTGTCCAGCGCAGCCGATAGTCTCGGCTCGAGGTGGAGGTTTGCGGGCTGTAGCGTGGGTCGATGTAGGGACTGTTGAAGTCTGCCTTGGAGGGATCAGGGTGCCGATACTGACAGTCCAAGAGCACGAGGAGTTCGTCAGCCACGGAGCTGTCTGAGCGGCTCAGCACGTATTCGCGCAGCGAGACGGCGCGCTGCTTCAGGTTGCCGTTAAGCATCTCCATCTTTTCGATGGCTAGGGTCTCTCGTGCCTGCTCGTAGCTGCCGCTCATTTGCACCAAAACCACACCGGCTAGCACCCCCAGCATGGAGATGGTGATCACGATCTCGGACATGGAAAAGCCCTGGCTGCGGCGCGCAGTAGGCTTTCCAAGTTCTGAGGAGGTGAGCCGGGGTGACATGGCGGAGAGAAAAGTTTCAGTAAAGGATGATGGTTCCGCTCGGTCCGGTCAGCGTCGCCTTGGTCATGGTCGCGATGTTCGAGGGTAGTCTGATGCCGTAATCCTGAGGCATGTAGCTGGTGAGCGTGGGCTCAGCGTAGGCGATGTAGTCGCGGATCAATTCGTAGCGCTGCTGATCGTTCGTCCTGCTGGCCCAGTTCAGGGCTGCCTGCGTGCGGCCGACGATCTGGATGTAGGTCGTCATGGCTAGGTTCAGCGACTCGGCGCGTGAGATGGCTAGGTTCCGCTCGCTGTCACTCCTCATGCGGGTGATGGAGGGAATGGCCAGGAAGGCGATGATGCCGATCACGGAAACGCAGGCGATCATCTCCACCATGGAGAAGCCGCGTCTCCGACGTTGAGGGGGGGCTGGAGGCGGGGTGTTCATCAGTTTTCGTTCACAAGTTCCACGGTCGGGAAGCCGCCATCGACCCAGTTTGGCAGCGTCAAGTATTGTCCGCTGCCTTTCAGGGCTTTGCTTTGCAGGCGGTTGGTGTTGCTGGTGTATTCGAGAAAGTGGTCTGCCGTCGTTTTTTCCAGGTAGCCATTGCGCACATTGACGTCAGCGGAGGCCGGATTTGGCACCAGGAGGTTAAAACGGGCTAAGCTGGTGCCCAGGGCGTTGTATTGATTCCGCAGGCTATTCAGGCTGCGCATCTGGGCGGTGTTTCCCACCCGAGTTTGGGTCATGACCCACGTCGTCAGGGCTTCATTGATAGCGGCCTGCTGCTGCCGGGCGACGATGCGGTTTGCATCCCGTGCACCGTTGGAGATCGCACTGATCGCCAGAGCCGACATGATGCCGATGACCGCAATCGTGAATATCGCTTCCACAAAGGTGAATGCGGCTCGTGAGAGCTTGGGAAGACGGCATGACGGGGACATGAGAGTAGGCTATTCAATAATTACCATAATATTCACATTCATTAAAGGCAAATCCGAAATATTCTAGAATTTCATGCTCACGCTTTCTCTGCCTATTGCACGGCTCTTGCACTAATGGGGTTGACTCAGATGCAACATCGTTGCCAGTGTCCCCCCCTTTGCCATGGTCTCCCTCACCTCTCCCTTCTCTTGGCTGCCTTGCACGGCCATATTCCTGCTGTTGTGCAGTGGGCTGAAGCAAGCCTCCGGACAGACTTCCGCCCAGTTCAGTGCCCAACGTGAGCAGAAATACCAATACTCGACCTTCAGTGCGATGTCTTCGCCTGTCGTGTTGCCGATGGATGGCAAGGTGGACGAGGCGGATTGGCTGACCGGCCTGGATGTGAGCCTGGCGGATAAAATTTTCCCCCACGTGCACTTCGACACGGCTTTTGGGACCAGCAGCATTGATCAGGAAGAGCTTGCTGTCGGCCACCACGATCCGATTCGCCGGGATGGGGTGACCTTTCAAAACATCGAATTTTCCCTTTCCGGCCGTTTGGACGATCACAACGAGTTCTTCGTGACCTATGCGGGGGCAGTGGGTGAAGACGACCACTTTGAGCCGATCTTTGAGGAGGCCTTCTGGAAGTTCAAGAACTTGCCCGGGGGCTTCGAGCTGCGTCTGGGACGTGTGTACAATCGCTTTGGCATCCAGAACACCTATCACCCCCATGGCTTTGATTGGATCGACCAATATCTGGTGAACACACGCATGCTGGGAGACGATTCCCTGACCACCTTGGGAGCAGAGATCACTTGGTTTGCGCCTTTGCCTTGGCTTTCTCAGTTCGATTTTGCGCTGGGTGAGCCACCGAGTCATGACGGCCATGCCCATCATGAGGATGAGGAAGAGCACCGCTACGCAGCCGATGAATCCTATTTTTCGGACGATTCAATCACCTACGTGCTGAACTGGACAAACGTGTTCAATTACAACGATTTCCATCAGTTCAGGCTCGGTCTCTCTGGAGCCTGGGGAGAGAATCAAAGTGAAGAAGACACCAGCATCTATGGCGCCCACTTTGAATATCAATGGCGGGAAAATGGGTTCGATCCAGGTGGACGTTATTTCCGCGTTCGTTCGGAGGCGATGATGAACCGTTTCAAAGTCGAGGACGAGATGGATGAAACACGTGCGCTAGAGACTCAGCAGGACTTTGGCTGCTACCTGAGCCTGCTCTACGGTCTGCCGAACAACATCGAACTCGGTCTGCGCGGTGAGTTTGTCTCGGGCAATAGCGAAACGGGTCAGGACAGCCGCTTCCGTGCGAGCCCTGGGATCACTTGGTATGCAAATCAGGCCCGCACGCTGCGCCTGCGCCTGCAATACAACTATGATCAATCCAACGAGCGCGGCACTGACCACGCCGTTTGGGCTCAGGTCAGCTTTGCCTGGGGCGGCCCAGAAGTTCGTTAATCTCGACTGAACCCGAACGTATTTGTTTCCCCTGCCATGAAAGCTTTGTTTCTGCCTCTGCTCTGTCTCTGGATCACGAGTTCCGCCACTGCGGCGGTAAAAGTGGCCACTCTGCACCCGATCTTGGCGGACCTCGCCCGTCAGGTCGGAGGTGAGCATGTGCAGGTCGTGGAAGTGCTAAAGGCCGGTGGAGACGTGCATCACTTTGAGCCCGCCGCGCGCGACATAGCCGCCATGCGGGGGTCTGTGCTGCTTTTGGCCATGGGCAAGCACCTGGAAACCTACCTAGACAAGCTGCGTGACAGCCTCGGCTCTGGCGTGAAAGTCGTGGAAGTGGGCCGCCCGATCCCCTCCCTGAAGCTCGACCCCTCTCAGGAAGTCTTTGTGTGCTGCCCCCATCATTCTCACAGCAGCATCGATCCACACTGGTGGCACAGTGCGGAAAACATGAAGCGTGCCGCCCGGGTCCTGGCGGATGAGTTTGCCGCTGTTGATCCGGCGCATGAAGACACCTACACGGCAGCTGCCAAAGCGGCCTCGAAGCGCTTCGATGAGTTGAAGCGCTGGGCTCAGCAGCAAATCAGCAGCATCCCCAGGTCAGATCGGAAGCTGGTGACCGCCCACGCTGCCTTTGGCTACTTCTGCAAGGAGTTCGGTTTCAAAAGCGTGCCCGTCTTGGGTATCGGACGCAGTGATGATGCCTCGCCCCAATACATCGCCCAGACGATTCAGATCATTCGCGATCAAAAAATCCGTGCGGTCTTTCCTGAGGATCAAGCCAATCCGAAGGTGCTGACGGAGATCGTGCGCAGCACAGGAGTCACGCTCGGCGAACCCCTGGTCGCTGACGGCACCGCCGTGGATGCCCATACGTTTGAGAGCATGATCGGCCACAACGTGCGTGCCATCGTCGCGGCGCTAAAGCCCGTGGCCCCCTGATCCTTAGGGCTGAGTTTCCAAAACGACTGCGTCAGCCGTCACCGTGACCTTTTTCACGGCTCTCAGCGCGGGGCCAAACGCCTCCATTTTCTGATACGGCGCTAGCCACGTCCAGGCACCCATGCCGCTGACAAATCCCTCGGCCACCACTTTGCCAGGCACGTCCACAGCGGCCACTCGAGCATCGAGCCCGAGGTCGTGGAGGAAGAGTTCCAACGCAGCTTCGCCATTCAGATAGCGCTTTTTGTTTTCCCAGAATTTGATGTGATTCATCGGCAGGCTGACCTTCCCGACCACTTGGTTTTTTTCGGGAATGAATCGCACAAAGCGGATCATGTCCCGGTAGCTGCCGTAGCCACTGTCAGGAGCCAGGAGGAGCAGGCCATTGAGATCGGCCATCGTCAGATTCAGGCTTGCCTTTTGACCGGAGGTCGCGGCCTTGGCAAAGGTCTCAAGGCGGCTGGTCAACTCTGCACGAGCAGGCTCAGTCAGTTCGATCGTCGAAAGAGTGACCGGCTGTTCCTCAGCGAATTGGGCGATGGCCTTGTCCTGTGAAAGCAGAGACCAACCGCTCCAGGCGATGATTCCTAAAAAAATCAAACCTGCCATGAACATGATGAAGCAGCCATAGAAGGGATTGAAATCAGCAGTGGGGACTTTTTCGACTTTTGCCATGGAGCGAGCAGAGAACAGAGAAACGAACGTGGAGCAAGCTGCCCGTCCGAATTGGCGCAATCCGCAGCGCATGACGGTCTGAAAGCTTTTGGACTGCGTCGGAGAAGCTTCTAAAATCAGCTTGCTGATTCTTCGGCTCGCACTACTTTAGCAACTTCCTTTCCCGGGCCAGTTTGTAACATCGCGAGAGTGGGGTGCGCCCCGCTCTCTTTTTGTCTGGGGATGGAACGATTTTTATGACCTCGGAACTCAAAGCATTATTCGACTACTACGAGAGGGAGAAAGGCATCGACCGTGATCGCATGGTCGAGGTGCTCTCCCAAGCCCTTCTCGCGGCCTCGAAGAAGAGCATCGGACCCGCGCGTGAGCTGCGCATCGAAATTAATCCTGACAAAGGCACCATCAAGGCCTTTGCCAAACTCATCGCTGTTGAAAAAGTCTCCAATCCTTTCGAAGAAATCTCCCTGGAGAAGGCCCTGAAGCGCAAAAAAGACGCACAGCTGGGAGATGAGATCGAGCTCGAAGTCACGCCGCAAAACATGGGCCGTATCGCGGCCCAGACGGCGAAGCAGACCATGATGCAACGCGTGCGCATGGCAGAAAAAGAGAACCTCTACGATGAGTTCAAGGACCGCACAGGAGACGTGGTGAATGGAACGATTCGCCGATTCGACAAGAGCGATGTCGTTGTGGATCTCGGTAAATTTGAAGGGGTCATGCCAAACAAAGAGCGCGTGCCGACGGAAGAATACACCATCGGTGATCGCATGCGGTTTTACGTGAAAGCTGTCGAGAAAGAAGGTGCTCGTGGACCAGAGATCGTGCTCAGCCGCTCCCATGTGAATTTTGTTCGCCGCCTCTTCGAATTCGAAGTGGCTGAGATCGGCGACCATACCGTGGAGATCGCCAGCATCGCCCGTGAGCCCGGCTACCGCACCAAAGTGGCCGTGCACAGCGGTGACAAAAAGGTCGATCCTGTCGGTGCCTGCGTCGGTCTGAAGGGCAATCGCGTCAAAAACATCGTCCGTGAGTTGAACAACGAGAAGGTGGACATCATCGCCTGGTCTCCTGACCCAGTCGAGTTCATCAAGAAGGCGCTGGAGCCTGTGAAAGTCGTCAGCATACAGGTCTCTCCAGACAAAAAGGCTGCTCGCCTGACCGTCCGTGAAGAAGATCTCTCCAAAGCCATCGGACGCCGTGGTCAAAACGCTCGCCTGACCTCTCGCCTCGTGGGCATGGAGTTGCAGATCGAGCGCGATGAGCACGCTGAGGAAGTCTTTGAAGGTCAAATGGACCACGCCGCTCAGGACCTCGTGAAGGCCGTGGGCATCAATCTCGAAACCGCCCGCAAGTTGGTCATGGGAGGCATGGGCGACCTCCAGGTTCTTCGTCAAGTTGAAGTTGAGGATGTCATTGATGCCCTCGCAGGTGACGAATTGCTCGGACGCCAAGTGTTCGAGCGCATCCAGTCTTACACCCCCACCCGTGGAGAGTAGCCATGAGCCTCTCTCCCCCCATCTTTCTTTCCCTTTCCCCGACAGCTCTTCCTGACGCTCTCCAGACGCTCATTTCCACTCATGCCTCCCCGTTCCTCCTCATCGAAAACCAGCAAAGACACCCCCGGCAGCGAAGTCGCTGAACCGGAAGTGCTGGAGAGCGCCTCTACGCCTAAAAAGGCGAAAAAGAAGGAGGTGCTCTCGCTGATCGACGACGAGAAACCCGCCAAGACCAAAGTCACCCGCAAGGAAGGTAGCGTCCTGCCAAGTCTTGGAGCCAAACCAGCTCCTGCCCCAGAGGTGCCAGCGCCGACACCCGCTGCTGAAAATGCTGAACCCGAGCCTGCCAAGAAGACGGTCGATGACCAAAAGAAAGAAGCTCTGAACCTCTTTGAAGAAGAGGAAAAACCCAAGGTGAAGCGCCCGCGCCCGACGGAAGCCGTGGCCGTCACCGCTTTTCCTCCCATTTCCAAGCTGAAAGACGCAGGTCCAGTGGCTGGCCCCGTGGTGGCTCCTGTCATTGCCGTGGCTCCACCGCCCAAACCTCCTGCCCCTGAGGCACCACCAGCGGATTTCGAAGTCAATGAGGCCGGGGAAAAGATCATCCACCTGAAGCCACCCGTCATCGTCAAGGACCTCGCGGAAAAGATGGGACTGCGCCCCTTCAAGGTCATCGCAGATCTGATCAACCTGAAAGTCTTTGTCGCCAATGCTGACAAGGCCATCGAGCTAGATGTGGCCGAGAAGGTCTGTGAAAAGCACGGGTTCCGTCTGGAGCGGGAAAAGCGTGAAAAAGGTGGCGGTGTTCACAAGGTCGAAGAAGTCATCGTCGAGCCAGCCGCGCAGATCGTTGAAGAAGTGGCCGAGGAAAAACTCGAACTTCGCGCGCCGATCATCACCTTCATGGGGCACGTGGATCATGGCAAAACATCACTGCTGGATGCCATCCGCAAAACGCAGGTCACGAATGGCGAGGCAGGCGGCATTACCCAACACATCGGGGCCTATTCCGTCTTCCACGATGGCAAGCCGATCACTTTCATCGACACCCCTGGTCACGCCGCATTCTCTGGCATGAGAGCTCGTGGAGCCAATGTCACGGACATCGTCGTGCTCATCATCGCGGCGGACGACGGCATCATGCCGCAGACTCGTGAGGCGCTGAATCATGCCAAAGCCTCAGACGTGCAGCTCATGGTTGCTATCAACAAATGTGACCTTCCGGCAGCAAACATCATGCGGGTGAAATCCCAGCTTCAAGATGCAGGCCTCATGCCGGTGGATTGGGGTGGTGACATCGAAGTCATGGAAGTCTCCGCCCGCACAGGCGCAGGCATTGACAACCTCCTCGAAACCATGGCTTTGCAGGCGGAAGTTCTCGAACTCAAAGCTGATCCGAAAGCTCCACCGCGTGCCACCATCATCGAATCCAGCATGGTGCCTGGCAAAGGCCCTGTCGCCACCGTGATCGTGCGTCAAGGCACGCTGAAAGTCGGGCAGCCTTTCATCTGTGGCCCCCACTGGGGCAAGACCAAGGCACTGCTCAACGATCGCGGCCAAGCCGTCAAAGAAGTTCGTCCAGGCATGCCAGTTGAGGTGGTCGGCTTCAGCGACATGCCTCGTGTCGGTGATGAAGTCGTCGTCATGGAAAGCGAGCGCGTCGTCAAGAAATTGAGCGAAGAGCGTCAAGAAGAAATGCGCCAATCCAAGCTCGTGACTCGCCGTCGTGCGACCATGGAGGATCTCTTTGCCAACATTGAAGAAGGTCAGAAAAAGGTCTTCAAGGTGGTGCTCAAGACGGACGTACACGGATCGCTGGAAGCCATCACCAAGTGCCTCGAAGAAATCGAGAGCGACAAGATCAACCTGCGCATCCTCCACAGTGACGTCGGTCCGATCAATGAGTCGGACATTCTCTTGGCGTCTGGCTCAGATGCCATCGTCATTGGCTTCAACACCAAGACCGAGAACAAAGCTTTGGCGACAGCCAAGCGTGAAGGAGTGCAGATCAAGCTTTACTCCATCATCTACGAATTGATCGATCAGGTGAAGGAAGCCATGACTGGCATGCTGGATCCGCTGACGCGTGAGAAGGTCCTGGGCCACGCTAAGGTGAAGCAGGTCTTCAAGGTCCAGAAAGGCTGGGTCGGTGGTTCTCAGGTCATCGACGGCCGCATCGACCGCAAGCAGCGCGCTCGTGTGCTGCGCGATGGTCAGCCAGTTTACGATGGTGCCATCGAAACGCTGCGCCGCTTCCAAGACGAAGTCCCCGAAGTGCGCAATGGCCTCGAGTGTGGTATCAAGCTCCAAGGCTTCTCCGACTATGAAGAAGGCGACATCATCGAGTGCTATGAGCTCGAAAAAATCGCCCAGGCTCTGTAATCCAATTCACGTGCTTGGTTGGCTGGCGATGACAGCATTCATCACCCGCTAGCTTGGCGTTTCTTTTTTCTCTTATGTCCCAGCGCCTTGATCGAGTGAACGAACTCATGAAACGAGAGCTCAGTGCCGTGCTTGAGCGCTACTACCGTTTCGATGGCATCGTGCTGACCATTCATGATGTCGTCACGGCACCTGATCTGCGTCAAGCCAGCGTCTGGGTCGGCATCTTGGGACGTGCTCGGGATGAAGAAGAGGTCATCGAGAAACTGAACCGAGAAAAAGGAGCCATTCAGCGTGAGCTCTACAAGCGCGTGAAGCTCAAGCACAGTCCTCAGCTGTTGTTCCGTCTCGACAAAACCGTCGAGCGCGCCGTCAGCCTGATCAATACCTTGGATAGCCTGCCGCCACCACTCCCTGATGAAGAGCCGCCCGCTTCGACTGAAGCCAAGGCAGACTAAGCTCATCCCGCGTCAGGCTTGCGTTTCTTGGACTCGGCGGCGTATGATGTCGGTGGAGATACGTTTTCGTTTCTTGTCGATCCTTCCTGCCCGTGACTGCTGTTGATCCACGCTCTGCTTTTCTCCGATCTTTGGCTGATGACAGCCAGTTTTATCGGATGTTTGATCATCTGCCGGGTATCTCTTTTTTTGCCAAAAATCGTCGCTTCCAGCTCATGTGTGCCAACCGGCATTTCATCGAAACGATGGGCTTCAAGGAGGAGGCAGACATCGTTGGCAAAGATGACTTTGCGCTTTTTCCTCCGCGCTTGGCAGAAAATTTTCGCCGCGATGACGAGGAAATTTTCCGCACGGGAGAGGCCAAGCCAAACATCGTGGAGCTGTTTTTCAACCCACAGGGCATTCCAGATTGGTTCATCACAAACAAGATGCCCCTGCGTGATCGACAGGGGCGCTTGGCAGGCATCATGGGTATGACTCAGAGTTACGGTCAGGCCATGAAAACTGTACACGCCAGCCATTACATCGAGCAGGCGCTGGGGTTCATCCGCGAGAATTTCCGCCGACGTTTGAGCGTCGAGGAACTGGCGGCGCAGGTCCACCTGAGCCCGCGGCAGTTACACCGCAAATTTGTCGAGACTTTTGGCTGCAGTCCGCAGACCTTCATCATGAAGCTGCGTGTGCAAGCCGCCTGTGAAGCTCTGCAGCATGAGGATGCCCAGATCAGCCAAGTGGCAGCAGACTTGGGCTTTTATGACCAAAGCGGCTTTACCCAGCACTTCCACAAGCATGTGGGGGTCACGCCCCTGAAGTATCAGCGCCGCTTTCGGTTAGGCATCGCCCAGCATCATTATCGTTGAGGGCGCGGAAGCTGGCCTTCAGCTTGTGGACTCAGCTCCACGCGCGGCGCAGCAGGTTTAGGTAATTGCCATGCATGATGCCAGCGATGTCGGACTCGCGGTAGCCGCGTCGTGCCAACAGGTCAGGGATGCGCGCGAGGTCAGCGATGGTGTCGAGATCCACGGGGGTTTGCTCGGTACCGTAGCCTCCATCTAGGTCGCTGCCGATGCCACTGTGGCAGGCATTTCCTGCAAGCTGACAGATGTGGTCGATGTGATCGCAGATGACATCGAGCTTTAGGCCTGCCTCTTGTGGTGTCGTCTGGCCACGAACCCAACCTGGGATCATCATCCAGGCATCCAGGACAGCGCCAATCACGGCACCACGGGAGATGAGCGCCTTGATTTGCTCATCGCTGAATTGACGAACATCAGGCGCAAGTGTGCGGCAGTTGGAGTGGCTGGCCCAGAGCGTGCCTTCGAACAAATCCAGGGCCTCCCAGAAGCTTTCGTCGGAGAGGTGTGTCACGTCCAGGATCATGCCCAGTCGGCTGATCTCGCGGATGAGATCACGGCCTTCGGGAGTCAGGCCACCGGGTGTGTCATGGCCCATGGCGTAGCGGCAGCGGCCGTAGTGGGCGGGGCCTATGGCGCGCAGACCCTGCTCCCAGCAGCGCTCCAGATGCGCAGGTGTGCGGATGCTGTCTGCGCCTTCCAGGCTGAGGATGTAAAAGATGGGCTTCGTCTCGTCTGGCGTGGTGGTGTCGTTCCACACAGCCAGGGCATGTTCCAGTTCGGCCCAATTTCGCACTGGCGAAAGCTGGCCATCTTCTTCCATGGCTCGATACCAAGCGAGCTGCCCTTGCGTCTCAGCCCAGGCTTGTTCGGGAGACATCCAGTTGGCGATGGGGCTGATGCCTGGCATGCAGCCGGCAAGCTGCGTTGCTACACAGATGCCGATGCGGGCTTGGCGCATTTCGGGAAAGGCCGTGGTGCCTGCGCCACGTGCTTTTCCGACTAGGCCAGCTTCGCGATGGCGAATCTCATGGACGGGCAGTCTCAGGTCGCGGTTGAAGCCGCTCAGGGCATTCAGGCTGAGGTCAAGGTGAGCATCAAAGATGAGCATGGAAAAGGGGGCGTTCAGGGTGGAGTTGACTTAGGGCAGGGGCATCAAACGCTGACGCGAAGGGCATAGTGGTCGGCTTTTCGGCTGAGCTTCACCGGAGCTCCATAGAGTGTGCTGAGGGCTTGGCTGCTGAGCGTGCGTGCTTTGTCTCCTTGGGCTAAAATGGAGCCGTCCTTCAGCAGGAGCACATGGGTGATGCAGGGCAGGATTTCCTCCACGTGATGCGTGACCATGATCAAGGAAGGTGCCTCCGGCCAAGTACTGATTTCTCCCATCCATGCCAAAAACTGGTCCCTGGCCACGGGGTCGAGTCCTGCGCAGGGTTCATCAAGGATGAGCACTTCGAACTGTGCCATGAGGGCACGGCAGATGAGTATTTTTTGTTTTTCCCCCTGCGAGAGCGTAGCCCAGAGCGACTTTTTCAGGTGGCCGCAGCCGGCAGCTTCCATGAGTCCATGAGCCTGTTTTTTTAGGGTGGCTGAGGGCGGCTGCCAAAGGTTTAGCTTGGCGTCACGACCGCTGGCCACGACATGCAGGATCGGCTCGCCCGGCTCCAGGTAGGTGGTTAGGGTGTTGGTCACCAGTCCCACGCGCTTCCGCACGGCCCGCCAGTCACTGTTGCCAAAGGTGTCGGTGCCGATTTGAATGAGGCCATCGGTGGCGGGTTCGTAGCCGGTGATCAGGTTGATCAGGGAGGTTTTGCCGCAGCCGTTTGGCCCAAGCACGCACCAGTGTTGGCCGCGTTGCACCTCCCAGTCGATGCCTTTCAAAATGGAACGGCCGCCGCGGATGAAGGTGGCGTTTTGGACTCGGAGCAGGGAGGGGGATGGCATGGTGAGTAGGCGCAGACTTGAACAAGGCTCCAGGCTTGTCTTGTGATTTTCCATCGGCGGTTTAGACAGCGCACTCCCGATGTTTGGAAGCTCCCCTTTCGCTGCCGTGAAGCGTCTCGATCAACAGGCCCTGCCTGTCGGGCTGAGCGTGCTTCTGCCGCTGGGGATGGTGCTTTATCCATGCGCGACACAGATCCCTCTGGTGAACTGGGAACATGGCCTGGATCGTGAGCACGGCTTCATTGAGAACCTGACGGCGCTGCTGCTGCTCGCGGCCTGTCTTTTCTTCGTGCAGGCTTGGCGAGGGCGTCGGGATGCTTGGCAGGGGGCTTGGCTAGTGCTCTGGGCCATCGGTAGTTTCTTTTTTCTAGGGGAAGAGATCAGCTGGGGGCAGCACTACCTGGGCTGGGAGACTCCCGATTGGTTGAAGGGCATGAACCGCCAGGCGGAGACCAATTTGCACAACCTGCGGGGTAGCCTTGGCTTCTTTTTGAATCGTGGATGCAGTGCGGCTTTGTCCCTCGCTGTGCTCATCCTCGGCCTGGGCAGTCTCGGGGTGGCCTGGTGGCGGTGCCTGTGGCCTGAGGCGCGGGTTCATCCGATTTGGCTTTGGCCGCCCGCGTCATGCGCTCTCACAGCGCTGCTTTCCGCTGCGGTGCGGTTGCCTCGATTGATCAGCGGAGAGGACAGTGCGCTGGATCTACCGCCGCTCTATGGGGTGGCGATGGGAGAGTTAAAGGAAGGCCTGCAGGCCTTGTTCATCCTGCTTTACGCGCTTTCCCAGCGTCAAATGAATCGTGGCGATACCTCAGAAGTTCAGGACGCTGCTTGCATGAGATGAGGGCCTGCCCACACTCCGCGCTCCTTTATGTCCACCATCGTTGTCGCCCAAAAGAACGGCGTCGCCTGCATCGGCGCTGACACCATGAGCTCTCTTGGCGCAGTGCGTCAGCGTGCGCATCATGTCGTGAACAAAACCAAAATCGCCAGGGTCGGAGACACCTACATCGGTCTCACGGGCACCTCGGCCAGTCTGGTGGTGATGAACAGCTACTTCGCCAATCCTGAACGCCCGAGGAACTTCACGAGCACGGAGAATATCTTCGAGACCTTTCGCCACGCGCACCACTGGATGAAGGCGGAGTACTTCATGTCCACGGCTCCTGACAAAGGGGAGGAGTACGAGACGACGCAGTTTTACGGCCTGATCGCCAACCCCCATGGCATCTATGCGCTCTACTCCTACCGCACGGCTCAGCAGTTTCACCGCTTCTGGGCCGCAGGATCAGGGCGCGATTTCGCGCTCGGGGCGATGCAGACAGTTTACGATCATTACCAAGACGTGACCGACATCGTGCGCGCTGGGCTTTATGCCGCCGCAGAGTTCGATGGCTCCACCGGCGGGCCATTCGAGATCTATTCCTGCCCGCTCGCGGAGCCGCCTAAATCCATAGCCGCCAAGGTGGCCAAGAAGGCCAGCAAGGTCGCACGGAAGAAAAAGTAGTCGGCTGAATGCCTGGAGGTGCATGGATGATCCCATGCATCTCGTGGGGAATCCTGGAGAGGAGAAAGAAGCTTTTCCTCTCCCTCTCTTTTTGGCAAAAGCTTTCCCCACACAGCTCATGAGCGCCTACTCTGATCCCTTCCAAGACGCACGCCGCGATGCAGGTGTGATGAAGTGCCCCTTTCATGGCGAGCAGATCACCATGATCCTGCGGCATGAGGATGTGCGCCGTGCGGCGAAAGATTGGCAAACCTTCAGCTCAGATGCGCCCTTCCGTGTGCCCATTCCATCTGAAGAAGCGGTGCGCACGATGCGCCAGCTGCCGATTGAGACCAATCCACCGCAGCATACAGAATACCGCGAGATCGTGGAGCCCTTCTTCCAGCGTGCCAAAGAGCCTGAAATGATCGCAAAGGTGGAGTCTCTGATCGGCAGCTTTTTGGACAGCGCACTCACCCAGGCCTCCGTTGAAGTGGTGCATGAGTTTGCGCTTCCTATCCAATCCAAAGCGCTCACCTACCTGCTGAACACCGACGAGGCTGAGGCCGATACCTGGATTGGCTGGGGCATCCATGTCTTCAAGGTCACGGGGGGAGAGTTCAAAAAAGGTTCCGTGCTGGAGGATTACCTGATGCAGAAGTTCGATGCTGTGGAGGCGGCCCCTGGGGCCGACTTTTTCAGCGCGTTGGTTCAGGCAGAGTATCAGGGGCGAAAGCTGACGCGGGAGGAATGCATGGGCTTTGCCAACCTCGCCTTTGCGGGCGGACGAGACACGATCATCCTCACCATCGCCTGCGCGCTTGGCTACCTTGCGGAGCATCCTGAGGCGCTGGAGTTTTTGCGTGAGGACCCACGGCGCATCACGCTCGCCAGTGAAGAATTCTTCCGCGTGTTCATGCCGCTGACGCACATTGGGCGTGTTTGTCCGGTGGAAACTGAGATCCATGGCGCTGTCGTCGGGGCAGGGCAGCGTGTCTCGCTCTGCTGGTCCTCAGCAAACTTTGATGACACCGCCTTTCCCGAGGCCGATCAGGTGAAGCTGGATCGCAAACCAAATCCACACCTCTCGTTTGGCTTTGGCACGCATCTCTGCCTCGGCGCACCCCATGCGCGGCTGATCCTGCGCACCCTGCTGCGGCTGTGCTGTGAGCGTGTTCAGCGCATCGAGATGCTGGACTGTGTGGAGCGGGTGGAGCATGAAGCCACGTTTGAGCGTAAGCTTGGCTACGACTCGCTTCAGCTGCGCTTTCATCCACGTCTAGGCTGACGGGTGATCATCCGCCTTTCCGGTCAGTCAGTTCTTTTTCGCAAAATGAGTGCCTCCTTGCCCGTATCCCTTTCTGTCACAAAAGCACCGATCCGTTGATTTTTTCAATCAGCCCATGCAGTCCATCTCCACCGCTCTCTTGCTCGCCCTTTTGGCGACGGTCTCTTCTGCCTCGGCAGCATCGTCGATAGGGTTCAATCGCGACATCCGGCCCATTTTGGCGGATGCCTGCTTTCACTGCCATGGCCCTGACCCTGGCACGCGCAAAGCAGGGCTGCGACTGGACACAGAGGCTGGCTTTTTCCAGGCCAAGGACGGCGAGCAGCCTGCCGTGGTGAAAGGCAAGCCTGAGGTCAGCAGCCTCTTCCAGCGCCTCATTTCGACGGATGAGGATGAGATCATGCCGCCACCTGAATCGCACAAGGCTCTGAAGCCGGATCAAATCGCCAAGGTCAAAGCTTGGATCGAGCAGGGAGCACCCTGGCAGCCGCACTGGTCCTTCATTGCGCCGAAAAAGGTCGCACTACCTGTGGTGAAAGACAGCCGCTGGGTCAAGACACCCGTGGACAGCTTCATCCTCGCCAAGCTGGAAGCAACTGGCCTGAAGCCAGCGCCTGAGGCAGATGCCCGCACGCTGATCCGCCGCATCTCCCTCGACCTCACGGGCCTGCCACCGACCCCGGAGTGGATGCAGCGCTATCTGCCCCAAGCAGGAAGCACACTCACGGATGCGCAGCTTTCCGTGATGGTGGATGAACTGCTCAAATCTCCAGCTTATGGCGAGCACCGTGCCCGGTACTGGTTGGACGCTGCGCGCTACGCTGACACGCATGGCCTGCACTTTGACAAGCCGCGTGAGATGTGGCCCTACCGCGATTGGGTGGTGCATTCCTTCAACCGCAATCAACCCTTTGATCAATTCACCGTGGAGCAGATCGCAGGTGATCTTTTGCCCAATCCAACCGAAGATCAGCTCATCGCCACAGGCCTTCAGCGCTGCAACATCACTACCAATGAAGGTGGCACGATTGATGAGGAAAACCTAGCCAACTATGCCTCGGACCGCGTGCAGACGATGGGGTGGGTTTACCTGGGACTCACGACGAACTGCTCTCAATGCCACGACCACAAGTTCGACCCGATCACAGCGAAGGATTACTACGCCTTGGCTGCCTTTTTCCGCAACACGACGCAGAAGCCCAAGGATGGCAACGTGAAGGATGGACTCGGGCCGATCCTCGTGCTGCCCACTGAAAAAGATCGTCCGCGCTGGACCGCGCTTCCTGGTGAAATCGCTGCCGCGAAAACGCAGGTGCAGCAGCATCGTGAAGCCGCTCGGCCGCTGTTTGATCAGTGGCTGGTTTCAGCCAAGCCACAGGATCTTGACCAAGATGTGCCCACGCAGGGCATCGTGGCCCACGTGCCACTGAATGAAGGCGTGGGTAGCGAAGTGACCGGCGTGTGTGGAGCCTCAAAGACCTTCCGAGCCACGGGTGAAGTGTCGTGGAAGCCCGATGGCAAAATCGGCCCTGCCCCCGTGATGAAGACGAACGGCACCTTTGAATTGGGGGATGTGGGCAACTTTGAAAAAAACCAAGCTTTTAGTTATGGAGCCTGGGTGCGCGCGGGCAAAGTCGGCATGTCCGGTGGCATTCTGGCACGCATGGATGAAAAAGGTGGCTTCCGGGGTTGGGATCTTTTTCAAGGCGACCGAAGCTACGCGGTCCACATCATCAACACTTGGCCTGGAGATGCGATCAAGGTCAGCACGAAAAAGCCATCCGTGCGTCCCGGAGTTTGGCAGCATGTCTTCGTGACCTATGACGGCAGCGGACGTGCTCAGGGCGTGAAGATGTTCATCGACGGCGTAGAGACAGAGTTGAAGGTCGAGGTGAATGCGCTCAAAGGCAGCATCAAAACGCCTACACCCACACGCATCGGCCAGCGCAGTCATGTGCAGATCTTCCATGAAGGCAGCGTGCAAGATGTGCGAATTTATGACCGCAAGCTGACAGCGCCTGAGGTGATGACGCTCTCGAAAATCGGGCCACTCCGGGAAATGCTGGCTGCTAGCAAGCGCGGTCCGAAGCAGAAAGATGCGCTTTTTGAGCACTACCTCGCGACTCGTCACGACGGTCACCGCCAGGCGAGTGCATCTTTCACTCGGCTGGAGGCGGAACAAAACGCCATCAAGGCCCGCAGCCCCATCACCCACGTGCAGGAGGAGCGCAAAGACACCCTGCCCATGGCAAACATTCTCATGCGCGGTCAGTATGACAAGGTCGGGGAAAAGGTGGAAGCAGCCGTGCCCGTAGCGCTCGGCACCCTGCCAGCCGATGCTCCCAAGAATCGCCTAGGCTTGGCGAAGTGGTTGGTCAGTGACAACAACACGCTGACGGCACGCGTCACCGTCAATCGCATGTGGCAGGAGCTTTTCGGTCGAGGTCTCGTGGTCACTAGCGAGGACTTCGGCATCATGGGTTCTGCCCCGAGCCACCCTGAGTTGCTGGATTGGCTGGCCGTCGATTTTCGTGAAAGCGGCTGGGATGTGAAGAGGCTCTACAAGATGCTCGTGACCTCGGCGGCCTACCGTCAGGCGACTTTGATCACGCCGGAAAAGCTGGACAAAGACCGTGACAATGCGCTGCTCAGCCGTGGCCCACGCTTCCGCATGGACGCGGAGATGATCCGTGACTACGCGCTTGCGGTCAGTGGCACCCTTTCCCCCCGCATGGGCGGCCCTGGAACGATGCCGTATCAGCCTGAAAACGTCTGGGAAGTCGTCGGCATGGGCACTGAAAAATACGTGCAGGACAAGGGGGAAAATCTCTATCGGCGCACGGTTTACAACTTCTGGAAGCGCATGGCCCCACCGGCCAGCATGGACATCTTCAATGCGCCAAGCCGTGAGGTCAGCTGCGTGCGCCGCGACCGCACAAACACGCCGCTGCAAGCCTTGGTCACGATGAACGATCCGCAGTTCATCGAGGCTGCGCGTCAGCTCGCTCAAAAGGCACTGCGCAGCCCGGCCCCGCTCGACTTCATCACTCAGCGGGTGCTTTGCCGTGAGCTTTCGGCACGGGAAAAACCCGTTGTTGAGGCCAGCCTTCGCGATCTGCGTGCGCACTATCAGCAGCATCCAGCCGATGCTGAGGCGCTGCTGGGCGTGGGTGAATCCCAGAAGGACAGTGAACTGCCGAAACCTGAGCTCGCTGCCTGGACTATGCTGACAAACCAGTTTTTGAATCTCGACGAAGTGCTCAACAAGTAACCCCCACTGCACCTGCTCATGTCACTCCTCAACGAATGGAATACCCTGGAGACGCGTCGTCGTTTCTTTGGCCGCGGAAAAAATGCCTTGGGCTACGCAGCTCTTTCTTCCCTGCTGGGAGAGGCCATGAGCACCCCTGCGCAGGCCGGGCAGGGGGCGGTACTGCCGCACTTTTTGCCCAAGGCCAAGCGTGTCATCTACCTGCACATGGTCGGTGGCCCGGCGCAGATGGATCTCTTCGACTACAAGCCGGAGATGCAGAAGTGGTATGACAAAGACCTGCCGGAAAGCGTGCGCAATGGTCAGCGCTTGACCACGATGACTAGCGGTCAGGCTCGCTTTCCGATCGCTCCTTCCAAATATCGGTTCGAGCAGCGTGGGCAGTGTGGCATGTGGATGAATGCTGACCTGCTGCCTCATCTGGCGAAGAACGCGGATGACATCTGCTGGATGCGATCTCTGCACACAGAGGCGATCAATCACGAGCCTGCCATCTGTGCCATGCAGACAGGGAACCAAATCACCGGACGCCCCTGCCTGGGCTCCTGGGCCTCTTATGGCCTCGGGGCCATGAATGAGAATCTGCCTACTTTTGTCGTCCTCATCGCGACACCCACCAATCGTGAGCAAGAGCAGGCCATCTCTCCCCGCCTTTGGTCCAGCGGCTACCTTCCCGGAGAGCACGCGGGCGTCAGCTTCCGCAGCAAAGGGGACCCCATCTTGTTCATCAATAATCCCCCAGGTGTGCCGGACAGTGTCCGCCGCCGCACGATTGAAGGTTTGAACGCGCTGAATGAATTGAATTACCAGCAAGTCGGCGATCCTGAAACACACACGCGCATTCGCCAGTATGAGATGGCTTTCCGCATGCAGGCCAGCGTGCCAGAGCTGACGGACATCAGCCAAGAACCCGAGCATATCTTCAAACTCTACGGCGATGAAGCCCGCAAGCCAGGTAGCTTCGCGAATAGCGTGCTGATGGCGCGTCGTCTGGCTGAGCGTGGTGTGCGCTTTACGCAGATTTATCTGAACAACTGGGATCACCACAGCAATGTCGGTGGACGCATGCCCAGCCAGTGTCGTGACATCGACCAGCCCTGCCATGCCTTGATCGAGGACTTGAAGCAGCGTGGCATGTTCGATGACACACTCATCATCTGGGGCGGTGAGTTTGGCCGCACGATTTACAGCCAGGGCGGGTTGAGCAAGGAGAACTACGGTCGTGATCACCATCCGCGCTGCTTCACCATGTGGATGGCGGGCGGTGGTGCCAAAGGCGGAGCCATCTACGGAGAGACGGATGAGTTCAGCTACAACATCGTGAAGGACCCGCTGCACATCAGCGACTTCCACGCCACGGTGCTGCACCTGCTGGGCTACAATCACGAGCGCTTCACCTACAAGTTCCAGGGCCTCGATCAGCGGCTCACCGGAGTGGAATCACGGAAAGTGGTGCAGGCCCTCTTGGCTTGATCGTCCGCAGAACCTCAGAGCTTGCGCACGGGCACTTGGTGCGCGCTCAAGAAGTTTTTCACGTCTCCCACGGTGTATTCACCGAAGTGAAAGATGCTCGCTGCGAGCACCGCGTCAGCTTTTCCTTGGCTCAAGACATCGGCCATGTGCTGCAAATTTCCTGCGCCTCCGCTAGCGATCACGGGGATGCTCACGGCCTCACTCACCGCACGGGTGAGGTCGATGTCGTAGCCAGTCTTGGTGCCATCGGCATCCATGCTGGTCAGCAAAATCTCTCCGGCTCCCCGGCGGCAGACCTCTGCTGCCCATTCCACGGCATCCAGCTCTGTGGGATTTCGCCCGCCATGGGTGAAGACTGTCCATGAGCCACGATCATTTTTCTTGGCGTCGATCGCCACCACGAGGCACTGGCAGCCAAAGGCATCCGCTGCGGCATCGATCACCTCCGGCGTTTTCACGGCCGCAGTGTTGATGCCGACCTTGTCGGCTCCTGCCAGCAGCATTTCCCGCATGTCGGCCACGGTGCGGATGCCACCACCGACGGTCAGCGGCATGAAGCAGCTCTCGGCTGTGCGGGCGACGACATCGACCATGGTTTTGCGCTCTTCATGACTCGCGGTGATGTCGAGAAACACCAGCTCATCTGCGCCCTGGGCGTTGTAGGCCTTGGCACACTCCACCGGGTCGCCGGCATCACGCAGTTGCAGGAACTGCGTGCCTTTGACCACACGGCCTTCTTTGACGTCGAGACAGGGAATGATGCGCTTGGTGAGCATAAATCATCTGCGCTTAACGACGGCTCGTGAGGGAACGCAAGCCCCATGTCCGAGGACTGAAGTTCCCCAAGACAGCGCTGCGCTCCAGAATGGAGAATGATTCAGAAAAATGAGATGTATTTTCTCATCAATCATAAGTTAAGTTTTATGATTAAACTTTCAGGAAGGAAAGGGTGAATGAACTGAATTCTTCGCCTAAGCCATTTGATTTAATTTTGAAAAACATGGAAATTATGAAGCCATGTTCCAATCATCCCTACCTTGGTTTACTTGCCGCCGCCTTTCTGCTTCCTACCTCACGGGTCTATTGGCGTTCGCGATGGGGGCCTTCCTCCAGGCACAGAGTCTGATCACTGACGCTGCCTTCTTCAATCCTGACTTTGAGGCGAGGCGACCTGGGTCCAGTTCCTTGCTGAGCCTTACCGTGGACACCACGCTTTTTACGCCCGCGAGTCAATCGCAGGGAAACATCTCGTGGACTCATAGTGCCGGCGGGCTGGTTCAGGTGGGGGCTTCTGTCGCGCTGGTGGGCACGGTGGACGTGCAGCTTGCAGCCTACACACGCACCTTTGCGGACTCTCTCATTTTTGGCAGAGAGCTGGAGGTGACGACCACAGGGCTCCTGGGCGGGCTTGGTGCCACAGTGACGAGCCTGACCCAACAAGCTGTGGGAGCGAGTGCCATCAATTCCTGGGAATCCAGCGCCACCGCGACAGGGCTGAGCCTGAGCCAAGGTCAGGCTTATCGGGTCAGCTTCGATGTCCAAGCAGGGGCAGGGATCCATTTGAATGCACTGAGTGAGGCCGACTTCAGCCTCTTTAGCGGCGCATTGCCGATCCAAAACATCGCCAGTCAGCAGACGCTGGACGTGCTCGGGCTGTTGCAGTTGGGCGGTGGTCTGGCGAGCATCGAGTTCGACTTTGTCGCCTCCGCCTCTTGGAGTGAGCTGACCTTTGCTTTCGATGCAGCCACGATCGCTGATGTGAATCTGCTGGGCAGCATTTCAGGCAATCAGACGGTGCTGGAATTCAGCAACTTTTCTTTGGCTCCTGTGCCTGAGCCTAGCGCACTGGTTTTGGTGCTGGCAGGCGTTGCCGTGGGCTTTCGGCGTCGGCGCTCAGGGCTTGTCTGAGGCAGCTGGAGCCTCTGGAACTCCCAGATGCGGAATCCAGCGGGCCTCGATCAGGGTGTCCACGTAGGGGTGGCTTTCTTGAGCTTTGAAGATGCCATTGGCGCGTGAGATCCAGTCCTTGGCCTCGGCCTCCGCTTTGCGCTGAAAGGCGACCGCTGCCTTGCTGTAGTAGTAGGCCGGAGTGTCGTCCATGAAGGTAAAATGATCACTCAGGGTCTTTTCTGCCTGGGCGATCTGATCCTGCTTCACCTCGCACACCAGCCGCTTGAACAGGACCATGTGGCGATAGGCCAGCGGCATTTTGGGGAATTGATCCAGCATCTTTTGAAAGGCTGCTGCCGCCTTGGCCCACTCGTGCTTCACGAACTGAACTTCAGCGAGGTTGAAGTGGATGCGGAACTCGTCTGGGGAAAGCTGAAGCGCACGCTGAAAGGCCTCGTTGGCTTTGTCCAGATCACGCAGCGCATTCGACATGTAGAGTGAGCCGCGCATGTTCACCAGCTCGGCGCGGTCTGGGTATTTTTCCTCCAGATCATCCAGCTTCTGGATGGCCTCAGTGAAGCGGTTGGTCTGCTGCAGCTCCTGGATCTCACGGGCAGCCATCATCGCCTCTGGGGGCAGGGGAGCAGGGGGCGGCGCGCCGAAGATCATGGACACAGGGAGGAGCAAGAAAGCAAGGAGGTCGAGACGCTGCATGGCCGTGACCATAGGAGCCCGCCTGCCCATGGCAAGTGGCGATGGTGAAGGGCAGGACTTGCCAGAGCTAGCGGTTCTGCGCTTCAGTTCAGTTCATGAAACGCCGCCGCTGGTTCCTCTTCCTCTGCCTGCTCGGGCTCGGGGCAGCGTTAGGCTGGTGGGGGCTGCCCTGGTGCGTGTCCTTGCCCAGCGGGCTGCTCCAGCCACTGCGGCCTTCCACGCGTTTCCTGGATCGTGCGGGTCAGCCGCTGCGCCAGCTTTTGACTCCAGAGGGACAGCGCCGAGGTGAGCCGGTGCAGACGCTGGTGGAAATCCCACGCACGCTGGTGCTGGCCACGCTGGCGGCTGAGGATCGACGCTTCTGGCAGCATGGTGGTGTGGACCTGCTGGCGGTGGGGCGTGCGTTGCGGGACAATCTGGCCACACGGCGTGTCGTCTCTGGTGCCTCCACCGTGCATCAGCAGCTGGTGAAAGTGGCCTCCGGGCAGCTCACGGGTCGCACCCTGGCGGTCAAGGTGCGCGAGGCTTTGCAGGCGCGGCAGCTCGCCATGCGCTGGACGCGGGAGCAGGTGCTGGTCGAGTATCTGAATCGTCTGCACTACGGCAATCAGCTCATTGGCTGTGCGGCTGCGGCCTCGGGCTACTTGGACAAGCCGCTGGCGGATCTGACGCTGGCCGAGTCAGCGCTGTTGGCTGCTGTGCCGCAGTCCCCGGCGCGGTTGAATCCGCATCGGCACCTAGCTGCTGCTCGGGTGCGGCAGCGCTTCATTTTGGATGCCATGCTGCGCTTGGGCTGGATTCAGGCTGACGAGCATCTGGCTGCCTGCGCAGAGGTGCCTCGTTTGCGGCGATACACGGGCGGCTTTGCGGCACCTCATGCGGTCGAAATGCTGCGCGCCTCCTCAGAACCCTCGGTGCCGCTGGCCTCCACAGTGCGCACCACGCTGGACGCCGCTCTTCAGCGTCAGGTGGAGACCATCATCGCAGCACGGCTAGCCACCCTGAAGGAGCGAAACGTCAGCCATGCGGCGGCTGTCGTGATCGACAATGCCACGGGCGAGGTGCGGGCGCTGGCAGGTTCGCGGGATTTTTTCGCGAGCGATGAGGGGCAGATCAATGGAGCCTGGGTGCCGCATTCGCCGGGCTCGGCCTTGAAGCCCTTCACCTATCAATTGGCCTTTGAGCGTGGTTTCAGTCCTGCGAGCCTGTTGACCGATCTGCCGGTGGAGTTCCCCACGCCCACGGGCATCTATCGTCCTGAAAACTACGCGCATCGGAACTATGGCCCCATGACCTGTCGGGATGCGCTGGGGAACAGCCTGAATGTATCCACCGTGCGCCTGCTGGCCCAGCTGGGAGGTGCCGAGGTGCTGGTGCCGCGCCTGCAGCAGCTGGGCCTGACGACCCTGACGGAACCTCCGGAGTACTACGGTCTGGGCCTGACGCTGGGCAATGCGCCCGTGCGCTTGCTCGAACTGGCCAATGCCTACGCTTGCCTCGCTCGCCTCGGTTCATGGTTGCCCTGGCGCATGGTCATGACAGGTGCGCCCAGCCGTGCGCAGCGTGTGCTGGAAGAGGGCGCGTGTTACTTGATCGCCGACGTGCTCAGTGACCCTCAGGCGCGTCAGCTCACCTTTGGTCTGCATTCTCCTCTGCGTCTGCCCTTTCGCGCAGCGGTGAAGACGGGCACCAGCCAGTCTTACCGGGACAACTGGACGCTCGGCTACACCCCGGACCACACCGTGGCCGTCTGGGCGGGGAATTTTGACAACACCCCCATGCAGGAGGTCTCCGGCGTCACCGGCGCCGCCCCCATCTGGCGGGACATCCTGCTGCATCTGCATGAGCACCAGCGACCGCGCTGGTATGAGCCGCCACCTGGCTTGCAGCGCGCACGCATCGACCCGCGCACGGGGCGTCGGCTCACCCCGCAGTCTCCGCCGGTGCGGCTGAGTCGGGAGGAACTCTTCCTGCCCGGTCCGCTGCCCTCCGCGGCACGGGTGCAGGACTACGATGCGCGAGGGCGTGCGCTGCTGCCGGCGGACTTCGCCGAGTGGGTGCGCAGTGGGGACAATTGGCTCGGCGATCTGGTGACCTGTGGGCAGAGCTCACCTGCGCCGGTCGTCTGGAGCATTTCCCATCCCGTCCCTGGCACCGTGGTCCAGCTGGATGCCGATGTGCCCGGCGGGGGCAGGCGGCTGTTCCTCCAGACCAGTCCACGGCTGCCGGGGCTGCGCTGGCGCTGCCCGACCCTGCCCGTGCAGCAGGATGGCGATCAGGCGTTTGTTTGGCTCACGCCAGGAGAGCACCAGTTCACCGCAGAGTCACCGCAGGGCCAGGTGCAGCGCACCCATGTCCTGGTCCGACCTGAGGAATGACGACCCGCAGCCTGCCTTTGTACTCTCAGGTGCGTGCGCAGGGAGTGGAAATTGTCCGTGCAAAGTGGGGCTTTTCTCGTTGGTATGGGGAATGGCAGATGAGGTCCATCCAGGCAATGTTTTTCCCCACACGCGGTGGTCGCTAGTGCTGCGGACGCAGGATGGTGACACGGAGCAGGCGCGGCAGGCGCTGGGGGAGCTGCTGAAGAGCTACTGGAGGCCGTTGTATGTGTTTGCGCGGCATAGCGGGGCGGCGGTGGAGGATGCGAAGGATGCGGTGCAGGATTTTTGCGCGGAGATGATCCGCATGGACGCTCTGCGGCTGGCGGAGAGCGGGAAGGGGCGGTTGCGGTCCTTTCTGCTGGCGTCTTTTCAGAATCACCTGCGCACGCTGCATCGCGATGCCTCTCGGCTGAAGCGGGGCGGCGGTGCGGTGCTGCTTTCCCTGGACGATGCGGAGGCGGCGTTGGACATGCAGCCGGTGGCGGGTGAGGCGCCGGATCAGGCGTTTGACCGGCGCTGGGCCTACACGCTGCTGGACCGGGTGCTGAAGCGGCTGCGGGCTGAGTTTGTGCAAAAGGGCAAGTCAGTGGAATTCACGCTGCTGGAGCCGACGCTGGTGTGGAATGGTGCCTCGATGAGCTATGAGGCACTTGGGGAAAAACTGGGCCTGAGCCCCGGCGCGGTAACGCAGAAGGTGAAACGGATGCGGACACGCTACCGCGAGCTTTTGGAGGCAGAGATCGCTGAGACGGTGGACGGCCCGGAGGCGGTGGCGGAGGAGCGGGAGCACCTGGTGCGCGTTTTATCCGGCGGATGATGTCAGAATGCGGCGGGGATGGAGAAATGGAGTGATGAAGCATTGATTGAATGACGAAATCCGAATGACGAATGAAGAACCAGTCAGCGTGAAGAAGTGCGAGGTCTGCGGGACGCGTTTTGACGCCGCCAAGGCTCCAGGGGGCATGTGTGCACGTTGTTTGATGATGGGCGGGGTGGATGAGGAGGTCATGACTTCGGCGCAGCAGACGGAAAACTGGCAACCGCCGGCGGTGGAGGTGCTGCAGGGGCTGTTGACGGGGTATGAGATTCTGGAGCTGATCGGTCGCGGCGGGATGGGCGCGGTGTACAAGGCGCGTCAGCCCTCGCTGGACCGCGTGGTGGCGGTGAAGGTGCTGCCGCTGCTGAAAGACGAGCTGGGCGTGGGTTTTGTGGAGCGTTTCCGCAATGAGGCGCGGCTGATGGCGCGGATGAACCATCCAGGCATCGTGCATGTGTATGACTTTGGCGAACTGGCGGGCGGGATGTGCTTTTTCGTGATGGAATTCATCGAGGGCACGGATGTGGCGCGGATGATGAAGAGCAGCGGGCGGCTGCCGCCGGTGCTGGCGGCGCGGATCACGGAGGAGGTGTGCGCGGCGCTGCATCATGCGCATGAGGCGGGCGTGATTCACCGCGACATCAAACCGGCGAACGTGCTGATTTCCGCCGCAGGGCAGGTGAAGCTCGTCGATTTTGGCCTCGCGAAGCAACGCGATCCTGCGGCGGGCGGTGTGACGGGCACGGGGCTGACGCTGGGCACGCCGGACTTTGCCGCGCCGGAGTCGCTGATCGCTGGCGAGCTGGTGGATCATCGTGCGGATCTGTATGCGACCGGGGTGATGCTCTACCACATGCTCACGGGGGAGATTCCACGCGGGGTCTTTAAACCGGCGAGCCGCGAGGCGGGGGCGCACACGAGTTTCGACGACATCATCCGCCGGGCGATGAGCGCGGACCGCGAGCACCGCTACGCGACCGCAGCTGCGATGCGTGAAGCGGTGCAGCGTGCGGCGAATCCGCGCATGGCGGCCTCCCTGCGCTGGCTGGGGCTGGCGGCGGTGCTGGTGCTGCTTTTTACCAGTGGCGTGGTGCTGCGGCCGATGCTGATGCCGCATGAGGCGGTGCTGACGGAGCGGCAGCAGGTGGACCGCGTGGCGGAGTGGGTCTTTTCCAAAAAAGGCCGGGTGATGGTGCGCAGCGGCACGGAGCTGCTCACGGCCACGACGAGCACGGAACTGCCCAGCGGGCCGCTGGTGATCGAGCGCCTGCTTTTCACCAGAATCCGGGAACCCAATGTGACCATCACGGATGCAGAACTGGCCCTGTGGTTGCCGCTGGTGCCGGACTTGCAGCATTTCATCGTGGAGGATTCGCCGAAGCTGCTGCGAAGCCTAGGGGAACGCGGGCTGATGGAGCTTGGCCGTCTTTTGAAGTTGGAACGTCTCAGCCTGGAGCATGCGCCGCTGACGGATGATCTGCTTTTTGGCCTTGCTCCCTTCACCCAGTTGATAAAGCTCAATGTGTCGAACACACGGATCAACGGCACCGGATTCTCTCACCTGCGGCGGAACCTTGTCTGGCTGGAAGTCTATGGCTGTCCCATCAACGAGGCAGGCTGGAGCGAGATCCGCGAGTTCAAGCGCCTGCAAGGCGTCAAAATGAGCCCCGGCGTAGCCCCGAGCCTGTCGAGGGACGAGGATGGCTATGTGTGCCTGCCCGCCCTGAAGTCGTTTTTATGGCCGGAAAAGGCTCCGTGAGTTTTTTTGCCGCGTTTTGTCATAATCACGGCGGGAGGGAGAAGGAAGGGGTGCATGCACTCCTCCTTGTTTTCGATCTCCTGCTCCGGTCTGCGTTGGGTTGTCTTTTCAGCTTTGCTAGTGATCCAGCCCCTGGCCCATGCGGTGCCTGAGATCACTCTTGAGCACCCAGCGGGCACAGACCTCGGCGGCGGCATTATCGCCTGGGGGCGGAATAATTTTGGCCAGACGACAGTGATACCAGCGGGCCTGAGCGGAGTGACCGCTGTCGCTTCGGGCATAGCCCATACGGTAGCGCTGAAGAGCGATGGCAGCGTTATCGCCTGGGGTTACAATGCTTTCGGTCAAACGAACGTGCCTGCGGGCTTGAGTGGTGTCATCGCCATCGCGGCGGGTTCAACCTACACGATGGCACTGAAAAGCGATGGCACCGTCGTCGCCTGGGGCAACAACAGCGTAGGCCAGACGACCGTGCCCGCAGGTTTGAGCGGGGTGATCGCGATCGCGGCAGGGGAATTTCATTCAGTGGCCCTGAAGAGTGATGGCACCGTCGTCACCTGGGGCTGGAATACCGACGGACAGGTGAATGTGCCCGCAGGCTTGAGCGGGGTGACGGCCATCACCGCAGGGAATCGCTTCACGCTGGCACTCAAGAGTGACGGTAGCATCGTTGGCTGGGGTTCCAATAACGCTGGTCAGACGACCGCGCCTGCGGGCTTGAGCGGGGTGATAGGAATCGCGGGGGGCGGTGTGCACGCGCTAGCGCTGAAGAGCGATGGCACCGTCGTTGCCTGGGGGGCAAATTTTGATGGTCAGACGACTGTGCCCATCGGTTTGAATGGAGTGATCGCCATTGCGGCGGGGAGCATGCACAGCGTCGCATTGAAGAGTGATGGCAGCGTCGTCGCTTGGGGCTCGAATAGTGACGGGCAGACGTCCGTGCCCATCGGCTTGTCGGGAGTGACGGCGATTGCGGCGCATGATCGAAATACGGCGGCACTGGCTGCACCTACGGTTGGTTTTGGTCAGCGGCCACTCTTCAGCGCGAGTGCGGCGAAGACTTTTACCATCAAGAACACGGGCAGCTCAGCGCTCACGATCAGCAGCGTCAGCGTCATTGGCGGAAATGCGGCCGATTTCACGGTGAATACCTCGGGGATGCTCAACAGCGTGCCTGCCTCATCGGGAACGACTACCTTTAGCGTCACTTTCAACCCCAGTGCCAACGGAGCACGTCAGACCACCTTGCAGGTGCTGAATGATGATAGTAGCGAAAGCACGCTCGCGCTCACCCTGACGGGGGAAGGCATAGCGCCCCTGGCCATCTCAGGCAATGGGACTGACATCGTCGCGGGTGACACCACGCCTGCGCTTGAGGATCACACCGACTTTGACGCCGTTAGTACGACCTCCGGCACCATCGTGCGGACTTTTACGGTGCACAATCGAGGAGGGCTGGCCAGCATCGGCCTGACGGGATCGCCTCTGGTTAGCATCAGTGGGGATCACGCGGCGGATTTTACACTCAGCTCGCTGCCTGCCTCGTCGATCCTCCCTGGTAGCAGCACGTCCTTCCAGATCACCTTTGATCCGAGCGCGGACGGTCTACGCACTGCCACCCTATCAGTGGCGCACGACAGTGATGCCCAGCCCTATGTGTTCAGGATTCAAGGGCAGGGTTTGTCGAGGACAGGCGTGGTCCAGCTAGACGCTTCTGCATTGGCTCTGTCTAGCGGAAGCAGCGTGAGCACCTGGGGCGGACAGAGCGCAGGTGGGACGCCGACTTACCAGACCGGACGCACGCCCAATGGCGGCCCGGCGGTGGAGTTCAACGGCACTGACCGCATGGGCGACAATGTTCGGGTGCCAGCTTCGGCGGCGCAGGACTGGATCTACGTCGCGGTCGTAAAGCCTGCGAATAACTCGGCCTACCACAATCTCGTCGATGACGATGCCAGTAATCGCCCGATGCTCTGGCTCGACGGCTCGAATCGCTATGAGTTTAACTTTGGCGGCGGCACGCGCCCGACCAAAGGGTCTGGCCCCGATGGCTGGGACATTGTGATCGCTGACTCGCGTCTCAACAAGCTCTACATCAACAGTGGCACTGTGGCAGTGGATGCTGGCGCAGCTATTCCGTATGCTTCCTCCCGAGACTTCGACTTTTTTCAGCGTGATGGCACAGCGACTTTCCAGGGCGAGGTGGCTGAGGTGCGCTTGTACACTAACAGGGCAGCATTTGGTGGAAGTATCGCAGATTTATATGCTGAACTGCATGCGAAGTGGATCTTGGCACCTCCGACAATCACCGGCATCTCGCCATCCAGCGGCCCTACGGCAGGTGGCACGGTCGTGACCATTACCGGCACTAATCTTGACGGAGCGACGGGCGTCACCATTGGAGGTGTGGCGGCGACTTCGCTGTCTTTGA
>JAIXSY010000040.1 GCA_027484445.1 Verrucomicrobiaceae bacterium
GCTACCACCTCATGTCACGCATATATGGTGGCGATGAAAAACTACTAGGCAAGAATGGCACGAGCCATTCGCGCCAGACTTCTGAGCCGAAAAACTGAGTTATTGCACTGATCATCAATAAATTGAGATTGTGACCCTACTTTTTGCCTGGCATCTTTTTCTGCAGCGCCCTTGGTATGGCAGCGGGCCACAGGACTCCGCCTTCACCCATGACGCCGCCCCGCTGACATACCACCAAGCTCAGCCACACGGGGTTGAAGACGCCGAATCGGCGGGGTGCTGTGCGCTTTGCGCCGTATCTGCCAAGACTGATTCAACCAAGCGGCGCACAGAAAGGTATGCTTTACCACTAGCCTTCCCAATCATGGGCAAACCCGAACTATCCAGGCTCCTCGAAGTATGTCCTAGCATTGTCTCAACCATTATTTGCACAGGCGTCGGCAGGAACGACAGTTCTTCGAAGAGGCAATCCGAGCGCTGCTCAAGTGGGATAATTTGTTTAAACCACAGATCCCAATAAAATGAAGCGAAGTGAGCTGCCATGAACGGCCACTTGGGCCACTCATCCTGACTTTTGAGCGTTACTGCGACGGCACTCCAAGCCGCTACAAAAGAATGCCTCCACTGATCTAACGTGGCTCCAGTAGCTGTGTAGTTCGCGGGGTTTCCCTGTCCAAGTGAAAGCTGCACAAGCTGCGCCTCTGGATTGGATTCTCCCTCGCCTCCCGATAGCGCAGCCACCACTGGCTGGCCCAAACCACGTCGCAAGTCGTCAAAGAGGCACATCTCAGTGAACCGCGACAGTCGTCGCAACGTTTCAAGTGTGTCCGGGTTCGGATGCCCAAACTGTGAGGCGGCATCAAGTCGAATGGGAAGATAGACTGATACCCAATGTGCCGCTTGTGCTAAGCTACGGTGCCACAAGTCTGGAGGACTCGTGGCAATTGCAGTCTGCAATGCCTCCTCGTATCGGATCAACCAACCCTCTGGAAGCGCGCCAGAGGACAATAAAATTTGGTCAGGGCGGTCAGCCCCAAAGACAAGTTGAGCGAGCGTCGTCATTATCTTCCCCCAATGATGCTAACTCCAGTTCCTCTGATTTTATCGAGTGCACCCGCAGCGTTCATTGAAGGCAGTGGGAATGAGCCGCTCACAGGAAGAAATTGCATTTGTCCGTTTGGTGCAACTTTGATCATTCCGCCAATCAAATCGTCACTCACTGTGAGGCCATACTCGGATACAACACCAATGTGACCACCTGCGAGATCACTGCCGAGATGCATTTTACCTGTTGCTTGATTAAACACAGCCACTCTCGTCTGCCCTATCTCCAGCGCCTGATTGGTCACGAACTTGCCGCTCCCAAGTCGTTCCTGGAGACTGAGGCTTGCTTTCAATTGTTGGTATTGAAATGCACTTTCTGCCCCTGTTGCTGTCTTTGCGGCAACCTTCGCGATATCATGCCCTGTATCCAAGGCATCGACGGCCTTGGCGGCATACTTCAGCGCTTTCCCTCCTGGAACCAGACCCGCTGCGGAGGCCCAACGGTCTCCCGCACTTAGTGCCTTGCCGGTGATCGGATCGTATCCCGTGATGACCTCCAGCCCTGATTTCAAGGTGCTGACCCCAGGGACAAAATCCGCTGCGGCTGCGATCGCATCCAAGGTGTCCAGACCCAGGGTCAGCTTCTTCCAGAAGCCTGACTGCGTGTTGAACAAATAGAAGAACGCCGCCGAGTAAGCTGCATAGCTAAACTTGCCACCTGTGGCCACCGAGGCTAGGCCGCCGCTGACTCCGGCAATCGTGGCTTTTGCCATGATCCGTGACAAGGCGATTCCCGAAGTGTTTGTCCTTCCCTGTGGTTATCCAGCAATGCGGACAGGAGTGTCCGCTCTCCTTTCGATTCCCGGCTTGTTTTTCATGGGCTGGGTCGGCATGGGCCGCTGGTTTTTGAGCCGAGCCGCGATCGACTCTGAACGGGCCTGGATAGAGCTTGATCTTAGTGGTGGGTTTCCAAGCTGTGCGGTGAGGGTTTTCACATCCAAGCTGAGTCTTCCCTGCGGATGGCTGGTGTGGGGAGGGATAGGGCTGGTGCAAATTGGCCTGAGGCCGTCGTCCATGGGCTGCGGAATCGGGGGGAGGCTCGGGAGGCGTGTGCGTGGCTGAGGGCGAACGAGGAAGGAGAGGGTTGGCGAAGGAACAGGCTCTTCCGGCCTGGGCACCGCCTGCTGATCGCGACTTTTTTGGATCGGAGCTGACCACCTCGTGTGAATTGCCCTTTGCATCAAGCGGCGGGACTCGTATGCACTGATGCTTCTTTCCGATGATTGCTCACTTCCTCGCTGCTGCCGCTTCCTCAGGCCTCTGGGACTCGTTCGTCCAGGCTCTTCCTGTCATCCTCGGTCTTGTGCTGATTGAGGGGCTGCTTTCGGTGGACAATGCGCTCGCCATCGCGGCCATGGCAGCGCACTTGGACGACAAGAGCCGAGCCAAGGCGATGAACATCGGCTACATCGGGGCTTATGGGTTTCGGTTGGTGGCGCTCTTGTTCGCGTCTTGGATCATTTCCAATCACTGGATCATGTTTTTCGGCGCGTTGTATTTGGTGTGGCTGATGTGCGCCCACTTTGCGAGCCAGAAGGGGTTGGCAGATGATGAAGGCGAGGCGGTGAATGTGCACCACCGGACCTTTGCGGGAACGGTCACGATGATCGCACTGATGGACCTGAGCCTGAGCGTGGACAATGTGGTCGCCGCCATCGCCCTGAGCCCCAAGGACCTCTGGCCTGTGTATGTCGGGGTCACGATCGGGATCATCAGCCTGCGGCTGGTGGCAGGGCTGGCCCTGCGCATGATCTCCAAGTATCCTGTGCTGGAGCACACGGCTTTTGTGCTCATTGGGTATGTGGGGCTTTTGCTGCTGACTGAGCTGCAGTTCCCGACCTTCTTCCATGACCTTGGCCCCACGAAGGTGAAGCTGCTGAAGTTTGTCGGCATCCTCATCATCACGGCCCTGACTTTGCTGTGGTCGCAAAAGCCCTGGGTGCAGGCACTGCTGGGCCCGGTGCTGCGGGTGGTGTTTCTGCCCATGCAGCTGTTTGCCTCCCTGGTCGGAGCCATCTTGGTGGTGCTGACCTGGCCCGTGAAGCTGGTGGCTGGGCTGATCCAAAAATCATCGGCTAGGTAGCCGATGGCCTTTGCTAGGCAGCCCTGCCTTGGAGGGGCGGAGCTCATGCTTCACGAAAGGGTTGCTTGCGAAGGGTGGGCCTAGGTCCATGCTGCTGAAACATCTAAGTTCGACAACGATGAAATGGTCTTTCCAACTGGGCACTGTCGCTGGCACGGAGGTACGCATCCACCTCACCTTCTTCATCTTGCTGGCCTTCGTGGCTTTGCAGGGCATGTCGGAGGGGCGCGGGGCAGCAGGTGCGCTGGATGCCCTGCTTTTTGTCTCAGCGGCTTTTGTCTGCGTGCTGCTGCATGAGTTCGGCCACGTGACGGCCGCCCGTGGGTATGGCATCCGCACGCCAGACATCACGCTGCTGCCCATCGGTGGCGTGGCACGACTGGAGCGTATGCCGGAAAAGCCCTCGCAGGAGCTGGTCGTGGCGATTTGCGGGCCTTTGGTGAATGTGGCCATCGCGGTGGCCATCTCCACCTTTCTCGGCCTCGGCATGGTGCTGAATCCTGATTTTCACTTTGAGCAAAGCGGTCGTTTTTGGGAAAAGCTGATGGTGTGGAATCTGATGATGGTGGCCTTCAACCTCATCCCTGCTTTTCCCATGGATGGGGGTCGCGTCCTGAGAGCCCTGCTTGGGTTTGTGGTGGATTATGAGAAAGCCACGCGCTGGGCCGCTGGCCTGGGTCAGGGCATCGCCATCGTGGCGGGGCTGTGGATGCTGCTGACGGGGAGCTTCAGTCCAGTGTTGCTGCTAATCGCCTTCTTTGTCTTCATGGCGGCGGGTCAGGAGGCAGCTGCCGTGAGCCAACGCCAAGTCATCCAGGGCCTTCAAGCCCAAGATGCCATGATCACTGACTTCCGTACGGTTCCGGAGGAGGCCACTTTACGCGATGTCGTGGAGCTGCTGCTGTCGGGCAGTCAGCACGACTTTCCCATGACCGATGCGGATGGCAGTCTGGTGGGGATGCTTTCCCGCCAGGGTCTGATCAGCGCGCTCGCTGAGCACGGGCCGTATCACCCCGCGCGGCTCGTGGTGGAGAGCTGCGATGCGCGCATTCCTGCACTGATGGACCTGAGCCAGGCTTTGGCCGAGCTGGATGCTGCCAGCTGCCCTGCCCTGCCTATCTTTGATCCGCTTTCAGGTCGGATCATTGGTCTGCTGACCAAGGAAAACATCGGTGAGCTGCTGATGGTGCGCAGCGCCCTGAGGCCACGTGGCTGACACCCGCGCTAGGTAGGGGCTGCCTTTGGGAAAAAGGCTCCCCAAGGCGAGCACGTCACAATCGGGTCTAGCCGATCTGAGCCAAGATGGCTGAGGCGATCTTGTCAGCCTGTGCCTCCAGGTATTCGACATCACGACCCTCGATCAAAAGGCGGATCAAAGGCTCAGTGCCGGAGTAACGCAGCAGTACACGACCGTAGTCGCCTAGCTTTTTCTCCGTCTCTTTGATGATGCGATCCGCTTCCTTTAGCTCGGCAATCGGCGGCTTGGAGCGCACGCGCAGATTGCGCGCGGCTTGAGGGAATTTCTTCAGGCAACGGCGGAGCTGACTCAGCGGCTCCCCGGTCTCCTTCATGATGCGCAGCACTTGCAGCCCTGCGATCAGGCCATCGCCCGTGGTGGCCCAATCGCCAAAAATGATGTGGCCGCTCTGCTCACCGCCAAAGTTCAGGCCCCGAGTGTGCATTTCCTCCAGCACGTAGCGGTCGCCGACGTTGGTGCGGATGACGCGCCCCCCGAGTCGAGACACGAGATCATCCAGGCCGTAGTTGCTCATGATCGTCACCGCCAGCGTATTCTGCTTGAGGGTGCCTTTGCGCAGCATGGACTCGGCTGCGATGGCCATGAGCTCATCGCCATCCAGCGCGATGGCTTCTTCATCGCAGAGGGCAATGCGATCCGCGTCGCCATCATGGGCGATGCCGGCCTGCGCTTGGCTTTGACGCACCAGGCGCTCCAGTTCATCGCTGTGCGTGCAGCCGCACTCTTCGTTGATGTTGAAGCCATCCGGCTCACTGTGAAAGACCTGCACATCAGCCCCGAGCTTTTCCAAAGCCAAAGCACTGGTGAAGGACGCGGCGCCGTGGGCATTGTCCAAGGCCACCCTCATGCCATCCAGGCGCACCCCTTCCATGCTTAAAACGGCATGGGCGACGTAGCGATCCACAGCGTCTGCCATCTGGCTGACACGACCGATGCCACGGCCCTCGGGACGCAGGGTTTCCTCACCACTGCCTAGCACGAGCTTCTCGATCTCGATCTCCGTGCGATCACTGAGTTTGCGCCCATTGCCGTGCACAAACTTGATGCCGTTGTCATGAAACGGATTGTGCGAAGCGCTGACGATGACGCCAAAGTCAGCGCCTGTCTGGGCGGCCAGCATCGCCACCGCAGGGGTTGGCACCATGCCTGCCAGCACGACATCGACCCCCGCCGAATTCAGCCCAGCGATGAGGGCGGCCTCAAACATCTCCCCTGAAGCACGGGTATCGCGACCGATCACGCAGCGGGCCCGCCCTTCCCTGCCCTTGGTGTTCCCCAGGACGGCAGCAGCGGACTGCCCCAGACGCATGACGAACTCTGGGGTCATGGGATGGCGATTGGCCACGGCGCGGACGCCGTCGGTGCCGAAGAACTGGCGCTTTTCAGACATAAGGCGGCGGCTGTAATGCAAGAGGTGGAAAGTGTCAAAACTTGCCTTTGAGGCATCGCAGCGGTGAAGGAGGCCTGCCGAGGCACTGCCAGCTTTGCACTTGTTCACAGCCTCCACGTTTGCCATCGCGGAAAGACCTGCTTTAGGTCAGGTCAGAATCATGGACTGCCGTCAGGAAGAGATCGTACAGCGCCTCATGGCCTCCTATTGCGAGGTCGGAGGCATCAATCACGTGGACTGCGGCAATTTGCCGTCAAAGAAGGCCATCGCCGTGCTTTGTGAGGACCTGCTGCAGGTGCTTTTCCCCGGCTTTTTCTCGGAAGATGCCCTGACCTCTCAAGACCTGGAGCTGCTGACCCACGAGCGCGTGGCAGGCATGAGAGAGCGGCTGAACACCGAAGTGCGCCGCAGCCTGCGCCTGCGCGATAGCCAGGGAGAAAACCTGCACGAGCAGGCCATGAAACTCGTGTGCGACTTCATGGCTAGCCTCCCTGCGGTGCGCCAGCTGCTGCAAACCGACGTGCAGGCAGCCTTTGATGGCGACCCTGCGGCGCGTAGTTTCGAGGAAATCATCCTCGCTTACCCCGGCCTGGAGGCCATCGCCATTCAGCGCAGTGCCCACCATCTCTACCAGGCAGGCGTGCCGCTGCTGCCGCGCATGATGACGGAATGGGCGCACAGCCGCACAGGCATCGACATCCACCCCGGCGCGAAGATTGGCAGCCATTTCTTCATCGACCATGGCACCGGCGTCGTGATCGGCGAGACCTCCGAGATCGGTGCCCACGTGAAGCTCTACCAAGGCGTCGGTCTCGTCGCCAAATCTTTGGCCGCTGGCCAAGCCCTGGCAGGGAAAAAACGCCATCCGACGCTGGAAGATCACGTGACGATCTACGCTGGGGCCACCATCGTGGGCGGCGACACCGTCATCGGCGCTCGCAGCATCGTCGGGGCCAATGTTTTCCTGATGGAAAGTGTCGCGCCCGACATGGTCTATGCCCTGGGAGATCAGGAGCACCGCATCCGGGACCGGAAAAAGCAGGAACCCGCCAAAAAAGAGCCCTCGATCGGCATCGCATGAGCCTCGCGCGCAGACTTTCCCAGCTCTTGTTCGACTTTGGCACAGCTCCGCCGTGGAAACCGGCGGAAGGCTCGCCTTTTGAGGGCATGGAACCTAGCGAGCCAAGCCCAAGTCCACCTGCGGACAACCGGGATGCCACGGAAGCGGAGGACCTGACCCTGCTCTGCCAGCAGCTTTTGCAGCAGCTGGAAATGCCAGGCATGGCGAAAATCGTGCGCGTGCGCTGGAACCCACGCATGAGGAGCACGGCGGGCTACGCCTCCTACCCGAGCTGGCGCATCGAGCTGAATCCCAAGCTGCGTGACTTTGAGGGGCAGACGGAACGCACGCTGAAGCATGAGCTGGCGCACCTCGTGGCCTACCACCGTGCAGGCAGACGGCGCATCGAGCCACACGGACCGGAGTGGCGACGAGCGTGTGCCGATCTCGGCATTCCCGATGAATCCGCACGCCACACGCTGCCTCTGCCTCAGCGCAAAATGAGCCGCAAATACACTTATGCCTGTGCGCACTGCGGCCTGATCGTGCACCGCGTGCGCAAATTTGCCCGAGGAACGGCCTGCCGGAAATGCTGCGATACCTACAATCGCGGCCAGTTTGATGCCAAGTATCGCTTTGTGCAGGTGGAACAGGCTGAGCCCTGAAGGTAGAGCGCGACAGCCTCTCAGCGCCTACCACGCGAAACCACTTTCCGCAGGCGGAGATGCTGCTTATGCATCTGTCCAGCACATGCCACGCCCACCCGCCCGACGCTCCCCATCTCCCGCGCCCAAGCCACCTCCTCCCGGCAGTGAATCCTGGCCGCGCCCCTGGGCGCAGATGAAGTATTACACTTACCACCCCGCCATTTTTCCCAACATGGTGGGTGCCGTCTCAAACGATGCTGGCGCTGGGGATCTGGTGAACGTCTTCGACAAAGAAGGCCGGCCTTTCGGCGCGGGTTATTACAATCCCAAAGCTCGCGTGCCGCTGCGCGTGCTGCACCACGGGGAGGCCTCTTTCGGGGAGGAGGATCTCGATGCCCTTCTGCGCCAAGCCATCCGCCTGCGCCGAGATGTGCTGAAGCTGAATGCGGACACAGACACCTGGCGTGTCGTGCATTCCGATGCGGATGGCCTCAGCGGCCTGATCGTGGATCGCTACGCGGACGTGCTTTCCATCGAGATCACGACCCTCGGTGCCTGGCGGCGTCTGCGGCGCTGGCTGCCCATCCTGCATGAGGAACTCGGCACGCGTGAGCAGGTCATCCGTGTCGATCCAGACATCGGACTCATGGAGGGCATCCGCATCGCCGATGTGCCCGAGGCCACCCAACCCAGCCCACGCAGCGTGAAGGTACGGGAGCATGGCGTGCGCTATGTGGTGAACTTTGAGGCTGGGCACAAAACAGGTTTCTTTTGCGATCAGCGCGACAACCGGCTGAAGCTCGGACGCTTAGCCAGCGGCAAGGTGCTGGATCTTTGTACCTACACGGGCGGCTTTGCCCTTGCTGCCCGAGTGCTGGCGGGCTGCGAGGATGTGACAGCCGTGGACTTGGATGAAAAAGCCATCGCTCAAGCCAAGCAGAACGCCAATCTCAACCAAACCCGCATCGACTGGATCCATGCGGATGCCTTCACCTGGGCTCGGCAGATGCTGAAAAATGGCGCGCTGTGGGACACGCTCGTGCTTGATCCCCCCAAGCTGATCCACCACCGGGACAAGAAAGAAGAAGGCATCTTCAAATACCGCGACCTGAATGCACTGGCGCTGCAGCTGCTGAAAAAAGGTGGCCTCTTCGTCACCTGCTCCTGCTCCGGCCTGCTGGGCACGGATGAATTTGAAGATCTGGTCATTGGCACAGCCCATCGGCATGGGCGGAAGCTGCAAATCCTAGATCGTACCGGTCCAGGCCTCGACCACCCGGTGATGTCGAACTGCCCCGAAAGCCGCTACCTAAAGGTGGTCTGGGCTCGTGCTCTCTGAGCACATCACCCCAGTCATCTTCAGTAGCCCAAGGCTGAGCCGATCTGGTAAATGCCGAGGGCCAGGAGGTAGGCGGTGCCGCTCATGTAGGCGAGCTGGAACCACATCCACCCGTAGGAACCGGTCTCGCGCTTCACGATGGCCATGGTGCTGACACACTGCATGGCAAAGACGTAAAAGACCAGCAGGCTCAGGCAGACCAGCGGGCTGTAAACAGGCCGTCCATTTGCACGTGTCTCTTGCTGAATTCGATCACGCAGCGGTGTCATGTCTTCCTCTTCACCAGAACTCACGGCATAGACCACCGCCATGGTGTTCACAAAAAGTTCCCGCGCCGCGAAACTGCCGATGAGGCCAATGCCGATTTTCCAATCGTAGCCCAGCGGCTGGATGAGTGGCTCAATCAGATGCCCGGCACGACCGGCTAAGCTTTGCGCCAACTGCTGGGATTTCACCGCTGCCAGTTCCTCATCCACCGCCGCAGCGGCCGCCAGATTTCCACTGGCCGCTAGACTTTCCTGCTTGGCCACCAGGGCTTGAGCTTGGGTGATCAAAGCTCGGTCTTTCGGGTAGGTCGAGGCAGCCCAGATCAGGATGGACATGCCAAAAATGACGGTGCCCGCACGGACGAGGAAGGCTTTGGCACGCTGGGCGACTTGCAGCAAGATAGCCTTCACCGATGGCAGCTTGTAGTTCGGCATCTCCAGGATCATGGGCGCATTGGCCCCACGCAGGATGCCTTTGTTGAAGATCCAGGCAAAACCAAAGGCTCCGAGCGTGCCGAGCGCGTAAAGCGAGACCATGAGGCCCGCCCGCGCCCAGGGCGAGACGCTGTCTGGCATCAGCGCGCTGATGAGCAGTAGATACACTGGCAGTCTAGCGGAACAGCTAGCCAGGGGAGAAATCAGAATGGTGATGAGGCGGTCCTTCGGACTGTCAATGGTGCGGGCGGCCATGACCCCAGGAACCGCGCAGGCGTAGCTGCTGAGGAAGGGCAGAAAAGCTTTCCCATTCAAGCCGACGAAGCTCATGAGCCGGTCCATGATGAAGGCCAGCCGTGCCATGTAGCCCGTGTCTTCCATGATGCCGATGAAGAAGAAAAGGATCAGAATCTGCGGCAAGAAAACGACAACGCCAGAGACGCCATTGATGGCCCCATCCACGATCAAGTCGCGCAGGTCTCCGGGCGGCATCATGACCGTGACCCAGGAGCCCAAGGCCGCGAAGCCGTCCTCGATCCAGCCCATGGGTCCTTCCGCGACTTTGAAGATGAGATAAAAAAGAAAAACCAAGAAGCCGAAGACGAACAGGCCCCCACAGATCGGATGCAGCAGCCAACGGTCGAGCTTCTGAGTCATCGTCACGGGCTCGCGATCCGGCCGGGTCAGAATGCGTGAACAAAGGGCCTCGATCCGAGTGTAGCGATCCTGAACCAGCTGGTCTTCCCAGCCAGGGTATGCTTTTTCCAAAGCATCTCGGCCTGCCGCCACCTGAGTGAGCTGTGCATCAGCGATGCCGGCATGAAGCGGATCATGATCGGAGAGCAGGTAAAGCGGCTCCAGCAGCGAGGCACGCTCATGCACCGCTCCAGAAGCCATGAGCTGCGCCTGCGTGGCCTGCAACGAAGCCAGGATGTCCCTCGGCAAAGGGGCGGAATGCCAGCGCGGCTGGGGCAGATCTTCCCGGCTCATGGCGGCCTTTAGCTCCTGCAGCCCCTGACCTGTGGTGGCCTGCATGGGGATGACGGGCACGCCGAGTTCCTCTGCGAGCTGGGTGACATCAATCCGCCACTGCTTCGCGGTGGCGATGTCCATCATGTTCAGCACCACGACGGTGGGAAGACCGAGTTCGAGGATCTGTGAGGCAAGGTAAAGATTGCGCTCCAGATTGGCAGCATCCAGCACGATGACGACGCGATCCGGCCGCGGTGTATCGGCACGACGCCCCAGCAGCACATCTCGCAGCACGGCCTCGTCCGGGCTGCGCGCATTCAGGCTGTAGGCACCGGGCAGATCGATCAGGCGCAGCTTTTTGCCGTGCTGGCTCCAGCATTCACCGATCTTTTTTTCCACCGTGACGCCTGGGTAGTTGGCTACCTTTTGCCGCAATCCGGTGAGGAGATTGAACAGGGTGGTCTTACCCGAATTCGGGTTGCCAACGATGGCGAGCAACGGGGAATGAGGCGCGCTCATGCTTCAGCCGGAGTGACAAGAATGTGCGCCGCTTCGTGACTACGCATGGCGATCTGAGAGCCGCGAACGCAGACCTGGAGGGGCTCCCCCAAAGGCGCACGGCGGACGACCTCGACCTTGACCCCGGGCGTCAGCCCTAGCTCACGAAGCCGCGTCAGGCCGACACGGCCCGTGGGCATGCTGTGGATGAGCGCGGTGCCGCCGATGGGCAGCTGAGCCAGGGTGGAGGGGCGATGCATGGTTGTTCGCAATTGAGACGCTGTTTCAACCGATGGTAGCGTTTTGTCCATGAATGGCAAGAACGGGAGCTTGGGATTTAACGGACCGGGATTGCGTTTCCCTTCATCAGACTGGCCGCTGCCGAGGCGAGTCGCTGGCGCAGGGGAACGGCTTTTTCTGCCAACTGACGCTGCTCCAGCTCATACTGGGCGCGGCCTTCCGGGGTCTCGATGAGGAGCGGCTCATAGCCTAGGTGACGCAGGTCGTAGGGGCTGGCACGCATGTCCAGATCACGGCCTTGGCAGGCCAGCTCGAAGCATTGCCCGACAAGGTCGCTGCCAATCCAGGGCCAGAGCTTAGCCGACCACTTGTAGAGGTCCATGTTCGTGTGCAGGCAGCCGCCCTGCTCCATGTCCAACCGGGTCTCCAGCACTGGCTGAAAGACATTCAGAGGACGCGCTGCGGCGGTGAAGAAGCGAAAGGCATCGTAATGGGAGCAGCAAACGGTCTGCGACTCGACAAAGGAAGCCAGTGACTCGGGAGAAAGACGCAGCTCGTGGCCCTGATGGCGCACCTGCTCTCGGGGCTGGCGATAGACCATCGCCCACTCATGCAGACCGAAGCAGCGCAGACGCGGAGGCCGCTGCAGGACGGCCTCGCAGAGCGAATGAACCCAGGCGGCCAGATCCCGTACCTTGGCAGGCAGAAGCTGGGGGTCGAGATCACTCATCCCTGCGGCGTGCCGCATGGGCTCAAGGGCGAGCCAGGGCTGGTGGTGCAGATCATCCTCCGTGACTTCGATGCCCTGCCCCAGCGCTGGCAGCCAGCGGATCAGCTTGGCAGGTGAAAAGGAATAGTAGGTGAAAAGGAAATCGTGAACGGGATGCGTCGTGCCACGGCTGCGGCGGTCCACAAAAGCCGCAGCCAAAGCAGAGACGCGAACGGCATGGGCACGCTGTAGCTCCTGCCACTGTTGGCGAGGGAACACGATGCCGAGGCGGGTTGAATTCATGAGAAGCGACGAGAAAAAACGACCCGCATCACTTTCATGATGCGGGCGTTTGCAGTTTCCTCGAAGTGCACCGCTGAATCAGCGGCAGGGATCACTTGCTGTTTTCGGCGAACTGGGCGTCGAACACGATTTTGCTCGGGGGGAAGTCGAGCTTCTTGACGTAGGCGCAGGACTCGGCGGCACCAAATTCGCGGTCCATGGCCCCATCTTCCCATTCAACGGAAAGCGGGCCATTGTAGCCGATGTCATTCAAGGCACGAATGATGCGCTCAAACTTGATATCACCGCGCCCCACGGACTTGAAGTCCCAGTAGCGCTGTGGCTTGTGGAAATCCACATGGCCGCCGAAGACACCTGCTTCGTCGCCCAGGTTCCACGCTACGTCTTTCATGTGGACGTGGAAAATGCGGTCTGGGAACTTGCGGATGAACTTCTCGTAGTTCACGCCCTGATAGCCGAAGTGGCTAGGGTCGTAGTTGAACCCAAAGGCTGGGTGATAATCAACCGCCTGCAGAGCACGCTCCGCACTGGCGATGTCAAAGGCGATCTCCGTGGGGTGAACTTCGAGCGCGAACTTCACACCTTGGTTTTTGAACTCGTCAAAGATCGGGCCCCAACGGTTGGCGAAGTCTTTGTAACCCGCCTCAATTTGGCCTGGCAGATTCGGGGGGAAGGAATAGCACAGATGCCAGATGCTGCTGCCGGTGAAGCCATTCACCACGCTGACGCCGAAACGCTTTGCCGCCTGAGCGGTCTTTTTCACTTCAGCCGCCGCACGCTGGCGCACGCTTTCAGGATCTCCCTCTCCATAAATGTAGGCGGGCAAGATCTGGGCGTGGCGGGCGTCGATGTTATCGCAAACGGCCTGTCCCACGAGGTGGGTGGAGATGGCAAAGCACTTCATGCCTGCAGCGTCCAGCTTCGCGCGCTTGGCATCGCAGTAGGCTTGATCAGCCTGATCGACCTCGAAGTGGTCGCCCCAGCAGCCGAGTTCAACGCCATCATAACCAAAGGATTTGGCCTTTTGCACGATCGTGTCGAAGGGGAGGTCGGCCCACTGGCCGGTGAAGAGTGTGACGGGTCTGCCCATGTGGTGAGTTGGTTTGGTGGTTTCTGAAGTAAGGATCTGAAGTGTCGCAAAAACGACCGCCGATTCTCAAAAGCCAGCCTAGAATGGCAAGCAAAAGGTCGTTTCTGCAAACAACCTGAGGATCGGACTAGCAAATGACGAGCTGAATCGTTAAAAAGTCGCCCCTTGCCCAACCTGCCGCCCCTCTTTGTCCCCATGAGACTCACACGCTTCCTCCCCCTCCTCTTTGTCGGCACGGCCACCAGCCTGTCTGCCCAGAGCCAGCCTACCCCAGCCCCGGCAGCCACGCCAAAGCTGACCGAAGCCCAGGTCTCAAACGTGCTGACCCAGCTGCAGGAGCTGGAAAAAAGCATTTTGAGCCAGCGCGCGTCGAACCTAAGCGGGGTGCTGGCCAAGCTCAACGCCGCAGTGGCCAGTGAGCAGGCCGCAATCAAATTCTACACCGACTGCGATGTGCTGGTGAACAGTGAACGCAAAGAAGCCTCCAAAACTGAGGCACGTCAGCGCCAGGAGATGATGGAGCGCAGCATGGACCGCAGCAAAAGCAAAGGCGGAGGGGGCGGTGCAGCTGCTGAGGATGACGGCGACATCGGCACCGCGCTACAACTGGGGCTGCGATACCTGATTTTGACGCTCGAGGCGCATGAGGCCAAGGAAGAGGATTTCAAAAAAATGGGGCCCAAGCTGTCGAGCTACATCCAAGAGCTGACGGCAGCTGCTCCAAAGCTAAAAGGCCGTGCGCTGGGAATGCTGGGTCGCGTCTGTGGCGGTGGCAGCCCTGTCATTGAGGCCTTCCAGCTAGACCGTTTCCTTGGCTCGGAGCACTGGAGCCGCAGTCCCATCGACATCGGCGGTATGTTTCAGCAAACGATCTTTTACCTCGCCGAAAAAGATGCCAAAGACAGCCTACCGGGGCTGTGGGACACCCGACTGAATTACGAGGCTGCTTTTCGCAAAGAACAGATGCCTGCTCCTGAGTATGAGCTTTGGCTCCAGGATGATCTGCCCGCCCTGCGCTGGCAGCGCGCTGTTTATCTCTATGAAAAAGGCCCATCGCCTGTCGTAGCCATGGCCGACATGCTGAAAGTCATCAAAGAACACCCAGCCCACGCAGACGCCCCAAGCTGGGTGGATGCGCTACGCAAATCCGTGAACGAATCTGCCCCCGAGCCAGCGACGGGCACGCAGACTGAAGCCCCAAGCAACTGAACGCTGCCATGCGCCGTCCCAGCAGCCTGCTTTCTAGCTTTCGCTGCGCCTTTGCCGGGTTGGCCTGGGCTTTCCGAACCCAGCGCAATTTCCGCATCCACATCGCCGCCTGCATGATCGCCATCATCGCAGGCGTTGGGGTCAATCTCAGCGATTGGAAATGGTGCATTCTGGGACTTTGCATCGCACTGGTGATCGCGGCTGAACTGCTAAATACCGCCATCGAGATGCTGTGTGATCGACTCATTCCCGAAAGGGATGAAAGCGTGCGACGCATCAAAGATGTGTCCGCTGCGGCTGTGCTGGTCTGCGCGGGCGTCAGCCTGCTCATCGGACTGCTCCTTTTCTGCTGAGATCGCGGCGAAGTCTGACGCATCGCTTGACCAGTCACGCCCTTCGCACGACCGCAAGCGTAGCCATTGGTCCTCCCATTTTCCCCCAACCCCATGCCCACCGAATCCGACATTCGTGCCGCCCTCTCCACCGTGCGTTACCCAGGCTTTAGCCGTGACATCCTCTCCTTTGGATTGGTCAAAAGCATTCAAGTCCAGCAGGGCCAAGTCACGGTGGAAATTTCCCTCGCGACACGTGATCCCAACATCCCCAGGCTGATTCATGAGCAGGCGATGGAGGCCATCCGCCAAGTGCCTGGCGTGACTGAGCCCCGGCTCAACTTTGACATCAAAGAGCCGCCAAACCCCAACCAAGGCAGCGCCGATAAGCTGCCGAAGTCCAGCATCCCCGGCGTCAAAAAAATCATCGCCGTGGCCTCAGGCAAAGGCGGTGTCGGCAAAAGTACCGTCGCGAGCAATCTGGCCGTGGCCCTCGCAAAGTCAGGGTCTCGTGTCGGCCTTTGCGACTGTGACCTCTATGGCCCAAGCATTGCCCACATGTTTGGCAGCAACGAACGGCCCTACCAAAACGATGAGCAGCAAATCGTCCCCATCGAGCGCTACGGACTGCAGCTCATCAGCATGGGTTTTCTGCTGGATGACGATAGCCCGGTGATCGTGCGCGGCCCCGTGGCCACCCGCTACACGCAGCAGTTTCTGCGGCAATGCGCCTGGGATGACTTGGATTATTTGGTCCTCGATCTGCCCCCCGGCACGGGAGATATCCAGCTCACCATTGTGCAAACGGTAGCTCTGGATGGTGCCGTGATCGTGACGACCCCGCAGGAAGTCGCCCTCATTGATGCCCGCAAGGCCTGCTCCATGTTCCAAAAGGTCAATGTGCCGATTCTCGGTATCATCGAAAACATGAGCTACTTCCTGTGCCCTAGCGATGGCCAGAAGTATCATCTCTTTGGCCAAGGTGGAGGTGAACATGAAGCCAAGCGTCTCAATGTGCCGTTGCTAGGACAGGTTCCGATTGAAATGAATGTGCGTGAAGCTGGCGATGAAGGGCACCCGATTGCCCTAGAAGACCCCTCACGCTCGACAGCTTCGCAGGTGTTCCACTCCATTGCAGCACAATTGAAAACACACCTCGCCTGATCATCGCCCAATCACCTTGGCAGCCTTTGTGCTTCACCCTTTCATCGTGGGGGAAAAAACGGTTGAAGCCACCCTGCCGGGAACTATTCTCCCCCTCTAATCCCTCCAAAATCCCATCCCTGACATGGCTGACGCAGCAAACAAATACTCCCAAAATGTCTCTGGCACCTTCTACGTGGACGATCAATGCATCGACTGCGATCTCTGCCGCGAGACCGCACCTGCCAACTTCAAGCGCGATGATGACGGTGGCCACTCCTACGTTTACAAGCAGCCCGAAAATGATGAAGAGCTGAAGCTCTGCGAGGAAGCCCTCAGCGGCTGCCCCGTTGAAGCCATCGGCAGCGACGGAGAGTGATCTCTCTTATCCCATCTTCTTTCTCCAAGGCGCATTCCCTCAGGAATGCGCCTTTTTCGTGTTTGGAAGATGATCCTCGATGAGTGACAAACAGAGTTCACCAAAAAGGATGGCAGTGGGTGATGAGTCGTCAGTTCAGAGCCTCTCTTGAGTTTAGAAAAGCTGAGTGGTCGGGCCGGCGAGATTCGAACTCACGACCTCTTGCACCCCATGCAAGCGTTCTACCAGGCTGAACTACGGCCCGACCTTTTCGCGGGACAACTAGTGCCCGGCGGGGAAAGCGATGATGGCGGGAAGCTAAACTTTTGCAACCAAGGAATGTGCCTCAAGAACAAAAAACTTCAGAAGGTCTGAGGCAGTCTTTTCCCACGAAGAACTCCATGCAGGATAAAAGCGAAGCCAGTCACAATCATGAACAAAGAGAAAAACTGACCACGCGTCATGCCCAAGATCGCGTCAGCCCCAGAATCTGGCTGGCGCACACACTCCAGCACGATCCTAACGACGGCATAAAGAAGAAAAAACAAGCCGGTCAAAATACCATGCGGCAGACGCGGCCAGCGGACTCGGATCCAAAGCAAAACAACACTCAACAACAAACCTTCCCCGACGGCTTCGTAAAGCTGGGAAGGATGTCGTGGATGCAGAATGGAAGCCAGCTCTGCACGACCACCTCCATTTTGTTCGAACCACGCGATGATTTCCGGGCTATGCTGAAGCCCAGCAGGAAGAGAGACCCACTTGCCTCCCTGCTGGATGAAGTCTTCATGGAGAAGTTCCGTCGGAAACTGCACGGCCCATGGCACTGTGGTGACGCGACCAAACAACTCGCCATTGATGAAATTCGCGATGCGCCCACAGAAGACTCCAAGGGGAGCACCACAAACGAGTGTGTCACCGATGCCCGTCCAAGAAATACGGTGCCGCCGCGCATACCACAGACAGAACAGTGCCACACCCGCGATGCCCCCATGGCTCGCCATCCCGCCTTTGTGCAGCAAAAAGAATCTCCAAGGTTCCTCCACCAAGGTGTCCCAGTCATACAGCAACATGTAGCCGACACGCCCACCTAGCACGACACCAAAAACTGCCACAAGAGAAATGAAGTCGGCCACCTTCGCCTCAGGAATCTCCGAAAGCCCGCGTCGAGCCAGACGGACCATCACCAGATAAGCCAAGTAAAAGCCAAGCACATAAGCCAACCCATACCAATGAATGGCTAAACTGTCCCCCAAACGCAGGAACTGAGGGCTAAGGTCGTGCAAATAGTAAGCGAGAAAAAAGAACTCCATCGTCGAGAGCGATGCCCCGGCGGAGCTCAACCGGCAAGTGAAAGCAATGCCACCTAGCCAAGAAAGCAAGAAGGTGATGCCGAGCCGGTCGCTAACCTCAACAGCACTGCATGATGATAGAAAATCTGGAACTTCAGCCAGATTTGCAGACGCAGTTCAACTTCCTTGTTGCCAATATCCAGGATTGATTTCCAATATAACGACACCATGAAAGCACTCGTCAAAGCTAGAGCAGAGCGCGGATTGTGGCTCCAGGATGTCCCGGAGCCACTAGTCGGCATCAATGATGTCCTCATCAAGGTCCGCAAAACTGGCATCTGCGGCACGGACCTGCACATTTACAAATGGGACGCTTGGGCGCAGAAAACGATCCCCGTGCCGATGGTCGTCGGGCATGAGTTTGTCGGTGAAGTCGTCGCCGTCGGCAGCAACGTGAACGACTTCCATCCCGGCGAAATCGTCAGCGCCGAAGGTCACGTCGTCTGCGGTCGCTGCCGCAACTGCCTCGCCGGCCGTCGTCACCTGTGCAAAGACACCGTCGGCATCGGCGTGAATCGCACCGGGGCCTTCGCCGAATACATCAGCGTGCCGATGACGAACGTCTGGCATCACCGCGAAGGCGTGGACGAGGAGGTGGCGAGCATCTTCGATCCCTTTGGCAACGCCGTGCACACCGCGCTGGCCTTTGAATGCATGGGCGAAGATGTGCTCATTACCGGCGCAGGCCCCATCGGCATCATGGCCATCCCCGTCGTCAAACACGCCGGTGCCCGCCACGTCGTCATCACCGATGTGAACGACTACCGCCTGGATTTGGCCCGAAAAATGGGCGCGACGGTCGCTTTGAACGTCAAAACGGGCAGCATCGCCGACGTGCAAAAGCAGCTCGGCATGAAGGAAGGCTTCGACGTGGGCCTGGAGATGAGCGGCAATGCCACCGCCTTCCGCGACATGATCGACAACATGTGCCACGGCGGCAAAATCGCCATGCTCGGCATCCCCAGCGAACAAATCGCCATCGACTGGAACAAGGTCATCTTCAACATGCTCACCATCCACGGCATCTACGGCCGCGAGATGTATGAGACCTGGTATCAGATGAGCGTCATGCTCGAAAACGGCGTGAACATCGCCCCCATCATCACCCACCGCTTTCACTACACCGACTTCGAACAAGGCTTCGCCGCCATGGAAAGCGGCAACTGCGGCAAAGTCGTGCTCGACTGGACGAACTGAAAAAGTAGGTCGCCACTGGGGAAATACGATAAGCTATTAATCCGGTGAATAGATAGCACGCATTATGGGGATGTGGTAATGGTGCGTCCGCATCAAAGAAGACGGACGCAAACTAAGCAAGGAACAACAGGTGGAAGCACGTCGTCGGGCGATGCTGCTGGTCAAAAAAGGCTGGAGTGAACATGACATTGCCGAGGCAGTGGGGGTGCATCCCCGCACTGTCCAGTAGTGGAAGCAGCACCAGCGCCAACACGGCACCGCAGCCCTGCTGCGCGACGAGCGCGGCAGGAAACATGGGGATAAACGGCTCCTGAGCGCCGAGCAGGAGAAGGAAGTGCGCAGGCTCATCACCGACAAGTTGCCCGAGCAGTTGAAGCTGCGCTTTGCACTATGGACCCGCAAAGCTGTCGCCCAACTGCTGAACAAGCGCTTCGGGCTCAAGCTGCCCGTGCGCACCATGGGGCTGTATTTGAAGCGCTGGGGGTTGCTTCGCTGCGCTCACCCCTGCGGGGCAGTCTGCGGCTGGCTGTCTCGCTCCGCTCGGCTCACACCGCAGAAGCCATTGTAGAAGGCCTACGAGCAGCGACCCAAGGAAGTCCAGGCGTGGCTGGAGCAGAAGTATCCGCAGATCGCAGCGCAGGCCAAGGCCGAAGGGGCCGAGATCTATTGGGGTGACCAGACCGGGGTCAACAACCAGCCCAATGCCTTGAGAGGCTACGCACCACGCGGAGAGACGCCCGAGATCAAGCAGATGTCCAAGCGCTTTGGTAGCTCGATGATGAGCGCGGTGAGCAACCGGGGAAGTTCGCGGTGGATGGTTTACAAGGGGGCACTCGACGCGCGGCTTCTCATCCGCTTTTTGGAGCGGCTGGTTCGCTCGATGCAGGGGCGCAAAGTGTATCTCATCCTCGACAACCTGCGGGTGCATCACAGCAAGCCGGTGAAGCAGTGGCTTGAGCAGTATCAGGAGCAGATCGCGGTGCATCACCTGCCCAGCTAGAGTCCAAAGCTCAATCCCGACGAGAGGCTCAACCGTGCGCTCGAAAGCAAACTGGGATTGCTACCCGCCGCACGGAGTGAGCGTGAACTGCAAAAGGAGATCATCGGCCAGATGCGCTCATATTTTCAATCTCCTGGACTGGACCAAACTTACTCTTTGCTAGCCGCTACAATGCTGGCAGCTACAGCGGCCTCATTCTCGAAAACGGCGATGACAACCTCGGCTTTGACCTGCCGGATATCAGCGGCAGTGGCTTCGGTTGGGACATCAGTCAATTCGTCATCAATGGCACAATCGCGGTCGAGCTCGTGCCGGAACCCAGCCGTGTTCTTTTGCTGGCAGCAGGTCTGGGAATGATTTTCAGTCGTCGTCACCGTCGTATGACAAAGAATTGATGCACCGCGAGGCTCGCCACGGAGAGATTGGGTTGCCTCATTTACCAGCATCTCCCCATTAGAACGGCCAAGAACAGCGAGCCTTCACGTGCTGCGTTCAAAGCATAGCCGCAGTGCTCGATCTCGCCCACCAATCGCGTGATCCCCTTCCGGTAACTATGCTTTCGATCCTCGATCTATTCACCATTGGCAATGGCTCTTCATTTTCGCACACGGTCAGGCCAATGAAAGCAGCGTGCTGTTTTGTCGAACTACGCTCTCTTCCAGAAAGCAGCCTCACTGACCTGCTGGCGATTCTCGACAGTGTAAATCTTGATGCGCTTGCGGTGAATGAAGAAAACGCCGCAAGCCGTCGCGTAGTCATGGCCTCCACGAACAGCGCCGCAGGGAACATCCGGGCGATCCTGCCATGCGCCACGCGTTTCGGCACCTCGCCCGATGCCGACAGTGAGGATCACTTCCTGCTCAAAATCGTAGCTATTGGCCTGCTAGACAAACGCAACGCCTCCATCTCTGGCGCTGATGTCGGAGACATGGTCTCGTTCGAAAAAATGATCAAGACCATATGGGAAACTAGGCGTGATCTGATGAGCGAGCACAAGGAGAAATCACGCGGCGGACTCGTGGTGAATGTCTCCGAACCTTCCCCCCAACCCACAACACCTTTTTGGCCTCGGAGCCTCTTCAGACGACCAGCCAATCGTCGATCGAGATGAGTAGGAACTTCCAAAACAACAAAGAATCTCTTTTGCCAACATATCAGAACCTTATCCAATATAACAACATACCATGAAGCGACGCTCCTTCCCTCACTCCACCGGCCTTCTCGCCGTCACGAATCAACTCATTGCGCAAAACGCTGCCGAAACGCCCCAGCCCGCCTACAACAGCCCCATCTTCAAAATCGGCACGACTCTTTGCCTCAATCCATGACCAAGATTGGCAATACCATCGACTACCAATTCACCGTCAACAAAACCGCCACCGATGTGCAAACCATCGTCGAATGAATTGATGACCTCACCACCTGGAGCAGCGACGGTATCCAAAGCATCGTGATCAGTGACAACGGCCTAACCCAGCAGAACAAAGCCACCCTAGATGCGGGAATCCACGGACGCCGCATTGTTCGACTGCGCATCACGAAACTCCGAAACCAAGCACCCTCCGTTCTCATCCCCATGAAACCACAACTCAGCGTTCTTGATCTCTTCACCATCGGCATCGGGCCCAGTAGCTCTCATACCGTCGGGCCGATGCGGGCGGCGCGGATGTTCACACAGCGCCTTGTGGAGGCAGGGATACTCGAGCGAGTAACCCGCCTTGAGGCGCATCTGTATGGCTCATTGGCGCTCACGGGCAAAGGGCACGGAAGTGACGTCGCGGTGCTGCTGGGTCTGGAGGGGGAGACGCCGGAGACCGTGGATGTAGATGCGGTGCCATCACGCATCGCTAGCATCCGCAGCAGTGGCAGACTGCGGCTCGCAGGAGAGTGTGAGATCGCTTTTTTGGAGCGTGATCACCTGCTGTTTCATCGTTTGGAGTCTCTGCCGCAGCATCCGAATGGCATGAGCTTGATCGCCTTTGACGCTGATGGTGATGAATTGCTGTCCAAGACCTATTTCAGCATCGGGGGTGGCTTTGTGATTGACGATACAGGAGGCGCAAAGTCCGTCGAAGAGAGAGCAGTGCCTTATCCATTTCAAAACGGAGAAGATCTGCTACGCCTCGCCCTTGAGCATGATCTCAGCGTGAGTGAGATGATGCTGCGCAATGAAGCCAACTGGCGCCCCGAGGGCGAGACACGAGCTGCGCTGCTGCGTGTGTGGTCAGCCATGCAGGCCTGTGTGGAGCGTGGCTGCCGCAGCGAAGGCCTACTGCCCGGTGGCCTGAAGGTCCAGCGGCGTGCGCCGAAGCTATTCCGCGAACTCAACACCAGCCCGCATGAAGCGCTGCGTGATCCACTGACCACACTGGACTGGGTGAGCCTCTGGGCCATCGCCGTGAATGAAGAAAATGCAGCCGGGGGTCGTGTCGTCACCGCACCCACGAATGGAGCCGCTGGCATCATGCCTGCCGTGCTGCATTACTTTGCCCGAGTGTGTGAAGGAGCCAGTGAAGATCGCATCGTGCGCTTCCTGCTGACCGCCGGAGCTATCGGCATGATCTACAAAATAAACGCCTCCATCTCCGGTGCCGAGGTCGGCTGCCAGGGAGAGGTCGGCGTGGCCTGCTCAATGGCCGCAGGAGCTTTATGCGAGGCACTCGGTGGTAGCGTGCCACAGGTGGAAAACGCCGCCGAGATCGGCATGGAGCATAATCTCGGCCTTACTTGCGATCCCATCGGCGGCCTCGTGCAAGTGCCCTGCATCGAGCGAAATGCCATGGGAGCCGTGAAAGCCATCAACGCCGCCCGCTTGGCTCTGCGCGGCGATGGCACGCACCGTGTCTCGCTGGACAAAGTCATCGCTACCATGCGCCAAACCGGTGCCGACATGAGTACCAAATACAAAGAAACCTCCCGCGGTGGCCTCGCGGTGAATGTCATCGAATGCTGAACCGATTCTGATCCTTTCCATCTTCATGCAGCCTCGGATTCTATCGCTGATCACTGCCACCGAGATCGCAGAGCTGCGCCATTCCTGCCACCCTTGGTTAAGCGGGCACCGCCCTGCACTCTCCATGCGCAAGGCATTGGAGGAGACGGCGGCTCTGCGGGAGGCAGGCCTCGCGTTGGATGTTTTGGGTGCAGGCACATTCATCCATCGACTTGTGGCCGATGTGGCATCACGGCTCGGCAAGTCGGCAGCCTTGTTCATGCCCCAAGGCATCGCCGCCCAACTGGCAAGCCTGCGAGGCTGGGTAGGCCCAAGCGCCAGTGCTTGGATTGCGGTGCATCCACAATCACACATGGTGGTGGATGAGGACCACGCCCACGTGCTCCTCGCAGGCCTGCGCACCACACACTTGGGCACGTTAGATGAACCTTTCGGCGTTGATGATCAGCTAGCCATGCAAGAGCGGCCAGACATAGTCGTAGTGCAACTGCCATTGCGGCGCGGAGGCTTTCGTCTGCCGCCTTGGAATGAATTGAAGGCCATCAGCAGTTGGTGCCAACAACATCGAATTCCGCTGCATGTCGATGGAGCACCACTCTGGGAGTCGGCACTTTTTTGCGGCCGAAGTCTAGCCAAAATCTGCGCCTTGGCTGATTCGGTCTATGTCTCGCTCTACAAAGGATTGGGCGGTCTTGCAGGCTGCATCGTGGCTGGTTCATCCGACTGGATTGAATGCCTCCGACCCTGGCAATGGAACATCGGTGCCAACGTCCACGCCATCTTCCCCCGCCACTTGAAATGAGCTTGCCTTCAAAAGTAGGCGAGAATCCCATTTGCCAAAATAACGGAACTGATTCCAATATATCGCTCCACCATGAACCGTCGCTCCTTCCTCCAGTCCACCGGCCTTCTCACGCTCACCAGCCAGCTTGCGGCCCAAAACACCACTGAATCGCCGAAGCCGGCCTACAGCGGTCCTGTCTTCAAAATTGGCAACATCGGCTGCGGTGGTCGCGGCACCTTCGTTTCGGAAATCATCGCCGAAAACTCTGGCTTCAGCCTTCACGCAGCTTGCGACTACTTTGAAGACCGCGTGAAGGTGTTTGGCGAAAAATTCAAAGTGGCACCCGAGCGCCAGTTTACAGGTTTGGATGGGTACAAGAAGATGCTCGATCATGTCGATGCCATCGCCATTCACAGCCCGCCCGGATTTCACGTACAACAGGCCGTCGACGCCGTCGCTGCGGGCAAGCATGTGCTTATTGCAAAACCTGTCGCTATTGATGTGGCCGGTTGCGAGACCATCCGCCAGCTGGCAAAGGACGCCGCCGCAAAAGGCATCGTCGTGCTCGCCGATGTGCAGTGCCGCGGTGATCAATTCTTCCAGGAAGGCATCCAGCGCATCCATGACGGCGCGATCGGCGATCTCACCTTCGGCGAATGCCATTACGAGGCGGATTTGATCCCGCTGCAAAGCCAAGAGACTACGCCCGAAGCCCGACTCAAAAACTGGATTCGCCACCGCGACCTCGCAGGCGACATCATCACCGAGCAAAACATCCACGCGCTCGACATCGTAAGCTGGGCCTTTGGTCGCCCCACCCGCGTCAGCGGCACTTGCGGCCGGGGTGGCCGACCTGACAACGTCGGCGATGTCTCCGATCACTTCGCACTGCTCTTTGAATTCCCCAAAGGTGCCGTCACTTTCGCCTCACGCCAATACACCGCCTGGGGCAGTCCCTTCCTCTGCGAAAATCGCTTCGTCGGCACCAAAGGCGCGTTTCAAAGCAAGTTCGGCGGTCGCGTCATGATCCGCGGCAGCAAAGAAAACTTCTGGAGCGGCGGCGAAACCAAGGGCCTCTACCGCAGCGGCAGCGTGAACAACGTCGAAACCTTCCGCGCCGCCATTGCCGAAAAAAATCCAAACGGCAATCCCACCATCGAAGGAGCTGTTGAAACCACGCTCCTTACCCTTTTTGGCGAACATGCCGCCAAAGCCGGTCACGCTCTGACTTGGGATGAATTCATCACCAACGCCCAACCCGTGAAACCCAATCTCGAAGGTCTCCAAGCATGAAGAACCTTATCGCAGCTCTACTCGGCTTCGTCTCGCTCACTCACGCTGAGATCAGCATTCCCGCCTTCACCGCCTACTGCGATCCCGATTTCTGCGGAGTCGAGTTCTCAAAGGAAAAAGGCCTCAGCGGCTGGAAAGACGCAAAACAGCGCATTGCATGGTTCGGCGAGATCAAAACCCCCGGCAAGCTCACCGCGAGCCTTCGTGTCAAAGGCGATGAAGGCCGCGTTTTGAGCCTCAAGATCGGCGAAACGAGCCGCGAGGCCGTCGTAAGCAAGGGCGCGGTCTCCTTTGGCGAATTCGAGATCGCGAAAGCCGGTTACGCGAAGTTTGAACTGACCTCCAAAGAGGGCTGCAAAGGCCTCATCGAAGCCCTCGTGCTCGACGGACCCGCGACCATCGACGCGCATTTCAACCTCGAACCGCGTCGCAACGCCTCCTCGGTTCATTTGATGTATCCGACGCCGAAGGATGAGAAAGTCGCGCTTTTCTACAACGAAGTTACCGCCGTCGAGGAGCCGCTTTACACCTTCTACATGGCCTGCGGCTTCTCACGCGGCTACTTCGGCATGCAGATCAATTCGGAGACCGAGCGCCGCATCATCTTCTCCGTGTGGGACGCGGGCAACGGCACCAACGCCATTGATCGCTCCACCGTCGCGAAAGAGGATCAGACACAACTTCTCGCCAAAGGCGAAGGTGTCGAGGCGAGCGTCTTCGGCCATGAGGGCACCGGCGGGCACTCGCACCTCGTGTATCCGTGGAAAACCGGCCAGGCGCAGAAGTTTGTCGTCGCCGTGAAGCCCGAAGGCACACACACGACCTACAGCGGCTACTGGTTCCATCCGGAAAAGCAAAACTGGATGCTCATCGCGAGCTTCAAAGCACCGAAGGATGGCAACTACCTGCGCGGCCTGCATTCCTTCAGCGAAAACTTCGGCGGCCAAAACGGCCACCTGCAGCGCAAAGCCCTCTACGGCCCGCAATGGTTCGCCACAGCCGATGGCAAGTGGACCGAGCTGCTCACCGCGAAGTTCAGCCACGACCCCACCGGCAAAGCGCATCGCCTTGACCGCTTCATGGGCGTCGAGGACGGCCGCTTCTTCCTCTCTCACGGCGGCTTCGTCGAAGGCTTCACAAAATATGGCGAGCCCTTCACGCGGCCTGCCACCGACGCACCACCCAGCTTCGAGCTTCCTGAGTAAAAGTAGCTGCGGCTTCAGCCGCAATGATTCGTCCCAGATTCGGCTAAAGCCGAAACCACTTTGTTTCCTGCCATGAACGCCTCTTTTAAAGACCACGTCACGTCCCAACTCGACGCCATCCGCGCTGCGGGCACTTACAAGCGCGAGCGCGTGCTCTCCACGCCGCAAGGAACGCTCGTTCGAGCCAATGGCGGCGCGGCGGTGCTCAACCTGTGTGCGAACAACTACCTCGGCCTCGCGCAGCATCCGAAGGTGCGGCAGGCCGCGCACGAGGCGTTGGAGCACTGGGGCTACGGCCTCGCCAGCGTGCGCTTCATCTGCGGCACGCAAGGCGTTCACAAGGAACTGGAGGCTTCGTTGACCGACTTCCTCGGCACCGAGGACACGATCCTCTACGGCTCCTGCTTCGATGCGAATGGCGGACTCTTTGAAACGATCCTCGGACCCGAAGATGCGATCATCAGCGATGAACTCAACCACGCCTCGATCATCGACGGCGTGCGCCTATGCAAAGCGCAACGCTATCGCTACAAAAACTGCGACATGGCAGATCTCGAGGCCCAACTCATCGCTGCCGATGCCAAAGGTGCGCGATTCAAGCTCATCGCCACCGACGGTGTTTTCTCGATGGACGGCTACATCGCGCCGCTGAAGGCGATTTGCGATCTCGCGGACCAATACAACGCGCTGGTGATGGTCGATGACTCGCATGCCGTCGGCTTCATGGGCAAAACCGGCCGCGGCACGCACGAGCATTGCGGCGTGATGGGCCGCATCGACATCATCACTGGCACACTCGGCAAAGCCCTCGGCGGCGCCAGCGGCGGCTACACCAGCGGTCGCAAGGAGATCATCGAACTGCTCCGCCAGCGCTCGCGGCCCTATTTGTTCAGCAACACGCTTTGCCCAAGCATCGCCGGGGCCTCGCTCGAAGCGTTGCGCCTGCTCAAAACCAGCACGCAGCTCCGCGACACCCTGGAAGCGAATACCCGCTGGTTCCGCACCGCAATGACTGCGGCTGGCTTTAACATCGTGCCCGGCGAGCACCCCATCGTCCCCGTCATGCTCGGCGATGCCGCGCTCGCGTCGAGATTCGCCGACGCCATGCTCGAGCGCAGCGTTTACGTCATCGGCTTCAGCTACCCCGTCGTCCCGCAAGGCAAGGCCCGCATCCGCACCCAAATCAGTGCTGCGCACACGCGGGGTGACTTGGAAAAAGCCGTGAATGCGTTTACCGAAGTGAAACAACAGCTCGGCCTATGATCCTAGATGTCTCAATCCTCATTTTCCGTTCATTCCAGCTCCTGATCATAGGCAGTTCTTTCGTCTTTGCCGAAGACCTTTGCAGACAACCTGCACCCGAGGAGATGGCAAAGTCCGCAGGAATCACGCTGCCACCGCTGCCTTGGCATGTGGCAAACATCTGGTGGGATTTTCAAAAGCCGGTGGAGCACTTCACCTCGCTGGAGGTCGATGTGACGATAGATCGGGATGTGCCAAGCGATTACAATCTCTACATTTCGCCCTGCGGCATCGCAAAGATCAACGGGCTGCAGTTTTATGGCGGTATCCAGACGAACATCAATGGTTGGGCCAACAAGGACAGTCGCGAACGCGTTCATCGTGGCAAAGGTGGCATCTTTTCACGTTGGTCGAGCGATCAAAAAACACCCATTGGACTCGATCATGTGCAGGCCGCTGCGGAGGATTGTTTGGTCGAAAGCGCGGGCTATGAAGGGGAATTTGCCAGTGTGCGTCGCCCTTATTCGTGGACCAAGGGCACTTACACCTGGTGCATCACGAAAGGTGCGAGTGAAGGAGGAAGCACTTGGTTCGCCTGCTCCATCCGTGATGGCAAGGGGGCAGTGCATGAGGTGGGCAGCTTGCGTTTTGAAGGCACGGATTTCACCTTTTGGGAGAGACACTCCGCCTTCGTGGAAGTTTACAGCACCTCGAAGCTTCCTAAGTCGGGCCTTCCAAAGGTGAAGGTGACGTTTGGATGGCCACGCCTGAACGGGAAAAAAGTGCTACTGAAGAAGGCACATGCTTACTATCCTGACCAAGGTGGACCCGATTCTCCAGACTGTGCTTGGGTGAAGGCAGAGAATGAGAACTGCATCGTCGAGGTGGGTCCCATCTTCAAACGCGACGAAACCCAGCGTCGCCACGAACTGATGCTCAAGCCAAGCAACACGGAGCCGTGATTCAACTGCAGATGCCGCGAAAGAGTTTGATGTCTTGAAGCGCAACTTATGCAGAGCTGAGGCGTAAAAAAGCCCTGCTTATGTTTCATCTCAACGAATGCCTTCTCGCGGGTCAGGCGATTCCTGCATGTCCTCTCGCTCTGGATGCATCCCGTAACTTCGATGAGAGGCATCAGAGGGCTTTGCTGCGATACTACACCGCCGCTGGTGCGGGTGGAGTCGCTGTAGGTGTGCATACCACGCAATTTGCAATTCGAGATCCCCAGCATCGTTTGTTCAAACCGATCACCGAACTCGCGATCGAAGAACTGAAGGACGCAGATGAGCGCCAAGGACGAAGGCACCTACGCATCGGTGGTGTTTGCGGGATGACTGCACAGGCGACGCAGGAAGCTGCTTGGCTAGCGAGCTTAGGCTATGATGCCGCTTTGCTCAGTCTGGGTGCCCTGAGAGAGGCCTCGGAAGCAGAACTCATTGAGCACGTCCGAGGTGTGGCGGAGACCCTTCCTGTGATCGGCTTTTACCTACAGCCAGCTGTGGGAGGGCGTCTCTTGCCTGTGAGTTTTTGGAGAAAGCTCGCCCGAATCCCCCAGGTGGTGGCGGTCAAAATCGCACCCTTCAATCGCTACCAGACTCTGGATGTCGTGCGTGCTTTTGCGCAGGAGAACCGCGATGATGTAGCGCTTTACACGGGAAACGACGACAGCATCCTGATGGATCTGCTGACTCCCTATCGCTTTGGGCAGGTGGAAAAACGCATCGTGGGGGGACTTCTCGGTCACTGGTCGGTCTGGACGCGCTCTGCGGTCGCTCTGCATCATCGCTGTCGAAACTTGAGCCAAACGAATGAACCGATTCCCCAAGAGCTGCTGAGACTGGCCGTAGAGGTCACGGACTGCAACGCTGCCTTTTTCGACGCTGCGAACGGCTTCTCCGGGTGCATTGCAGGCCTACATGAGGTCCTGTGCCGTCAGGGGCTGCTGCGGGGAACTTGGTGTCTGGATGAACAGGAGGGGCTGAGCCCTGGCCAGAAGGAGGAAATCGACCGTGTCTATGCCGCCTATCCTCATCTGAACGATGATGCTTTTGTCGCAGAACATCTCGACGCATGGCTTTCCTGACGTTGCCGAGATTGCATAAGCCAAGTTCCAGAGGCATAAGCCCTCTCGTTTCGACTTCCGACTCATGACCAGCACGCACCTCGACGATCATCCTTGGCAGGGACAGTCATCCCCAAATGGCAAATTTTCCATGCAGAGGCGGCCGCTGAGCCAAGAGGCTGGAGGAAAAAAAGACATCGGCCTCTGGGGAGGCGGTCATCCCTTTGATGTCGAGGCCCATCGCATCCCGCCTGGAAAGATCAATTTCCCCTACCATGCCCATTCTGCCCAGTGGGAGGCCTACTACATCCTGAGCGGCAGTGGCCAAATGAAAACACCCGCAGGGCTCTATGACATCCGTCAGGGAGACTACCTCGTCTGCCCGCCAGACGAGCCACATCAACTCATCAACACGACCCGAGAAGACCTCGTCTATTTGGTGATCGCTGATCAACCTCAAGCGGATGTCATTCACTATCCGAACTCTGGAAAATGGCTGATCAAGCCGCAGAAGAAAATCTTCGAAATGAAAGAGGTCGATTACTTCCAGGGGGAAGAATAAAGACAGCCCCAATTGTCCATCATGCCCAGTCTTGTTGCCATTGCCGCCATGTCATCCAACCGCGTGATTGGTCGCGAAGGGCGGCTGCCCTGGCACTACCCAGAGGACCTTCAGTTTTTCAAACGCACGACTCTCGGGCACCCCATCTTGATGGGACGCACCACCTATGACTCGATTGGGCGTCCTCTGCCAGGGAGGCAAAACATCGTGCTCAGCCGCACGATGCGGGAGCTGGATCGCGTCTCAGTGATTCGATCTCTGGAAGAGCTACCTCGTGTTTGCCCGGATGACAGTACCGTCTTTGTGATCGGTGGTGCCCAGGTGTATGAGGCCTTGTTGCCCCAGTGCACAGGGCTTTACCTGACCTGGATCAGAGAGAGCCATGACGGCGACACCTATTTCCCCGACTTTGAGCCCTTTTTTGAGCTGAAGGAAGTCCTGGACAGCACCGAGACAATGGAATTTCGCTACTACGAGCGCAAAAAGGCCTAGCCGGTCGCACGATCGCATCGTGTCAGGCAGAGCCAGGCTCGCGACTTTGTACGCTTGCACTCTGGGCAATTCCCCCGAATATCGCGCCCCTTTCGCAAACCTGCCATGATCCCAAACGCCTATCGCTCCCTCCACTGCAACGCCATCCGCGCCGAACACATCGGCCAGAACGTGACGCTCGCTGGCTGGGTGAATTCGGCCCGCGACCATGGTGGCGTGATCTTTGTGGACCTGCGTGACCGCGAAGGCCTGACTCAGGTGGTGTTCCGGCCTGAAGAAAACGCCGAAGTGGCAGCCCAAAGCCACGACCTGCGTGAAGAAGATGTCATTCAAGTCACAGGCCGCGTGGAAAAGCGCCTCACTGGGACGGAAAACGTCAAACTCGATACGGGTGCCGTTGAAGTCGTCGTTAGCAGCTTCAATCTCCTGAACAAAGCGGACGTACTTCCCTTCCAGCTCGATCGCGAGCTTTCCAACGAAGACATGCGGATGAAATACCGCTACCTCGACCTTCGCCGCGAACGGATGAACAAGAACATCCGTCAGCGCCACAAGATCACCAATGCGGCGCGCAACTACCTCGACGCTCAAGGCTTCATTGAAGTCGAAACCCCCATCCTCTCCAACCCGACACCAGAAGGCGCACGCGATTTCCTCGTTCCTGCCCGCCTCAGCCCCGGCAAGTTCTTTGCCCTGCCACAGGCTCCGCAGCAGTACAAACAGCTGCTCATGGTAGCAGGGCTGGAGCGCTACTTCCAGATCGCCCGCTGCTTCCGCGATGAAGACCTGCGCGCTGACCGCCAGCCCGAATTCACCCAGATCGACATTGAGGCTAGCTTCATTCAGCAAAACGACATCATCTCCCTCGTCGAAGGCCTTCTTGCCTCCATGTTTAAGGCTGGACAAGGCATCGACATCCCCCTGCCCTTCCCACGCATGACCTATCAAGAGGCCATGGATCGCTTCGGCTCCGACAAGCCGGACACGCGCTTTGGCAACGAGATCGTGGACATGGCCGATGTCTTTGCGAAATCCGAATTCAAGATCTTCCGCACCACGCTGGAAAATGGAGGTGTCGTCCGTGCCATCAATGCCAAAGGGTTCGCCGGCATCACCACAGGCCAGATGATTCGCCTGAATGAAATCGCCATCCAGGCTGGCATGAAGGTCAAGCAACTGGCGTTCATCAAGGTAGAGCGCAACGAAGCTGGCGTGCTCGAATACAAGAGCCCGCTGTGGAAGTTCTTTGGGGAAGAAGAAAAGGCTGCCCTCATCACCAAGCTCGGCGTCGAAGAAAACGACATCGTTTTCTTTTATGCCGGCACCTGGGAAGAAGCCTGCAACATCCTTGGCCGCGTGCGGCTGGAGATCGCCGATATGCAGGAAATCACCAAAGGCAGCACTGCGCTGAACTTCCTCTGGGTCGTCGATTTCCCGCTGCTGGCCTACAGCCCTGAGGACCAGAGCTGGGTCGCTGTTCACCATCCCTTCACCCGGCCAAAAGCTGAGGATGTGCCATTCCTCGATGCTGGTGAATACGGCAAAGTCCGCGCTGAAGCCTACGACGTGGTATTGAACGGCTACGAGCTCGGCGGCGGCAGCATCCGAATCCATGAAAGCGACCTCCAATCGAAGATGTTCAGCGTGCTGGGCGTCACGCCCGAAGAGCAGCAGATCAAATTCCGCCACATCCTCGAAGCCTTCAAGTTTGGTGCACCTCCCCACGGTGGTCTCGCGCTAGGTTTGGACCGCATCGCGATGCTTGTCGCTGGAGAGGAAAGCATTCGTGAAGTCATTGCCTTCCCGAAAAACAACAAGGCCTGCGACCTCATGACAGACTCACCCACCACGGTTGACTTCAAGCAGTTGCGTGAGCTTTACGTGCAGAGCACCTGGAAGGAAAAGAAGAAGGAAGAGGTCGCCACCCCGAGCACTCAGGCTTAATTTCTATCGAAAGCGCGCCTTGAATCGTTTCGTTCAGTACCCTAATCTGCACTCACCACCATGAATTACCCCCCTGTTTTAGCCCTCGGATCCCTCGGCACGACCGAGATGATCGTCATCGCTCTTCTTGTTCTTGTGCTTTTCGGCGCCAAGAAGCTTCCCACCTTTGCCCGGAGTCTGGGCAAGAGCATGGGCGAATTCAAAAAAGCACGTGATGAATTCGAGCACGAACTCCACGCCGCTCAAGAGGAGGCCGAGAGGCCCAGCATTCCTCAGACCGCCGAGAAGCGCCAGCCGGTCAGCCCAAGTCAAAACATCTGATTTGCATTTCTGGGCGTGATCATGAAAACGACCAACTTCGGAAGGCGGACAGCAATGTCCGCCTTCCTTTTGGCTTGGGCAGCCACATCCTGGGCTGAAGACGCTGAAAAATTTGTCTTTTGCAGCTATAACGTGCGGAACTGGCTCAAAATGGAGCGCTTCATCGACGGCCAACGCTCTGTCTCAGACAAACCGGAGGACGAAAAAAAAGCCGTCATTAGCATTTTGAAGGACATCTCGCCAGATGTGCTTGGCCTTTGTGAAGTCGGAGATGAGGCTGATGTCGCCGACCTGCAAAAGAGGCTCAAGAACGCAGGTGTGGATTTGCCACACGTGGAGCGCATCCGTGGCAGTGATCCTGTGCGCAGCCTCGCTTTACTCTCTCGTTTTCCCATCGTGGCCAGAAACTCGAGGTCAGATTTAGGCTACATGATTCGTGGTGTGGCCATGCCCTTTCAGATCCAGCGTGGTCTTTTGGACGCCACGGTAGAGCTCAGCGAGGGATTCCATGTGCGCTTTATTGGCGTTCATTTGAAGTCCATGCGCGAGGTCGTCGAAGCTGATCAGGCTGTGATGCGTCGAAATGAAGCCACCCTACTCCGCGAGCATCTTGACCAGATTTTACTCATCGCGCCAAAGACCAAAATCCTCTGCTACGGTGACTTCAACGAACACCGCAACGAGCCCGCGATTTCCATCATCATGGGGAAACGCAACGCCGACAGCCACATGCTAGAACTTGTCCCCAAAGATGTGAACGGCCAAGTCTGGACACACTTCTGGGATGCTGCCGATAGCTACGCACGGCTTGATTACGTTTTCAGCAGCCGCGCCCTGCGTCCGCATTTGAATGAAGAAGAAGCGCAGATCTATCATCAACCAGAATTTCTCAAAGCCAGTGATCATCGGCCTGTCGTTCTGCCGATTTTCAAAAATCGCTGATTTTCTTCAGACAACAGTTCCTTTGCTGGAAGCTTTCTTTTTCTTGGGCCGCGACTCGGAACCGGGAATGCCTTCGTCCTGAAGAATCGTGTCCTGGGGCAATGGAGCTGCCTCACTGTCGATCTTGGGCTCTGGCTCGTTGTAGGGGCTCTCTTGCTGGTAGAGCTTCAGGCGTGTCTCAAATTCTGTCTTGAGTTGCGTCCGCTCTTCCTCGCTGATCTCTTTGTCCTCTGTGAGCAAGGATAACGCGCGCTTCTGCCAGAGGATGGCTTCCAAAAACTCACCATTTCTGGCAAGGCAGGCTGCTTTAGTATCGAGCATTTCATAGCGTTGATCTTCGCCAGCTTCGTCCATCATTCGCAGAGCTCGACTTGCATGCAGCACGGCTTGTTCACCGTTTTGCAGAGACTCATCGGGACAAGTGGCCAAAAACCAGGCGAGATTGTTCGCGGCCCAGGGATCTTCACTCTTCGCCGCACGCTGATACCAAGCCCCTGCTCTACGGTAGTCGAGAGGCACGCCATTGCCGGTGTAATAAAGATTGGCGAGACGGCTCATCGCCTGAACAAAATCCTGTTTTGCGGCCCTGAGGTAGAGAAGAGCTGCCTTGGATGGATTCTTCGAAGCCCCGACTCCACGCTCGTATTTCGAAGCCAAGGCCGTCTGAGCTTGGGGATGATTTTGCTCGGCTGCTTTTTCCAGCCACTCCGTGGCCTTCACGGGGTCTTGCTTAATCCCACGTCCCAGATCATAAGCCATCGCCACGGCAAACTGGGCTGGAGCGAACCCATTCTGAGCTGCTTTTTGATACCACTCCACAGCCTTCGCTTCATTCTTCTTCACGCCAACACCGTCTTCGTGCAGAGAGCCCATGACAAATTGAGCACGCAAATGCTTCTGCACTGCTGCTTTTTCCATCCACTGCATCCCCGCCTTTTCGTCCTTTTTGATGCCTTCCCCGGTGAGCAGCCGTAGTCCAAGTTCAAACTGGGCATCGGCATCGCCTTTCTTGGCCCAGGATTCGAGTTCCTCTGCTGAGCCACGCCCTGGAAGCTGAGCAGAAGCAACACCTGGCAAAATCGCTGCCGTGAGAAAGAGGAAAAAGGCAAGGGTAACTCGAATCATGGCAATGGGTTTACGTCTCAGAACTCTAGGCTCAGACAGCAAAGGCGCGCACTAGCTCAAAAGAGCACGACTTAGCGTGTCCAGCGCGCACCGCTGGCGAGCGCGACAGTCCAATTGCGCAGGTGCATGAAGGAGTAGTCTGTCTTCCCCACGGCACCCATCATGGGAACACCTGTGGCTTTTTTCCAGGCCTTGCTCATGCTTTCCCCCGTGTGACAGCCCCAGCTTTGGCAGTAGGCTTTGCGAGCGAAAGCACTGCGATTCAGGCGTGGCAGATCTGCCTCGTGGAGCCAAGCGGTCGAGGTTGCATAGACATCGCTGCTGTAGTCGAAGAGAAAGCAGTACTTATTGGAGTGGCCAAAGTATTCGAAACCGCTGATTTTGTAGCGCCGTCTTGGAACCTGCTGGCTGCCCTGATTGATGTAATTGATCACCTCTTCTCCAGAACGGAACCAGACCAGATTCACCTTGTAGGTGTCACGCACGGATTCGCAGTGCGCCGTCAGTGGGTCGCGATCTTCAGAAGCCCGGCGCAGGTAGCCATCGCGATACACGAGCCAGGTGATGATGGTGCCCTGCGGTTGGGTTTTCTGCAGCTCCTGCATCCGAACACGAGCGGTGCGGACAAAGTTACCCCACCAGCGATCGTGACGCATCACCGGCTGGCGGAGATCCTCCCACTTGCGCAGCGCAGGCCCCCCCGAACAGACAATGTATTCGGTCACTTCCGCCACTGAGGTTTGAGGCAGGACGGAACCGAGTGCAGTCAGGAGAAGAAGAACGCGAAACATCATGTCGGCAGCAGGGATGAATAGGATAACAGCAGGCTTTGTGCCTGATCAGTTGAGGCGAACGAACTTCAGGTTCTTGAATTGAACTTTCATCGGCGGGCCTTGATGAATCTGCAGTGCCAGCAGACCTTCCTTGGGCGCATTCGCGGCATCTTCATCCGTGACATCCACAGTCTGCATTCCATTGATGAAATGCTGCACATGATTGCCTTTGGCGACGATTTTGTATTCGTTCCAGTCTTCTTTTTTGATGGCTGCCTGGATGGCGGCGCTGTCACCCACGGGCTGGCCTTTTTCGACGGTGGGTTTTTTGGCATTCTCACCTGCTTTGATCACCGTTTTTTCACCGCGGAGGGCCAAGATGCCACGGCCACGCTCTTCATAGAGGATACCGCTGTATTTTTCACCTGCCTCAAAGTCAGCCTGATAACCGCTGATGATGGGGCCGAACTCGCCGGCTGGCAGTTCCTTGCTGCGGTATTGAACGCCTGAATTGCCTTTCTCAATGCGATATTGGAAAGTCAGTTCGAAGTCACCGACGGTGCCACCTTTCCACACCAAGAAGGTGTTGTGCTTGATGATGCCCTTGGCGGGATTGGCCGGATCTGGCGGTGTGATGCCGGTGATCGCTCCATCCTGCACGCTCCAGAGGTTCATGTTGCCTTCCCAGCCCGTGAGATCCACGCCGTTGAAGGGAGAAACCTCCGTGGCAGCTTTGTCGGTTTGGGCCGAAAGCTGGACCTCAGGGCAGGTCAGGCATAGAGAGGTAAAAAGAAAAGCGAGCAAGCGATTGGACTTCATAAGGTTGGGTGAGGCGGTTTTTTAACGCGAAGGATCAGCTCTGTCTATCGCTGAGGAGATCGCGAGGGAGATCGCGAGGGAGATCGCGATTGGAATAAATCCCAACCGATGGAGGATCGCGCAAAGGTTCGCCTTGCATCGGCCTAGCGCGCGCGGTTTGAATCCCAATCATGGAAACCGATCTCAATGACCCGACTGACCTGATCACGCTGTCTCAGTTAAAGCAAGTTGCCGGTCAGGCCCCACAGCCTTATCGGATTCATGCGCAGATCGATGCTCGCCTGGAAAAAAGCACTTCCAACGGGAGTCCATTCTTTGAAGTAAAGCTTGTGGATGCAGGAGACTCGCTCGTCTGGCGTGTTTTCGACAACAATCCCCTCTTCCATGAAGTGGGAAATTTGAAGCCGGGGCATTTTGTCGAACTGGCAGCTCAGTGGCTGGATGCGGGGAAGTATGGCATTGAGCCTCGACAGCCTCAGTTGAGGCTCCTGAATGATGCGGAAAAAGCGACTTTGCTCGCAGGTGATCCCAGTCAGGTCATCCGACAAAAACAAGATTACGCAGACCTTGAAGCGATGACCCTGGGAATCCATGACCCAAGGCTCCGCGGCATTTGTAGCCTGTTTTTGGAACGACATGGGGAGCGCTTCAAACGCACGGCAGCCGCTCGTGAAAACCACCATGCACGCCGAGGTGGACTGGTGGAGCACGTGGCGCAAATGATGCGAAGTGCTACCGCTTTGGCTTCAGTTTATCCTCACCTGAATCGCGATCTGCTGATCGCTGGCGTTTTGTTTCATGACTGTGGGAAGCTTTGGGAGAACGCCTATCCAGAACACGGCTTCTCCATGCCTTATCACATGCATGGTGAGATGTTGGGTCACATCACTTTAGGCCTGGAACTGGTCAATAAGCTATGGCGCGAGCTCCTCGAACGACCGGAAGCAAGTGAATGGACTCTGCTGGAACCGGCGAACGATCAGGTACGGCTGCATCTTTTGCATTTGATTGCCTCTCATCATGGCGAGCTTCAGTATGGCTCTCCGGTGCTTCCCAAAACACCTGAAGCCGTTTTGCTTCACTACGTGGACAATTTGGATGCGAAGCTGGAGATGCTCAGAAGAGGCTACGAAAGCTCTCGCGAGATTGCTCCTGGCGTTTTTGAGCGATTCCGCCCTTGGCCGGTGAACATTGTCAGTCCTTTAGCTGCCTTCTCGCAGTTACCTGTCTCAAATTGAACCGCCTGGATCGCTAGAGTCCGACTGACTGGTCTTCCAGAGTTTATAGCGCTCTAGCTCTCGCTCGATCAGCTTGAGGCAGAAAGCGACCACTGTGGCATCATCCAGATAACCGACACCAATGATCACATCAGGAATGACGTCCGCCGGGTTTAGCACATAGAGAAGCGCGAGGGCTCCTGCACTGATTGCCCAATAAGGCACCTCTCGGTAGCGCCCGGACCAATAATCCTTCACCAGTTCAAGAATCAGTTTGGCTTGCTCCATCCAGTGCTTGAGCTTGGGCAGCTTGCTTTCGATGTCGTCTGCTCGCTGAGTGACCTTGGCGATATCGATGTCGTGTTGATGATCCGAAGAGGCCATGATCGAGAGAAAGGATGGTTTTTCGTAACATCAAAAAGCCCGCTGGACTTGCCAGCGGGCTTTGGAAGAAAGTTAGAGGATAGATTAGGATCCAGAGACAGCGTCGGCGCCGCGCTCACCTGTGCGGATGCGAACCGCCTCAAGCACATCGCTGACGAAGACTTTGCCGTCACCGATCTTCCCGGTGTTAGCAGCTTTGACGATGGCGTCCACGACAGTCTCACTGCGTGAGTCCTCGACGACGACCTCGATTTTCACCTTGGGCAAAAAGTCCACGGTGTATTCCGATCCGCGGTAGATTTCGGTGTGGCCTTTTTGTCGGCCGAATCCTTTGACTTCGACGACGGTCATGCCCTCCACTCCGACTTCGGAGAGAGCTTCTTTGACGTCCTCGAGTTTGAAGGGCTTGATGATCGCTTCGACTTTTTTCATGGCTGAGGCAATAGATGTGTGGTTTGGCGGTTTGCAACGACTTGAGGAGATCAGGGGTGATTTTCCCGAGGTTGTTGCTTCGTAAATATGCAAAAGCGAGAAGCGTGCCAAGTCTCCGCATGAATCTTTTTTCAAACGGTTCTGTTTTTTCATGAGGGAGGCTCTGGTTGAAATGACCGGGCTTTTCCCCTTTAGGTGACTGATGCCTTGGATTTCACCACTTCATGCGGGACGTTTCGTTGTCCTCTTCGCCATCAGCATTGGGCCTGTGAGCAGAGGATTTGCCCAAGATGAAAATGTTCCTCTAAAGATTCGCTGGTCTCCGGGGCACGTTTATACCCAGGAAACTACCACTGATACTCTCACGGCCTTGAGTCAGGTCGGAGGCAACGAAGATCAAAAGATGCAGGTCAACCAAACGACCGAAATTCGAGTTCAGGCATTGCCAAATGCTGGCAAAGCCGCCCGAGTTACCTTCAAAGCACTGCGAGGTGACGTGATGCTACGAGGAATCAAGCACACGTTCGATTCGACACGAATGTCGGAGGCGAGCCCTTTAGTCCAGGCATCACTGGGCAAAAGTGTCGGGCGTTCTTTCGAGCTGCATTATGACTCGGAAGACCGCTTTGTCGAAGTGCGTGATTCCTCGAGTTTGGCCGCCGAGGAAAATGCATCTCCATCCCTCGAAACCATCGCAGAAGCACGTGAAGTCGCAGAGCTTTATCGTCGCTCGCTGGAGATGGGCCTGCCTAAGGTTCCCGTGAAATCGGGAGATCGCTGGACGACTCAAGAGACTCTCAATTTCCCCAGCGCTGGCAAAGTGAACATTGAGCTGCGTGCGCGTCTCGAATCCATCGTGGACTATCAAGGCAGGCAGCATGCAAAAATCGTCTTTGAAGGAGAAATGCGCCGTGCTGATGAAGCCGTGGGAACACGCAAAGTGACCATAGGCAATGGTTCCCGCATGTTCGGCCAGGTTTTGTTCGACATGGATCGTGGCATGGTCTCCGAGGCTGCCTTTCGTTCAGAAATTCAGCTAGAGATTGAGGGCAAAAAGATCCCGGTGCGCCAAAACGTGACGACCAAGCTGACGGGCTTCCAAAAGCTGCCCTGAACCTGAGCACGAAGACACATTCGTCATGAACAAGTCATGGATTGTCATGGCGGATTGATTGTCGAGCGTGCTCCTGGTCGTTGTTTGTGATCGCTGAGTGTCCGCTCATCCGCGAACACACCCCTAAACTTCCGTCTTCTTCTCATGTCTTCTGCTTCTCGCACGGCTTGGCTCGCAGTGATGCTGCTGTTTCCCGTTGCCCTACTGAACTACATGGATCGTCAGATGCTGGCGACGATGAAAAGTTCCATGGTCGCTGACATTCAAGGCCTTAGCACGGAGGCGCAGTGGGGATTGGTACTAGCTTCCTTCAAGTGGGTTTATGCCCTTTTGAGCCCCGTGGGTGGCTACATGGCGGACCGCTTTAGCCGTCGGCACGTCATTTCCGTGAGTCTTTTCGCTTGGTCCGTGGTCACTTGGATGACTGGCCATGTGACGACCTATGAGGGACTCGTGGCGACACGAGCTCTCATGGGCATCAGCGAGGCTTTTTACATCCCCGCTGCCTTGGCGCTCATCTCGGATTATCACCTGGGCAGCACCCGTTCGCGTGCCGTCGGGGTGCACCAAACAGGAATTTATTTTGGCCTCATCCTGGGGGGCTACGCAGGTTTCGTGGCAGACCATCCGAATCTGGGTTGGCGCTGGGCATTTGATGCGGCAGGGCTCATTGGCATTGCCTATGCATGGCCGCTCTTTGTTTGGCTCAAAAACCCGCCCAAAGCTCACCAAGCCATGGAAAGCCAACACTCCCCCACAGCGCCCGTTAAAGAGCTGATCGGAAACCGGAACTTCATCCTGCTGGTGCTGTATTTCACCCTTCCAGCCATCGCTGGATGGGTGATCAAAGACTGGATGCCCGTGATTTTAAAAAACCAGTTTCACCTGAGTCAGGGCGAAGCCGGAAAAGTGGCCGTTTTGTATGTGCAGATCGCCTCAATTGCGGGTGCCCTTGCAGGGGGCATCCTGGCCGATCGCTGGATGCGCCATTCGCAGCGTGGGCGCATCTACACCAGCGCTGTGGGGATGGTGCTTTTCCTCCCTGCCCTGTTTGGTCTGGGTGATCCAGGCACCTTGACCATGGCGGTGACTTTTTTGATGTTGTTCGGCATCGGCTGGGGTTTTTTTGACTGCAACAACATGCCCATTTTGAGCCAAATCGCCCGACCAGAAGTTCGTGCCACAGGTTATGGTCTGATGAACTTGGTGAGCATCTCCTGCGGTGGACTTGGCGATTGGGGCTTTGGTGTTCTGCGGGACCGCGGGGTGTCGCTAACGATCATCTTTGGCTGCTTCACTGGTGTCGCCCTGCTGTCTCTGCTGGTGGTGCTGCTGATCCGGCCAGCCGAGCGCCAACCCTAACGCTCCTTTTTCCAAAAAACCGATGGGGTTAGCCCAACTGCAACTCAAGTTGTGCCACTGGCCCAAAGCTGCGCCGATGCTCGGGGCATGGCCCTAGGCGTTGCAATGCCTGTCGATGCGCTGCTGTCGGATAACCTTTGTGAATTTCAAAGCCATAGCCCGGATAGCGCTCTGCCAAAGCCACCATGAGGCGGTCACGACGCACCTTGGCAATGATGCTCGCCGCGGCGATGCTGTAACTCAGGCTATCTCCTTTCACCAAAGCGACGTGATGAATGGGAAAATCGCGCACGGGTTTGCCATCGACCAGCGCGGCGTCTGGACGAGGCCTTAGTGCATTCACGCAACGCCTCATGCCCGACCAAGTCGCCTGGAGGATATTCACCCGATCGATCTCTGCCACATCGACCATTTCTGCGTGCCAGTGAATGTCAGCGCGAGAGGTCAACTCCTCATAGAGAGCTTCACGGCGCCTTTCACTCAGCTGCTTAGAGTCATTCAGCACGGGATGACAGAAGCCTTTGGGCAAAAGGACCGCTGCCACACTCACCGGGCCTGCAAGAGGGCCACGGCCAGCTTCATCCACACCTGCCACGCAGCGGAAACCGGCGGCGAGTAGAGCTTGTTCATGGTCGAGACTTGGCATGACAGTCTGGAATAAAAACGAAGAACCCGAGACGAAAAGCCCGCTTTTTCAAGAGCGAGACTTACTTCAGCGTCAATTCCTCCATCACAGAACGCAGTCGCTCGTGAGTGCCAGCGACCATGCTCTGGGTCGGCGCTCCAGATTTGGGATTTCCCCAGGTTTGCTCCAGCTCGGCCAGCAGGGTGATCAAGGGTTGCAGCAATGCAGAGCGACGCGTGGATTCGGTCAAAGTCGAGAAGTCTTGCCTCAGTTCGGCGAGCAAGGCAGGCGAGCCAATGCAGAGCGGGCGTTTGTCCACCTCAGGCGTCTCGACGACTAATTTCGAGACAATTTCCAGCGAGCGCATCCAGGCACCAATGCCCACAAGAACCGCGAGGTCTTCATCCATTTGTTCTCGCAGAATGCGCATCACCTCCAGATGGCTGTCGATGATCTCCTGGCGCAGCGCTTTCCACTCGTCCATCTCTGCCATCTTGGCCTGGGCCATCAGTCGCGGCATGATCCGGTCTCCCATCCCGAGCGTGCGACAGCAGGCGACGATGTCTTGGTTATTGTTGCGGAATTGCTGCGCATCACCTGCCTCCCAGATCAAAAAGCTCTCTCCGATCAGGCTGCCCAAGGTGAATCCTGTCTTGCAGCGGTCGGTGCTGGGTGTCAGTGGCAACCTCGGGCGGAAAAGCGAACGCCAGCGAGCCTTCGTGTGGCGCCCAGCCATCTCCAGGAAATCCACCGGCGTCTGATCCTCTGTCCAAAACACCGGCCTAGCCACGAATTCTCCAGCACTGGCGGCAATCGAATCTTGCCCATCCTTCGCAGCTAAGCTCGTTGACGCGATCTGCGCCCACAGCACACCTGCCCCAAAGACGAGGCCGAGTGAGCACAGCAAAAAAGGGCGGGAGAGCATGAGAGAGACGACGGGAAAAACCGATGAACTTTGCTTCGATGCATTCAAAGCGCGCAGCGTTCAATCATTTAAGCCCACTAAAGTAATTGGCAGTGAACAACATGCGTTCATTTGAACCGAGCGCCGCATTTCCTCTTGGCAAAGTCAGTCCTGCCACGCATGGAGGCCGTTCATGAAAATCGTTCTGCTCGACGCTCACACTGCCAATCCGGGAGACCTTTCTTGGGCTCCTCTGGAGGCCATCGCCCCCTGCGAAATCTACCCACGCACGCCCGTGGGAGAAACTGTGGCCCGCTGTCAGGATGCTGAAATCATCATCACCAACAAAGCCCCACTGACGCGTGAAATCCTCATGGCTCTGCCCCGACTCCGCTACATCGGCGTTACCGCCACGGGTTACAACATCGTGGATACCGCTGCTGCGCGTGAGCTAGGCATCACGGTGACCAATGTGCCAGGCTACAGCACCCCTGCGGTGGCTCAGCTTGTCTTCGCTCTGCTGCTGGAATTGACAAACCATGTCGGCCATCACGCCGGCACCGTGCGGGCGGGTCGCTGGGCACAGTGCCCGGACTTTTGCTACTGGGACCATCCCGTCATTGAGTTGAGCGGGCGCACTTTGGGGATCATTGGCTACGGCGATATCGGCAGTGCTGTCGCCCGCATCGCCATCGCCTTTGGCATGAAGGTGCTGGCCAGCCGTCGTGAGTGGAAAACACCGCCTCCTGAAGGCATTACTCCGGCCAGCATTGATGAAGTTTTCTCACAAAGCGATGCCATCACCCTGCACTGTCCTTTGACGGAGGCCACCAAACACCTAGTCAGCGACCGCACGCTCGGTCTGATGAAGCCCTCCGCCTTCCTCATCAATACCGGACGCGGTCCGCTGGTCGATGAAGCGGCACTGGCACGTGCGCTAAACGAAGGTCGCCTTGCCGGAGCAGGGCTGGATGTGCTGAGCTTGGAACCACCGCAAGTCGGCCATCCGCTTTTCACAGCACAGAATTGCCTGATCACCCCCCACATCGGATGGGCTAGCCGAGAGGCACGGGTGCGGCTGATTGCCGCTGTGGCGGAAAACCTCCGCGCCTTTTTGGCTGGGCAGCCGATTCACGTCGTCGATTGAACAGGCACAGAGCCCATGATCCCCCTGGAGGTCGTTTTTCCCGCGACAAAAAACCTGCTCAGCGGAGTTTCCGAGTGACTTCGTGACACTCAATTATTTAAGATTGATTCGATGATCATCTAAAATTAATCGTTTCCCTCTGCTTGCGTCCCGTTCCCGCTGTCCGTCCCCATGCCGTATCTGGCCTTCAATCTCAATGATGGTAATGAGTTCGTCTTCGATATCCTCGAAGAGCGGCTGTCCATCGGCAGAGATTCGAAAAACGACATCGTCATCGACAACACTTACATCTCCGGCTTTCACGCCGAGTTCGTCAGAAAGACCGATGGCGGCTACGAGCTGGTGGACCTGAAGTCTTCCAATGGCACTTATGTGAATGGCAAGCGCATCGAGCGTGCGGAAGTGAAAGGTGGAGACAAGATCCGCTTCGGCCAGCTGGATGCTCGGTTTCGGGAACGTGCGCCCAAGGGCACTGCCCCAGCCGGTGGTCCGCGCCAGGGGGCTGGCAGCAAAAACACCCCTGCCCCGAGCGATGGCCGCCGCGGCGACACGGAATCCGTCCCTACCCGTGACGAGCCCAAGAGCGAAACCAGCCCGATCGAGGTTGCCCGCCCCTTGCTCCCCCGCTCAGATGCCGGCAATGCTGTCGTCCCCGTGCCAGCCAGCGCGCCGATCATCCGCGCCTTCACAGCACCGACCCCGGCAGACCCACAGGCACAGAAGCCGGCAGACGAATTGAAGGAGGAAATCCACCGTCTGCTTCAGGAACGCGACCTTCTGCGAGCGGAAAATGAGAAGCAAAACCAGCGCCGTGACGAGCTGCGCAACCTGGAAAGCACGCTCGAAAAACGGCAAGCCGAGGTCAAAAGCATCGAAGCCACGCTGAAGGAAGCCAAAACCAGCCTCGACGCGACCCGCGCCGAAGTGGAAAAGCTGGCAGGCAAACGCCGCGAGGCAGCCAATCTCGACAACCAGGTCGAAACAGCCAAAACTCAGCTCGCCCGCGTGCAGGCCGACATCCAAACGGCGACGCAGGCCTTTGAAGGCCTGCATCAAGAGGCTGAAAAAGCACGGTTAAGCCGTGGTCAACTCAGTCAAGAACTGGAGAAGCTGCAAAGCCAGATCAAAGAGCAGGAAAAACGCCGCCTGGAGCTGGAGAGTGATCTAAAGCAGCTCGAACAGAAGAACGCCGACTCTCAAAAAAACGAGGCTGAGCTCCAGCAAAAGCTCGCCCAAGACAGTGGCGCTCTGGACAGTACTCTCGTCACACGCCGGGCCGAACTCGCCCAGCTCGATCAGCAGGCGAAGCAAAAGCGTGAAGAGCTAGCCCAGATCGAGGCCAGCCTAGACACCGCACAGCGTGCTGCCCGAGCGACCGAAGGCGAGGCGGCCGCTGCTGTTCAGACCCTGCAACAGCAAAAAGCAGATCTCGAAAAACAGGCCCTGAGTCTGCGTCATCAGCTAGAAGAGAGCCAAAAAGCACTCACTGGACTCAGCGAGCAACGCACCGCCATCGATACCATCCTGGCCGCTCTGCTTTTGAAGAAAGACAGCGCTGAAAACGAGGCCAGCCAGCTTAGTGAAGCTGCCACCCAAGCGCGCAGCGAGCATGAAACAGCTAGCGCAAGGCTGAAGGAAGTTCGTGACCAGCTCAGCGCCGCAGAAAAAGTCGCGCAAGAAACCTCCCAGCGGCAATCGGCTTCTGAGGCTGCCATCCAAGCCAAGTCCACCCAGCTAAAAACCCTAGAAACAGCCATCGCCACGGCAGAAGCGCGGAAAGCTCAGCTCGAAAAAGCGGCGGCTGAACTCAAGGACGCCGAGACACGATTGGCGAATGCACAAGCTGCCCTAAAAACCACAGAAGAGCAGCACCAAGAACTGAAGCAAGAAGTGGCTGAGCTCTTCAAGCAACAAGAGGCCACCCGTGCGACGCTGGCAGAGCATCAAAAGCTGAAGCAAACCGAGCTAGACGCCCTGGAAGCACGTCTCAAAACGGGCCAAGAAGCAGCTGCGAAACTGGAAGAGACGGTGACGCGCCTCCAAGCACGCAATTACGAGCTCGAAGCTCGCGCTGCCGACCTGACCAACAAACTCGACGATCTGTCCGGTACTGATGCGAAGCTGAGTGATGCGACCGCCGCGCTGAAAGCTGTGGAGTCTCACAAAGCCGAGATCACAGCGGCGATCGTGCAGATGACCTCAGAGCGCGATTCGCTGACGCGCGAACTTTTGACCCACACTGAGATGGGCCGTGCGCAGCACACCCTGCTCTCAACCCTGACAGCCCGACGCGAAGCAGCTGAAGCACAAACCCGTGTGGCTGAAGATCAGCTATCTCAGCTGAATACCGAGCTTGCCAAGCTGCGGGAGAATACCCGCGCAGCAGAGACGGCTCATGAAACCGCCAGCCGTGAGCTAAAAGATGTCGAATCCAAGCTAGCGACCCTTCGTGGGCAGGCTGACGAATCCGTGCGCCAGCAGACGGCCATGCAGCAGCAGATGGCGCAGCTGCGTGAGCAGATCGTGAAAGGCCGTTCTGAGCTGAACACCCTGCGCAGCGAGACCGAAACCGCGACCAAGGCACGCGATGAAGCCATCGCTAGCCATCAGAAAATCACCGTTCAATCCAGCGCTTTGCAAACCCAAGTCAGCGGCGTGGAGACCCTGCTGGCCACTCTTTTGACCACCCAAAACGAGCGCCAGGGACAGATCACGGAGCAAGAAAGCCGACTGCGAGCGCTGGATGAAACCCTGGCCGCACGCAGCCAGGAAATCACGGTCACGGAAGCGCGCATGGCCGAACTGGTCAGCCAGACGGCAAGCTTTGAGGCACGTCTTTCAGAGCTAGCTGCGACCGAGAAAAAACTGTCTGAGACGCGCGCTGCACTGCTGACGGCGGTGCAGGATCTCGAGAAAACCCGACCCGAAGTCCAGCGCCTGCTGGAAGAGCGTAGCGACCACGAAAAACGGCTGCCCCCTCTGCGCACTGAGCTGGAAAAAACCCAGGCCAGTTTGGCCGAAAAACTCAAAGAACAGGCAGCCGCAGAAGTGCGTGTCAGCGCCCTGTCTCAGCGCATCATCGACCTGGAAGCCCGCGAAGCAGACCTGAAAAATGCGGAGACCCTACTGGCCGAAACACGCAGCCAAATCAATACCCTGGGCACAGAGTGTGATGCCACCCGTGACCATGTCAAAGCCCTCCTGAACCAACGCGAAGAGAGTGAAAAACTGCTGCTCAGGCTGCGGAGTGACCTCCAGGTTCTGAAGACCGAACTGCAATCGCTGGGCCAAGACAAGCTGACTGCCTCTGCTGCTCTGGAACGGGTGCAGACCGACCGCAAGGCAGCCAGCGCCCAACTGGAAAATCTGCGAGCAGAATACAGCGCGCTGCAAAAGACCATGAGCGAGACACAAGCTGCTCATGAGACTGCGCTGAAAGCCCAACAAACTCAGGTGGACCAAACCGAAGCCCGCCTAAAGGAACTAGCTGCCAAAGTCACTGCCGCAGAAAAACGGGCTGCTGAATTGGCGGATGTGCAGAAGCAGCTCAGTGAGGTACAAGCTGCCTACAAAGAGACCGAAAAACTTCGCCAAAACGAAGAGAAAGCTCACGCTGAACTGCTGAAGCAGCAGGAGAAGCTGCGGAAAGAACTCGTCACGCTCGAAGAAGGAATCCGCGCTGGCACGACCCAGATGAATGACCTTGCCAAACGGGTCAAAGCCGAAGAAGCCCGTGCTGCGGATGTCACGGCACGTCTGGAAAAAGCCACGGCCGCTCTGCAGACGGCAGAAATACGGCGCAACGAAGCCGAAGCAGCGGCAGCCAGCGCACGGGAAGAAGACAAAACATTGCGCAAATCCATCCCCGCCATGCATACCGAACTGGCCGGGCTACAGGCAGCGCTGGCCAAGCTGACCCGTGAACGCGATGAGGCCTCCCAATACGTGACGCGGCTCAACGTCAGCACCGACGAATCGCAGAAAAAAATCACCAGTCTCCAGCAGCAAATCTCTCAGCTCGAAGAAGCTCAGCGCCTGAGAGAAGAGCGTCTGATGAAAGCCCAAGCCGATGTCGATGGCGAGGCGGCCCGCTTGAAAACGGCTCAGGAAAAGACCGCCGAGGCCGAGGCCGCACTGAATGCGATCGAAAAAGAGCTGCGCGAAGCACGTGCCCGTGCCGAGGCTAGCCGCGCCCAAATCAGCACGCTGGATGCTGACCTGAAAGCCCGCCTGGATCGGATCGAAAACCTGAAGATCGAAGAAGCCCGTCTTTCCCGCTTGTCTCAGGACCACAGCGCCGATGTCGATGTGGCCAAGGCGGCTCTGGCCGAGATCCAGGATAAAATCCGCCAGGAGGAGAAACGCCTGGGCGACTACACACAAGTAGGGGGCCAGATCCTCAGCCTCGGGGCTGCATTGGCGACCCTAGAAACCCGGCAGAGCGAAACCACACGCAGCCTCCGTGAGGCTGCGGAGCGTGAACTGGCGCTTCAGGTCAAAATCAATGCCCTGCAGGAAGCCGGGGTTCGAGAAAACAATCGCATCGAAGAAATTCGCAAGGAGCGTGTGCGGCTCGAAACGGACCTGAACGCAGCGCAAGAAGGAGCCCAGAAGCAAAAAGCCACGCTCCAGGCCCTGGAAGGTGAGCAGCGCAAGCGCCTCGCTGAGATGGATCGCCTGCTGCAAGACCAGCTCGCGCAAAGTGAGCGTCTGAAAAATGAAATCGCCACACTGAAGGATCGACGCGCGGAGTTCGCTCAGGCCGAATCGCAGATCAAACACTGGCAAGAGATCGAATCCCGGCTGCGCAGCCAACTGCTCGAACTGGAAGAGAAGCATGAAATCATGCGACGTGGTCTTCCGGTCGATGAAGGCACGGTCATTGTGTTCGCGAACGACATCATCAAGCGCATGGATCTCATCGATGCACTCGCTTCCCGGTACTCTGGGCAAAACAGTGGCGATGTCGTCGCCCAGCTGCTGACCCTGCGGGCTTCGTTTGAGGACATTTTGCTCCAGCACGGCATTACCGAGATCGAAATCGCGCCTGGAACCGAAGTCGATACTCAGCTACGGCGCCGCATCGCTGTGGTGGACAGCATTCCCGGCAAAGGACTGCCACGGGTGGTAGAGACCTGCCGAGCAGGTTACCTGTACTCACGAGAAGAAGGTCACGAGGTGATTCTGCGCAAAGTCGAGGTGAAAACCTCTAGCCAGTGAGCGCAAAAGGAAGCCGCAAGTGCGGTGTTACCTGCGAGATGAACCTGCGTTTAGCAGGGCTCCCATGATGGATTCCGCCTTTCCAACTCGTCGCCATGATCTCGATGCTCTGCGGGCGGTGGCCATGCTGCTTGGCATTGCCCTCCATGGGGCGCTTTCGTTCACAGGAGGCCCCTGGATGGTGCAGGATTCCCAGACGCACCCGGCCTTTCATGGCTTTGTCAGCGCGATTCATGGCTTTCGCATGCCGCTTTTCTTCCTGCTGAGCGGCTTTTTCACGGCCATGCTCTGGCGGCGACGTGGCTTGTGGGCTGTGATCACCCATCGTTTTCAGCGGGTGTTTTTGCCACTGCTGCTAGGAATGGTCACGCTAGTGCCACTGATGCACCAGATCAGCCTAAATGCTGCCGCATCCAGCGCCAAGGAGGCTGCCTCCGCGCCCCAGAGTCTCTGGAAGGCCTGCGCCACCGGCCAAGTGGATCAGGTGCGGGTCTTTCTGGATCAGGGAAAACCGCTGAACGAACCTGACCCAGTGCTCGGGATGACTCCGCTTAGCCATGCCACGCTCCAGGGCCATGGTGAAGTTGTTCGATTGCTCCTCGCGCATGGAGCAGAGGTCCAGAAAAGAAACCGAGATGAGGGCACGGCGCTGCACCTCGCTGCCTTCTTGGGGAGGTCAGCGATTGCTCACGATCTGCTCAAAGCAGGTGCTAAGCCCGACTGCAAGAACGTGCGAGGTGAGACTCCGCTAGATGCCACGGTCGTGGACATGGGCCTGACGCAAAGGATCACCCGACTGATGAAAGTACGGGTCGAAGACAGTGCGGTGACGGCGGGTCGGCAGCAGGTGCGTGAGCTATTAGGCATGGATGAGCCCGCGACACCTCAGCCCAAACCGCTGCTGAGGCTGTGGTTGTTTGCTACTCGGGTGCCACTGTTTAGCCACCTGTGGTTTCTGGCCTTCTTGTGCTGGATGCTGGGCGGTTTTGTCGTCTGGACTCGCTTGGCGAAACTCATCGGTTGGCAGCCTGCGAGCGTGCGCTGGGTTACCTCGGGCTGGCGCTGGCTTTGGCTGCTGCCGCTGACGCTTCTGCCTGCTTGGATCATGAGCCGGGGTTTGCCCCACTTTGGGCCTGAGACAAGCTCTAGCCTGCTGCCGCCTCTGTCCTTGCTGGGCTATTATGGGATCTTTTTTGGCTTTGGTGCGATTTACTTCGATGCTCAGGATTCCCAGGGCAGGCTCGGCAGGCGCTGGTGGCTGATCTTGCCTCTGGCTCTGGCTTTGGTGTTCCCGGCAGGCCTCGCTTTGACCTACCGATCCGCATCCCCTTCCCTCCTGGCTGTCTTTTTGCAGGTGCTCTATGCTTGGCTCATGTGTTTTGGTTTGATGGGGCTGTTTCGTGCCGTTTTGTCCAAAGAACGCCCTTGGCTACGCTACTTGTCGGACGCTTCCTACTGGATGTATCTGGCACATCTGCCGCTAGTCGTCGCCGCTCAGCAGGGACTGAAAACGATGCCCCTGGCCGCAGGTGTCAAGTTTATCATCATCACCACTGGCAGCCTTGTCCTGCTGCTGGCCAGCTATGCGTTCATCGTCCGGCCCACTTGGCTCGGCAGGCTGCTGAATGGCCCACGCCCAGCCCAAAAGTCGTGAGCGATGCCGAGCGAAATCTGACACGGACAGCGCGGGGATGGCTTAACAAAGTTGCACCCGGCCCTATTCTTGCTCATCTCGTCATCTCTCACTTAGCAAACCTCACCGAAACACATGCCAGTCGCCACTCCCGCCCAATATCGTGCCATGCTAGATGCCGCCCAGAAGGGTGGCTACGCCTACCCGGCCATCAACGTGACCTCACTGCCCACGATCAATGGTGCACTGAAAGCCTTCGCCGAGAGCAAGTCCGACGGCATCATCCAGATCTCCACCGGTGGCGGTGAATTCGCATCGGGCACGTCGGTGAAAGACATGGCGCTCGGTGCCATCGTGCTGGCTGAGGCCGTGCACACCCTGGCGGCGAAATATGACGTGCTGGTGGCCCTTCACACCGACCACTGCCACCCCAAGAACGTCGAGAAATTCCTGAAACCGCTGCTCGCTGCCACCAAAGCGCGTCGTGAGGCTGGCAAAGGCAATTTGTTCAACTCCCACATGTTCGACGGCTCCGAACTCAGTCTAGAAGAGAACATCAAGGTCTCCAAGGAACTCCTGAAAGAGTGCGCCGCCCTGGACATCATCCTGGAAGTCGAGGCAGGTGTCGTCGGTGGTGAAGAAGACGGTCACGACACCTCTGGCGTAGCCAATGAGAAGCTTTACACCACCCCCGAAGATATGCTGGCGGTGTATGAGGCCCTGAATGGCATCGGTCGTTTCATGTTCGCGGCGACTTTTGGCAATGTGCATGGTGCCTACAAACCAGGTGCCGTGAAACTGAAGCCCACCATCCTCAAAGACGGCCAGGCCGCTGTTACTGCCAAGTACGGTGCTGCTGCCGAAATGGACCTCGTCTTCCACGGCGGTTCTGGCACCCCGCTCGAAGAGATCCGCGAGACCCTCGACTACGGTGTGATCAAGATGAACATCGACACCGACACCCAGTATGCCTTCACCCGCCCCATCGTGGCCCACATGATGAAAAACTATGATGGTGTGCTGAAAATCGACGGCGAAGTCGGTGACAAAAAGGCCTATGATCCACGCGCCTACCTGAAGAAGGGAGAGCAGGGTCTATGTGACCGCATGAAGGAGGCCTGCAATGACCTCCTCAGCACCGGCAAGACCATTTTTGGCACGGTCTGAGCCCTTCTTGAGAGAGAAAATCCTTCAAACCGGAGTCACTGTGAAAAACGGGGCTCCGGTTTTTTCATGTCAAGCAGGGATTCCCCAGGATTTTTTGGCCAAAGCTCCTTAGCTTACTGGCTAAACAGCTTAGCTTTGCAGATCTGAGAATGCAGCTGCAACCCAACTGCAAAAGAAGTCGGTTTTTCACACCAGACTTTCGGGCGGCTGCCCTGCTTGAGGAGCATTTCATAGCCTTGCCCCACCTAGCCAAAATCACCCAAATCATTCATTGTGAAAGAACTGAACGAAACTTTAAGGATTCAAACGCCCCCCAAGCCAGCTGAATGAAGGACATTTCTCTGACAGGCTCGTGACAAAAACGGCACGTTCCACAATGGAAATTCTACCGTTCCACAGTGCTCAGAAGTGACCCTGCGACTTGAATTTTTTCGGTTGGAAAAGAGAAGCGTTGGGCAACGGAACATGAATCGAAAGACCTCGCAGAAAGCATTGTGAACAACTTGTGAAAAGCCGCTGAAAAAGTCGCTGTGTTTTGGGAAAATCTGCGGGAATGGCTGCTGCCTCCTGCAAGCGCCATCGGATTCCCTCAGAAAGCTTTTTTATAATTTCTGGAATTGAATAGAAAGAACGGGCCTCGCGCATGGAGAATCCCATGTTTATGCAAGGCATTCGCACAGCTCGACGCCAGAAAGTCTGCTGAATTCTGTCCAAAAGGTGTCGGCCAGCTCCTATGATTCATGCGCATGAATTCCTCTGACCGCACAACGACCTTTTTGGAGCTTCTCACCCAGCACGAGCGGGCTCTTTCGCTGTATGTGCATAGTCTAGTGCCCGGGGATGCGGCGGCGGAGGATATCCTACAGCAGACAAAGATGGTTCTCTGGAAGCACTTTGATGACTTCGAGATCGGCACCCATTTCCTCGCTTGGGCGCGGAAGACCGCTTTTCATCAGATCCTGACCCACCGTCGCCAAAAGAAGCGCGGTCATCTGCCCCTGGACGAAGTCGCGCTGGAAAGTCTGGGTGCTGCCGTGTCCGAACTCTCGGAAGATATTTCAGAGCGACGCGAGGCCCTGCGCAGCTGCCTGACACGGCTGCCCTTGGAGCATCGACAGCTCATTCAATTGCGCTATTTCGACGACCTGGAGATCGACCAAGTCGCTGAACGACTAAAGCGGACCACAGCGGCGGTCTATCGTGCGCTGAGTCGAGTTCGGATGACTCTGATGGAGTGTGTCGAAAGGCAGCTGGCTACGGAGAGCCATACTTGATCCTCCTTATTCCCGCCCGTTACTTATGAACTCGAAAGAAAAATGGCAATTGCTGGAACTCTGGGAACAAGCCCGCGAAGGAGCCCTGACAGAGAAAACTGCCGAAAAGCTAAGTCAGAGGATTCGAGACGATGCTGAAGCACGCCGCATCCTGGCACAAGCCGCCCTTTTGGATGCTGAGATTCAGCACCTGGATGCGCGTGAACTCACCGAGAGTACACCCCTTCCTGCACAACCCAGGGCTACCTATTTCTGGCGGTGGCACTTGGTCACGGGAGCGCTAGCAGCCGCGATTGCGACGGCGGCACTGGTGCTTTTGGATCAAACGCCTCCCCCCGCAGCAGTCCTGGCGAAGGCAAAAAACTGCAAGTGGGGCAGCAGCGCCCTACCTACCCTGGAGGGCTCAAGCCTGCTGCCCGGGACGCTGGATCTGCTGGAGGGCATGGCCACGCTGCGCTTTCAAAGTGGGGCCGAAGTCATCCTCGAAGCTCCGGTCTGCCTTGAAGTGGTCTCCAGCATGCAGTGTCGGGTGAAAAAAGGCACCGTCGTGGCCGAGGTGCCGCCCCAGGCCAAAGGGTTCACCATCGTTACCCCTGAGACGCGCATTGTGGACTGGGGCACGCGCTTTGGCGTCAGCGCTGCCGAAGATGGCAAATGCTTGGTGCATGTGATCGAAGGCCTCGTCGAAGTTCAGCGCGACGGAGAAAAAGCATCGAAGGAACTGCGTGCCGGGCAACGTGTGGACTATGGCGGCTTCATGGCAGGCGCAGTGAATCCTGATGCAGATCGCGATGATCAGCCTGAGCCAGGTCGCTGGCTGCCCGACCCTCTCCGCGACTTAGGAGACGGCTGGCAAGCCGTCACCACCGGCTACGGCGAAGGTAGAGACACGTGGATTCAGTCCAACCCGGCGATTCAGGCCACAGGGCGGGAATCCTTTCTGCGCGTGAAACACAGCAGCCACGATGGAAAATTAGACCGCAAGGCCTACATCGCCTTCGATTTGCAACGCTTCCGAGGACGCCAGATTTTGGATGCAGAACTTGAACTCCACGTGGAACCCTCCGAGCTCGGCTTTGCCTCCCTGGTTCCTGACGCCACCTTTGTCATCCATGCATTGGTGGACGAAAGCCAAGATCAATGGCCCGAAGAGCGACTCAGCTGGCAGCATGCGCCTGCTCATGATGCCAGCCCCGAATGCCGTACAGCTCCCATTGCCACGCAAACGGTGCGCATCGGTGAATTTGTGGTGCCCCAGGGAACAACCCGTGGAGCCTTCACCGTGGGTGGCAAAGCGCTGACTGAGGTCTTGCAGCGAGACAGCAATAGCATGGTGACCTTCATCATTTGCCGCCAAACTGACGAAACAGCCCGAAACGGGCTTGCTCATGCCTTTGCCAGCCGTGAAAACACGAAAAACACCCCGCCTACGCTGCGCGTGAAGCTGGTCAAATGAAGCGATGAAGTGACGGAAAAACCGCTTGCCGCCCTTCACTTCACTCCTACCATGCGCGCCCTTCCGCCCAGCTCTGCTGGAAAGAAGATCTTCAGCTAACCTCAACCCGCAGGTTTTCCGGATCAAGGCCCGCTGCCTTGAGCATGCATCCGCTGAGCGCATGTGCGGAACTCCAGCACCCCTCTAACAAACTACATGTCCCAAATCCTCGCCGAACTCGTCGAAGCAGGTGTCCACTTCGGTCACCAAACCAAGCGCTGGAACCCCAAGATGAAGCAATTCATCCTCGATTCCCGCAATCAAATCCACATCCTGAATGTGGAAGAGACCGTCAAACAGGTCGAAGTCGCCGCCGCTTTCCTGTCCGAACTAGCACGCAAAGGACGCCGCATGCTATTCGTAGGCTGCAAACGCCAAGCTCAAGAAGCCATCCGTGAGGCGGCTGAAGCTTGCGGTCAGTTTTATGTGAATCACCGCTGGCTGGGCGGCACCCTGACCAACCTGGAAACCATCCGCAAGAGCGTGGCGCGCCTGAACTACCTTGAGGAGATCGAGAAAAAGCCAGAGTTCAAGTCCATGTCCAAGAAGGAACTGGCCTCCTTGAACCGCGAACGCATCAAGCTGGAGCGCAACCTCCGTGGCGTGCGTGGCATGGAGAAATTCCCTGACGCCGTCATCATCGTGGACAGCGCCCGTGAACACATCGCCGTGAATGAAGCACGCCGCCTGCGCATCCCCATCGTGGCTCTCGTGGATACCAACGCTGACCCAGATCTGATCGATTACCCCATCGCTGCCAACGACGACGCCATTCGCTCAATCCGCATCATTCTTCAGAAGCTGATCGATCCCGTGATCGCCGCTTCCGCTCAGAAGTAATTTTTACCCCATCCACATTCACCATGGCAGAAATCACCGCAAAACTCGTCCAGACTCTTCGCGAAAAAACCAACGCGGGGATGATGGAGTGCAAAGCCGCTCTCAAGGAAGCTGACGGCGACCTCGAGAAAGCCGAAACGATCCTTCGCAAAAAGGGCATCACCAAGGCTGAAAAGAAGGCTGACCGCCAGACCAAGGAAGGCATCGTTGCCAGTTACATCCACATGGCAGGCCGCATTGGCGTGCTGATCGAAGTGAACTGCGAAACGGACTTCGTCGCAAAGAACGAGAACTTCCAGTCTTTCGTTCGTGATGTCTCCCTTCACATCGCTGCCGCTTCCCCCAAATACATTCAGCGTGAAGACGTGCCCGAGGCTCTCATTGCCAAGGAGCGTGAAATCGCAGCCGAACAAGTGAAAGGCAAGCCCGCCGAAATCGTGGAAAAAATCGTTAGCGGCAAGATCGACAAGATCTTCGCGGAGCAGTGCCTGCTCGACCAAGCCTTCATCAAGAATCCAGATCTCACGATCCGCGATCTGGTGAAGAGCAAGATTGCCGAACTCGGCGAAAACCTTGTGATTCGTCGCTTCGTTCGCTACGCCGTGGGCGAGGAAATCTGATTCTGAGCTTTCCGATTCATCCCCCTGAGGAGTGGGCCGCTAGGTCCGCTCCTTTTTTGTGCCTGTTTGCATCTGCCCTTGTCATTGACGCTCCCCTTCCAGGCACCTAAACGTACATCAGTTTGCAGCAGCAGGTGAGGAAAACCCCTGGGCTGCCCTGAGCAAGAATCCCCCTAAATCCATCCCCATGAAGTGCGACGTCTGTGCGAGCGAGGCCACGGTTTTTCTGACCCAAATCATCAACGGGCAGATGACCACCGTGAATCTCTGTGACGCGTGCTCAAAAGCCAAAGGCGTGACCGATGAAACTGGCTTTGGTTTGGCCGAGGCATTCCTCAGCGGTGGTATTCCCGAAGCTCCCCACGCAGCAGAAGCCGTCTGCCACGCTTGTGGCTTCACCGCGTCTCAATTGAAGAAGATCGGGCGCATGGGTTGTCCTGATTGCTACGGCGCCTTCCGTGAAGGGTTGGATAACCTCCTCAAAGCCATGCACAAAGGCACCCGCCATGTGGGCAAAACGCCAGCGAAGTGGCAGAGCACAGCGCCAGATCTCATTCCAGCGCGGGTCGAGGCTGCAGTCGCACAGCCTGCTGAAAAAAAGATCCCGCCTCCCGCCGAAGCGCCTGATGGCAAGCCCAGCCTAGGGCAACTGAAGGACATGCTCGAAGCCGCGGTGCGCGAAGAGCGCTACGAAGAAGCTGCTGTGATCAAACGCGAAATCGATCGACTCCAGGCGGCCGATAAAGCCTGAACCGATCGGCCTGACTTAGCCCCCTTCCCTTTGCCCTCTCATGCAATTCACTTCCTTGATCAGCCATCCTGCCGACTGGATGCAGGGCAGCGGTCCTCATTCTGACGTGGTCATGACCTCACGGGTTCGACTAGCGCGCAACCTTCGCGGTTTTCCTTTCCCCGGCTATAGCCAGGAAAGGCAGCGCCTAGAGCTGCTCAAATTGGCTAAACCAGTCGTCGAATCGCTCTCTGAAATGGGAGACGCCTACAGCGAAGATTACGTGAGCCTGACTAAAATCCGTAAGCAAGTGCTGGTCGAACGGCATCTGATCAGCCGAGAGCACGCAGCTCGCGCAGCAGGCTGTGCAGTGGTCATTGATGGTCGGCAAAACCTGTCGATCATGATCAACGAAGAGGATCACTTTCGCATTCAAGGCATCCGTGCTGGGCTGGACCTGCTGAATGCCTGGAGCCTCGTCGATCGAGTCGATAGCGAACTCGAAGCTCATTTGCCCTATGCTTATGACAAAGAGCTAGGCTACCTGACCGCCTGCCCAACCAACGTCGGCACAGGCATGAGGGCCTCGGTCATGCTGCACCTGCCAGCACTCGCTCTGACGGAACAAATTAACCCAGTCATCAAAGCCGTGGGCAAGATCGGCCTTGCCGTTCGCGGTCTCTACGGAGAAGGCACCGATGCCCTGGGAAATCTGTTTCAGATCTCAAATCAGCACACGCTGGGAGAAAAAGAACATGAAATCATCGCCTCCATCGAACGCGTGATCGAGCGTGTCGTCAGTTCTGAGCTGAATGCGCGTCAAAAGCTGCTGGAAGACAATCCAATCATGCTGCGTGATCAAGTCGGCAGAGCCTACGCCATCTTGCGTCACGCCCACATCTTGAGCTCCAAGGAAGCGCTCAATCTGCTTTCCCTGCTGCGTCTTGGAGCTGATCTGGACATTTTGCCTGACTGTGACCGCAGCGTGCTTGATCTGCTGCTTTTGGAAATCCAGCCCGCTCACTTGCAGCTCCGCGCAGGCATCGAACTCACCGCAGAAGAGCGTGACATTCGCCGAGCTCTGCTGACGCGCTCACGCCTGAGTGACATTCCAGGTCCGATCGACCCGCCTAGCGATGGCCCAAAAGACGCAGATTCCTGAACACAAACCGTGTCGGAACAGCTGCATTTTGATGCTGAAAAGCTACTCCAATATTGATTTTAGCCTTGTCGGGAGAGGCATCAATCAGCACACTGAGTTTTCCTCCCCAACTCATCGTGGCCATGAACTTGTCGCTGAATTCCATCCTCTACCCCGTGCTGCTTTTGTCAGTGCCCCTGACCCTTCCGGCAGAAGTCCGCAAATGGACGAGCAAAGCGGGCACCTCTCTGGAGGCAGAAATGACAGGCGTGGACATCGCTGCACGCACGATCACACTGAAAAAAGCCGATGGTAGCCCCCTGACGATCCCCATTGATGCTCTGTCTGATGCGGACAAAGCCTTTGCAGCAGCGGAGTGGAAAAAGATGCAAGCCACGCCCGCGATGGCGACCGCGCCTACGCCTACGCCTGCCCCCAAGGCAGCGACGCCCAACACACCGGCTACAGCTGCCCCTAGTGCCCCAGCTGCTGCAGGCCGTCCCGCGCCTCCACGTCCGGCATTGACTCTTCTGCCTGCGAAAACCTTCAAAGCGCCCAACAGTGCAGATTACTTGGCCAAAGTGCTCAAAACGCGGCCCCGTCTCATTCATGCCGAGCCAGGCTGGGCAAAGCTAAAAAACTACATGGCTGCCGATCCTGTTTTTGCCAAGATGGTGGCCAATCTGAAATCTGCTGGAGAGAAGCTGTTGGAGACCCCTGAACTGACACGCGTTTTTGGTGAACAGCGCGGTGCGGTTACCCCTGGGTCCAAGGCAATTTATCGCATAGCCACGCTGGGAGCGCTGAAGTTCTTGGACGGGGACCCTCGCTGGGAAGAGCGTGCCGTTCGTGAAATGATCGCGATCACCGACCCAGCCACATTCCAAAACTGGTACGTTGATGAGCCTGAAGTAACAGCGGACTTCCTCGTCGCCGCTTCACTCGGATATGATTATTTCCGCAATGCATTTACGGCCAAACAGCTGGCTGATGTGAAGCTCTACATGGTTCAAAAAGGCATTGATGCGCTGGCTGCGCGCCTCAAAGGTGATCCAATCCCCGCGACCGCTCGGGGGCAGGCCGCAGGGGTGGATTCAGCACCAAAGCCCAAAGCAGCCCCTGCAAAAAGCAACTCCAAAAAACAAGATGAAGATGAGGCCGACGCTGAGCACATGATCATGGCTTCAGCCTTGATCATGTCAGCCATTTGCATGGTCGATGATGATCCTTCCGCTGCGCGCCAAGCCATCGACGCAGCCGGAAAAGTCTTTGGCAAAGGAATGACCCACTTCGCTCCCGCAGGCATCTGGCCAGAGGGCATGGAGGCAGGTGAGAAAGTCCTGGATTACGCCATCATGGTCATGCAGACCCTGAAAAGCAACATGGGCGGTGACTTCGGCTTTAGCATGCTGGAGGGTGTTCCCCAGTCGGGCTTGGCTCGACTGCATCTGGTAGGGCCAACAGGATCTCTATTCAATTATGGCGATTCTGCGGCTTCGACTTTATCCCGGCCATGGGTCAGTACCTGGCTAGCTGGTCAACATGGGAACTTTGGTCAAAAAGCACTGACGGCAGGCTCAGCACCTGGAGCCGAAAGCGCATTTCTTAACCTCGCCGGGCACGTGATGTATTACAACGAACACGCAGCCGGTGAAGCCAAGCCCGATGCACTGGATTACGGCTTCGTCGGTGGCCAACTCGCAGCCCTTCGTTCAGCCTGGGATCGCAACGCTCTCTACGTAGCCGTGAAAGGCGGTGACAATAGCATCCCTACAGCTCAGCTTGATCTCGGCAGCTTCATTTTGGAAGCCGCTGGAAAAAGATGGGCCATCGAGCTGGGCGTGGAAAGCGATCGCGCTCCAGGTTTTGATCCCAAAGCAGCAGACCGCAGCAAGCGCTACCAACTTTACGTCGAAGGCACTCCAGGGCAAAACACCCTGGAAATCGGCCAAGAGGAAGATCCGCCTGAGGCAAAAAAAGGAGCTCCTCCGCCCAAGCCCGTGATCAGCACAAACCAATCTTGGGATGGCAAAGCACAGGCTCTATTTGTCAAAAGCAGCCCGGAAGCGGCAATGGCAGCTTTTGATCTGAAAGAAGCTTACTCCAAAGCCACGAAAGAAGCCGTACGCGGAGTCATGCTGGTGCGCGGGCCGAAACCTTACGTGGTTCTTCAGGACGATCTGGTGATCAAAAACAACACTCCCGTCACCTGGAAGATGCACACGCGTGCCGAAATCAGTGTGGATGGAAAATCAGCAACCCTGACCGACAAGGAACAAAAATTGCACGCTGTGATTCTGTCCCCTGCCAATGCAACCTTTAGCACAGCTGAGCCTCCAGAGCCCTCGAATGAGCAGATGAAAAAGCTGACCGGCATACACGTTCTCAAGGTGAACTTGGCAGAAGGCAAAGGACCTCAAACCATCAGCATTGCCTTTGCCCCTGGTGAACCTCCACCCGCTCACCCGGTAAAGCCCATCGCCGAGTGGGTAGGCAAAAAATAAAGCCTGCTGACTCGTCGCGCATCAACAGCCCTTAGCCTCTCTTGGAAAAAGACACAGGTGCGGTCTTCTTTCCTCTCCCCTGCACCTGCTTTTCCAGGGCACGTCAGCCATGTCACAGCCTACTTCACCTCCTGAAATCACCAAACTGAGTGAACTGACCCCGCATCAGCGCCGCTCAGGCATTGCAGCTTGGTTGGGCTGGCTGTTTGATGGCCTCGACATGCACATCTACACGCTGGTCGCCACGCCGTTCGTGGCTGCTTTGCTGATGCAAGATGGACTGATGCCAGAGCCCAAGGACGTGGACACCAAAGCCTCCATCATCCAGGCAGCCTTCCTCGTGGGTTGGGCACTTGGCGGAGGCTTCTTTGGTAGGCTTGGCGATGTGCTAGGCCGCAGCCGCACGCTTGTACTGACCATTTTGTTTTATGCAGGTTTCACCGGCTTATCTGCCTTTTGCACCGAATGGTGGCACCTGCTGATCTGTCGCTTTCTTTCTGCTCTAGGCATCGGTGGTGAATGGGCGGTGGGTGCTTCTTTGCTCTCCGAAACTTGGCCCAAAAAGTGGCGTCCCTGGATTGCTGCCACGCTCCAAACGGCTGTGAACCTGGGAGTTCTCCTGGCCTGTGCAGCGGGCGCAACCTTTGCCTGGATCGTGAGTCAGGGATGGATGACTGAAGCCATGAGTCATCGCATTGTCTTCCTGGTGGGAATTCTTCCTGCCTTGATCACACTCTGGATTCGCAAAGCGGTTCCCGAAACCGAAGAATGGTCCGCCGCAGCGACTACCCGCAAGCCACCTCAAATTCGAGAATTGTTCGGTCCTGAAGTCGCGAGCACGACTTGGCGAGTGCTTATCATCTGTGCGGTTTCTCTCACTGCTCATTGGGCCTTCATGTTTTGGCAACAAAGCCTGATTCGCGCATTGCCAGAGGTGAAAGCTCTAACTGGTCTTGAGCAAACGCGCGCCGTAGTCGAAGCCTTGGTCTGGATCATGAGCGGTTCCATCTTGGGCAATTACGTGGCAGGATTTTTGGCCAAGATCTGTGGATATCGCTGGGCCATCGTCACGATGCTCTTGGGTTATGCCATCGCCATGCTAACCGCCTTCCATAGCACCTCCGCGTGGACTCACGAGCAAATGCTGATCTGGTATGCTGTCATAGGTCTATGTCAGGGCGTCTTTGGACTCTTCACGATGTGTTTGCCCCCGCTTTTCCCCACCTTGCTTCGCACCACGGGGGCAGGATTTTGCTACAACATCGGACGCATCGTGGCAGCGATCGGCACCGTGGTGTTTAAGCTTTATGTTCCCGTGGGTGATTACCATCAGGCCTTGTATCTCGCCGGTTGGCTCTTCATACCTGCGGCTGCCATTGCTCTGCTTTTGCCAGAGGAAAAAGCAGAAGTAGCTTGAGCTTCCGCCTCAATCTCTAGCCTTCAAAACGCCGACCATGTCCAGTTGGCGAAGCATTCTGCCCACCACAGCAAAGCAAGCCAAGGCCGCGCCGGAGACAACGAGAATCGCCACACTGTAAGTCTGATCACTGATGATCAGGGGCAAACGGACTGTTTCCGTCCTCACCTGCGTGATGATCCACATGGCTAGGCCTTTGCCAAACAGAAGACCGAGCGGTAGTGCCACCACGACGAGCATCGTCAACTCTCCCAGCAAAACAGCAGCCACTTCTCGCTGTGTAAATCCTACCACTCGCAGAGTCGCGAGGTCTCTTCCGCGTTCACTTAAAGCAATGCGAGCGCTATTGTAAACCACACCAAACGCAACAATGACAGCCAGCGAAAAATAAAGCCTCTGCAAAATGCCGATGCTCTCCCCTGTCGTGCTCCGAAAAGCAGCTAACTGATCTTTTTTGACCAAGGTGGTGGCTAACCTCGGCGTCGCTTTCACCTCTTTCATAAAGGCATCCCAGTGATTTTGATCGACCCGAAGATAGGCACCGCTCACGCTATCTCCTTCCTTCATCACACGACGCAGCGCTTCAATGTCCATGAAGGCAGACACCCCTGAAAAATCTTCAATCAAACCTCGGACAGGCAATTGCAACACAGGCCGCCTTCCTTCAAGAACCACGACCCTCACGAGTTGTCCCGTTGTGATTCCCAGAGCTTCTGCCAGAGCCTTGGACATCACAATCCCATCTTTTGGCAGAACAATGCGGTGGCCCTGTGCATCAAGCAACCGATTCAAAATCGCATTCTCAGGGATTCCGGTTAAGGCCAAGCGCCGAGAAAAAGCCCCATGTTCAAAGCGAGCCTGAACTGCTCTCACAGGTTCAGCCAAGGTCACTCCTGGCAAATGCTCCATGTCATGCAGAGCCTTTGCTGAAGCAGGCTCAATCAAAAATGTGACCACATCTTGCCGCTGCGCATCATTCCATTGGTAGGTCAGAAGGTAGTCGATGCTATCGGCCATGCTTCCTGGCAAGACCATGAGCCCAGTGGCCAGAGAAAGACCCGCAACAGTGAAGGAAGATTGCCATGGACGACGCTCGATATTCCGAAGCGCCATGCGCCACGCAGGACTCATCCAATTCGCCAGACCGACACGCTCTAGGAAGCTGGGTTTGTAGCTGGCTGGCGGCTCCGGGCGCATGGCCTCGGCGGGCGGTAACTTCACAGCCATCCAGACCACACTTAGCACTCCGACCAATGAGGCCACTGCACTCACGATCAAAGCCACTGCAACAGAGCTGTAATCCATCACAAAATCCAAAGACGGAAATCGAAAGAACAATCGATACAAAGACAAGAGGCCACCGCCCATGAACCGACCAGCAAGACCACCCAGGCATGACCCCAACACAACAATCACAAAGGCAAAACCTAGGTAGTGTCTGCCCACCTGCCATGAAGAATATCCAAGAGCTTTCAGTTGCGCAATCTGCTCACGCTGCAACCGCACCAGACGCGCGAGAACCGCATTCACCATGAAAGCGGCAACACTCAAAAAAACCACAGGGTAAGCTACAGATAGCGCCCGCAGCACGGTCAGTTCATCATTCAATCTCTTGGCACTGCCATGATCACTACGAGTTATGGCACCAGCAGCTCCATAAGTGCTCAACATCCGATCCAACTCTGCGAGGATAGGTCCAGGCTCGGCACCAGGAGCCAAATCCGCACAGAAGTCATTGAAAGCGCCATCCATGTCATAGGCCGCCGACAGAGCTCGGTAGTTCATCCAGAACACACCGAAACGCTTGTTGTCGGGCAAACTCTCCCCTGCTCTCGCTTCAAAGACATATTCGGGAGACAAGCCAATCCCCGTGATCTCCAACAGATCTGAACGACCATTAATGATGGCCTTAACCCGATCCCCAGGCTGCAATTCATTCGCCTCAGCAAACGCCTCGCTGACCAAGGCTTCACGCCTCGCATCTGGCTGCGGCATTCTTCCTCGACGCAGAAACACTTGGTTGAGCAACGGTTGTGATCCGCTTTCAGGCAAAGAAACCAACTGCCCCGAACACGGCACAGAAACACCCGGCAAATCCAAGACCGCAGCTTGAACCACTCGAAGCTCAAGGGCGGCGATCCCAGGAATTTGAATGATTCGATCCTTTAGAGACAAAGGCGCACGCTTCAGCGTCCCAAACACATCTGCCATTCGATGTGTTTGATAATAGTCATCTCGTGTCTGCTCCAGAGTTAGCAGCAAACTTCGTGTCATGATCATCATGGCCAACCCACAGGCCATGACCAGTGACACCGCTACCACTTGGCCCTTCATGCGACTCAAATCGCGCAGCAACTTCAGATCGAGTGGTGTCAGCATCACCCACTATGGACTTCCGTTCAGTTTTGTAAATTGGACCTCAATGTTTGGAAACTGCTTGACCCAGTTTTTTCCAGCATCTTCGCCCATCACACACATGGCTGTCGCCAAAGCATCACTAGTCGCACAATCCGGTGCAATGACGCTGCACGCGATTCTCTCTCTCAAACCTAAACCTGTGCGTGGAGAAATGATGTGAGAGTAGCGCACACCATCAATTTCAACATACTGATAAAGATCACCTGAGGTCGAGACTGCACGTTGACGAAGCAAAATGTTTTTTTTGTTAATCTGATCAGCAGTCAACACGACCTCCCAACCATCCCGACCAGGTGGTGGCTCACCCGCCACCGTATCACCACCCGCCTGAACAATGGCTATTTGAATTCCTTGTTGCTGCAAAATCTTCAAGCACTCATCCGCCGCCCATCCTTTGGCAATCCCCCCAAGATCAATTAGCGTCCCTGCCACCAAGGAAATGTTTGTTTTGCCTTCTTGAAATCGAATGCGCTTCCAATCAGTTGCCGCCATCGCGAGTGCCAGTCGGTCTTTGGGTGGCAATCGGCCTGTGCGTTTGGTTCTTCTCCAAAGATGACTCAAATGGCCACAAGTGGGGTCAAAAGCTCCATGCGTCATGTCCGCTAGGGCGACCGACTTTTTCAAAATCTCATACAAAGGTTCGCTCACCGCAAAAGGCATCAAAGCTTCTGGTGCACAAAGACGCATCAATTCGCTAGCTGGATCATAATCTGTGAATCTAGAGTTGAGTTCAGAGATTCGCTCATAACACTTTTGCACTGCACGATTCGCCTTTTCTTGATCCTCGCAGAAACAAGAAATCCGAAACGTGGTAGCCATGCCTGCACCAGAAAAGTCATACCGATTCAGCGACTCACCCGCGGTCGCAAAACTACCGATCAAAAGATAGAGAAATCCAAGGAAGCGCATCACTCAAAAGCATAAAGAACAACGCGCCTCATGTCGATGATGTCAGCAAAAAACAAGTCTTGTCTCAGATGATGATTTCCACCCGCACCGCCGAGTGCTTGTAACTCGGCTGACGGCTCAGCGGATCAAACGAAGCATGCGTGAGCTGGTTCACCCGCCCATCGTGCATCGGCAAATACACTTCCCCCGGCTTCACGCAGCTCGTCAATCGGGTCAATGCGGTCAATTCCGCCCGCTTCGAGACCACCCGCACCTGCTGCCCATCCCGCACACCCAGCTTCGCCGCATCTTCGGGGTTCAAATCCAGCATCAGCTGCTCCGGCGCCATCTTCCGCAGCACCGCCGACTTCCCCGTTCGTGTCTCCGTGTGCCATTGCGCACTCGTCCCGCGGCCCGTCATCAAAATGAGCGGAAACTCCGCACTGCGCTGCTCCGGCGGTGCCACGGGCTCATCAAAACAAAACTTCGCCCGCTGATCCTCCGTGAAAAACTTCCCGTCCTCGAACAAGCGCCGCTCATTCGTCATTCGCCATTCGTCATTCGTCATTTTCGCCGGCCATTGCACCCCGCCACTCCGCATCAACTGCGCATACCCTTCAATCCCCGTAATCTCACACGACTGCCCTTCCGAGCAGCGTTGCAGCACACGAAACACATCCTCCGGTGTCTGCCATTCGCGAAACATCTCCCCGCAGCCCCAGTAGTGGGCGATGAGCCGGAAGATGTGAAAATCCGCCAGCGCCTGCCCCGGTGCACGACGCACTTTCGGTGAGTAGCCGATGCGCCGCTCCGAATTGATGAAGCAGCCTTCCTTTTCGCCCCAACCGGCGGCGGGTAGCACAAGATGGGCGCGCTTTGCGGTCTCGGTGCTGCGATACATGTCCTGCACGACGAGGAAATCGAGCTTGTCGAGAATGCGGTTCATCTCGTTCTGGTCGATCCATGAGTGACTCGGGTTTGTCGCCACGAACCAAATCGCTTTCACCGTGCCTTCGTCGGCCGCTTGGATGATTTGGTCATACGCGAGGCTCGGCCGGTCAGGTATCCGCTCCACCGGCATGCCTGTCGCAGCCGCAATCTTCTCCCGATGCGCCGCATTCCGAAAATCATGCCCACCGAGCAAATTCGTCGTGTTGGAGAACAAACGCGAGCCCATCGCATTGCACTGCCCCGTGATCGAATTCGCGCCTGTGCCTGGTTTGCCGATGTTTCCGGTCATCAGCGCCAGATTGATGATCGCCTGCGCCGTGCGTGTGGCCTGATGACCTTGATTCACGCCCATCGTCCACCAGAAGGAGACGCGTGGCTTGTCGTAGAACGAACTTCCAAGTTCGTTTTCACCTGAACGAACTTGGAAGTTCGTTCTACGCAGGATCGTGTCCGCGAAACGAACCAACTCTTCACTCGAAAGTCCTGTCTCCGCACAGACTCTCTCCGGCGTGAAATCAGCCACAAAGCTCTCGAAAGCCTCAAAGCCGTTCGTGTGCGCATCGACGAAGGTTCTGTCCACGCCACCGTCGCGAATGAGCAGATGCGCCAGACCATACAGCAGCGTCAAATCGCTCTTCGGCTTGATGGCGTAGTGCTGCGTGGCCGCCATCGCGGTCTCGGTGGTGCGGGGATCGACGACGATGATTTCTGGCTGACGTTGGTTCTTCAAAACGCGCTGCCACATGATCGGATGTGCGATGCAGGGATTCCCGCCGATGAAGACGAGCACATCGCTCTCCTCAAAGTCGGCGTAGGTGAAGGGAGGCGCGTCGAAGCCGAAGCTCTCTTTGTAAGCCGCCACCGCCGTGGCCATGCACTGGCGTGTGTTGCCATCGCCATGGATCATGCCCATGCCAAACTTCGCCAGCGCACCGAGGAAGGCCATTTCCTCAAACATGATCTGCCCCGTGCTCAAAAACGCCGCTGCCTCGGGGCCATGCTGATCGAGGATGCGCCGCATCTGATCGCAAAAGTAGCGCAGCGCCGTGTCCCAATCGACTTCCTTGCCGTGCAGCAGCGGCATTCGGGCCCGATCCGGCGCATCGAGCACGCTCAGCGCCTCCCAGCCCTTCGGACAGGCCGTGCCGAGGTTCACGGGATAGTCGGCATCGGGCGTGAGATTGATCGCCTCGCCATCTTTGAGATGAATCATCAGGCCGCAGCCGGTGGAACAGAAGCCGCACACGGCCTTCGTGGTCGCCGTGGGCACCGAGAGCGAAGGCAACTGCCCCAAGCCGAACCTCGCTGGTTCACGCACCAGATCCGCCGTGAGCGGCCCATTCCATTCGCGGAAGGTCATGGCGGGTAGCGTGATCATCAGTTCCCGGGCATTTTGGGCCCGCAGGCCGCGGTGAAAAAGTAGTGCCGCTCGATCAACTGGCTGCCCAGGGTGATCGCGACGGACAAGGTGAAGATCGCAGCGACATAAAACTGCGTGAAGATGACGGTCGGCAGGATGATGCCGACCATGGCGAGCATAATCTTCCGTGCCCGGAGCAGATGCGGAAGCTTTTCGGTCAGAACGCGTGCATTCATATGCCAGGCGCTGCTGGCATCACGTCGCGCGTTTCGAATCTCACGCATCTCAAACAGTGAAACACACCAGCGCAGCACGAGCGCGGTTGGAATGGCGATTTGAGCCGCTGAATGACCCATCCAAGCCCAAACGACGCCCGGAATGGCCACGCCGAGCAAAACCATCGTTCCGAAGAATTTGCCGCTCACGAGCTTCATCGACCAAAACGGCCGCCGCGTGTCCACATAGACCATGACCGAGGTATACACGGCCAAAACGCCCGCAATCCCCGCGAGACCCAGCGTGAGTTTCGAAGGAAAAACGACCGCCAGCGCCCCCAGCTTCGCAAACAGCCCGAAGGCGATGATTTCGCGTGAGAGCCAGCTTTTGCGCCAACCGAGGAATGCGCGCCACGCCTTCAAAGGCTGCCCCAAGTGCAAAACACTCAACGCAATGCCCGCGATTCCAACGATCAACGCCGTCAACGAGGTCAATCGGGTCGCCTCAAGGCTCACAAAGCCCATCAACACCGCCAACGCCGTGACGAAAAAGGTCCCCGCGCTCATCTGCGTGAGGACGAGCATCCACGTGAGCGGTGGATGCGCATGGTCGAGTCGCAGCAAACCAGCATCGGCAGGCTTTGCCACCGCGATGGGTTTGGTGGAGACGTAGGTCGTGGTGGGTCGCGTGTAGCTCGAATCAAACGCTCCGGCGATGATCTGGCCGCGATCCGGCACATCACTCAGTTTCACGACTTGGATCTTGATGGCCTCGTTCGGGCAGGCCTGCACGCAGGCTGGCGCTTCACCTTCGGCGAGCCGGCCCTGACACATGTCGCACTTGCGCACGATGCCGCGCTTCAAGTTGAACTTCGGCACGTCATACGGGCACTTCAAAATGCAGTAGCTGCAGCCGATGCACTGATCGTCGAGGTGCCGCACGATGCCGGTGATGGCATCTTTGTCATACGCGAGCACCGGGCAGCCATTCGAGCAGGCCGGGTCCTCGCAGTGATGGCAGGCCGTCGTGACGGTCTGGTGATATGGCTGCTGCTTGCGCAAACCCGTGATGAGTCCGACATCGCGCCAGGCTTCATCGTCATCGAGCCCGTTCAGCGAGTGACAAGCCGCCACACAGGCTTTGCAGCCCGTGCAGGCATCCAGATTGACCTGAAAGGCATACTGCTCACCGGGATTTGGCTTCGAAAGCGGGATCAAATGGGTGAAGCGATCACGGATACTGCGGGTGTCATACTCCTCGGAGAACAGAGCGACCGGTGTGCGGAGGGTTTGCTGTTCTTTGAGCACCTTCCGCAGCAGGTCTGACGAGTCAGACAGGTCGGACAAGTCTGACAGCACCAAGGTCATGCAGCCGAAAATGCCTCCTGAAGCTGGCCGACGGTTCTTTGATTGCAGAAGGCATGAAACGTCTCCTCCGGCCCGCTGCGGCCTTTGAGATAGCCTTTCAGCATTCCTTCCAGCGTTTCACCGAGGCTCTCGAATGCCACACCACTGAAGACTTGGCGGCCGATCTTGCGGTTCTCACCAAAACCGCCGCCGACGGTGATGTGATAGCCTTCGCCGCTTTCGGTTTTCACTTTGGTGCCGAGCAGGCCGATGTCGCCCATGAAGTGCTGGGCGCAGGAGTGGGCGCAGCCGGTGAAGTGAATGTTGACGGGCTTGTCGAGCTTCACGCGCTTGTCGAGGTAGTCCATCATCGCGATGGCGTGGCCCTTCGTGTCGCTGGCAGCGTATTTGCAGTATTTGTTGCCCGTGCAGGCGACGAAGCCGCTCTTCAAATTCGACTGCTCGCAGGGGAAACCGAGCTTTTTGAGCGACTTCGCGAGCGTGGCGGCATACGCGGTCTTCACGTTCGGGATGATGAAGTTTTGCCAAACCGTGAGTCGCACCTCGCCGCTGCCATAGCTGTCGGCGAGATCGGCAATGCGCTCCATTTGCTTCGCCGTCATCTGTCCGACCGGCACGCTGGCACCGACATAAACGAGCCCATCCTGCTTCTGCGGATGAAAGCCGACATGCGAGTGGCCTTGCTGAGAAAATTCGCGCTTCGCCTCGATGGGCGAGCCAGGCGCGAGGCGCGTGAGCTTGAATTTGAGATGCTTTTCCGCCTCCACGAGCACGCCATCGAGACCTTTATCCTCGACGACATACTTGAAGCGGGCCTTTTTGCGATTCGTGCGGTCGCCGAACTCGATGAAGACGCGCAGCAGAGCCACCATGACGTCATTGAGCTGCTCAGGCTTCACAATGACGCCCCAGTCGCTCGCAAAGGTCTGATGACCGGTGACACCACCGAGCGCGATGCGGAAATACACACCGGGCTCGATGCCTTCACTGTTCTCGGTGATTTTCACCGCGCTGGCACCAATGTCATTCGTGTCTTCGACGGACGAGATGAGGCCGCCGCCGTCGTAGGCGATGTTGAACTTGCGCGGCAGGTCGTAGAACTCCTTCGAGCCGATGATGAGCGTGGCGAGCTCGTTCACCAGCGGACGCACGTCGATGAGCTCAAACGGATCGTAACCCGCGCAGGGGTTCATCGTGATGTTGCGGATGTTGTCCGCACCCGCGCCCTTCGAGTGCAAACCGCAGCCTTGGATGCGGCGAAGCACCTCCGGGCAGTTTTTCGGCTCGATGAGGCGGATTTGAAAATTGTTCCGCGTGGTGATCTGGATGTAGCCAGTGGTCAGTTCCCGCGCGATGGCGGCGATCTCGCGAAGTTGGTAGCTCTTCACCACACCACCCGGAATGCGCAGACGGCACATGTAGCCATCTTTAACCGGATTCAGCCAGAAGAGGCCGTTCCATTTGAAGCGAAACACGCTCTCGGGTTCCGGCTTCGCATTCCACCGCGCATCCATGACGAGCTGCTCGATGGCGTCGAAGGGATGAAGCTCGCGTTTGATGCGCTCTTCTTTGGTCAAATCATCTAGCGAATGCCCTGCAGGTGCTGCAGGCGTGGGCGCGAGATCGCCGAAGGTGACTCCACCTGCTGCAATGCCGGCGAAAAAGCCTTCGAGATAGCGCTTTTGTTCGCCAGTGAAGTCGTTGCCGGGCGGTGCCATCGCTGGGCTTGATTTGGGAAAGGCGGCGGCGATACTCATGGCATGAATGATCTCGAACTGATTTTCAGAGTGCGTCCTGCGGAAGAAGGCGGCTTCACGGCCGACTGTCGGCTGCCGGAAGGCTTGATCGCGACGCAGGGAGACTCCTGGGAGGAACTGGAAGCGATGGTGAAGGACGCGGTGAGCTGCCATTTTGCTGATGCCGCTCTGAAGCCAGGACGGATCAGGCTGCATTTGGAAGAGGATCGCATCTTGGAAGCTGCATGAAGCTGCCGCGTGATCTGACTGGTGACGAACTGCTGCGCGGTCTGCGTCGTATCGGCTACTCGCTTGAGCGGCAGGCTGGAAGTCACATGATTCTGCGTTGTGCATCGCCAAGGGCGCATTCCGTCACTGTTCCGAATCACAAACCGATTAAAGTCGGCACCTTGTCCTCGATCCTGCACGAGATCGCACTGCAACGTGGCCTGAGTGTCGAAGCCCTGCTCGTTGAGATGAAGCTGTGAATTCTCAATACACATCGCGGGCGTAGCGTTTGGTTTTCTTCATCTCGGCGACGTAAGCCGCAGCTTCGTCAGCCGTTTTGCCGCCTTGGGTTTCGATGATGTGATGGAGGGCCTCATCCACGTCCTTGGCCATGCGTTTGGCATCGCCGCAGATGTAGAAGTGGGCGCCTTCTTGGAGCCATTGCCAGAGTTCGCTGGCGGCTTGGAGCATGCGGGTCTGGACGTAGATTTTCTCCTCCTGATCGCGGCTGAAGGCGGTGTCGAGGCGGGTGAGGTGGCCGCTTTGCACCCAGGCGATGATTTGATCGTGGTAGAGGAAGTCGGTGCTGCGTTTTTGATCGCCGAAGAAGAGCCAGTTTTTGCCGGGGGCCTGGGTGGCCTCGCGCTCTTCGAGGAAGGCACGGAAGGGCGCGATGCCGGTGCCGGGGCCGACCATGATGACCGGCTTTGTGAGATCAGTGGGCAGGCGGAAATGGTTCGCGGCGTGGAAGTAAATGCCGGTGGTCTCACCGAGTGGCAAACGATCCGCGAGGAAGGTGCTGGCGACGCCTTTGTGCGCGATGCCATCGGTGCTGTAGCGTACCGCACCGACGCAGAGATGCACTTCATCGGGGTGCGCCTTGATGCTCGAAGCGATCGAATAGAGGCGCGGCTGTAGCTTGCGCAGGTTTTCGAGGAAGGAGTCGAGTGTGAGGCCGGCCTCGGGCTCTTTGCCAAGGAGACTGCGGACTTCGAAATCGGAGATAAGGGCCTCGCGGAGGGTTTTGGAGCCCACGGAGGCGTTTGGGTCAAAACCATGCGTCGCGATGACGGAATCAACGACCTCGGGGCAGTTTTGGACGAAGACGCCGAGTGCGTCTCCGACTTCGTAAGTGAGGCCGCTGCCGGTCAGTGAGAAAGCGATGTGGCGGGTATCTTTGGAGCTGCCGGGGGTGTTCAGGGCTGTGTTTTCGAGGAGCTTGGCCGGGAAAGGATTCTTTTTGGACCAGGCTTTGTCGGACGGGTCCGACTCGTCCGACGAGTCAGATGGTTTGGCAGCTCCGAGTATGGTGAAGGCGTTCTTCGACCACTCTTTGGCGAGGTCATCGAAATCGACATCGCAGTCCACGCGGTCCACGATGCGTTTGGCACCGAGTTCGGAGAGGCGTTGATCGAGCTTCTTGCCGGCGAGGCAAAAAGTGTCGGCGTAGTTTTTGTCGCCGAGTGCGAGGACGGAGTATTGCACGCCGTCGAATTTGGGGCTGCTGCCGTTTTGATTGATGCTGTCCCAGAAGGACACGGCGTTGTCTGGCATGTCACCCTCGCCCCAGGTAGAGGTGATGAGGAGGACGTTCTTGTCTTTGACCAGGTCGGCCGGTTGCAGCGAGTCGAGGCCCGCGGCTCGCGCCGCGAAACCTCGACCCGATGCTTCCCTGGCCAGCCGCTTGGCCAAACTTTCCGCGTTGCCGCTCTGACTACCGAAGGCGATGAGCAGAGGCGTTTTTGCCTCGGCAGGTGCCATCGGCGCACCACCCTTTCCGCCGCGTTGCAGGACTCCGGCGAGGAATCCATTCAACCAAGCGCGTTGTTCGGCGGAGAAAGGTGCGTTGTCAGGAATGAGGGGAACGATGTTCATCTTTCAGAGCGGCTTGAGAGATGCGGGTAGAGATTGATCAGAAGTCGAATTGTAGTTGCAGATAGGCGAAGTGAGCGCTGTCATCACCACGAGTGGCGGTCTGCGTCTCTGTGAGATAATCGCCGGGCAGGAAGTAGCTGTAGCCAGCTTGAATGGCGACATGCGGGTTGAACTTGTAGATGGCGGTGAGGTCGATCTCCTGGCCGCGAAAGGTGCTGGCATTCTCAGCAGCCGCTGCGTTGCGGGCCACGGCAGTCACGCCATTCACACGACGCCAAGCATCGGAATTGTCGTCGTTCCAGTAGAGGTGATAGTCGATCATCACCTTGAGCTTCTTGGTGGGTTGGAAGCTGATGTTCAGCTGCGGGTTGTGCATGTTGATCCAACCCGTCGTATCCATGTAGCCATAAAAGAGATGGTTTGTGGGATAGAGGTTCTGGAAGGTGCCCAGATCATCATCCGTCGCGTCACTGTCACCCGGACTCCAGTTGTATTGCAGTCCAATGCGGGGTTTCCAGGCATGATTGAAATTGTATCCAACACCCCAGTGGCCTGCGAAGGCCGTTAGGTCACGACCCGAAACCTCACCAAGCTGTAAGGCCATCTCCATTTCATAGTCAAAGCCGCGGAGCTTCTTGGGGTCGCCCTTCCACAGGGTGCCAATCGTCCAGAAATCTGTGTCGCCATTGTCGAGCACAGCGCCAAAGTCACCGTTGCCCTGATCTTTTTTGTGAAACACGTAAAGATCCGTGGTGAGATTGAATGGGATGAGCTGCGTTGCCAAGTAAGCACCGCTAAACAGAGTCTGTGAAGGTTCTTCAGTATCAAAGAACTGACTCTTGTTCAGTTGGGTGGTGTTAAAGACCACAGGGCTGGAGGTGAAGAGATCAAGCTGCCACTTGCTGGATGCATAACGCAGCTTCACAGCGTCAAAAGTGCGTGCTTGGTTCAACCACTCGAGAGGACCGACCAGACGCTGATCTCCATAGCTCAGAAACTGACGTCCAATCGTCGCGCTCATCCCCTTTTTGATATCGCCGATCTGAACGTAGGCTTTCAGAATGTCAAAGTAGTCGTCACCCTCAGCGGCAAGTGTCCCAGGCACATTTGGTCGGCTCCCGCCAAGCTCGCGAACATCCTGGCCCTGCACATAAAATTTGAGCCAGTCCGTCATCTGATAGCCCAAGCCGAGACGGAAACGCTGAAGCAGCCAAGCGGCATCCTGCGGCCCATTCAGAGCATTGTTGAAGTCGAAATTGTTCTCACGGCCTTCGAACCGCATCTTTTCCTGGATATCGACGGTCAGTTTACCGTCTAGGAAAGTGATGGGAGCGTAACCCGGAGGCAGCAGATGAGCAGGAGCCGGGACAGAGATTGGAGTCCCTGCGGTGGCGAGAGTCGCCGATGCGAGCATTAGCAGTAGTTTGGTTTTCATCAAGGGAGGTAGTGTTGTCATTGACTGGGCTTTGGCTGCGCGGCGGCTTGCAGGGAAAGGCACGCGGACCTCTCAGCCCGCGCGGCTATAAATTGAGCCGTGTTTGTGCCAAGCCGTATGCCAACGGATGAAAACAGGCTGAATCCTGTTCGTGATTTGAATGAAATAGATTCATGCACGAGAATCCTCGTAATTGAGCATTACAGCAGTTCACATCGTGCTCTCATCGGCATGACATAGGCTTAAACATGCGTCTGCCTAACTCCGGCAACCTCGCGGTGTTACCGCTGTGGAACTGGACGCATCTGCAAGGTGCCATGAAGGCCTGTGCCGTCAGTGACAGCACTTGTTCTGGCAAATTGACTACGGCGGAGAAAAAGCTCGCTGCTCGAATCTTGGCACGCATGGCAGATGAAGGCCCGCTCAGTTCGCAAGACATCGAAAGTGCCGACAAAACCAAAACGCATGCCTGGGACAGCACCACGCTCGCGAAGAGCACGCTGCACAAGCTCTTCTTCCACGGTTGCGTGCTCATCGCGCGTCGCGATGGCATTCGCCGCTACTACGATCTGCCTGAGAAAGTGCTGCCCACAGGCACTTTGAATGCCCCAATGCCGTCAAAGGACGAAACCGCCCGCTGGCTCGCAGAACTCAAACTGCGCCAGCGACGACTCGCCATCCTCAAAAGCAGTGAAGCGCATGCTTTGAACGATGAAATCATCTCTGTGAGCATTCAGGAGCTGCCAAAGCTCAAACTGCATGTTTTGCGTCGTGACATCCCGCAGCTCGCAAAAGCTCAAAACAGCCCAGCGAGCACTTCCGAGCCTCTTTTGATCGCTCCGCTCGATCCCATCATCTACGACCGCCATGTGACCGAGCAGTTGTGGGCCATCGACTACCGCTGGGAAGTCTATGTCCCGCCGCAGCAGCGCCAACGTGGCTACTACGCTATGCCGTTGCTCCACGGCACCCGCTTTACTGGTCACGCCGACCTCAAAGCCGACCGGGAGGTGGGGAAGCTGCAAATTCTGTCTAGCGAAGGACGCAGTGCTAAAACAGCCGCGAGGAGCCTGGCCTCGTTTTTGAGGCTGAACTCAGTTTGAGTCAGCCCAAGGCAAATACTTTGTCTCACGCAAAGCCGCAAAGGTTCCCAGAGTCTCTGAATTCTTTGCGCCTTTGCGTGAGACTTGGATCGGGCGATCGAAGCCGTCTGTGACGAGCGCGAATGATTCGACATCTGGTTCATGCTACAGCAGGCATGCTGTGCGCGGCCATTTCCGCTGCCATGTCGGGCGACGGCACGAAGGAGGCTTCGCGGCTGGGGCGGATGTGGGATTTGTCGTTGAGGAAGGTGATGAGATGCTCGCGCAGCTCGTAGTAGCGTGGGTCTTCCATGATCTCCTTGCGGTTGCGGGGGCGCTCGAAGGGGATGTTTATGATGTCACCCACTTCAGCTTCCGGGCCGTCGGTCATCATGACGACTCGGTCGGAGAGGAAGATGGCTTCATCGACATCGTGCGTGACCATGAGGGTGGTGATGCGATTGCGGCGCCAGAGTTCGAGCAGGACTTCCTGGAGTTCGTAGCGTGTCAGGGAATCCAACATGCCGAAGGGTTCATCGAGGAGGAGCATCTTCGGCTGTAGGGCGAAGGCGCGGGCGATGCCGACGCGCTGTCTCATGCCTTGGGAAAGCTCGCTCGGGTTTTTATGCATGGCGTCACCGAGGCCAACGATGGTTAGGTAGTATTCGGCCATCTGGCGGCGTTCGGCTTTGCTGGCGGTGAAATAGACCTGGTTCACACCAAGCATGACGTTTTCATAAGCTGTCATCCAGGGCAGCAAGCAGGGTGACTGGAAAACGATGCCGCGATCTGGGCCAGGCCCCGTCGCTTCTTTGCCAGCGAGGATCATGTTGCCTTTGTTGAGATCGCTCAATCCCGCGACCATCATGAGCACCGTGCTTTTACCACAGCCGCTATGGCCGATGAGGGTGGCAAACTCTCCCTCTTTGAGCTTCAGATTGAAGTCCTTGACGATGGTCGCGGGACCTTTGGGTGTGTCGTAGATCTTCCACAGGCGATCCAGTTCGAGCATTTTTGGATTCAGGGCACTCATGCGGCTACCTCCACTTCTTCACGATTTTTATCGCTGCGGCGTTTTGGACCGGAGCGGCCAAGCATTTGATATGAATTGGGGGTGTTCAGATCTTCAGGCAGGATGTCAGGTAGACTAATTTTGACGGAGGCTTTCATTTTGGTGCGGCCCTTGGCTTCGAGGAGTGTCGAGATGAGCTCTGAGCGCATTTTTTTGAAGTGTGGGTTGTGGTTGATGGCCTTGCGATCCCGCGGACGCTCCATGTTGACGAACATCGGCTCGCCCAATGTGGCAGGCACGGTGGGGAGCAGCGGAATGACCTTGTCTGCGACGAGGATGGCCTCATCGGGATCGTTGGTGATCCAGATGACCGTGGTTTTGTTCGTCAGCCAGATGTCTGCGATCTCATCTTGGAGCTGTGCACGTGTGAGGGCATCGAGAGCGCTCAAAGGCTCGTCCATGAGTAGTACCTTCGGATTCATCGCCAAGGTGCGAGCGACGGAAACTCGCTGCCTCATGCCGCCGGAGAGTTCCTTCGGCAATTTGTGAGCTGCTGGTGTGAGTTTCACCATGGCGATGTGCTTCGCGACATGAGCTTTGCGTTGTTCCGGCGTCCATTCTTTGAATACTTCATCGACAGCGAGTGCGATGTTTTCCTCAACGGTGAGCCAGGGAAGCAGTGAGTAGTTCTGGAAGACCAATCCGCGATCCGGCCCGGGTTCGGTGATCTTTTTGCCTTCGATCAGAGCTTCTCCCGAATCTGGTTTCACCAAACCTGAGATCAGGTTGATTAGCGTGGATTTACCTGATCCCGAGTAACCGACGATGGCAATGAACTCGCCTTCTTCGACGCTCAGGTTGATGTTATTGAGCACTTCGGTTCGTGAACCGGGATGCCCAAAGCCTTTGGAGGCACCTTTGATTTCGATAAGCGGCATACGAAATTTATGATTTACGATTTATGACTTATGATTTGGAATGGCGTCCCTATGACGAACCAAGAGCTCAAAGAGCGGACCATGGACTTTGCGGTGCGAGTCCTGACGATGGTGGATGCGCTCCCGAAGACGACGGCTGGTAAAACGGTCGGAAATCAGATCGCCCGCAGCGGAACCTCGGTGGCGGCCAATTAGCGGGTTGCTTTGAGGGCGAAGTCCGATGCGGACTTCATCTACAAGATCACGATCGTGCTCGAAGAAGCCGACGAGAGCGGGTTTTGGATCGAACTGGCCGAACGAGCCAAATTGCTGCCATCCAAACGCCTCAAGGCTCTTCTTCAGGAAGCCGAAGAACTCACGAAGATTTTCAACGCCACGCGAGCGACGACAAAACGCCGCACGGCCAGAAATCATAAATCGTAAATCATAAATCATAAATGCTCAGGCTGTTTTGAAGCGGCCTTCGACGACGCTCATCAGGCGGTCGAGGACGTAGCCGATGACGCCGATGGTGAGGATGCACAGGATGATGTGGGCGTAGCTGTTGGCGTTGTATTGCTGCCAGAGGAAGCCGCCGACGCCGGGGCGGCCGGTGAGCATCTCGACGGCCACGATGACGAGCCAGGCGATGCCGAGGCTCAAACGGAAGCCGGTGAACATGTAGGGCAGCGTGGCGGGCACGAGGACCTTCCAGAGGGTCTTCCACTTCGAGAGTTTGAGCACCTTGGCGACGTTCAGGTAGTCCACTGGCACGGCGCGGACGCCAACGGCGGTATTCATGACTGTCGGCCACATGGCGCAGATGGCGATGGTGAAGAGCGCGGCGGCATCGGAGGCTCCGAAGGTCGTGCGACCCTCGCCATCCATGATTTTGACACCGCTGAAGAGAATCATGCCAAGTGGCAACCAGGCGAGCGGTGAAACGGGTCGGAGAACCTGAATGATGGGATCAAAGGCTTTCGTGAACTGCTTCGAGAGACCGAGGAAGAAGCCGATGGGTGTGCCGATGATGAGGGCGATGAGGTAACCCTGCGCCACAAGAACGAGCGACATCCAGGTGAAGCGCAAGATGCCCTGATCGAGCTCGCCGCGCTTCGCAAAAGGCTCGACGATGTAGGGCTTGCTGGCTGTCCAGGTTTCAGCAGGTGTCGGCAGATCTGCGGAGAGTCCTTCGCGCTTGGTGATTTTGATCTTGTCGCCGAAGTCATCGACTTTTTCGGTCACGACTGACTTTCCCGCGATGGCATACCAGAAGATGCAGGTGACAAGAATCGCCAGCAGAGGCAGGAAGATGGAGTCGAGTTTGTATTTCTGAATGAGGATGTTCATAGCGGCGGCTTGATGAGGGAAATCAGACCGATCCGACGGAGCTGCCGGATCGGTCCGTTGAGATGGTTATCCTTTGATCGTCTTCACCGCGAAGGACGCGGCGTAGGCTTCGAGGTCGGCGGTGGGGTCGAACTTCACGCCGTCGAAGAGGGTTTCGGCGCTGGTATCGGCACCGCCGTGGGCGTAGCCGATTTCCTTCATGGCCTCTTCGTAGATGTCGGAGCGCATGACCTGCTTCGCGACGCCTTCATAGTCGGGAGCGCCTTCGACGAAGCCCCAGCGGCGGAGCTGCGTGAGCCACCACTTGGCATACTTGGCCTGCGGGAAGTTGCAGTTGCGATCGCTGAAGATCATGTAGTTCGGGTCCTTGAACTTGCGACCGTCGCCCATCATGTATTTGCCCTGAAGGCGACCGAGGATGGTCTCAGGCGGGCAGTTGATGTAGGTGGCGGCGCTGACGATGTTGGCCTGCTCCTCGCGGTTATCCATCTTGTCGAGCCACACGCTGGCCTCGTGGAGGGCTTTGAGCACGGCTTTGACGGTCTTCGGATTTTTGGCGGTGAACTCCTCGGTGAAGGCGCAGACCTTTTCCGGATGATCCTTCCAAATCGCCTGCGTGGTGATGGAGGTGAAGCCGATATCCTCGGCGATGGTTTTGGCGTTCCAGGGTTCGCCAACGCAGAAGCCGTCCATCTTGCCGACCTTCATGTTCGCGACCATCTGAGGAGGCGGCACGGTGATGAGGGAAACATCCGCGCCAGCGCCAGCGGCGTCGCCCGGATTGATGCCTCCTGCGGCGAGGTAATAGCGGATCCACATGGCGTGTGTTCCCGGCGGGAAAGTCATCGCGAAGGTCATCGGCGCACCTTTGGCCTTGGCTTCATCGACAAAGGGTTTCAGCGCCTTCGGATCATCGGTGACCTTGCCCTTGAGTGAATTCGCGAGCGTGATGGCCTGGCCGTTGCGGTTCATGATCCACGGCACGACCATCGGCTTCTTCGGTGCGCCTCCGAGACCCATGGTGGAGGCGATGGGCATGCCGAGAAGCATGTGCGTGGCCTGGATGTCGCCATTGGAGAGCGAATCGCGGATGGCGGCCCAGCTTGCGCCTTTGCTGACGGTGGAGTTGATGCCGTATTTTTTGAAGAGGCCCTTCTCATGCGCGATGACGATGGGCGAGCAATCGGTGAGGGCGATGATGCCGAATTTGAGATCGGCCGTTTCGGGCGAGTCATCGGCGTAGGCGGAGCCGACCCAGCCGGAGGGCAGGCCAGAGAGGAGTGCGCCGAGGCCGGCTGTGGCAGAGCGCTGAAGAACGCTGCGGCGGGTGAGGGCAGCGGTAGGGGGTGTGAGTTTCATGCTTGAGCGGATTCCTTGTGTTTGATGTTGGGTTTGCGGGTGGGCTTGGCGGCGGCTGTTTGGGGAAGGGGGAGGATGTTGCTCGTCCAGCAATCGGCGAGCGCGCGGGCTGCTTCGGCGCGCTCGCCAGGTGTGATGAGTCCATGCGTGACGAACTGTTCCAGGAGCCAGCGTCCACGTTCGCCTGTGGGCTCGTTGGCATCGCGGCGTCTGAAAATGTGGAAGGCGGAGGTGTCGGCTATTTTGCCATGACCGAGATCCAGCGGGCCACAGAGGGAGCGCCTGAGGATGTCCTCATTTTGATGATGGAAGCAGCCACTGCGGATGAGGATGCGTGCGACTTCGGGGCGGTTTTCCGGCACATCACAGAAAGCGCAGGACTCGCGGAGAGCCGCGATAATGCCTGTGATTTGATCGGGATGCTTTTCGACGAAGCTTTCTGTGGTGAGGAAGACCTTTTCCGGGTGATTGGGGGCGAGTTGCTCACTGGTCGCGACGATCCAGCCTGCTCCAGAGGCCACGGCGGCGCTGTTGTAGGGCTCGCCGACGCAACCTCCATCAATCAGGCCTGCGTGCAGATTCCCGACGATCTGCGTCGGTGGTAGGACGACGATGCGCACCTCATGATCGACATCAATGCCACCTGCTTTGAGCCACTGACGCAGCATGAAGTAGTGGGAGGAAAATTTGGAGACAGTGCTGAAGGTGAACCGGCGAGTCGGCGTGCTGCGGATGAGTTTCTTGAGTGAGGCGGCATCTCTGACGCCACGGTTCCAGAGATCTTCACTGAGGGTGATGGCGTTGCCGTGGAGATTAAAGACAAATGGGGCCACCACCCGGCAAGGAGGGCTGCTTAGTCCGAGCCGCATCGCCAGCGCCAGTCCCGCGATGGCGTGGGCGGCGTCGAGTTGCCCGTAGAGCAGTTTCTCCCGAATGGTGGCCCATCCCACTTCACAACTAAGATCGACCTTAACGCCATGCTTAGTGAACAGCTTCAGTTCACGTGCCACGAGGAGCGGTGCGCAGTCTGTGAGCGGCTTGAAACCGATGCGCACAGGCAGAACGGCGCCAGCAAGGCTGGCTGAGGAGGATGAAGCGGACTTGGGCATAGCTGCCCTGAGACAGAGCATCTGCAGTGCCATCGGGGCCAAGTGTCGGATTGATGAATCGACAACTTTTTCACTGGCTGCATGAATGAGATTCATTCATGAGTAGTCATGAATCAGGCCCTCGACACCCGTCAGCTACGCGCATTTGTGAGTCTCGCACGCAGTAGTAGCTTCACTCAGGCGGGACGTGAGCTGCACCTCACCCAGAGCGCCATTAGTCACGCGATCAAGGCACTGGAGAATGATGTGGGCTGCCAGCTTTTTCATCGTCAGGGCAAAAGTGTGCATCTGACTCACGCGGGACGCGAGCTGCTGCCGAATGCAGAGCAGATCCTTCAGCTCATGAGCCAGGCGAGATCGACTTTGGGCACGCTGGACCAGACGCCGAGAGGGAAGCTGCGCATCGGCTGCACGACGGCGGCCGCCCAATTCATTCTGCCGACGGTGTTTCGTGAGTTTAAGGAAAGCTTCCCACTCTATGAGATCAAAGTCGTCTGTGGTGAGACGCCGGACACGATTGAAAAGCTCATGAAGGGCGATGTGGATCTGGCAGTGAGTCTGCGGCCTGCGGATGTCTCGCGGCTGGACTGCCACCCGATCTTTGAGGATGAACTGGAGTTCCTGGTTTCCCCTCTGCACCGCTGGGCGGGCAAGGCGCCAAAGCCAAAAGATGCCGGAGATGAGACCTACATCGTGGCGAGCCGGAACAGCCTCAACTTCACGCTGATCCAGGAGTTTTTCATCAAACAAGGCGTGCGGCTGAATCACTTCATCGAGCTAGGAAGCTCGGAAGCGACGAAGGAGCTCGCCAAGCTCGGCATCGGCGTGGCCATCGCGGCACGGTGGATCGCTCGTCAGGAGATCGAGGCAGGTCAGCTCGTGGTGGTGCCGATGCCGAGGGGAAAGCTTAAAAGACGTTGGGTCACTTCAAGACTGAAAGGACGTGTGCTCAACTTGCCAGAACGAACATTTGTTGGGCTTTGTGAAGAAGTAGGACGGCAGATGATGGGGGCTTTTGCAACCACCACCCCCAGGTCCCATCGGTGAGCTTTGCGATGAGAAATGAGATCGTTGGCGAGCTCTGATCAACTGGCAATCACTGCTGCACGCGCATTCTCTTCGGCTCCCGTCTTCTGAAGATAGTAATCATATCCACCAGCGTAGGGCGTGACCTGACCTGCATTGATGTGCAATACCTTGGTAGCTAAACTGCGAATGAAGTGAACGTCGTGAGAAATGAAAACAAGTGTTCCTTCAAACTTCTGAAGAGCGAGGATCAAGCCTTCGATGGCCCAGATGTCCAAGTGCGTCGTGGGCTCGTCCATGAGAAGTAAGTTAGGCGGATCGACCAGAAACTTCACCAAGTTTAGGCGGCTTTTTTCACCGCCAGATAAAACCTTACATTTTTTGTAAACATCTTCACGCTTGAACAAAAAGCTGCCCAAAATGCTTCGCGCATCATCTTCCCGGAGTTCTGGAGCACAGCGCTTGATTTCCTCCAGCACACTGCATTCTGGATCCAGTGTGTCTGCGCGGTGCTGGCTGAAGTAGCCCATCTTCACATTCGTGCCGAATTTTCGATCACCTTTTTGGAAAGGCACCACGCCCGCCATGATCTTGATGAGGGTGGACTTACCGGCACCGTTCGGTCCCACCAGGACTGTACGCTCTCCCTTTTCGATCTCGAGATCCAACCCCTGGTAGATTTTCTTTTCTCCGTATGCCTGATGAATGTCGGTTAGGGCAATGACGCGCTGCCCACTTCGCTGAGGTTGGGGAAAGTTGAAGCGAAAAGCTTTCTTAAGCGGACGAGGGCGATCCAGCTTTTCCATCTTCTCCAACTGTCGCTCACGGCTTTGCGCTTGTGCTGCTTTCGAGGCGACGGAACGGAAACGGTCGATGAATTCCTGCATTTCCTCGATCTCTTTCTGCTGGTTTTTCCACGCCTGATACGATCGCTCCCAAGCTTCTTCCTTTTGCTTCAGAAACTCAGAGTAGTTGCCGGTATATGCCACCAATTTGCCTTCATCAATGTCGTAAACCGTCTCGATCAACTCATCCATGAAATCACGATCGTGAGAGATCAGCAGAATGGCCCCTGGATAATTTTTGAGATAATTCCGGAACCACATCAGCGATAACAAATCGAGATGGTTGGTCGGCTCATCGAGGAGCAAAAGGTCCGGTTCAATCACGAGCAACCTGGCCAAGTGCGCACGCATCACCCAGCCTCCCGAGTATTCGCGAGCTGGGCGATTGAAGTCTTCTTCTTTGAAACCAAAACCCTTCAGGATTTTTTTGCACTTGGCTTCAGCTTGTGGGTCATTCAGTGCTTCATGCTGGGAGTGAGCTTGATTGTATTCAGGAGCAGCGACATCCCCACGCGCTTCATAGTCCTTGAGGATGTTTTCCAGTCGCTGCATCTCACCAGCGCGGCCAGTGGCGATGTCCAAAACCGTTTCTTCACCGACTGGCTCACTTTCCTGCGGCAGGAAACCCAGCGTGGTCCATTCATCGCGCACGATCTCTCCACTGTCTGGGCTATCTTGCCCGAGAATTAAAGAAAACAGAGTGGACTTGCCTGCACCGTTTGGGCCGACAAGAGCCACTCGCTCAGAGTAATTCACGGTCATTTTGACACCAGTGAAGAGCGGGCGGGCATTGAAGGATTTGGAAACGTCGCGAAGGGTGAGCATGGGGGAGGTGCGTGTAGCAGAAAACCAAGAGAATGCAGCCTGTTTCTTTTGATGCGGCTACCATCCTGAACTTTCATGGATGGTTTGGGGAAAAGAGATTGCCTGATGGCAATGCCCTCGTTTTCAATTCTCTTCCGTTCCCTTTTACCGCATGAATATCCAGCTCCTCATCCTCCCCTTGTTTCTAATGGTCGCTTCTGCTGCCGACCCGAACTATGCCATCCAGCCTGTGCCCCGTGACGAAGCTTGGCAAAAACGACACGAGGGATTCAATGAGATTTCCAAAAAGGGAGAAGCCTCATTGGTCTTTCTGGGTGACTCCATCACGCAAGGATGGAGCGGCAAGGGCAAGGCGACCTGGGAGCAATTCTATGCGCCACGAAAAGCAGCAAACTTTGGCATCGGAGGTGACCGCACAGAGCATGTGCTGTGGCGACTGGAAAATGGAAACTTTGATGGACTGTCACCCAAGCTAATCGTGCTGATGATTGGCACGAACAACACAGGGCACGTAGGTCGCCCTCAGAAGGAACTGAATGGCACCATTTACCACTGCACCGCCGAACAGACAGCCGAAGGTGTGAAATTGATTCTGGAGGCGCTGAAAAAGAAATGCCCTACCGCCAAGATTTTGTTGCTTGGCGTTTTTCCTCGAGGCGAAAAACCAGACGACGCCATGAGGCAGCAGAACATCGCAACGAATGCCTTGATCGCCAAGTATGCGGATGCAACAACGGTGAACTACCTCGACCTCAGCAGCACCTTTTTGCAGCAAGATGGCACCATAACTCGTGAGATCATGCCCGACTTGCTGCACCTTTCCGAAAAAGGCTACGCCAAGTGGGCTGAAGCCATGGAGCCAACCTTGAAAAAACTCCTTGGTGAATGAAGTCCTCTACGTTGCAATCTGTTCTTGCGTGATCGGAAACGCCGCGCCATCACGGAGAGAATTCATTTCATACTGACCTTAGTCGCTTCTGTGAAATCACGCACTCTTGTCGCCATCCCTGCCCGATGGGGTTCCACCCGGTTTCCCGGAAAGATGCTTCACCTCATCGCTGGGAAGCCTCTGGTTCAACACGTATGGGAACGGTGTCAGCAATGTCAGGCCGTGGATGAAGTCATCATCGCCACCGACCACGCAGGCATCGTGGATGCAGCTCATGCCTTTGGTGCAAAGGCCGTGTTGACCTCGCCAGATCATCCCAGCGGCACAGATCGAATTGCTGAGGTGGCACATACTTTGCCAGAGTTTGATACCATCATTAATGTTCAGGGCGATGAGCCCCTGATCTCCCCTGCCCTGATTGACCGACTGGCACTTGCCCTTCAGGCAGATCAAAAGATTCGAATGATCACGGCAGCTGCTCCGCTGATAGACTCAGCCCTTGTTGCTGACCCCAACATTGTGAAGGTCGTCTTCGACGTCAATGGCGATAGCCTTTACTTTTCGAGATCGCCTCTGCCATTCGTGCGAAATGCAGCTGCGCACACTCAGCATTATCGCCACTTGGGCATCTATGGTTTTCAGCGCGATTTTCTGCATCAGTTTGTGAAATGGCCACCCTCTTGCCTTGAGCAGACCGAGTCGCTTGAACAGCTCCGAGCGCTCGAAAATGGTGTCAGACTCCGCGTGGTACTGACCGATGATCTTTCTCCAGGCGTGGATACCCCAGAACAAGCCTTGGCGATCGAGAAGCAACTGCAGGCAACTGCATGAAACCTTCACACTCTCTTTGATTCGAGCCTTGATCCGCATTAAGCGAGTCTTGCTATCACTATGAAATACATCTTCGTCACTGGCGGCGTCGTCTCTTCTTTAGGCAAAGGCTTGGCAGCCTCTTCCCTCGCGACCCTTTTGGAACTGCGTGGCCTCAAGGTCATCATGCAAAAATTCGACCCTTATCTGAATGTCGATCCAGGCACGATGAATCCTTACGAGCACGGAGAAGTTTATGTGCTTGATGATGGTGCCGAAACGGACCTTGATCTCGGGCACTACGAGCGCTTTACCCACACGAACTTATCTCGCTTGAACAACCTCACTTCGGGTCAGGTTTACATGAGCGTGCTGGAAAAAGAGCGTGCTGGAAAGTACCAAGGGCGAACCGTTCAGGTGATTCCACACGTCACCAATGAGATCAAAGAGCGCATAGAAGAGGTCGCTGAGAAAATGGGGGGGGACGTGATCATCACCGAGATCGGAGGCACCGTGGGAGACATTGAGGGTTTGCCTTTCCTAGAGGCAATTCGTCAATTCGCCATTGAGGCAGGCCGGGACAACGTTCTCTTCATTCACGCAGCCTTGGTTCCTTATGTCAAAGCTGCACAAGAACTGAAAACCAAACCTACCCAGCAATCTCTGGCCAAATTGCGCGAGATCGGAATCATCCCACAGATCATCTTGGCGCGCACCGAGCATGCACTCGACGAAGATGTGCGCGAAAAGATAGCCCTCTTTGGCAATGTGCCGATTGAGCAAGTCGTCGAGGTCAGAGACGTGAAGCATAGCATTTATGAAGTGCCGCTGAAGCTTCATGAACAACGCTTGGATGACACGGTTTGTCACTTGTTGCACTTGCAGACGCCATCACCGGATCTGACTCGCTGGCGACATTTCGTGCAGCGTGTGATTCACCCCACACACCAGGTGCGCATTGGCGTCGTCGGCAAATACATTGAGCTTCAAGATGCCTACAAATCGATCTACGAAGCACTGACTCACGCCGGAGCCTACAAGGATGCCAAGGTGGATATCGTGCGTGTCGATGCCGAATCCATCGAAAAAGCAGGACCAGACATTTATCTTGCCGGCCTTCAAGGAATTCTGATTCCAGGAGGTTTCGGAGATCGAGGCACCGAAGGCAAGATCGCCGCCACTCGCTACGCTCGGGAAAAAGGCATTCCCTTCTTTGGCATCTGCCTCGGGATGCAAATTGCCGTCATTGAGTTTGCTCGCAACGTCTGCGGCCTGAAAGACGCCACTAGCACTGAATTCGACAAAGCCACCCCACATCCTGTGATCAGCATGATGGAGGAACAGAAAAAGGTGAAGCAACTGGGTGGCACAATGCGACTTGGGAACTGGGTTACTGAAATTTTACCGAGCACGCAGGCACGTGAAATTTATGGCCAAGAATTGATTCATGAACGTCATCGCCACCGCTATGAGGTGAATGAAGACTACAAGGAACAGCTCGAAAATCATGGCCTTCGCATCAGTGCCGTTTCTCAGAAGGGTGGTCTGGCTGAAATGATCGAACTTCCTGGTCATGCCTTTTTTGTGGCGTGTCAGTTTCATCCAGAGTTCAACAGCAAGCCGAATGATCCACATCCGATCTTCCGCAGTTTTGTGAAAGCCGCACTGGCGCACCATGCGCTGCCAGAACCCCACTGCTAAGCCAAGGATTATTGCCATCAACTCGGAGGGGCGTTGGCGCCGATGCTTTTCCATGAAACGGGAAGAGGCTTCTCCATGCTTACGCGCCTGACACTAGGAAGTTGCCAACGCACACGTTATGTCCGAGGGCTTGGTGCGATACGTATCTAGCCGTCCCATTGCGAACATCATGCCACCTGCATCCACCATCTCACCTCAGCCGCCTGCCAAGTTCACCGGCATCCAGCTTGGCAAGACCAAAGCTGCTGCCGCTGGAGTGCCTGCGGTGGCCAATTCCTTAAAGCATGTGTATGGAAATGCTGGCCTCCTTCGTGGAACTGAGGCCATGCTCAAGCTCAATCAATGGGAAGGTTTTGATTGCCCAAGTTGCGCTTGGCCTGACCCAGATGACCACCGCAGCGCTTTTGAATTTTGTGAAAATGGGGCCAAAGCAATCGCTTCGGAGACCACAAAAAAAAGAGTGACTCCCGAGTTCTTTGAAGAACACAGCGTCGCTGAACTGGCCGAGTGGAGTGACTACGAAATGGATCAGGCTGGGCGCATCACTCAGCCGATGGTGCTTCGCCAGGGCAGGACTCATTATGAGTCGATTTCGTGGGACGATGCCTTCCAACTCATCGCGCAAGAGCTCAATGCTCTAGCGAGTCCTGATGAAGCTGTTTTTTACACCTCAGGCCGAGCCACGAACGAAGCCGCCTTCTTGTATCAGCTTTTTGTGCGCAATTTTGGCACCAACAATCTACCAGACTGCTCGAACATGTGTCATGAGAGCAGCGGTGCGGCTCTGAATGCGAGCATCGGCGTTGGCAAAGGCACCGTGACTCTGCATGACCTTGAGACAGCGGAGACGATTCTGATCATTGGCCAAAATCCTGGCACGAATCACCCGAGGATGCTGAGCAGCCTACAGCGCGCAGTCGAAGCGGGTGCCACCATCATCGCTGTGAATCCCATGAAGGAGGCTGGGCTCACAGGCTTCATGCATCCGCAACAAGTCAAAGGCGTGATTGGCATGGCGACTCCGCTGGCGAAGCAGTTTCTTCAAGTTCGCCTCAATGGAGACCAAGCGCTGCTGAAGGGCATAGCGAAGACGCTAGTGGAAGATGGCACAGTCGATGCAGCCTTCATCGCAACCCACACACGTGGCTTTGAGACCTATCAGGACCACCTTAGATTACTCGACTGGGCTGAGCTTGAACGTGTGAGCGGCATTCCAAAAAGCGAAATCCAAAAGGCAGCGAGACAAGCCGCCTCAGGAAATCGCAAAGTCATCACCTGCTGGGCCATGGGATTGACCCAGCACAAAAATGCAGTCGCGACCATTCAAGAAGTCGTGAACATCCATCTGATGCTTGGTGCCATAGGCCGGGAAAGCGCAGGCCTCTGCCCGGTGCGAGGTCATAGCAATGTTCAAGGTGATCGCACCATGGGCGTCTTTGAAAAAATGCCGGAGGCTTTCATGGATCGCCTCGAATCCGTCTTCCAATTTGCTGTTCCCCGTCATCACGGCTGGGATACTGTAGCTGCCATCAAGGCAATGCATGAAGGCAAAGGAAAGGTGTTTTACGCCCTGGGAGGAAACTTTCTTCAAGCCACTCCAGACACCGAATACACGGCTGAAGCACTGCGCCGCTGCGCCCTGACTGTGCATGTCTGCACAAAGCTAAACCGCAGTCATCTCATCACTGGTCAAACAGGCCTGATTTTGCCATGCCTCGGCCGCAGCGAGATCGACTGGAGAAAAGACGGACCCGCCTTTTTGACGGTCGAAAACAGCATGAGTGTTGTGCATCAATCCCAAGGGCAATTGGAACCCGCCTCTCCTTACCTGTTGAGTGAGCCCGAAATTGTCGCTCGCACAGCAGCTGCAACTCTCGGCCAAAAATCTTGTGTGGATTGGCTTTGGCTTGTCGAAGATTATGATCGCATCCGTGATGTGATTGAACGTGTCATCCCCGGCTTTGAAAACTTCAATGAGCGCGTTCGGAAACCGGGTGGCTTTTATCTACCGAGCACTGCGCGTGAGTTGGAATGGAACGTCCCAGGTGGACACGCCATTTTCTTCACTCACGCCTTAAACTGTGTTCAGCTAGCCCAGGGGCAATTGCTGCTACAAACGATGCGCAGTCATGACCAGTTCAACACGACGGTCTATGGCTTGAACGATCGATACCGTGGCATCGGCAATGAGAGGCGCGTGCTATTCATGAATCCTGCGGACATGAAAGAACGTGGCATCAGCCCGGTCAGCCCTGTGGACATTCAGAGTCACTTCCAAGGCACGGTACGAGAAGCGAAGAGATTCCTGGCCATCCCTTATGATCTCCCCGCTGGGAGCTGTGCTGCTTATTTTCCGGAAGCCAACGTCTTGGTTCCGATCGACAGTTATGCGGACATTAGCCTCACGCCAACGTCGAAGAGTGTGATCGTTACGGTGTCACCTTCTACCGAAAGCTAATGAGTTCGTTACTGAAAACGAGGGCTCATTTTGAGTTCGGCCCCTCGTTACCTTTTTCAGATCTGGCGGAAGAGGTGGGATTCGAACCCACGGTGGGGTTTCCCCCACGCCTGATTTCGAGTCAGGTACCTTAAACCACTCAGCCACTCTTCCTTCAATCAGTGGCTAGAGACTAGCGGGTTCAGGTAGCTTGGCAAGAACGGCCTCGCATCTTTTTGCCTTCACCTGTGGCTTTTGTCATCGACTGCTACTGCGCTGGGATAGCACTCTGGAGATCCAGTTTTGAAGGTCACGACTGACTTCGGCACGCTGAACATCATGAAGCAAAAGGTGGTGGCTCTTGGTATACCAAAGCAGACGTTTTCGTGGAGATCGAACTTGGGCAAACAGGGATTGCACCTGCTCAGGAGTGCTAATCACATCATGAGGTGATGCCAAAAACAACACCGGCATCCGCAGCTGGCGAGCTGCGTCTGCATTGAGGTCCAAAAGCCGCCCTAACTCCGCGAGCAATCTCAGGCTAAAGCTAGACACATGGTGTGGCGTGCGGTTCATCTGCTCGCCATGCGTGGTCTGGCTAGTGACTTGAATTTTGGACTCATCGACACCCGCTAGCTCTCCCAGAGTAAACCGAGTTCGTGGCGCGAATCGCGCGGCAGTGTCGAGCAACCAGCGCCGAAAATCGCTCACCGTCATGCGAAGCCCTGCCACTGGTGAAGCGAGCACAATTCCAGCGGGATCATGACGGTCTGAGAGCAGGCGACCTGCTGTGTGCAGGCAGATGAGACTGCCCATGCTTTCCCCATACCAGAAGATGGGAAGGCGCGGATGTGCTTTTTTGACCAGAAGATGAAAGGTCTCTAGATCATGCAGCCACTGATTGGCAGAGCGAATGTCCCCCCGCTGGGAAACGACAGGATCGTTGCCTTGCCCCCGCAAGTCATAGGCATACACGCCGACGCCCTGCTTTGGCAAAGCATCTGCGATGAACCAAAAATCTGAAGACGCTCCGCTAAGTCCATGCACAGCAATGACGATGGCATGCGGCCGACTTCCCTCGCTAGGAAGCCATTTCTGGTAGGGCATAACTTTCCCGTCGTAGCTCGTCCATTGTCCATGAGCGAGAGCTGGACGCTGCACCGTCCTGCGCAACGAGCTACAACTGGTGACACAGGCTAGGAATGACAAAAGCCAAACCGTGGAAATGATGAAACGAGACATCAGTGGGAATCTGCAAGAGTCCTTTCAACTGCTGAGTGAACAAAAGCAGCATGTGCCTGAACGCGATGGATGAACGCACACTCCGAAGGAGTTTCAAAGGTGAGTGTTCGAGGGCAGCCCAATTGTCTAAGAACAACAGCCTCGGGCAATCCAGGCAGTTGTTGAGGGATTCGGCTGCGCAGGATGATCCCCTGCTTGGCTCGACGGCCATCAATCTTGCTGCGAAGATCGACCGGGAGATGAACTGCGGCTGCTTGAAGGCAGCTTGCTCCAAGAGGGGCACGGTCTGACTCGAACTCGTAAACATAACTGCCAGCCGCATCGTAATCCTCGTGCAGACAAAGAGCCAAGGTGGGGGGAACACGACTGCTCAACACGCGATACCATGGTCCGCAGAGAGGATCATCTTGCAGGTGAAACCGCCGGTTCAAATCCAGTCCGCGATGATCCAAGCGCGTGTTCGCACGCAGGCCATGAGGGTTGAGACAGGGGAAAATCAGAAAATGATTTTCTCGAAGAAGCTGCACCTGAGCTTCGCCCCAGCGTAGCAGTCCCCAGGGGGCAGCCGCTTCATCTCCATGCACACCCGCAGAAAGATAAAAGGGTGCGCTGCTTTTGGATTGGCTCTCCAAATAGAAGATCTTTTCCCCTTCGAGCTCGACCAAAACCTTCACTTTCATGTGGGCAAGCTTGGCAAGACGGCGCCAGCGCGCCATCAAGGCATGTGGATCATGAGCCTGAGGAAGCATAGGTAGTGGCTGCATGGATGAGGGCAGCATGGCTGTGGCTAGGGTGACCTGCAATCATAGAAAAAGCGCGGACCGTGAACGATCCGCGCTTTCTTTGGATTCAGATATCGTGAGTAATGTAGGATCAAGCGTAGCTGGCCTGCTGGCCCTTGATGTCGCGCTTTTTGATCCAAGGCATGAGAGAGCGGAGCTTAGCTCCGGTTTTCTCAATCGGGTGCTTCTCGCCGTCTTTGAGCAGCTTATTGAAGGTCTTGTAGCCAGTCTCGGTCTCTTTGATCCACTCCTTGGCGAACTTGCCAGTCTGGATGTCTTTCAGAGCAGCCTTCATGCGCTTCTTCACAGAAGCATCAATGATCTTCGGACCGACTTTCACATCGCCCCACTTGGCTGTTTCGGAAATCGAGAAACGCATGCCAGCGATACCAGCTTCGTTCATGAGGTCCACGATGAGCTTCAGCTCATGCAAGCATTCGAAATAGGCCATTTCTGGGCTGTAACCCGCTTCCACAAGAACTTCAAAACCAGCCTGAACCAAGGCGCTGGTGCCACCGCAGAGAACCGTCTGCTCACCGAAAAGATCCGTTTCGGTTTCTTCTTTGAAGGTCGTTTCGATCACACCGCCGCGTGTTCCACCAATGCCATGAGCCCAAGCCAGTGCGATCTTCTTGGCTTGCTTGTCAGCATTTTGATAGATGGCGATCAAAGAAGGAACACCTTTGCCTTCAGTGTATTGGCGGCGCACGATGTGGCCAGGCCCTTTGGGAGCCACCATGATCACGTTCACGTCTTTCGGCGGGACGACCGTCTTGTAGTGAATGGCAAAGCCATGGGAGAAGAGCAATGTTTTGCCCTTGGTCAGATTCGGGGCGATGTCATTCTTGTAAACACCACCGATTTTGGTGTCAGGCACTGCCACGAAGATCACGTCCGCTTTTTTCACGGCTTCGGCGGTATCGAAGACTTTCAGACCCTTTTCTTCTGCCACGGGACGGCTCTTGGAACCTTTGTAGAGGCCGATGATGACATTGACGCCGCTTTCCTTAAGGTTGAGGGCGTGGGCGTGGCCCTGAGAGCCGAAGCCGATGACTGCGCAGGTCTTGCCTTTGAGCGGTTCAAGGCTGGCATCTTTTTCTGTGTAGATTTTCGCGGGCATGTGTTGGTTAGGGTCTGGATATGGGGCGCGGAGAGTGGTTCATCCCCTGCGGATGGTCAAGGAAGAGTTGCCAGCCAGAATGAGCGTTAAGGAAACGTCCATCACTGGCCTGGGCGCATGACCTCCTGAAACGGGGACACAACGCCGAGCGTGCTTGGGATCAGCTCATCGGTGCGGAAGCAACTGGCCGGCAGTCCTTCGGCATTGATCAAATTTGCTCCCTCAGGCCAAGCGGCCCATGCATAGCGGACACCGAGCGGCTCGGGCACGGCCTCGCTCGAAACGATCACCTCTTGGTTTTCGATTTTGGCCGTGGCCCAGGTCCACTTTTGATCAGCACCGACGATCTGGAAGTGCTTCAACTCTCCGCCATCACGAGTCTTCAAGCCGCCCCCGACGTGATCAAATTGCAGCCTGATTCGATTGCCCTCAACGACGGCGTTTTTGACCAAAGGCCCACTGCAAACTGTCTTTTCGCGTCCGTAATCCTGGGCCAGCGCCCAAAGAGCCAGTCTGCGCCCGACTTCCTGCTTGTTTTTGGGGTGAATGTCGTCGCGTTCGCCGATGTCGTTGGCGACGACAAGACCCGTGCGTGGCAGAGTTTGCACTGTTAGCCGCTGGGCATCCTGAAGCTCAGCCCAGGTGTCATTTTGCCCAGCTTCTTGGGTCACAGGCAGCCGATTTCCATAACTGGCGAGCTGGACGATGTAGAAGCTAAATTCGTGATTCCAACGCGTGCGCCAGTCGTTGATGAGGTTCGGCAAAAGCTCCTGATACTGAAAGGCACGTTTTTGATTGGATTCCCCCTGATACCAGATGGCTCCTTGCAGGGTGTAGGGGATCAACGGCGCAATCATGGCATTGAACAAGGCGGCTGGGTGATGCGGTGTTTGATTTGGATCTTCCGGTGCCTTCGGAGCCGGCGGCAGTGGCTTTTTCTGCCCCTCAGGCAGGGCCGCGTTCTCTTCCTTGATCTTCTGGACTAAAGTTGCCCATGCAGCACGCGCAGTCTCATGCTTGGACTTTTCTGCCGCCGCATCCCAAGCGCTTCGAATCCCGTCCCAGTCGCTCAGCATCTGTGCTGCGCAGGGACGCTCTTCGAGGGACTCGCGGCTAGTCCAGGCCTCTATCCGTGTGCCTCCCCAGGAAGCATTGATGAGCCCGACAGGAACTTTCAGAACCTGATGCAGATGCCGACCGAAAAAATACCCTGCTGCGGAAAAGGTGCCGACATTCTCTGATGTGGCTGGCTTCCAGGAGCCTTTGACGTCTTCCAGAGGAGTTAGCGAGGTCGCACGCTCAACGTTGAACATGCGAATCTCAGGAAATTTTGCCGCTGCGATTTCCTGATCGGCATTTTGCACACGACTCACCTGAAAACCCATGTTGGACTGACCGGAGCAGAGCCAAACTTCACCAATGAGCAGGTTGCTGATCGTGAGGCTATTCTTGCCTGTGATCTTCATTTCCTGAGGCCTCGCATTCGCGGGAACAGGATCGAGCGCAACTTTCCAGCGCCCCTCCAGGTCCGCGCGCGTGACCTGAGTCTGATCAGCAAAGACAACGCTCACGTCTTCATCTGGCGCAGCCCAGCCCCAGACAATGATGGGCCGCCCCTGCTGCAACACCATCCCATCGCTGAAAAGGCCGGGCAGACGCACGTCTCCAAAAACACGGAACGTGAACAAGCAGCTAAGAAGGATGGCGGAATGGCACAATTTCATGAGGACAAACCTAAAGTTAACGCATCGTCAAAATGCAGGTCGATCACTAGGGCTCAAGCATCAACCGCCAAGGAATCGACGAAATGTGGACACGCACTTCTCACTTGTGCAAAGCTCGGCCCAGAGATGGAACTCATCTGATCTCCAGCTTGTCGGCGAGTGCGGGCGCTTCTAGCCTGATCTTTCTCATTTCAGAAAACTATGCCTCCCCTGCCCTCTCCTGCCCGAACATGGGCTCACCGCCCCTGCTACAAAAAGAGAAGCGCATCCGCCGCCTGACTAACCATGGTGCCAGAAACTGAGCCACCCACTCCCTGGACGCACTGCCCGGTGCTTCACCAAGATCGCTTCATCCTGGTGATCAACAAACCTGCCGGAGTCCTCTCGCACCCCAATCCCGGAAAAGCCGAAGGCAAAGCGGTCTCTGCCTTTGTCGGCAGGTATGATGCCGAAAGCCGGTGCTATCATGGCCCTTTGGGCAAACTTTGGCTCATCCACCGACTCGACCAAGACACCTCCGGCGTGCTCTTGGCGGCCCTTGATGAAAAGACCTCACAGCGCTGCCGAACGTTTTTCGAAGAACAAGCCATCCAAAAGCACTACTTCGCGGTAGTCCGAGGCTGTCCAGTCACCCCCAAAGGCATCTGGCTTGACCATCTGACGACGTCTGCAGCTCAGGGGGGAGTGCGCACGCAGGTGCTGAAAGGTCGCCCGCCCAATGCCGAACTGCACTACTCGGTCAAAGGAAGAAGCGAGGAGCATCGAGTCAGTCTCTTGGACATTCATCTCATCACAGGACGGACTCACCAAATCCGCGTGCAGGCAGCCTCTCGGCAACATCCGCTAGCAGGTGATGATGTGTATGGCGATTTTTCCCTCAACAAACGCCTGAGGCAATCCCTGCCTCTGCGCCGATTAGCCCTTCATGCCCATCGCCTAGAGTTCAAGCATCCAGCCTCTGGCTTTAAAACCGTGATTGAGGCCCCTATTCCCCAGGATTTGGCGGCAGTGATGAAGACCCTGCACTAGTATCAGGAGCAGGCCTTGACCAAACCCGGTGTCCACCTACTCTCCGCGCCCGTTTTACCCCCCCAAACTCTGAAATCCCTGAAATCCCCATGAGCACTCCTATCACCCATGAATTCCAGGCCGAAGTCAAACAGGTCCTGGATATCGTCATCCATAGCCTCTACACCGATCGCGAGATTTTCATTCGTGAGCTGGTCTCCAATGCCGCCGACGCTCTGGAAAAGATGCGCCTGACCCAACTGACCGAAAACGAAATCTTCCAGGCCGAAAAGAATCTGGAAATCAGCATCACCACTGATGAAACCGCAGGCACGCTCACCATTGCAGACACGGGCATTGGCATGACCCGCGACGAACTGGTGGAAAACCTCGGGACCATCGCTCACTCGGGCTCGAAGGCCTTTGCCTCAGCCTTGAAAAATGCAGGCAAGGGCGGTGATGCCTCCCTCATTGGTCAGTTCGGTGTCGGATTTTACTCCGCGTTCATGGTGGCCGAAGAGGTCAAAGTTTACACCCATTCCTGGCGCGGAAAAGCCGAGCACCTCGTCTGGTCCAGCACGGGAGTGGGCACCTACACGATCGATGAAGCTCCGGATCAAGATCGTGGCTGCCGCATCGTCATCAAACTCAAGGAAGACGCCAAAGACTTTGCCAAAACCTGGAACGTGAAAAGCGTGCTGGGCAAGTATTCGAACTTCGTCGGCTTCCCCATCACGCTCAATGGAGAGCGCGTGAATACGGTCGAAGCCATCTGGCTCAAGAACAAAGACGCAGTGACTGAGGAGGAATACGAGTCCTTCTACAAATTCACGGCCAAGGCCTTCGACAAGCCCAGCTACCGCCTGCACTTCCAAGCAGACGCCCCGCTGGTCATCAACGCGCTGCTCTTCTTGCCTGAGCAAAACATGGAAATGTTTGGCATGGGGCAGATGGAGCCCGGCGTCGCTCTCTACTGCAAGAAAGTCCTCATCGATCCGAGCCCACCCAAGCTGCTGCCAGACTGGATGCGCTTCGTGAAAGGGGTCATCGACTCTGAAGATCTCCCGTTGAACATTTCACGCGAGTCGATGCAGGACAGCGCACTCGTCCGCAAACTTGGTGAAGTCGTCAGCAAGCGACTGATCAAATTCCTCGACAAAGAAGCCCAGGACGACGCCAAGAAATTCCAGGAATTTTACGCCAAATTCAGCCGCTTTTTCAAAGAAGGCATCGCGACAGATCATGCCAACCGCGATGCGATCGCCAAGCTACTGCGCTACGAATCCAGCATGACTGGCAAAGGAGAAGTCATCAGCCTCTCCGACTACGTGAAGCGCATGAAGGAGGACCAAAAAGCCATTTATTACCAAGTAGCCCCTAGCCGAAGCGCAATCGAAGGCGGCCCCTACCTCGAAGCCTTCCAATCGAAGGGCTATGAAGTGCTCTTCCTCTACGAAAGCATCGACGAATACGTCGTCTCCATGCTGCCAGAGTTTGAGGGCAAAAAACTACAAGCAGTGAACAGTCCCGACGTGGATCTGGGCGACATCACTTCAGAAGGAGATGCTTTGAGCGAAGCGGATGCGACGGCATTCACCACGTGGCTCAAAGAAACCCTTGGAACCGGAGTCGAAGATGTGCGGCCTGGCAAACGCCTCGTCAGCGCGCCAGCACTCGCCATCACACCCGAAGGAGAAATGACACCGCAGATGCGTCAGATGATGAAAGCCCTGAAGCCGGATGAAATCGAAGCTCCCAAGGTGATCCTGGAGATCAATCCCAAGCACGAACTCATCAAAAAGGTGCATCAACTTCGCAGCCAAGACACCGACCTCGCCACTCTGCTCAGCGAACAAATTCTCGACAACGCTCTGCTCAGTGCCGGCTTGCTCGACGACCCACAACGCGTGGTGTCCCGCACTGAAAAAATCATGGCACGGATCGCAGCATAACCCCAACGGCTTCTTGGGTTCTCAAAACCACGAGCTACACTGGCTCGTGGTTTTTTGTTTTTGATCTGCCTTCTGCCCCACGTTGTGGCCTTGCTTGAGGAAGAATCGGGGGTTATTCAGGCAGCTTATGCCTGCTCTTTCTATCCAGCCTCGCGCACGTTTATTTCATGGTCATGTGTGGGTCTATGCCACAGAGATCAAGGCGCGGTTTGGCAATCCTCAACCGGGTGATGTGGTGCAGCTCCAGGATGCAAGGGGAAAGCCTTTGGGCAGTGCGATTTACAATCCCCAGTCACAGATCAGCGCACGTCTTTTTTCCTATCGTCGTCAGGACCTTGATTTGGACTTTTTTATCCGTCGCATTGAAAGAGCTCTACGCGCTCGTGAAGCTGCGGGCGTAGATACTGGACTCTGCCGGCTGGTCTGGAGTGAGTCTGATGGCCTGCCAGGTGTCATCGTGGATCGCTATGGAGACTACTTGGTGCTACAAACGCTGACGCTCGCGATGGCACAGCGCCAGGAACTGCTCGTGCAGGCCTTGGTGCAGGTGCTTTCCCCCAAGGGCATCATCCAGCGGAATGAAGGCAATGTCCGCAAAGCTGAAGGACTCGACCAGGTCAAAGGCCTCATCTGGGGCGAACAGCCAGACCCCTACGTCGTGCGCCATGGTGGCAGCGCATTTCATGTGGATCTGGTGGAAGGGCAAAAGACGGGCTTGTACCTGGATCAACTCGATAACTATCAACATGTAGCCAAGCTCGCGCATGGACGTCGGGTGCTGGACTGCTTCACCAATCAGGGTGGATTTGCTCAGGCCTGCGCTTTGGCAGGTGCAGCGGAAGTGACGGCTGTGGACGTCAGCGAAAGCGCCATCGCAACCGCTGGTCGCAATGCAGAAATCTCAGGCGCTCAGGTGCGTTTTTTGGCAGCGAACTGCTTTGACTACCTGAAGCAGCAAGAGTCAGCAGGAGTGACCCACGATTTGATCATCCTCGATCCACCTTCCTTCACCAAGACCAAAGCCTCCGTCAAAGATGCCATGCGAGGCTACAAGGAGATTCATCTGCGCGCGCTAAAAATGCTGCCACCAGGAGGCATTTTAGCGACTTTTAGCTGCAGTCATCATGTCAGCCGTGGAGAGTTTCATGCCTCCATTGAGGATGCCGCTGTGGATGCACGCAAAACGCTACGCCGAGTCGCCACTTACAGCCAGAGGCCAGATCATCCGATTTTGGCAACAATCCCAGAGACGGAATACCTCACGGGATACGCCTACGAGGTGATCGCGTCGTGGTGATTCGTGAACGACACGAATGGCCCGTTGCGGCCAGCGAATCGCGGCCTAGTCTCAAAGAGTGAGCTACCAGGTTTTTGCCCGAAAATATCGCCCCAAAACATTCGCCGACGTGCTCGGCCAAGAGCACGTGGTGCGCACGCTGCGCAATGCCATTGCCCAAGATCGACTGGCCCATGCCTATCTCTTCGTGGGACCGCGTGGCACAGGAAAAACATCAACCGCCCGCATCTTTGCCAAGGCGCTGAACTGCCCAGGCGGACCTAGCATCGACTTCGATCCTGAAGACCCGATCTGCAAAGAAATCGCCGAAGGCAACAGCCTGGATGTGATGGAGATCGACGGCGCGAGCAACAACGGCGTCGATCAAGTCCGCGACTTGAGAGAAAGCGTGAAGTATGCGCCAGCCAAGAGTCGCTACAAAATTTACTACATCGACGAGGTTCACATGCTCTCGACCGCAGCCTTCAACGCGCTGCTCAAGACCCTGGAAGAACCTCCCCCGCACGTGAAGTTCATCTTTGCCACGACGGAGGCGAACAAAATCCTGCCCACCATCATCAGCCGCTGTCAGCGCTTTGACCTCAGGCGTATTCCGTTGGGCATCATTGCCAAGCACTTGCTCCACATCGCCCAGCTCGAAGGTGTGGACTTGGACGAAAAAGCCGCCTTTGCGATTGGCAAAGGTGCCGACGGGGGCATGAGAGATGCGCAGTCCATGCTAGATCAACTGGTGGCTTTCTGCGGCAATAAGATTCGCGAGCAAGATGTGCTCGATGTCTTCGGCTTCACTGGCATGGAAACCGTGGTGCAGCTGGCGCAGCAGCTTCTTGAAAGCGATACCGTGGGTGCGCTGCAGCAAGTCCACGACACAAGCGAGGCTGGAAAAGATTTGGGCAAACTCCTCTCCGACCTGATTCAACACTTCAGGACTTTGCTCGTGAGCCAAGCCGACCCTGAAACTGGGGCAGAAGACCTGGCTCCTGAAATCGTAGAACGAGTCGCAGCTCAGTGCCAAATGGCGACCACTGAGCAACTGCTGCGCGTGGTCGATGGTCTCGCCGAAGTGGATGCCCGGATGCGCTGGACGACCAACAAGCGCCTGCATCTCGAACTCGGGATGATCCAAGCCGTGCAGCATCTCAATGAAGTAAGCTTGAGCGATGTCATTGAGGCACTCGACAATGGTCCCGGAGGTCCTGTGCCCAAAGTGCCGACCCGGCCTGCCCAGGTTGCCAGCACACGAGTCACAGCCACGACCCCAGAGCCTGTCGAAAAAGCGCCTCCCGTCACCCCTACAGCCATGGTGACGCCCGTCGATCCACCCACGACAACGCCCGCTTCGTCTCCTGCTTCGTCTCCCGCTTCAGCGCTGACTCTGGCACCCAAAGCTGAGAAACTCGCCGAGCCTACTCCCGCCGTCACCGCCAAAGCCAAGGCTGAAGTCGCACCTGCTCCGCCTGTAGAATCCAGCCAAACCGGGGCCGAGATCGACTTGGCGCAGTTTTGGCCTGACTTCCTGAATGCAGTGCAGGAACGCCGTGCCTTGATTGTGGACTGGCTCAAAGTGGGATCTGCCCTCGGCTTCCAACGAGGCACCATCAAAGTTGGTTTTCCAAGCACAGAAGCACATGCCCGCGATAGCCTGAATCGGGACAATCAAAAGAAATTCCTGGAATCGCTCGCCAGCGAGTTGGTGGGTTTCTCTGTGAAATTGGAGCTCGTTGTGGATGCTTCACTTCAGCCGCCTCTGGCCAGTGAGATGGGCTTTGATCTTCTGGACATACCGCCCGCCAAACCCGTCGAAAAGCCAGCCGCAGCCCCTGCGGTAGCTGAAGAGCCACCAGCACAAGTAGCACCGGCATTAGCGCCGACAGTGCCTTCAGCCGATGAAAATAGTGCAGAGAGCAAAGAAGAATTCGAAAACGATCCTCTAATCAAAGCTGCCATTCAAAAATTTAGCCTCAAGCTCGCCGCACGCGCTTGAGCTTCATCCTTTCAGATTCCTATGCTTCGTTTTCGGCAATCGGCTTAACGGCACGTCGAATGCTAACTTTATCAATGCGCTGACGATCCATGTCGATCACTTCAAGATCGAAGCCGCCAACACTGAACTTTTCTCCCTCGCGGGGCAGTCGCTCCAGGTGCTGCATGATGTAACCTGCGAGCGTCTGAAAGCTATCGTCCTCAGCGTCGGAGACTGCCTCAAAGCCCGGGATGGCTGCATTCACTGTATCAATCTCGGCCATGCCATCGGCTAGCCAGACACCGGGCTCCGTTTCCCGGATTTGGGCTGGCGTCGGAAAATCGGGGCGATTGCTGGGCAAGTCTCCCACCACCTCTTCCGCCAAGTCTTCGATAGTCACAAGTCCTCTGACGATGCCAAATTCATCAGTGACGACAGCTGCGTGGTGAGAGGCCTTTCGCAGTTCCTCCAGCAGCGTTAGCGCTGGCTGATTGTCAGAGACAAACACGGGCTCGCGCATCAGTTCGCTTACCTTTTGATTCAATCCGGCTGCCACTGACATGAACAATGCGCGAAGAGATACCATCCCGACGACGTGATCCCGTGTTTCATCATACACAGGAAACACCACTTGGCGCACACCTGCCTGCAGTTCCTCAGCCACACTGGCGGCAGTTTCATCCACATGCAGAAAGATCACCTTGGGCTTAGGCCTCATGATCTCTTCAGCCTTGAGCTCTCGCAAATCGAAGACGCCTTCCACCATCTCACTCTCACGATGGTGCAAATTGCCGGTCACCATACCTTCACGGACCAGAACCTCCACCTCTGCCAGTGTTGGCCCCGTGGGTTGTTGAGCCGTGCCAAAAAAGCGCATCAAAGCACGCGTGCTTAACTCCAAAATCCACACCACTGGACTAGCCACCCGAGAAAGCCAATCCATCGGTCCTGCCATGAAGCAAGCGATGCCTTCAGCATTTCGAAGCGCCAGACTCTTCGGCACAAGCTCACCAATGATCAGAGACAAATACGTGATGAAGGCGACTACCAAGGCGAAGGCAAGCTCCTCTTCCTTGCCTGCCAAACCAGGAATCTGCTGAAGCCAAGGCACCACATAACCTGCCAAACTGGCTCCCCCAAAAGCACCTGCCAACACCCCGACGAGGGTGATGCCAATCTGAACGGTGCTGAGAAACCTCTCGGGGTTTTGTGCCAATCGCAACGCCAAGACAGCTCCAGGACTGCCCTCCTCCGCACGCTGCTGCATCCGTGCTTTGCGGGCCGAGACAATAGCAATCTCTGCCATGGCAAAAACGCCATTCAGGAGAAGCAGCAGGAAGATGATGATGAGTTCCGTCATGAACAAAAGAAGGCTAGGGAGGAATCATGCCGGGGAAACCATGGAGATGTGGACCTACCCACCTCAGTCCACCAGACCTCCTTTCAAAACGAGGCGAGTAAGGTCATTCCTCGCTCTCTCTTTGATCGAGATGCTTATCCACAGCCTCAATGATGTGAGGATTGATGCTATGTGTGATGGTCTCACAGGCCATGCGCAGTGCATTTTTCATAGCATAGGGGCTCGCGCTACCATGCGAGATGATGGTGATGCCATTGAGCCCTAGCAAAGGCATGCCACCGGCTTCATCAGCACTGGTGCGCTTGTGAATGGCCTTGAAGGCAGGCTTGGCCATCATGCCGCCGATCTTTGTGCGTGTCGTGGCCATGATCTCACTTTTGATCATCGAAAACATCGCATGAGCCAAAGCCTCGGAGGTTTTGAGAATAATGTTTCCTGTAAAGCCATCACACACAACGACGTCGGGCGGCGTCTCCCACAGGTCGTGTCCTTCGACATTACCGATGAAATTCAGACCAGGCGTTTTTTTCAGAAGCTTGCCCGTCTCTTTGCACAGTGCGTTGCCTTTTTCTTCCTCGGTGCCGTTCGACATCAGCCCAACTCGAGGACTCGGGCGTCCGAGCACATGTCGCGCATAGGCACTTCCCATGATGGCATTTTGCACCAAGTGCTCAGGCAGGCTGTCGGGGTTCGCTCCGGCGTCGATCAACACCCAATGCTGAGTCATGCTCGGCATGATGGCGGCTATGGCAGGCCGTTCGATGTGTGGCAACGTGCGAAGCTTGATCAGGCTTGCCGTCACCGCAGCTCCCGTGTGGCCAGCACTGACGACCGCATCGGCTTTGCCTTCCTTCACGAGATCCACTGCGCGCGAGATGGAGCTATCTTTCTTTTTGCGCACAGCATCCAGACCACTGTCACTCATATCCACCACCTGCATGGCCTGGACGATTTCCAGGCGATCCGTCGCGAGAATCCCCTGGACCTGCATCTCACGCTGAATGGCTTCAGGAACACCCACCAAGTAGATTTTCTCAATCTGAGGCAAGGTCTCCAAAGCGAGCTTCACGCCTCCCATCGGGTTCTGGGGGGCAAAGTCCCCCCCCATGACATCAAGTGCGATTTTCATGCAGGAGAAAAAGGAAGGTTTGAACCGCCATAGGACGCTAGAGATGACGCGAAGAATATGCCAGGTGAACCAAGAAGGTGATGGTGAAGTAAACTCAGCAACTTATCAGCCGATTGCCCTCAACGCATCAATGCAAGAAGTGACGATGGCCGGTGAAGATCATGGCCATTTTCCGCTCATCTGCCGCATCAATGACCTCTTGGTCACGCAAGCTTCCACCCGGTTGAATAGCTGCTGTGGCACCCGCTTCTGCACAGGCGATCAAACCATCTGCAAACGGGAACATAGCATCGGAAGCCACCACACTGCCAGAAAGGCTAAGACCGGCTTCCTTGGCCTTCCAGACCGCGATGCGGCAGGAATCCACGCGGCTCATCTGACCTGCACCAATGCCCAACGTACGATCGTGAGAGGCAAACACGATGGCATTGGATTTCACATGCTTCACTACCCGCCAGGCAAAGCGCATCGCTTCAATCTCTTCACGCGTCGGGGGGCGCTTGGTTTTGACCTTGGACTCTAGATCTTCAAGGCCGAGCGCTCTCGGGTCGCTGTCCATGACCATGAGGCCACCTGGAGCAGAACGAATGATTGGCTGACTGAGAGCTTCAGCCACGCTTGGCAGCATCTGGATGAGACGCAGGTTTTTCTTCTTCTGCAAAAGAGCACGCGCATCAGCATCGAAGTCAGGTGCAATGATCACATCTGTGAAAATTTCAGAGATGATTTTGGCGAGCCCTAGCGGCATCGAACGATTGATGACAATGACCCCACCAAATGGCGCTTGCTTGTCCGTCTCAAAGGCCTTGGCCCAAGCTTCGCGTAGATCTTCTTCCGCGCAGCCGACTCCGCACGGATTGGTGTGCTTCAGGATCGCGACGGTTGGGCGGCGGAACTCATGGATCAGGCCAGCTGCCGACTGAATGTCGAGCACGTTGGTGTAGCTCAGATCCTTGCCGTGCAGTTGGGTGAAGTAGTCACTGAAGTTTCCGTATAGCGCCGTTTTTTGATGCGGATTGTCTCCGTAACGGAGTTCACTGTGCAGGGGCAAACTCACCGTGAAGGTCTTTTGCGTGACCTGCTCTTGATTGAGGAAGCTCGCAATCGCCGCATCGTAGGTGCTGGTGCGCTGGAAGACCTTGCAAGCGAGACGCTCACGAGTGGCCAGCGTGGTATCTCCAGCATTCTCATGCATCTCGGCCAACACCGAACCGTAATCCGCTGGATCACAGACCACCGTGACCCAGCGATGATTCTTGGCAGCGCTGCGAAGCATGGAAGGGCCACCGATGTCGATGTTTTCGATCGCCTCTTCGAGGGTGACTCCCTTCTTTGCCACCGTCTGTTCGAAAGGGTAAAGGTTCACAATAACGAGATCGATGACAGGAATGCTGTGCTTGGCGGCATTGCGCTTGTCTTCGTCATTGTCGCGACGCTGAAGCAGCCCGCCATGCACCTTAGGATGCAGTGTTTTGACACGGCCATCAAACATCTCAGGAAAACCCGTGTAATCCGAGACATCGGTAACGGTCAGGCCTGCTTCTTTGAGATGCTTGGCGGTGCCACCTGTCGAGAGCAGCTCGACACCAAGTTCAGAAAGACCTTTGGCAAAGTCGAGCAGGCCGGTTTTGTCAGAAACGGAAAGGAGTGCGCGGGCGATGGGCATGTGAGGGTGATTTCGGGAGGGTCAGAGTAATGTCGCGGATGTGCCGCCGGGCAAGGGCACGTTACGGAGCTGGCTTCGCGGTTTGGGTCGGTTTGGCCGGGGCTGGCTTCGGCTCCACGTAGGGTGGATTGGTGTAGGCACCTGGGGCGACTTCTTGAAGATTCGCAGGAACGTCTGCCTGAAGCTGCCCTAGCGCCCAGCGGATGCCACCCACCAAAATGGATTGAAAAGTGGGGTGCGTCCAGATGTCCTCACGGTGCCCCATGGCCGTGTACCAGACGCGCCCTTCACCTTCTTTGCGTGCCCAAGTGCTGGGAAAGGGAGGCCTCTGGTATTCATCTCCCTTCATGGCAGGGGCGTCCATGACGCTCAGGACGTGAATGTCAGGGGTGAAATCCTTCAGAGAATACCACTCCTCGTGCAGTGAATACTCGGATGGCACCGATTCGAAACCAGGAAACTTGGGGTTAGTGACGGTGTTCTTGGCCACCTGTTGGGCACCATGCTTGATGAATTCAGCCCCCAAAAAGCGCACATAAGGATCGGCCTGATCACCATGATTTTGAAAGCGTTCAGGACCTTTCTTGGATTCGTTGTTGGTGTGGAAGGTGTCGCTGGCAGAATGCGTGCCGATGAATCCCTTCCCTGCTTTGACAAAATCAAAAAGGGCCTGCTTCCCTTCAGGGGTCATGGGCGGCTGCTTGTCAGTGCCTGATTCCAGAAGATTTCCCGTCGTGTAAAAAAACACGGCATCGAACTGCGCCAGGTAAGCAGGGCTGAACTTGGAGCCATCCTTCGAGAACTCGAAGTCCCAGCCATGCTGGTGGCCAAGCTCCTGGAGCACTTTTTCCGCATGGCTAGGCTGGCCGTTTTTCCAGGAAATGACGCTATGCTCAAAACCGCTCGATTTGCTGAAGAACAGGATGCGCGGTTTTTTTGCCTCAGGCAGTGCCCAAGCGAGGCCTAGAACGAGAAGAAGACAGGTGAACGGAAGAAAGATCTTCATGAGAGGAAGACGAGTGGTGAGCACCGACTGCGCCCGCAATCAATGGCGAACTGACTTTCCCCACCACTGTTCAGTAGATCATGGCATCGGCTGGCGCGGCAGTTTCCTCGATCGCGGTGGCCTCAATGACGGGGACCGTTTGGTCTCCTTCTTTCTTATAAGTCATTTTCCCCACCACTTTCACCCAACTCATCTCCTTGAACTCAGGCGCTTTTTTCCCGAAATCGACAGGCACGGAGTAGGGGCGTGCATCTGCCGCACAGCACTGAACCATGAGGCGGAAAACACGCAGTCGATGGCCATTCTCATTGTTGACCTTTTCCGGCAAGACCTGGGCAACGGTCTCAATGCCCTGCCCTTGGATGACTTTCTGAACTTCCAAGTCACCTGCAGTGTAGTAAATCTCAGGCACTTCTAGAATGAAGTTGCCATCTTTGCTTTGGGGAACCTGCTTTTTCAGGTCTTCTAACGTGAAACTGCCAAAGCTCTGCGCTTTGTCGGGCGGAGGTGGAGATGCCTTCGCGATGTTTTCTGCCTTTTTGTACTGATCTGGCGGCGGCAGCGGCGTGGTCGGAAGGGGCGTAGGTGCGGGAGCCGTTCGCATCGAGGCTGGTTTGTCTGTTCGAAGTGCGAACTTATCAGCGTTGGTTTGGTCCGAGTAGTTTGGGTTATAGAGCCCTTTGTTCATCACCGCATTCGCACTGTATCGATCCGGCGTGTGAAAAGCAGCCCAAGAGAGCGGTGCGATGAGAACCAAGATGGCACCCATTCGACCGAGCCAACCGCTTTCCTCCAAGATGCCATGGCCATGATGCTCATGCGAGTGGTGCGCATGATGCTCCTGAGAATGATCGTGCCCGCAGTTCACAGGATCATGCGCGTGATCGTGGCCATGATCGTGACCGCAGCCAGCAGGGTGGTGATGTTCCTCATGCGTATGCGCACCATGCTCAGCCTCATCATGTCCATGGTCATGATGAGCGTGATCGTGAACATCGCAGGGGCCAGGGTGATGCCCATGCTGGCAGGGGACTGGAACCGCTTTTTTTTCCACCGCATCATGATCATGGTCACAGCCGTGGGAGGAACAGCCCCCATCGTCTGCCTGTGTCGTAAATAGATTGAACAAAGCCACAATGGCCATGCCGATGCCTGCCACGAGAACCATATCCCGGAAAATACCATCAGGAGGTAGATAGGCAGCGACGCGACCGCTCACATGAAAGTAAAGCAGAACGGCACTCCACAGAAGCATGATCAGGATGCCAATGAAATGAAGGGTGGTGCGGATGCCTGTCATGGGACGGAGGGAACGAGGGTTAAATCACACAAAAAACGAAAGCCTGTCATTTCGTAGCCAGCTTTTGGATCATCATCATCCAAGGTTCAGAAAGAACGCCAACCAGAATGAACAAACCTATCAAAAGAGCCATCACGACACGCCCTTTGAAAACACCAGAGTAGAGAAACAGAAGTTTGATGTCCATCATCGGCCCGAAGACCAAAAACGCCAATTTGGCCGCCATGGAGAAAACCGCCATGGGGGCAGCGATGAAAGCGTCCGAGGTACTGCAAAGCGAGAGAACAATGGCCAATCCCATGATCGAGGGCAGCGCAAGCCATTCATTGCTGGCAACAGTGTTCAGAATGGACTGATCGACCTGCGTGTTGAAGACCGCAGTGATGATCACACCGATGGTGAAATACATGGACGTGTCGAGAAAGTCACCCATCGCGGCGCGCATGGCATGGACGAGTTTGGCATTGAAACTCACGGCCTGAATCTTTGCTGGGCTCGTGGTAGGGCCAGCTTCAGCCACCGCTTTCGCCAGTTTTTCTTTCAAAATCTGCTCAGGCCGGAAACGCAAAACCACGAGTCCCACGATAACCGCAACCGCATAACCCAAGGAGAGACGAGACAAGGTCATGGTGGCATTGCCAAGAGTTTCCCACCCACTGACCTTTTGGAATTCTTTGAAGGCAGTTAGCGTGCTCACAGCGACGATCGGATTCATGATCGGTGCAGCCAGCATGTAGGTCACCGCGCAGGAAACGGGCAATCCTTTCTGAACCAATCTCTTGATCACAGGCACGACGGCACATTCACAGACAGGGAAAATTAAGCCCAACGCTCCCGCTACCAAGGTGGAGAGCACACCGTTTCTCGGCAGCACTTTGTCCAAGAACCTAGAATCCAAGAAAGCGGAGATCAGCCCCGAGAGCACCGTGCCCACGAGAATGTAAGGAGCCCCTTCAAAAACAATGCTCAGAAAGGCCATCAGGACATCGCCTAGACGGCTGGGCTCAGGAAGGGCAGCGAAGAAAAACATGGTCAGGCCGTCTTTAAACGTCTCTCAAGGCTCGCTTCAAGCGGGAAAGGCATCGCCCCAAGTCTAGTTTGGACAAAAAACCCCCGGTTGCAGAGCAACCGGGGGTTCAGCGTGTAAGAACTTAGTGCGATCCTTCTCCTGCAAATCAGGACCGGGTCACGGTCTGGAAGTCAGGATAAGCCACATTGCCGTGCTCACCGATATCGAGACCTTCAAACTCTTCCTCGGCGCTGACACGGATACCGAAGATGATTTTGATGATGAACCAGAGAACCAGGGACAGGATAAACACAACACCTCCAACGAGGCAGACTCCCTTGAGCTGCTGCATGAACTGAGCGCTTGCGGTCAGGCCGGTATCTAGAGCAGCGACGGTTTTGGCGATATCCGTGTTGTAGAACAATCCAAGTGCAAGGGTGCCCCAAATCCCATTCACCAAGTGAACAGAAAGTGCTCCCACAGGATCATCGAGTCTCAGCTTGTCGAAGAAAACAACGGCCAGAACCACCAGAATTCCACCCACGAATCCGATCACAGCACCGCTTGTGATGGTTGTGAAAGCGCAAGGAGCGGTGATGGCCACCAAACCTGCAAGGCATCCGTTCAGAACCATGGAAAGGTCAGGCTTTTTGAGGACAATCCAAGCGGTGATGAGTGAACCAATCGCACCGGTGGCGGCAGCGATGTTGGTGTTGACCAAGATGTGAGAGATGGCCGCACCGTCCATGGCTGCCATGGTCGAACCAGGGTTGAAACCAAACCATCCGAGCCAGAGAATCAGAACGCCAAGAGCTGCGCTGGTCATGTTGTGGCCGGGAATAGCGTTGATTTTGCCGTCTTTGAATTTTCCTTTGCGTGCACCCAGAACAATGACGCCAGCCAATGCTGCCCAACCACCCACAGAGTGCACCACGGTCGATCCTGCAAAGTCGCGGAAGTTCCCAAAGAAGTCGCCTTCACCAGGAGTCATGCCGAGGATACCGCCGCCCCAGATCCAGTGGCCTGAAACGGGATAAATGAAAGCCACCAGGATGAAGGAGAAAATCATGAAGCTGTGGAACTTGATGCGCTCGGCAACAGCACCCGAAACAATCGTCGCCGCAGTTCCTGCGAACACGAGTTGGAAGAAGAATTTGGCCCAGAGAGGAACTGGCGTCCAATTGATGGAGCTGTAGATGCCCTCATACTTGGTCGTTGAGAACGGATTCATGGAGGCATAGGCCTCTCCCAAAGCAGGAGAATTGTCGGCCCCAGAGACAAAGAAACTTCCGACGGTCGCTAACCAAGGTGTAGTTCCATCTGCAAACATCAGATCCCATCCAATGATCCAGAAGGAAAGAGTGGAGATCGCAAAGACAATGAAGTTTTTGAAGAGAATGTTGACGCAGTTTTTCTGCTGGCAGAGACCGGATTCAACCAGCGCGAAGCCTGCATTCATCCAAAACACCAAGAAACCAGCGAAGAGAACCCAGACCGTGTCCAAGCCTGTGCGAAGAGCACTGAGAGTCGCCGGATCGATAGCAGGAGCTGCCTCAGCCGCAGGAGCGGGTGCTGGTTCTGCGGCAGGAGCAGCAGGTGCGGCTTCAGCTGGCGCAGGAGCAGGAGCCGGTGCTGCCGCTGGAGGCGCAGGGGCGGGTTCAACAGCAGCAGGAGGTGCTGCATCTTGGGCATGAGCTGGAGGCGCTACGGTGAGCCCCCAGAGGGTTAGTGCCGCTGTCGCGGCAACCAGACATCCAGTCCATTTCTGTGTGGTCAGCATAATCTTGGCTAGTGTTGTGTTGTGGTTTGTGTTGGCGGCTCAGTGAACCGATTCAGGGCCTGTTAAGCAGAGTGCGTGCCAATTTGCCCCAGCTCACCGGACGCTCACGGTCGAGAAATCGACAGGTTATCAACTTTGGGAACAACCTTTTGTGTTCCAGCAACGTAAGGCGGCCCCCTGGATGGATAACTAGCGTTAGCTCAATGATTGAACGACAGCCTCAGCCGCGCGACGATAAGCCCCGGGCAGACCGAGCATGGCAGTCACAGTCGCCAACTCTTGTTCGAGCTGCTGACGCCGCTCATGATCTGTGAGCAGGCTTTGCATCTCACGTGCCAGACTCTCCGGCTGGAAATCCCCCTGCACCAATTCTTTCACCACATCCCGCTTTGCTAAAATATTCACCATGCCGATTCGTTCGATGCGAACGACGATCTTGGCTGCAAGGTAGGTCAATGGATTGACCTGATAGATCAGTGCATAGGGCAGACCGAGACAAGCAGCCTCTAAGGTCGCCGTTCCGCTCGCGACGGCCCCCACCTGGCATCTCTGCATTAGGTCATAGACGGTGCCGACCTCAATCCAGGCCTTCGCCTCTGGCATTCCCACTCGGTCAGCAATGTCACGCATGACCGCAGCCAGCGTCTCATTGGCTGCCGAAATGACAAAACGAGCCTCAGGCACTGTTTTGAGCAGGAGACGTGAGGCCTGCAAGATTGTCGGCAAAAGCTTTTTCACTTCATTTCGGCGACTGCCCGGAAACCATCCGACCAGACCGGTCTCACGGCTCCAATCGCGGCGCAGGATCATGACACGATCCACCATGGGATGCCCACCGAAGACGGTTGGCAGGCCGCTCTTTTCATAGAATTCCTTCTCAAAAGGAAAGATGCAAATCATCAGGTCGAGCACCTTTGCCATGATCTTCACCCTTCCCTTTTTCCAGGCCCAAACTTGGGGACTGATGTAATAGATCAGCTTCCCGGAATAACCTCCTTCACGTAGGGCCTTGGCCAGTCGGAGATTGAAGCCAGGGTAGTCCACCAACACGACCGCCTTGGGCTTTTCTGTGAGGATCTGCCTGACGCTCTGAGTCATCTTCTCCTTGAAGTAGCCATACATTTTCAGGACTTCCCAAAGCCCCACGACTCCTGCTTTTTGCACCCAGTCGTCAATGCCCACGCCGACCTCGGCCAGCATCTTCGGCCCCCCGAGTCCTGTGATACGGAGTTCAGGCCGACGCACATGCAGCTCGCGAATCAATCCAGCAGCGTGGGTATCTCCGCTGATCTCTCCAGCGATGAAGTGAAGGTGCATGAAAGGAAAAAGTCAGGAATGGGCAGAGGAAAAACAGGATCGAATCACCATTCAAAGCCCAAATCGCAGTCACCTGCCCTAGGGCCGAGGCACTTCAAAGATCAGCTGGCGAGCCTCGCATTCTTTTCGATCTGATCTGTGATTTCCAGAGCGATACGCACGGCTTCGGCTCCCTCTTGTCCAGTGACCACAGGGCGTTTGCCCAGACGTGCACACTCGACAAAAGCAGCGATCTCTAGCTTCAGCGGCTCATCTTTTTCCACATCCACCGCCTCCCGCACGATCGCCATGCCATCTTTGCGGTAGATCCATCCGCTCTGCTCCTGGTAGTCGAGGCTCAGGTAGCTGTCCTGCTGAAAGACACGAATCTTCCGCATCTTCTCCGGGCTGATTCGGCTCGCCGTGATGTTCGCGATGCAGCCGTTTGCAAACTTCAGCCGCGCATTCGCAATGTCTTCCCGATGGGTCAGAACCTGAATGCCCACGGCATCTATCTGCGTGAGTGGACTCTTGACCAAGTGCAGCACAATCTCGATGTCGTGGATCATCACGTCCAGCACCACTCCGATATCCATGCTACGGTTGGGGAAAGGTGAGAGCCGATGAGCCTCGATGAATCGAGGCTGGTTCATTCGCTCTTCCAACTGCCGGAGCACAGGGTTGAATCGCTCAATGTGCCCGACCTGTAGAATCACATTTTTTTCCTGAGCCAGCGCGATCATCGCCTGTGCCTCCACGTAACTCTCGGAGATCGGTTTTTCGACCAAGACGTGAATGCCAGCATTCATCAGCGGCTCGGCGATGGGCCGATGAAAAATGGTAGGCACAGCCACGGTCGCCGCATCGACTCGACTCGCAAAGTCGGCTAGGTCCGTCGCCGCATAGGTTCCATACTGGCTCGCGAACTCGGCCGCACGTGCAGGATCGGCATCGTAAACAGCGGCGAAACGCACACCGCCATCGCTCTTGGCCGCGATCTCGGCCATGATGCGCGCGTGATTTTTGCCAATAGCACCAACGCCGGCCACGCCGATGCGGAAAGGAGAGATCTGAGATTCCATGAGAGTCTCCTGTTTAGAGAAGGCCATGCTCAGAGGCAAAGAGAAAAACCCCAGCCATCCGCTCCAGATCATTTTCTCTCATTGCGCTGCGCTCGCCGATGCAGAAACAATGGCCATGAGGCTTTCGTGCGGCCCTGCTGGGTGCAGCTACGTTCATGCCTTGAGCTGTCCTTTCCCATGTGCCCCCCTGCCCCGTCCTTTTTTCCTGCCATTTGTCAGCACGGGCTCGTGGCCCTCGGCTTACTCCTGCTTGCCTCCTGCACAGTAGGACCAGACTTTGAGGCACCGGAGGCCCCCACCGGCAACCGCTGGCGCCATGCCACGACAGCCACGTCTGATTTGCCAGATGAATGGTGGACGCTGTATCGCAGTTCCACCTTGAATCGGCTGATCGATCAGGCACTGCGAAACAATCAAGACCTCGCAGCTGCCCTAGCAAGGGTTGAGATGGCTCGTGCCATGACTCGTGTAGAAAGCTCAGCTTGGCTGCCCCAGCTTGGCATGCAAAACTCAGCTACCTTGGAGCGCATCTCCGGCAGTATTTTTGGCGCGAACCTCCCCGCAGGCATTCCTCTGCCACCACTGGAGCGCGATCGTTACCAAGGCTTCCTCACGTTGAACTATGAGCTCGATCTCTGGGGCAAAGTCAGGCGCAGTGTGGAGGCAGCCCGTGCCCAAGAAAACGCAGCGATTGAGGAAGTCACTGCACGTCGTCTTATCATAGCCGCTGAAGTGGCACGCACCGCTTTCCTCGTGGCTTCTCTGGATGCCCAACGCTCCATTTTACGCGAGACGATTTCACTGCGCCAAGAAGCCCTCAAACTCCAGCAAAGTCGATTTCAGGGCGGATTGGCAAACGAAATGGATGTCGCACGCGCACGCACAGAACTTTCCCTCGCAGAAAACGATCTCACCGGCGTCGAACGTCAGCGTGGCAATGCCTTCAATGCACTCGCAACCCTCTGCGGCACGACACCCGCCGAACTAGATTTGCCTAATTCAGTTTCTCTTCCCTCTGCGCCGCGAATCGCTGCGGGCCTGCCCACGACGCTGCTTCGCCGCCGTCCAGATCTCCGTGTCGCCGAGCTAAAGTTGCGTGAAGCCAACGCACGCGTCGGCATCGCCACCGCCGAGTTCTTCCCCAACTTCAAACTCATCGGAAGTGGAGGCATCGAGAGCATCGGAGCGGAAGATTTCATGAATTGGAAAAACAAAGCAGGCAGCATCGGTCCCCAGTTCACGCTGCCTCTTTTCCAAGGCGGCAGGCTGCGCAGCAACCTGCGCTCCACTCAGGCACGCTATCAGGAAAGCGTGGCCAATTTTCGCCAAAGTGTGCTCACCGCCTTGCAAGAGGTCGAAAACGCCACGGTCGATCTGAACGCCTACAGTCGCCAGCGCAGCCAAGTGGGCGCAGCACTCGCCGCCGCCCAAGAAACCAGCCGCCTCTCTCGTCTGCGTTACGAAAAAGGTCTCGCCAGCTACTTCGAAGTCGTGGATGCCGACCGCACCGTGCTAACCACACGCCTGCTTCAAGCCCAGCTCGATGGACAACGCCTCACGGCCAGCGTGCAACTCATCCGAGCCCTCGGAGGAGGCTGGAAATCAGAAGCGAAATGATGCGCTTCGAGAAAGAAAGAATCACTCACCATCCAGAATCGAGAAATTCAGGCTGCATTCGCTGCCTCACCTTGACCAAAACACCTCGCTCATCAGGCACTCGGTCAAAAACGTCTTCAGGCCAAGGCCCTGATTTTTCACTTTCTCGTGGAGCTGATGCAGGCTGTGCGTTCAGCGTGCAGAAGATCCACCACTTCCTCACCACACAGGGCATGCCCGTGGCCAAAAACACCCTGCACGACCTCCTCGCCCACTTGGAGAATGCCTTCCTCGTGCGCAGCGTTTGGATGGAGACCAGCTCCGAGCGCCAACGCATGGTCAATCCGCGCAAAGCCTACCCCATCGACACCGCGCTCATCGCCCTCTACGATCAAACCGGACGCGCCAACATCGGCCACGCGCTTGAAACGCTCGTCCTGCTCGAACTCGAACGCCGCCGCTCCACCGCCACCTGGGTTCGCACTTCCTCTGGCTACGAGATCGACTTCCTCGCCCGCCACGCTGATGGCCGCCAGGAGCTCATCCAAGTCTGCGCCGATGCCAGTGCCCCCGAAACAGCCGAACGCTAACTCCGCACCCTCAGCGATGCCGCCGCCGTTTTCCCCAAAGCGAGCTGCACCCTCATCACCCTGCATCCAACCGGCTTCCCCAAGCTCCCGCTGCCCCCTCGAACACGCGTTGTCACGGCGTGGCAGTGGTTGTTGGAGTGAAGGCAAGACGGCGCTCTCGACTCTGTGCCCTGGCTCAATCCGCCTCTTGCGCAACTTCATGCCTCTGAATACACTCCACCCATGAGCTACGCTGACATTGCATCCCAGGCATCCCTTCTGCCTCTCGCGGAGAGGATCGAGCTGACACGCTATCTGACATCTTTGGAGACGGAAGACGAGCTGCGGGTGCTCCTCTCCCAGCGGATGCGTTCCATGGATGCAGGCCGTTCGGTCTCCCTGGATGCCTTTAAAGAAAAGCATGAGCAGCTCGAATCCGAAGGCCGCTGAGTGAAGCCACACAAGGTCATCATCGACAGCGACCTCGCCGAATCCCTTTGGCGGCTGCTATGTTCTCCGTGCTCGCCGAAGGCCGCCTCGTGAACCTCGGCTGCGCCACCGGCCACCCGAGCTTCGTGATGAGCAACAGCTTCACCAACCAGTGCCTCGCGCAGATCGAGCTTTGGGAAACCAAGGAC
>JAIXSY010000029.1 GCA_027484445.1 Verrucomicrobiaceae bacterium
GCCGGGCTGCATGGGGTAGCCGGGCGGGTAGCCCATGGGCTGAGGGTAGCCGGGGGGCATCATGCCGGGCTGCATGGGATAGCCGGGCGGGTAACCCATGGGCTGAGGGTAGCCCGGAGTCATGGCGTAACCCGGCGGATAGCCGATCGGCTGAGTAGCTCCAGAATGAGGAGGAACCTGCTCAGGGTTCGTGGGCGGTACAGGCTGATCGGGGGAAGGCTGGCTCATGGGGGGCGAAACTGGGACTGCTGGGATAAATCGGAATTTGAGAGGACAAGGCAAGAATATTTCTGCTCTGATGCATTTTTGATCTTCCTGGCGAATGCTGGACAGTTTTTGTTCAACACATGACAGGGGTTGAAGGAATGACACCGTGCGTGTTCGTCGCGAACAGTTGACGCGGAAGTCTGCCTCCCCGAGTTATTGCAAGAAATGCGCGGTTTCCCCCCCCTCCAGATTTTCCTGCTTGGCCTGCTTTTTGGCCTGCTGGCCATCCCTTTGGTCCAACTCACGGGGCAGGCTGGGTCTTCTTCTGGAGGTGGTGAGTTGGCAGCTTCGTCCGCAAAGGCCGTTGCTTTGGCTCATTCGAAATCGCTAGCGGGTTCAGCCCGAGAAGGTGAGAAGAGTCCGGTTTTTTTGCGAGTAAGATACGCGCACAAGCCTCTGAAAATCAGCCTGAAAGAGGCGAAAAGAGAGCTGATCATCAAGCCTGATCTTTCGGCCTCTCCTCTGGAGATCGAGACACAGCTAGCCATTCGTCCTGAAGGCAATGAGTTGAGTCTGGAAGCGAGTTGGCCAGAAGGAACTCCTGATACCGCATTGACGATCGAAATCGAACCCGATGGCCGCGATGCACGAAGCGAGACGGTGTGGTCTCAAGGCGCTGATTTGAGCGAAATCCTGACTTTTCTCTGGTGATGCCTACATCGAACCCAAAAGAACACGTTTGTTGGGGTGCCGGTTGCCGCCACGATCACCAGCATCAGTTGGAAGTGAAGCAGCTGAGTGTCAGCTATCGCGAGGTTCTGGCCCTGGATGGCATTTCATTTCATGCCTCCTGTGGGCGCAGCATCGCGCTGATCGGGCCGAATGGGGCAGGAAAGAGCACCTTGCTGAAGGCCTTGGCAGGCCTGTTGCCTCTAAAAAGCGGCAGCCTGCGCTGGCGAGGCAGCGCCTTGTCGAAAAGCAGTCATGAGATTGCTTACCTACCGCAGCGGGGTGAAGTGGACTGGCAGTTTCCGATCACCGTGCGGGGTCTCGTTGAGATGGGGCGATACCCCAACCTGGGATGGTGGCGCAGCTATTCACGGCATGATGCGGAGATTGTCGAGCGAGCCCTCGCCGCGATGGAATTGACCGACCTGCAGGATCGTCAGATCAGCGCACTCTCGGGCGGACAACAGCAACGCGCCTTCATTGCTCGAGCTCTTGCGCAAGAGGCCCACGTGCTTTTGCTCGATGAACCTTTCACGGGTCTCGACAAGCCTGCGCAGGAAAACCTGAGTCGTCTTTTCAAAGAACTGACAGCGGAGGGTAGGTTGCTGATTGCCAGCCATCATGACCTTCAAACCGTGAAGGGTTTTTACGATGATGTTCTTTTGATCCGAAAAAACCAAGTCGCGTTCGGGCCTGTGGAGCAGGCCTTTACCCCCGCCATGATCGAACTGGCCTATGGCGGCACAGATCATGCCAAGCCGCTGACACCATGAATCTCCCCGCGACAGACCAGAGCCTGAAGGCCGTGTTTTTTGATGCCGCAGGGACGCTAATGGGCCTCACTGAGCCTGTGGGTCACGCCTACGCTCGTTTCGCGGCAGAGCAGGGCATCCGAGCGGAGCCAGATGTCTTGGATAAAGCCTTTCGGGCGGCTTGGAAATCAAATCCGCAGCCGCAGAACCAGGGCTTGCCGCCCGCTGACGGTGAAAAAGGATGGTGGATGACTCTGGTGCGGCAGACCTTTGCCACCGCTTTAGGTCAACCTCTGGCTCCCGATGTCTTTGATCCTCTCTTTGAAAAACTCTACTCCCACTACGAGACCGCAGCGGCATGGACGCTTTACCCCGATACTCGTCCGGCTTTGCGTGAGTTGAGCAGGTTTCGCTTGTTTGTGCTTTCTAACTTCGATGATAGGCTGGTGAAGATTTTGAAGGCCTTGGAAATCGCTGATTGTTTCGAGGGCACGATCACCTCCAGCCAAGCGGGTTATGCCAAGCCTCATCCAGGTATTTTTCTTGTGGCGGCAGAGCAAGCAGGGTTGCCGCCTTGCACCTGTCTGCATGTCGGTGATGAAGCTGAAGCTGACGTGCAGGGAGCGACTGCTGCGGGTTTTTTTTCCTGGCATGTGCAACGCCCAGGGAATGATCTTCTGGCCTTAGCAAAGGCACTGGATGCTATTTCTGAATGCGATTGATGTCTGTCTTTATGATTACCAACGATTTGCCTTCTCTTTCTGACTTTCTGGCGGAGCCCATAGCTCGACGGGCTCTGTTGGCATGCTTGATGATCGGATTCGCCAATGGATTTGTGAGTGCGTTTGTGGTTTTGCGAAAAAGCGCGTTGAAGATCGGCACTCTGTCTCATGCCTTGCTGCCAGGCATTGCCCTCGCTGTTTTGCTAGTCGGTTTAACGCAATGGAGTGCCCTCGCTGGTGCTGTCTTTGCGGCGCTGCTGGTGGGATTGGGCTCGATCTTTTTGTCGCGCACCTCACGACTCGATCAAGACACATCCATGGGCATCCTGTACACGACTGCTTTTGCAGGTGGATACCTCATTTTGACGCAACTGAATGTTCGGCAAAAGCTCGATGAATGGCTCTTCGGCAGCATCGTGGGAATGGCAGACAGTGATTTGTGGATCGCTTTTGCCATCAGTGCGGTGGCAGTGTTAGGCCTGACAGCTTTGCAGCGCCCACTGCTCATTTATCTCTTTGAACCCAACATCGCTGCCAGTCTTGGGGTGCCCGTGCGCTTTCTGAACTACGCCACCTTTGCGATTACCATTTTGGTTCTCATTTCGTCGCTGCAGGCTGTGGGTTGCATTCTTAGCGTCGGCCTGATGGTGGCTCCGGCCGCCACAGTTTATCTGCTGACCAACAATGCTCGTGCGCTGTTTTGGGGGGGAGGGATCATTGGGGGGCTCGGCTCAGTGGCTGCGTTTTTCCTCAGCTACCCCCTCGGTTGGTCGGTCAGTTCCACCATCATCCTCGTGCTGGGCGGGCTCTTCTTGCTGGCCTACATTTTCAGTCCTCGCTACGGCTTGGTCAGTCGTCTTTTTTGAAGCAAATGGGCATCCTAGGCAGCTTCCGCCATCGCACGAAAGTTGGATTGGACGATCCAACGCGGCTCGTGGAACCTGTTCCGACCTGCGGTCTTGAAGTCACTTTCTGGACAAATCTCCCCCAGAATCGACCGATGAGTCCTGTGGATTTCTGTTTGCCATCCTTTTGAACCAAGCCAAAATCGCGCCCCCTTCGCATCGCTGCGGAGAATTCCCCTTTCACGCTAAGTCACCGCCAACCTGCGCCACCCCGAGCCATGCCCTCGAAAAAGAAACCTGCCTCCAAGGCTCCATCAAAGCCTGTCAAAAAGGCTCCCGCTAAACCTGCAACCAAACCGGTGGCAAAAGCAGCCAAACCTGCCGTGAAGGCAAAGCCTGCGGTCAAAGCAAAACCAGCTCCTGCGAAAGCCGTGAAGCCAGTGGCCAAGAAAGCAGCACCTGCTGCGAAAAAAGCCGCGAAGCCTCAGGCTGCCCCAGCTGCCAAGACCAAAGTCGTCGCCAAGAAAGTCGTCGCCGCACCTGCCCCGAAAAAGGTCGTTGCCCCGAAGACTGCCGCGCCAGCACCTGCCCCCGCAGCCAAAGCCGCAGCACCCGCCGTGGCGAAGGTTCCTGCCAAGACGGCAACGCCTGCGAAGACCGCCACGGCTGCTGCTCCGACGAAAAAGGCAGCTGTGACCAACGTGAAAGTGCCCGTTGTGAACCGCAGAGCCCCGAGTGCCCTGGAAGATGGCATCACTCTCGATAGCCCCCCGAAGAAGCCCGTTCTCCCCGCTGCTTTCTTGAAGAAGCAAAAACAACGCCTCATTGAGCTGCGTGACGTGTATCTCAATGCAGCGGAAGGCGTGACGAACGAAAATCTGCGCAACTCCGATAGCAATGAGTCCGCCTTCGGCATGCACCAAGCCGATGCGGGTAGTGATGCTTATGACCGCGACTTCGCACTCAGCCTTCTCGCCAAGGAACAAGATGCGATCTACGAAATCAATGAGGCGCTGAAGCGGATCGAACAGGGCACCTACGGCATCTGTGAAATGTCGGGTGAACTGATCCCAGAAGAGCGGCTGGAAGCACTGCCTTTCACTCGATTCACCGTCACCAGCCAAGCTCGAATCGAGAGCGAACAACGCGGGGGTCGCTGGACACGCCCAGTTCGTTCCCTCTTTGGTCTCGATGAATCTGCTGATGCTGATGACGATGATGACGATGATGATGCCGCAGAAAGCTCCAGTTCATCGAAATCCAAGCAGGGTGCAAATGAGTCCCTTGACTTCGGAAAAGAATAATCTAGCCTCACGCCCCGTTTTTTTATGCCGAGAGAAATCATCATCCTTGAATGCACTGAGGCCAAAGCCGAAGGCAAGCCCACATCTCGCTATGTGAGCACCCGCAACAAAAAGAGCCCACGGACTCCTGGCCGTCTCGAAAAGGTGAAATTCAATCCCTTCCTCAAGCGCCGCACCTTGCACCGCGAGATTCGCTAATTCTCAGGCACTTCTGATCTTTAGATACCATGCAACCCAAGACCACCGAGAGGCTCATCTCCCTTCGCAAAAACAATCGTCGCATGCCGCGGCGCCGCGCGGATATCCCGCTTGATAAGCTCAACTACACCAATCCAGATATCCTTCAGCGTTTCCTGACAGAGACTGGAAAGCTGCAACCTCGTCGTGTGACTGGCCTGCCAGCTTGGCTTCATCGTAAGGTTTCGACCGAAGTGAAGCGTGCGAGAGCTGTGAACCTTCTGCCTTGATCGAAGTTCAGTTTCCTTGTTTCGTCTTTGATGTAATCTGTCCCGCTGTGGCGAAAGCTTCAGCGGGATTTTTTATCTCTCATAACCTTTTCATTCCATGGCTGCGTCAAAGCTGAAAGATACTCAAAGCGAGCGTGATGACCGCCGTCTTTCGATCGACCGAGTTGGTGTCAAAGATGTGCGTTTTCCTCTGCGGATCCGAGATCGTGATCAAAGCACGCAGCACACGGTGGCGACCGTGAACATGGCTGTCGATTTGCCACATCAGTTCAAAGGCACTCACATGAGTCGCTTCTTGGAGGTCCTGCACGCGCATGGTCGGGAACTCACGGTGACCAGCATCGCTGCCATGCCCAAGGAACTTATGGCTAGACTGCACGCAGAAAAAGCTCATGTCGAAATGCGCTTCCCCTACTTTCGTGCCAAATACGCGCCAGTGACCAAAGCGGAGGGATTGGTCGATTACGGTGTGATCTTCGAAGTGAATGCCGAAGGCGAGAAGATGGATTATGTCGTCACTGTGGAAGTGCCAGTGACGACGCTTTGTCCCTGCTCGAAGGCGATCAGTGAGCGCGGTGCTCATAACCAGAGAGGACTTGTCAGTTTGTCGGTTCGGTTCCGCCAGCCCATCTGGATCGAAGACTTGGTGGAATTGGTCGAATCCAGCGCGAGCAGTGAACTCTACAGCGTGCTCAAACGGCCCGATGAAAAAGCAGTGACGGAACGTGCCTACGATAACCCTGTCTTCGTGGAAGATCTGGTGCGGAATATTGCCGTGAAGGCAGGAAGCCACAAATTGATCAAGTGGTATCGGGTGGAAGCGGTGAACTTCGAGTCGATTCACAACCACAACGCCTGGGCGGTGATCGAAAGAAAAGTGGGCAAAGACTGAGGCTGCGAACTTTAGTTTTTTCTCGATCGAGCGTGTTGTGGTGCCATTCCACTCCAAGCTTTGAAGGCCCTCGAAAAATGGGCTGATGATTTGTAACCCAGCTCGGCAGCTACAGCTTTCACCTGGGTTTCAGGCTGCCGCAGTTTGATCAGGGCTTGGCTCATTTTCAATCGAACCAAGCAAGCTAAAGGTGTCTCGGTGTCATAACGCTTGAACAACCGAGTCATGTAGGCTGCAGTCACATGACAGTGTTTGGCCGCCTGGGCGATATGGTGAATCACGGGATAGTTTCGCAACAAATGCCCACGACAACGCAAGTAGGTGGCATAGCCCGGATCATACTTCATGGTTGCTGCTTGCTGCGAGTCAGCACAGAGAGAAAGGGCGTAATGAAGCGCACAATTTGCGCTTCGAATCGATGTCGGCGTCGATCTCAATGCATGGTCGATGACTTCCTCCAACAACATGGTGACACGCACCGCATCCAAAACGCGAAGAAGGGTGCCTGAGGACAGATCCAGCTCCGCCAAGAGGCGTTCGGCACCCTCTCCAGTGAGGTTGAAGAAATACTTCACCAAAGGCTCATGGGCCGAAGACTCAATGACGTGAGGCGTGGAGGGGGAGTAGAAAAAAGCATGGCCAGCAGATAGCTCGTGGCGCTTTCCTGCGAGGCAGAGACTGCCTGAGCCACGGGCGACAAACTCAAAGGCGACATAGGGAAACGTCTGTCGATCAATGATGAAATCAGGAGCGCACCACTCGCATCCCCCGGCTGCCAGTTGCCATGTTGGTGAAGCAGGTGTTGCCTTGCGTGCGTTCTTTTTGTGGATGAAGAAACGACGCGTTCGAAGCACCTGCTTCGAAAAGTATTCAGGTTGCTCAGACACGGATAGGATGGCTGGCTATCTAGACTGCCTAGAGGCGCATCGCGTAACGCAGCACAGCGGCTAATTTTGTCCGCATGTCTTTGCGTTCGACGATCATGTCCACCAAGCCGTGCTGCATCATGAACTCAGCCGTCTGGAAGCCAGGAGGCAGATCAGCGTGGGTGGTTTCCTTCACCACACGCGGCCCTGCAAATCCGATCATGCATTTGGGTTCGGCAAGAATGAGATCTCCCAGTGTCGCAAAGCTGGCTGTGACACCGCCAGTGGTTGGGTGAGTCAAAACGGAGATGTAGGGCAACTTGGCTTCCGAGTGACGGGCGAGTGCTCCGCTGGTCTTCGCCATCTGCATGAGGCTGAGAATCCCCTCGTGCATGCGCGCACCGCCAGAGGCTGAAAACACGATGACGGGTTTGCGCTCGCGAGTGGCGGTTTCAATCGCGCGTGTGATTTTTTCTCCCACCACGCTGCCCATGCTAGCTCCCAGAAAGCGGAAGTCCATGACTGCCAGGACCACCGGGATGGATTCGATGTCAGCACGACCAGTCACGACAGCTTCCTTCAGTCCAGTCTTTGACTGGTAAGCCCGCACCTTGTCTAGATAACCTTTGAAGCCGAGTGCATCGACTGAATCGATCTGAAGATCCATTTCCTCAAAAGTTCCTTCGTCCACCATGCTGGCAATTCGTTCGCCGCTGCTGATGGTGAAGTGATAACCGCATTGCGTGCACACCCTCAGGTTTTTCGCCAAAGCCTGCTCGAATAAACTTTCTCCGCAGGAAGGGCACTTGGTCCACAACCCTTCGGGCATGTCTTTCTTCTTCTCGCCCAGGTCATCAATCGAACGTTTTTTGAAAAATCCCATGTGAAAGCTTCTGTGCCGTTGCGTGGAACTCACATCTTCCACATTCCCCAGAAAGTCAGATCACTGGAGGGCTAAACACTCGTTCAGCCTGGAAGGGATGAGTTCCGGCGCACCGGATTCAGCCCTCAGATTAGGCACGCGCTGCGGTTATGACCACCACTTTTTGCACACCAAAATGGGTGCGCAGAACCCGAGCGCATTCGTGAGCCGTCGCCCCTGTGGTCAAGACATCATCAATCAGCAAGACATTCGGCCACGCTCGACGTCGCAGGATGATCTGGCTCAGCCAAGCCCTGTAGCTAGGGGCAAAAACGCCACGCATGTTCTCCAGCCGTTGATTCCGGCTGAGTCGCACTTGCCTGGGCGTGCGTCTGGAGCGCCGCAGCAAAGGAGCAGCTGGGATGTTCGTTTGCTTGGTGAGCTGCTTGCACAATTCCCAACTTTGGTTGAACCCTCGATGCATTTCCCGTGACCAGTGCAAAGGCACTGGAACCAAGAGCCAATGGGAGAGATCCTCCGATTGAAGTCTGGAATCTTGAAAAGCTAGCGTGATCGCGTGAGCCAAGATGCCGCGAAGAGCTAGATTTCGATTGTATTTGAACTGATGAATGAGTTCGCGGAGAGGCCCCTCAGCCTTGTAAGCAGCAATGGCATAATCAAAAGCCATCCGTCTTCCATCGCAGTTGGGACAGAGGAATGTTTGATCAATCTGACCTGAAAAAGGCTCCCCGCAGATCCTACAAAAGGGAGGCTCAATGGAATTCAGTTGCTGGCGACAGTCTTCACACAATCCAAGGTCGAGTTTGGGAGCGGAATCTTTACTTTCGATGAGTGCATCGCAGCTCAGGCAGGTGCGCGGATACACCATGTCCAGACAGAAGTCTCGAATCTCCATCGCCTTGCATCGCAGGGCTTCTGCAAACTCGGGGTTGATGATGTTAGACACCATCCCGAGGCTTAAGCCCTGCTAGGTTTGATGGCAAGATTTCCTTAACTGCGCTGCAGGGCGGTGATTTCCACGTTGGCCTGACGCAGGCGTGATGACACCTCTTTGATCAGGGCAAGGAGAAGCTTGATTTTGAGATGAGGCAAAGCATCAGCCAACGAGGTGAACCAATGTCGGGTCACCACGACGCATGTCACCTGATCAATCGCCACCACGTCCGCTGAGCGTGGAGAATTGTCCAAGAAGGCCATTTCACCAGCAGTCATCCCTGCGGTTAAAACATCGACTCGGCGCTTTAGCCCACCTTCTTCGGTGATCTGAACCTCAACATTGCCTTCGATCAAAACGAACATTTCGTCCGAATTCTCTCCTGCCCGAATCAGGATCTCACCCGGGTTGAACGTACGCTTCTCCAGATCTCGTTCCAGGATTCGAATCTCGCCATCGGTGCAGCTTTGAAACACCGAGCATTCTTTCAGTTCGAGAGCTTTGGCAGGGCGCCATGCGGCCCCGGTGACCGTCATCAATAGTGAATCTTCACAGGACTCCAGTGCTGCATCGACGGTCGAAAAGATTGAAGAAGAAGGCACTCCAGCCTCAAGCAGGCGAGAGGTGAGGCTGCCGGGCTGGCAGATCACAACTTCCACCCCGGAGAGGCCCAATCTTTTTCGCAAGTCGGCGAGCAGTCGCAGGCTGACAGTGTTGGCGGTGACAACAGCTCTGAGATCAAAGACAAGGTGTCGGCACCCAGCATTGGAGAGCTGGATCGCATGACGAATGACTGGCTCGAGAGTCGCAAAGATCAATCCTCCTTGCAGTTCAAGCACTTGGATCTGCTCGCCATGAAGCTTGAGCGTTTCGCGGGCTGAGCCTGGCAAGCGTCGTCTTGCCGTAACTTCACCGCCATGATAGGAAAGTCGAACGGCAGTTCGTGGCGTGGCCGTAGGATTCATCATGTGCAGCGATAGCTCACGCGTTAAATCCATGCAGACCTTGATGCCCCGAAGGCTATTGCCTTGTGCATCGAGTGGTGGAGAGAAAACGCCAATGCCAAGCTGTCCTGGCAGAACGGCCAAGATGCCGCCACCCACGCCGCTTTTTGCGGGTAAGCCGACGCGATAGATCCATTCTCCCGACCAGTCATACATACCGCAAGTGGCCATGACGCCGAGGATGTTATCCACGTAATGCGCAGAAACTGCACGGCGTCTAGTCAGCGGTTGGACGCCTTGATTGGCCAGCGTAGCTCCCATGAGCGCGAGGTCTCGGCAAGTGACACGAATCGAACATTGCTTGAAGTAAGTCTCAAGCGTCTCGTGTGGATCATCATCCAGAATGCCGAAGTTTCTGAGCAACCAACCGATAGCTCGATTGCGGTGTCCGGTTTCGCTTTCGCTGTGATAAACCACTTCATCAATGTCGAGATCACGGCCCGCGATGCTGCCTAGGTAGGCTTGCAAACGCTCAAAGCGTGATTGGCCGTCTTTCTCAAGAACCTGCCCGCAAGTTGCGATGGCACCAGCATTGATCATGGGATTGAACGGAGCACCTGTGCCTTCTTTCAAGCTGATTGCGTTAAAGGCTTCGCCAGAGGGCTCAACCCCGATGCGTTTCAAGACATGTTCTTCACCTCGGTCTTCCAAGGCTAAGCCATAGGCCAGTGCCTTGGAGATGGATTGAATCGTGAAGGGTTGTCGAGTGTCACCCACTTCATAGACGTGGCCGTCTCGGGTGGCTATGCAGATGCCAAACCAGCGTGGATCTGCTTTGGATAGTTCAGGGATGTAGTCGGCGACACGGCCGTCCATGAGGGGGGCGTAACGAGCATGGAGCTTTTCGAGATACTCTTGGATGGGAGAGAGCATCTCTGCGCCAAAAGCAGAGTTTATGCCGAAAATGGCAGTAATTTTCTATTTTGGCAGACTTTTCTGCCGAAAGCTGACAAAGATTAGGTCACAAATGCTTCGTTTGACGCCGAGGTGAGTTCCGTTCACGCATGGCTTGCAGCAAGACTCAGGCCTACTTACAAGCATCGTGGATTCACTATATTTGATTGATGTGATCGGACCCTTCTTCCGCGATTATCAGCGGCGAGTGATCAATTGGTCAAAGATTCCTTGGCAGCATGTGGGTCATCAAGGAGATGCATGGTGGCAACGCGTTTGTCAGGACTTGAATGTTCTTGCGCGGCAGGCTGTGGCTTGGGGATTCAACGCCGCTTCGATTGATGATGTGGCACACTTGGCGGATCATGAGTTTCTCGAGCCTGAGGTTCGACAACGCATCCATCGGTATCGTCAAGAAATGCGGCGCTGCTTTCAGGTTCTGAGTGAATGCGGGTTAGCGATTTATGTGACCATGGATGTGATGTCGATGACACCACTGCTTCAGCAGCGATTGAAAATCAGAGGCTGTAGCCCGAACCGATACTTGATCGAGTTGCTCAACAGTTTCTTTGGAGATTATCCTCAGGTTGCAGGAGTCATCGTGAGGATCGGGGAGTCCGATGGAAAGGATGTGCATGATGATTTCCACAGTCAGCTCACGGTCAAAACACCTGAAGATGCACGAACTCTTTTGGAGGATTTGCTGCCGGTCTTTGAAAAGCATCATCGCAGGCTCGTTTTCAGAACGTGGACAGTCGGAGCCTACCCGATTGGCGACTTGATGTGGCACCGTGAAACATTTGCGCGGGTGTTTGATGGCATTTCCAGCCAACACTTGGTGGTGTCGATGAAGTATGGCGAGAGTGATTTTTTTCGTTACCTACCGCTCAATCGTAATTTCTTTCGAACCAACCTCCCCAAGATCGTCGAATTTCAGACTCGTCGAGAATATGAAGGATGTGGGGAATATCCCAGCCCCACTGCATGGCTTTACGAGCAATACATTCGTGAACTGAAGCAAGCTGATCAAATCATCGGCTGCATGGTCTGGTGCCAAACAGGCGGGTGGGTGCCATTTCGTCGTTTAGCCTTCTTGGATCAGGAAGCCGTTTGGACGGACATGAATACCTACACCACGATCCGAGTCTTCAAGGATGGACTTTGGGTTGAAGATGCCCTGCGTCTGTTTGCCAAAGAACGCAAACTTGGAGACTCCGACGCTTTGATCGAACTCATGCGTTTGGCGGATGAGACCGTTCGTGATTTGTTATACATTGAAGAGTATGCGCGGCAAAAGTTGTTTTTCCGCAGGGTTAGGATTCCGCCCATGCTGCAAGTTTATTGGGGCAATATCTTCATCTCTCATGCCTTGAGACGTTTGCTGCGATACTTTGTCCGAGATGCGGATGCAGCCATCCGCAGCGCTCAGCGTTGTCTCGATAATCTGAAGAGCATGAGAGCTCTCGCTGAGCGTGCGGGTCTTCCCATTGCTGATATCGATTACATGGAAGATACCTTTCGACTGCTAGCGCTCAGTCGTGAGTATTACTTTGCTGAGAATGCGGAAGGTATCGAAGAACGCATTTTGGAAGCCAAACGCGCCTACAAGACCAAGTATCCGAAGCGTGGATTGCGAGCTCGATATCGCATCAAAACAGATTTCAAACCTTTGTTCTTCAATCCCCGCTACGTGCTCTGGGCACTGGCGTTTTTGATGCGCAGGAAGCGTGGCTACCGGGTCGTGGACCGAATCATCGTTCTCAATGGACTTTCCCTGATCTACAGGCTGATCGCGAGCCGCAGACCTCATTGGATTCCTGGATTTGCCTCCAAAAGTGCCATGGGTGTCGATGTTGTCTTTAAATGAAGCCATGGGGTGGATTTCTCTCTTTCTTTCGTGATTCAAGCTGCCAAGGTAAACCCTCACGCTGCACGACATGCTCTCAGACATCGCCTCCGTCGCTCACTCTCTCGGTATCACTGCCGAACACTTGACGCTTTATGGAACAGATAAAGCCAAGGTCTCGCTTCAGGCTCTGAAAGGAAAGCCCCAACGCGGCCAACTGATTCTTGTCTCTGCTATCACGCCGACGCCGGCGGGTGAAGGCAAAACGACAGTTTCGATTGGCTTGGCTCAGGGGCTCAAAAAGGTAGGAAAGAGCGTCGCTCTCGCCTTGCGCCAGCCTTCCATGGGTCCTGTCTTTGGCCGCAAAGGAGGGGCCACTGGCGGCGGCAAAAGCACAGTGCAACCTTCGCAGTCCATCAACCTGCATTTTACCGGTGACTTTCACGCGGTCACCAGCGCGCATAACCTTCTGAGTTCGGTGATTGATAATCAGCTGGTGAATCAGCAAACGCACTTGGCTCCTTCTGGAGTGTTGTGGAAGCGAGTCATGGATGTCAATGATCGTGCTCTGCGAAGGATTCGAACCAGTGCAGGTGCGGCGACCGAGCGCTCGACAGGTTTTGATATCACAGCGGCGTCGGAACTGATGGCCATTCTCTGCTTGGCCGAATCTCTCCAGGATCTGCGCAAGCGTTTGGATCGCATGGTGATTGGCTTTACGTCAGAGGGAGAGCCAGTTCTTGCCAAAGAAGCCCGTGTGACGGGTGCGATGCTGGCTCTGCTGCGCGACGCTCTTCAGCCCAATCTTGTTCAATCGGTGGAAGGTGTACCTGCATTCCTTCATGGAGGTCCTTTTGCCAACATTGCTCATGGATGCAATTCTGTGCTGGCCACAAGAATGGCTTTGGCTCATGCCGACTATGCTGTCACAGAAGCTGGTTTTGCATTCGACTTGGGTGGAGAAAAGTTCATGCACATCAAGTGTCGGCAGTCGGGATTAAAACCCGATGCGATTGTGATTGTGGCTACTGTCCGTGCTTTGAAAATGCATGGTGGTGTGGCTCTCGATGCTTTGACTCAGCCTGATCTCACTGCTCTTCAGCGTGGCTTGGAAAACCTCGCCGCACATCTCGACAGCGCTTCGCAGTTCCAGCGTCCAGTCGTCGTGGCTATCAATCAATTCACCAACGACAGCCCGCAAGAGATCGCTCTGCTGAAGCAGTTCTGTGAGTCGAGAGGGGTTGCTTGTGCGCTAGCCAATGTTTTCGGGGAAGGCGGGCAAGGTGCTGTCGAGTTGGCAGAAACGGTGCTCAGGGAATTGTCCACGGAGTGCGAACCAAACGAATTACCCTATCTTTACGCGGCAGAAGATTCGGTTGAACAGAAATTGAAATCCATCGCTACACGCATCTATGGAGCTGAAGGTGTCGTTCTCACCGACGAAGCCAAAGCAAAGTATTCGTTATTCCAAAAAAGTGGTTTTGGGCATTTACCGCTCTGCATGGCAAAGACGCAAAACTCTCTGTCGGATGATGCAACGAAGCTGGGACGTCCTCGTGGCTTTCACATCACGGTGCGTGACTTTGAAATCGCCAATGGTGCTGGTTTTCTAGTGGCTCTGACAGGCACGATGATGCGGATGCCTGCATTGCCCAAAGTTCCCGCAGCGGAGCGCATTGAGGTCTCGGAGGAAGGTGAGATCTCTGGGATTTGATTCAAAAATCACGCCTAACAAAAAAGCGCGGATGGAGCATCCGCGCTTTAGGGCGATGAAGGACTGGCGTTGTTAGTTGCTTAACTTTTCACGGCCACTCCTTTGAGGTCGGTGCTTTCCTCTGCGGCATCTGCTGCCATGATGGGGATATCACGCGTGATCGGCCAGAAGGCATCCATGTTGAGTTTTTCGGGAGGACTCATTTTCATCTCAGGTGCAGACGCTGTGAAGGAGGTGTAGGCGAGAGGAACAGCGGTGACGCAGATTCTTTCGCCATCAAGCCTCTGAACGTGGAGTGCTGCGAGTTGAGGACGGCTAGATTCGATCACCACTTTGTCTCCGACACTGAAGGGCTCTTCTTTGGATACTGAACCTGGAAGCACGATTTCCAGATCTACATCCTCGATATCAGCCGACCTCACGCGAATCACCCAGCCTGAGGTCACGACATCTTCCGAACCAAGAGCGCGTTGGCCTACGACTTTGTAGCTTCCTGTGATGTAAAGGGGATGCTCGTGCTTGTAGTTGCGAATGTAAGACCTCTTGAGCAAGTCATTCTTCACGGCGAGTTGCTCGCGTGAGTAAGGGTAGAATTCAGAAAGAAGGTCACGAGCACCCAATTTTTTGCCATTGGGAACACTAAAGGTGCTCCAGGGGCGAAGTGGTTCAAGTTTGTTGAATTTGGCCAGTACTTTGTAGTTAAATGGTTTTTCTGGATGAGCAAAAACCATGATGCTGAAGAACCAGCAGAAGGTAGCAGCTCCCATCAAGAGGGTGATCAAAATGGCCCACCAGAAGATGGAACCGCCACCATCCTTTTTTTTGGAAAAACTGCCTCCGCCGTAGGACCGGTATTCGCTTCCGTCGCTTAGAAATCGAACATGCATAGCAAAAATGAGAAAATTATTATAATTATCGGGAAATGATTTTTGAATTTTACTGGTTCAGAGAAAAAAGAAAAGGTTTTTCTGTGAATAAGTTGAAATAAATCTTTGCTGGTCAGGGAGTTAAGCCGCTTTGGGTTCAAAGGATGTGCCGCAGCCGCAGTTCCGTGCAGCGTTGGGGTTAACCACTCGAAATCCTGAATCGTTCAAGGAGTCAAAATAATCGATTTGGCTGTTTTTTAGAAAAGTCAGACTTTCTGGATCTACAATTAAACTGACGCCTTGATGCTGATACACCGCATCATTCGAGCCTGCGGTATCGACACGCATTTGATACTGCCAACCTGCGCAGCCACCTTTTTCCACAAGAACTCGGAGACCGGCTCCCTCGGGAGCCTGTTTTTCGGCCAAAAGAAGTCGAAGATGATGTGCAGCTGTATCGGTGAGGGAGACCATCTTGAAGAGTGGGGTGATGGATGATTTGTGTGGTGCGCCCTTTTCACAGGCGTTTTGCGGTTGCAAGAATTACGCCAAGCCTGAATCCACTTTTTTCATCCACATGTCGAAAATCCGAATTCTCCCCGATGCACTCGCGAGCCAAGTGGCCGCAGGTGAAGTCGTGGAGCGGCCTGCCGCGGTGATTCGGGAGCTTGTGGAAAACAGTCTGGATGCGGGGGCAGGTCATATCACAGTGGAAGTCCAACGGGGCGGCGCTGCGCTCATTCGTGTGGTGGATGATGGCTGTGGAATGAGTCGCGAAGACGCGCTGTTGAGCATCGAGCGACATGCGACGAGCAAAATCCGCACCAAGGAAGACCTCGAAGCGATTTTGACCTTTGGTTTTCGTGGGGAAGCACTGCCTAGCATTGCGAGCGTCAGTCGCTTTCGACTATCGACCCGTGAAGCTGAGGCTCTCACGGGCACAGAGGTCGAGATTCACGGTGGACGATTGTCTTCGGTGAGCGAATTCGGCGGGGCCTCGGGCACCACAGTGGAAGCTCGCTCTTTGTTCTTCAATGTTCCTGCGCGGAGGAAATTCCTTCGCTCAGAGGCTACCGAAAACGCGCACATCGAGCAGCAGTTTTTGGTTCATGCGGTGGCTCATCCACAGGTCGCTTTTACGCTCGTGCGCGATGGTGCGGTGGTGTTTCATCTGCCAGGCACCCAGGATTTGTTGGAAAGAATCCGCGGGCTTGTGGGTGGGGAGTTGGCGCAGCGGTTGATCGAGGTGCCGGAGCAGACCATCCAAGGCATTCGCCTGTGGGGGTTCATTGGTGGCCCCGGCCTCAGCCGCTCCACGCGTCAGCAGCAGATGACTTTTTTGAATGGTCGGCCCGTGGAAAGTCATGCGATTCATTATGGCCTGCGCGAGGGATTCCATACTTCACTGATGAAGGGGCAGCATCCCGTGACCTTTCTTTTCATGGAAATGGATGCGGCGAGGTATGACATCAATGTTCATCCGGCCAAAAAAGAGGTGCGCTTTCACGATGGATTTGTCGTGCGTGATGCGGTGGCGCGAGCCGTTCGACAAGCCTTGGAAACCGCAGACAAATTGCCTGAGGGGCGAAAGTCATCCGAGCCAGCTGTGCGCCCTGTCTTGCCCGAGATCGCGACTCCACAGCAGCAGAGTTTTGCGCTGCACACACCGAAGCCGATTTTGGTGTTAAATGCAGAACCCCCTTCTATGGCGGCTGCTGCCACGAGTGCAGTAGTCAAGGTGCCAATGGTTGCAAATGGACCGCAGTCTGTCGCAAGACCAGCTGCTCAGCCAGAGCAGGCTTTGTCTTCCCCAAAAGTGGCACTGCGGCCATCGCCCGAGCCAGCTGCCGAATCTCGCGTGGCGGCAGATCCCGAACAGGTGAAGGAGGCTCCTCGCTTCCGCATCATCGGTGTGCTGCACAAGCTTTACATTCTGCTCGAAAGTGCGGAAGGTCTCGTTTTGATGGATCAGCATGCTGCTCATGAGCGGGTGAACTTTGAAAAAATGCGTCGATCCATGGAGCAGGGTGGGGTGCCCTCGCAGCGACTTTTGATGCCCTTGACGATGCAGGTGAGTCCACGAGACGCAGATGTTCTGCGGAAGCATTTGGAAACGCTCGTCAAATTAGGCATCGAGATCGAGCCCTTTGGACCTAACCTCTTCAAGGTGGAAGCCTTGCCGACCTTTTTGAAGACGGATGATCCTCTCACGTGGCTGGATCAGGTCATTGAGGAGCTGCAAACCTTAACGCCCCGAGGTTCAAACCTACGTTTGGGCGAGGATATGATTGCGACGACGGTCTGCCGCCATAGCATCAAGGCGAATGACAAGCTCGCTGTGCCAGAGATCGAGGCGCTTTTGGCGGACCTTTTCGCTTGTGAAATGCCCTACTGCTGTCCGCATGGCAGACCTACCTTGATCCAGATGTCGATGCGAGAGCTGGAGAAAAAATTTGGCCGCTTGGCTCCCTGAGCCTAGCCTTGGTGCAGACTGCATCGCTGGCGTGAGGGCCGATTTCAGAGTGGACATGACCCGTGCCAGCGCCCAAGTATTGGCCTGAATCTACCCCATCTCTTATGGACCCTGAAATGACGATGCTTGAATGCGAAGAGGCCATGACCAAGGCCGTGGAATATGCTGTGCATGAGTTTGCCGCAGTGCGCACAGGAAAGGCATCTCCCACCTTGGTCGAGGGCCTGGATGTTCATGTGCATAGCTACGGGGCTCACATGAAGCTCAAGCAGCTAGCCATGATCACCACGCCGGATGCTCGTTTGATCCGCATTGAGCCGTTCGACTCGTCCACCCTTCATGACATTGACCGTGCCATTCGTGAGTCACGCTTGGGGTTGAATGGTTCGATCGAGGGCAAAGTGATCCGCTTGCCGATTCCCACCCTCTCCCAGGAGCGTCGTGAGCAGATGGTGAAGCTCGTGAAGCAGATGGGCGAAGAATCCAAGGTTCGCATCCGCTCAGCGCGTCGCGACGCCATGGAGACGCTCAAGAAGGGAGAAAAGGAGAGCCTGATTACCGAAGACGATCTGCATCGTCTGGAAAAAGAAGTGCAGGTCATGACAGACAAGAAGATCGCTGAAATCGATCAACACATGGTCAGCAAGGAGAAAGAAATTCTCACGGTTTGATACGGCTTTTGCATGTTTCCTCCCGCCGAATTTCTCGATCTTAGCCATACTCAGCATGGCATTCTGTTCCCAGCGGATCAGCCCGTTTGGCATGCCTTGGGGCACATCGAATCCTACTTGGGTTTTCGTCTCCAGCGCAGTGTGCTCTCGGCCGTTCCTCATGGCGTTCACTTGGGAGAGGATGTGTTCATTGATGAAGGCACCATCATCGACCCTGGTGTGGTGATCAAAGGACCTGCCTGGATCGGGCGGAATTGCCACCTGCGCTCCGGCTGTTACATCCGAGAAAATGTCATCGTCGGCAATGGCTGCGTGCTGGGAAACTCCTGCGAGTTCAAGAATTGCGTGCTTTTCGATGAGTGTGAGGTCCCGCACTTCAATTATGTGGGAGACTCGATTTTGGGTCACAAAGCGCACCTCGGCGCGGGTGTCGTGCTTTCCAACGTGCGGCTGGATCGCCGTGAGGTGACGGTGGACGATGGTCGCCGTGTGATTGCGACGGGACTTCGGAAGTTTGGTGCCATCATCGGTGATCGTGCTGAGGTGGGCTGCAATAGCGTGTTGAATCCCGGCACGCTCATTGGACCTCGCAGCATCATCTATCCTTTGTCGAGTGTGACGGGGCTGATCCCGTCGGACAGCATTTTGAAATCACGCCAGCAGCAAGTCATCGTGTCCCGAAAGTAGAGTCCTAGTTCGGCAGACACATTCCCGTCAGTTCAGGTCAGCGCAGCGCGCAAGCTTGAACAACTTGGGCCGTAGTGTTCTGTCTCATGCCTTTTTCTCGTCTTCTCTCTGGCTTCCTCTTTGGGGTCATCGCCGCTGCTGTCACACCATCCTCCGCTCAAAACATCCGTGCGGGGATCATCGGTCTCGATACCTCCCATGTGCTCGCCTTTACCAAAACGCTGAATGCCACGCCTCAAAAGCCAGAGGTCATGGGCGTGCGCATGGTCGCCGCTTACCCGAAGGGGTCGAAAGACATCGAATCCAGCGTCAAGCGTGTGCCTGAATACACCCAAAAGGTTCGTGAGTTGGGCGTGGAGATCGTGCACAGCATTGATGCTCTGCTGGACAAGGTGGACGTCGTTTTTCTGGAGACCAACGATGGCCGCCCGCACCTGGAGCAATTGAAGCCATGCCTTGAGGCGCACAAGCCTGTCTTCATCGACAAGCCTATCGCGGCCAGTTTGGTCGAGGCGATTCAGATTTTCGAGGCCTCCAAGGCCGCCGGAGTGCCGGTCTTTTCCTCCTCATCGCTGCGTTTTGGCAAAAGCACCCTGGCGGTCCGCGCTGGCAGCATCGGAACGGTGAAGCGGGCGGAGACCTTCAGCCCAGCAACGCTGGAAAAGACGCATCCTGATCTCTTCTGGTATGGCATTCATGGGGTGGAAAGCCTTTTCACCGCCATGGGCCGCGGCTGTGTTTCGGTGAAACGGGAAACCACGCCCGAGGGCAAAATCCGGGTCACGGGCCAATGGGAGGCTGGCCGGACAGGCGTCTTTTATGAAAACAAAGGCTATGGCGGGAAAGCCGTGGGTGAGAAAGGCGAATCCGACATCGGGGCCTATGAGGGATATGATCCACTGCTCTACGCGGCGGTGCATTTCTTCCGCACCGGGGTCGCTCCCGTCACACCGGAGGAGACCTTGGAGATTTATGCCTTCATGGAAGCTGCTGATGAGAGCAAGCGCCGTGGTGGGGCAGAAGTCACGTTGCAGGAAGTCATGGAAAAAGCCAAAAAGGCCGCGGTTCAACCCTGAACCGCCTAGGGCTGACTGCGCGGCTACTTTGGCCTAGGCTGGACTGACCCGCACCGCATAAGCTGAGCAGAGATTCCCAGGCAGCAGAGCACGGGCGGAACTCCTGGTCGTGCGCACCACTTCAGCCGCGAGAGCGAGCTGCAGGGCACCTGCGGCACCCATGCTTTCCCCCAGAACAGCGCGTGGATGCAGGGCCTGCACTTTGGATGCCTGAGGCAGCAATTCTTTTTCCAAAGCATCCAGCAGGGGAATGCCGGTCTGTGCCGTGATTTCAGGCGCAGAGGCATCGGCTGTCCATAGCGGGCCTTCGATCAGTTCACGCAGCTTCTCGGTGTGTTCGGTTTCATTCAAAAAGGCACCGACAGGGCTGTGCTCTAGCGTCGGCCCACTGCCATTCAGGGCCAGGACGAGCGCGGCAGCGCCCTCCGCTGCGACCATGTCCGGGTGGTAGTAGGTCACAGCCTCTGCGCCGACCCAGTCCGCCTCCTCAGCACCGATTAGCAGCACGTGATCGACCCAGCCGAGCTCCAGCCAGGTCTGGGCCATGGCGATGCCTTCCACGATGGCACTCGATTCGCCAATCAGGGTCGTTACCGGCCCATTCACACCGAGGAAAGCGGCGATGTGCGAGGCGGGGGCGTTGTAAACCGTTTCAGGAAAAATGAGCGGACTCGCTAGGGCAGGGGTCTCCAGCACTTCGTGGTAAAATTTGCCGCTGAACTGCACGCAGCCATTGAACATGCACTGAATGATGCCGAGCCGGCCTGCACCTGCGGCTTTCGGAAAACCAGCACTGGACAGGGCCTCCAGCGCGGCTCCCATGGAAAAACGGGTGATCGCACTGGCACGGCGTAGGCGTGGAAACTTCGGCAGCAGATCGGCAGGAGCCGGGGGCACTGTGCGCAGGGCGCAGGGCCAGTCACGCTGGCCTACGGTGCGTTGGCTTTGGGTCACGGGGAGGGGGCTCGCCCTTGTCACCGTTTGCAGCAAAGCCTGCGCGCCCCAACCTGCGGGCGACACCGCTCCGACACCTGCGATGCTCAATCGTGAGGAAAGCGGAGGCTGAGGGCGAGGTTTCAGCTGGGCTCCAGGCTGGGCAAAGACCAGCGTCGCGTTGGTGCCGCCAAAGCCGAAGCTATTGGTCAGCGTCACGTTGACCTTGGCTTCACGCCAAGTGTGGACCAAGTCAGACTGCACGGACGCGTCAGTTTCTCGCACATTGAGGCTGGCAGGCAGCCATTGGCCACGCATGGCCATCAGGCAGATCACGGCCTCGACCGCACCTGCGCCACCCAGAAGATGCCCCATGGCGGATTTCGTGGAGCTGAGGGCGATGCCCCGCGCGGCCTCCCCAGCCCAGGCCTGGATCGCGCTGGCCTCGGCGACATCGTTGTAGGGCGTGCCGGTGCCGTGGGAGTTGATGTAGTCCACCTCGTGCGGCGACACGCCTGCTGCGGCGCAGGCCTCGCGCATGGTGCGAATGGCGGCTTTCCCCTCAGGGTCAGGTTGGGTCAGGTGGTGCAGGTCGGTTGCGGTCGAGTAACCCGCAGCTGTGGCAAGCGCTTCGGGCGCATGGCGCTCGGCGGCTGCTTCAGCACTTTCGAGGACGACGACGGCTGCGCCTTCACCGAGTGCGAGACCATCGCGCGCAGCATCGAACGGCCTGGGGATGCCACTCGGGGCCAGGGCACGCAGCGTATCGAAGCCTGCAAAGACGAGCTCTGCCAGAGCGTCGTAACCCCCCGCCAACACACGGCGGGCCCGGCCAGTTTGGATCATGGCCATGGCATCGCCGATGGCGTTGGCACCGCTGGCACAGGCGTTGGAGACGATCAGGATCGGCCCGTGCCAGTCATACTCCGCTGCGATGGCTGCGATTTGTTTCTGCGGCTGATAAAACTCGACACGCGAGAGCTGCCCAGGCACACGGTTGGGGCTGGCGATGGCCGTGCGAAAGTAGTCCTGGCCCACACTCATTGCCCCAGCCGAGGTGCCGATGATGATGGCATCAATGCCACTCAGGTTGGGCATTTTTGCCATCTCCAGGGCTTCGCGCACGGCCAGCAGCAGCATCTTTGTGCCGCGGTCGATGAGGGCTTCTCGACGCCGTGGGGTGCGGAGGAAGAGCCGCTCCTCGGGCAGCACGACTTGTGCGGCTGTTTTGGCGATGCGTTCACTCACATCGAAAGAGGTCACAGGTGTGAAGTTCATCCGGTTGACCCGAAAAGAAGCCTCATTTTCGCGCCAGTTCAGCCCTAGCGGAGACACGATACCTGCACCGGTGACGAGAATTGTTGGGGAAGGAGGAACCACGAAAAATCGAGGATAGAAACGGCAGGACGTCCTGGATGGGTGCGACAGCTTCACCAGCAAGAGCATCAGCGGTGAGGAATCAGCCATCCGCTGAGGTGTTAAACGCGGAGTGAAGCCCGGTGTCAAAGGTTTGGTGCATTCTGTAGGCGCATGTCACATGGCTGCTTCTGACATGTCCACCGCTCCTTGTGGCTTGAGGCGGTGCCTGCGTTTCGCTAAAGGAGGGCATGAGTCATTCTCTTCTTCAGATTCAGGGACGGGTGATCGTCGTCATGGGGGGCACCACGGGGCTCGGTCTGTCGGCAGCGCGTGCGCTGGTCGCTCACGGGGCGCAGGTGGTGGTGTGCAGTCGTTCTGAAGCGAATGTGGCCGCAGCTTTGGCGGAGTTGGGGCCCCAGGCTGCGGGCTGGGCCGGGGATGCGAGTCAGCCAGAGACGGCTGAACGTGCCATTGCCTTGGCCGTGGAGCGCTTTGGGCGGTTGGATGGCCTCTATCACGTCGCTGGTGGCAGTGGGCGCTCTCATGGCGATGGTGCGCTGCATGAAATGACCGATGAGGGCCTTCGCTACACGCTCGACCTGAATCTAGCCTCGATCCTTTTGTCCAATCGTGCTGCCGTGCGGCAATTCCTCGCGCAGGGCTGCGGTGGAGCCATCCTGAACATGGGCAGCGTGCTCGGGTGGTCGCCCTCGCCGGAGTTTTTTGCTAGCCATGCCTACGCTGCGGCCAAGGCGGGCATCCTGGGCTTCAGCCGGTCCATCGCCAGCTACTATGCCCCACAAAACATTCGCGTGAATGTCATCGCGCCCGCTTTGGTGGAGACTCCCATGTCCCGTCGGGCCGTCGGGAATGAGGCGGTCTTGGACTTCATTGCCCAAAAGCAGCCGCTGGATGGCGGTCGTGTGGGCGTGCCGGCGGACTGTGACGGTGCCGCTCTTTTTTTGCTCTCTCCCGCCGCGCGTTTCATCACAGGGCAGGTCATCGCCGTCGATGGTGGCTGGACAGTGAGCGAGGGACGTCCCCGAGGATGATAAGAAACCAAGAACCAAGAACCAGGAACCAAGAACCAAGAACCAAGAACCAGGAACCAGGAACCAGGAACCAGGAACCAAGAACCAGGAACCAGGAACCAAGAACCAGCCCCCTCTTCATTCTGGCTGATCCATGTCAGGCGTATGCAGCTCCACAGCGTGTAGTTTTTCGCTTTCGCCAGGGCTGGTCAGCACCTTGTAGATGCACCAGGAAAAAAGGCAGGTGACGGTGCCCACGGAGAGCAGCATGACAGAAAAGCCGGCGGTAGTCATGGGTGTCTTTGTTCTTGGTTCTTGGTTCTTGGTTCTTGGTTCTAAGTTTCTCGTTAGTCGTGCTTGGGCAGGCCACGCTCGGCGCGGGCATAGGCTTTGCTGCGAGCGGTCATGAGCGCGAAGAAGAGGAAAGCCGCCAGGACTAGCGCCATGCTGAGCTGCGCGGCGAGGTTGGCTTTGTCTCCGAAAAGGTCAGTGACGTAGCTGGACACGGCACCTGACTTTAGCGTGGCGAGGTCGAAGCCGAAGATTTCCTTCATCAACCAGAGGGCGAAAATGGTAAGCAGGAAGCCGGGGCAGATCCATTGAATGATCGGACGAAAGATAGCGGGCACCGGGAAGGCTGCGCCATGGTTCATTTCCTTGAAGCCTCGGTCGATGCCCCAAACCCAGCCGAAGACAATGATCTGAATCGTGGCCAGCAGGAAGATCAGGAAGGTGCCTACCCAGAAGTCCAGCGTGTCCAGAGCCTTCAGGTCAGCCGTAAAGTAGAGCACCATGCCAGTGCCAAAGGTGGTGAGCATGCTCAGGATGGTCACAGACGCCTTGCGCCCCACCCCCAGGGCTTCTTCGACAAAGGCGATGCCCGGTTGCAGCATCGAGATGGAACTCGTGACAGCTGCCAGGAAAAGCATGAAGAAAAAGGCTCCGCCAAAGAAGGCACCTGCTGGCATCTTCGAAAACACCAAGGGCAGCACCTTGAAGCCCAAGCCCACACCAGCCTGGCCGGCGATGCCTGCCACGCCTAGGAAAGCCACGGCGGCAGGAATGGTGATGAGGCCGCCCAGGGCTACCTCGCAGAATTCATTCGCACTGCTCGCCGTGAGGCCGCTCAAGACGACATCGTCTTTCGGCTTCATGTAGCTGGCATAGACGATGATGACGCCGAAGCCGACGGACAGGCTGAAAAAGATCTGGCCTGCCGCTGCGAGCCACAGGCTGGGATTCCAGAGCTGGCTCCAGGGGGAGATGGTGATGAGCTTCAGGCTGCCGTTGCTGGCGGCGACTTCTTTTTCTGCCGCCACGATGGCGGCGGCACCGACCACCTCGCGTGGTTTGTCTTCAGCCGTAGGAGCGGTTTTCACGACTTGGACCTTGCTGGGATTCCACATGTAGCCCAGGCCATTCACCACACTGTCGTGGGGGCGATTCGCATCGGGTGCGCCCAGCGTCATCACACGGGCCAGGACGACCAGCGCTAGTACGATCAGGAGAGGCATGCCGATGTTGCACATTTTCTCGATGCCACCGGAGAGGCCACGATAGATGAGGTAGAAATTGAAGACGAAAACGGCCAGCAGCCAGGGCAGAGCCGTGTCGATGCTGAACTTCATCGCCGAGGCGTTGCTGGATGCCCCGACAAAATTCGCGAAGTAGCTGACTGTGTCCGTGGCGTCTTTGAAGTGCATGTTGCCGCTCCAGAAATTCACCGCGTAGCCAATGCACCAGGACTCGATCATCACGTAATACATGTAGATGATGACTGGAACGATCACGCCGATGATGCCCGCATACTTTGCCCAGCGGCTGCGCACGATGCAGGCAAAGGCACCGGGGGCCGAATTGTAGCCCAGGCTGCCTGCGTAGCGGCCCATGGCCCACTCGGCCCAGCCGATGGGCAGCCCGATGATCAGGAAGCTGATGGCATAGGCAAGCATGAAGGCACCTCCGCCATACTGCGCGGCTAGGCCCGGAAAGCGGAGAAAGTTCCCCAGCCCGACAGCGCTGCCTGCGACTGCCATGATCACCCCGAGGCGTGAACCCCATGCATCTTTGTTTTGTGCCATATAAAGCAAGCCTAGAAAGAACCGTGCCGTGAGACAACCCACAAAAATGAGTGAGCATTAAAACCGGGCTACCCTGGCTTGGCTCAGGGGCTGAGAACAAACCGAAGCCTCGTGAATCCACGGTTGGCATTCGGGTTTGGCAGACGAGCTTCGATGAGCTCGGTTCGTGCATCGAAGGGCAGGGGCGTGGCGTCAGGCGTTAGCTCGGTCCATTCGATCAAGTTGGACGACCACTCGACGATGATCTGCACGCCCCGTGCCTGGAGGTGGCGGCGGAACTGCATGCGCAGCTCGCCCGCCTGCGACGTGATCTGAGGATGCGGCGTCGCGGCCGGTGCTTCCGGGTTCAGGTTCATGGCAAATTCAGCCAAGTTCAGCAACCCATCGCCATCAGGATCATCCAGAGGTCCGGTCCCGCTGCCAGGTGCCCAGGTGCGCGTCGTCTGCCAAGTGGCGTAGTCCACCTCTGGGATGTTCAGGCGGATGCCGACCAAGACCGGGTCGTGGTCGCTGCTGCGGTAGGGCGTGCCGGTGTTGAGGTCCAGGGCGGGGCCGACTTTGTTTTCCTGATTGTAGTCCAGGTAGGAGGGTTCATCGGCATTGATGTGCCAGTGGTCCTGGCCAGTGATCTGCGCGGCCATGGTGGCATTCGCAAAGGCGTGGTCCAGCCGCCCGAGCTGGCCGCCCAGGCGGTAGCTGTAGTCTCCCGTGCCCTGGAAACGCTGCCCCTGATCCTGCCAACCGACAGCGCGCAGGGTATCGAGCGGATCTTCTTCGCCGTAGGAGTTGAGATCGCCGATGATCAGCAAATCAGGCTCGCCTGAAGTCGTGGCCACACCTTGCAGCCAAGTGTGCAATCGGGCCGCCTGTTGGCGGCGCAGGTCATTGTAGGCGGCTTGGCCGTCGTTTTGGTCAACATTAAGGCCAGTAGGGCCGGGGCTACCAGCAGACTTGGACTTCCAGTGGTTCACACACACGCCGAAGCGCTCGCCACTGTCTCTTTCTTCAAAGATCTGTGCCAGGGGGAAGCGCAGCGGGTCCAGGGTGGCATTGGGCACAAACCAGACGCTGTTCGTGTCCATCTGGCAGTCGCCGCGCAGAGTCAGTCGGGAGGGGCGGTATAGCAGCAGGCAGCGCACGTAATCTGCGCCATTGCCTGCCGCAGGGTAGCCGCCGGGCGGATCAGGCACCACCGCGTAGTCATCGGCCACGGCTTCATTCAGACCGGTCAGTAGATCTTGAATGCTGGCGCTGGAGTTTTGGATCTCCATCAGCCCCACGACGTGGGCATCCAGCCCGGCGATGGCGGCGATGACCTTGGCTCTTTGGCGGGCAAATTCATCAGCACTGCTAGCACCGCGGTCATTGCTGCCGCCAAAGGTGGTGAAGTAGTTCAGCACGTTCATGGAGCCGACCCGCAGGCGACCACCGACATTCGGCGGGCTGGTGGGGCGTGGATTGGCCTGAACCCAGGGCAGGGGCTCGCTGGGTTGCAGGCGGTAGGCATCATTGCTGTAGCTGAGCACGGCCGTCAGGCCGGTCAGGGTATCGCCACAGCGGCGGGTGCCTTCAGCACTGAGGTGAGGCAGGGGAAAGGGGTAAATGGCGCTGGAGCCATCATCCAGAAGGATACAGCGCTGTGGTGCGGCACGCTCTTGGGCCTGGATTGCGGCCACATTGCTGCTGCCGCTGGTGGTGGTGCCGCTGGCGGGTACATCATTGGGGTCGATCGTTTCCGTAGGCACCGTCAGTGGGCCGTCGATGCAGAGGGTCAGCTCACCAAAGCGGGAGTAATTGTCATTCACACCTCCGCCGCCACTGCCGCTGTTGTTCGTCACGGAAAGGGTCTGCGGCAGCGTGACCCTCATGCCTTCGAGGTTTTCCAAGCTGATCGTGCTGGTCACAGGCAGCGTCATCGCCGTGGCGGTGGGCAGCTCAGCCGTGCCCAGCTTTTCCAGGGCAGTGATGTTCACGAGCTGGGTCTGGCTGCCGGATTCAGACACCGTGCCTGTCACGCGCACCACGTCTCCTAGCAGCACGGGAAAAGAGGCCGTGCTGGTGCGGTCCGAGACCCAGAGACCCTCGGAGGTGGCTGGGTTGCCATCCTCATCCGCAGCCTCTTCTTGAAGGAAAAAGCCACCCAGCGCTGGACTGGCCCCCTGAAAGCTGCCCGTGACGATCCCCTGCACGCTGACCTGCGCGCCTGCCAGACGGCTGAAGCCATCGGTGCCCTGCACGCTAGAAATAGGCGTGAGCTGATCTGTGCCTGGCACGATGCTAAAGGCCCAGGTCTGATCGGCTGCCATGGCCTGGCTGGCGCTATTCGTGACCTGGCTGGCGATGATCCTGAGGCTGATCGTTTCCCCCGCTGGCCAGGGCGAGACCGGGGTCACGGTGTAGCGTAGAGGGCCCGCGTTGCTGGTCGTCACGGGCAGAGCGCCGCTGATGCTGCCGGTGGCCTCCACCCAGGTGCCAGTCACGGTCACGGGTTGGTCAAAAACAACCACCGCCGGGGTCGTAGGCGTGACGTTCGCGCTCGCTGCGGCGGGCCGCGTGCTGTGCACCAGCGGTGCTGTCGTGGAGGTGCCAGAGGCGTGAAAGAGCACATCATCCAGCGCCAGCCCGTTGTCAGAGCCAGTCTCATCCAGGTCGCGCCAGCGCAGGATGAGCATTTGGCCATTCGCCCAGGAAATACCAGTCACGGTGGCACTGCGCTCGATGCGATTGCTGCTGCTGTTGCCATTCATGCTAAAGGAACTGCCCGAAACTGCGCTCAGGGCAGGCGCATTCATATTGGCTACAGCGATGTGAGTGGCGGTGCTGTCGATGTCTCCGCTAGCGACGATGCGGTATTCGCCCGAAAAGCCGACCAGGGAACTCGTACCGCCATTACGCCACTGCTCTGCATAAAAACCGATCGTGAAGCGGGTGATGGTCTGTCCTGTGTTGTTCACCAGCCGCCAGCCCAGATTGGCATCATGAGCTCCGGCTAAGGAGCCCAGTGCCCTGTCTGAGCTAGCAAGAATGCCATAAGAGTAGGCTGCTGTGGTTTGTGCTGACCCATCACCTACCAGGAAAATCAGCTGTGACCCACCTCTAGCGTGGATGCCCCAGCCCGTCGTTCCTGTAGCAAAAACCGGCGCTGCGGTCAGCTGTGCTGGGCCTTTGCCGATGCCGAGCGCAGCATAGTCAAAGGTGCCCGTCATGGGTAGCGAATCGAAGTCCTGCACTACCACCCCGCCTGTGTAGCTGAGCTGCCCCCAGGCCATCAGCCAAGGCCACAGCAGGAGGCCGAAAAAGGCAGCGGAGCGGTGCGACATCAGCCCAGTGCATAGCCGAGTCCATCGGCTCTGGCAAGATCGGTGCCACTCGCTGCGGTTGGGTCGGTCGCGAATTTGTCACCGAACGTCATTTGACGCCTCCCGCCGAATCGGGCGATGCAAACTGCTGGACGCAAATTCTCCCCCTGGCACGCGCTGTGCTTTGAGAGTAGTTCCCAACCCCTCCCGCATGGCCATCCACGTCGCCCTTCGTCACGTCACTCAGTACAAATACGACCGCCCCGTCAATCTTTCCCCTCAGGTGGTCAGGTTGCGGCCCGCTCCCCATTGTCGCACGCCCGTGCTCAGCTACTCGCTGAAGGTCACGCCGGGCAAGCACTTCATCAACTGGCAGCAGGACCCGCAGAGCAATTACTTGGCGCGTCTGGTCTTCCCGGAAAAGACCACCGAGTTCTGCGTGGAGGTCGATCTGGTCGCCGAGATGTCGGTGTACAATCCCTTCGACTTCTTCCTGGAGCCGCAGGCGGAGCATTTCCCCTTTCGCTACGATCCGGCGCTGAATCACGAGTTGGAGCCCTTTCAGCGTAAGCTGCCGCTCACCCCGCTGGTCACGGCTTACCTGCGTGAGATCCGCCACAAGCTGATGAATGGCCATGCGCCGCTGGGCCATGCGCCCGTGCCGCACTCGGAGACGGCTGATCCGCATCCGCACGGGGTGCTGCCGGAGGCAGCGGTGGCCGCGCATGATCCAGACACCGACACCCGCCCGCGTACGATCGACTTCCTCGTCGGCATCAACCAGATGCTTTGGAAAGACCTGCGCTACACCATCCGCCTGGAACCTGGCGTGCAGACGCCGGAAGAGACGCTGGAACTGTGCAGTGGCTCTTGCCGTGATTCAGCCTGGCTGCTGGTCACGCTGTTCCGTCACCTGGGCATGGCGGCCCGCTTTGTCAGTGGCTACCTCATTCAGCTGAAGCCAGACGTGAAAAGTCTGGACGGCCCCAGTGGAGCGGAGTCTGACTTCACGGACCTGCATGCCTGGTGCGAGGTCTATCTGCCTGGTGCCGGCTGGGTGGGGCTTGACCCGACCTCAGGCCTGATGGCTGGGGAAGGGCACCTGCCTCTCGCTGCCACGCCTGACCCGCAGAGCGCCGCGCCCATTACCGGAGCGGTGGACAAGTGCGAGGTCGAGTTTCATCACGAAATGTCCGTGATGCGGATCTACGAATCCGCTCGCGTCACCAAACCCTACACGCCTGAGCAGTGGGCTGAGATCGAAAAGCTTGGCCATCGCATCGACGATGACCTGACTGCCAATGACGTGCGCCTGACGATGGGCGGTGAGCCTACCTTTGTCAGCATCGACGACATGGATGGCCCCGAATGGAACACAGCGGCCGTCGGGCCCAAGAAGCGTCTGCTCTCAGGTGAACTCATCAAGCGCCTGCGCCAGCAGTTCGGTCCTGGTGGCCTGCTGCACTACGGCCAGGGCAAGTGGTATCCGGGGGAATCCCTGCCGCGTTGGGCACTCGGCTGCTACTGGCGGAAGGACGGCGTTCCAATTTGGACGGATGACAGCCTCATCGCCGATGAATCGAAAAACTACGGCTACACCGAGCAGGAGGCCCGCAAGTTCGGACTCGCCGTCTCGGCTGCCCTGGGCGTGAATCCTCGTTGGCTGAAAGAGGCCTACGAAGATGTGTATTATTACCTCTGGCGTGAAAAGCGCCTGCCAGTGAACGTCGATCCGCTGAAGTCGAACCTGAAGGACAAAGAGGAACGTGCCCGCTTGGCCCGCGTCTTTGAACAAGGACTCGACAAGGTCGTGGGCTACATCCTGCCTCTGGAGCGTGTTTATTACGGCACGGACCTGCGCTGGAAAAGTGGACCCTGGTTTGTCCGCGATGATACCCTGCACCTGATCCCTGGCGATTCGGCCATGGGCCTGCGTTTGCCGCTGGATAGCCTGCCCTGGGTCAGCGCCACGGATTACCCCTGGATCTATCCTACCGACCCCTCCAGCGACTGGCCTGACCTGCCGCCGAAGCCCGAGAGTCGTCAGCGTTTCCTGAATGAAGTCGCTGGCTGGCTGCAAGACATGCCCGGCGCACCGGAGACGCCCTCCAGCTACGCGGCTGCCCGCTACTCCGGGCAGGGCAAGCCCGAGCGGCGCAAGCTGGACCCTCTGCAGGATCCCATCGACGATCCGCGCCTCGCCAGCAGCACCCGCTACCCGCTGCCGCAGGAGTCAGCCGCATGGATCATCCGCACCGCCATCTGCTTTGAGCCCCGCGAAGGCCGCCTGCATGTCTTCATGCCACCCGTGGAGACCACGGAGGACTACCTGGACCTCATCTCCGCCGTGGAAGATGTGGCCACAGCGATGAAGATGCCAATCATCATTGAGGGCACTCCGCCGCCCTTTGATCCGCGCCTGAATGTCATCAAGGTCACCCCTGACCCCGGCGTGATCGAGGTGAACATGCACCCGGTGAAAAAGTGGTCTGAACTCGTCCACAACACCAAGGTCCTCTACGAAGAAGCCCGCCAGACCCGCCTGGGCACGGAGAAATTCATGCTCGATGGTCGCCACACCGGGACGGGCGGTGGCAATCACATCGTCTTCGGGGGAGAACGACCCAAGGACAGCCCGCTGCTGCGCAGGCCTGATTTGCTGAAAAGCCTGGTCGGCTACTGGCACAATCACCCGAGCCTGAGCTACCTCTTCTCCGGTCTTTTCATCGGCCCCACCAGCCAGCACCCGCGTGTCGATGAGGCGCGCAACGATGCCCTCTTCGAACTCGAGCTGGCCTTCAAGGAACTCGACCGCTACACCAAGAACAACGGCCAAACGCCACCCTGGCTGGTGGACCGCATTTTCCGCAACCTGCTCGTGGATGCCACCGGCAATACCCACCGCAGTGAGTTCTGCATCGACAAGCTTTTTGATCCCTCCAGCAGCAGTGGACGTCTCGGACTCGTCGAGCTGCGCTCCTTTGAAATGCCACCGCATCCGGAGATGAGCCTGGCGCAGCACCTGCTGCTGCGCGGCGCTATCTCCCGTTTCTGGAAGCAACCCTATGAGCAGGGCTTGGTTCGCTGGGGCACCGAGCTGCACGACCGCTTCCTGCTGCCTCATTTTGTCTGGGATGACCTCTGCGATGTCATCGCAGACATGCGCGACTTTGGCTATGATCTGAAGCCCGAGTGGTTTGCTCCACACTTTGAGTTCAAGTTCCCCTCCATTGGTGCCATCACGCAGCGTGGCGTTCATGTCGAGCTGCGGACCGCGCTGGAGCCCTGGCATGTGCTCGGGGAAGAAGGGGCCGCAGGTGGCACCGTGCGCTACGTGGACAGCAGCCTGGAGCGCGTGCAGGTGAAGACCGCTGGCCTCGTCGGCGGGCGTTACGTCATCACCTGCAACGGTCTCCAGATCCCGCTGCACCCGACGGGCACCAATGGCGAATTCGTGGCGGGAGTGCGCTACCGCGCTTGGCAGCCGGGCGAGTGCCTGCAGCCCACGATCGGCATCCACAGCCCACTCACCTTTGACATCGTGGACACCTGGAATCAGCGCAGTCTCGGTGGCTGCACCTACCATGTCGTCCATCCCGGTGGCCGCAGCTACGAGACCTTCCCCGTGAACAGCTATGAGGCGGAAAGTCGCCGTCTTGCTCGCTTCTTCACCAATGGTCATCTCCAGGGCCGCTTCACCCCGATGCAGATCCCGCAGGTGCCAGAGTTCCCCTTCACGCTCGACCTGCGCCTCGGTTAAACGTCCTGCCACCTGAGGTCACTCTTCCTTCATCTCCATGGCCTGCTCCTTCTGCTCCCCGAAGGGGCTGTTTTTCGCTGGTGGCTGGCCGTGCTTCCATCCTGCCTTCCTGTTCTTGGGGAAAGACAGCCCCACTGGCCTCAATTTCGACTTTGACGGCACGCTGCCTTCTTCCCACAGTCGTAGCTGACAACGACAGGGGCGTCCCCGCAGGGACTGAGACTGGATTTTGCCATCCAGAACCCTCCGAACCTGATGCGGGTCATGCCGCCGAAGGGAGCTCGCTCGGAGGTATCTCAGTTCACGGCCACAGGCCGCCCCAACCAAGAACTCAGAACTAGGAACCCAGAACCAGGAACCAAGAACCCAAAACTTTCCCCTATGATCGCTGACCCCAAGACTTCCTTCGAACCCCATTCCTCCGAGCAGCTCCCCGCCTCCACCCGCGTCTATGTCGAGGGGCAGATCCACAAAGACATCCGCGTCCCTATGCGCGAGATCGCTTTGAGTCCCACGAAGAGCTTCAATGGCCGCATCGAGGTCAATGAACCCGTGCGCGTCTATGACACCTCCGGCCCCTGGGGCGATCCGTCCTACCAAGGCACCGTCGAGCAAGGCCTGCCCGCCTTGCGCAAACAGTGGATACTCTCCCGTGGCGATGTCGAAGAGTATGAAGGCCGCGCCGTCGAGCCCCGTGACAACGGCTACCTCACCGCCAACCACGCCGAATACGCCGCCGCGAAGCGCGAAGGCCTCCTCAGCCCCCTGAAGGCCCCCATCAATGCCCAGCGCAATCCCTTGAAGGCCAAGCCCGGCAAAGTGGTGACGCAGCTCCAGTATGCCCGCGCTGGCATCATCACCCCCGAGATGGAGTTCATCGCCATCCGCGAAAACATGAGGAATGCGGAACTCGGAATTCGGATTGCGGAATTGGGCGGCGACATCGTCCGCAACGACCTTTCCAAACAGCACGCCGGCTCCTCTCAGGATTCCGAATTCCGCACTCCGAATTCCGCATTCACGCCGCGGGTCTTCAGCATGTTCCCGCAACGCATTCCCAAAGAGATCACGCCGGAATTTGTTCGCGCAGAGGTAGCGGCGGGGCGCGCCATCATCCCCGCCAACATCAACCACCCGGAACTCGAGCCGATGATCATCGGCCGAAACTTCCTCGTCAAAATCAACGCCAACATCGGCAACAGCGCCGTCGCCTCCAGCATCGAGGAAGAGGTGGAGAAAATGCGTTGGGCCACCAAGTGGGGCGCGGACACCGTCATGGACCTCTCCACCGGCAAGAACATCCACGCCACGCGTGAATGGATCCTGCGCAACTCGCCCGTCCCCATCGGCACCGTGCCCATCTATCAGGCGCTCGAAAAAGTGAACGGCAAGGCCGAAGACCTCACCTGGGAACTCTTCCGCGACACCCTCATCGAGCAGGCCGAGCAAGGCGTCGATTACTTCACCATCCACGCCGGCGTTCTGCTGCGCTTCGTCCCCATGACCGCCTCCCGCATGACTGGCATCGTCAGCCGCGGCGGCAGCATCATGGCCAAGTGGTGCCTCGCCCATCACAAAGAAAACTTCCTCTACACACACTGGGACGACATCTGCGACATCATGGCCGCCTACGATGTGAGCTTCTCCATCGGCGACGGCCTGCGCCCCGGCTCCATCGCCGACGCCAATGACAAAGCGCAGTTCGGCGAACTCGAAGTCCAGGGCGAGCTCACCAAACGCGCCTGGGCCAAAGGCGTCCAGGTCATGAACGAAGGCCCCGGCCACGTCCCCATGCACATGATCGAGGAAAACATGGCCAAGCAGCTCGAATGGTGCCACGAGGCCCCCTTCTACACCCTCGGGCCTCTCACCACCGACATCGCCCCCGGCTACGACCACATCACCAGCGGCATCGGCGCCGCCATGATCGGCTGGTATGGCTGTGCCATGCTCTGCTACGTCACGCCCAAGGAACACCTCGGCCTCCCCAACAAAGAGGACGTCAAAGCCGGCGTCATCACCTACAAACTCGCCGCCCACGCCGCCGACCTCGCCAAAGGCCACCCCGGAGCCCAATACCGCGACAACGCCCTCTCCAAAGCCCGCTTCGAGTTCCGCTGGGAAGACCAGTTCAACTTGAGCCTCGACCCCGTCACCGCCCGCGAATACCACGACGAGACGCTTCCTCAGGACGGAGCCAAGAGTGCCCACTTCTGCTCCATGTGCGGCCCCCACTTTTGTTCCATGAAGATCACCGAAGACGTGCGGAAGTATGCCGCTGAACAGGCGATCTCCGAGGAAGAAGCGCTCGCCAAAGGCATGGAGGAAAAGTCCCGTGAGTTCGTCGAAAAGGGCGCAGAAGTTTACACCTCGGCCAAATAGGTCGCATAGGCCCAACACGACCTATCCCTCATCCCGTCATGTCCCAGCCGCCTCCAGAAGATGCCCCACCCGGCTTCCTCCCCCAAGGCGGCAACTACCAAGAACTGCTCTCCTACCGGAAGTCAGAGATCATCTACGACCTCACTTTCCGCTTTTGCGAAAAGCACCTCAAGCGAGGCGACCGCACCATCGACCAAATGGTGCAGTCCGCCCGCTCCGGGAAACAAAACATTGCAGAAGGCTGCAAAGCCTCCATCACCTCTGCCGAGACGGAGCTAAAGCTCATCAACGTCGCCCGAGCCAGCCTGGAGGAACTCTTGTTGGACTACCAAGACTACCTCCGCGTCCGCGATCACCCTCTCTGGGACAAGAAGAGCAAGGAAGCCCTCTACGTCCGCAAGCTCGGCCGAACCCCCGACGAAAGCTACGAGACCTACCGGCCCTTCATGGACACTCGGCCACCCCAGATCCTCGCCAACATCGCCATCTGCCTCATCCATCAGGCGAACTACCTGCTCGACCAACAACGCCGGCGCCTGGAAAAAGACTTCGTCCAAAAAGGCGGCATCCGCGAGCAAATGACCAAGGCCCGCCTGGAGTATCGCAAAAAGCAACAGTCCCAGCCCCCGAGACCACCCCATCGCTCAAAAGACTGACACCACCCCTTGCCTGATGCCTTTCGCCCAATGCGTCGCACAGGCCCTACAAGTCGTCTTCATTTCCACCACTCCACGCATCGCTCCCACGCCCCATCCATCGCCTCAGCCCTATCCGACCTATTCTCCAGAGACCGCCCACCCACCAGCCTCCGCTTGCCAACTCACAGCCCACAACCGAAAGCTCATCCATGATCATCACCGAAGACGTCCGCAAATACACCGCCGAACAAGCCATCTCCGAGGATGAGGTCCTTCAGCATGGGATGGATGAGAAGTCTAAGGAGTTCGTGGAGAAGGGTGCCGAGGTCTATCAGCCTGCATGAGTCATGGGAAAGGTCCGACGGCATGGATTTGTCTTGGAGTGGTTCATCGGCGACCACGATCCAAGGCACGTTCACGTTTATGACACCAAGGGGCGCTTTCTTGGCCGTTTCGATTTAACCCGCCGTGTCGGACATGAAGGCTGGCAACCCAGCAAAAAGCTGCTAAAACTCATCACCGAACTCGAAAACGAAGGCCGCTTATGAAGATCGCCGTTCAACTCAAGAAACCTTTCGGGAAAGGCTCCTTCTCGCGAGTGAAGCACGCTCGTTACCTTGGCTGGGAAGATGCTTTTGAGATCGAGTTCGAAGATGGCCTTTGCTTTCTCGAGCCCCACGCAACCATCCGTAAAGCCAATCGCATCGCAGCCAAGGCCACGCCGGTTCAAGTAGAAGTGGATGACGACCTCCACAGCCATTTTATCATCCACTACGACAACGGCCAGACCGCCGAAGTGTCTTGGGCCTTCATCCGCGAACTGCCGCCGAAACCAGCGAAGAAGTGATGCGCTACGAATTCATCATCTACTGGAGCAAGGCCGACGAAAGCTTCATCGTCGAGGTTCCTGAACTGCCCGGCTGCATGGCCGATGGGGCAACCTACGAGGAAGCCATCGCCAACGTGCAGACGGTTGTTCAGGAGTGGGTCGAGACGGCCAAGGCTTTGGGGCGACCCATCCCTGATCCAAAAGGCAAGCTCGCCTACGCCTGATGAAGACGTTCCGCAATCCCCTCAAAGCTCCCTTTGGCAAAGGCACCTTCTCTCGGGTTCGATCCGTCAGCTACCATCAGTGGGAAGATGCCTTCGATGTCACCTTCGATGACGGTCTCGCCTTTCTTGAGCCCCACGCCACGATCCGCAAAGCCAACAAAATCGCCCCCAAGGCTGTCGTTCAGTCGGTGGAAAGAGATGAAGAGCTTCGCAGTGGCTTCTACGTCCACTACGACAACGGCCAAACGGCCGAAGTCTCCTGGGCCTTCATCCGCGAACTGCCGCCCAAAGCTGCCAAAAAGTAATTTCAGTGAATCGGTTCAGTTAAGAGGCCGGTTTCATCCTAGAGCACCCCATGAGCAAGCTCACCCAAGAACCCGAAGTGATTACGCGGCGTGGCAAGCCCGGCTCGGTCATTCTGCCCATCAAGCAGTATCAGAGAATGCTTGAGCGCCTGGAGGATGCTGAGGATGTCGCCTGGCTGAAAAAAGCCCGCCAAAAGCCGCTTCATACCGCCCGCTCACCGAAGTGCTGGCCGATCTCGCCTGATAAGAATCGATTGGATCAAGATTGCATGGGGCACTTTAGCGAGAAGGCACCGAAGAAGCCATGCGAGAGCATTCGACCTAGGCTTGCAGTTGGACGAAACCGAGCCGACGAATACCTCATGATCATCCTGGGAACATTCCACCACGCCGCCGACCTCGCCAAAGGCCACCCCGGAGCCCAATACCGCGACAACGCCCTCTCCAAAGCCCGCTTCGAGTTCCGCTGGGAAGACCAATTCAACCTCTCCCTCGACCCCGTCACCGCCCGCGAATACCACGACGAAACCCTCCCCCAGGACGGAGCCAAATCCGCCCACTTCTGCTCCATGTGCGGCCCCCACTTCTGCTCCATGAAGATCACCGAAGACGTCCGCAAGTATGCCGCCGAGCAAGCGATCTCCGAGGAGGAAGCCCTCCAGCGCGGGATGGAGGAGAAGAGCAAGGAGTTCGTTGAAGCAGGTGCGGAGGTTTATGCGAAGGTCTAATCTCTGAATGAAATTCCACTATGAAACTCGAGACAATTCACATTCGGAACTTTCGAAGTATCGAATCTCTATCACTGAGTGACTGCGGAGGTTTTAATGTCCTCATCGGTAAAAACAATGCAGGCAAATCCAATATTTTGCTGGCAATCAATTTATTTTTCGAAGCAATCAAATCTGGGCAGCCGGTGCAAATTAGATCCCGACTTACAAATCAGTTTGATCACCACAATTCACGACCGCAGTCCCCCATCGAGATAACATTAGACTTCAAACTATCAGAAGGAGAGAGGGACGCGCTAATTCAAGACATCATCTTAGATGCTGCCCACGTAAAAAATGCAGTCGAAGGAATTTCCAAAGATCTGAGGCTTGCAGCAACAGTCGCCTTCGTCTCCGATCCTCTGCCATACGCGTATGTCAAAAAGATTGCGCTTCATCAACCGAGCCTCACGGGTGAGTGCACATTAGATCCTACCGCGCGCATTTTACTCTCAGTTGACGAAACTGCATCCCGAGAGCTGGCAGAGAAGGCGCAACAAGCTTTATCCAAGGAACATGACTCTCGGGCGGTCCGTGAAGTCAGTGATCGTTTAGAGCGATACGGCGTAGAAGATTGGGAGCGAATGCGAATGGAAGGAGCCCGCATGCTCCGAATGGGTTACTATGAATCGACAACAGGCGCGGCAATAGCCCCTGAAACCCAAAGAAAAGTGGATCAACTTATGCGGTCCTCTGAAACGAAAGCCGCATTCAGGGAAGCAATTGATTTGTTCTCACGGTCACTGACTCAAGAGGCCACAGTTCTGCGGACACAGCCGTTGAGTTCCCGTGTTGAGACGATTTCAGGAAACGAAGATGAGGTTCCGGCATACGCAATTCGTATCATTGGTCGCTTGGCCGAATTGAAGATTTTGTTTCTGAAGGAGCGACGTGAACCTATCGGAGCACGTGAGGCGTCTCAGCTTCTGGACCTAAAGGTGACCAGAGGTGGCCCTGAAAAACTCCGGGCGATTCAGGAAACAGTCGAAGCGTTGCTTGGAGTCGAGATTGACGCATTCAAGGCACCCGGGAAAGGAGATGCTCCTGCCGAACTTGACGTTGATAGGTTTATTGTTCAGGTCAACGGAGCAGGTATCAGGGAGGCTCTAAGATTAATTTTAGACTATGAGTTTAGTCAGCCCAATTTCCTGTTGGTTGAGGAACCAGAGGTTCATCTACACCCTGGGCTTGAAATCAGTATGATGCGTTACCTGAAGCGCACCGGCAGTGAGTGTCAGATTTTCATCACTACACACTCAACGAATTTTCTCGACACGGCAGAGATGCGGAATGTCTACCTTGCTTCGAAGGCTGATTCGACAAAGGTCCAGCTGATCAATCTGGCAGAGGCCGAAGACGCGGTTCCGCGTGAGTTAGGTATAAGGTTGAGTTCGCTCTTCATGTTCGATAAGCTTGTCTTTGTTGAAGGCCCGTCTGATGAAGATGTCATTCGAGAATGGGCATCGCTACTGAGCATTAATCTAGCCCAGGCTAGCGTGGGGTTTGTGCCAATGGGCGGCGTGCGTAATTTGGCACACTTTGCCGCCGACAAGACGATTTCATTTCTCACCAAGCGGAGAGTGTTGCTCTGGTTTCTACTGGACCGTGATGAGCGGGGCCAGGAGGACATTGATCGGCTCAAGAAACAACTTGGCGAACAAGCTATTCTATCGGTCCTCAAACAACGAGAGATTGAGAACTATTTAATAGTTCCAAGGGCGCTGGCCGAATTCATAAAAATGAAGCAAGAGATGTCCAGTGGAGGCTCGAAGGCACCATGCTCAGAACAATTGGTTACAGAGGCAATAGATAAGTGTGCAGAACAGATGAAAGCGGTTGCTCTCGAGAGGAGAATCGCGCAGTGGGCTTGTAGGCCGTTGTATCTCGACAGGGACACCCTACTTGACCTAAACAGTGGCAAATCCATAGAAATCAGATTGCAAACTGCGCTTGAAGACGTCTCCGCAAAGATTGCGGAGAAAATTGCAACTATTCAAGCTGTAATCCAGGAACAGACGACCGAGCTTGATCGAAATTGGGCCGCCCAGAAGGTCTCTATATTGCCCGGCGACCAACTCCTTGACGAAGTGTGCAAGCAATTTGGCGTTCGTTTCTTTAAAGACAAAGACGCAGTGAGGCTGGCGGCTTTATTGAAGCCCGCAGAAGTCCATAACGACATCAAAACTCTCCTTGAAGACATCAAGGCAAGATCCACAAAAGTTTAACGGAAATGAAAACAGGATAAGGGTGCAAAACTCTGACAGACACACCTCGGCGTCGTTCCAGCCACGCGCGGTGGTTCCATCCGGTTCCCGAAAGACGCCCCTCAAGCGATCCAGGTCGAGCCCTGCTGCCCAGCCGCTGGGGAGCCTCGGTGGAACCGCCTCCCGTTCGCGACCCTGCTTACCCCCGAGTTCGAGCCCAAGAATCCTCCTCTTCCTCCCGGGATCAAACCTCCTTCCACCACGGAAGACACGGAGGGTTCCCAAGCCGTGCCACACCGCAGAGATTAGAAAACCGCAGAGAATACCTTCAGAGTGCTGACTCTGCGGTTTTCTAGACTCTTGCGGTGTTTCCTTCTGGCTTTCGACGCCGCATTTGCACCCAAGTGACGGGTTGAAGAACGGCGAACGGCTGTCTAAACTCGCCGCCATGATCAGCGCGGAAGAACTGGTGGGCGAGGAGTGGGCCGAATGGTATCGGCTGACTCCGGCTCAACGCTGGACGGAGACCTCGCGTCTCTGGCAGACTTATCTTGCACTTGGAGGCTCCCTTGATCCCGAACCCGATACGCAAAGTCCTTTCTTCGATGCGCGAGCACCAGGTCCAGTGCCTGCTCATGGGCGGCCAGGCTTGCGTGTTGTACGGCGCAGCGGAGTTTAGCCGCGACACCGATTTGGCGATTCTCGCCAGCGAGGAAAACGCCGAACGGCTCACGAAGGCCATGCAAGCCCTCGAAGCCGAGGTCATCGCCGTGCCGCCTTTTCTGCTCCAGCATCTCGAAGCGGGTCATGCCGTGCATTTTCGCTGCCGCCATCCCGAAGCCGCTGGCATGAGGGTGGACGTGATGTCCCGCATGAGGGGCGTGACAGACTTTCCCACGCTCTGGGAGCGGCGCACCACGCTGGTGATGGACGACGGCACGCTTTGCGATCTCCTTTCTTTGGGCGACCTCGTGCAGGCCAAGAAAACCCAGCGCGACAAGGACTGGCCGATGATCCGCCGACTGGTGGAAGCCAACTACTTTGCCAATCAGGCCGATCCGAGCCCAGAGCAGCTCGTCTTCTGGTTCCAAGAACTCCGCACACCTGAGCTGCTGCGCGATCTCGCCCAGACGCATCCCGCTATCGCCAAGGACGCCGTCCCATCCCGTGCCTTGATCCAACACGCGATCTCCGATGATGTCCCTGCGCTCACGGCGTCGCTAGAAGATGAAGAGCGCCTGGAACGCCTCAACGACAAGGCTTACTGGCAACCTCTGAAGCAAGAGTTGGAGCGTCTTCGACGGCAGTAAGGGCGAAGTGTCAGAATCTGGCCAACTCATCTCAGCGTCGTTCCAGCCTCTCGCGGTGGTTCTCTCCGGTTCCCGAAAGACGCTCCTCAAGCGATCCAGGACGAGCCCCGCTGGCCAGCCGCTGGGGAGCCTCGGCGGAACCGCCTCCCGTTCGCGAACCTGCTTCCCCCCGAGTTCGAGCCCGGTCGCCCAAGCCGTAAAACACCGCCAGAGAGGAGAAGACCGCAGAGATGAACTTCTGAGGCTTTCTCTGCGGTCTCCTCAACTCTGCGGTGCTTCCTTCTGGAGTTGCACTGCGTCACCGCATCCATGGAAAAGCCTTTAGCCCGCCATGTTCAGTGAACGGGCCCGATCCAATCGACAAAAGAATGGGGACAGAAGAATGGCTCAATTCTATTGTACCCTTTCTCCTGTCGAAGGGGTCTTCTTCCGGGCAAGTGGGATGCTACGGCACATGATTTCTCGGGACTGCCAGTTGCTTCATCGCTCGTGGTGGGGGTAGATTTCTGAATGAAAGCAGCCATCGCCGCGTCGCCCTTGCCTGAAGGTTTGTCCGTGGAGCGCCTCGGGGCTACCACCCTCCTTTCGATCCGTTGGCGGAACATGGCTTCTTGGGCCTTGCTGCCGTTGGGGTTGGTGGCGGCGGCGATCCCGGTGGGCTTGTTTTTGAAACTGCGGGAGTTGCCGTGGAATGATCCGATTCAACTGCTGGTGGTGGTGTTTGGCATCGTGGGCCTGATTTTCTCCTACCTCGTGATCCGGCGACTGATCAATGTGACGCGGCTGGAGGTCACGCCTGAGCGCCTCTGCATCCGCCACGGCCCGGTGCCTTGGCGGAGGCCCTCCGAGGTCGCCACAGACAAGATTCTCAAGGTCGAGGTGCGCCCCTACCAATGGCGCTACGATGGTGGCGTGGCGACGCACTACCATGTCTGGGCGGTGCATGAAGAGGGTCACGAAACCTGCCTTTTGGAGCGAGACACGACCAAAGACCAAGCCAACCGTGTGCGAGATGAAATCCACCACGTGCTGGAGGCCAGAGTGGCGCAGAAACGGGGCTAGGCTGTTGCTGGCCGCTCATCGTTGAAAGCTTTCCTGCAGGATGTCGCAGTTTCTGTGACAGCCTGCTGAATGGCGGAAGAATGCTGGCAGGAGAAGTGGACCAAGGTTTGGCTTCAAAGTCCAGCTTCGGTTTCGAGTTCACGCTTTTGACAGCGGGACAGCTTGAGGCAATCCAGGTCCATCACGGCTCCTCCAAGGGCGTAGAGCAGCATCCGATGCGGACGCACGATGTCTCGGCTGACCAGCTCCCGATAGGCTGTCGCAGCTCCCACGCGGCGCAGATCTTCCGCTGTGTGGATGCCGATTTGGGCCAGCCATTCAGCGCAGCGCGGCCCCATGTTTCGCAGCGTGGTGACGGGCTGCGATCCCTCTGGCTTTTCAGTTTTTCTTTGGCTCTTGGACGGCATCAGAAGGTGGGTGGCGGGGTCACGAGCATGAAACCATGGAACTTGGGCTTTTTTGGGATCTTGCGAGCAGAATCGACCCAGCTCTAGGTGAGAATGGATCCTCGCTTGCGTCTGGGAAAGGGGAGTGGGGCACTCACCACCTCGGCTTCGTTCCAGCCACTCGCGGTGCTTCCCTCCGGTTCCCGAAAGACGCCCCTCAAGCGATCCAGGTCGAGCCCTCTGCTTTCCCTGAGTTTGAGCCGGGCTTCCTCTCGAAACAAGGCCTGCTATGCCCGACGTGGTCGAAGCGCTGATGGGATGCTAACCAGCCGCTGATCCAATCCTTCTGACATCAGCATCATTTCAGCGTGACATGATCGATTTGTTTCTGCTGCGATCTGCGGAATGCATGAACCTGAATTCCGCAGTTCACGCGGCAGGAATGCCCCGGTTCCTGAGAACTGCGGAATCCATGAAACCAACGAGAAAGGTTCCAAGCCTGCCATGGAGGGGCTTTGTTTTTCGCGGAGTTCTGGGGATTTAATCCGCTGTGGAGGTGCCTCAAGGCAGGGCTTTGCCGGAGATCAGGGTTTGTGGCCGATGACCATGGCATCAGGGCCGATGAGGTGCTCCACGCGGCAATCCTGGAAGCCGACCTGCTGCATCCAGCCGATGCAATCGGCACCGGTGTAGTCAAAACCGCCTGGGGTTTCGATGAGCATGTTCAAGCTCATGAGCAGGCCAAAGGCATTTTGGCGACGGTCATCGTCGATGAGCGAATCATAGACGACCACCGCTCCGCCTGAGGGCAGGGCGGCGTAGGCTTTGCGCAGCAGCATGAGCTTGGTCTCGAGATCCCAGTCGTGCAGGATATGGCCAAAGAGCAGGACATCAGCCTGCGGTAGATCCTCAGTGAAAAAGCTGCCGCCCTCAAAGCGGACGCGGGCGCTCAGCTGATGACTGGCGATGTATTCCTGAAAAATGGGGTCGACCGCAGGCAGGTCAAAGCCGAGCCCGCTGAGGTGCGGATGGGCGAGGGCGATCTGGGTGACGAGGTCTCCCTGCGCGGTGCCGATGTCTGCGCAGGAGCGGTAGCGCGCCCAGGGGAACTGGCGGGCAATGGCGAGGTTCGCCCCGCGGCTGACGCCAGACATGGCGCGCAGGAATTCGCGCAGTTTCGCCGGGTCGCCGTAGATGGCCTGAAAGGGATCGAGTCCACCTTTGGATTCGTTTTGCGATTCGCCGGTGCGGACGGCTTCGGTCAGGCTGCCCCAGTAGCGGTAGAGGCGGCTGTTGGCCATCTCTAGGATGCCGCCGATGTAGCTGGGTTTGGTTTTGTCCAGGAAGAAATCGGTCTCAGCCGTGTTGCGGTAGAGGCCGTCCTGCCGCTGCAAAAAGCCGAGGGCGACGAGCGCATCGAGATAATCGCGTGCTCCACGAGGGTGAAGATTCAGACGCTGCTGGAGTTCCTCCAGGGTGCCGGGGGAGCGGGCCAAGTGGGTGAAAAGCTCGATCTCCACGGCGCTGAGCAGGGTCTTTGACTGCCAGAAAGCGAGGCCGGTTTGCAAAAGATGATCGGGGCGCAGGTCCATGGGCAGGATTAGGTCGCACTGGCCAGAGGTGCAAGAGGCGCTGCGGGCCTGAGTGGTGTCCTGTTGGGTAGCAAGGATACCCTTTGGGGCTTCGATCACTTGGGCAGCAGATGTCGGGGCAGGTCGGACACACGTTCGCAGCCGATCTGCTGCATGACCTGCTGGAGCTGACGCTTGAGCATGATCAGGGTGTGGTCGCCGCCACGGTCGCCGAGTGCGCCGACGCCATACATGAAACTGCGCCCCAGGAAGACGAACTTGGCTCCGGAGGCCAGGGCGCAGGCGATGTCTGGCCCGCTGCGCACGCCGCTGTCGAGCATGAGGGTGGTGCGGTTGCCAAACTCACGCTGGAGGGTGCTGAGGGAACGAATCGTGGAGTCGCCTGCATCGAGCTGGCGACCGCCGTGGTTGGAGACGATGAGGCCATCGGCACCGAGCTGAAGCGCGAGCTCGGCATCCTCTGGGGTGACGATGCCTTTCACCACGAGCTTGCCGGGCCAGCGGTCACGGATCTGGCGAATTCGGTCAGTGCTCAGTCGGCCCGAGAAGGTCTTGTTCATGAATAGGCCCAGGTGCTTCATGTTCAGGCCCTTGGGGATGTAGGGCTTCATGGTCTGAAACTCGGGCGCTCCGGCGCTGAGCTGACCCAGGCACCAGCGGGGGCGGGTCATCATTTGCAGCACATTGCGCAGGGACATGCGGGGCGGGATGGACAGGCCATTGCGGATTTCTTTGGGCCGGTAGGCAAAGGTGGGGGTGTCCGCCAGGATGACGAGCACGGGGAAGCCGGCTTTTTGTGCCCGCTCCAGCAGTTTGTCGCGCAGTTCAGTCTCGGCAGGGTGGTAGAGCTGGAACCAGGCCTGGCCCTGGGTGATCTCGGCCACAGTCTCGATGCTGGCGGTGGCCACGGTGCTGAGGATGAAGGGCACCTGGTGCTGATGCGCCGCGCGGGCCAAGATCTGGGTGGCCCTTGGCCAGATGAGGCCCTGGAGCCCGATGGGGGCTACGCCAAAGGGGGCAGCGTAGCTTTGCCCCAAGAGTTCGGTCTTCAGCTCTGCTCCAGCGTAGTCGCGCAGGTACCAGGGGTTCAGGCGCACCTCGCGGATTTCTTCGGTGTTGCGGCGCAGATTGATCTCTGAGAAGCAGCCGCCCTCCAGGTATTCGAAGGCAAAACGAGGCACCCGGCGACGGGCCTTTTCCCGCAAGTGCTCCACGGACGGATATTCGGAGTGAAAGGCGCAGGTGTCTGGCTCGGGAGAAGGTCGGGCGCTCATGCAGATGGGGCGGAGAAGGGGAGGAGTCGTGTTCCGGCGTGGCATCTTTCAGACAAACCGGCGCGGTGAAGCATCAGGCCGTCCAGACGCCGAGCTTTTCCAGTTGCCGTGTGGCAGCCCCGGCCCAGTCCCGATTTGCCGCTGGGCTAGCCGGGCTGGGGTGCAGGATGCGACCGACCTGAAAGGTGCCCGCCAGGGTCTCGCGTGCCCGCAGCGCGCAGGCCTCGGCAAAGGCACCCACCCCAATGACCCACTCTGGCTTTAGGGTGGTGATGACGGCGCGCAGGTGGGCATCGCAGATGGCCTCCAGGGTTTGGGTCTCGTTCGCAGGCAGCTTGTCCGGGGTGCGATTGCGGCCACTGTCTTCCATGAAGACGAGTGGGCAGTAGTTGGCGACGAAATGATCCTGAAAGAAGGCTTGCGGGGTGCCAAAGCGCTGGGCAAAAAGGCCCCAAAGCCGCCGCCCGCTGACCTCGGACTGCGGGCAGTCAAAGCCAAGAACGCGGCGCTTGGGGTGCTCGTGCTCAGGTTGGCCCACAGGCTCGCAGATGCCCATCCAGTCCCGCACCGCAGCAATCTCCCCAAAGGGCACACCCGTCTGAGTCATGCCAAAGGGGCCGGGGTTCATGCCGAGGAAGACGACCTTCTTTTCTGACCTGCCGTAGCGCTGGAGGTAGGCATGATGCGGCTGCCACGCATAGTCGAGCGGCTGGTACACGAAGGACGTAGGTGCACTGAAGCGGAGTGGGCGCAGGTCCTGGCGAAGCTGCTGGGCGGCGGAGATCAGAGACATTAGGGAAGGGGAGGCGTGGAGCCGCGCCACCATGCCGGGCGAGCTCCTGCGGGCAAATGCTGAATCCAAGGGATGGCTAGGCGCTGTGGGGCTCTTTGGCCACCCACCCATGGCAAATGCAGCGTGAGGTGAGGCCGATCCTTGACGCCCTTGCGAGGCCGGTGTCTTCCCTTGGTTCTTGCTGTCACCCTTTTCCACGAACTCATGACCGATCTCTCTGCCCAGACCCAAAAGGCCGATGTCCTGCTCGAAGCGCTCCCCTACATGCAGGGGTTTCGCGGCTGCACCTTTCTCATCAAAGTCGGTGGCAGTGCCATGGAGGACCCCGTGGTCGTCGATCAGTTCCTGCGAGATGTTGTGTTCTTGGAAGCGGTCGGCATCAACCCCGTCATCGTGCATGGAGGCGGCAAGGCCATCTCCAAAGCCATGCAGGAGAGCGGCCTAGAGGCACGCTTCATCAATGGAATGCGCGTCACGGATGAGGAGACCATCAAGATCGTGGAGCAGACGCTGGCTCGTGTCATCAACCCAGGCATCGTGGAGAAGATCAATGCCTTTGGGGGCAAGGCCGTGGGCATTCCTGGCACGGAGGTCTTTCAGGGTCAGCGCATGAAGGCAGAGCTGGGCTGGGTAGGCGAGGTCACGGACTGCCGACTAGGGCTGATCCAGGCTGCCGTCGCTGGTGAGTTCGTGCCCGTGGTGTCTCCCGTGGCCCGAGACACAGCCACGGGAAAAAGCCTGAACGTCAACGCCGACCTCGCCGCTTGCGCACTCGCCACCCGTCTGAAGGCCACGAAGCTCATCTACCTGAGCGATGTGCGTGGGGTCATGCGAGATCCGAAGGACGAAAGCACGCTGATTCCCAGCCTGGATGAGCGCAGCATCGCCGAGCTGAAGGCAGAAGGCGTCATCTCTGGTGGCATGATTCCAAAGGTGGACAGCTCTCTCGAATCCCTGCGCGGTGGCGTGGGAAAGGTTCACCTCATCGACGGACGCATCCCTCACGCGCTCATTTTGGAGATTTTCACCGATCTCGGCATCGGCACTGAAATTCATCTCTGAGCCCTGCTTTTTCGGCTTTTCCGCAGGGTTGGAAAGTCTTCTGCTCTGAGCTTGTGAAATTTTTCACAAATTCGGGTTGCCGCTCGTAAACAACTCCTGATTATGCCAAGCCTCCCCCGCATCTGATGGCAGCCTTCTTCGCCAACATCGACCTTACGTTCCTCATCGTTTCCCTTGTGAAAATCGTGGGGTTCACCTTTGCGGCGGTTCTTCCGCTGGTGACTGTGTGCGTGTATCTGGAGCGGCGATTTTCTGCCGTCATTCAGGATCGCGTGGGTCCCAACCGAGTCGGGGTGCCACTGACGCTGCTGGGCTTCAAAAAAGACGTCCAGATCCTCGGCATCGGGGGACTTTTCCAGGCAGCGGCTGATGGGGTGAAGTTCATCCTGAAAGAGGATTTCACGCCAAAGATGGTGAACACCTTTTACTTTTGGCTGGCTCCTTGCCTCACGGTCGTGCCCGCGCTGCTAACCTGCGCTGTGTTGCCCTTCGGTTCTGAATTGAATTTCAGTTTTTTAGGACTCGAAGAGCCGGTGAAAGCAGTGATCGCGGATCTGAACGTTGGACCCCTTTACACCTTCGCCATCGCCTCTCTCGGCGTTTACGGCATTGTGCTCGCTGGCTGGGCTTCCAACTCCAAGTATCCGTTCTTGGGTGGCGTTCGCTCCTCAGCACAGATGATCAGCTACGAACTCTCCCTGGGGCTTTCGATTATCCCAGTTTTCATGGTGTTTGGGGAAATGAATCTTCCCAAAATCACTCAATTCCAAGATGCCCATGGATGGCTCATCTTGCCCCTCTGGGGAGACGGGCTGTCTCTGGGGCGTTGGGTCTTGTGGATTCCGATGCTAATCAGCTTCTTGCTGTTCACCATCGCCATGTTCGCTGAGACCAATCGTCTTCCTTTCGATTTGGCGGAGTGTGAAACCGAGCTCGTGGGTGGCTATCACACGGAGTACAGCTCCATGAAATTTGCTCTCTTCTTCATGGGTGAATACGCCGCGATGATCATCGGCTCCGGATTGGCCGTGACCCTCTTCCTCGGAGGATGGAGCATTCCATTTGCACCGCTACTTGGGTTAGATTTCCAAGCTGGCGCGACTCCACTCTGGCTCGGCTTGCTGCACATTGGCACCTTCTTCGCCAAGGTTTTGGGCTTCATCCTCTTTTTCATTCTGATTCGTTGGTCATTGCCTCGGTTTCGCTTCGATCAACTGATGAAGTTTGGTTGGCTGTTCATGTTTGAAGCCGCCCTGGCTAATGTGCTGCTGACTGCTGTTCTCATGATTTGGTTCCCGGTCAAGTAACCCCCCACCTTCACCGACTCCACAGATGGCTACCATCATCGTAAAGCGCCCCCAACTTGCCTGGCATGAAAAAGCCTTTATCTCGACGTTGATCAAAGGCCTCAAGATCACCCTGGGACATGCGATCAAGACCTTGTCCCAGATCATCGGACGCAAGCCCAAGGTCACCATGGAGTATCCCGAAGAGAAATGGGACTCCAACCTGCCTGAGTACTACCGCGGCGCTCCTGCCCTCGTCACAGATGAGCAAGACCGTGAACGCTGCGTGAGCTGCCAGCTTTGTGAATTCATTTGTCCGCCCAAAGCCATCAAAATCACTCCAGGTGAAATCCCTAGCGATGACCCATGGGCCAAGGTGGAAAAGCGCCCTAAAGAGTTCGAGATCGACATGATCCGCTGCATCTACTGCGGCATGTGCGAGGAGGTATGCCCGGAGCAGGCGATTTATCTCCGGAAAGACTACGCCATCACGGGCTTGAGCCGCAAAGAAATGGTTCACGACAAAAAGCGGCTTTATGAGATCGGTGGCAAGCGCATCGGTCTTGTGAACAAATGGAATGAGCTCAAGTAAATCCTCTCCTTGTTCATGAGTCACGCTTTCTCCCGAAGTTCCTCCAGAGCCATCCTTGGCTCTGGATTTCTATTCTGTTCTTCCGACCTCGTGATTGACTCCTAATCTTCGATTCTCGTGCCTCCGCTCCTGTTTTATCTTTTTGCCCTGATCACACTCGGCTTTGGCCTGAATGTGGTCATCGCACGCAATCCAGTCACCAGCGCTCTTTCCTTGGCGGTAAGCTTTGTCGGTCTCGCTGCTTTGTTTTTGAGTTTGGACGCTTACTTCATTGGCACCCTACAAGTGCTGGTTTATGCCGGTGCAGTGATGGTTCTTTTCCTGTTCATCATCATGCTGATGGACATCAAATCTGAAGTTTTGGGCGGAAAAGCCAACATAGCTGCCATCGCCGCCGGAGTTCTGGTCGCCGCCATCCTGGCCTTGCAAGTCGCAACCATCTCCAATCAACTCCCCCATTCACAAGACACCACCGAAACAGCATCCCTCAATCTGTCGGATGCTGCGAAATCCTGGGAAGCTCGTGGTAAACAAAATCTGCCTACCATCTCCCGGGACTTGAAGGAAGGCACTCTTCCCGATGCCAAACTGATGGGAGAAACGCTTTTTTCCAAATATGCCTTCCATCTACAGCTGGTCGGACTGCTGCTGCTCGTGGGAACCGTTGGGGTGGTGGCTCTGAGCAAACGCGACAAGGAGGTGAGCCCGTCATGATTACCCTAAATCATTACCTGATTGTCAGTGGCATCTTGTTCAGCCTAGGGCTGGCAGGGGTGATCGCCCGTCGCAACATTCTCATCATCTTCATGTGCCTGGAAATGATGTTGAGCGCGGCCAATCTCGCGCTGGTGGCCTTTTCCCGATTCAACCTGACTCAAGGGCTGCCGGATTACACGGCTCAAGCTCTTGTTTTCTTTACCATCACAGTCGCAGCGGCTGAAGTTGCCGTTGGATTGGCCATCATCGTTGCTTTGTTCCGCACCAAGCAAAGCGTCGAGGTGGAAGCCGTCACCAAACTCCAAGGTTAATCTGCGAGAGAACTGCAAACTGAGACAAACCCATGCCCGAAACGGAAACCACCTCCGCAGGTCTGCCCACCTTACTGCTGCTGCTGCCGTTGCTCTCAGCACTGGTGATTTTGCTCGCACATCGCGTGTTGAAAGGGGCCTGCGTTGCGATTTCGCTGCTCTCGGCAGCGATTTGCTTTCTCATCAGCCTGATGTTGCTCGGCACAAAGGACGCTGCGCCTATTTTGCTGCCTTTCCTTGAAGTGGGTAAGTTCAAGATCGCCATTGATGCCATCATTGACCAGCAGAGCCGAGGCATGATGTTCATCGTCACCTCCATCGGCTTCTTTGTGCACCTCTTTTCCGTTGGCTACATGAAGGAAGATGAAGCCAAGGAGCGCTTCTTCGGTTCTCTGTCCTTGTTCATGTTCTCCATGACCGGCATCGTGCTCGCTGGAAACCTTGTGATGATGTTCATCTTTTGGGAATTGGTGGGTTTGAGTTCCTATCTTCTCATTGGCCATTGGTTCGAGAAAGCCAGTGCGGCTGAGGCTTCCAAGAAAGCTTTCCTCACCAACCGCATCGGTGACTTTGGTTTCATGATTGGCATTCTGATGCTCTTTTCAGCAAATCATGGCGATGTCAGTTTCGCGGGATTGAAAGAGAGTTTCGCGATGGGGCCTCTGCATGACGCAGCAAAGACTCACACGGTCTTTTTCATGATCGCTGCGCTTGGGATTTTCATGGGGGCTGTTGGAAAAAGTGCGCAGTTTCCTCTGCATGTCTGGCTACCTGATGCCATGGAAGGCCCCACGCCTGTTTCTGCGCTCATTCACGCAGCGACCATGGTGGCTGCCGGAGTTTACATGCTCGTGCGTTGCGCCTTTGTCATCGAAGCCTCACCGGACGCGGCCACGGCCATTGCCTGGATCGGCGGTCTGACGGCGCTGATGGCTGCATTGATTGCGACTCAGCAGAATGACATCAAGCGAGTGTTGGCCTACTCAACCCTGTCTCAATTGGGATACATGGTCATGGCCGTGGGCCTAGTCGCGATGCAAGCTCTGGGACAGCATGACGCTGCCGCTCCAGGACATCCCGCCATGTTCCATCTTTACACGCATGCTTTCTTCAAAGCCATGCTGTTCCTCGGTTCGGGGGCTGTGATCTATGCCTGCCACCACGAGCAAGACATTTGGAAAATGGGGGGCCTCTCCAAGCACATGCCAGTCACGTTTGTGACTTTCTTGATCGGCACAGCTTCCCTCATGGGGGTTCCTTTCATCACGAGCGGATTCTGGAGCAAGGAAGCGATTCTGGGGGTGGCTTTTGAAGTGAAAGGCGCTTCCCCTCTCTTTTGGATCGGAGTTGCGACAGCACTCCTCACTTCTTTCTACATGACGCGGATGTTTGTGATTGCCTTCCTGGGCAAGCCTCGCTCTGAGCATGCCCATCATGCGGTGGAGGCGCCCATCGTCATGATTTTGCCGTTGCTGGCATTGGCCATTTTGACAGCGATTTCTCCTTGGGGCTGGGCAGCCAAGATGTTCCAGGCCATGAAGCCTGACCATGCTGAAACGCATCCGACGGTGATGATTGCTTCCATCGCGGCACTCGTGATCGGTACGGGTCTGGGTTTCTTCTTGTACAAAGGCAAGGCGCAAGATCCTCTGGCCTCGAAGCGGCTCTTCAAGATCTTCGCGAACAAATTCTATTTCGATGAGATTTACGCTGTCTTGGTGAAAGTGCTCCAGGATGGTTTGGCTTGGTTGGTCAGCGGGCTGGAGCGCGTCTTTGTGGATGGTCTCGTTGCTAGGCTGCCTGCGTTTGCCGCTCGCCGCATCGGCTCTGCCTCTCGCCTGCTCACCTCGGGTCATTTGCAGGCTTACACCTTCCTGCTTGGTGCAGGCCTGCTGCTCGTCATTTACCTCGTTGTGTTTGTTCTGCCCCAGATGGGGCACTGATCCTTTCCACGGAATGAGTCCTCTCGAAATCGTCATCCTCTTGCCCCTGTTGGCTGCACTTGCGGTCGGTCTGGGTGCTCCTGTTCGCGTCTTCTCGGTGGGAAGCGCTTTGGTCAATCTGGGGCTCGTCGTGGGGCTCGTGTGGAACTTCAGCACGACTGGAGCCGACAAAGCGGGATACGCTTACGTCAGCTCGCGCACGGTCCTAGAAAATCCAGCGATTGCTTTCGCGGTCGGTGCTGATGGCGTGTCTTTGATTTTAGCTTTGCTGACCGTTCTAGTCGCTTTGGCTGCCGTCTGGCAAATCAGCGCGGAGAAGCCGCTCATGTATCATGTGGCTTCTCAACTCATCGCAGCTGGAGCGTTGGGCGCATTTCTCTGCACAGACGTCTTTTTCCTCTACGCCTTCCATGAATTGGCGCTGATTCCCACACTTCTCATGATTGCCCTTCACGGTCATGGTGACGAAGAGCATCGCAAAGCAGTGGCTTGGAAAACGACGGTTTATCTCGGTGCAGGAAGCTTGATTTTGCTCGCAGGTCTCGCCTGGATGGTTCTCGAATACAGCGGTGGTGAAAAGCTCACTTTTGACCTCACGGCCCTCAAGGCCCAGGCCGCAGCCACGCCGCTTCCTCTCGAAAAACAGGCATCCATCGCTTTCGTTTTGCTCTTGGGATTTGGCACCCTTGTCAGTTTGTTCCCACTCCATTCTTGGGCAGCGCCTGCTTACGCGGCGGCACCGACTCCTGTCGCGATGCTGCACAGTGGCGTGCTCAAGAAGTTTGGTCTTTACGGTCTTTTCCGCATTGCCCTTCCCTTGTTGCCACAGGGCTTTCAGCAGCCATGGGTGCATCAAGCGCTGCTTTACATGTTGCTCGGCAACATCCTCATCATGGGGTTGGTGACCATCCATCAAAAGCGGTTGGATGATGTGCTCGCAAACTCTTCCGTCATGCACATGGGCTATATTTTCTTGGGCCTTGCTGCAGGCACGGAGGTTGCCCTGCGTGGCGCAGTTCTTCTCATGTTCGCGCACGGCATCAGTATCGCGCTACTCTTCAGTCTTGCCGGACGCTTGCGCAGTCAGCTTGGCACCCTGGAGCTGGCAAAACTCGGCGGCTTGGGCTCCCATGCTCCTGCTTTTACCGTGCTCTTTGCGTTTGGTGCTTTTGCTTCCATCGGATTGCCTGGACTGGCCAACTTTGCGGGTGAGGTCATGGTGTTCATCGGTAGTTTCCAAACTTTCGGAGCTGCCCCTTTCACTCCACTTCAATGGGCTGTGGTCTTGGCCCTTTGGGGAGTGGTGATGTCTGCCGTTTACATGCTGCGTGCTTACCGTGGAATCTTTCAAGGTAGCGCGAATGCAGGTCTGTTCATGACGGATCCCGCTTTTGGTCAGCGTCTTCCCCTCATCCTTCTAGCTGCCGTCTTGCTGATCGCAGGTTGTTGTCCTTGGCTTCTGTTAGGATTGATGAAGACGGACCTCGCCTCGGTGGTCGAGACCGCAAGCACCGCTATTCAGGAGGCTGCCAAGGCCGCACCTTCCGCATCTCACTGATTTTCTCCCCATGTCTGTTTTCACCCTCGAAGCCTTCCTCGCCATCCTTGGCCTGTTGTTGCTTATCGTTGAGGCTTTTGCCCCTCAGGTCAGTCGCCGCGCCATCGCGGCGGTGAGTCTGGCTGGCACTGCGACGGCCTTGGTTCTTTTTTTGACAGTTGTTAGCCACGCCCCCGACAGCCTTCCTTCTTTTTGCATCCCCTGGATGCGCTTGGATTCTCTCGCCTTGTTCTACAAAGGCTTCTTCCTCGTCACCACTTTGTTCGTCCTCTGGCTGACCTCCGAGTGTTCGTCTTATCTCACCAAATACACGCTCGAGGGAAGAATGAGCGAAATGTACAGCCTACCTCTCATTGTCTGTGCCGGCATGATGTGGATGGCCAGTGCTCAAGACCTCGTGACGGTGTTTGTCGCTCTCGAACTCGTGACGGTTTCCTTTTACGTTCTGGTGGCTTTCGCTCGAAAAAGCACCCTCGCTTTGGAGGCAGGTGTCAAGTATCTCATTCTAGGTGCATTGAGCACAGGCGTTTTGGTCTTTGGCATCGCTTGGGTCTATGGCACGACGGGTTCGCTGAGTTTTGATGGCATTGCTCAAGCCTTGACCCGCCCTGAACTCAGCAAAGGACCGGTGCTCTTGGGCGCAGCTTTCCTCCTCGCAGGTCTTGGGTTCAAGGTTGCCGCTGCTCCCTTCCAAAGCTGGGTGCCCGATGTCTATCAGGGAGCTCCCATTCCAGTGACGACCTTCCTTTCGGTTGGTTCCAAAGCTGCAGGTTTTGTGGTTCTCACCCGCACCGTGGATGCTTTGCTGGTCGAACATTCTGCAGTGGGGCCTGAAGTGAAAGGTTTGTTGCTCATCCTGGGCGCATTGACGGTCTTGCTAGGCAGTCTGCCAGCAATATTCCAGCAGAGTGTGAAGCGCATGCTTGGTTATTCTAGCATCAGCCACGCGGGCTATTTGCTGTTGGCTTTGGCATGTGTCGGTTCCACGCGCAGCGGGTTGAATTCAAGCGGCGTGGTGGCCTTCTACCTTGCGACTTATCTGCCCATGACCATTCTCGGTTTCCTGGTTTTGGCCTTGCTCCGCGTCCAGGGGGGAGGCGAGGACATCCGCGACTTTCGCGGTTTGGCCAAACGCAGTCCGTTTCTGGCCTTCATCATGACCCTTTCTCTCGCCAGCTTGGCAGGCCTTCCTTTGACCGCCGGTTTCATGGGCAAGCTCTTTGTCTTCATCGGACTGGTGGATCAGGCCTACTGGGGTGCTCTCGTTTGCGCTGCTATAGGTGCCGCAGCTGGGTTTTACTATTACTTCCGAGCCATCGTCTCCATGTACAGCTCGGAAGCAAGTCCTCAGGAGCCAATCCAAGTGACATTGCCCACGCGGGTCGCTGCCTTGGGGCTTGCAACGGCCATCATCGTCTTGGGCTTGTATCCCAAGCCTTTGCAGCAAATCCTGAGCCAGTCCACCGAAGTCGCGGTCAAGGCTTCTCACTAAGCAGTCAATCCAGCCTTGGTTTGTTTCAAAGGCCTTCGAAACTGGTTGGTGAGTGGGCCAAGAACTTGGGAAGCTCATCATCCCGTTTTCATCATTCGCTTCTTTCTTCGGCCAGTCGGTGCTGACGAACTCCACTCGGCAGCCATGGCTTTGTTCACGGGGCATCGGGTGCCAGTGTCGCAGCCCTGGCCGGTGACCTACTTCACCCCGGATTTCGCCATTCCCAGTAAGCGGCGCATTCCTGCCCCGTGGAACTTCGGCATCCAGGTTCACCATGGCTTACGGGAAAGGGATGACCTGAAGCTGCACCGCACACCGCGTCGGCATCAGTTGCCGCGCGCGCCCCAACGGCAGCAGCCCCGTCCCATGCAGGAAGTTCCCACCGAGGATCAGTGCATCCGGTTTGACCTCCTCACACAACTTCACCAGCGCCTCATCAAGCACCGCACGCTGATGCAGATCGGTAGCGATGAGGATTCGGGAGGGCATGAATCATTCAAGACTTGAACCTGTGCTCTTTCAAGGTGTCTCTTGCCTTCACGTTGAGGCTTCGCATGAATGAACGCCCCATGTTTGAACAAGCCTTCCGCAACATCGACGACGCCCTGCGCAAGGAAGCTGGCTGCGGCACCGAGCTGGACTACACCGAGCAGACCTCCTGGCTGCTCTTCCTGAAATACCTCGACGGTCTGGAGCAGGACCGCGCCACCGAGGCGGCGCTGGAGGGGAAGAAATACACCCACCTGCTGGAAAAGGACTTCCGCTGGGAGGTCTGGGCCGCGCCGAAGAAAAAGGACGGCAGCCTCGACCACGATGCCGCGCTCACCGGCGATGACCTGCGCGAGTTCGTCGATAAGAAGCTCTTCCCCTACCTCCACAGCTTCAAGCAGAAGGCCGCCGGGCCAAACACCCTCGAATACAAGATCGGCGAGATCTTCGGCGAGCTGAAAAACAAGATCACCAGCGGCTACAACCTCCGCGAGATCATCGACCACGTGGACGAGCTGCGCTTCCGCTCCCAGAGCGAGAAGCACGAGCTCAGCGCCCTCTACGAGGAAAAGATCAAGCGCATGGGCAATGCCGGGCGCAATGGCGGCGAATACTACACCCCGCGCCCGCTCATCCGCGCCATGATCCGCGTCCTCGCGCCCAAGCTGGGCGAGACCATCTACGACGGTGCCTGCGGCAGCGCCGGGTTCCTCTGCGAGGCCGTCGATTACCTCCGCCGCGAGCATCCGCAGCGCAGCGTCGCTCAGGATCAGGCCCTGCAGGAGCGCACGCTCTACGGGAAGGAGAAAAAGTCCCTCGCCTACGTCATCGGCATCATGAACCTCATCCTGCACGGGATCGAAGCGCCGAACCTCATCCACACGAACACGCTCACGGAAAACCTCGCCGACATCCAGGAAAAGGACCGCTACGACATCGTGCTGGCGAATCCGCCCTTCGGCGGCAAGGAGCGGCCCGAGGTGCAGCAAAACTTCCCCATCCGCACTGGCGAGACGGCCTTCCTCTTCCTTCAGCACTTCATCAAAATCCTCCGCGCCGGTGGTCGCGCCGCCGTGGTGATCAAGAACACCTTCCTCAGCAACACCGACAACGCCTCCGTCAGCCTGCGGCGGCACCTGCTGGAGAGCTGCGATCTGCACACCGTGCTCGACTGCCCCGGCGGCACCTTCCAGGGCGCAGGCGTGAAGACCGTCGTGCTCTTCTTTGAAAAGGGCACCCGGACGCGGAAGGTCTGGTATTACCAGCTCGACCCCGGCCGCAGCCTCGGGAAGACCAACCCGCTCAATGATGCCGACCTCAGCGACTTCATCGACCGGCAGCGGCACTTCGAGGACTCGGCGAAAAGCTGGAGCGTGGACGTCAAAGACATCGACACCACCACCTGGGACCTCTCCGTGAAAAACCCCAACGGCGGCGGCGAAGTCCAGCACCGGAGCCCGCAGGCCATCTTGGAAGAAATCGCCGCGCTGGATGCCGAAAGCGCGGAAGTGCTGGGGAACATCAGGGGGATGCTGGGATGAAGGTAGGCTCGCAGACCAAGAATCTCGGCGATGTATGTGATGTCGTAGGCGGCGGCACTCCGTCCAAGGACAATCCAGCGTTTTATTCTGGTGTTATTCCTTGGGCAACCGTCCGCGACATGCGGCACGAGGTCATCACAGAGACTGAGTTTCGAATCACTAAAGAAGCGGTTCATAGCAGCGCTACCAACATAATCCCTGCGGGCAATGTGGTTATAGCGACCCGAGTTGGCTTGGGGAAAGTCTGCTTGCTCGGCCAAGACACAGCTATAAACCAAGACCTTCGTGGCATTATCCCACACGACACGAAAGTGCTTACTGTGCGTTTTCTGTTTTGGTGGCTCAAGGCAATATCAGACACGATCATCGCGGAGGGCACCGGCGCGACAGTTCAAGGTGTGAAGCTTCCATTTGTTAAGTCATTGCGCATCCCCGTCCCCCCACTCGCCGAGCAGCAGCGGATTGTCGGCGTGCTGGACGAGGCGATGGCGGGGATCGCCACCGCCCGCGCCCACGCCGAAACGAACCTCCAAAACGCCCGCGCGCTCTTCGAAAGCCACCTCCACGCCGTCTTCACCCAGCGCGGGCCGGGGTGGGTGGAGAAGACGCTCGAAGAAGCTGCCGATTCCGACTGCTCTTTGTCCTACGGCATCGTCCAGCCCGGCGACGACGTTTCTGGTGGTCTCCCGGTCGTGCGGCCAACCGACTTAACTTCCAAGCTCATCGAACTGGATGGCTTGAAGCGAATCGACCCCAAACTGGCCTCAGGCTACCAACGCACTCAGCTCCAAGGCGGCGAACTGCTTCTCTGCGTCCGTGGAAGCACCGGAACCATCTCCGTGGCGGCTACGACATTGAAAGGAGCCAACGTCACGCGTGGAATCGTGCCCATTCGTTTCAAGAAAGGCCTCCTCGCGCCCGAATTCGGTTACTACCTCATGAAGTCGGCAGCGGTTCAGGATCAGATTCGGGCCAAAACCTACGGGGCTGCTTTGATGCAGATCAACATTCGAGACCTGCGCAACCTGTCCCTGTCATTTCCGCCTTTGGCAGAACAACAGCCCATGGCAGCCCAGCTCGACGCCCTGTCCGCCGAAACCCAGCGCCTCGCGGCGCTCTACGAGCGGAAGCTGGCGGCGCTGGAGGAGCTGAAGAAGAGCCTGCTGCATCAGGCGTTTGCCGGAGAACTTTGAATCATGACCAACAATAACCTTGGAAGATTGCAACGGGTGGTCCTGCGCGACGTGTGGAGTTCGGAGGCTGGAAGCTTCACGCCATGGCTGGCCAGGGAGGAAAACCTGCAACTGCTCGGTGAGACCATCGGAATCGAACTCGAACTGGAGAAGACGGAAAAGGGCGTGGGTCCCTTCCGGGCGGACATTCTCTGCAAGGATACAGCGACGGACCAATGGGTGCTGATCGAAAACCAGCTCGAACGCACCGATCACACGCATCTCGGCCAGTTGATCACCTACGCCGCCGGCCTCCAAGCGGTGACGGTGGTGTGGATTGCCGAGCGTTTCACAGACGAACACCGGGCGGCGCTCGACTGGTTGAATGAGCGCACAGACGACCAGATCAATGTCTTTGGCCTCGAAGTCGAGCTGTGGCGAATCGGCGATTCGCCCGTGGCTCCCAAGTTCAACGTCATCAGCCAACCGAACGACTGGACACGAACGGTGAAGCAGGCGGCGACCAGCGGGGAGGTGTCGGAGCATAAGCAACTGCAACAGCGGTTCTGGACAAGCTTTGCGGAGTTCATGGAGGAGCGGCAGAGTCCCCTGCGCTGCACGAAACCCTCTCCCCGGCACTGGATGAGTCTTTCGCTCGGAAAGAGTGGCTTCAGCTTGTCAGCAGTGGTGTCGAGCTGGAACAGCGTGACCAATGCCAAGGGGCCTGAGATCCGTGCGGAACTGGTGCTGTCCCGCGAGAACTCCAAAAGTGACTTCGCCGCCTTGGAAGCGCGGAAGACCGAGTTCGAAGGTCAACTTGGCTTCCCGCTGATCTGGCACAATCCGGCCGAGAAGACCATGTGCCGCATCTTCACACGCAAGGACGCGGATTTCACCGATGAACTCCAGTGGGCCGGTCAGTTTGCGTGGCTCAAAGAAAGGCTGGAAACGCTGCATCGTGTCTTCGCACCCGTGGTTCGCTCCTTGAATGTCGGAGGCGGCGACTGAAGTATCATGGCTCGATCATGATCCGCTACACCGAAGGCGACCTCCTCCGTGCCCCTGAACAGGCCATCACGAATGCCGTGAACACGGTGGGCGTGATGGGCAAGGGGCTGGCGTTGCAATTCAAGCAGCAGTTCCCGGAGAACTTCCGCGCCTACGCCGCCGCTTGTCGCGCTGGAGAGATGGTGGTGGGCCGGGTGCACCTGACGCGCCGTGAAGCGGTGACGGGGCCGCGCTGGATCATCAATTTCCCCACCAAGCAGGACTGGCGGCATCCCTCCAGGCTGGAATGGGTTGAGGCGGGCTTGCACGACCTGCACCGCGTCCTGCTGGCCGAAGGCATCGCGTCCATCGCTCTGCCCAAACTCGGCTGCGGCCTTGGCGGCCTGGACTGGGACACCGTGCGCCCGCTGATCGAGTCCATCCTGGGTGATCTGGAGGGCGTGGAGGTGGTGGTGTATGCGGGGAGGTAGCAAAAGCCTGGGTTGACGGATTTGCGATTTTCCGCTTTTCTGTAACCCATGGGGGACACAAACAGCAAACAACGCTTTGGCGAACGCCTGCGCCGGGCACGCCTGATGCGCGGCCTGACGCTGCGAGAGGTGGCGGATAAACTGGCGGGGCTGGGCAGCCAGCTCTCCCACGCGGCGCTGCAAAAATACGAAAAGGGCCTGATGGGGCCGGATTCATCCGTGGTGCGGGCCTTGGCGCGGGTGTTTGACCTCGATGCCGGCTACTTCTTCCGCCAGAAGTCCGTGACGCTGGCGAGCATCGAGTTCCGCAAGCTGACCAAGTTTCCCGAGCGGGAGGTGAACCGAGTGCGGGAGGCGGCTGCCGACTACTTTGAGCAGTATCTCCAGATCGAGGAGATCCTGGAGATCCGGGGTGCGGCGCTGCCCCGTGTGGATCTGGCTCACCTGACGGTTGATGACGAGGAGACGCTGGGCCATGAGGCTGAGAAGGCCGCGGCGCTGATCCGGCAGAAATGGAAGCTGGGCGAGGACGCCCTGACGAACGTGCACGAAATGCTGGAAGAGCATGGCATCAAAGTGACGGAGGTGAAGGCGGATGAAAGCTTCAATGGCTTCTCCGGCTGGGCCGATGCGGAAACGCCGGTCATCGTGCTGGCCGAATGGCTGAACACGGACCTGCCCCGCAAGCGCCTGACGGCCCTGCACGAGCTGGGTCATCTGGTGATGAAGCTGCCTGATGGTGTAAGCCACAAGCTCAAAGAAGCGCTATGCTATCGCTTTGCCGGGGCTCTGCTGCTGCCTGCGGCGGCGCTGCGGTCACGGGTGGGCGTGAAACGTCCGGATGGCATCAGCCTGCGGGAGCGGATCGGCATCAAGGAGGACTGGGGCATCTCCATCGCCGCGCTGATGCGCCGCGCTGCCGACCTCAAGATCATCACCCCGAGCCAGCTCAAGTCCTTCTACTTTCAAAACAACAAGCATCGAAAGACGGAGCCGGGTCACTGGCCCGGCACCGAAAAGGCCAACCGCTACACGCAATTGGTCTATCGGGCTGCTGCCCAGGAGCTGATCACGCGGGCGAAGGCGGCGGAGTTTCTCGACGTGAGTCTGCGGGAGTTTGATCACCTCTTTGCATCGGAGGCATCCTGAAACCTTGAGCGCATGACATGAGAATCGCCGTCCAGGATGCCAATGTGCTGATCGACCTCGAATTGGCAGGCCTGTTTGATTTGTGGTTTCAGTTGGGCATCGAAACCCACACCACGGACCTGATCAAAGGCGAGCTGGAGGACGGCGGGCATGTGCAGGCGCTGGCCTATTTCAAAAGCGGTCAGGTGCGGGAGCATGGGCTGAGCTTTGACGAACTCGGCCAGGTGTCCGATCTCGAACGCGAAGTCGGCAGCAAGGCGAAGTTCAATGACTGCTCGGTGCTTTTCCTGGCGATGAAGCTGGATGCCATGCTGATCTCTGGTGACAAAGCCCTCCGCAAAGCAGGCCGGGCACGCCACGTGGAAGTGCATGGCACTCTGTGGATCATGGACCAGCTCGTGGCTGAAAAAGTGATTTCTGGTGACATCGCCGCTGCCAAGCTGGAGCATTTGCTTTCACTGGAAAGGTATCTTCCCGCCGAGGAATGCCAGATTCGCCTCAAGAAATGGAGACAATCCTGAATCACGGCTAAGCTGCCTGCATGAACGAAGCCGAAACCCGCGCCGAGCTGATCGATCCCGCCCTGAAAGCGGCGGGCTGGGGCGTGGTGGAGGGCAGCCGCATCCGGCGGGAGTATCCGATCACGACGGGGCGGCTGGAAGGGCACGGCAAAAAGGGCAAAGCCCTGACCGCCGACTACATCCTCGAATACCGCAACACCAAGCTGGCCGTGAACGAGGCGAAGGCATGGGCCCTGCCACTGACCGAAGGCGCGGCCCAGGCGAAAAACTACGCAGACAAGCTCTCCCTGCGCCACGCCTACTGCACGAACGGCCAAGGCATCTACGCCATCGACATGCTCACCGGCGAGGAAAAAGAAATCCCCGCCTACCCGACACCTGACGAACTCTGGGCGATGACCTTTGCCGAAGCCAACGCGTGGCGGGATCGCTTCGCGGCGGTGCCGTTTGAAGATCGCGGCGGGTTTTTCCAAGGGCGCTACTACCAGGACATCGCCATCGAGCGAGTATTGGAAGCCATCGCCGCAGGACGTGACCGCATCCTCCTGACGCTGGCGACGGGCACGGGGAAGACCTTCATCGCCTTTCAGCTCGCGTGGAAGCTTTTCCAAAGCCGCTGGAACCGCAGCGGCGACCCGACTCGCAGGCCGCGCATTCTTTTCCTGGCGGATCGAAACATCCTGGCAAATCAAGCCTACAACGCCTTTTCCGCCTTCCCGGAAGATGCGCTGGTGCGGATCGAGCCGAGCGAGATCAAGAAGAAGGGCAAAGTGCCGAAGAACGGGAATCTGTTCTTCACCATCTTCCAGACGTTTTTGTCGGGACCGTTGGAGACGGCTTACTTTGGGGAATACCCGCCAGACTTTTTTGACTTCATTGTCATCGACGAGTGCCATCGCGGCGGAGCCAATGATGAGAGCACTTGGCGGGATATTTTGAACTACTTCAGCCCGGCGGTGCAGCTCGGCCTCACAGCCACGCCGAAGCGGCGGGACAACGTGGACACCTACGCTTACTTCGGTGAGCCAGTGTTTGTCTATTCGCTGAAGGAAGGCATCAACGATGGCTTCCTGACGCCTTTCCGCGTGAAGCAAATCAGCACCACGCTGGATGAATACACCTGGACGCCCGATGACGTGGTCCTGGAAGGCGAGGTCGAAGCCGGGAAGCTCTACGGAGAAAGCGACTTCAACAGAAAGCTGGAGATCCAAGCGCGGGAACGAAAGCGCGTGGAGATCTTCATGAGCCAGATCGACCAGACGCAGAAGACGCTGGTCTTTTGCGCCAGCCAGGAGCACGCGCTGCTGGTGCGGGACCTCATCAATCAGGTGAAGACCAGCAAGGACCCGAACTACTGCCACCGCGTGACCGCCAACGACGGCGCACTCGGCGAGCAATGGCTGCGCGACTTTCAAGACAACGAGAAGAGCATCCCGACCATCCTGACGACCTCGCAGAAGCTGAGCACCGGCGTGGATGCACGAAACATCCGCAACATCGTGCTCATGCGCCCGGTGAACTCGATGATCGAGTTCAAACAAATCATCGGCCGCGGCACGCGGCTCTTTGACGGGAAGGACTACTTCACGATCTACGACTTCGTGAAGGCTCACGAGCATTTCCACGACGAAGAATGGGACGGACCACCAGCCGAGCCGGAGAAGTGCAAGACCTGCGGGCAGTATCCCTGCGCCTGTGGAGAGAAGCCGCCAAAATCCTGCGATGGCTGCGGGCAGGCTCCCTGCGTGTGTCCTTGCCCGGTGTGCGCCAAGCGCCCGTGCCAGTGTGAAGGCAAGAAGAAGGCCAAGGTGAAGCTCGCCGATGGCAAGGTGCGCAGCATCCAACACATGATGATGACGAGCTTCTGGCATCCCGATGGCACGCCGATGTCGTCGCAGCAGTTCCTGGACTTGCTCTTCGGCAAGCTGCCGGAGTTTTTCCAAAACGAAGACGAACTCCGCGCCCTGTGGAGCGAGCCGGACACGCGGAAGAAGCTGCTCGAAGGTCTCGCGGAGAAAGGTTTCGGCAAAGACCAGCTCGCCGAGATGCAAACCGTCATCGACGCCAAGAACAGCGACCTCTTTGACGTGCTGGCCCATGTGGCCTACGCCCTGCCGCCGCTGACGCGAGAAGAACGCGCGGCCAAAGCGAAGGTGGAGATCAGCACGCACTTCAGCAGCAAGCAGCAGGTCTTCCTCGACTTCGTGCTCTCGCACTACATCAGCGTCGGCGTGGAGGAACTCGACCAGGAGAAACTCACGCCGCTTTTGAGGCTGCGGTATCACAACTCCATCGCTGACGCCGTGGCCGATCTCGGCAACGACGTGGGGCAGGCCTTCGCGGGCTTTCAGAAGTATCTGTATCAGGACGTGGCGTGACCCAGGCGATCTACCCCATCTCCATCATCCGCTTCTTCTTCGGCTTGCCGGCGCTGACGAATTCCACATCCGCAGCGACCACCTTGTATTCGGGGCAGAGGGTGTCGGCGTCGCAGCCTTGGCCGGTGACGTTGTTCACCATGGCTTCGGGGAAGTGGAAGGTGGTGTAGAGGATGCCGGGCTTCACTTCATCGGTGACGCGGGCTTCGAGCTCGACCTCGCCGCGGGCGCTGCTGAGGCGGACGCGGTCGCCGGTGCGGATGGATTTGCGCTGGGCGTCGGCGGGATTGATCGAGAGGTAGTCCTGCACGACGATCTCGCTGTTCCCGGTGCGGCGGGTCATGGTGCCGCAGTTGTAGTGCTCCAAAATGCGGCCGGTGGTGAGGATGAAGGGGAACTCAGCGCCGTTGGTCTTCAGCTCGGTGGACTCTTTCCAGTCGAAGTAATGAAAGTGGCCTTTCCCACGAGCGAATTGCTCCTGGTGCATGATCTGCGTGTCGATGCCACCTTCTTTGATGGGCCATTGCAGGCCTTGATCGCCGAGGTTTTCCCAGGTGGCGCCTTTGAAGAAGGGAACGATTTTCGCGATCTCAGCGAGCACACCATCGGGCGTGTAGTCGGCCTGCGGGAAGCCGAAGCGCTGCAGGACCTCGCACATGATCTGGCCATCGGGCTTGGTGCCTTCGAGGGGCTTCACGGCGGCGTTCACGCGCTGCACACGGCGTTCGGCATTGGTGAAGGTGCCGCTCTTTTCGAGGAAGGAGGACGCGGGGAGGATGACGTGCGCATACTTGGCCGTCTCGGTCATGAAAATCTCCTGCACGACGAGGAAATCGAGGCTTTCCATGGCGTGACGGACGTGATGCGCATCAGGATCGGTCTGCACGACGTCCTCGCCCATGAGCCAGAGGGCTTTCAATTTGCCCTCAATGGCGGCATCAAACATCTGCGGGATCTTCCAGCCGGGTTCGGTCGGCGTGGGAGTGCCGTAGAAGTCGCTGTAGCGTTTCTGCACCTCGAGATCGTTCATCTCAAAGTAGCCCGCGCCTTGATGCGGCTGGCAGCCCATGTCGGCAGCGCCTTGGACGTTGTTTTGACCACGCAGCGGATTCACGCCGACGCCGGGACGGCCGATGTTGCCGGTCATCATGGCGAGATTCGAAATGAGCATGACGGTCTTCGCACCTTGCTCGTGCTCGGTGACGCCGAGGCCGTGGAAGCTCATCGCGGCCTCCGCGCTGGCGTATTCGAGAGCGGCAGCGCGGACGGTTTCGAGCGGCACGCCGGTGATTTTTTCCAGTTCAGCCAAATCGAGGGCTTTGAGGCCTGTTTCGAACTCTTCCCAGTTTTCGCAGCGCTTGCGCACGAACTCGGTTTTCACCAAACCGGCATCGAGGATGCAGCGGGCGAACATGTTCAGTAGCGCGACGTTCGTGCCGGGGCGGAGCTGGAGGTGATGCTTCGCATACGGCACGAGCTCGATCTTGCGCGGGTCGATCACGATGAGCGGCGTGCCCTTCATGATGTGCTGCTTCAAACGAGCACCGGTGACGGGATGACCCTCGGTCGGATTCGCGCCGATGACCATGATACAGCGAGTGTGCTCGATGTCCTCGTAGCTGTTCGTGGCCGCGCCGGTGCCAAAGGACTTCTGCATGCCCCAGGCGGTCGGCGAATGGCAAACGCGGGCGCAGCAGTCGATGTTGTTCGTGCCCATCACATGGCGGATGAACTTCTGCATGAGGTAGTTTTCCTCGTTTGTGCAGCGTGCGGAGGAGATGCCAGCCACCGCATTGCCGCCGTGCTCGTTTTTGATGCGGGTGAGGTTCGCCACGATGTGATCGTAAGCCTCGTCCCAAGTGCTTTCCTTGAAGCTGCCATCGCTCTGACGGATGAGCGGCTTGCGCAGGCGGTCTTTGTGATTGTAGAACTTGAAGGCAAAACGGCCCTTAAGGCAGGTGTGCGCATGATTCACCTCCGCATCGACAGGTGCCTGGATGCTGAGCACCTCGTTGCCCTTCGTGGCGACGTTCAGATTGCAACCGACACCGCAGTAGGTGCACACGGTGCGAGTCTTCTTCGTGGCTTCGATGGATTTGGAGAAGAAGACATCGCTGATGGCCGAGGTCGGGCAGGCCTGCGCACAGGCACCGCAGGAAACGCACTCCGAGTCCGCGAAGGACTGGTCGAGGCCCTTGATGATCTTCGCGTTGAAGCCGCGACCATGCATCGAGAGCACATGCTGGCCCTGAATTTCATCGCAAGCACGCACGCAGCGGGAGCAGTTGATGCACTTCGACAACTCACTGGTCATGTAAGGGTGCGAATGGTCCTTCGCCCGGTCGAGATGATTCGCCCCCGCCGGATAACGCACGCCGCGAATGCCCACTTTGGCCGCCACGGTCTGGAGTTCGCAGTTTCCGCTCACCTCGCAGGTCAGGCAATCCAGCGGATGATCCGTCAGCACGAGCTCGACGATGTTTTTGCGCAAACGACGCACTTTTTGGCTCTCCGTGTAAATGTGCATGCCTGGCGCAATCGGCGTGTGGCATGAGGCCACCACGCGACGCGGCCCATCGGCCTGCAAAGCGACCTCCACGCTGCAAACACGGCACGCGCCATACGGCTCGAGCTGCGGCGCATCACACAAGGTAGGCACAAAACCGCGCCCTTTGTGGCGGTCGATGAAATTGAGCAGCGTGTCGCCGGTTTCGAAACGATGCGGTTCGCCGTCGATGAACGCGGTGAGGGTGGAGAGATCCTGGACCATGGTTGGATTTGCCCACGAGGATTGTTTTTTCGTGAACAAGAGAAAAACTACTGAATTGGCGAAAAGATTGCACTCCTGAAAATGCAGAGGCTCAAGCTTGTGGCTCCATTTCAGGGGCCAAGCACGCTTCCGTCTAGGGAGCCTGGAAGCCTAGAATTCAGCCCGAGGGCAGATTGGCCTACTCGGCAGGCTTTCCACACAGAGAGTGCAAAGGCAGCCTTTGCGGAAAGCAGGCACGTTTCACCTCACCTGAAGGGCGCAGATTTTTCTGGGTGAAATCACAAAATCGCTTTCGGTTTTCTCCGGCAACCTCCACCCCCCGGCGTTGACAAAACCTCTCGCCCCTCCTTTGTAGCGCCCCCTTTCCGGCTAGCCCGGATTTTTTTACCACCAGCCAGCACCTTACGCCCCTATGGACTTCATTGCCAAAAACATCGCCGAACTCGCCCCTTCCATGACCCTCGCAATTACCGCTCAGGCGAAGGCGCTGAAGAAGCAGGGCATCGATGTGCTGAGTTTCGGTGCCGGTGAGCCTGACTTCAACACTCCAGACCACATCACCCAGGCAGCGGCTGAGGCGCTGCTTGGCGGCAAAACTCGTTACACGGAGAGCAACGGTTTGCTGGAGCTTCGTGAAGCAATTGCTGCCAAGCTCATGATCGACAACGGTTTGCAATACGATCCATCCATGATCAGCGTGAACTGCGGTGCCAAGCACAGCTGTTACAATGCCATTGCTGCCGTCGTGAATCCTGGCGATGAAGTGATCATCCCCGCGCCTTATTGGACGAGCTACCCTGAGATGGTGAAGATCGTCGGTGGCATTCCTGTGATCGTCGAAACCAAGCGCGAAAATGGCTGGAAAATGACGCCTGAGGAGTTCGAGGACGCCATGTCTCCGATGACCAAGATGGTGATCATCAACAGTCCTGGCAACCCGACGGGTTCGGTTTACTCGAAAGAAGAGCTGCAAGCCATTGGCGAAATCGCAGCTTCCGAAGACATCCTGATCCTGTCCGACGAGATCTATGAGAAGCTTGTTTACGCAGGTCAGAAGCACGTATCCATCGCCAGCATCAGCAAAGACATCTTTGACCATACCATCACCATCAATGGTTTCTCGAAGGCCTATGCCATGACTGGCTGGCGCTTGGGTTACACCGCTGCGCCGAAGAAAATCGCCGATGCGATTGATACCATTCAAAGCCACACGACCAGCAACGTCACCACCTTCGCCCAGTATGGAGCGATTGCCGCGCTGAGTGGAGACCAACAGATCGTGGCTGACATGCGCGACGAGTTTGACGTGCGTCGTCAATACATGCTGAGCCGCTTGCAGGCCATCAAGAACATCCGTGTTGTCGAGCCTCTGGGTGCCTTCTACTTCCTGGTGGACATCGAACCAATGGGCCTGAAGTCCGTGAACTTCTGCGAAAAATTGCTGAGCAAAGCTCGTGTCGCCGCCGTTCCTGGCGTGGCCTTTGGCAGCGAGTTTACCTTACGCTTCAGCTACGCGACGGGCCTGGATGTCATCAATGCAGGCATGGATCGCTTTGAGGAATTTTGCTCTCAGCATTGATCCCTCCCTGTCTCCCGTTTTCCCTTAAAACTAAACCTCTCTACCTATGAGTCGCAAAATCCGTTATGGCATGGTTGGTGGTGGGCGTGGTGCTTTCATCGGTGCCGTGCATCGCATTGCTGCTGCGATTGATCAGCAGATCGAACTCGTCTGTGGTGCTTTTTCCTCCGATCCTCAAAAGTCGAAGGACAGCGGTGCAGATCTGTTTCTGCCTGCCGAACGCTGCTACGGAAGCTATGAAGAAATGATCAAGGCGGAAGCCGCCCTGCCTGCGGATCAGCGCATGGACTTCATCGCCATCGTCACGCCAAACCATATGCATTTCCCGCCAGCCAAGATGGCGCTGGAGCATGGTTTTCACGTCTTGAGTGACAAACCGGCGACCTTTGATCTCGCTGAAGCAAAGCAACTGGCTGAGTTGGTGGAAAAGACGGGCCTGATCTACGGCCTGACCCACAACTACACAGGTTATCCTCTGGTGAAGCAAGCCCGCGACATGGTCCATGAGGGCAAGCTGGGCAAGATCCGCAAAGTCGTGGTGGAGTATCCCCAAGGCTGGCTCGCCACTCGTCTGGAAGAAAGCGGTCAAAAGCAGGCAGCTTGGCGCACCGATCCCACCAAGTCGGGTGCTGCGGGCTGCGTGGGTGACATCGGCACCCATGCGGAAAATCTGGCGGAATACATCACCGGGCTGAAGATCGCTGAACTCGCGGCAGATCTTACCACCTTCGTGGAAGGTCGGCTGCTCGATGATGATGCCAATATCTTGCTCCGCTTCGACAATGGAGCCAAAGGTGTGCTGCATAGCTCCCAGATCAGCGTGGGGGAGGAGAACAACCTCAACATTCGCGTTTATGGAGAGAAGGGAGGCCTGGAGTGGCATCAGAAGGAGCCTAACACGCTGCTTGTGAAATGGCTCGACCAGCCGATGCAAGTTTATCGCACGGCGAACGGCTACCTCGGAGCCAATGCCGCAGCAGCCACTCGCACACCGCCTGCGCATCCCGAAGGTTACCTGGAAGCTTTTGCGAACATCTACAAGAACTTCGCCAACGCCATCCGTGCACGGATGGAAGGACGTGTTCCAACGGCCATCGAGAACGATTTTCCCAAGATCGAAGATGGCGTACGTGGCATGGCCTTCATCGAAGCGGTTGTTGCTTCCAGCAAAGCCAATGCGGCTTGGACGAAGGTGAAGGCCTGATTTGCCGGACAGTCGTCTTTTCCTCAAAAGCCTGCCGTTTCTCGGCAGGCTTTTTTGTTGCTTTGGCTGGGGGGCTCTTGGCCGATGGGTTGGCCATCATCAGGCTTGTGAAGCTGCACCCAAGTGGCTCCCCAGCCACCGCTGTCAGCGCTCGCAGGCCAAGTGATGGCGGCCACGAGGCTCATGCGGGATAGCTTTTCATGCACACCGATGCGCAGTGCGCCTGTGCCTTTCCCATGAATGATGCGCACTTGATGGATGCCTTTTTCCCAACAGGCCGCGAGGTAGTCATCCAACAATGAACTGACCTCACGGGGTTGGAACGTGTGCAGATCGAGCTCGGGCGTGATCTCGATCTCCACCGGTTCTTCCGGCAGTTCGGGTGTCATTTCAGCACGACGTGGGCAATTTCTTCCCAAAGCGCGTCGATGTCAGCAGCTGGGCGAGAGGGTTTGCCCGCTTTGGCGAACCAATAATCCGCGTTCCATGGATCACCCTCGATGAGATGCAGCAGGGCATGAATCCAAGACCCCAGCGGCGTGTGAATGTCTTGGGCGATGTTGTGGGCGTTTTCCCAGTTCCCATGCTTGGCATGCCAAAGGGATTCTGCCTCTGGGCTCAGGCCCGGAGGCAGGCGGGTCGCGGCGGCGAGCTCAGCAGGAGTCATGACACGAGCGCAGGTGGATCCTCAATCCTCAGGCATCGGACGGCCCTTGGTTTCAGGCAGGAAAGCAAGGGCGACAAGGCCCAGGAGAAAGATGCCGCTCATGTAAGTGCAAGCGGTGCGGAAGGCTTCAAGCTTTGCCTCAGGCGTGGTAGCGCCAGCTTTCAGGGCTGCTTGAAGGCTGCCAAGAGTGAAGGGGCCGCTGGCGGCCACAAAACGGCCGACATTGTAGCAGAAGCTGGTGCCGGTGCTGCGCAGGCTGGTCGGGAAAAGCTCGGGTAGGTAGATGGCAAATCCGGCGAAGAGCGCGAGCTGGCAGGCTCCCATGATGGCGCTCATCCAGATATCGCTGCGACCGTCGAAGAATTGGAAAAAGCCGATCGTGGAGATCATCGCGGCAACATAGGCGATGGCAAAGGCAGGCTTGCGACCGCGACCTTGGGCGATTTTGGTCATGAGCAACATGCCAAAGAAAGCGCCAAGGTTTTGCACGATGGAGTTCACGCCGATCCAGAAGGTCTTTTCCCCGGCGATTTTCTCTGCGGCGACGCCTTCGGCTTTCAGCGAGCGCTCCATGACATCCCCCACGAGTTCAGGGCTGAAGAATCCGATGCCCCAGAGACCGATGACACCAGCGACGCAGAGGACCATGCCCAGCAGGGCAGATTTGCGCCAGCGCACGTCGCCAAGTAGCGAAGAGTAGGAGCCGAATTTGACCCCAGCTGCCTTTCCGGCGGCACGAGCTTTGACCCACTTTTCGGGCTCTTTCAGTCGGATTTGAATGAAGACGCAAAGGAAGGCGGGCAGTGCGCCGACGAGGAACATGTACTTCCATGCGGTGCCCGGTTCAATGACCTTGGTCGCTTCCAGGCTGCCCATGTACATGCTGGTCAGGCCTGCGGTGATGTTTCCCACGGCGGACAGTGCCTGAAGGGTGCCAAGAGCTCCGGCGCGGGCAGAGTCGGGAAGGGTATCTGCCACTAGGGCGACAGCGAGGCCGAAGACGCCACCGACGCCCAGCCCGGTCAGAAAGCGGTAGATGGCAAAGTCCACCCATCCCTTGGAGAAGGCGGAAAGCCCCGTGCAGACGGAGTAAATCAAAACGGTCAGCGTCAGGGTCTTCGCACGGCCAATGCGGTCACCCACCGAACCAAAGATGAGGCCGCCCGTGGCCCAGCCTGCGACGAAGATGGAGGTAGCGTAGCCGCCATACTTGATGGCATCCACCTCCGGGGGCAGCAGGGCCTTCATGGCAGAATTGCGCGCCAGCAGGAAGAGCTGTTGATCCAGGCAGTCAAACAACCAGGCGAGAGACGCGACGATAAAAACAAACCAGTGGTAGCTCGTCAGGTGCTTGTACCAGGGCGCGTTCGTGTCGGGAAGGGTAGCGGGTTGGCTCATGGGCGCGGAGAGTGGATGACTCTCGCAGATGTGGCAATCAGGAATTACCCGACGATGACAGACGCGAGAGCGGCATCGTGAGGCTTAGGGTGGTGCCTTGACCGGGTTGACTCTCCCAGTGGACCTGCGCGCCCAGCGTGCGGCACCGTTCGCGGATGCCAGTACAGCCAAAGTGACCGCTGCGGGTGGCATCTGGGCCGTTTTCAGGCAGAAAACCACGCCCGTCATCGGAGATGCGCAGGATGAGCTGCGCTTCGGGCAGTGAGCCGCGCGAGAGGTGTAGGGTCAGGGTCTGGGCGGCGGCATGTTTGATGACATTCGTCACGGCCTCGCGGCTGATCATGCGCAGATGATGCGCCGTGGCTGGGGGTAGATCAGGGATCGGGTGCAGATCGAGGATGACTTTGGGAAAGTGCTCCCGCGATTGTTCTGCGAGGCTTTGCAGCGACTCTGGAAGGCTGGCGGGCCGGCCGGGCTGGCGGAGGTCAGCGATGAGGTTCCTCGCCTCCGCCTGAATGCGGGAGACGAGGCTGCGTGAGGCATCCACCAAGGCGCGGGCTTTTTCCTCCAGCGGACGCGAGGCTGCGGCTTGCAGGCGCAGGGAAAGGCCGGCCAGTTCCTGCTCCAGCGTGTCATGGAACTCGCGCGCGATGCGCTGCCGCTCATCCAGCGCGGCTTGATGGCTGATCCGTGCCCGCAGTCGCAGAATCTGACGGCGCTGTAGGCTGATCCAGAGCATGGTCATCAGGATGCCCAAGGCAAGAATTGCCATCGCGATGCCTAAGCGCTGCGTGTCCCAGAAAGGCGCGGCAGCGATGAGCTGGATGTCATTGGCGGCACGCAGAAGGAGGCTGGCCTGAAGTGGCTGAGACCGGAAGCCACGGTCGGTCGCAGAAGCCTCGACCGCGCAGATGCCGGTGAGTCGGCAACGACTGCCGAGGCGCAAATCGGGGGCGTTTTCCTGCGGTAGCATGGCGCGGATGGAGAGCCCGCCTGCGGTGAAGCGCAGCTCATGTCCGCTGGCATTGCGGAAGAGATCCCCGAGCCGCAGTTCCTCCTCTAGGGTGACGAGGTCGCCATCGTGCGAGCCATCCTGAAAATCACGCAGGCTGATCTGGGCGGGCTCGACCACGTGAGCTTCAGCTTCGGTGTGTAGCACACTCGCATCGGCCAGAGAGGCGCTGAAGCTCTCCATCACCGGAAAGCCGACGACGTGCACCTGGGCACCTGTTTCGATCACGGTAGTGCTCTGGCTAAGCTGAACTGCAATGGCAGGTGAGGGCAGGGGAACGGAGGGGGTCAGCTGGGCAGTCGGGCCACTGTCCAGCGTAGCCGTGCGTGGAGAGGGCGGTGGTTCAGCGTCCCGCAGGTAAAGACGCCCCCCCGGAAATACGGCCAACACCGTACCATGAATGCGCACGCGATGCCGAGGGCCTGCAGCCACGCCAAACTGGTAGATCGCAGGCACTGCCTCGATCGGTAGGCTCTCGGGTGCTGGCGCTGGTGTCGTGACGGTGATGTCAGACCAATCCACGACGCGAAGGTAAGGAAAGACAAGCTGGCGACGATCATTGATGCCGCCTGCTGCCAGGGCGGTGATTTGTATTCTGGCATCGATCAGGGCAGGGGCAGCCTCGGGCGGGGCATCTACGCGCACTTCGATGACTTGAGCCCCAATCGCAAGCCGCAGCAGAGAGCGATTTTTTTCCCATGGGCTCAGGCTGCGTCCGATGCCCTCGGTGACAATGCGCTGGTAGTGGTAACGGCCGGAGGCGAGATCCTCATAAGTCGCGGGAACTGCCATCGGAGCTAGGCCGCGACCGATGCGCGTCAGCGACTCGACATTCACGCCAGGAAAGTAGAGGCCGGGTGTGGTGACTCCCGTGAGGCGGATTTGATCTCCCACCTGCAAGTCATGCTGCACGGGCGGGCGAAAGTGCAGGTGGGTGCCGCCAGAGGCATCCTGGATGAAGGCGGTGCCGCTGCTTTCGACAAAGCTGATGGTTCCTTCCAGTGACACGGGCAGGGCCTGAAGGCTGCGCTCGTAGGGCAGGGAACGCACGTCCAAGGCCTGTGTCAGCGCTTGAGACTGGCCCTGCAATGGCCAAGGCAGGCTGACCATGAGGCCAAGAAACAGCAGCGAACGCAGGATGCTCACGCGTAGAAAGATCAGTCAGCGTTGTTGTCCCATCCGGTCGAGGAATCTTCCTCTTCAGGAAAGACGCCTGTGATATTCGTATTCATGTCGAAAGCGGTGATCCGGCCTCCATCATAGTCGGCGACTAGCTGGAGTACTGGCTTTCCAGTGTAGTTCATGAACAGACCAGCCCCCTCATCATAGACCATCATTCGAGCGCGGACGAAGCCTAGATCGCTGCACAGGCACAACTGACCTCCATAGCTGTTGGCATCAATGGTGACCTGGGGACAGCCATCGGGCGTGGCGATGGTGAGATTGCCCGTGTGACGCCCACCCGACAGACTGGCGAAGCCCGCTGATTCGGGATCTTTGCCATAGGCACAAAAGGTGCCGCCTTGGTCGCCTTCCCCCATCATGACCAGAGGCTTGCTCTGCTTTTGCACGATGGTCACGGGTTTGTTTGAAGCCACGGCCGAGATGATTTTGGTGTCAGGCTCCTGAGGTGAGGAAAGCTCGATCGAGCTGATCTCTGCACTCGTGATGGCGCGCAGCCCCTCATGCCCATCGGGAGATCTCATGCTGAAGGAGGAGTGGCTTTCGAAATTGTGGCTGAGCACGACCCGCAAGTTGCCCGCTTCGTCATGCAGGGAGATGGCACTGGCTACATCGATCGCTGAGAGATCCACGGCCTTTTTGCCATCCTTCCCGTGCAGGGCGAGACCGCAGGAATCGCTGCTGGCGGATAGCGTGGCGCAGTAGCTCTCTCGCTTCAGAGAGCCTTCATGCACGCAGACCTGGGCCATCCCATCCATGGCGACGACGGTGGCGTGGTTGTCTTGGTCTCGGCTGCGCATCATCAGCGCTGCGCCACCTTCACGCGCCATGAGCACCGCTGCATCGCTGTGCCCCAGACTGCTCATGGAAAAAAGGCTGCTCTTGGTGTCTGCACGCAGCTTCACGGTGGCATGGCCCTGGTCATCGGCAAAGAGGATCTCGGTGTACTCTTCGGGCTCACCTTCCTCGCCCATTTCTTCTTTTTCGATATGCAGCAGCACACCGCGTGCGGTGCCATCGGCCTGCAGCACGGCCACGGAGCCGCCCTGGGGCTGCGCCCGTGTCAAAGTGCCCGCGCGCCCCCCTTTCGCATGGGTGGAGAGGCCTCCGCAGTCTTCGTTGACAAAAAGTTGCGCACGCAGCTCGCCATCCTCTCCGATCAGCGAGACATGCGGATTGGCATCCTCTTGCATCCCTAGCTCTAGGGCGGCGTGATCGTTGGCAGGATCACCGATCTGAATCTGGCCACGCCCGGCGGAGTCCAGCCCCAATCGCAGGCCTGCCGCACCGTGTTCATCAAATCGACGCAGGATGACTTCGGAGCACTCCAGGGTGGCAGAAAAGTTTCCTTCCTCGTCCGTGTCGATGATGAGGGCACGCTCCATGTCCTTGAGGCGTTGATTCACTCGGGCGAGTTCCTCATGCAGGGAGAGCAGGGCTTTTTCAAGGTCTTCAAGGGTCTGGCTCATGGGGCATCGAAGGTGGAGTTTCACGATGATAGCGGCTGCGCAGGCGCGAAGCAAGGCGACTGGCAGCAGGTCTCAGGTCCACCCCAGGCGTGTCGTTTCCGTCACGAAGCTTTGTTCTTGGTGAATCAGGTCTTGCTTTTTGAATTGAACCTTCATTGAACCATGACTGTCTCCCGCCTTGCACTTCTGAATGTGCTCTTTTATAGGGCGCGCTTCCCCACGCTACCTACGCATGAAACCCGCCGACGAACTATTGCTCATTCCTCATGAAGAGGGATTTCGTGCTTGGCGTGCGAAAGGTGACCAAATCAGCCAAGTCGATGCGGAAGGACGTTCCTGGAAAAACGCAGGCTGGGTCGCACTGCCAGCGCGTTCCATCGTCAGTGTGCCGATGCGGATCCAGGGAGCTGACGGTGAGCGGCGCGAATCAGCCGCTCAGCTCGAGCTCGAGGCCGCAGGCTTTGGCCAAGAGACCTCGGACACGCATGCGTTTGAATTGCAGAGCCTGCCCATTGGCGAAGAGCGCGATGCTCCAGTGACGGCCGTCATTCAGGCCTCGGCTCTGCCAGAAAGCGTGCTCGCTGCGGCGGATCATGCACGCTTTGCCCCATCGGTTGCCTTTCATGAACTAAAGCCGGGTGAAGTGCTGATGTGGTATGAGGCAGGGGGACTCGTGATCGCCATCCCGAATGCGAAAGGCAGCCCGCTGCATTGCCAAGGTCTCTCTGCTCGTGCGCTGGATGCGGATGCAGCGTCCGAGGTGCGCTGCGTGCTCGCAGCTCTCGATCTCGCGGGGGTTCTGCCAGAGCTGGATAGCATCTGCATCTCTAGCAGCAATGAAGCTGAAGACATCGTGCCAGTCAGCTTTGAAAATGGATTGGACTTACCAGTCACCGTTCGTCGTGCAGGGCCGCCCATCTTGCCGGACAGGGCCAGTCGCCTCGTGCCAGCACCGATCGTGCAATTGCGTGCCGAGCGCCAGCAAAGGCGATTGGTCATGATGGGGGTCGCTGCCTTCACCGTCGTTCTGATCGCGGCGCTGAGTGCCTTTGCTCTTCGCGTCTTGGTGCGTGAGCGCTCACTCATCGCTGAGCAGGCACGGCTTCGCGGTTTGGAAAGCCAATTGGAATCGATTCGTGAAGCTCGCGCCAACTGGGAAGACCTGCGTCCTGCGCTGCGGCCCGACCTTTATCCTGTGGAGACCATCTTTCAGCTGATCCAATTGCTGCCGCCCGAGGGCATCCGCGTCACGCGGTTTGAGCTGAAGCTGGATGCCTTTGTCATCGATGGCGAGGCTTCCTCCCTCGGCCATGGCATCGAGTTCCGTGATAAACTGGTGGCCGCTCCTGCACTCAGCCACTGGGTCTGGGATGTGCCGCAGCCGACGAGCCTACCCGATGGCCGTGCGACCTTTCGCGCGGAAGCTAAGCCCAAGTCGGATGCACCCCTCACGGAAGAAGGACAGGAGGTGACCTCGCTATGACCGCCAGTGAACAACGTCTCGCGATCGCGCTAGGTGTGATTTTGGTGGGCGGAGGTGCCTTCCTCGGCCTAAACAAGATGAAAGCCTGGAAAATACGTGTCGATACCCTGGCGCGTGAGGTCGCGGCGGCGAAGGCTGACGCGGATGAGCTATTGGCTCGCCAAGACTTTTGGGATCAGCGTTCCGCCTGGTTGGCTGAGAAACAGCCGCCTTTCACCAAAGCCGGGGAGGCGACCACCAGCATCCTGAACTTGGTCGATGAACTCGCTAACAAGCATGGCGTCAGCATTCCTCTCAAGCAGCCCAACGAAGGCACCGAGCGTGCTGGCCTGACCTCAGCTGCTGTGACGCTCAAGGTCGTGGGAGAAATGAAGCCCGTCATGAACTGGCTGTATGATCTCCAACAGCCTGCGGCTTTCATTTCCGTTCCTGCGATGACGATCACTCCGAACGATGAGGACACAGCCAAGATTGAGCTGAATCTGCGCATCGAAAAATGGTTCCGCCTCTCTGCATCATGAAGTTCTTTTGCTCCATGGCTGCTCTGTCGGCCCTCCTTTTTTGGGCAGCTGCTCCTGCGTGGGCTCAGCAGCCAGATCCGGGCACAGGGCCTGATGCCCCTGCACCCATCGACCCTGCGGCCGTGGGGGGAGAATCGCCTCCACCCGATCCTGCCCCAGAGGTCGCCGTCATGCCCGGTGGGGACGAACCGGAGGATGCTGATCCCATCCCGCAGGCTTATGGCATAGAGCGCTACCAAGCCTCTTGGGACAAAAATCCTTTTTTGCTCAAGACCACCCCCATCGCCCAACCCACCGTGAATTGGGGGCAAGATTGGACCCTGGCAGGCATGTCCAGCTTCAATGGCAAAATCCGCGTCAGCATCCGCAACAAGCAGACCAATGAATTCAAGCGCATCAGCAATGATGAAAAACCTGGTGAAGAATTCCGGCTGGTTCGCACCCAGTTCAGCCGAAATCGCAAAGATGCCCTGGTCGTCATCGCCAAGGGCAATCAAGAGGCCGAGCTGAAGTACGATGAAAACGCGGCACCTGTGACCATCAACAACACCACACGAGCCCCTGGCGGAGCTGCGGGTGCCGTGCCTGGGAATCCTGGCAATCCTTCCATGCCGCAGCCGGGTCGGTCTGCCGTTCAAAACCCGACTCAAGCTCAACGTGGCCCCAGCCCAGGCCTGCCTGGGGCTCAGCCCATGGCTCCCGTCGCAGTGCCATCGGGCGTGCCCCAGCCGAATTTGCCTGGAGCTCAGCCCGCCAGTGCCACGCCGCCGACCATCTCTCGGCGACGTCAGTTGATCCCTGCTCCCGTCATCACCCCTCCGGCAAATCCTTGAGCCTCACTGGCTGCCCTTTCTCCTCATCGGCCCTTTCTCTGTCATGCGTTCTTTCCTCTGCTTATGCCTTTTCAGCAGCCTGCTGATCTCTTTCCTGCAGGCCCAAATCCCGCAGCAGCCGATCCGTCCCCCGACGAATCCGAATGCCATCCCACCTGCTGGTGGCCCGCGTCCCTTCTCGCGTCCCAATGCCCCGCCACCGGCGCTGCCGACGGGAGTGCCAAGCGATGGCACCGAGCCAAAGCCGACCAAAAAGCCAGAAGAAGCCATCACGCCTGAGGGCATGGTTCAGCTTCAGTACCCAAACACGCAGCTATCGGAGATTCTGCTGCTCTACGAAGAGCTGACGGGCAAAAAAATCATCCGCGATGCCAATGCGGAGACAGCCACGGTCTCCATCGAGACCACGGGAGAACTGCCCAAGGAGCAGGCCATCATGTACATTGAGAAAAGCCTCTTGCTCAATGGTTATGCCTTCACCCCCGCTGGCGATGGCATGGTGAAGCTGCTGGCCTTTGATGCCAAAAAGCCCTCCATGGAAGGCGCTCCTCTGATCGAGGCCGCCTCGGAACTTCCTCAGACGGACCAAGTCGTCAGCTTTGTGACCTCCCTGCGCTACCTGGGAACCGAGGACGCCATCAAGGCGATCGACCAAGTCATCCCTCGCCATAGCTATGGCACCATCACGCCCGTGCCAAATGCACGTGCCCTCGTCATCACCGAGAACAGCAACACCATTCGCTCCATCCTCTCGCTCCTGGAGCGCCTCGACAACAAGCCTGCTGATACCATTCAAAAGACCATCCAGCTGACGAGATCCTCGGCAGAGGACGTCAAAAAGGCGCTCGATGAGATCCTCGGCACGGATGAGAAAAACGACGGCTCAGGCAAAACGCCGTCCATTCCCCAGAACACGCCAGGAACCTTGCCTGGACAAGCCCCCACGACTCCCGCCGTCGCGGCCAACTACGATGGCGCTGGCGGCGCGGCGGAGGCGGCCCCGCCCAAGATCATCTCCATTCCACGCCGCAATTGCTTGATGGTCATCGGCGCTCAGGAGCAGATCGACTACATCAGCCGTCTCGTGGAGGAACTCGATGCTGCCTCAGAGCTCCGCACCTTTGCTTCCCGTCCGCTCAAATACCTGGCTGTGGATGCCGCGATGCAAATCATCAGCGATGCGATCCTGCGCACCGAAGGCGATGACAGCGGCGGTGGCGGTGCCAGCAATACCGGCACCGGCAATGGCAACGGCACCACCGGTCAAAACAACAACCAAAACCGCAACAACAGCAGCTCTCTCTTCGGCAACAACAACAACAATTCCCTGAACAACAACGGTCTCAACGGCGGGCTGAATGGTGGCCTCAACGGTGGTTTGGGAGGCAGCAGCAGCATCGGTGGCGGTGGCGCAAGCCTGAGTCCTCTGCGTGAGAATCGCGGGCCTTCTTCCATGTTGGTGGGCAAGACTCTTCTCATTTCGGATCCGGTCTCCAACTCCATTTTCGCCTCAGGTCCACCTGAGCACCTGCGTGTGCTCAATGAGATCATGGACGAGTTGGATCATCGCCCGCATCAGGTCAGAATCGCCGCTGTCATTGGCGAGCATTCGCTTTCTGACTCTCGCCGCACTGGCATCCGCACCTTCCTGCGCAATCGCGGCAACAATGCAGGTCAATTCGGCAGTGGGGGAGCCAGCGGCACAGGGTTGATTGATCCGACCGCTGGCACGGCGATCACCTTGGCCAACTTGGCGGCTTCGAATGGCCTGACCTTCTTTGGCAACCTAGCAGAGAATCTGGATGTCTCTCTGCAACTCATCGCCGGGGATTCTGACTTTCACGTGCTGTCCCGTCCGGTTCTGTTCACCACGAACAACACCCCCGTGCGCATCACGAGTGGTACCTCCATTCCGATTCAGCAATCCAGCCAAAACTTGGGCACCGCAGGCGGTTTGATTGCCAACGTGCAATACCAGGACGTTTTGCTTTCTCTGTCTGTGGTTCCTTTGATCAATACGGCAGATGAATTGACGCTTCAGATTGTCCAAGAAAACAGCGAACTCGGGAATGAGCGTCTCATTGGCGAAGTGAGCTACCCGGAGCTTTCGAAGCAGCAGTTTGACACAACTGTCGTCTGCAAAAATAAATCCACCGTGCTGCTCGGCGGCTTGATGCGTGAGGATGATCGCCGCCTGAACACCTCGGTTCCCGTGCTCAACCGCATTCCCATTCTCCGCCTCTTGACTGGAGATCGCCAAAAGTCCGTCGCCCGCCGTGAGTTGCTCATCTTCATTGAGCCAAGAATCATCGAAGGCCTCAACGATCTGCCTCCCACGGTTGAAGATCCCGCCGGGAATAGCCCTCATGCCGAGGAAATGAAAGCAGCCCTCGTGAATGATGCCTACACACGCATGAACCCGCCTCAGGCTGCTACTGCCATGAAGCCCAAGTTCAGCGAACGCATGAGAGGCATGTTCAAGAAGCTACTTCAATGAGCGGGGCATCCCTGCCCGGAAAAGCTTCGGCATTCACGTTCTGGAAGCTTGGCTCATCGGTCCCTGTCCAAACCGCATCTACCTCGGCTCTCGTCCTGTTTCTTCGATGAACTGCTGACGCAGAATTTGGTAGGCGCGTTGCGCTTCATCCAGAGCATGTTGGGCCTGCATCAGTTGAGCTTCCAGGGTGCGAATGCGCTGCTGCGCGTGGGGTTCCGTCTCCGTCCGCTCGGTCGATGGCCAACGAGCGCCGATCAGCGTGGTCTGCGGGCTACGCACATGCTGCGGGCTGTTCCGATAGAAGGCCTGATCGAGCAGCCGAGACTCCAGCCCCGTCACGCAGTGGATCAAGGTCACATGGCCATCGATCTGGCCAGTCGCCAGGAATTCCTGGATCGTGGCGATGTTCGTGGGGCCATAGAGGTACTGGTCCGGCATTTGAATCAGCCAATCCATCTGCAGCTCCCGCACCATGGGAGCGCGTCGCCACGTCTGCCCGCCATCGTCAGACAGCTTGTCCATCGGGGAGATCTTCGCTTCTGCGGCCAGCTGCAGCAGGTTTTCATGGCTCAGCGGGCCATATGACTCTTGGGTCACGCTCTTGATCAAATGCCAGGTTGGGGTGGACATGAGCGTCAGGTTACAGGACACCGGGCGGCCCTGGGAAGGACAAACTTGCCCCGCCGCGCTTGCCAGTAGGGATTCATGGCCTACTCTCGCTGCCCCTCTGACCCTTCTATGAAAAAGAAAATCGTCCTCGCTTACTCTGGCGGCCTCGACACCTCCGTGCTGCTTTCCTGGATCAAAGAAACCTATGATGCGGAGATGATCGCCTTTTGTGCGAACATCGGCCAGGACGACGAACTCAAGGGCCTGAATGCGAAGGCCAAGAAGACCGGTGCCGCCAAAATTTATGTCGATGACCTTCAGGACGAATTCGCCAAGGACTTCATCTTCCCCATGATGCAGGCCGGTGCCATCTACGAGGGGCAGTATTTCCTCGGCACCTCCATCGCACGTCCCTTGATCGCCAAGCGCATGGTCGAAATCGCCAAAGCCGAAGGAGCCACCGCCATCGGTCACGGTGCCACGGGCAAAGGCAATGACCAAGTCCGCTTCGAGCTCACCACGGCTGCCTTGGCCCCTGATCTGGAAATCATCGCCCCCTGGCGTGACGAGCGCTTCCGCACCCAGTTCCCTGGCCGTGCAGAAATGATCGCCTACTGCGAGGAGAAAAAAATCCCCGTGCAGGCCAGTGCCAAAAAGCCCTTCTCCATGGACCGCAACCTCCTCCACATCAGCTACGAAGCCGGCATCCTGGAAGACCCCTGGTTCAATGCGGGCGACACCAAGTATCGCGACTACTTCACCACGCTCTCCGTTTTCCCCGAGGACGCCCCCGACAAGGCCGAGTACGTCGTGCTCGACTTTGAAAAAGGCAACTGCGTCGCCGTGAACAGCAAACCCATGAGCCCCCTCCAGGTCATGAAGACCCTGAACAAACTCGGTGGCAAGCATGGCGTCGGGCGCGTGGACATGGTGGAAAACCGCTTCGTCGGCATGAAGAGCCGTGGCGTCTATGAGACCCCTGGCGGTGCCATCCTGCACTTTGCCCATCGTCAGATCGAGAGCCTCACCATGGACCGCGAAGTCATGCACCTGCGTGACAGCCTCATCCCCGAATACGCCAAGCTCGTTTACAATGGCTTCTGGTATGCGCCAGAGCGCCTCGCCCTCCAGGCCCTCGTCACGGAGAGTCAGAAAAACGTCTCCGGCACCGTGCGGGTGAAGCTCTACAAAGGCGGCATCCACGCCGCAGGCCGTCAGTCCCAGTTCAGCCTCTACAACCCGCACATCGCCACCATGGAGGCCGACCCGACGAAGGCCTACAACCAAGACGATGCCACCGGCTTCATCCGCCTGAATGGCCTACGCCTGCGCGTGAACAGTCAGGTCAATGGCGCGAAAAACCTCGGCCGCTGAGGCCTCGCCGCGCTTTCGCCCAGCGGGGTGATTTCTCACCCCGTCAGGCTGACGGCACGTAACCTCTGGGGCCGTCTTTCGCCCTCACCGACCATGCCAGACCTCTCCCATTTGCGCGCTGATTTCCCCATCCTGCACCAGCAGGTGTCGGGTCATCCGCTCGTCTATCTCGATAGCGCCGCCAGCAGCCAAAAGCCACGCCAGGTCATCGACGCCCTCGTCCGCTACTACGAGCGCGACAACGCCAACGTCCACCGCGGCCTCCATGAGCTCAGCAATCGAGCCACCGAGCAGTTCGAGGCCGTCCGTGGCAAAGTCGCCCGCCTCCTCAATGCCGAATCGCCAGACGAAATCATCTTCAACCGGGGCACCACGGAGGGGATCAACCTCGTCTCCCAGCTTTGGGCGAACCACTTCCTCCGTCCTGGCGATGTCATCCTCACCACCGGCATGGAGCATCACAGCAATCTCGTCCCCTGGCAGATCGCCGCCAGCCGCTCCGGTGCCATCGTGAAATACGTGCCCGTGCTAGAGGACGGCACGCTCGATCTCCCCGCCCTCCAGGCCCTCCTGCACGAAGGCCCCGTCAAGCTCCTCTCCTGCGTCCACGTCTCGAATTCCCTCGGCACCATCAACCCCGTCGCCGACATCTGCGCCTGGGCTCGCGCCCGCGGCATCACCACCCTCGTGGATGGAGCCCAAGCCGTCGGCCACCTGCCGGTCGATGTCCGCGCCATCGGCTGCGACTTCTATGTCTTCTCCGGTCATAAAATCTGCGCCCCCACCGGCATCGGCGTCCTCTACGGCCGCCGCAGCGTGCTCGCCACCCTGCCACCCTGGCATGGCGGAGGCGAGATGATCGACAGCGTCACCCTCGAGGGCAGCACCTACAAAGACGCGCCCGCCCGTTTCGAGGCTGGCACCCCCGACATCGCCGGCGTCATCGGCCTCGGGGCCGCCATCGATTACCTCGAAGCCATCGGCATCGACACCATCCATCAGCACGGGCGCCAGCTCATCCACACCACCCTGGAAAAGCTCGCTGAAGTCCCCGGTCTTCGCGTTCTCGGCCCCCCACTGCCTGCCGAGCGCGCCACCCTCGCCGCCTTCACCCTCACCGGCACCCATCCGCACGACCTCGTCGAATACGCGAACACCCAGGGCATCGCCCTCCGCGGTGGACATCACTGCACCCAGCCGCTCATGCGTCGTTTCCAGGTCCCCGGCACCAGCCGCGCCAGCTTCTACTTCTACAACACCCATGCCGAGGTCGATCGCCTCGTCCAGGTGCTGCACCAGGCCGTGAAATTCTTCTCCTGAGCAGCCATGGCGCCTGGCGACGATCTCCGTGCCCTCTACCAGCAGATCATCCTGGATCACACCCGTCATCCACGCAACCAGGGGCGGCTAGAGGGCCCTGACTGCTACCATGCCCGCGGACACAACCCTGCCTGTGGCGACGAGGTCGAGGTCTGGGTCAAATTTGGCCCCCAGGGTCAGATCGAGCACATCCGGTTCGAGGGGCAGGGCTGCGCCATCAGCCAAGCCAGCGCCAGCCTCATGACCCTCAAGCTCCAAGGAGCCACCCCCACCGCCGCCCGCGCCCTCCTGGCCGACTTCCACGCCCTGATCAGTGGCCAGGGGCAAGTGCAAAATGAAGAAGCCCTCGGCGAACTCCGCGCCCTCGAAGGCGTACAAAAATTCCCCCAGCGCCTCCGCTGCGCCACCCTCGCCTGGAAAGCCGCCGAGCAGCTCCTCCCCCAAGCCCAACTGCCCGCCACGTGAAGCAGGCACACCTGCCTGCCCACTCCGCCGAAAGGCCCCCCGTGGAAGCAGGCACTCCTGCCTGCCCCCGCAAGCCCAACGGGCCTGCACCCCACCCTGCCGCGGGAACCCCGCGCCGTCAGCCCCCATCACGGCCTTCGCCCGCTCAGGCTACACGCGCCAACGGCCCTCCTCAGCTAGGCAAGCTAACCGTCATGACCTCCACCCTCAGGTCACATGTGCCAAAGGCACAACCCTCCTTAGCCCAGCGGGCTAACCGTCATGACCTCCGCCCGCTCAGGTCACATGTGCCAACGGCCCCCTCAGCCCAGCGGGCTAACCGTCATGGCCTCCGCCCGCTCAGGTCACATGTGCCAAAGGCACCCCCCTCAGCCCGGCGGGCTAAGCATCATGGCATCCGCTTTCTCAGGTCACCTGTGCCAACGGCACAACCCTCCTTAGCCCAGGGCAACGCCCTGGGTTTTCGGCGATCCCCCCGATTCTCCCCGAGCCCTGAAGGGGCGCGCCTCGACGCCTCATGCCCTTCCTAGCCATCAGCCCGAAGCGTCGAGGGGCGTCCTGTCAGGACTCTGCTTCGTTGCGATTTCGTGGCAACTTCGTGTCCCAGGGCGATGCCCTGGGCTGAAGAGGGGCGCATCTTCGATGCTCGCAGAAGCTCTGGGGTGGCGGGTTTTGCGGCTTCATCTTCACAAGGATGGCACCCCCCTCAGCCCAGCGGGCTAACCGTCATGATCTCCACACTCAGGTCACATGTGCCAACGGCACCCCCCCCCTCAGCCCAGCGGGTTAACCGTCATGACCTCCACCTTCTCAGGTCACATGTGCCAACGGCACAACCCTCCTCAGCCCAGGGCAACGCCCTGGGTTCTCGGTGATCCACCCCGATTCTCCCCGAGCCCTGAAGGGGCGATCCTCGACGCCTCATGCCCTTCCTGGCCATCAGCCCGAAGCGTCGAGGGGCGTCTTTTCAGGACTCGGGTTCGCGGTGATTTCGTGGCAACTTCGTGTCCC
>JAIXSY010000047.1 GCA_027484445.1 Verrucomicrobiaceae bacterium
GAGGAATGACGAAGGCGGGCGAAATGGGCGGGAGTCCTCTGGACTCAGAACAGCAGTCCAGAGGACTGCACCACACTGGCCGTAGCCAAATCCTTTTGGCTAACGGGTTTTCGGGAGTGGGCGGCGAATCGGCGGCGAAATCGAACTCTGCCTGCCATGATATTGATCCCACCTGCTTTTCCCTGCCTGGAGCTGCCCACGCTAGCGGGTGGGGATGGTTCGTTTTTCCTGGTGCTTCGTTCTTCGTTCCGGGGATGCAGGCGGCGTGCAGCGGAATGAATTCCTCGCTCCTTTGGCTCCCCGATCAAGCATACACGCTCAGGCAAAGTAGGTGTCACCCTATTTTGCCATTTTGCTACTTCACCCTCAAGGCATCCAGAACAGCCCTCCGGTTCCGAAATCTCGTTCATAAAGGTTTCAGCCTGAAGCCGGAAACTCTGGGACAGCACCTTCGCTCCCGCAGGCTGGTCTTGAATCTTACCCAGGCGCAGACAGCAAATCGTTTGAACACTCTCCGGGAGCATTATGAGCGTTGGGAGCGGGATGAGGTGGCTCCGACGATCTCCTTCTGGCCACGTCTTATCCGTTTTTTGGGTCTTTATCCCGTCGCCGTGCAAACGCCAGCAGACAAGATCTTGATGGCCCGACGATTGATGGGGCTGAGTCAGTTTGCGTTTGGTCGCAAGATTCACGTCATCGCGAAAGATGTCCGTGGGTGGGAACGCGGTTTGTCGAATCCTCCTCCCGAAACGGTAAACGCAGTGCTGCGACTTGCCTCGGCTGGCGTTCCTCTGCCCTGAGGAAGTTTTTCTCTCTATGCCACCCTGTCTTCTCTCGCTGGGTGTTTCTCATCTTGTAGCCAGCAAAACGTGAATTGAAGTAAATTCCCACTTGCCAAGATGGAATTAAGATTTACCCATCAAATCATATTCTTTCGATAGGAATATGTGGCGTGAGCTCAAAACGCAGCGCCAGCCGACCTTTCTAGCAAGGAGGCGTATCGATGATTCTCTTCTGCCTCATTGCTGAGGCAGTCTTAACTCAAGGCCTGATGACCCCACACATGGGGAGTTTGGGGCCAATCGCCATCTGCCGTCCTGTCTCATAGACCGGATCTGATGGTTCACCTCAAACTCATCAGTCCATGAAAATCCCACGAACTCTCCTCCGCTTCCTCGGCGGTTTAGCACTCGCGAGTGCTTTATCCGTCTCCGGGGCTGTTACAGCACCTGATAACGGTGACATCTTCCTCGGCGTGCGCGCAAGCGGCGGCCAGGGTTCCGGTGTCTCGCTACTGATCAATTTAGGCGATGACACGGCCTTCCGTAATGTGACGGCAGGCAGCACGCTTGCACTAAGCTCATTCAATGCAGAACTAACCGCAGCCTTTGGGGCTAACTGGGCTCAGCGAAGTGATGTGCTTTGGGGCATTTTTGGTGCTCGAAACCAAACGAACCCAGTCGTGTATGGCTCCCGACCACAAAGCCCGGTTGGTTTTCCAGCCCAGGCCTATGCGGCACAAGATCTGAGCCAGCGCACCGCCACGAAGAACCAAGTCATCAGCGTGCTGGATGCCTACACTCTGCTTGATCCTTACAGTGGGAATGCGAATGCAGCCCTGCAAACCAACGCCCTGAACAGTGGCAGCTACAGCTTCCAAGTCGGCGCAGCTGGAACCACAGACTTCGGCAGCCTGAGTCAATGGACAACCATTGAGGGAGATTTCAGCGCAGGGGCCAGCGGGACCGTGCTGGATCTGTTTCGTTACGCAGGCACCACGACGGTGCCAGCCACAGAACGACTTGGATCTTTGGAGATCACCGCCTCAGGCGCATTGAGCTTCACGCGATCCCTGCCAGCAGGAACAGCGGGCATCAAACTGGCGTCGGCCACCTATGCGGTCGATGAAGATTATGGAACCGTGGCTCTAGTGTTCCGCCGCACCGACGATGTCAGCGCGGCAGTTTCCGCCACCTTTAGCACGACAAATGGCAGCGCGATTGCTGGCACGGACTACACGGCACAAACCAACGTCAGCGTCAGCTTTGGCATCAATGAGTTCGAGAAAACCATCACGGTGCCGATTTCTGACCGTGCGGGTATTTCCGCCAGCCGCGATTTCACGGTAACGCTGACAAATCCATCGTCCGGCGCGCAGTTGGTCTCCCCGACCTCCGCCACCGTGACGATTCAGGACACGGACAGCGAGGTGCAATTTGCCTCGGCCACTGCCCAGGCACGTGCTCTTGATGTGCTGGGCCAACCCAATGTCATCGACCTGAATGTGAACCGTTCTGGCTTCCTTGGCACTGCTGCTGCCGTAGAAGTGAATATCACTGGCGGAACGCTGGCAACGGGTGGCTATCATGGATTCACCAGCCCAACGACGGTCAATTTCCAGGCGGAAGACAGCAGCGAGACCATCAGCATCCCGCTAAACGCCATTCCACTCAACCTTCTGCCGGGCACATTGGTGGTGACGTTGAGCTCACCCAGTGGTGTCAGCCTTGGCACGACTTCGGCCATCACGCTCACAGTGCTGCCAAACAGCGGTGAACTCGCCTTTGCGAATGCCACCGAGAATGTGAATGCCGTGAATGGCTCGGGCAGCCCAAGCCTGCTCACGGTCAACCTAACCCGCACCGGTGGCACTGTCGGAGCCACATCGGTCCAAGTGGCCGTTACCGGTGGCACACTGACCAGCGGGGTTCATTTCACCCCGTTTGCGAGCCCGACGACGGTGAGTTTTGCCAATGGTGTCTCCACGGGCAGCTTCACCCTTCAGCTTCTTGGCATTCCGTCCACCTTGCTGAATAGCGGCGCGACTCTCGTGCTCACCCTGAGCAATCCAACCAACTCTGCCACTCTAGGAACCACATTCACGACGACTCTCACAGTTGTGGGCACTCCAGGTTCGATTCGTTTCGCCGCTGCGAACTTCAATGTGGCGGAAGAGATTGGCAGCTTCCAACTGCCTCTGGTCCGCACCGGTGGCACCAGCGGAGCTGTGAGCGTCCGTGTCTCCACCACGGTCGGCAGCGCCACTGCTCCTGCGGATTTCACTGCACTCAGCAATGTGCTGGTGAACTTCGCTGACGGCGCAACGACTGCCTTGGTACCCATCACCATTGCCAACACGGTAGCCAATGAGCCGAATGAAACCTTCACGGTTACTCTCAGCACCCCCCAAGGTGGAGCCACGGTGGTAGCGCCCTCCACGGCCACGGTGCGCATCCTGGATGTCGATACAGCCGCTCCAGGGCTAACACTCACCTCTCCTCGCAGCGGAAGCCGGATTGCTGCGCCCAATAGCACCGTCAACATCACAGGAACTGCCACCGACAACAAAGAAGTGGCGAGCATCCGTCTTCAGCTCAACGGCGCTGCGGCGGTGAATGTGCCCTTTACCGTGGACAGCAGAGGTGCGGCTGCCTTCAATCTTCCGGTGACTGCCCTGCGTGGCACTAACATCGCTGTTCTTCAGGCTTTCGACCATCGGGGCAATGCCTCAGGCATCCTCACGACGAGCTTTGTCTATGATGATCCCTTTGCCGCATTGGCAGGCTCCTACACTGGCCTCGCCATCGCTTCGGGTGCCACAGCGCCCTCGCACAGCACGAATGGTTTGGTCAATGTGCAGGTGCAACCCACCGGGACCTTTACCGGCAGGCTAACAATTGATGGCATCGCTCTTTCCTTCAATGGATTCATCGGCACTGGCGGCACGGCGCGTTTCGGGAGCCTGGGTGCGGACAAAATCCGCGTTGAGCGGCCCAACAAGCCTGCGTTTGAAATCGCCTTTGCCTTGGACCTCAGCACTGGCCCTGGTGTGAAGCGCATCACAGGAACCGTGAGAGAGTTTCGCCGCAGCAGGGTCGTGGGCACCGCAGCACTGACCGCCGAGCGCGCAGGCTTCAGCAGGACAGTCTCTGTCCCTGCGGGTTATCTCGTCAACAAAGGTGCCTACACTCTCGTGCTTCCGAGGCAGGAACAATCGGAGGCTTTCACCACTCAGGACTATCCTCAGGGTGACGGCGTGGGCATCGCCACCGTCACCTCAGATGGCACCGTTCGCTTTGCCGGCACCTTGGCAGATGGCACCAAGTTCACCGCTTCCAGCCTGCTTTGGGCCGACCTTCGCCTGCCGCTCTACACAGAGCTGTATGCCAAGGCAGGTTCCTTGGGTGGCATCCTCAGCTTCAACGATGCTCTGGCATCCTCGGATTTCAGTGGTGATGACCTCTTCTGGTTCCGTCCTTTCCAGAATGTCCAGCACTACCCTTATGGCTGGCCGGAAGGTCTCGATGCCATAGTGCGTGGTGCCAAGTATGCCGTGGGCTCTACCAGTTCGCTCGGCAGCCTGCCTGCGGTGAATCCGACCCTTGGCAATGCCCTTCTGGAATTCACCGATGGCCTTCTGGCATCTGATCTGACCAAGGCAGTGAACCTCGACGCCAAGGACAAAGCCACGAATGCCCCCGTGGGCGATAGGAGCTTTAGCCTCACGGTCACTCAGGCCACAGGCTTGTTTGCTGGCAAGGTGAACCACACGGGCACAGCCCAGTCGGACTTCACCGGCGTGATCTACCAAAAAGGCCCGCAACGCGGCGGGTACGGCCATTTCCTCAGCCCTACGCCAAGAGTCCGGGATGGCACTGGCGAGGCAGGAGCTGTGACGCTCAGCCCACGCCCATGATGCCAAACTTTAACTCTGACCGCACCGACAACGACACCTCATTTCCAAACTGATTACGACTATGAAAACGCTCAAAACACTCGCGCTCAGCGCTCTGGTCCTCGCCGGAAGCTCACTAGCCTCTGCCCAGACCGTCATCCGCATTGTCGCCTCCAATGGCGACCGCACCGCCACGCAGACGGCCATCTCCAATCTGCTCGACTCGGGATGGGTCTTCCGTGGCATCAACGGCAACACTTCTTCCGCTGGTAGTCTTGCTACCGCCACAGGGGCGAATTTTGGTGCCTGGAATGGCACCTACTCGGGGAACCCTGTCATCATCAAAGTCAGCTACTCTGGCGCTCTAGCGGGCATCGCTGCGGTGGCTGGCAATCTCGATCAGCGCTTTGTCGCCACGGATGGGACTGGCAGCGGTGCAGTGCCAAACCCACTGACCAGTGCCAATCCTGCAGACTATGAAATCGCCAAGGCGGACTTTGGCTTCTCTACGAACTTCCAGTCCACCTCGCCGTTCAATGGTACGTTTCAGGGCGTAACCTACAGCACGGTGATCGAAGAGATCGTCGGTGTATCTCCGCTCGGTTTCTATGCCAGTCCCGGCTTCCCAGGCACACCCGTGAATCCGCATGGCACTGGTTATGAGCATGGCACTTACAAGCCCAACATCACCACCCAGCTCGCGCAGTTGCTTTACACCACGGGCTCGCTCTCGCTGGCACAGTTCACGGGTGATTACAGCAACCACACCAACTACCGCGTCTATGCCATCGGCCGTAACACGGATGCTGGTCAGCGGTTTGGAGCCTACACTGAGATTGGTCTCGGCACGACGACCAACGTGACCGTGTGGTTCCCCACCATCACGGGAGCCACCACCACGAGTGGCATCACCTTTGGCGGCAACGTCACCTCCCATCAGCTTTGGCCCGTGAACCAGCAGCCCGGCACCTTCGCCGTGCCACTCGGCAGTGGTGGTTACAATTCGGGTGCCAACTTGGCCGCTGTGCTGACCGTGGCACTGAATGAAGCTGCCTACAAAGGCAACTTCCTGGATGAAAACAACCAGCCTCAGCAGCTCTATCCAAATGCAGTCGGTGGCTATTACATCGGTTATCTTACCCCTGGCGATGCTAACAATCGTGTGCTCGGTGCCAACAATGTCGTGCCTGCTGGCAACCGTGGTGTGGCCCTGCGCTACAACGGCGTAGAGCTGACCGACGCCAACGTGCGCAACGGCACCTACACCGCCTGGCTCTACAACCGCATTCTCAAGCCCCAGACCGGCCTGACCGGCACAAAGCTGACCTTTGCCAATGCCCTGCGTGACCGCGTTCGCGACTTCGACGCTCCCTCCGGCGGCGGACTTTTCAATGACGCGTCCTTCCTCGTGAAGCGCTTTACCGACGGCGGCCTTGTGGTGCCGAAGTAACCCCTCTGGCTGCTCCCGCAGCCATCTCCCGACAGCGACCAACAACCCCGTGTGAGCGCCGTGGCGGCCTCACACGGGTTCCCCCCTCCGCCACATCTGTTCAAACCATGACCGCACGTGCGGAGTGATGTTTTGCTGTGAAAAGACTTCTTCCATTTTTGATCCAGATACCCCGCCTGCTCCAGCAGCTACCCGCCATCGCGGCCATGCTCCTGATCGCCAGTGCGGGTTTTCTGCGTTCACAGGAGGCGGCTTCCTCAGAGCCCGCGCCCGGCATGTACATCACCGAATACCGTGTGCTTGGTGCCAAGAAGCTTGACCGCCGCACGGTGGAAAAAGCCGTCTATCCTTTCCTCGGCCCCGAGCGCACACCGGAGGATGTCGATGCTGCCCGCGCCGCTTTGGAAAAAGCTTACCGTGATGCGGGCTTCGCCACGGTCACCGTGCTGATCCCGCAGCAGAAGGTCAAAAAAGGCGTCGTCCTGCTGCAAGTCACCGAGACCAGCGTGGGCCGCCTGCGCGTGCATGGCTCGCGCTACTACGACATCGAGCGCCTGAAGCGCCGCGCTCCTTCCATGGCCGAAGGCAGCGTGCCGAATTTCAATGACGTGAATCGCGACCTCATCGCGCTGAACAAGCACGCCGGGCTGCGTGTGACACCTGCCGTGCGTGCGGGTGTCATCCCCGGCACGGTGGACATCGACCTGAATGTCGAAGACGAACTGCCACTGAAAGGCAGCCTGGAGGTGAACAATCGCTACAATGCCAACACCACACCCTGGCGTGTGAGCGGCAGCCTCAGCTACAGCAATCTCTGGCAGCTCGGCCACACCATCGGCGGCAGCTTCCAGATCGCGCCGGAGCGTCTCGATGACGCCCGCGTGTATTCCGCCTACTACCTAGCACCTCTTAGCGGTCCCTGGAGCCTCATGCTTCAGGGCACCAAGCAGGATAGCGATGTTTCCACGCTCGGCGGTGCTGCCGTGGTGGGCCGAGGTGAGATCATCGGGCTGCGGCTGCGCGCCTCCTTGCCTGAAAAAGACGGCCTATATCACAGCATCAGCTTTGGTCTGGACCGCAAGAGCTTCGAGCAGGACCTCATCATCGCCGGTCAGGCAATCTCCAGCCCCGTCACCTACTATCCCATTAGTCTCGACTATAATGCCACCTGGTTGGAAAAGACCCACAGCACGGATCTGAACGCCAGCGTCGTGCTACAAATCCCGCGCTTTGGCACCGAGAGCGAGCAGTTCAACACCAGCCGCTTCCGCGCCAACGATGGCTTCACCTACTTCCGGGGCGATCTCGCCCACACGCATGACCTGCCGGGCGGATTGGAGGCCTTTGGCAAGCTCCAAGGCCAGCTCAGCTCCGGCCCGCTCATCAACAACGAGCAGCTCGCAGGTGGTGGTCTGACCACCGTTCGCGGTTATCTCGAATCCACCTCGCTCGGCGACAACGGAGCCTTTGCCACGCTGGAGTTGCGCAGCCCCTCGCTGCTGAAGTCCGACGACGAAGGCAAAAGCGAGTGGCGCTTCCATGTCTTCGCCGATGTCGGCTACCTGACCATCGACTCGCCACTGCCCGAGCAGGAGTCCAGCTTCACACTTGCCAGCGTCGGCGCAGGCACGCGCTTCCGCATCTTTGACCATTTCAGCGGCTCTTTGGATGCCGGTCTTCCGCTCATCGAGCAGGGCATCACCGATGTGGGTGAGCTCTTCATCAGCGTCCGCTTCATGGCTGAATTTTAACATTTCTCCCTCATGTTCATCACCCGACTCATTCTCATTCTCAGCTTGGCCGTGACAAGCCTGCAAGGCGCCTCCTGGTGGAATCCCAAGTGGCCTATCCGCAAGTCGTTCACGCTCGATACCTCGGAGGCTGGAGCCAAGATCACCGATGCCATCGGCACCACCGCCGTCCTGATTCGCCTGCATGATGGCAACTTCCAATTCCTCTCCGCGCGTGAGGATGGCAGCGACCTCCGCTTCATCGCCGAAGATGACAAAACGGAGCTGAGTTACCACATCGAGAAGTTCGATGGCCTGCTGAATGAAGCCTACGTTTGGGTAAAACTGCCCGAGGTGAAGCCCGAGGGGCAAACACGCTTCTGGCTCTACTACGGCAATGTGGAGGATGCCGTGGCCAAAGAAGACGCCAAAGGCACCTATGATGCCGGGACGGCACTCGTTTATCACTTCGCGGAATCCTCCGGCCCGCCGCAGGACGCCTCCGGCCATGGGTTGAAGGCTGAAAACGCAGGCGTTCCCGTCGGCGGCGCACTCATTGGCAGTGCAGTTCGTCTCACCGGCCAGACCGCGTTGACCATTCCCGCCTCACCCGACCTTGATCTGGCCGCAGGCGGCGCGTTCACCTTTTCGACTTGGTTCAAGCCGCTCGCGCTGCAACCCAGCGCCATCATCTTTGCCAAACGGGAAGGCACAAACGCCCTGCTGATCGGCGACGACAACGGCGTGCCCTATGTCGAAGTCGTGAATGGCGGCATCAGTCAGCGCAGCGCCGCAGGTGCACCGGGCGCGGTGAACGTGTGGCGGCATCTCGCCGTCGTCGCCAGTGGCAGCAGCCTCACGCTTTATGTGGATGGAAAATCCTACGCCACGCTGAATGCCGCACTGCCTGCACTCAAAGGTCCGACCTTGCTCGGCAGGGACACGGGCAATGCCCCTGGCTTCTCCGGCGAGCTGGATGAGCTGCAAATCGCCAAAGCCGCACGATCTGCTGGCTGGGTGCGACTGACCGCCATCAATCAAGGCACCTCGGCAGATGCGCAGAAGCTCCTTTTGACTGGTAACGATGAATCCTCCGATGCCGAACACAGCGAGTTGGCGGAGCATCTTTCCCTCTTCGCGGACATCTCGAAGTCACTCACCTTCGACGGCTGGGTGGTCATCGCGCTCTGCACCGTTCTCGCCATCATTGGTTGGGGCGTCGCCATCGGCAAGCTGCTTTACCTCAACAAGATCAGCAAGGCTTCCCAAGTCTTCCTGGAACTTTGGGAAAAGGTATCCACGGACATCACTGCGCTGGATCATGCGGATGAAAAAAGCATCAAAAGCCTCGGCGGTGTGGCCAGTGGCTCGAAGGCCAAGATCATGCGCCAGTCACCGCTCTTTCATCTCTACCATCTCGGTTCGCAGGAGATCCAGAAGCGCATCGCCGCTGCCCCTGAGGGCAAGTTTGGCGGACTTTCGGGACGTTCCATCCAAGCCATCCGCGCCACGCTGGACGGCGGCCAGGTGCGTGAGGTGCAGAAGCTGAATGGCAAGCTCGTCTTCCTCACCATCGGCATCGCGGGCGGTCCCTACCTGGGGCTGCTGGGCACCGTCATCGGGGTGATGATCACCTTTGCCGTCATCGCCCAGAGCGGCGAGGTGGACATCAACTCCATCGCTCCCGGTATTGCGGGTGCGCTGCTCGCCACCGTGGCCGGCCTGGCCGTCGCCATCCCGGCGCTGTTTGCCTACAGCTACCTCAGCAGCCGCATCAAGGAGGCCGTCAGCTCCATGCACATCTTCATCGACGAGTTCATCACCCGCATCGCCGAGGCCTACCCCACCGCCAACGAATAACGAGCCATGAACGCCGACGAAAAAAGCTACGATGACATCAACGTCACCCCGATGGTGGACCTCTACCTCGTGCTGCTGCTGATCTTCATCATCATGACCACGGCAGGCGTGCAGGGGGTGAAGGTGAACCTGCCCAAAGGCAGCGCTTCCACACCGCCGCTGGACGCCCCGAAGACCCAGGCCATCACGGTCAACAATGAGGGCAAGGTATTTCTCAACACCATCCCCGTCACGCTTCAGGAGCTGGAGCAGAAGTTGGAGGCCCTGAAGGCCGCGAATCCCGAGCTGCCCGTGGTCCTCCGCGGAGACAGCACCACGCAATACCAAAGCATCATGGAGGTGCTGAACCTCGTCGGGCGGCTGGGCATCACCCAGGTCGGCCTCGCCACCCAAGCCCCGAAATAACCCACGATCATGAGCGACCTAGATTTTGAAGAAGAAGATGAGCGCGGGTTCTTCCAGCGGCACCGCTGGAGCATCATCGTGGGCATTCTTGCTGTTGGCGGACTGGCTTTTCTCGTGCCCAGCCTTTTCTCCAAAGGATCATCGGCCCCAAAGCGGCAGAACATGGACATCGTGCGCATCTCCCTGCCACCGCCGCCCCCTCCGCCGCCACCACCGCCTCCTCCCCCCAAGAAAGAGCCACCGCCTGAAGAGAAGGTGGAGGAAAAAATGATCGAGCAAGAGGCTGTGCAGGAAGACGAGCCCAAGCCCGAAGAAGCACCGCCAGATGAGCCAGCACCTGCCGCTGACCTTTCCACCGGCATCACAGGCAACGGCCCGCCGGATGGCTTCGGCCTAGGCGGCCCTGGTGGCGGTGGACGCGGTGGCAATGGTCTCGGCGGCAGTGGCCGACGCGGCGGTGGCAGCAAGTATGGCTGGTATGCCGCCCAGGTGCAGAGCCGCATCGCCGATGCCCTGCGTGGCAACCGGCAGACCAGCCGCGCCGATGTGCGGATCGAGGTGCGCATCTGGCCGGATGAAACAGGCCGCATCCGCCGTGCCAGCCTAGCCCGCAGCACGGGCGATGCCGCGCTGGACCGTGTGATCGAATCCGAGGTGCTCACCGGCCTACGCCTTTCTGAACCACCGCCCGCCGACATGCCGCTGCCCATCGTCATGCGCATCACCGCTCGTCGGCCCAACTGATTTTTCATTCTCATGCGACTCCCGATCCCATCTCTTTCCACGGCACTGCTTCTTGCCCTGGCAGCCACCTCCACCCGAGGCGCTGAAAACCCGCCTGCTGCGGCTGCTCCCGCCGCCGCCACGAAGCCCGCTGCGGCACCGAAAGCGGATGAGCCACCTTCGATTGATGAGCTGCTGCCTCTGCCGGTCGAGCAGCCTGCCGCAGAAGCCGCGCCTACCGCTTCAGCAAGCCTCACCCCTGCCGCGCAGCCACGCGTGCAGCTTTCGGAAAGCTTTGCCATCAACCTCGTGAACCGCCTCGTTGAACGTGGTGTGCTGACCCAGGCGGATGCGGCAGACATGATCGCGCTGGCCAAAGCCGATGCGGAAGCGGCCCAGCAGGAGCGTGAGCAACTCTTCAACGCCGCCCAAGTCGCCGCAGAAGCGCCGCCAGCCACCGATGACGAGGTGCGTGTCACCTACATCCCCGAGACGGTGAAAGATGAGATGCGCAGCCAGATCAAAGACGAGCTGCTGAAGGAAGCGAAGGACAACAAGCTGCTGGCACCTCAGTATCAACTGCCGGAGTGGGTGGCGAACTTCCACCCGCACGCCGATTTGCGGCTGCGCTATGAATACATCGGATTCCCCGAGGGCAACGACACCAGTGGAGCCTTCCCGAACTTCAACATCATCAACAGCGGTCCTGCCTTTGATACCACGGGTGTGCTTTTTTCGCCGCAATACAACACTAACGAAGATCGCCAACGCACCCGCTTCCGCCTTCGCTTTGGTGCCGAGCTAGACTTAGCAGATCACTTCACGATGGGCATCCGGCTGGGCACTGGCGATACAAACTCACCCGTCTCCGGCAACCAGAGCTTTGGCGGCACCAACCTCGGCCCCGGCGGCAACTTCTCCCAGCAGGGCGGTCAATTTGCCAAGTATGCCATCTGGCTCGACCGCGCCTTCCTGAAGTGGGAGCCGGTGGACAGCATCGCCCTCACCATCGGGCGCTTTGACAATCCCTTCTTCTCCACCACCGCCATTTATTCCGATGACATCGGTTTCGATGGCCTCGTGCTGCAAGTGAAGCATGAGATCACCGACGGCATCGAGCCCTTCTTCACCCTCGGTTCCTTCCCCGTCTTCAACACGGACCTTCAGTTCGCTTCGAATCAGCCCGCGAAGTTTGAAAGCCGCGACAAATGGCTGAACGCAGGCCAACTTGGGGTGAACTGGAAGATCAACAAGGACTGGAACCTCAAGATCGGCACCGCTTGGTATGACTTCCGCAACATCGAAGGTGTATTCTCCACGCCCTTTGTGCCGCGCAACGCCGAGGACCCCGGCGACACCGACCACACGCGGCCCAGCTTTGCCCAAAAAGGAAACACCTACTTCCCCCTGCGCCGCATCATTCCCGATGCCACAAACGGCTTTGGCACGACCAACCAATTCCAGTACTACGGCCTTGCCTCACCCTTCAGCGTGCAGGCGATCACCGGCAGGCTGGACTACAATGGCTATGAGCCTGTGCAGGTTTCTCTGGTGGCGGAGTATCTGAAAAACCACGCTTTTGATGCGGAGCAGATCAACGCCATTGCGGTGAACAATCGTGGCACCAATGGTCAGTTCGAAGGTGGTGACACCGCCTACTATGTAAACCTGCGCGTCGGCAAACCTCAGTTCCAGAAGCGCGGGGACTGGTATGCCTACCTGGGCTACCGGCATGTGGAGTCCGATGCCGTGGTGGATGGATTCAATGACCAAGACTTTGGTGGCGGTGGCACGAACGTGAAAGGCTACACGCTTGGCGCGGCCATCGCCCTCTCGCCCAAGGTTTCCCTGGCACTACGCTACATGAATGCGGACCAGATCGCCGGGCCGCAATACCGCACCAACACCTTCGAATTCGACATCAGCGCGAAATTCTGACCATGAAGACCCTCACGACTCTGCTTTCCGTGGTGATGCTTGCCTCGGCCATCGCCGCCCCACCTGCGGACCCGAACCAACGTCTGCGTGATACCTTGAAAAACACCATGCTCCAGCTCCGCGCCGTGGAGACGGAGCGTGCCACTTTGCAGGCCAACCAGCTCGTGAATGAAGCGAAGATTCAGGAGCTGAACACGCAGGTCGAAACGCTGAAAAAGCAAATCGCCAAGATCAGCAAGGAAGCTGCTGCTGAGGAAGAAGCCGCGAAAAAGGAGATCGCCGACCTGAAAGCAAAACAAGAGGCTCAGGCGAAGCAGATCAGCGAGCTTCAAGCAGCTTTGGAGAAGTGGAAAGCAGGTTACAACGAAGTCGTAACCATCGCCAAAGATCGCGAAGCCCTGCGTGCCAAAGCCAGCACGAAGGCTGTGGTGGCAGAGCGGAAGCTGGCGGAGCGTGAGCGGCAAAACCTTGAGCTGTATGTGACCGGGCGTGAAATCCTGGATCGCCTCGCAGGATTCAGTCTTGGAACGGCCATCACAGCACGCGAGCCCTTCGTGGGCACCACGCGAGTGAAACTGCAAAACCTCGTCCAAGACTACGGCGACAAGCTGCAAGACAGCAAATACAACCCCTTCGCCGAGAAAGAGGCTGAAAAGGCCGTGAAGCCATGAAAACGCGCCTTTTCAGCCACCATCTCTCCACCTTGAGTCTCGGGCTTGGCATGATGCTGAGCCTGTTTGCCCATGCGGATGAGCCTCTCGGTAAACTGGGAGATTTGGAGCTGTCCGAAGATGACCTTCGCGCTTCCCTTCAGAGCCTCAGCGAAGGCCAGCTCGCTTCCTTGAAGGCTGATCCAGCACTGCTGGAGCAGGTCGCGAGGACCACGCTGGTGCAAAAACGGGTGCTTCAAGAGGCCACGCAAAAAGGCTGGCCGCAGCAGCCACACATCGCCGCCCGTGTCGAGCGCGCCCGCCAGAGCGCCATCACAGAGAGCTACCTGGAATCCATCGCGGAACCGGCCAAGGATTACCCTTCCGAAGAGGAGCTGAAGGTCGTTTACACTGCCAGTCGAGACTCTCTGCGCGTGCCGCGTTCGTTTCGGTTGGCACAGATTTTTATTAGCACGGATGAGGCGAAGCTGACCGAGGTGAAAAAGATGCTCAGCGATGCCAAAGCAGATTTTGCCGAGATCGCCAGCCACCACAGCCAGGAGGTGATGAGTGCTTCCCGTGGCGGTGAAATTGGCTGGCTCACGGAAGCGCAGATCGAGCCGGATCTCTTGCCTACCATCGCCAGCTTGAAGCTGAATGAGGTGAGCCAGCCCGTGAAGCTGAAAGACGGCTGGCATATCCTGAAGCTGCTGGATGCCCGAGCGGCCCACACTCCCACGTTGGAGCAGGCGCGCACACAACTCGTGAAACAAATGCGGCAGGAAAAGCTGCGCCTGAACTCCCAGGCCTACCTTGCTGACCTAGTGCGCAGGCATCCCCTACTGATCAACACCGCTGCGCTGAAGACTGCGCTGCTCAATCAACCTTCCACGGAATCACGCCCATGAAGATTCGCCCTTTTTTTCGATCCCTGATCTTCCGCCGCCAGCATCCAGCCCCGCTCTCTGCGGCAGTGCAGCAGTTTTTGCGTGAGACTCTGTTCCAGGTAGTGCGTTGGTATGCAAAGTCGTTCAGTTTTGGTGAGGATGATTCTGCAAGACGCTTTTTCCCTGTCAGTGTTGTGGCTCGGCGGGCCGAAGGTCCGCGATTCCTTAGCCCAGCCCGCAGGGCTGGGTTTTTAGATACAAACCACCTCACGAACCAAGCGCCCTGTAAGGGTGCGATACCCTTGCGCCTGATCCCATCTGCGGGGTATCGCAGCCTTACAGGCCGCGCTGAGAGATTGCGCATCGCCTTGATCCGACCCAGCCCTGCGGGCTGGGCTAAGGAATCTTGGCCTTTCAGGCCAGAATCCAATGCTGCAACTTTCGAAAGCCTGTTTTCAACGGATCGGAGGCAGCATTCGGCTTTGCTGAGCTGGCTTCGTGGGCTGTTCCGCCAGCACCGCACTCCGCATCTTGCATTCACCATCAAATTGCTATTTCTCAGCACCCTGCCGCCAGCAGTCGCGGCGGATATTTTGCGCGCAGGTGGGCCAGTAGCGACGAGTGCTGGGCAGCCGAACCCCACCGGCCTCGGCAGTGCGCCTGCGAATGTGATTTCCAATCGAAGCAATGCCCGTGACATCCTCGTCCGATCCCAGGCAGCGCTGAATGCGGCCCGGAACCTGCAAGCACAGGCCAGGGCGGCGGCTCTGGCGGGGGCCAACAACCTCGGGGTGAACCCCAACAACCCTGCGGAAACCCTGCCTGATGTGCCGAATGGACTCGGGTTGGGTGGGCTGGAGGTGGACCCTGCGGTGAGTGGCAACGCAGGACTGTGGACCGGCGCCAACCTGCCTACGCAAGCGACCAATGGCACGCGCACCAATGTCACCGTGGTGCAGACGGCGCAGCAGGCCCTGCTGAACTGGCGGACCTTCAATGTCGGTCGTGAGACGACGCTGACCTTTGACCAAAGCGCGGGCGGAGCGAATCAATCGCAGTGGATCGCCTTCAACAAGGTGAACGACCCTTCAGGCAGGCCGTCGCAGATTCTCGGAAGCATCCGGGCGGCGGGTCAGGTGTATGTCATCAATCAAAACGGCATCATCTTTGGCGGCAGCAGCCAAGTGAATGCCCACACGTTTGTCGCCTCGGCTCTGCCCATCAATGATAACCTCCTGCAGCGCGGTCTGCTCAACAATCCCGACGCCCAGTTTCTGTTTTCCGCCCTGGCCTTGAATGCGGGCACCAAAGGCCCAACACCCGGCTTCACACCGCCAGCATCGGTGAACGGAAAAAGCGGAGATGTGATCGTGCAGGCAGGGGCTAAAATCGAGTCTCCAACCAACGCCTCCAACGTCGGCGGGCGTGTGGCGCTGATCGGGGCCAATGTCATCAATCGTGGCACGATCTCCACGCCCGATGGCCAGACCATCCTCGCCGCTGGTCTCCAGGTGGGTTTTGTGGCCCACAGCAGCAGTGATCCTAGCCTGCGCGGCCTCGACACCTTTGTCGGTGCGGTCGTTGACCCTCTCTCCGCCGTTCCTGAATATGCAGGCACAGCGAAAAACGAAGGCATCATCGAGGCCCCAAGAGCCAACGTCACCATCGCGGGAAAAACCGTGGAGCAAAACGGCATCGTGAACAGCAGCACATCCGTCGTGCTGAATGGCCGCATTGATCTCCAGGCCAATTATGGAGCAGTGACGAACACGGCCTATGATCCCGTGCTGCTGCCGAGCATCCCGCCTTTTCTTTTCACGCAAACTGGCACGGTGCGGTTAGGGGCAGGCAGTGTGACGCAGATTCTACCAGAGCTGGCGAGCACAGAGACCACTATCGGCACGGAGCTGGCGCTTCGCTCGCAGGTGAACATCAAAGGCAAGGCCATCCACTTCGGCAGGGATTCCATCTTGCTCGCTCCGAATGGCATCGTTCATGCCGATGCGGGCATCTGGGATCTTGTCAGTGGTGTGAGCCCGCAGAGTTTCTTCGTGCATTCAGGCGGCCAGATTTATGTGGATCAGGGGGCAGTGCTGAACGTGGCAGGCACGACGGATGTGGATGTCTCTGTAGATAAGTTTTTGGTCAATGTGGAGCTGCGTGCCGCTGAGCTGGCAGGCTCTCCCCTGCTCCGCGATAGTCCTCTGCGGGGCACGACCATCACCGTGGACATCCGCGACACCGGCACCTACAACGGCCGTACCTGGGTAGGCACGCCGCTGGCGGACATCTCCGGCTACGTGAACAACATCCAGCGCACCGTGGGTGAACTTACCATCGCGGGTGGAACGGTGGATTTGAATGCAGGCGGTTCCGTCGTGGTGCGTGATACGGCGGAGATCAACACCTCTGGCGGCTGGATCAACTACACCGGTGCCAACCTGGAGACGACCAAGCTGTTAGCTGGCAACCGCATCTATGACATCTCCCAAGCAACGCCTGACATCGCTTACACCAGCGTGCTCCAGCCTGGAAGCACCCGCACCGATCTGAAGTGGGCCATCGTGGATCAGTTTAACAATCCCGTGCGACCTGGCGCGACCTACTTTGATCCAGGCTACCTGCACGGAGCGAATGGCGGCACGCTGGCTATCACCTCGCCGTCGGTGGCATTGGATGGCCGCTTCATCGGGCGAACCACTCCCGGCCCGAATCAGCGCATCGTGGGACCGAGGCCCAGCGAGTTCATCCTGAAATTGCAAGCTCAGGAGCTGCTGGCACCCATTTATCCGGTCTTTTCGCCAACACCTCCCACCGTCACCTTTCAGAGCGGTGTGACGCAGACAGCAGCGGCAGATTTTAGCGTGGACTCGAATGGAAACACACCTGCGCTGGCGGCGGAGCGCATCGGCCAAGTCTATCTTGCCCCTGAGCTACTGACCCGCGATGGCTTCGGCAGGTTTACGTTGGAAAACGTCGATGGCGATATCGTCGTTCCCACGGGAGTCACACTGCGCGCGGCTCCGAGAAACTTCATCTCCCTGGCCGGTGCCAATCTCAATGTGCAGGGCAGCCTGATCGCCCCCAATGGCCAGATCAATCTCACGGCTCACAACATCTCCCCATCGGCAGCGGCAGCCATTCAGCGCAGCCCCTTCCCTGTCGAACCTCCACCCAACGTGGGACGCGGCCTTGTCACTATCGGCAGCAATGCGGTGCTGAGTGTGGCGGGTTCGCAGATTGATGACCGTCCGGGCACTCCTGGCCGTTTGACCGCACCCACAGCGATTCATGGCGGCACTTTGACCCTTCAGGCCTACACGGCAGATCTCTCGGTGGGCAGCACGCTGAATGTCTCGGGTGGTTTTCAAGTGAGCGCGCAAGGAACAACGACTTATGGCAATGGAGGTGCTTTGAACATCTTCGCAGGCCAGGATGTGACGCTCGGCTATGTCACGGGCGGCAGGCTGAATCTGGGCTCCACGCTGCTCGGGCACAGCGGTGTGCATGGCGGCAAGATTCACCTGAAGGCACCCCAAATTCAGATCGGAGGCACGGCGCAACATGCGGACACCCTGCTACTCACGCCTGATTTCTTCACTCGTGGCGGCTTCACCGATCATCACCTAACGGGCCTTGGCATCGCGACTGGCACACCGGGTAGTTTCCTAGCTGGCATCGTGGTAGCTCCAGGGACGGAGATCGCGCCAGTCGCAGATAGCTTGGTCACCATCCTGAATCCAACGACGGGCACGCTGAGCACTCAGATCGTCCGCAATCCGGTGGGACTCCGCGACCTGATGCATCTAACTCTGGACGCTCCAGGGGTGAAAGGCATCGAAGGTCTGGAGGTGCGTGGCGATGTGTTCATCGGCCAGGGGGCGAGGATCATCAGCGATCCACGCGGCATCGTGGAGTTGCATGGAAACACCGTGACCGTGCTCGGCAGCATCCTGGCGAGCGGTGGCTACATCGACATCTCTGGCGCAGATGATTCCTTCCCGCTTCTTTTTAGCGACCAGACGCAGGCACTGACCACCGTCTATCTCGGCTCACAAAGCGTGCTCTCTGCCGCCGGCAGCCGTGTTTTGGTGCCTGATCCAAGCTCGCTGAGGCGCAGGCTTGGCGAGGTGCTCGCAGGCGGTGACATTCATGTTTCTGGCAACATCGCAGCGGCCAGTGGTGCGTTGCTCGATGTCTCTGGCAGCTCCGGCATCCTTGATCTGCATCCCGCGCAGGTCAGCCCGTCGAATGATTATCTGTCACGTTCGAACGTCAGCACGCTTGCGGTTCCCTACAGTCTGCAAAGCATCGCCACACGCGTGGACAGTGATGGCGGCACCATCCACCTCGCAGGCGCGCAAATGCTGGCCAGTGATGCGACTCTGCGCGGCCAAGCAGGCGGACGCACGGCCCAGGGCGGCGAGCTGCATGTGTCCTCGGGTCGCTTTTATCTGCCGGAGGTGATTCCACCCGTGCTCGATACCAACCTCGTCGTGCAGCAGAGCGGAAACGTGCTGCTGGCTCCTTTGCCGGATGATGCCAGCGCCATTGGCCGAGCGCTGACCACCGCGACGGGTGGAGCCCGCATAAGCCGGGGTTACTTCTCCGTCGATAGCTTCACCAATGGCGGCTTTGATTCGCTCGACCTCGGCGGTGCCGTGGAGTTCAGCGGACCGGTGACGGTCAATGCGCGTGGCTTTGTGCATCTCGCTGACAGCGGCGTACTCTTCGCCAATGACACAGTCACGATCAACAGCTCCGCCGCTTCCATTGGCACTGACTTTGTCCCGCCTGTGCGACCCGAAGATCGCCTGAGCCAGCTTCCGTTTACCAACGTGGCTCCCACGACTGGCAGTGGCAAACTCACGATCAATGCCAAGAACCTCGAAGTCGGCACCACAACCTTGCAAAACATCGGCGAAGCCACACTCGCGGCGGACAACGGCGACCTCGTTGGCAATGGCATCTTCAACATCGCTGGCAAGCTCACCCTCCGCGCCGGGCAGATTCATCCGACGACAGCGAACGATTTCCTCGTGGTGGCATACGATTACCTCAGCGGTAGCACGACCCAGCGCGGCAGTATCACGGTGCAGAGTTCTGGCATACGTCAGCTCCCGCTCGTGGCCGGTGGTACGCTGAGTTTGTATGCTTCCGAGATCACGCAACAAGGCACGCTGCGTTCACCGTTTGGCACCATCAACCTCGGCTGGGATGGCACGGGCACCGCGCCGGTGAACTTGCTGGCAGGCACCACGCTGGCGATGCCCGTGACGCGGCAGCTCACGCTCGGTGAAGGCAGCATCACCTCGGTTTCAGGCGTCGATCCCACGACGGGCAAAGGCATCATCGTGCCCTACGGTGTGAGCCTGGATGGCATCACCTGGATTGATCCGCGCGGGGTGGACATCACCGCCAGCGGTTTGCCTGAAAAAACAGTCAATCTCCTGTCTGCCAACATCAGCATGGCGGCCTCGGCAAACATCGACCTACGCGGTGGCGGCGACCTCCTGGCCTACCGCTGGGTGCAGGGCAATGGTGGGCCGGTGGATGTGCTCGAAGATCAAAACAGCTTTGCCATCCTGCCGGGCTATCAGGCCAATCACTCCCCCTATGCACCCTACAATCCGCTGAATAACAGCACCAACCTCATCCGTGCTGCGGGCGCAGGCTATGTGAACAGCTCGCTGAAGGTCGGCGACCGCATCTATCTGGCGGGGAGTGACACACTGAATGCAGGCTTTTACACCCTGCTGCCCGCTCGCTACGCGCTGCTGCCCGGCGGTGTGCTGGTGACGCCCAAGGCAGGCTCACCCATCGGCAGCACCGAGGCACCGGATAGCTCCAGCGTGGTCTCGGGCTATCGCTTCAATGATCTGAACAGCACACGTCAGGTGCCCACGATCTCGACTTTGTTTGAAGTGGCCTCCGGCACGGTCATCAACCAACGGGCAGAGTATGAAACGCTCTATGCCAACAACTTCCTGGCCCTGGCTGCCGAGCGCTTGAACCTGACGATCCCTCGTTTGCCCAAGGATTCTGGCTACCTGCTGTTCCAGGCCACGCAGTCGATGAACTTGCTGGGCAGTGTCTCTTCCGTCCCGCTGACAGCCGCGAATGGCAACATCATGGGTCGGGGTGCCAGCATCGACATCAATGCGCCGGGCAATGTGGTCATCACTGCCGTTCCGGCTTTACCCGTGGCAGGCACCATCTCGCTGAATGCGCAGACGCTCAGCTCATGGAATGCGGAGAGCCTCATCAGCGGCGGCAAACGCAGCCGCAATGCCAGTGGCACGACGCTCTCCGTTTCCAGCTCCAACATCACCGTCAACAATGCCGGCCTAGCTCTCAGCGCACCCGACCTCACGCTTGTGGCCACGGGCGGCATCACGCTTGCCGCTGGGGCGCAGATCAGCTCCACAGGCACCCTCAATGGCGATGCTGAAACGCTGCGGGTCACGGGCAATGGCTCGCTCGTTCGCGTTTCGCAGAGTCAAAACGCCGCCGTGGTCCGCACTGGCGCCACCGGGGCCGCTGGGCCTTCGTTGAGCATCGGCACTGGAGCACAGATCACTGGCGGAAGCCTAACGCTCGATAGCACCAGCACGGCCACTAACCTGGATGCCAGCGCCGTCTTGACTGCCAATGCCTATGCCTTCAACAGCGGACGCATCAGCCTTCAGCTTGGCAGCGGCTCCTTGCTGGCGAATCCCGGCCTCGTGCTGAGCAGCACGCAACTTGCCAGCCTCAGCACGGCGAAGTCAGTGACGCTGCGCAGCTACTCCTCGATCGACCTTTATGGCAATGGCAGCGTGGGGGCCGACACGCTGGAGAGCCTGAACCTGAGTGCTGGAGAGATCCGTGGCTTCAGCCAAGGCGCAGGCAGCGTGACTTTTTCGGCCAAGCGCATCACTTTGGACAACAGTGTCTCCGGCACCGTGGTCAGCACGACGCCGGTCCTTGGCGGAGGCACACTGGCGTTTCAAAGCGAGAGCCTGACACTCGGTGCAGGCCAACTCCGCGTGAACCAGTTTGCCCAAGTGCGGCTCGATGGGCTCGGCGGCATCTTGGTGAATGGCGTCGGCAGTTTGAGCACTCAGGGCGCACTGACGGCGAACACCTCGCAGATCGTCGGCACACTGGCAGCGCAGCATGGCATCCTGGCGGACGGAGTGCTGGTGGTGCAGACGCCGGTGAATGGCATTGGCGACCGAGTGAGCGGCACCCTGGGCGTGAGCCTGACGCTGCAAGGCTCAAGCGTGACGAGCACCACACGCATCCAGCTTCCCAGCGGCTCGCTGAACGTCCGCGCTACGAATGGCAGTGTGGTCATCGGCAATCTCGTGGATGTGGGCGGTGTCGGGCAGGTGTTTCATGACGTGACGAAATACACCCATGCAGGTGATGTCAGCCTCAGCTCCGCCACAGGCAGTGTCACCGTCAACAGCGGCAGCAAGATCAATCTCGCTGCCAATGCCGGTGGAGGCAATGGAGGCAGCTTGAGCATCACCGCTGCCGCAGGTAGCTTCAACTTGAACGGCACCGTGAATGGCCAGGCTGGCGCGGGTGGTCTAAATGGTAGGTTTGACCTGGATGTGGGCACCCTGCCCTCCTACTCGGCACTGCGCGGCGTGTTGGCGACGGCTTCGCTGACCGATAGCCAGCACATCCGCGTGCGAGCAGGCAATGTCACCGTGGATGGCACGACCACAGCACGGCAGTTCCGCCTTTCTGCCGACCAGGGCAGCATCACCGTGACGGGCACGATCGATGCCTCGGGCACGACGGGCGGCAGCATCGCGCTGGCATCACGCGGCGATTTGACCTTGGCAAATGGCTCACGCCTGACCGTGGCAGGACAAACCTTTGATTCAGCAGGCAAAGGCGGCAGCATCAGCCTGGAATCTGGCACACAGCGCAACGGCGTGGTGGGCACGGGCAGTGTCAGCATTCAGACAGGATCGGTTCTCGATCTTTCCGTGGCCGCGTTTGTGGCTGGCAGCGAGCTGACCGCAGGCTCCAGCGCCTCGAAAGGCCAGTTCAGCGGCAAGCTGCACATCCGAGCCCCCCAGAACAGCACCTTCACCGATGTGCTGGTGAATCCCATCAATGGCAGCATTGTCGGAGCATCCAGCATCCTCGTGGAGGCATATCGACTCTACGACCTCACCAGCAGCGGCGGCAGCATCACCAGCACGGTGCAAAGCAGCATTCACACGAACGCACAGACCTTCCTCGGCACCGCAGGCACGAATTCCGCCAATGCTACTGCCATCACCAATCGTCTGCTGGCGAACAACGGCAGTCTCGCGGCGAACTTCGTGCTCGCTCCCGGTGCGGAGATCATCAACCGCACCGGTGGACTCACCCTGGGCAGCGCTACCTCGGACACGACGGCGGATTGGAACCTCAGCACCTTCCGCTACGGTGCCAAAAGCGCCCCTGGAGTGCTGACCCTGCGTGCAGCGGGCAATCTGACCTTCTTCAATGCCTTGAGCGATGGCTTCACTCCTACTCTGGCCAGCAGCGATGCCACCTGGCTCTGGCTGGCGCGGCTGAGCACGCAAAACACCGCGGTGCCTGCCAACACCCAGTCCTGGAGCTACCGTCTCACCTCGGGTGCGGACTTCACGGCTGCTGATTTCCGGCAAACCCAGGCCACCAGCGCGCTTGCCGCCAATGCTGGCTCGATTTTGCTCGGCAAAGAGGGTGGAGCCAGCATCGCCTCAGGCGCGAGCAATGCGCTGACCAGCAGCGTGATCTCCGGCTTCTCAAGCGCTGGAGGCCGTGGGCTCTTCCAAGTCATCCGCACTGGGAGTGGCGACATTGAAATCAATGCCGGGCGCAGTGTGCAGCTCTTGAATCAATTCAGCACCATCTACAGCGCGGGCACCAGGGTGCAGGATGTGACGCTCGGCGGCACCTTTGACCCACCCTCGCTCAGTCAGGCAGGCGGCACGGGATCACTCGGTGCCATTCAGCAAAACTACCCCGCGCTCTACAGCCTGGCCGGTGGCGATGTCAGCGTGCAGGCGCGCGAAAACATCGAGCGCCTGGGCAATGCTGTGACTCGCGAGCTGCCGAACAATTGGCTCTACCGCCGTGGCACGGTGAATCAGGCAGGGCAGTTTGATGTCACCGGTTTCAGCACCGCCATCGGCTCCACCTCATGGTGGGTGGACTTCAGCAATTTCTTCCAAGGCGTGGGTGCCCTGGGTGGCGGTCATGTCACGCTGAATGCTGGCCGCAACATCACCAACGTGGATGCCGTGGTGCCGACCAATGCCCGCGCCAGCAAAGGCACAGCGGCCAATCCCCTGGCAGCGAATCAAACGCTGCTCGAACTCGGCGGTGGCGATCTCCAGGTGACGGCGGGCAACAACCTCGACGCTGGTGTTTACTATGTGGAGCGAGGCCGTGGCACCCTGCGTGCCGGTGGGCAGATCACCACGAACTCAAGCCGCTCGCCAGGGCTCATCAACCCGCTGACCGGCATCAATGCCGTGGGTGACTCCAACACCTGGCTGCCCACCACGCTCTTCCTGGGCAAAGGTGGCTTTGATGTCTCCGCACGCGGGGCGGTGCTGCTCGGGCCAGTCGCAAACGTGTTTCTGATGCCCCAGGGCCTGGGCAATAGCTTCTGGAACAAGACCCACTTCAGCACCTATGCCGCAGACAGCTCCGTGAGTGTGACTTCCCTCGGCGGCGAGATCACGCTGCGCACGGGAGCCACGATCAACAATGTCTTCACTCCGCTTCTGCAAGGCTGGGCCGCTACGCAGCAGGTGCTGAGAAGCAACTCCAGCTCGAACTTCCAGCCCTGGCTGAGGCTGGTGGAAAATGATGTGGCTCCTTTTAGCACCACGATGGCACTCATGGCACCCACGCTGAAGGTCATAGCTTTCGCCGCGGACATCAATCTGGCCGGAAACCTCACGCTCTCCCCTTCCGCCACAGGAACCCTTGAATTGCTGACACGCGGCAGTGTGAATGGACTGCGCCCCGTGGGCCTCACTTCGCCCTCACCAGGCAGCACCTTCACCGCCTGGAGCGCCGCCACGATCAATCTCTCCGATGCCAATCCGCTGTCTGTGCCCGGTGTGCTCACACCCTTCGCCTACCGCAGCATCAGCAGCACCATCGATCCCACGAACACGCTCGCGGACTTCCTGGAGCCAATCGACAAGCTCTTCCGCGAATCCGGTGGCACGCTCGGAGACCAAGCCGTGCTGGAGACCAAGCAGGCACGCCATGCCCCCGGCCTGCTGCATCGCGGCGATACCTCACCCGCCCGCATCTATGCCCTCAATGGCGACATCAGCGGCCTGACCTTCTTTTCCCCAAAAATCTCGCGAGTCATCGCCTCGCGAGACATCGCCGATGTCTCGCTCTACCTCCAGCATGTCGGCGGCACGCAAGACATCAGCATCGTGGCCGCAGGTCGCGATCTGCTGCCCTACAACGCCAATTCCACCGCCCGTGTGGCAGCGAACCGCAGCGGCAACATCGTCGTGCAATCCTACGAAACGCTCAGCTCCGCACCCATGGCGGGTGATTTGCAGATCTCCGGCCAAGGCTCACTCCAGGTGCTGGCCGGGCGCAACCTGGATCTCGGCACAGGCTCAAATCTGGCGGATGGCACCGGGGCCGGCATCAACAGCATCGGCAACGGCCGCAATCCCTTCTTGGCCTTTGACGGCGCAGACATCATCGCCGCCGCAGGCATCGGGGCCGCGACCAGCCTGGGCGGCAGTTCTTTGGACTTCACCAAGTTCATCACCGACTTCGTGCTCGGCCCCGACAGTGCGGCTTACCTCAAAGAAGTGTCTGCCAATCCGAATACACCCATCACGCCTGCCTCGTTTGCCACGCTTTCCAACGATGAGCAGAAGCGCCTAGCGCTGGAGATCTTCTACCTCGTGCTTCGTGACGCGGGCCGGGATCACAACGACCCCGACAGCGACGGTTTTGGCAACTACGACGCAGGCAAGGCCGCCATCGCCGCGCTCTTCCCCGGCACTACCTGGAAGGGCGACATCCGCACGCAGGCCCGCGACATCCGCACCAAGAATGGTGGCGACATCACCCTCTTCGCCCCTGGTGGTGGGTTGTCCCTCGCGAGCAGCATTCTCGGTTCTCCGCTCACGCCTCCAGGCATCATCACGGATGCCGGTGGCAACATCAACATCTTCACCCACACCAACGTGAACCTCGGCATCTCACGCATCTTCACCCTGCGAGGTGGCAATCAGATCATTTGGTCCAGCACGGGCGACATCGCCGCCGGTTCTTCCTCGAAGACCGTGCAGGCCGCGCCGCCCACCCGCGTCATCATTGATCCGCAGAGCGCGGACGTGGCGACTGACCTCGCCGGTCTTGCCACCGGTGGTGGCATCGGTGTGCTGGCTGCCGTGAAAGGCATCCCGCCCGGCAGTGTCGATCTCATCGCCCCCGAGGGCACGATTGATGCCGGAGATGCTGGCATCCGCGCCACGGGCAATCTCAACATCGCCGCCGCGCAGGTGCTGAATGCAGGTAACATCTCCGTCGGCGGCACTACCACGGGAGCCCCCAGCAGCTCTGTGAGTGCGCCGAGCCTCGGCAGTGTCACCGCCGCCAATAACAACAGCGCCGCGACCACTGCCGCCGCCGGTCAAACCGTGGCCCAAAACCGCGAAACTTCCCCCACCGACGACCTGCCCTCCATCATCACCGTGGAAGTCCTCGGCTACGGCGGTAGCGATGAAAAAGATGAGGAGGAAAAGCGCCGTCGTGGGAGCGGAGCCGAGTAAGGCCTGAACTTACTGCCAAATCGTCCCAGCAGAAGGTTTCCTGGCATTGCTGAAAAATGGCAACCTCGGAGTTTGTGTGATTCCAAACGAGAAAAAGTATCCTCGACTCAAATCCCTATTTGACGTATAGGATAAAGCATTTATATCACACTCTTTCAGTATGATAAAACTGCCAAAGGAAGGCAGGAATGGCGATCCGCACCTTCGGAAGCCTGAGATCTATTTTTGCCCCTGGTCACCATCACCTTTGGAACAGCGGCAGCCTCGTCTTGCTTGGCAGTGCAGCACTAGTACCGCGTCGCAGATACATGTGACCTCGCCGAAATCCCATTTTTCGTAAGTATGAAAACGAATTCATCGCATTCCTCAGCCAAGGCCTTGATGGATACCTTGCGTTTTACGGGGTTATCAGGGGAACAAGCTCTTTTGGCCACGTTGGCTTCTCAAAACCCGGCGACTTCGCCGTCGATTCGACTTCATGCGAAGTCGTTGTTACTTCTCAATGAAGGGGCGACCGTCGCGGAAGTCTCTCGCCAACTCTCTTTGAGCCGTCGTTCGATCTCTACCCTGATCTGGAGATTTGAGAATTGCGGCTTTTGCACTGCTGTGCTGGGCTCGCATGCATCCCAGGCCAGCCGCGTGTGGCTTTCTCTCAGTCCAGCTTCACCGCCCAAGGTTCAGTTTCAACGCAGCGGCAGGTCTAGAAAACGTACCGTTGACACTGCCACAGCATCCGCTACCTGCACATCTAGAGTCATCGCAGCTCCGCTGAGTTCATCCAAACAGGCTTGCTGCTGCCAAACTGACGTCCATCAGGCCGACCCGAACCATCAAGGAGGCCACGAACGCAGCACTCCGCATGCCTGATGCCGAGCATGAGATGATCCTTCATCCGCAGGCCAGGGGCATTTTTATTCATTACCCTCCACACAGTCCTCATGAGCTCACCCAATCCCTTCCCGGCCCTCAATGCGAAGGCCGCGCGCAATCTGGCCACCGCCACCGTCACCGCCCCGCAGTGGGACGAAATCTCCCCACGCTGGCTCCTCAAGCTGCTGCCTTACGTCGATGTCGATGGCGGCGTGTATCGCGTGAACCGCGTCGTTTCCAAAGTGCCCGGACCCACCGTGGAACTGCTCACCGTCGATGAAGGCGAGCCAACGCTGCCGAACACCTTCGTTGATTACGAGGAGACACCGCGTGAGTATCACCTCAGCACGATCCAGACGATCCTGCACACCCACACGCGCATCACCGATCTCTACAGCAACCGCTTTGACCAGCTCCGCGAGCAGGTGCGTCTCACCGTCGAGGCGTTGAAGGAAAAGGAAGAGCGCGAATTGCTGAATCATCCGAAGTTTGGCATCCTCAACATCGTGGCGCCTCAGCAGAAGATCAAAACACGCAAAGGCCCGCCCACGCCGGATGATCTCGACGAGCTGCTCTCGCTCGTGTGGAAGAAGCCCGCCTTCTTCCTCGCCCATCCGAAGGCCATCGCCGCGTTTGGTCGCGAGGCCACCCGCCGTGGCGTGCCGCCGCCCACCGTGTCCATCTTTGGCTCGCCCTTCATCACCTGGCGCGGCCTGCCGCTCATCCCGAGTGACAAGCTCCCGCTGAGCAAAGATGGCACCAGCAGCATCCTCCTTCTCCGCGTGGGCGAAAATCAGCGCGGCGTCGTCGGTCTGCAAAAAGCCGGTGTCACGGGCGAGATCGAGCCCGGCCTCTCCGTGCGCTACATGGGCACCAACGAAAACTCCATCGCTTCTCATCTCGTGACCCGTTACTTCTCCGTCGCCGCCCTCGACGAGGACGCCATCGGCCTGCTGGAAAACGTTTCGGTGACCAACTACCACGAGTATGTCTATCCCAAGGCTTGATCTGTCCTCCCCCTTTGCCACGGGCGATGCAGGCGCGGAGGATTCCTCGCTCATCGCCCGGCTTGTGGGCGAGTTCTTCCACGGCGGACAGCCGCAGCCACCGGAGCTGCCCATCACACCGCCCAGCACGCTCGCGGGGCTGCCCACGCAGCTCCCCGTGTCGCCGCAGGCCGCGCCTCCCTCTGCCGATGCGCGTGATGCGGGCCTGAATGGTGGCTTTCCCACCACCACGTCCTCCGCACCGCCCGTGCATCCCACCGTCGTTTCCTCCGAGCCGGAGCCTGCGGCAAAGAAAGACGCGCAACCGCCTTCCGGTGGTCATGCGCATGGCGATGCGAACTCCTTCGAATACGGCGAGCCCAGCTACTACAGCGATCTCCTCGGCACGCGGCACAACAACGCGCCGGTGGAGAAGGATCTGAGCACGCTGCATCGCCAGCCTTCGTTTCCGCAAGGCGTGCAGGTCATCGACGAGCCGGACTTCTACTTTCTCCAGAACATCAAAGGAGCCTCGCTGCCTGCTGCGGCGGCTTCGTTGAGCGCTTTTGATGTCGAAGGCGTGCGTCGTGACTTTCCCGCGCTGCATCAGCGGGTGAATGGGCATCCGCTCATCTACCTCGACAACGCCGCCACCACGCACAAGCCGCAGGCCGTGCTGGATGCCACCTCGCAGTTCTACGGTCGCGACAACTCCAACATCCATCGCGCCGCCCATGTGCTCGCCGAGCGCTCCACGAAGCTCTTTGAAGCAGGTCGCGAAAAGGTGCGCCAGTTCCTCGGCGCGGCCGATGCGAAGGAGATCGTCTTTGTCCGTGGCACCACGGAGGGCATCAACCTCGTCGCGAACAGCTACGGCCGCCGCCACGTCGGCCCGGGTGATGAAATCCTGCTCACGCAGCTCGAACACCACGCGAACATCGTGCCCTGGCAGCTCCTCGCCGAGCAAACCGGAGCCGTTATCCGCGTCGCGCCGATCAATGACAATGGCGAACTCATCCTCGAAGAGTTCGCGAAGCTCCTCAGCGAGAAAACCAAGATCGTCAGCGTCACGCATGTCTCGAATGCCCTTGGCACGGTGAATCCCGTCGAGCAGATCATCCCGCTGGCGCATGCTGTCGGTGCAGTCGTGCTCGTCGATGGCGCACAGTCCACGCCGCATCTGCCGGTCAATGTTTCCGCGCTGGATGCGGACTTCTACGTCTTCAGCGGCCACAAGATCTTTGGCCCCACCGGCATCGGAGCCCTCTATGGCAAAAAACACCTGCTCGATGCCATGCCACCGTGGCAAGGCGGCGGGCACATGATTCAGGACGTCACCTTCGAGAAAACGATCTACCGTCCTGCACCGGAGAAATTCGAGGCAGGCACGCCGGACATCGCTGGCGTCGTCGGACTCGGTGCGGCGATTGATTACCTCTTCCGCGTCGGCATTCCCGCCATCGCCGCGTATGAGCACACCCTGCTGGAGTATGCCACGCATGCTTTGAGCACCGTGCCCGGCCTGCGCCCCATCGGCACGACCACCAACAAGGCCAGCGTGCTCTCCTTCATCATCCCAGGCATCTCGAATGAGGCCATCGCGCACCATCTCGACAAGCAGGGCATCGCCGTCCGTGCCGGGCATCACTGCGCTTTGCCTGCACAGCGCCACTTCGGTCAGGACACAACTGTCCGGCCTTCACTAGCGTTCTACAATACGTTCAGCGAAGTCGATGCTCTTGTCGCCGCGCTGCATCAACTCCCGAAACGCTGATTCATCATGGCCACGATCACCGCCACCGCGCTGCACCAACTGTTGCAGGACAACGCCGCTCAGAATGTCATCGACGTGCGCACGCCCCTCGAATTCGCCGAAGTCCATGTCGCTGCGGCAAAGAGTGTGCCGCTCGACTCGCTTGATCCTGAGCACCTGCACGAGCATCATCGACTCAGCCTCGAAAAGCCCGTGTACATCCTCTGCCGCAGCGGTCAGCGAGCCACCAAGGCCGCTGACCAGCTCGCCAAAGCCGGCTTTCCAAACTCTATCGTCGTCGAAGGCGGAACGCTCGCCTGGATCGAGGCCGGACTACCCGTGAACCGAGGCAAAGCCAAGGTCATCAGCCTCGAGCGACAGGTGCGCATCGCGGCGGGCTTCCTCGTGCTCAGTGGCGTGCTGCTCTCGCAGTTCGTGAATCCCGCGTTTGTCTGGCTCAGCGGCTTTGTCGGTGCCGGTCTCATCTTTGCCGGCATCAGTGACTGGTGCGGCATGGGACTGCTCATCGCCAAGGCACCGTGGAATCAGAAAGCTTAGTTCATGTCCTCCCGCAAAACGCAGAACCCCGCTCTCGCCCTCGCCGACTGGCACATCCCCGAGCTGCTCGCCTCGTATGAGCGCTTCGGCGGCTTCAACGAGAACAGCTCCAGCAACCTCCCCTCCAAAGGAGCCATCGACGAGATCTGCCACGACCTCCTCCAGCTCCTCTTTCCCGGCTTTCACGACCACGACGCCATCCCGGACGGCACGCTCGCGCAGTTGACCGTCGAGCGCATGCTCTCCGTCGTCCGCCGCCTCCAGGAGCAGGTGCGCAAAGCCGTCCGCATCGGCGATCCCGACAAACCCACCGGCAAGACCGTGCCCATCATGAAAAAATTCGTGAAGGCCATCCCCGCCGTGCGTGAACTGCTCAAACACGATGTCGAAGCCGCCCTCGAAGGCGATCCTAGCGTGCGCATGCAGGAGGAGATCATCCTCTCCTTTCCCTTTGTCGAAGCCATCGCCATCCAGCGCCTCGCCAACCGACTCTACAAAGAAGGTGCCCCCATCATCCCACGCATGATGACCGAGTGGGCGCATGCCCGCACCGGCATCGACATCCATCCCGGAGCCAGCATCGGCACCCATTTCTTCATCGACCACGGCACCGGCGTCGTCATTGGCGAGACCTGCAAGATCGGCAACAACGTCAAACTCTACCACGGCGTCACCCTCGGCGCCCGCAGCTTCGCCAAGGACGACAGCGGCCAGCTCATCCGTGGCACCAAGCGTCATCCCAACGTCGAGGACAACGTCACCATCTACCCGAACTCCACCATCCTCGGCGGCGAGACCACCATCGGCGAAGGCAGCACCATCGGCGCGAACGTCACCCTCATGCACAGCGTCCCGCCCAACTCACTGGTCGTCACCAAAGAGGCAGGACTTCAGATTATGGATAAAAACGCGAAGAAGACCAAGAAGGAAGTTGGTGAGTTCAGCATTTGAGGTGTAGGCGGTTAACAGCAACTTTGCAGCGCACTGATAAGCCAGCGCGAAAACAAAGATCACCATTGGCAAAAATGATTTGAACGTTGTTATCGTGAGTAAACAACGATCCCATAAAACCTATGAAACTCGAACAAGGTGACGCCTTCGAACAAGCACACGCGAAATGGCTTCGACAAGAGTTGCCACACTATGAATCGTTGTGGAGCGCATTCATAGGTCATGACGGTGACGGATGGCCGCTGCCGATTGCGAATTTAACTTCCGAGGAGCAACTTCGGAGGAACAAGCTCTATCAAGCTCATTATTCGGCAGCCGTTGGTTGCTATCAGATCGATGAGCTAATAAATGAGATTGATTCCCGGCTGGGCGAAGTGCGTGACTTTGCCGCATTCATGCGGGAGCATCGTCATTTAATTGGTGTCATGAGTTGGGTCGGGCATGTCAGGGACATGTATAAGCAGATGGACGAGGCTCTTGGTCTTGCAGGAACCGTATATTTGCCGCTCCAAGACTTTTATGCGTTGCGAAGTCACGTCATGCACGGGCCGCGAATGCCGGTTCGGATCTGTGACGGATTAATTCAGATACCTCGAGTGGCGCGCCAGAACAAGACCAGCTCCGAATGGGATGATAAATCCTACTGGGAGGACTTTAAAGACGCTGAGTTCGTTTTTCTTGCCGATTTTTGCGCTCAGACAAAAGAAGACTTCTTCAAGCTTGTCAGAGAGATGCACGGAACAATTTACTCGGCAGCCTGTGATCTTTTTGGGTCTCGTCGAGTCGTTGACCGTCCACCGATAGTGCATTCATTTATATCCTCATCGTCAGCGATGCCCGCTATCTCTGCTTGGAATCCACCTTCGGGCAGTATCAATGGCTAATTGGGGCGAGATGATCGCTACGGCTGTCATCTTGATAACAGCACCATCCTAGGCGTGTGGGATTGCGCCGAGGGTTCAACTCAGAATGAGGATTTTTGGCTTTAGTCGCCTCTTCGAGATCTACTTTGATCTCGCGGATAACCGCCATCAATGGGCCTGAAGCGCGACCGGATGATCTCGAACCAAGGATGCATTTTGCTCTGCGAGGCTTAGACAAGCCGCCTTGCACACCTTCTGCCGCTGTCCAAGCATGCGCGCCCATCCTGATGCCTCGTTCCATGGACAACGTCGTCTTCCTCGCCGTGCTCTTCGCGGCGGCCTGTCATGCGGGGTGGAATGTGCTGATCAAAATCGGCCTCACGCCGCTGCGGACGGCGACGCTGATCTCCCTCGGCGCGGGCGCGGTCTCGCTGATCCTGCTGCCTTTCACCGGACTGCCTGCGGCGGCCTCGTGGCCGTGGCTGATCGCCTCGGTGATCCTGCATCTCTTTTACTTTGCGGGATTGATCGAGAGCTACCGCGTCGGCGATCTCGGCCAGGTGTATCCCATCGCCCGGGGCGCGGCTCCGCTGATGACGGCGGTTTGCACGGCGCTCTGGATCGGTGAGAAGCAAAGCGTCACCGGCTGGGCGGGCATTGCCGTGCTCATCGCTGGTGTTTTCATGCTCTCCGCCCGCGGCGGGCAGGGGATGAAGCATCTCGACCTCCATGCCATCGGCTTCGCCTTCTTCACGGCGGTCATGATCTGCGGCTACTCGGTCGTCGATGGCATCGGCGGCCGGCTTTCGCACGATCCGACGGCCTACTCGCTCTGGCTGTTTCTGGGCATCGCCATCGTGATGGTGCCATACGCACTCATCCGCGAGGGAAGACCCGCGCTCCTGGTCATGCAGAGCCACTGGCGGCGCGGACTGGCCGGGGGAGTGATGCAACTCATCTCCTACGGCATCGCCATCTGGGCGATGACACGGGCACCCATCGCGCTCGTCGCCGCGCTACGCGAGACGAGTGTCCTGTTTGGCGTGCTCCTGGCCGCGCTGCTGCTCAAGGAACCCCTGCGCCCGACGAGAATCGCGGCCGCCCTCCTGATCGTCGGCGGTCTGGCACTCATGCGTCTGCCATGAGGCGAAAGAAGTCCGAAGTGGATGAGAGGCTGCTATCGAACGCGAACCCAGCGTGCGTCACGAAATAATTCCCACTCATTTAATTCCTATTTAAAGCATATACATTCAAAGAATAAGAAAGGCGCATCACTACTATGAGTTCACCAACAGTCATTCCTCCCAACGATTCCAGCGAACCCTGGATCGAGATCGTTCGCCAAAAGCTCGCCTCAATGAGGTTTGGCTCTATCCAACTCGTTGTGCACGAGGGGCGTGTGACTCAGGTTGAAAGCCTGGAACGGACGCGAATTCCTGCTGATCCCACCAAGTAAATTGCAATAAAAACAGCCGCCATGCCTTACTTCAACAGCATCACTGACTCCATTGGAAAAACCCCTCTGATCCAACTCAATCGCATCAGTCTTGGTTTGCCTGCGACTGTGGCTATCAAGGGCGAGTTCAAGAATCCGCTTGGCAGTGTCAAAGACAGGATTGGCCGTGCCATGATCGAAGCCGCAGAAACGGCGGGCATCTTAAAACCAAGCGGACACATCATCGAACCGACCAGCGGAAATACTGGCATTGCCCTGGCCTTCGTGGCCGCAGCGAAGGGCTACAAACTCACGCTGACCATGCCCGAGAGCATGAGTGTCGAGCGCCGCACGTTGCTTGCTCTGCTGGGAGCGGAACTGATTCTAACTCCGGCGAAAGAGGGCATGAAGGGTGCCATTCGCAAAGCGGAAGAACTGCTCGCAGAGACCCCAGGAGCCTGGATGCCGCAGCAGTTCTCGAATCCCGCCAATCCAGAAGTGCATCGCCAGACGACTTCGGAGGAGATCTGGGCAGACACCGATGGCAAAGTGGACATCTTTGTGGCTGCAGTCGGCACGGGTGGCACCATCACAGGCGTCAGTGAATTTCTCAAAAGCCGCAAACCTGGGCTGAAATCCATCGCTGTTGAGCCCAAGGATTCACCTGTCATCAGCCAGACCTTGCGCGGCGAACCTTTGGTTCCAGGGCCTCATAAGATCCAAGGAACGGGCGCGGGCTTCGTGCCGAAAAACCTCAATCTGGACATCGTGGATGAAGTCATTCAGGTCTCAAATGAAGATGCGATTGCCACTGCCCGCCGTCTGGCTGCCGAAGAAGGGCTCCTTGTCGGCATCTCCACGGGTGCCAATGTCTGGGCAGCGCTCCAAGTGGCGGCTCGTCCTGAGAATGCGGGTCGGCTCATCGTGACTGTCGGGTGCAGCACGGGAGAGCGCTATCTCTCGACGGCACTGGCTGAAGAAGCACGCGCCAGAGTCACTGGTTAACATGGAATCATTTCGGTCATGACACTTACAACCTACCCATCTCGGCGCATCCCAGAGCAACTGCTTACCCAGTTCGCAAGGAAGACACCACGCATCATCATGGAGAGCCTCCCGCCTGAACAGGGCATCTATCTCCCCAAGATCGTCAGCAAACCCGTCAAGAAAGGTCACGGCTTCAAGTTCGGCATCTTTGCTGGCATCCATGGAGATGAAGAAGGCGGTGTGCTTGCAGCCAAGCAGATCATCCGATGGGCCTCAGAAAAGCCTGAGGAACTAGGTGACTACGAATTGCATGTCTTTCCCGTTTGCAATCCGACCGGCAGATTGCTGGGCACTCGGCACAATCATAACGGTCTCGATCTGAATCGTGAGTTTTGGTATGGCTCCTTGGAGCCTGAGGTCATTTACCTCGAAGGAGAACTCCGCAGGGAGAAGTATGATGGCATCATCGCTCTCCACTCCGACACCGATTCAGACGGCTGCTATGGTTTCGTCAGTGGAGCACTTCTCAGCGAGCATCTGCTAAAGCCAGCCCTGGAGGCAGCATCCGAGCATCTGCCCTCGAATAGGCTTCCGTTGATCGATGGGTTCCTAGCCAGTGAGGGAATCATCAAAGAAGGCTACCTCGGCATCCTCAGTGCCCCACCCGAGCAGACGGTGAAGCCGCTGGAGATCGTGTTTGAGACACCAGGGCTTGCACCGTTAGCTCAGCAGGCAGACGCAGCGGTGGCCGCTGTGAAAACCATTCTTGCCGAATACCGTCTCCTCCAAGCTTACGCCCCCAACCTCTGATCCAAGTTACTCAAACACACTTCAATGGACGAACATTTACTCTACTACGCTCTCGCTGGATTTGCTGCTCAACTGGTCGATGGAGCTCTGGGCATGGCCTACGGTGTCACTGCATCCAGTCTCCTCATCGGGCTTGGGCTGCCTCCTGCGGTGGTCAGCAGCACGGTGCATGCAGCGGAATGCTTCACCACAGGGGCCAGTGGCATCTCCCATCACATGTTTGGGAACATCAACAAAGGGCTGTTTTTTCGTCTCCTCCTGCCCGGCGTTATTGGAGCCTTTCTGGGGGCTTACATTCTCACCCAGCTTCCTGGTGATGAGATCAAGCCCTGGATCGCAGGCTATCTCCTTCTCATGGGCGTGATCTTGATCGTGAAGTCCACCAAGTCATTCCCGCCCAAGTCTGTGACCACTCATATTCGTCCACTGGCCTTCTTCGGCGCATTCATTGATGCCATCGGCGGTGGTGGCTGGGGGCCGATTGTGGGCTCCACGCTCATGGCTCGTGGGAACCCGATGCGTGAGACCGTCGGCAGCGTCAATGCCGTCGAGTTCTTCGTCACCTTGTCCGCTTCCTTGGGCTTTCTACTCGGGATCGGCATTGGTCACTGGGATGTCATCCTGAGTTTGGCCGCCGGTGGAGTGGTCGCTGCTCCAATCGGAGCCTGGGCTTGCAAACACATCCCCCAGCGCCCCTTCCTCATCGTGGTCGGGCTCGTCGTCATCGGACTCAGCATCCGCACTTTGGTAAAGACCTTTGCTTGAGTTTCGCCAGCACCTGATCTGGCTCTTATGCTCCTACTGCTCATCCTCACCACCGCCGTCGTTCTTGGTGTCTCCTTCGTCTGCTCTTTGACCGAGGCGGTTCTGCTCAGCCTGAACCCCCTGGACCTTCAGGTGCAGGAAAAGAAGGGGCTGGCCAAAGCCGGGCGCTGGCTCAGCATGAAGCAGCGGATCGAGCGCCCCATCTCCGCCATCCTGGTATTCAATACCCTGGCCAACACAGGTCTCGCCACACTGGCAGGCGCTTTGTTCTCCGAGATCTACGGCGCTGACTGGCTGTGGGTCTTCTCCGCCTTCATGACCATCGCCGTGCTCTTCGGCGGGGAAATGACGCCGAAGATCCTCGGCGTGCATTTTGCCAGCAGCTTCGCTCCTCGGCTGATTGGCCCGCTCACTTGGATGCTGCGTCTTTGCCACCCGCTGGTTCTTCTGATGGAAAAGTTCTGCGAGCGGCTGAAGCGCCACTCCAAAGACAGCAGCAGTGGCAGCGACCGCATCATGGACATCATCACCCTGATCGAGAGCGCCCGCGCAGAAAAGCTCATCCACAGCCAGGAAGAGATCATCATGATCCACGCCGCCACCCTCAGCGCACGGCGCGTGAAGACCGCCATGGTGCCACGAGAGGCCGTGAAAACCTTCCACACAGGCCTCGATCTCACCACAAACGTCCGCACCCAAGGAGACAAGCTCCACCGCAGCTACCCCGTCAGCCCCACCGGCACGCTGGAAGGCGTCAGCGGCTACATTCGCGTGCGTGAGCTTTTCGTGCAAAATCTCATCGGTCAGCCGGAAGGCACCTGGCAGAGCCTCATCCGTCCAGCCCTACACATCAGCGCCGCCGCCTCCCTCACCCAGCTTCTTGCCCTCTTTTTGGAGAAACACGAAGTCGCAGCCCTCGTGGACGGCCCCGAGGGCACCGTGATCGGCTGGATCACCCTGGATGACGTGATGAAGATCCTCATGGGTGCCAGGGTGTGATCCGGGCCTGCCGCTAAGTTGATCAAATCATCAGAGGTAAAGCTCCCTCAGGCCTTCTTGCCAAAGGATTAATCTGCGCTAGACCTAAATTGATGCAAGATTCAACACCGTCTCTCATCACAGATAAGGCCTCTCTTACAGCCCTCATCACTGGTTGTTGTGGAGGTCTAACGTCAGCTCTTTTCAGGCCAGTCATCAAGATCAATTTCGAGTATCTTGCCGCCCCCAGGTTACAGCTTATCCTAGTTCTGACATTATCCTTCCTTGCGGCACTAACGGCCGTGATTCTTGCCCGAAAGCAGTTCACGTCGCGATTTCACGCACCGGGCGAGGCGGGCCGTCTCGGCATTCGGGCGGGTGTCTTCTGCGCGCTCTGGGCTGGAGCCGTCCTTACCTCGTTGGCAACGTGGGACGCCAGCGGGGCGAGCTCCGCCTCGCTGGATCGTGCCCTACGGTCGCGCATGTGGCTTGTCTTTGCAGTCAGCCTCGCATCCCTGCTTCCGAGCGTGCTGTGTGGCTTTGTCGGAGGATTGATCGGCGGTTAGGTGGCGCTCAAGAATTGGACGACGGCTTCAGCTGATGAGGTGCCAGCGACATTTCCTTGGCTGCGATGGGTCAAGGTAGCCGTCACCGGGCTTGCTGTCCTGCTTTTGGCGTCTCCTGTCTCATTCCTTGGGCGGGCACCCGTGGTTGACCCGCCTCCTGTGGTAGCAGCGCCTTCCATAGCTCCAGCGCCGCCTGCTCCTCCGCCGTTTCGGTATGATCAGCCTAAAGGCATCAAATCCGCCAAGATAGGCGAAATCCAACCGGACTTCACCAAAGTCATCCCCCAAGTGCAAAGGGACTGCCCCGTTGCCCTATCGCCGGACGACGTGATGCTCGCCTTTGGAGATGCGACAGAATCGCAGCCTGCGATAGGCATTTTCGACCTTCATCGATTCACAAAAACTGCTTCTATCCCTGTTCCTTCCTTTCCTCATGGCAATCTTTCCTGGTCTCCAGATCAGAAATCCATCGCTTGCACGATTGGCGAAGGTAAGTCGCGTCGAGTGTGGATTGTGCGCATTGGCGAAAGCAAAGCCATCGAGTTACCGCGTCCACCTGGGAGAGACCTGCCAGGTGGTGACCTCCACTGGTGGCAGGATGGTGAGCTTGCCTTCTTCCCCGGAGATGAAGCGCCACTGGCTTTCGATCTCGACAAGCTTCTGCTGCTGTCTTTGGAAGAGTCGGGGGCATACAAGAAACTCGACAACATCAGCAAAAGGCTTTGGTATGAAGGTCCAAGAGAGGCTTGGCCGGGCCAGACACATTGGAAGCTCGGAGTCCGTACCTTGATCACATCTGCGGTTCCGCCCTCCCGCCGCGAACCAGACGGCCCCTGGCAGTTCTCCGGCCAGAGCGTCTGCGCCTTTACTCATCCTAGCCTGCCCCTCGCCTTTGGTCTCAAGTCTCTTGGCGTAGATGAAGGTGATAAGATTCTTTGCTCCGATGATGGCTCGAAGTTGATCCGCCTCATGAATGGAAAGATCGAGGTGACTTTCATGAAGCAGACGACCTGCCCTGACTTCGCGTTTGAAGTGGAGATGCCGCTTCTCCTCGGTGAAATCGAGGGCACTGGCTGGAAAAAGCAGGTCGAGGAAAAGCTGCTCTGCCTGATCTTTTACGCTCCTCTTAGAAACCCGCTCAACGATGTGGTAGTCGGGCCGGACTATACTCAAGTGCGGGCACTTGCCCGTCTGCTGGAGTGGAAAGAGCGCAGGGGCGTTTTCATCGTGCAAACTCATGACGGGAGCATCCAGCCTAGTGATATAGCTTCGACGCTGCACTATTGGGAACCTGACAAGATGTCCGAATGGAAGCCGTCCAGCACTCGATCATGGTGGGCAGCGATCAAGGCGGCTCCATCGCCTCTCCCGGACAAACTTCCTGAGTTGGAAGCACCCCAGCTTTTTGATTTGGTTCAGCAAGCCTCCACGTTGCTCGTGACCAAAGCCGTTGAAAAGCCCCGTGCCCCGCCGCCACAAAAAGTTTCGGACACGCCAGCTCCCCCACCGATCCCGCCCCCAGCACCAGTAATCTCAGAGCACGATGTGAAAGCCTTTTTGATCGAGCACCATGCCAAGGCTTCGCGAGACGATCTTGCAGACATGATGGCTGACTATGACATGGTGGTGGACTTCCTCGACAAAGGCTTGCTCACTAGGGATGCCATTGCTGCAGATGAACAAAGTCATCGTGCGAAATGGCCTGTCGGAAACGAAAAGATCATCGGCGAGATGAGACTCTCCCGCGAAGCTGAAAACTGGCAGGCTGAATACATGATCGAGTTCTACAACGAGAATGCCACAGGCGAATGGCACCGAGGGCGGGCAGATTTGACGCTTCGATTGAAAGAGATTGGCAAAAGCCTCTTGATCATATCACAGCGGGCGAAGGTTCATGATGTGACGAACAGCAAACAGCCTGCCGTGCCGAAACCGCAGCAGGGCAACGCTCTTTCAGTGCCCAAACCCGCCTTCGTTTCGACTTCTAAAACCCAGGTGGACGGCCGTCGGTTGGAGTTCACAGATGAACTTAGTTTCATAGGCGGAATCACCTGGCATCGAACTTATCGAGAGCGCGATTCAACAGGAAAAGTAATCAACCAATGCCGGGCCATTCTTCGTGGATCGGGCGGTGTTACACCAAATGGTGCTTCCGCACGCATCTACATTGGCTCGCAAGGTTGGACCCGAGGCATGGGTACGAATGAGTTCGTCAACTTTTGCGCCAGTAACGCTCAAGGGATGGTGGGTCGTGAGGTCATTTTCCGAGGCACGGGCGAAGGCATGGTCGTCGAGGGCGAAGGAGCTGTTTTCAAACTCGTGAAGTAGGCGGGGAAAGCCTTCCCCTCGCGGCTACCCCGTGCGCCGCTACCCCATCGAGCGGGGAGGTTTCCCCGCAACGCCCCTCGCTGTCAAACCTACCTCGGCTCGTTCAATCTTCGATCCAGCTCACGCCACCGCGTTTCGTGGTGCATCAGTGATCGCTGCCAGCCCTCCGCAGGCTCCGCCTTCCACGCCACTCTGGCAGCGTTCACCCATGCACATGTGGCCTCCCCCACCTCCAACGGCCCGTCTGGCATCGGCTCCTACGTCGTCCGAATGACAGACCAGCCGTTGCCCAGACCGCCCTTGGCCGCGTCACCAATGCCGGATTCAGGGCCAGTGCCTCCCCGCCTTTCCCCGAGGACTTGCCCTGTCTCCGCCACCGGCCACGCGGGGGCACGGGTTCGGGAAAAAACTTCGGCTGACCGAAGTCACGCGTTCCAGGTTATCCACAGGGTGATGTGACACGCCCGGTCACCTTCATGGTATGATGAGGGCATGGAAAAAATCGTGCGCAAATCGGCGGGCGTGAAGTTCGAGAGCGATGTGCTGGCGTTCATCGACCAGCTGGCTCACGAGCAGCAACGCAGCCGCAGCTTTATCATCAACGCCATCCTCAGATGGTATTCCAAGTGGCTCGCTGAGCAGCAATCAAAGGTCGAGGCCGAGCGAGAGCAGCCGGTGATTCGGCTGTAGGTGATCATGCAGGACACGCTGGATCGAAAAATCGTGCTTTCATCCTCCAAGGCTCAAGAGCTGGCAGTTTCTGAGTTTGCGGGATTCAAGGCACCGACCTCCAACACCACCTACACCCCGAACCAGTTCTTCGATGTCGTGATTCCGCACTTCTCGCGGGGAGTTGTGCGCATCGTGGCCTATCTGCTGCGAAAAACGCTTGGATGGTGTGATGCGAATGGGAATCCGCAGGAGGAGCAGATCGAAGTGACCTACTCGGAGCTGGAACGAAAGGCTGGCGTGAGCCGTGACATGATTCGTTCCGCGCTGGATGATGCTCTCACGGGGCATTTGCTTGAATGTGTGACACAGGGACGGGCGAAGCATGCTCATGATGCGGGCCAGTCCGCCAGCTTTCAGCTTTGCTGGTCACCCCAGCCTTATACGACACGACTGGAGGAGTTTCGTGGCTTCTTTGAGGGCGAGGGCAATCGCACCGACATCCCCAACGAGTTCTTTGACGTGCTCATCCCCCGCGAGCCGCTTTCCGTCATCAAAGTCGTCGGGGCCATCATCCGTCACAGCATCGGCTTCCAAGCCAAACACGGCCGCCGTCGCCACCAGGTGGCGCTGTCGTATCAGCAGATTGAAAACTACGCCCGCTTTGGCAGCCGTTCCGATCTCGCCAAGGCACTGCGCATCGCGATGGAAAAGAACTACATCGTTCGGTTGGAAAGTGGTGTGTTCAGCCATGAAGCCACCGAGCGACGGCGGGCGGTGTATGCACTTCGCTGGTGCGATTTTCCGAACGGTCAGAAAAACGAACCAGCCGTCCATCGGTCAGAAATCCAGACCAGCATTAGTCCGATTTCCGAACCAGCGCATCAGTCAGAAATTCGCTCCAGCATTAAAACGAAACCAGGAAATGAAACTGGAAACCGCCCTGCGGCTGACTCGGACCTGTATGAAAAGCTTCTGGGGTTTGAGTTCAGCGAAAAGACGGTTCTAAAACTCATGCGGGAGCACAGTCGCGAGGAGATCGAGCAGCAGATCGCCTGGTTGCCCAATCGTGCACCGGCACGCAGCCCGGCGGGACTTCTACGCCGATCCATCGAGCAGCGCTGGCCAGCGCCGATGAAACTTCGGTCAGCCGAAGTCGCCGGTGTCAGCGAGAATGGATGGGAGTTCGCCCGATGCTTCTACGCCGCCTACGGTGGCAACCGCGGCGAACCGGTGAATGAGCCGTCGCCACGCGAGGCACAGGTCGCGGAGGCGTTCGTGCAGCGGCTCAGTCGTGCGACGAGGGAAGAGGGACGTGCCTCCGAGTGGGGCCGCGAGCTGGGCACGCTGGCTCGTGAGCAGAGGAATCCGTTCCCATCGCTCACGCTTGCCATCCGCCAGCTTGGCGATGGGTTTCTCGTCCAGAGGGAGAAGCAGCGGCTTCAGGGCCAGCTCGCCAGCATTACCCAGCGGCGTGAGCAGCACGAGGCGCGATTCCGTGAGGAATGGCTCCGATGGCTCGCATCGAGAGAAGCGGAGATGCGTGACATGCGGCCCGACGACTACGCCCGCTTCACGGCCAACCGCGAGAGCGAGCGTGCCCGGCTCACTGCCGATCCGAAACCGTGGTCGCTCAGGGTGCTGGAGCACTTTGACACGGACAGCGCACGCCTCGGAGCCTTTCGCCAGTTCTTCGGCCTCCCGGACTTCTGGAAGTGGGACGCTGATTTTAACAGCCAATCATTCAAAACCAATTCATGAACATCATCACCGTCATCAATGCCAAGGGAGGTTGCGGCAAGAGCACCATCGCCATGAATCTCGCCAGTGGCCTCGCGCGGCACGGGCATCGAGTCCTGCTCATGGACCTTGATCCGCAGGCGCAGGTCACCCAATGGCTCGCCGCCGGGGATGGCCTCACGCCGGAGGGCACGCTTGTGGCCGCGCTCACACGTCAGCAATCACTCTCCGAGGTCATCCAGCCCACCGGCTTTGAAAACATGGCCTTCGTCGCCAGTGCCGATGGCCTCGAAGACCTCGGACGGGAGATCAGCCAGACCGAAGGCTACCCGTCCATGCTCACGCAGTTGATCGCCGAGGAGCACATCGCTGATCGCTTCGACTTCCTCGTCATCGATTCGCCGAACCAGATTTCGCCGATCATGGAAAACGCCATCTTTCCGGCGGATGTCTTCGTCGTGCCGTTTGAAAGCACCAAGGCCGTCAAGAGCTACGCCAGCATCTACAAGCTGCTCGTGAAGCTTCGGCCCGCCGCTGACTTCCGCATGCTGCATGTGCTGAGCAATCTCACCCGACTGCCAGGCTTGCGGAAAAGAGTGCTCGCCCTGCTGGCCTCCGACTCCATCCCGACCGCCCGCAGCGAGATCCGCTCCTGCGGATGGATCGCGCAGGTGGATGAGAATGGTGGCAGCATCTTCCACTACCGGCCGCTCTCCCGAGGAGCGCAGGACATGGCCGCCCTCGTCGAGGAGGTGCGGGATTTATTCAATAACGGGCCGCAGGCCCACACGGAGACAGACGCGGCATCGCCCGACCAGGCGATGAGCGCAGAAGTCACCGTCCCAACAGCATGACCAAACTACCCGACGGCAAAAGCCGTCTCGACCTCGTGAAGTCCGGCCTCACCGGCGGACTACCAAAACGAGGCCGTTTCATTGTCAGCATCGACCGCCTTCTCGAAGACCCGGAGAACGAACGAAAAGTCTTCCACAACATGGACGACATGATCGAATCCGTGCGGCGTCACGGCATCATCGAGCCCATCACCGTCACCCAGGAGGGCGACCGCTACCGCATCCTCACCGGCCACCGCCGCTTCCGTGCCGCAAAGGCTGTCGGCCTCACCGAGCTGGAGGTGCTCGTGCGCGAGCCGGATGATCACATCACCCGGCGGTTCAAGAGCCTCATCTCTAACATCCAGCGGGAAAACATCCCTGCCGTCGAGCTGGCAGAGACCCTACACAGCCTGCTCAGCTCTGGAGCAGCCGGTTCGCAGCGTGAACTCGCCCGGCAGATAGGGAAGAGCGAGCAATGGATGTCCGGTATGCTTCGCGTGCTGGAGTTGCCTGCACGCTTGCAGGAAGAGCTGCGGAACACACCCGGCATCGGCTACGAAATGGCCCAGCGCATCGCCCAGGTGGGGGACTCGCAGTTCCAGGAGCAGCTCGTCACCGCCGCCGTGGCGGGGGAGAGCGTAGGCCGCATCCGGGAGCGCATCGCCAGTTTCCGCACCGCTCAAACCAGCACCTCCGGCGCACGACCGAAGACACGCACCAGCCAGCTCATCCAGCTCACACACCGAGAGGGAAGTTGCGTCGCCAGCCTCCGTGCCAAACGCGAACCCGGAGCCCAGGAAGCCATGCTGGAGGCCCTCCGACAACTCGCTGATCAGGTCAGGGCAGACGACAGCCTGCGGTGAGTCCAGACCTCCATTCCTGCCCCTCGACAAATCCTCCGGGGCTTGATACAATCCCCTCATGACAGCCACATTGGAACGCATCAAAAAAGACATCCAAACGCTCGAACCCGAGGAGCTGGATGATTTGCTTCGCGATATTCGCAGCAAGTATGAAATGCCGTCATTCGATGTCGATGAAGCGGCGCAGATCGAGGCCGAGTGGGATAAAGAGATCGCAGAACGAGTGAAGGACGTTGAAGAAGGCCGCGTCGAGCTGGTCTCAGGCGAGGATTTCAGCCGTCACGTCGATCAACTTTACGCCAAGCACGGCCTTACTCGAACACAGGCCGCATGACCGGCTTCAGCATCCATCCGCAGGCCATCACCGAGTTCGACGAGGCATTCGAGCATTACTTGGCGATTGATCCCGAGCTGGCAGCCTCATTCGAGAAGACTGTCTTCAAGTATATCCAGGAGATCGTCGCCGCGCCTCTGCGCTTCAGCATTCGCAAACCACCCACTCGTCGCGTTAATCTCACGCCTCGCTTTAGTGCCTACTACATCGCCTACATGATCTGGCGGGACAAACCGGTCATCCTTGCCATCGCCCACGGCGCACGCCGCCCTTACTACTGGCGGAAGCGCATCAGCGAATCAAAGAAACTCTTCTGAAACGACACCACACCGCGCCAAAGGCGTCAAGACCACCGACCTTACAGGGCTGCTGCGAAGCAGCTCTTTTGCTTTTCACACACCGGAGCGGCGATTGCCAATCGTCGAGCCATCACTCAAAGACACGGCCCAAAACTACGGCTGACCGAACTCGGGCCTCAAGGACACCGGTTGTCCGAAAAACCTTGTTTGAGGCCGTCAAAGTGTCCTTGAGTCGGGAAATAAATATTCTGCGATGTGACATTCAGCTGGCCGCTGACTCCTTGGACCGTGGCGAGGGGAGTGAAATCGACTGGGATGCCAAGCTCGCCGCCCTCCATCTGGCTCATCGTCAGCGGCAGGGCTGAAAGCAGCGCCATCATCCCTCATGCCGACACCTCCGGCACGCTCAGTATCACCTGGACCACGTCGAGCACTGCCCCGGCAATGGCGGACTCGGCCAGGGCGGCGGAAGCGGCCCAGCCGCCCTCTTCAAGCAACGCGACACCAACAGCGACGGCAAACTCGGCAAAGACGAACTCCCCGCCGCACTCTCCGACCGGCTGGATGCGAACAAGGACGGCTTTGTCACCCAGGAAGAACTCAAGGCGCTGCGGAAGCCGTGAATGAAAACATCCAACACGTCCGCCTCTCTCCCGACGACGTTTGCGAGCCCCAGCCCTTCTAGCCGAAGCCCACGGACTGGTAGGGGCGCTGGGGTGGAACCACGGCCGCCCTGGCTCGTGAGCGTGGCATCCGCCGGGAAGTTAACGGCACTCGTTCAGCAGGGTGTCGCCGTGGAAGATTTCGAACTCAGAGTCCTTCACCCCGTGCAGCAGCATGTTCATGCGGGCTCACTACCTTTTTTGAGTTCGAACCCTCCTTCGAGGATGAACTTTTGCAGCAGGTTGGAGGCTTTGATCTTTACCTTGAAGGGCGGGAGCTTCTGGCTTTCGAGCGCTTCGAAGTAGGTCTTGGCCTTCTCCTTGTCGATGGTCTCCTTGAGATCATCAAAGCGTCCATACTCGTTCAGGCTTGCCTCGGTCACATTAGCGATCATAAGAGCACGCAGCTTCCCTGCATCCACACCGAGGCATTCGACGATGGCCTCCACCTCCTTGTTCTTCGCCTGCGTCTTGTAGTCGTTCAGGTAGTCCCGGAAGGTGCGATCAGGGTCGATCTGCACATCCCCGCGCTGGATATCGTGGAGGAAGATTTCTGCCAGCTTTTGGTCCTCTTGGGAGAGCGAGGCAAAGGAGCGGTGCAGGTCGGCTAGGGTCGTTTCCTTGGCGGCTTCGTCGCCGCTTTGCAGTTCCTTGAGATACTTGGCAAAGCGCGAGTTCATGTAGTCGGCGTCGATCTTCCCCGTGTCCCGCTCGGTGATATGGCTGTCGATGTCGAAGGGGATGGCCTCTCCGCCTCCACCGCCGCTGCTGCCGAGTTCCTTGTAGCGTTGGAGGAGCGTCAGGTATTGAAGGTGGGTGATGGCGAGTGCGATGGTCGAACCGGCCTCCTGCCCGTCATACTCCGTCTTCTCCCAGGTGAAGCCTTGAATCTTGGCGGCTTCCAGCACCGCGTTGAAGAGGTTGAACTGCTTCGCAAAGGCGGCGCGTTCGGCGGGGGCGTCCGGCAGCTTGGCGAAGTCCGTGATGCCTGCCGCGCTGAAGATGGCGGTGATCTCGGCAAAGATGGCATTCAGCCGCTCCAGGTTCATCGGGAGGCGGTCGGCAAAGAGGCCGAGGGGCTTGTCACCGGAATACAGTTTCACAGCGGCCTCGATGTTCCGGGCCATCGTGTGCGGCTTCCGGTAGTAGCGGACGGTGCCAAAGGGTTTCTCCAGCGGGTGGAAGAGGCGGTTCGTGCGGGAGAAGGCCTGGATGATGTTTTCATACTCCAGCAGCTTGTCGAGGTAGAGCGTGTTCACCCACTTGGAGTCAAAGCCGGTGAGCATCTGGTTCACCACGATCAGCAGATCGAGCCGCTTCTCCGGCTCGGCCTCGATGCGGATGTAGGGCGCTTTGTGGGCAAGGCGGGCCGCGAGGTCCTTCTTGAAATGGGCATGTGTCCCCAGGTCGAACTTCTGCCCGAAGGCCGCGTTGTAGTCGCTGAGGATTTCCACCAGCCCCTCCGTCTTGAAGACGGGATCGCTGTTGCCTTCGTCGTCAATGTGCGGGTCGAAAAGCGCCGTGATCTTGAGCTGCGGGCACCGCGCCTTCATCAGGCGATAGTAAATGATTGCTTCCGGGATGCTGCTGGTGGCAAAGATGGCGTGGAACTTACTCCCCTGGCTCAGCGTCTCCCAGTTGGCGGCGATGTCTTCCACCACGGCGTTCTGATGCTGGGGCAGCTCGTATTGCGCGTTGGGGATGTGATCCTCGATGCCCGTCTGATAGACACCGCTGCTGTCCCGGTGCCCGGCCATCGGCACGTCATTCATGTAGCGGTTGAAGACCTTCTTTTTCTTCGGGTCCGCCATCGCTTCCGCCACCGTCTTGGCCTTGCACTTCTCCAGCGCCACGGCCTGCCGCAGGTCGCGGTCCTTGTAGGTCATCACTTGGTAGGGATCAAAACCCAGCACGTTCTTGTCGCGGATGCCATCGGCGATGCTGTAACGGTGCAGCTCGTCGCCAAAGACATCCGTGGTGGTGTTGTCGTGGTGGACGTTCTCCTTGTGGATCGGGGTGCCGCTGAAGCCGAAGAACACCGCGCCAGGGAAGCTCTTCTTGATGTCGATCAGCATGTCCCCGAAGGTCGAGCGGTGGCATTCGTCGATGATGAAGACGATGCGCTTGGACCGCATGGTGTCCAAATCGTGGGCCTTCAGCCCGTCCTCCTCATCCTTGAGGCGGCTCATCTTCTGGATGGAGGTCACGATTAGGGTGTCGGCGGGGTCGGTGCTTTTGAGCTTCTTCACCAGCACGCCGGTGTGTTCCGTGGCCTGCACTGCGTTCATGTCCCCAGCAAAGTTGCGATACTGCTCCAGCGTCTGCGTGCCCAGCTCGATGCGGTCCAGCAGGAAGACGACTTTATCGGCGTCCTTTGAGTTCGCGATGAGCTGGGCGGACTTGAAGCTCGTCATTGTCTTGCCTGATCCGGTCGTGTGCCAGACGTGGCCGCCGAGGCGGTTCGGGTTCTTCCAGTCGGTCTTGGCCACCTTGTCGGAGATGGCGTGGGCGGCATAGTATTGGTAGCTGCGCATCACCTTCAGCACGCCGTCTGCCTCATCCGCCACGGTGTAAAAGCCGATGAGCTGATGCGCCATCGGGATGGACAGCAGGCTGGAGGTGAAGGTCTTCCAGTCGTTGATCGGCTCGTTGTTAAAGTCCGCCCAGTGGAAGGCGTAGTCGCGGTTAAAGCTGCCGTCCGGTCCGGGGTTGGCAAAGTAGAGCGCCTCCGCGGGTTCCATCGCCACGAAGATTTGGATGAGGGAAAAGAGTCCGGTGAAGATACCTTCGCGGGAATACTTCTGGATTTGGTTGTAGGCCACGGTCACGGGCACGCCACTCCGCTTCAGCTCAATGTGAATGACCGGCATCCCGTTGATCAGGAGCATGAGGTCGCCGCGCCGGTCATTCAGCAGGGGCGAACCTCGGGTGTATTTCGGCTGCTGCGCGATCTGGTAGCGGCTCTGCCCGGCGGCGATCTCGTGGCGGTCGTAGATTTTGAGGCTCACTTCCTTTCCGAAGTGCAGCGTATCCGCCGGGTTGTCGCGCTTGATGGACACGGTCTTGCCATTGATGAAGCCATTCAGTCGCAGGGGCGTGCGCAGCTCCTTGATCTGCTCCAGGATTTGCTGCATCTCGCTGTCGGTCAGCGGCACTTCATTCAGGCGGTCCACGCCGCGATTGTTCTCAAAGAGGATCTGCGCCCAATTTTTGAGCAGGTCCGCCTCGGTCGGGTTCTTGATCACGGGCAGATCGCCCCAGCCACGCTGGCGCAGCTCGTGGATCACGGCGGCTTCAAAGTCAGCTTCTTTGGCAAAGGTGCTCATGGGTGAGGGCAAAGGATTTATTGAAATTTGAATTGCGCCAGAAAACGAAGATCGTATACAAACAAGCAAGTGGATTGGGAGAACCCGGTCGGCGCTATGGCCTCGGTGAGCATCACCGGGGCCTTTCGCTTTTTGGGATTGGGAAGACTTTCAGACCCCACTGTTGATAGCCTGCTCCCACGTTTGAGCGACCACCGTCGCAGAAAAACTTCTTCTTGAGCACCTCAAAGGCACGGTTCCCCTGTCCACCTCGAAACACACTGAGGCCTATCGGGCGCGCGACGAGGTCCGCCAGTTGCAGACCCGATGACATGGCCTTCTTATCCGAGAAGAGAATCTCAAAGGGAAATTGCTTCTCCAGGTTGTTTTGACCGGCGCAGATGCGCCGAAACTCCAGTTCCAGGTCCTTGTCCTCCTTGTCACCGCGCTGCTCGACCACGATGTGGGTGCGCTTCTCCTCCTCACCTTTTTCCTGAAGGAACTGGTGCAGGGTCTCCAGGCAGAAACGCAGGGCGATGTGGTAGGGGTTGGACGGTTTTTCCTCCTCACGCAGCCGCTGCTTGTCGATGACGCAGCTGATCAAAATGAAGTTGGCCTCCTCAATGATGGAGGTCAGCTCATCCAGGAAGCGGTTCTTGTGCTCCCTGGTGGGAAAGATGCGGAAGCGGCCCTTCTCTTTGCGAATCTCGCTCTCGTGCAGCACGATCTGGTCATGGCCGAAGTGTTTGAACTTAAACTTCTCCAGCGCCGGGACCACCTTCTCGCTGTAGTGTCCCTTGTGGAAGACGCAGAACGCCAGGACAAACACGGGAAACTGCGGATCGATGGTCTGCATCCCATGATCCCCGCTTTCATCCACATAGACGATGTATTTGCCGAAGGCCTGGCCTGCCTCCGCTCCCATAGGTTGAAGTGTGGCGGGCTTTAGCACTGGCGGCCTCACGGTCGCTGGCTCAAAGAGGGGGAGTTCAGGTTCGTGGGCAGCAGCCATCGCTTGGTCCTCGGTTAAACAAACATCCGCTCCAGGCAGGCGGCTTTGAGCTGCTTGAGCTTTTGGAGCTGGAGCGCGTGCTGGACGATCAGCGCGTCCAGCGTGCGGAAGTAGTGGCCGATTTTTTGTTGTTCGGCTTTGTCAGGGAAGGACACGCGGGTGGATTGAACAAGCGCACAATTCAAATTGTTTACTACTCCACCGGCAGCCAACGAGCGATACTGTTCCGTCATTGCATCCGAGGAAAGAAGCTGAAGCAGGAAATCCAAATCAAATAAATTTTTGTCGTTTCTAATAAGGAGCCAGCCGTCGTGGATGCACCCATCGATTGCCATGAGGTATGGCCTCCCAAAACTCATGGAGTTGGAAAGAATCAGGTCGCCCTTGAAGACTTCGCGCGATTTGGTGACGCCTTCAGGCTTTATCTTTTCTTCGGTCTTGGTAATGTATCTTGAACCAATTTTGACGTCGCCGATTTTCACCCAATTTACTCCATTGGGTTCCTGAGTAATGTAGGCCTCGATTGGGCGCGGTGAGCCGCCTCTTTGAATGAGGACACACTCCCCCAACTTCTTCTCCACCCAATCACCCGTAAAGCCTTGGAAGCGGATTTCGGGGGTGGTGGTGCCGGGTTGGGGGAACATCTTTTGGAGCATCGCTTTTTTCAGCGTCACCAGCTTGTCATGCTTCCACTGTTGCAGCCCCAGCAGCCGATCCACCTCCCGGAAATACCCGCCGATTTGGGTTTGTTCGGCTGGGTCTGCCGGAATCGTTAACGGTGTGCTTTTCGCTTGCTCAACTGTGTAATGGGCAATCGTGCCGATGTGGCTGATGCTTTCGAGGTATTGCCGGAACGGTTGGGCCGTCAGGTAGGTGTAGAGGCAATCGCTATCTACGGCTCCGCGAACCTTGAACCAAAGAAGATCGGCGTCCTTGAAATACAAAGGATCGTCGCTTCCGACCAGATACGGGACACAAATCGAACCTCCTCCGGTGACCAATATATCTCCTTTCTTGATGCGCCCCACTTTGGCAGAGAGCTTTTCGTAGAGCTCGCGGGAGATAAACGCTTTTGTATTCTCCTGGCCTTTGAAGGCTGAAACCACGTCGCTCGACCGAAAGAACGGAACACCGGCATGAGTCCACTCATGCTTATGGACTCGCGCCGCAGAGGTGATCGGAAACAAATCACCAAGCGTCTTCTGCGCCCACCCATCTTCAAACCCCTTGAAGCGGATCTTCGGCACTTTGCTGTTCGTTGGCTCGGCCATAAATCAGTTTCCGGCGAGGAGGTTTTTCAGTTCAGCGAGGCCCTTGAGGTCGAACTCGTTGGCGTCCAGTTCCTTGATCATGCCCGCCAGCGCCTTTTCCGTTTGGGCGATTTCGTGGGCAGTGGCCGCAAAGGTGAGGCGATACTTTTCCGCGAGCGCCTCCAGCTTGCGCGTGAGTTCGTCCGTCAACTGCGTGGGCAGGTCGTGAAGCGAGCGCAGAAGGGGGCTGATCCATTTCGCCTCCAGTAGTTCATGCACCTGCGCGTCACTCAGGCCCTCAATGGTGGCCTTGGTCTTCAGGTGGAGGGCGGCGGCTTCCTTCTTGATGGCGGCTTTCAGGGTCTTTTCCTCCGCCAGCCATGCCGCCACCTGGATGATCCGGACCTCGTAGGACTCGGGATCGAACTTGCCGACCTTCTTCGCCTCGGCCTCTAGGGTCTTGGCTTCCTTGGCCACGGCGGCGGCAATGAACGTGTCGCCCTCCTCGCTCAGCAGCTCGGCGGCGGTTTCCTTTTCCTCCTCGCTGAAGCCCTCCAGCGTCTCCTCGATGCTGGCCGTGATTTCGCTGAGGCGGGTCTCCTTTTGCCGCAGGGCATCCAGCTCGGGCAGGTGATGAACGGTCTGCACGAGGTCGAAAGGGAGGACGCGGCCCTTCCAACCGTCCTGCACCTCGGCCTTTTCGCCTTTGACGGTCTTTTCCACCATGTTCGGGTCCACCACGCGGGCGGCGGCGAAGCCCTCGGTTTGCAGGATTTCCAAATCGACGGCGATGGGCTGCCAGTGGTCGTCGAGGACTTGATAGGCTTTGTATTTATCCACCAACGGCAGCGGGGCCAGGCGGGCGAAGAGCGCCTCGCTCATCACGGCCTCCTGGCGCGGAATCTCAAGGGTCAGCATTTTCCCGAGCAACTCGCCTTGCACCCAATCCGCAAACTGGAGAACCGCGTCGGCACATTCTTTCCTGAACTGCGCCACTTCAGGATGCTCCCCGATGGCGGGGGAGAGATTCTGCACGCTCAGCTCGACGTAGGGCGTGCCGTTGTCGGTGAAGAGGGCGGCGCGCAGGCCGGGGAAGGCTTTCCAGAAGTCCGCCAGCGCCTCCAGCTCACTGACCGGGATGCCGCCAAACATGGAGGCGTAAAGGTCCCAGCTTTCCGCCGGCTCGGAGGAGTCCACATAGCGGGGGATGTTGAGGTTGTAATCGTTGGCTTGAATCTCCGTCTTGGGAACCAGCCTGCTGTAGCGCGGCAGGGTAAGGCGCCCGGTGACAGTGTCGGCGATCTTCTTGATGTCGGAAGCGCGGAGCTTGTTGTTTTTCCCCTCCTTGGCGAAGCCCTTGGACGCATCCACGATGAGCACATCGCTGGCCGTGCGCCGCTGCCGTAGCACAAGGATGATGGTGGGGATGCCGGTGCCGAAGAAGATGTTCGGCGGCAGGCCGATGATGGTCTCGAGGTGATCGTTCTCGATCAGGTTTCGCCGGATCGCGCCTTCCTCACCACCGCGGAAGAGCACGCCATGCGGCAGGACGATGGCCATGATGCCATTGGGCTTCAGGTGGTAAAGGTCGTGGAGGAGGAAGGCGTAGTCGGCCTTCGACTTTGGCGCGAGGCCGAAGCGGGAGAAGCGGGCGTCGTTTTCCTTGTGCTGCGGGTCCCACTTCTGCGAGTAGGGCGGATTGGAGACGACGGCGTCAAGGTAGAGCGGGTTGTAGGTGTTGACGGGGTCCTGGTCGTCAAAGAAGGGCCAGTCGTCCTCCAGCGTGTCGGCGTTCCGCGTGACGATGTTCGTGGGCAGGATGCCGCGCATGACGAGGTTCATGCGGGTGAGGTTGTAAGTGGGCTCCTTCAGCTCCTGGGCGTAGTATTTGATGTTGTCCGGGCTGCCCATGTGCTTGGCGATGGACTGGCCGATATTCAGCAGGAGGGAGCCGGAGCCGCTGGTAGAGTCATAAATCTGAATGGTCTCCCGGTCCCGCAGGTGATGCGCAATGATCTCCGACATGAGCACGGAGACCTCGTGCGGCGTGTAGAACTCGCCCGCCTTCTTCCCCGCATTGGCGGCAAATTTGCTGATGAGATACTCATAAACAAAGCCGAGCACATCGTAGCCCTGGCGGCCATCCATGGGGATGTCCTTGATGAGCTGGAGGAGATCGCTGATGGCCTTGGTCTGCCGGGGTGCCGTGTCGCCCAATTTGCTCAAACCCGTTTCCAAGGTCTTGAAGATGCCCTCGAAGAGACGTTTGTGATTCGGGGAAATGAGACGGCTGAAGGCGGAGAGGGCATCGCGGACATGCGAGACATCAAATCGCTCTTGGGGTCGATCCACGTGGAGAAGAGATGCGGGTAGGCGATGAAGTAGCCCAGGTTGCTCTTGAAGTGCTCCACGGTCTCCGCGTCCTCTTCCGAAAGGCCACGGAGGTCTTCGTCGCTGAAGTCCTCGCCTCTGGCAAAGCCGACCAGCTTGTCGGAGAGGTATTTGTAGAAGATGAAGCCGAGGATGTAGTCCTTGTATTCATAAGCCTCAATCTTCGAGCGCATCTCATTGGCAGAGGCCCAGATTTTGGCGGCGAGTTGTTGTTTGTTCACGGAAGCGACTATTGAGAGTTAATTGAGGGCGTTGTTGTTCGCGGCGTCGTAGGTGCGGTCGCGATTGCTGACGATGAAGAGCTGGAGGAAGCAGAGCAGCGTGCGGGTGTAGCCGTTGCCGGGGTCGTTCTTGGATGAGGAGGTCTGCTCCATGGCCCGGCGGTAGTCGTATTTCAGGCCCTGAAGCCTGGCGATGAAGCCGGACTCGATGCCCTCTTCCTTCAGCACGGAATTCGGGCCGTCGGAGGGATATGGGTAAGTGGTCTTGGCAGGGGGCATCCCGCAACCTGAAGCACGTCTGAGCCGCTGTCGCAAATTTTGCCTTCGTAAGCGATATTCCTGCAAAAAATTGCCAAAGCGAGGGCATTTCCTTCACACTCTGCACCTCGAATCGCCTCATCGCCGTGCCGGGTAGCCTGAGTGAAGGGGGGCGTTTGAGAGCAACCTGCACGGGTCCCCTTCACGGGGCGGTGTCATGCCTGCTTCGGCTGATGACTACGTTCGCTCGCTCAACCAACGCATCGGGGCAGACGTCAGGGAGCGGCGTGAGGCGTTGGGGCTCAGCGCCTACACACTCGCCAAGGCCGCAGGGTGACGGATCAGACGATCCTGAACATCGAGCAGGGCCTGTGCCCGAACGGGGCGTGGAGCGGCACGCTGATGCGCTTCACTGTGTGCTTTGGCACGACCTATTCGGAGCTGGTGGCAGCGGCGGAGAGGCGGTCCTCCGAATGACGAATGGCAAATGAGGAATGACGAAGGCGGGCGAAATGGGCGGGAGTCCTCTGGACTCAGAACAGCAGTCCAGAGGACTGCACCACACTGGCCGTAGCCAAATCCTTTTGGCTAACGGGTTTTCGGGA
>JAIXSY010000010.1 GCA_027484445.1 Verrucomicrobiaceae bacterium
AAGCCGTGTAGTCCACTCCCGCCGCCGCTGCGGCAAAGGGTGGCATGTCCAGCACCGTGCCATCCCCCGTGCGCAGGCGCACACTAGCTGCGGCGGTGCCACTGCGTGTCAGTGTGAGCATTGCAGCGAAGCTTCCGTAGCCTTGATTCACTTGAGCGGCAGCAAAACGATGAGCCCCCCCGGTGACGGTATCAGCAGCCAGATGAAACTTCCATTCAGGAACGTCAGGATCATCGCTAAAGATCGAAACCACAGACTCATGACGACCCAGCATCGAAGGATCAAAAGTAACCTCGAAGGTCTGAGAACCATGGCCGGGATCAAGGATCAAAGAAGCAGGTTGCTGGCTGATGCTGAAGGCAGAACTACCCGAGATCGTCACGACCGCATCACCGCTAAGGTTCAGCGCCGAGTTGCCACGATTAACCAACGTGAAAACACGTCTGACCGCTGTTGAGCCCATCCAAAGCGAACCAAAGTAGCTGTCATCTTCTGCGGAAGGAGTGTCATCGCCTTGGGCAATCGACACATTGTTACCCAGAACACCCAGAGATCGTGTGGAAGTCGTGAAACTCAGCCCTGCACCACGCACGATGGCCTCTTCGCCCTGCACGACCAAGCGATAGTAGTGCGTTGTTCCTTGGCGCAGGCCAACCAGAGAAGCCGTGATGTTTTGCTCCACCGTTCCATTGGCGGGAGCCAATGTCACAGGAACGATTTGGCCATAGGCTTCCGTCAATCCATACTCAAACCAAGCTGAAACCGTGCGTCCGCGCGGATGAACGATGCCATTCAAAGTCGCGCTTGTGGGCGCAATCAGAGACGCAGCTTGGGTCGTTGCGAGCGGGTCAGGCAAGATGGATTGTGCGGTCAATTCAAGGTCAAAACCAAGGTCGCTGCTGTTCGCATCACGATTGTGGAGTTCTACTGCAATCACATTGGTGCCATCCACCAGAGGAGGCAGAGTCGAGACCGTGGAAAGAAAGTAGGTCGTTTCATTCACTCCATCGACAATGCTTGAGGAATTGGTGAGATAATTCACGACACCGTCCGGCATGTTTTGCCGCGCCACTTCCACTCCATTGATGTAAACCACCACACCATCATCACGGAGAACCTGGAGGGCCAGAGAACGAACAAGAGAGGCTGAAGTCACTTCAAAGGTTCGACGCAGGTAGGTGGTGATGATTCGCCCACCGGAAGGACCACTGTTGATTGTCGTGTTGATGTGGCTGTCACCGTAACCCAAAGGCGCAGCGCCCGATGCCCAAGAGCTGTCATTGAAGGCTGCTTCTTTCCAAGCTGTGCCTTGGTTGCTGCCATTGTCGAGATACTTCCACACCGCGCCCGGTTGCCCCGAGACACGACGCGCGATCAAGGTGCTGCTGATGGACGAACGCACAGCCAGCGGGATGCTCACTGAGGTTTGGGTGCCTTCATCGTTATCCACGGCAACTGCGGTCAAAGCGTAGTTGCCAGTAGCTACCGAGTTCCATGCATAAGAAAAAGGAGCGCTAGTGTCTTCACCAAGTTTGGTCACACCTTCATAGAACTCGACTTTGGTCACTACCCCATCGGGGTCGGAAGCATCAGCCGTGAGCAAAATCGTTCCAGCGGACTGAGTAGAGCCCGCGGCAGGAGCTGTTAGACTCACAGTGGGCTTTTGATTGTTGGGGTTGGTGACGGTCACCTCAATCGCCAGCGAATCTGTGGATGCGTTTTGATTGTCAAAAGCACGAGCCGTTAGCGAATAGCGGCCACTTCGCGGGCTCCATGAAAATTCAAATGGGGCCGTGCCATCTTCGCCGATCTTGGTGCTGCGATTGTAGAATTCCACGCGGTTGATGCTGCCATCGATATCCCCAGCATCTGCGGTCAACGTCACGGATTGAGGCAAGGCGACTGTAGATCCTGTAGAGGGACGAGTGATGGAGACCGTGGGTGGCTGATTGCCTACCGTGGTAAAGCTTCTCACACCACTTCCCACTGGCGTGACACCATCCGACACGGCGGCATACCATTCATAATCTGTCTCTGGCAGGACACCAGACCATGTCAACGCGGCTGCGCTTTGACCTACATCTACCGGAACGGTGCCCAAGGCCACCCATTCGGTGCTGCCACCGCTCATGTCGTAGTCGAGCGTGAATTGGCTGTCAGCATCGGTTTCAAAAGTCCCTCCCAAAGGAATCCCAGAGGGAGCCGTGTTCGTCTTGTAGGTGTAGGCGTAGATCTTGTTCTCCGAAGGCTTGAAAGTGAAATAGCGCAGCCATGAATCCCCACCATTGCTGCGGCTTTGGTAATCCTGGAGCACGGTATGAACCGTGCGACCTTCGAAGGTATCTGCCCGGCGACCCTCCCCATGGATGTGACCGCAGAGCATCAAGAAGAGATTCGGGTTATCCTTCAGGCTGTCATAGACCGCCTGACCATGCCCACCCCAGCTTGACTGCGCAGGAGGGAAGCTGGTTCCAATGAGCCAGTGACTCGTGATGATGGCGCGATGATTGGGGTAAGCTTTGAGCAAAGCGTCTGCCCAGTTGAGCACGGCTGCATTGCCGGAGGTGCTAGCGTTGTACATCAAGTTGATAACGATGAAGTCCAAACCACCCGCGCGGAAGGTCTGCCAGTTCTGGTCAGAGGTGTTGTTGTAACCTCCGCCGAAATACGGGCGCCCTGTCCAGCGGGCGAGGCCAAAGTATTGATTCCACATGGCAGTGCTGCCACCAGAGGCGATGTCATGATTTCCAGGAGCACCGCCCCAAGGTATGCCATGCGTGAGCAAGGTCGTCGCGGGGTCCTCAATAATATCCATGGCCTGATCGGCACGCACATACTCGGCTTCCACCGTGTTGTAGGACTGGGTCATGTCTCCCATGTGAGCCACAAACTGCGTGTTCAGAAGATTCTTGGAAGCCACGATCCAATTCGTCTGATTGGTGAATAGCTGGAAACGATTTCCACCACTGTTCTCGGAGTAGAACTGGGTGTCAGGCAAAGTGACCAAGGTGAAGTCTTCACCCGGAGGTGGACGCTTCAGTCGGCCATAAAAGGTGACATTCAAGGGCTGTGACTCTGGATCGCTCACGCTCGCTTGAAGGTTCACCAGACCTCCAACTCCGACATTCAAAGCCAGATCCACCGGATTCGCCAAAGTGATGCTGGGGGCTTGGTTAGGAACTACACTCACCTCGACTGGCGCAGAAAGTGTTGTGGCTGTTAGATTGTCGATGGCACGAGCCGTTAATGCATAATTCCCGACAGCAACTCCTGACCAAAGGAAGCTGTAAGGAGCCGTGCTATCTTCACCCAGTTTGGTATTGCCTTGGAAAAACTCTACTCTTTCAATGCGCCCATCCGTATCCGAGGCTGACACCTCAATCAAAAGGCGACCCGGAGCCAAGAAGCTAGCGGATGAAGCAGGGCTAACGATCTGCACCGTCGGTGGCAGTGTGTTCGGTGGGCTGACCGTGATGGCCACAGCTGCACTGGTCGAGGACTGACCTGCATCATCTGTGGCTCTTGCCGTCAAGCTGTAGTTGCCCTGAGACACGCCATTCCAACGATAATCAAAGGGCGCAGACAGTGACTCTCCGATCTTCGTCATCCCGCTGAAGTATTCGACCTTCACCACACGGCCATCTGTATCTTGAGCATTCACCGTGAGTTCAATCGGCCCAGGAGCTTCGATGACGGCATTGGGTGCTGGCGTGGCAATGGCCACGGTCGGCGGTGCGCTAGGCTGACGACGGAGAATCATCTCCAAATCAAAGCCGAGGTCGCTGCTGGCATTGTCCCGCTGATGCAGCTCCACAGCGATCACGTTTTCACCTTCCACCAGCATGGGCAAAGAAGTGAGCACGGTTGAAAAATAGGTTGTCTCATCCGCACCACTGACCGTAGTGCTAGAGTTAGTTAAGTAATCAATCGAGCCTGATGGCATGTTCTGGCGGGCCACTTCCACCCCATTCACATAGACCACGACGCCATCATCACGCAGGATATTGAGCACCATCTCACGCACTGAAGCCGGACTGGCGAGAGCAAAGCTCTGTCGAAAGTAATAAGTGATGAACTTCGTGGCACTCGTCAGGCCGGATGGCCCCTGACGCAGCACTGTCACAGCACCATCTTCGTAGCCCAACTTCGCCAATCCAGAGGACCAGTCACTGTCATTGAAGCTCACCTCTCTCCAAGGCGTGCCTTGGTCGCTGCCATCATCCAGATACTTCCAGGTCGCGCCTTTGGCGATCACCGTGCGTTCGATCAAAATGCTGCCAAATGGTGCCCCATTTACCCACAACGGGCCATTGACCAAAGTGCCATTCGATGAGCTCAATGAGTCCGCCGCGCTGGTGCCCGTGCCTTCATTGAAGCCAAAACGCCCGACAAGTCCTGGCGCGGTGGTGATTTCAAAATTCATCGCACCTTCGATCTCTGCTGCTGTGCGTGCTTGATTCCATACGCGCACCTCATCCATGACACCTTGAAAAGCACCCTCACGAGCTCCCGCCGAAGTCATGGCCGTGCCGATGGAGAAATGCTGAATGCTGTCGTAGCGCGGCAAGGCACCTGCAGGCACACTAGCTGTGCCAACGGCACGACCATCCAGATAGAGAGTCCAAAGTCGAGCATTGCCATCAAAGCTGACCGCTGCGTGATACCAGCGCCCCTGAACAATCGCTGGGTGCGTGCCCACCACGGGGTAGTTTTGCCCAGCCGTGATGCCACTCACCGGATAGGCCTCAAAGTCAGCCACCAATTGACCGGCAGCATTGATGCCGAACAAGTAATTGCAGTCACGATTGTCGCCATCCGCCTCGCCACGACCTTTGGCAAAGAGTGGCACGGCCACGACGCCACCATTGCCAGAGCTGGCCGTGACGCCTGTGCCATCTCGGCGAAACCAGCATTCCAGCGTAAAGCCATTCGAAGGTGGACCACCGACATTCAAAGCTGAGGCCACACCCGAGGTGACGTGATCATTCACACCATCGAAGTAAAGGGCCGCGTTTGCTGGCAGGCTGGATGGATTCAGAGTCACCGTGACGCTGATCGCTGCGCTGGTGGTGGACTGACCCTCATTGTCCGTGGCTCTTGCCGTGTAGCTGTAAACTCCTGGCTCCAGGCTCGATTCAGTGAGAGAGTACGGTGAAGTCGTGTCCGTGGAGATCACTGTGCCATTTCTCAAAAACTCCACCTTCGTCACGGATCCATTCGCATCTTGTGCAGTGGCGTTGATATCGAAGGCGGTGCCCACCACATAGCTCGCAGCATCTACAGGAGCCGTGATGGAAACAGTCGGAGGTGCGACTGCCTGAACGGTGACATTATCCAGTCCCAAAATCTGGTCAGGGGACGGAGGACCGTTGTCATCAATCCAGCGCAGCCGGATCTCACCCCCCACGGCGACACTGGAGGGCAGCGTGATCGTGGTGGCGGCAACCGTGGTCACGCCTGAGCTGCTAGGCACGTTCACCGTGCCACCCGTGAGCACCGGATTGAGCGCAGAGACATTGGTCCAAGTCGTGCCATTGTTGGAGCTAACAAAGAGTTGGTATCCCGGCAAAACTTCTGCCGTTGTGACTGTCGTGAAACGGCGAATGTCGTAACCCACACTCAGCTGACTGACTGCACTGCCGCTGTTGTTGGTCAGACGCAGCTGCCAAACAACGCCCGCACCGCTGGTAGGCGACGTTCCAACGCAGCGGTCCGATGTTGAGCCTGATAGAGCGAAGTTAAAGCCGGCCGTGTTGCTCGTCCCAGTCGTGGATGCTGCATTGCTGTTGACCGTGAGCGTGGCATTCGCCGTTCCCGCAGTCGCTGCGGATACGGTTCCACTTGCTGGAATGCCCGTGGCCGCTGTCCACGAATCATTGCTGCCTCCGAGATTGCCAAGGAACGACCAGCCCGAAGGTGCAGCCGTGCCTGTGCTCATGCTGTTGAAGTTTTCCGAATAACTGCCTGTGAAGGAAACTTGGCTCAGGGCCAAACACGGGAGTAGCCCAACAAGAGCGACGAGGTATGGAAAGCAACGGATCATGGAGTGGGGGAGTTTGAGAAAAGAAGGAAGTCAGGGTGCGGGCGGAGCTGCCACGACTACAGGAGTCGGCAGGCCGAGGGCCGCGCGCGATTGAGCCATGAGAGGCAAAAGAAGGGGCATGCCTCGTTCGAGGCTTGGCAGTCGATTCAGATGCTCATGCAAGGCCTGCCAGGCCTGCTGAGCTTCTCTAACACGGCCTGCCTGATGCAAAATGACCGCGCGCTTCGCCATCCACGGTTCAGGACGCGGAGCGATGGCTTGAAGTTGCTCAACACGAAGCAGAGCTTGCGCCAAGCGGCCTGACTCCAGATCTAGCTGAAGGGCGCGCTCCCAAAGCCCTGGGTCTGCGCGCTCGCTACGTTGCAGAAGTTGGGACAGCATTTCCGCTGCAAAGCGCACGCCGTGCAATTGCTGCGCAGCTGCCGCCGCCTCCAGGCAAAGCTCAGGCGAAGGTTGCGCGCTGAACTCCAGCGCTGCTTGGTAGTCCTTCAGCGCTTCGACATGGGCGCCCAGATGGAAGAGCACGCGCCCCCGCTGAGCGAGAGCACCTTCATGACGGGGAAAGCGAGCCAGAAAGGCATCCAATTCGCCTTTGGCTGCTTGCCAATGGCCAGCCGTGGCCAAGGCCTGCCCACGCACCCAACCAGTAGGGTGCTGGCCTGGAGCGAGACGATCCACAAGCTCCAGCTCGGTCAGTGCAGCAGCCCACTCACCATGCTGCTGATGCGCACAGGCCAATCGAAATCTTGGTTCGGCAGATTCAGGATGAGAAGCAATCTCGACCCTGAGCTGGGCCACGACATCGTGATAGGCTCCATGTCCCATCAACAAGCCAGCACTACTCCCCGCAACGAGAACGAGGAAGAGTGACCAATGATGAAGGGGAAGCATGAGCGGCAAGGTGCCATGCGTGTAGAGGAACTTGCCTTTTCTCCAAGCAAAGGAATCGACACGCAAATCCAACAAATTGTTGGGCTGCAAGAGACAAAGCCTTGATCATCAACTGCTCATCGCGATGAAGCCTGCGCCCTTCATGGGCGCTATGTGACGAAAGTTTTGCGGAGGCCACTGCTGAATGCCAATGCAGCAGGTGCCGATGAAAAGCGCGCAACTTGGCGCTACTGGCGCTGTTTAGTAGCCACTATGTCTCTCCGATCTCTTTGCCCTCTAGTTCTCTTCATGCCTTGGATGCTTCAGGCACAGGCACCTGATTCTTCGGCTCAACGCACCCGCGCCTCGTTTGACAGCATGGATGCAAATCGCGATGGCAAGCTGAGCCGTGAAGAGATGCCCGAACGATGGAGGGTGAACTTCAAACGCGTGGATGCAAACCAAGATGGAGCGATCAGTGCTGAAGAACACGAGACGGTCCTGAAGCGCCTGAAGCAGGCTGCTTCAGGAAAGCAAAACAAGCCAACCAACCGACCGCTTCCGCTCGAGGTGGAGGCGAAGCTGGACGTGCCTTATGCCAACACGGATCACCCCCGCCAAAAGCTCGACCTTTATCTCCCCAAACAACGTCGGACCGAGAAAGCGCTGCCCGTCATCGTTTTCATCCATGGCGGTGGCTGGCGTGGAGGCGACAAAGGCGCTGGGCTGAATCATCTGGCGCGCTACGTGCAGAGTGGTGACTACGCCGGAGTGAGCGTGAGTTATCGTCTAACCAACGAAGCGCAGTGGCCTGCGCAGATTCATGACTGCAAAGCAGCGATCCGCTGGATCAAAGGGCAGGCTGCCACGCTGGGGCTGGATGCGAATCGCATCGCGGTTTGGGGAACCTCTGCCGGTGGGCACCTGGTCTCTCACCTGGGCACGAGTGGAGATGTGAAGGAGCTGGAGGGCAGTTTGGGCCTTCATTTGGATCAAAACAGCCGCGTGACTTGCGTGGTGAATTACTTCGGGCCGGAAAACTTCCTGAGCATGGTGCGCCAGCCGAGCACGGTGGATCGCAGTGGCACGCAGAACTATCCTGAAGCCCTGCTGCTGGGGGGGCCGGTGCCCGAGCGTGAACAGGCAGCACGCGAGGCCTCACCGGTGACCCATGTGAGCGCTGGCGATGCCGCTTTTTTCACCGCTCATGGCACCAAAGATCCTCTGGTTCCCTATGCTCAGGCAGAGGAGATCCACGCCACGCTGCAAAAGGCTGGCGTCCCTTCCCTGCTCCAGGAAATGACCCACGCCGGTCATGGCTTTCGCAGCGCTGAATTGGACAAGCGCGTAGCTCAATTCTTGGCCATGCATCTGCGCGGTGTGAAGAGCGAGATCGACACAACCCCCATCGCGGCAGAGAGCCGCTAGGGGATTCACTGCCCGGCCGCAGCAGGGGGAAGAGGTGCCCCTGCTGGCAGCAGTGTCAGGCGCAGGCGATGCACCGTGCCATCAAAGGGCGTGCTGTTCGGATAGTCCTGTTGGCTCAGGGGGCCAAAGCTAGCCCCCACGGCCAAGCCCCCCTCTGGCTGCGCGGGAAAGCCGCCCACCAGCGGACTGTTGGACAGCATCTCACTCTGCCCCGGCACGGCGATGGAGAGCAAGCCATCTTGGTCCAAGCCTGCGCGCACTTGGCAGCGCCCTGGCCTCAGGGTATCTGCGGTGACGGCGGTGGACTTGCCCTCTTTGAACACCGTCAGGGTTGGCTTGCCTTCCACCAGGTGCAGCACATAACCCAGCTTGGAATCGCCCTGGCGGATCAGGGAGCTGTCTGCATCATGCTTCGGATCAAAATCAAACGCCGTGTCGATGAGGAAGCCGCGACCTTGCAGTGGCGGTGCCTCTGCCGCTGGCAATTCATCTCCCACCTGCAAAACGAGGTGAAGAGAACCATCCGGACTGGCAGCAGGAACGACCTCGGTCGATGGGCGTGAAGCACTCTGGAAGCTTTCAGGGAAAAAGGCAGCGATGTCTTGCTTTAGCTCCGCGAGGTTGGGGTCAGCGGCGAGATTGGTCCATTCCTGCGGGTCTTTGTCGTGATCGTAGAGTTCCTCACCCCCATCGGCATAGCGGATGTAGCGCCAGCGTTCGGTGCGTGCGGCATAGCTGGCTTGTGAGCCACCGCCCATGACGGTGATGGCTGGACGCGGGCTTTTGGCCTTCGGGTCCTTCAGCAGAGGAAAAAAGCTGACCCCATCGAGATGATCGGGTGCCTGGGTTCGCGTGAGCTCACAGAGCGTGGGATAGAGATCGACGAGAGAGATGGGCTCTGCACTAGCTGTATCGGGTCGAGTCACACCCGGAGCCACCACACAGAGCGGCACCCGTGTCGCTGGCTCCCAGAGGCGACCTTTGTGCCACCTCTGCTTTTCCCCCAGATACAAGCCGTGATCGGAGGTGAAGACGATGATGGTGTTCTTGACATTCGGGCCCGCTTCCAGCGCATCCAGCAGTCGGCCGAGCATGGCATCACAAAAAGCCACACTGGCCAGATAAGCACGCACGGCCTCGCGCCATTGGCCCCGACGCACGATCTCAGCGTGATGGCCATTCGGCTGCTCCTGCCCCAACGCCAGGGCAGGCAGATCGTTCAGGTCATCCTCACGCACGAGCGGGAGCTGGATGGATTCCAGGGGAAAAAGATCGAAGTAAGCCTTCGGCACATACCAGGGGGAATGCGGGCGGTAGAGTCCCACCGCGAGGAAGAAGGGGCGGGCGCTTTTTTGCCGCAGCTGCTGGGCGGCCCAGTTCACCACGGCACCATCGTCGGTTTGATCATCCGTTGCCTCGATCTGGCCCCAGTCCCAGTGCCAGACGTTCATGCCATTGAAGTTCTGCCCCGTGCGCACCGGTAGGTCAGGGATCTGCACGCCGGGCTCAGGGAAGCGCTGCCCCCAGGCCGCCTCCAGCTCAAAGCCGCGTCGGCCACCGTGCCAGCCCGTCAGCCTGCCCTCAGGGCCACCGTGATTCGCATGGAAGATCTTTCCGGCAGCAGCGGTGCTGTAGCCCATGGCCTGGAAGTGCTCAGGCAGCGTCGCTTTGCCCACCACCTGCACACTGCGGCGCCAGTCCTGCTCATTGCCATGCACTCCACTGGACCAGGGCATCAGGCCCGTCAGCAGGCTAGCGCGGGAAGGATTGCACAGGGCATAGGCACAGTGGGCATTCGTGAAGCGCATGCCCATCTTTGCGAGGCGATCGAGATTCGGCGTTTTTGCCTGCGGATGGCCCCCCATCCAGCTCACGTAGTCGCGCAGATCGTCAGCAATGATGAAAAGCACATTCGGCTTCCCCGCAGCGCTGCGTTTCGGCTTCGGAGCCGCAGACAGCAGCCCTGGCAGCAGCAGCAGGACGAAGGAACGGAGGAAAAAATGGCGGCACAAGGGCATGGGCTGACAAGGAGCACCCGGAGCGTGGAATTCCAGCTTCTGCTTTTGGAAAACATGCGCATGGTGTGGCCTCGTGACCCTTGCCACCCAGATCACCGTCTTTCGCATCCTGCTCATCCCCGTCTTCATCGGGTTAGCCGTTTACTATGGGCAGAGTGTGGCCACCGGTCTGCCCAATGAATCCCTGCGCTGGTGGACCATCGCCACCTTTGCCCTCGCGGCGATCAGTGACGCCGTGGATGGCTTCATCGCTCGTCATTTCAACCAAACCAGCCGCCTCGGTGCCATCCTAGACCCCCTGGCGGATAAGCTCATGCTGCTCTCCGCCATCGTCGCGCTCAGCTTCACCGGATGGCGTCAGCATTTCCCACTCTGGTTCCCCACCCTCGTCATCTTCCGCGATCTCGCCAGCATCGGCGGTGCCTTCCTCATCGACCACCTCGTGGGACGCTGCGAGATCAAGCCCCACTGGACCGGCAAGGTCGCCACCTTCGCCCAGTTCGCGGCGGTCCTCTGGCTCATGCTCGACCTGCCAGGGCTGCTCTGGCCGACCCTCATCGCGGGGGCCTTCACCGCCACCTCTGGGTTCCTGAACCTCGCCGCTGGCGTGCGTCAGGTGAAGGACGCTGACTGACCCAGCCCCTTCTCCGCTACATGAGGCCATGGAAAAAATAGGCGCACCCAGGATCGCTTGAGAGCCAGGGCCAGGGCTCAGCGTTGAGGGCAGTGCATGTTCACCACCGCCCACCTCACCCGCTGGCTTTGCGGCCTCACCCTCACCGCGCAGCTGCACGCTGACCTCACGCCCGAGCAGCAGCAGGTGCCGCTGGAGCAAATGCCGCCCGCAGGCAGCACCGCCGCGCGCATCGTGCTCATCGCCGGCACGCCCAGCAACAAGCCCGGGCAGCACGAATACTTCGCCGGCTGCGCCCTGCTGCGCGACTGGCTGGCCGCCGTGCCCGGTGTGGCCCCCGTGATGGTCGCGCAAGGCTGGCCGAACAACGAGGCCGTGCTCGATGGCGCGGCCGCCGTGCTGCTCTTCATGGATGGCGGCGAAAAGCTGCCCTTCCTCACACCCGAACGCTGGGCCAAAATGCAGGCGCTCGCCGCCGCCGGCACCGGCCTGGCCATCCTGCACCAGGGCATCGACTGCCCTGCCGACCGCGCGCAGGCTTTCCAGGAGTGGTTTGGCGCCGCCTTCCAGGCCGACATCGGCTGCCGCGGCCATTGGGATGTGAAATTTGACACCATCCCCGCGCATCCCACCACCCAGGGCATGAAGCCCTTTGAGCTGCTGAAGGACGGCTGGCTCTACAACCTGCACTTGGCCCAGGGCGCCGTGCCCGTGCTCGCCTGCCCCATGCCCGACAGCAGCCGCAAGACCGCCGATGCCAAGGCCCACGCCGGCCGGGCCGAGACCGTCGCCTGGGCCTACGAACGCCCCAACGGCGGACGCAGCTTTGGCTTCACCGGCTGCGACCTGCACGCCAACTGGGCCGATGCCAACCAGCGCCTGCTCGTGCTGAACGGCCTGCTCTGGACCGCCAAACTCGACCCCGCCCTGCTCACCACCGCGCCCACCCTCACCGAGGCGGATTTGAAGAAAAACTGGGACCGGAAGCTCTTCGTGAAGAAGCCAGCCGCAGCCAAGTGAGTTCCTGCTCGGCCGAGCCGATGAGCCTGGAGCCATCGGAGCTCAGCCGCTTGAGGAATCCACACGCAGCACCGCGATGGATATGAGCTTTTGTTGATCCAGCAGACACGAAGCCCCCCAAAGGCCTAGAAGTAACGTCACAACGGCCAATGTCAGCGATGTCCTGGAGATCGCGAGTCTGGACAAAGAATAATACAGCCCGTGCAGCACCAACCAACCCAGCAGGACCGCGCCCTGCCAGCTTGTGACCAGAAGCAAACCTCTGGGAATGGAGGAGAGAGGTTCCAGCTTTGACATCAGAAGCCTCGCTCCTGATTCAGGCAGGAAAAAGAACCCCCCAGACGCAAAGAGCAGCGGCGAAATCACGACCAAACCCACCAGCAGCATCTTCCATGAAAAGACCTGGACTGATTTTGATTCTGGAGAGTCGGAGGTCACAACGAGAGATCACGGATGGCACGCGAGCACACGGAACCTTACTCAAGAACCGCCTGGCTCAACCCTGAACTCTGCATGGTCTCCAGCCCCCGATCCCAACGGGCTTGCACCGCAGACGACCCAGGCAACCCCACGTGGTCTGCCCCCACCCCTCCCCTCTTCAGGTGCCCACCTCGCTTCCCCAAGTCGCTGGGGCATTCCAGCCCTCCCGAAAAGCAGCATCCGACTTCACAGATCATCCAGCGGGCTGGTGATCTCCCCGCGCATGGTTTTGGCGAGCTTCGTGTAGATCTCCGTCGTCCGCACATCCACATGGCCGAGCAACTCTTGGATGGAGCGAATGTCCACCCCGCGCAGGATCAGGTGCGTCGCATAGCTGTGCCTCAGCACATGCGCCGTCACCCGTTTTTCGATCCCCGCCAGCTTGCCTGCCCGAGCCAACTCGCGGCTGATGTTGATCTCATGCAGGTGATGCCGCCCCCCTTACCAGACTCGGAGAAGAGGAGACTTGAGTCGATGAGAGCCAGCATCAAAGAATCCATTTCTTAGAGTTCACAGCCATAGAGACCAGCATACGGATGATCTGCTCGTACTCATCCTCGTACAGACGGAAGGTGGCTTCGTCGATGTAGTCACAGTGGTTGGCAAACCGCAGCCATGTTTGGCTTTCCGCAGCCTCTGCCTCGGCATCATTAAGTTTGGCGATGAAAGCCGCTTCATAACGACGCTTACGCCATGCCTCAGTGATATTCGCAGCCACCGAACGTGACGATCTCCGAACCTGATCCGTGAGAGAATACTGCTCATCTTTGGGAAACCTTTTGGACAAAGCGAACACAGCCATCGCCGCCTCAAACGCACGCTGGAAAACTTCCAAGTCGGTATGCCGCACGATCTTCATGACGCCCTTCTTATCTCAAAGTCTCTCGTCTCACCACTCCAAGTCTTATAAGCCTCCGCCACGCGCAGGCCGCAGCCGTAGAGCAGCTTCACCAGCAGCCCCCGCCACCCCGCGCAACAGCGCCCCCGTTTCATCCTGCGTCAGCACCACCGGCAGGTGTTTGTGGTGCTTGGCACGCCGTGCATTCAAATCCCCCAGATCCAATTTTAAGACCTCACGGTAGAGAGCCGAGCGGCGGTGGCTAGCCGCGAGTCAGACTGAGCGTAGCGAAGCCCGCAGGGCGAGACACGCCGGAGGAGGCGTGCGAGTCAAAGACGACCGCATTGAGCGCCTGGT
>JAIXSY010000053.1 GCA_027484445.1 Verrucomicrobiaceae bacterium
GCGGGACTGAAGCGGATCGGGCAAAAAAGCGCCGTCGCCATCCAGCCCGAAGAACCCAAGGCCAAGAGCTGCCCCACCGGGCAGCTCTTTTTTGTTCCCCCTGAGGCGGCAGAGCTGGGGCAAGCGGAAGAGCTGCCGTGCGGTATCGAGTGTGCAAAACCACCAAAAGATGAGGAACTGAACTTTTTTTGAAATCCTACAGTAACATAGCGCAGGGAACGGTGTGGATGGCGTGGACAGAGTCATCCTGCCATGAAATCCCGATACATATTCTTCATCGCCGTGCTCGGCTTGCCGCTGTTTGCCGCATCGCCCACCAGCCTGAGCCAGAAGCAGCCGACACTCAATTCCATTCCGCAGGGTTTGGAAAAGTCAGACTGGCAGAGCATCCGTGCGGCGCACACGGCCTGGGAGCACAGCTTCCAGCCGCTTCAGGGCCAAGAGGCTCAGTGGCAGGCCCGCAACAAGGGGCAGCAGTGGACCGCGACGTTTGATGGCGCGGGATTTTTGGCCAAGCCCAAAGATGCCGACTGGAAATGGGGGCTGGCGCTACGCAGCTATGGCTTTGGCGGCCAATACCAGTTGGTGAAGGGCAAGCCGACGATCAAGGTTGAAGGGAATCGTCTTAGCTATCAGTGGGATGAGAAGGTCTGTGAATGGTTCGTCAATGATCGGCGGGGACTGGAGCATGGATTCACTCTCGACCAGCGGCCCGAAGGTGCTGCACCGGGACTAACACTAGACGTGGTACTGGCGACCCGAGGCACGCTTAAGGCCAGTGTGGCAGCAGATGCCCAGACGGTATGCTTTCGCGATGCTGCAGGTGCCCCCGTGGTGAACTACAGCGGGCTGAAAGTGTGGGATGCAGAAGGCAAGGTGCTAGCCTCCCGCTTCGTGAGTGCCGGTGAGGGCGGCATCTGTTTGAGGGTGGACGAGTCAGGCGCTCGCTACCCCATCACTATCGATCCCATCGCCCAGCAGGCCTATCTCAAGGCCAGCAACTGCGGAAGCGGGGATCTCTTCGGCATCTCGGTCGCTTTGTCAGGTGACACCGCCGTCATTGGGGCACTCAATGAGGACAGTAACGCCACCACCGTCAATGGTGATGGATCGAACAACAGCGGCAGCCAATCTGGTGCCGCCTACGTTTTCATCCGGAGCGGGGGAACGTGGACCCAGCAGGCTTATCTCAAAGCCAGCAATTCTGGGCAGGGAGACATGTTTGGCGTCTCCGTGGCCGTGTCCGGTGATACCGCCGTCATCGGGGCATCCGGGGAAGACAGCAATGCCACCACCGTGAATGGTGATGGCTCCAACAACAGTGCCTCTGGCTCTGGTGCGGCCTATGTCTTCACCCGCATTGGAGGCATCTGGACCCAACAGGCCTATCTTAAAGCCAGCAACAGCGAGGACGGAGACAGTTTCGGTGCCTCCGTGGCGGTGTCCGGTGACACCGCCGTCATTGGGGCTGCCTATGAAGCCAGCAACGCCACCACCGTCGATGGTGATGGCTCCAACAACAACGCCAGCCAAGCAGGAGCAACCTATGTCTTCACTCGCAGCGGCGGCATCTGGACCCAGCAGGCCTATCTCAAAGCCAGCAATTCCGGTGGGGGAGACCGCTTCGGCACCGCCGTGGCTGTGTCTGGTGACACTGCTCTCATTGGTGCTGTGCTGGAGGCCAGCAATGCGACCACCGTTAATGGTGATGGCTCCGACAACAGCGCCCTCTACGCCGGAGCTGCCTATGTCTTCACCCGCAGCGCTGGGGTGTGGACGCAGCAGGCCTATCTCAAAGCCAGCAATTCCGGGGCTTTCGACCGCTTCGGCACCGCCGTGGCATTGTCCGGTGACACAGCCGTCGTAGGAGCCTACACGGAAGACAGCAATGCCACCACCGTCAATGGTGATGGCTCCAACAACAATGCCTTCGACGCCGGAGCGGCCTATGTCTTCACGCGTAGCGGCAGTATTTGGACCCAGCAGGCCTATCTCAAGGCCAACAACTCCGAGCCATTCGACGGCTTTGGCTACTCTGTAGCCGTGTCCGGTGATACTGCGGTCGTCGGAGCCAACACGGAAGACAGCAACGCCACCACCGTGAATGGTGATGGCTCGAACAACAGCAACACCTCCGCTGGGGCGGCCTATGTCTTCACCCGTAGCGGTGGCACGTGGACGCAGCAGGCCTATCTCAAAGCCAGCAACACCGGGACGAATGATAATTTCGGCACCTCCGTGGCCGTGTCTGGAGACACCGCCATCGTCGGGGCCTGCCTAGAGTCCAGTAATGCCACCTCCATCAATGGTGATGGCTCCAATGACAGCGCCAACAATGCAGGGGCGGCTTACACCTTCACCGGGCTGGGGCCTGTAGTGGCTGCTCCTGTGGTGACGGGCATTTCTCCCACCAGCGGCACCACCGCAGGCGGCACCAGTGTGACCATCACCGGCACAAACCTTAGCGGTGCGACAGGCGTGACCATCGGCGGAGCCACGGCTGCTTTACTGTCGGCTAACACAGCAACGAGCATTACCTGCGTGACGCCTCCCGGAACGCCTGGCGCCAAGGATGTGGTGGTGACGACGGCGGGAGGGCCGAGCACAGGTGGAGCGGGGCTCTTCACCTACATCGCTCCTGGGCCGCAGGCTGCGCTTGAAGCCTACATGAAGTCTGCGAACTCTGGGGCGGGGGACCAGTTCGGTTATTCTGTGGCAATCTCTGGTGATATGGCCGTCGTCGGGGCTCCTTATGAGGACAGTGATGCAACGACGATCAACGGAAACGCCTCCAGCGACGCCTCCACCAATTCCGGTGCGGCCTACATCTTCACCCGTAGCGCCGGGGTGTGGACACAGCAGGCCTATCTCAAAGCCAGCAACGCTGGGGCTGAAAAGTACTTTGGGTATTCTGTGGCGATTTCGGGGAACACCGTAGTGATTGGTGCGTTCGGAGAGGAAGGCGATGCCTCCGATGGTAGCCTCTATGCCGCCGGAGCTGCCTACGTTTTCACCTACAACTCAGGAGGGTGGACACAGCAGGCTCATCTGAAGGCAAGCAACCCCCAGTATGGTGCCTGGTTTGGCTTTGCTGTCGCCGTCTCAGGTGATACCGCAGTTGTCGGTGCCCGGTATGCGGATGCTGGTGACAGAGACACAGGAGCTGCCTACGTCTTCACCCGCAGCGGAACCACATGGACCCAGCAGGCCAACCTCAAAGCCAGCAATCCAGATCCAGATGACAACTTCGGTGTAGCTGTAGCCATATCAGGCGATACTGTCGTCATTGGGGCACCTGGGGATGATAGCAATGCGAACTCAATCAACGGGGATAGTTCCAACAATGCCGCCGAAGAATCTGGCGCTGCTTACGTTTTCACGCGCAGCAGTGGGCTATGGACCCAACAGGCCTATCTCAAAGCTGGTAACTCAGATCTCTACGATAGCTTTGGTAGTTGTTTGGATATCTTGGGGGATACTATTGTTGTCGGTTCAACGGGAGAGAGTAGTAGCTCTAGCGTGGTCAATGGGGATGGCTCTAACAATGATTTGATTGCCTCAGGAGCAGCTTACGTCTTCACCCGCAGCGGAGGGGTTTGGACCCAGCAGGCTTATTTGAAAGCGAATAATCCTAACGAATATGACCTATTTGGCAACTCAGTGGCAATCGATGGTGATCGCGTCATCGTGGGTGCTTTTGATGAAGATAGCGACGCGACGACCATCAACGGGGATAGCTTGAATAACAGTGCTATGAGTGCTGGTGCAGCTTATGTTTTCTCCCGAAACGCAGGTATTTGGTCTCAGCTTGCCTACCTCAAAGCCAACAACAATGGAATGGGTGATCAGTTTGGCACTTCAGTGGATATTTCAGGTGGCACCGCTATCGTAGGCGCTCCCTGGGAAGCCAGTAACTCCACGACGATCAACGGCAATGGCTCCGATGACAGTGCCGTGCAGGCAGGCGCGGTTTATGTTTTTACTGGTCTTGGGCCTAGAGTGGCTCCCCCCACCGTCACCAACATCTCGCCATCCAGCGGCCCTACGGCAGGTGGCACGGTCGTGACCATTACCGGCACTAATCTTGACGGAGCGACGGGCGTCACCATTGGAGGTGTGGCGGCGACTTCGCTGTCTTTGA
>JAIXSY010000004.1 GCA_027484445.1 Verrucomicrobiaceae bacterium
ATGACCTTGGCGTGCGGGCGGCCATCCTGGGTGCTGACGAGGATGTTGCTGGGCTTCAGGTCGCGGTGGATGACGCCTTTGCTGTGCGCGTGCTGGATGGCCTGGCAGACCTGCTGCATGAGGGCCAGCCGCTCGCGCACGGGCAGCTGCTTTTCATCCGCATACTGGGTGATGGGCACGCCGCGCACCAGCTCCATGACAAAGTAGGGGTGGCCCTGGGCGTCGGCACCGGCATCGAGCACGCGGGCGATGTGCGGGTGGTCCATGAGGGCCAGGGCCTGGCGCTCGGCCTCAAAGCGGGCGATGACCTGGCGCGAGTCCAGGCCGGTGCGGATGAGCTTCAGCGCGACCTCGCGGCGGATGGGCTGCTTTTGCACCGCGCGGAAGACATCGCCCATGCCGCCGTGGCCGATGCGCTCCAGGATGCGGTAGGGGCCGATGTGGGTGGGCGTAACACGAACTTCCGAGTTCGTGGCTGCTTGAGGAACGAGCTTGGAAGCTCGTTCTACGGTGTCGGCTTCGCCGAAGTAGGCGTCAGCAGCGCTGGCATCAGCGAGCAGGGCATCCAGCCGCGCACGCAGCTCGGGCTGGTGGGCGCAGGCCTCGTCGAGAAAAGCCGCGCGTGCGGCGGGATCGGAGATCTCACGGGCCTGGAGGAAGAGGTCGTCAAAGTGATTCATGGCACACCTACAGGCGCAAACGGCAGCAGGAAGCGCTCACGGGCGAGAAGATTTTTTTCGCACTCTCGACAGATGGGTGACGATCGGCGGAAATCGAGTCTGAACCTGGCAGTCGTATGCAGGTAAACCTGGATTTCCCATTCCACCCTGGCGAGGGAAGGCAAACTGGCTCTTGGAATCAGCGTGGACCAGAACCTGCCAGCAATGGCCCGCATTCGCCCTTGCCTCTGCCATCATCCCCGGCCATGCATCGGGCCGCTCATGACCCGCCAAGAAAACCTGGAAACCTTCTTTCGCAACGGACGCACCGTGATCCTCCCCCTTGACCACGGCTGCGCCATCCCTGTCCCTGGCCTGGAAAACCCCTTTGACATGATTGACCGAGTCAGTCCCTACGTGGATGGATACGTCATCAATCTCGGCGTCGCCATGCGCGCAGCGGACTCCATGGCCGGCAAAGGCATCTGCCTGCGCACCGACACCTACAACACCCGGATCACCGGAGAAGGCGCAGGTTCTGTGAATGTGTATGGCGTCGAAGAAGCTGAAATGGTCGGTGCGAACGCCGTCATGAACATGCTCTACCCCGGCGGCCCAAACGAGCGCATCAATTACCAAGAAGTCGCTGATTTGATCCGCAGCAGCTTCGACCTCGACATTCCCACCATCATTGAGGCTCTGCCCGTTGGTCTTGGCCAAAGCGCCCACTACACGTTGGACAAAGTGCAGTTCGCCGCTCGTCTTGCCGCAGAACTAGGGGCCGATGTCGTCAAGGTGCCCTACCCGACCGATGCCAATCCTGGAGACTTCCGCAAAGTCACCGAAAACTGCTTTATCCCCGTCATCATCCTGGGAGGCGCTGCCATGAACGACGACGCCAGCCTGCTGAAAATGGTGGAAGATGCCATGGATGCTGGAGCCGCAGGCATCGCCATCGGCCGCAATGTCTGGCAGCACAAAAATCCTGCGGCTATCGCCCGCAGCCTCGCCGCGATCGTCCATGAAGAAGCCTCTGCGCTTGAGGCCTTAGCGCTGTTGAAAGAACCGCTTCGCTGATCCAGTTCCGTTCGGCCTTACTTTGTCGCCATGAAGCTCCGTCGCCTCGCTACCGCTGCCGTTTTCTTCACCACCCTTGGCCACAGCATTGCGGCTGAAAAAAAGACCTTCACCATCACCGCTGACGATTGGGCCGAAGGTGAACCGCCGAAGGAAGTATTCATCGTCGAGGGCAAAATCCAGATCACAGCCAAAGAGGGCAACAAAGCCATTGTCATCGACCCCGGCGCAGAACTTACCGATGCTTGTGCCCAGGTTGCCAGCTCGGCGGCTGGAGAGTCCAGCATTCAGGCTCGTGTCTTCGCCAGCAAACGCGCCCGCAGTGTGCCGAAATTCGGAGTCAGTGTGCACGGCATGAGCGGCTACCGCCTGCTGGTCAATGCGGCCAAAAAACAGCTCGAGCTGGTGAAATCCGACACCGTCATGGCCAGTGTGCCCTTCACCTGGACCAGCGATGCTTGGCTGCATCTCAAGCTCGAGGTTTTGCGGGCAGAGGGTGACGCCTGGAAGATCACGGGCAAAGCCTGGCCTGCTGACACCAGCGAGCCCGCCACAGCAACCCTCCAAGCCGAAGACAAAGGCCTCAAAGGCCAAGGCAAAGCTGGCCTCTGGGGCACGCCCTACTCCCAAACGCCCATTTTTTTTGATGACATCCAAGTCAGCATCGAGACTGCACCTGCCGCAGCTCCTTGATGAAAGCGGCTTTTAAACCAGGCCCCCGGAGTTCTCTGTCGTCAAGCTATCCCAACCGCACTGAACTTCGTCTCCCAGCCCGAATCGTTAGCTTTTGTGCCTAGATTGGGCTGACCTTAGCGTTCCTTGGAAAACATCTGTCTCAAGATTGACGGATGAGATCTTCGGAAAGGTTTTCCCTCCACGAAAGACAGCCTGACGATCTCCTCATCAAGCAGAACGCCTCTCTGCAATCAGAGAGGCGTTCGAGGGTTGAGCCCGGATGCCGACCTTCGGCGGGGCAGGAATGCCCAGGCTACGCAGAACTTCGGGATTCGGGTTAAGGCGCTCCCAGCAAGACCCTACCGACCTCAGGGTTGACATCGCTCAGGCGATTGCTTCGGAAGAAGCCATAGCCACCTTTGGCGTTTCCTTTTTCCAGCAGGATACCACGGAACGTCGGCTTCACGGTCGAGGGGCTTGTCCAGTTCGGGGTGAAGCTGCCGCTCATCGTCCCCAAGCTCGCACTCGCCGTGAGTGTGAACGTGCTGTTCGTTGCTGGGATTCGCGCGATCAAGTTATCCACAATCCTTAGCGCACTCACCAGCACGGGGCTGGTCAGTTTACCATCACTCATCACCAGCTCGCTGTTCCCCACGTTCGCAGCGCTAGTGCTCAAGCCCAGGATGCTTTGCAAGGTGCGACTGCTGTTGTAGAGCGCGCCAACGCCATCGACGATGATGCCATTTGGCCATCCTGCGGTGTAGAGCTGCGTGGCCTGGGCTGCCGCGCTGGTGCCGGGCAGCTCAGTGACAGCGGCACGTGTCCATAGCAGATCGTCGCCCGTCAGATCGCTATCCGCCTGCGTCGCATCAAACCTCAGCGTGCCGCTGAAGGTCCCCGTGAGCGTGCCTCCCCGCGCGGCCATGCCATGCGTGAGCAGTTGGGCGAAGAAGCTGGCCTGCTGCCCGCTCACCAAGCCGCCTGAGGCCGTCCAGCCTGTCCCATCGGCCAAGATGCCCGTCGCCGTGAACGTGCCGGCACGCGCGAGACTGATCGTGCCGAAGCCGTCTCCTTGAGGGTAAGTCGTGCGATCTCGGGCGATCGGCTGCGCCTGCGCTGGCAGCGCAAGGCTGTAGAATCCGCTGATCAGCGTGCTCGCTGCATTGCTGCGGTTCATCAGTGCATCTGGGATCGGGTTTGTGGCTGTGTAGGCGATGCGCTCCAAGCTGCCACGACTCCACACCGAGCCCGCGCGTTGCACCTGAGCTCCGATTTGGCCCGAGGCAAAACTCAGGCTCAAGACATCACCATTCGCCAGGGTCAGCGTCGAGCGCATCTGCCCCGCCACATTGAATACCGAACTGCCATTGCCCATGAAGATGGCGGCAAAGCTCGTCGTCGTGCCGTTGTAGAGCAGTCGGCCCGAGAAGGCCCCCGTCGTCGGCGTCAGCGTGCCAGTGATCCAGCCCACGCGATCCAGCGCCGGGAGGTTCCCCACCTCAGGCCGCACGAGACCGTAGAACACATTGCCCTGACCCGCCGCAGGCTGGAAGGGATTCGCCACAAACGCGGCCGTCACCGTGCTGGCCACATTGGCCGCAGGCATGGTGTAGGTAAAGCTGGAGGCGATGGCCGATGCACCGTCCGGCAGAGAGCTCCAGTGGCTGAAGACTTGACCGGCAGCAGGTGTGGCGGTCACCGTCACCACCGTGTTGGGCAGCACACCGTAGGTGCGCAGGCTGCCCGAAGTGGTCAGCAGCAACGTGGAGGACGCCGGCGTAGATCGTGCCGTGACACCGCCCGTGCTGCCCAGGCCTGCCGCGAGACGGTAGCGCTGGGTGAAGGTGAAGCTGCGTGTGGTAGCGAGGCTAGGGATGCCATTGCCATCGTAAGCGATGACCTCCAGTGTGTTCAGCCCGACCTGAGGCGTGATGGATAGCGACCAGGGGCGCGTGATGCCCGAGACGGTGCCCAGCGTCGCTTCCACCGGAGCAGCGCTGTTGAGCGCCACAGTGACACGCGTGATGCCCGCGCGGCCGACATCCACCGCCTGACCCGAGATCGCGTAAGGCGAGATCGAGCTGACCGTCGTGGCCGTGGCCGCAGGAGTCGTCAGACTGACCGTAGGGCGAGCCCAGGCCAGGATGCGCACGATGCCCGTGGACAGCGTGCTGCTGAGGCTGGTGCCAGCGGGCACGTCGCTCAGCGTGGCAAAGAAGCGCCGGTTGGGTTGCACGCCCGTTTGCGAGATGAGCGGGATGGTCACTGTTTTCGCCATCTCATTGAGGGCAAAGTTCACCACCACATTCTGAGCTTGGTAATGGGTTCCGGAGACCGCAGGCTGATAGGTCAGACGCTGAACCACGGCCGAGCCATCCTGAGTGGTCAGACGCACGCTCGTGGCTGCCGTGCCGCCCGTGCGCACTAGCGTCATCACCACCTTAGACGCGCCCTGCGTCACATCATAAGCCTCCGAGCTAAACCCAATCGTTCCCCCAGGAGCTGGGGTGGCAACCCCCTGAATGGCAAAACGATAATCAGGGCGGAATGGATCGTTGCTGAGGATGCTAACGATCGCATTTCGAGTACCAGCGGCGAGTGGCTGGAACAGAATCTGGAGGGTGGCGGAGCCACTGAGCGCTGCGAGTGAGCTGGGTGGCATGGTCACGACACGGAAGTCTCCTGAATGCGTGCCAGTGATCTCTACACGTGGCGTGGCGCTGAGGGAAAGACTGAGAGCGCCAGTGTTGGCGAGAGTAAAGGTGCGGACAGCCACAGCGGACTGAACGATTGAACCAAAATGAGTGCCATCCAAAGAAGTCGGACTGACATCATTGTTGAGAATAGCTCGACCATTTCCAGAGACCGACAAAACCGGTCTCGGCGTGTTTTGGACAATGCTGATCACGAAGCTTTGTTCCTGGAAAAGGGCGTCAGGTCCATTGTCGGTGGCACGCACACGAATGAAGTAGATGGACTTGCTCGCGAAGACAGCCGAGTCATTCAAGTTCAAGTTGTTTCCACTGATGCTGAAGCTCGCATTATCTTCGTCACCCAGTCCTGGGACAAGGCTAAGGACGTGCGATTGTCCGACATCTTGATCAAAGACCGAGAATGATCCGACCGTGGCTCCGGGAAGATTGTTTTCGAAAATCGCCGCTGAAGACAGCAGCAAACCCGAAGGTTCATCATTCAAGTTCACCACCGAGATCGTGAATGCCTTGGCGAACACACCGCCCGCGCTATCCCTGACTTGAATTCGAATGCTGTAGGAAGACCGCAGCTCGAAGTCAGGATTTTCATTCAAAATCAGATTGGTTTCATCCAGGCTGAAGAATGAATTGTGCGTGTCACCAGCACCTGCCACCAAGGAGTAGGACAGTGTGCGATTCGGATTTCCACCCACTGCACCGAGGGTTCCAATGATCGTTCCCGGCCCGTGGTTCTCATTGATGGTGGAGGAGCTAAGAAGAAGGTCAGACAGAGCCGTGGTAGGTTGTGCACCCGTGCCCGTCAGGAAAAGCGTGAAGTCACCCTCGTCTGGATCGTTGGACGTGATGTTCAACAGCGCATTCCGGCTGCCCAATGCCGAAGGACTAAACGTGATCGAGAAGGTTCGAGCCCCTGTCGGCCCAGAGATTGGCGGCGGCGAACTCAGGCTCGTCAGGGTGTAGTCGCCTGACGCTGCACCGAACAGAGCCAAGTTCACGCCATTGAGTAAGGCAGATCCTAGATTCCGAATCGTGAACGTGCGGCTCACAACCGTGCCCGTGGTCACCTCTCCCAAATCGAACAAAGCACCATTTTCTAAAACGGTCGATGAGGCATCACTCAACTCAAACTCTGGCGCTACCACTCCAACTCCTGAAAGCAGGATATCAAAAGGAGACTCGTCCAAATCATTGCTAGTGACGCGCAACACCGCCTGATGAGAGGTCGCAGTCGTTGGCGAATAACGCACCACCAGCGAAACTCCATCCGCAGGTGCGAGCGTCGTTGCGGGAAGGATCGTCTGGAGACTGAATTGCGAAAGATTAGATCCCATAATCTGCGCTGACAGTCCTGTCAGATCGAGCGCTCCCACGTTGGAGATATTGAAGACGATATCACGGTAAGCATTCACGGCCTGAGAGCCGTAAACGACGGGCGTAGCAGAACCCGCCACCAGTTCTTGACCATTCGCCGCAATGACGATTTCAGGCATCGCATCACCCACACCTCGGAGATGAATCACAAAGGGGCTTTCGTCCGCATCATTGCTGCGAATGTATAGAGTCGCCGTTCGAACCCCTGCCGCCGAGGGTTCAAATTCGACCTTGAATGTCGTCGAGGTTTCTCCCTCCAAATCCGTAAGATTATTTTCCCTGATTTGGAAGTCGATGCTGCTAGGACCATCCACAATGAAATCAAGATTGGACAGATTGGCCAAGCCTTGATTGATCAGCGTGAAGTCCATCACGACAGTCTGCCCCGTCGGGATAACCCCAAAGTCCACAGGTGTGAGGTTGCCTGAAGGTAGATTGATGCTGCCAGCCGTTTTTGTCACCGCAATTTCAGGCTTTGGAATCGTGGCCGAATTGCCAGACACAAAAACCTCAATCACCCCTTCATCAGGATCATCCGAGCTGATCGCAAAACTAGCGACCAATCCATCCGTGTTCAGCTCAGAGTTCGAGAGCGTGACGTCAAAGGTCAGGGTTCCGCCGGGGGCCAATTCATAAACCTCAGGAACATCAAGGCTGATGAGGGCATTGCTAGTCACGGGGACCGCATCTCCGATACGGATCGAACTCAAAGGACCCACGCCATCGTTGCGCAAGGTGAAGGTCAACGTCGTCTGTCCCGAAGGAGGGATAGAACCGAAATTCAGCGCCCCACCCGACGAGATGACTGACCCGGCCTGAAGCAGGGTGATGTCTGGAACCAGGGTGGAAGCTGGTGTGTAAACCAAATTCAGATCCGTACCACTTTGTGCGATGGAGAAACTTCCGCCACGAAGGTCGTTCGAGAAGCGGTTCGCCGTAATGACAAACTTACTGGGGTGGAAGCCGATGATGTTGCCAGCTGAAACGAGCTTCCAAGACCTTGCCACATACGGGCTGAAGTTTGCAAGATTACCCGGTGAGTTATCCGGCAACAGAGATTCAATTTCTAAATAGAGAGGATCATCGGCAGTTGCGATGATCTCGAAGTCCTCACCTACTTTGTAGTAATCCCAATTCAGACCTGGCAAGCCGTTGGCATCATTGATGTCCCAAACGATGGTCACCCCATCCTCCCAGATCAGATCTTCGGCTTCCTCTGACATCCCTGGGCTACATCCATTTTTGGATATGCTACTTCCTCTGAGGCCAGCGCTTTTCTTTCCAATCATTTTCGGGGATTTAAAGCCACCCTTTCGAGACTGCTTTTTCGTCCTGCCCGCTTTGGTGGATTTTGCGTTTCCTCCTTTTGCTCTGCTTAACGATTTCTTACCCTTGGCGTTTTTTCCTTTGTAGATGCCACGCTTATTTTTGCTCTTTCCAGCCTTCTTCGACTTTTCTCTCGCGGATGGTTTGCTCTTGCGGCCAGCACGTGACTTAATGCGACTTTTGGAAGTGAAAAAAGTCTCAGTTTCTTCTGGCAAAAAGCTTTTGTATTCAATGTCATCCGACTTTCCATCATAGAAAGCCAACCCAGCATATTCTCCAAGCAAAGGTTTGAGTGATATGAAGGAATTCGGAGTTGAAACGCGTTGAACGAGTTCTCTTCTACTAGATGGCCAGGAAGTGCCCTGATTATCTCTGGACCAAGCGTAATTCAAAGAGGTCGAATCTGAATAGTAACTTACTGCTGGAACTCCCCCCACCACGCTCATTGAAACGTAGGCATTCAAGTGACACTTGTCATCGATAACCTCAGGCTGATATGGCCATTCAGATCCAGGTCGATCTACAGCCCTTATGTATAGCAAGGACGTTTGCTTATTTTGTCTCGGTGAGCTAGGTGCAAGCCCCACGAAGGCAATCGCAGGTCTCTGTTGAATTAAATTCAGGCTCAAAGCTCCAAGCGCATTCACTGCTCGACTAAATGTTTCGGGCGTTCCCCAAGCTGTCCCTGTTGCATTGTTGGCACGACGATAAAACAAAGTTCGATTGGTAAGGTTCAAGCAAGCAATTGCTGGACATCTATCCACGACAATCATGCTGGGGAAAGATCCCACATCTCCAAGTGACGAAACCGTTACGGCGGTGCCCCAAGAACTTCCATTCGCATTCAAAGCGCGAATATACAGCAAGTCATTGTTCGAGGTTGATTTGAAAGCTATGGCAGGATTGCCATTCACTTGAACCATGGAGGTAAACTCACCTTTACCCGTATAGACAACCACGGGTGTGCCCCAGCGGGTTCCCCAAATATCCAAGGCTCTTGCATACTTGAGTTGGTCTCCATTCTTCGTCCAGTATGCAATCGCTGGATTTCCGTTGATCACAAAAAGAGAGGTATAAATCCCAACTTCACCTGCGGAATCTACGGTGATGGCAGCTTGGAAAGAAGCGCCATCGGCAGAGGCCGCACGCATGTACTTCAGGTCGCCATTGGCCTCATCGTAGTAGCTGACTGCCGGAAAACCTTCCACGATGGCCTGTGACGCATACTGACCTTCCTTGCGAACGACTTCAGGAGCTTCACTCACTACCTCAATGGATCCATAGCTGACTCCTTTGTTCTCAAAAGCACCATCGTTGATTTCGATGTCTAGGTTGTTTTTCGCGTCTGAAGAAAGAGTCAGTGTTCCTTCCCCCTCTTTCGTTAGCTTGGTCACAACCTCAGGCGTCGATGTGCTCACAGTACCGCTGATGACGACATCGGCCTCCGTGGTTAGCGTTTTAGAGCCACTCACCTCCACAGGGCCATTGAGCTGAAGAGTATCTCCCTTCACCACACTGTCGGCTTTGATTTCGATCGGGTTGTTTAATTGGCGATCTCCAATCGCTTCAAGAGTGCCCCCCGAAAGAGTGACCGGTCCAGTTCCAGCAGAAGAATCGCCAGCAATCGCCAGCGTGCCTTGCTTTACATCGACCCCGCCCTGGAAGGTATTGTTTCCTGCTAAAATGAGGTCACCTGTTCCCAGCTTGGTGATCTGAACGTTGCCGCCACTGGAACTTTGGATGGAACCATCAATGTCGAGGTTTCCATCCGTCTGCAATGACTTCGAACCAGACAGGGACACAGGTCCACTCAAGCCAATGCCTGCTCCCGTCACCACTGTGTCGTTGGTGATGGTGACTGGATTGGCCAAAACGCGGGTTTCACCGATGGCGTTCAAATCCGCCCCGCCTAAGGTAACGGGGCCGCTGCCGAGAGCTTGATCATCACCAATGCCCACGACTCCTTGCGTCGCTTTGAATCCACCGGTGAAGGTGCTCGGCGAATTTAGATTGAGCGTGCCTGTGCCAGTTTTTTCCAATTCCCCACTGCCCTCGATGGGGCCATTGATCGTGACTGTGGTGTTCGTCTGGATGACCGGTGTGCCTGAGACAGTGACAGGGCCGGAAAGAGTGACAGGCTGATTGGTGGTGATGCCGCCATCCCCCGATAGGGTCACTGGATTGCTGATCGTGGTGGGTTGGGTGATGGTCATCGTGCTGTTGTTCAGCACCACAGGTTCGGTCGCATTCACCGTCATGTTCACGATTCCCGTGGCGACGCCGCCCACTCCATCGGAGAGCGTGTAATTGAATGTGGCACTGCCTGTGAAAGCGGCAGCCGGTGTGTAGGTGATGACTCCAGCAGTCAGCGAGATCGAGGCCCCCTGCGTGGCATTTTGCACTGAAGTTACCGTGAGCACATCGTTGTCTTGATCACGGTCATTGGCGATCAAATCCGCCACATCTATCGTGCGTGACACATTCGTGGGAGTGGCAAAGGCGTTAGCGATCGCCACCGGCAAATCATTCGCATTGAGAACCGTAATGGTGAATGACTTTTCGAAGAACAGTCCGCCTTGATCCGTGGTGCGCACGCGAAGGCTGTAGCTGCCCTTGGTTTCAAAATCGGTGCTAACGGATAACCTCAAGTTATTGCCGTCAATGTTGAAGGAGGCATTGTCCGTTCCACCGGCACCCGACACAAGGGCGAAGCTGTAGCTCGCGCCCACATCGGGATCACCGAGGGCATTCAGCGTGCCTACTGTCGCATTGACTGCATTGTTTTCCGTGATGGTCGATGAGGAAAGCGAAAGGTCTGTCGGCGGCTCATTCACGTTTGTGATCGTCACCGTCAGCGCCTTCGCGAAGATGCCGCCTAGGCCATCGTCAGCCTGCACACGGAGGCTGTAGCTGCTTTTGAATTCAAAATTCGCACTTGGTGTTAGGCGAAGAGCGCTGCCCAAGATGCTGAAGCTTGAGTTGTCCGTGCTGCCTGCACCGCTGACAAGACTGAAGGTATGCGTGGCACCGGCATCGGGATCACCCACTGCGGTGAGGGTGCCCACGGTCGCATTCGCCAAGTTGTTTTCCGCGATGCTGGAAGGGCTCAGCGTGAGATCTGTCGTCGCTTCGTTCACGTTCGTGATCGTCACCGTTAGCGCCTTGGCAAAGGTGCCGCCCAATCCGTCACTAGCCTGCACACGCAGGCTATAGCTGCTCTTGGTCTCGAAGTCAGCGCTGGGAATCAGACGCAGAGAGGTGCCAGAGATGGTGAAACTCGAATTGTCCGCGCTGCCTGCACCGCTGACGAGACTGAAGGTGTGCGTGGCCCCAGCGTCAGGATCACCGGTGGCACCTAGGGTGCCCACGGTCGCATTGGCAGCATTGTTTTCCGCGATGCTAGAAGAGGACAGTGTGATATCCGTCGGAGGCTCATTCACGTTGGTGATGGTGACAGTTAGGTCTTTGTCATACAGCCCTCCATTGCCGTCATTCGCACGCACGCGAACGCTGTAGCTAGACTTCGCTTCGAAATTTGGGACAAGGTTCAAGAAAAGCGTGCTACCGCTAATGCTAAAGCTTGAGTTATCCGTGCCGCCTGCGACGAGGCTGAAGCTATGTGTCTGAGAGGCATCAGGATCGGTAGCGGTTAAGGTGCCAACGGAGCTACCGCTGGGGCTATTCTCGGGCAAACTGCCAGGATTTAGCGTGATGTTGGTGGGCGCTTGATTGGGAGCAGCAACCGTGAATTGCGCCGAGTAGCTGCGCGTCTCCGAGGCAAAGAGTAAGCCGCCCACTTGAAAACTCTGTCCCAGGCTTATCTCAAAAGTGAGCGAAGGAGTAAACATCCACTGGGTAGGCCCCGCATAGTCCCAATCAATCGTGCCTGTGCGTGAATCCGTGGTTGTGATGGTATTTCCAGATCCTGGATAACTGACCTGGCGGTCAGTGAACCCGAAGGTGTAGTTGGGCTGCATGATGTTCGTGCCTGCAATCAGCGTGAACGGATAAGTTTGCGAGCCGGTGCTGCTCGGTGTGATCGTGGCACCCACGCCGCGAAGAATGAAGTTGCCAGCGCTGACACGCTCAAAGATCAAGGGGGTCACTCGCCCATCAAAAACCTCGTCGTTGAAAAAAGAGAAACTCTGAGCGGGGCCAGAGAGCCCTCCAGCTTCCGAAAAAATATAAACCTGAGAGCCAGAACCATCATTGTATTCGCGGTTTTGGAGAGGTGTTCCAAAGGTACCTTGGGCACGCAGCGATATCTGCAGGCTGCACAGCCAAGTGAACATGGTCAGAGCACAAAAGGCAAACGGGCGGATTTTCATCATAAAACGGGAGAAGCTAGGAGGTGAGATCGGCTCAGGACAAAATTCAGGCCGCTCGGTCTTGAATGGAAGAGGCAGAACAGGAAGCCAATTGGTTACGTGATGTCCAGCCCCAAGGATCAACGCAGAGTCTTGCGTGACGATGCCAAAACCATGAAAATTTCCGAAGTTCAGAGAGTGTATGATTCATCATCGAAAGGCACTTCCAAGAGATCAAAATGCCTAGATGGCGTTTTTTCCCTAGAGCAGGAAGCGTTAAGCTGGTTTCAGGCTCAAGGACAGTGAGCAATTGTCAGGTTTGCGCAAGAATCAGGACTCTTACTTTCAAAAGTGAGAATCTATCATCTCTGCCCCATGATCTTGGATTCACCGGATACGGAATGTTTTTGCCTCTAGGGCCATGAAAATCGTTTGAGATTTGACCCTGCATGCCACGCTCGTTGATTATGATTTTTCGCCTATTGGCATTCTGCCTAGCCTTGCTGGCGGTCAGTTGCGTGAGCTCAAAAACCTCTCCTTCGCGCTTACCGAGGGTGGTCTATTTTGAGATTCCTGTGAGGGATCTGAACCGTGCGATTGCGTTTTACTCGAAGACCTTGGGGGTGACGCTGGAAAGGCAGACCATCGACGGGCACGCGATGGCTCTTTTTCCTGACGATGGCATGAGTGAGGGTGCCACTGGCGCACTGGCCCACGGAGAGAGTTATGAGCCCTCGCTGAACGGAACTCGCGTTTACTTTGCCACCCCGGACTTGGACGCCACGCTGCGGCGTGCTCTGCAGGCTGGAGGCCGCTTGCTGTATCCCAAAACTGACCTCGGCAGCCTCGGCTACGTGGCAGAAGTGGAAGACTCTGAGGGAAATCGCATCGCCCTGCACATGAAGAAGCCCTGACGGGATGTTTAGCACCAGTCGCGCAGAGCTACCATCTTGGCATGAGCGGCTCCTCGGTCGAGGGTCTTTTCGGCGAGTTCTCGACCTTCGCTGAGGGTGGAGGCGAGGCCCGTGATGACAAAACCTGCGGCTGCATTCAGGACGGCAATGTCTCGACGAGGGCCACGATCTCGACCGCCGAGAATGTCTTCAATGAGAGCCGCGTTGTGAGCAGCATCGCCACCGACTAGATCTTGAAGCTGAGCCGGGGCAAAGCCCAGTTCCGCAGGATCTAGCATGGCACTTTCCAAGCTATCTCCAATGACTTTGCAAATCTGGTTCGGACCAAGCGTGGAGAGCTCATCCATGCCCCCCCCTTTTTTGACGGTGCCATGAACAACCCAGGCGGCTCGCCGACCCAAAGTGCGCAGGATTTCTCCAAAGGTGCGGGTCAGGGAAGGCTCGAAAACCCCGAGAAGCTGATAGTCGGGGCGCGCGGGATTCAGCAGAGGGCCGATGAGGTTAAAGAGGCTGCGCTGACCTTCTGCAGCTAGGATTTTTCGAGCTTCCACCACCGCTTTGAAGGCAGGATGATAAAGCGGAGCAAAGAAGAATCCAAGTCCCAAGGTCTGGATGCCCTGCGCGACCCTTTCGACGGGAAGATCGATGCGGATGCCGAGCGCCTCCAACACATCGGCCCCGCCTGCTTTGCTAGTCACCCCACGGTTGCCATGCTTGGTGACACAGACCCCCCCGGCAGCCAGGATAAACATGGCCGTGGTGGAGACATTGAAAAGATGCAACTGATCGCCCCCGGTGCCAACGACATCCAGCGAGGGACCAGGCAGGCTCAGCCGGTCGAGCCCTGGATCAACCGCAAGCGTCAAAAAATGCTGCACAAAGGCAGCGATTTCCTCTGGCGTCTCACCTTTGCGGGCCAGAGCACGCAAAAAGGCTGCCTTGGTCTCGGACGACTCCTCCGCATCCACTAGAAAGGCAGCCGCCTCCTTGATTTCACGTTCCTGGAGTGGGTGGCCTTCTTGGAGAGAGCGGATGAGGGGCTGCATGGGAGTGGGAGGCTAATTTTGGCGGGGATGCCGCACTTTGGCAATGCTCAGCGTCCAAACATGCGGTCACGACCCCATTTTCCGAGCTTCAGCGATTGCGGGTGAGACGGATTTCCCTTTTGTGGGAAAAGCTGGCCAGAGGGGCATGGGTAGGCATTTGAAGAGAAATGCCCCGGACAGCAGGAGCCCAATACCCCCCAAGGAAGGGATGGTTTCCCGACCTGACAGAAGACTAGGATGAAGCATGAGCACACCTTCCCCTTCGCACTCCTGCACCTGCCACGGCCACGGGGACACTTTGACCGATGAAGTCAGCCGCTTGCGGGATCACGTCGAGCACGCCAGCCACTTTCTTCCCGCTCAGGGGCCGATGGGCGTCTTCGTGCACCACAACACATTGCACGCGTTTCAGCATCAGCGTTTCGAACAGGCTGTGCTTGAGGCAGGACGCCTCTTTGGGGCGGAGCCTTATCTTTCGGAGCAAACTTACCAGGAGGAGCGCGCGCGAGGCCGTATTTTGGACGCCGATGTGGATGCTGTGCTGGACCGCGAACCTGACGCTGAGATCATTCCTGGAAAACTGACGCGTCGGCAGCTGCGACGGGCTCTCTTGATCCCCGGTGTGCGACGCGTGAACGGCCGAAACATCGCTTGGCATGTCGAGGAGGGCGATCTGCTGGACCGCTTCCGCCCAGATTTGGACGCGACGGCAGCACGGGCTCTGGCCTCAGATTCACCGACTGCCCTTTGGCGCGTTTGCTTGCAGCGGCTGCGTCCAGCAGAGGCCCCAGCCCCATCGGCTCCGCGTCGGCCCCACGAGGCGCTGATGGCTGCGCGCGGGGTGGATTTGGATAGCATTGTGCATCCTCCGCTCATTCGACTCGTCGGCGCTTACTTAGACCAAGGCGTGGCCTACTGGCCGATGCCACTGCGGGAAGAGGGGCTACTGAAAGCCTCCCGCAAGATCATGGCGCAGCCGCTTTCGGTCTATCGGGCACATCTTTCGAAGATCGGCGATGAATTCCGTGCGCAAGCAGTGCAGGACATGGACGGCGAAAAGACCGTGCTAGCCATGCTGAAGCGTCTCGGCGTTCCTGAGGCGGAGTGGGAGGAATACCTGACTGCTGAGCTGACGGCGCTGCCAGGCTGGGCAGGCATGGTGCGAATGCTGGAGGTCGAGCCCAATCTAGCTCCGCATGATCGCGTGCATTGCTCGCTGATGGAGTTCCTGGCACTGCGACTGACCTACACCGTCGTGGCGCTGGAAAACCTCCTGGGAGATGCCAAGTCCTGGCGCTCCATGCCTGCCCGAGCGGTCACGCACGATCCTCTGGCCCATCAGGCGAGACTTTACGATGCTGCGCAGTTGCTAGGCCTGAGCAGTGCGGTGCTGCGTGAACTGCCCCTATCACAGTTTGAAGCTCTTTGCCATGAGCTGGAGGCCTGCCACGAGTTCGAGCGCCGCCGTCTGCTGCACCTCGCCTACGAGCGCCGGCACGAGCGCCAGATCCTCATTCCCCTGGCCCGCCACCGCGCGCTTCCACGCATGGAGCCAGAGACCGAACGTCTCGCTGCCCAGACCATTTTTTGCATTGATGAGCGCGAGGAATCCATCCGCCGTGCGCTGGAGGAGGTCGATCCTGCCATCGAGACGCATGGCGCAGCTGGCTTCTTCGGCGTGGCCATTGACTACGCTGGCATCGACGACGCAGGCGGCGTTTCGCTTTGCCCCGTGGTGGTCAAACCTGCCCACACCGTGCGCGAGGTGCCGGTGGAGGATTCCTCACGCGTGGATCGCCGACGCCAGAGCCTGCGGCGAGCTTGGGCAAAAGTCGTGCGCAACAGCTTCATCTCCACCCGCACGCTGGTTCGTGGTTCCCTCAGCACCGCTTTTTTTGGCTTCCTCACGCTCTTCCCCATGGCCCTGCGATTGCTGAGCCCCCTGGCTTATGCGCGGCTGATGAAGCGCCTGAATGCCATCTTTCTCCCCGAACCCCGAACGGAGTTGGCCTTCATGCGAGATGACGATGCCTCGCGCGATGCCACCACAGGGCTCATGCAGGGCTTTAGCGTGCAGGAAATGGCAGACCGCATCGCGAACGTGCTCGGTCCGATCGGCTTGAAGAAAGCTCATGCACGCCTCGTGGTTGTCATCGGCCATGGCAGCACCAGCCTAAACAATCCCTACGAATCCGCCTACTGCTGCGGGGCCTGCGGAGGCCGGTCAGGAGCCCCCAACGCGCGGCTGTTTGCCCTCATGGCCAACCGCCCCGCTGTGCGGGAAGAGCTGCGTGTGCGCAAAGGCATCTTGATTCCCGAAGACACTTGGTTCCTGGGGGCCTACCACGACACCTGCAATGACAACATCGACTACTTCGATGTCGATCTGATGCCCGAAAGTCACCACGGCGACCTAGCGCGCGTGCAGCAATCGCTGGATGCCGCCCGCACCCTCAGTGCGCATGAGCGCACGCGCCGCTTTGCCAGTGCGAGCCCCAGCTTTACCCCCGAAGAAGGACTGCGCCATGTGCAAGAACGCGCGGAAAATCTCGGCGAACCCAGACCCGAGTATGGGCACTGCACCAACGCCGTAGCCTTTGTGGGACGGCGCGAGACCACACGCGGCCTCTTCTTTGACCGGCGCGCTTTCCTGGTCGGCTACGATGCTACCCAGGACCCAGAGGACAAGGCGCTGGCCGCCGTGCTGGGTGCCGTGATTCCTGTCTGCGGCGGCATTAGCCTGGAGTATTACTTTTCCACCGTGGACAATGAAGCCTATGGCAGCGGCACAAAGCTGCCTCATAACATCACCGGCCTGATCGGCGTGATGAATGGCTACCAAGGCGACCTGCGCACAGGCCTGCCACTGCAAACGGTGGAAATCCACGAACCCGTGCGCATCTTGTTCATCGTGGAAACCACGCCGGAGCGCGTCTTGCGTGTCATCCACGCGAATGCCCTGCTGACGGAATTTCTGGAACAAGGCTGGATTCGCCTCGCAGTCATGGACCCCGCGCAGGGCAACATCCAGGTCTATCGCGGCCAGGGCTGCTTTGAACCTCTGGTAGGCGATGAAGAGCCGCTGCCTGTCGCCCCCAACTCGAAGGCCTATTACTCGGGAAAAATGGAGCACCTGCCCGTGGCCCGAATCGATCCGCAGTTCAGCCGTGCGGCCTGAACCCCTTGTTTTCCGATTTCACGTTTTATGCAAAGTCACACTCTCCTCCTCGCTCTCGTCACCTTGCCGGGTGCGGTTTTTCTTACGCTCGGCCTGAGCTGGCTGCTGGGTGCTCAGCCCTCCGAGAAGCTCATTTCTCGGATCACCAAGCTGACCTACGCGGCCCTCGCCTGCATCGTGGCCACGTTGGGCTGGCAAATGTTCACGCAGGAGCTGTCGCGTGTGCAGGTCACGCTAGGCGCTTGGTTCCACGTGGGTGACTACACCTTTCCTCTGTCCTTCATGGTGGATCGTCTGTCCCTGCCCATCGTGGGGGTCACGGTCATCTTGGTCGGTTTGGTCGGGGCCTTTTCCGTCAGCTACCTGCACCGTGACCCCGGCTTTCTGCGCTTTTTCCTGCTGCTGCATCTGTTCGCCTTTGGCGCACTGCTGGTCTTTTGCTCGGATTCGCTGGATCTGCTGATCGGCGGCTGGGAGATCGTGGGCATCACCTCGGTGCTGCTCATCAGCTTTTTCCAATATCGACCTGAACCCGTGCGGAATGCGCTGCGCGTCTTCGGCACCTATCGCATCGCGGATCTTTTCATGCTTGTGGCCGTGTTTCTGGCTCACCACGAGTTTCACACCGCTTCGTGGAATGGCCTCTTCAGCGGAGAATGGCCTAGCCATGTCACGCATCTGAGTGGCACAGGGGCAAGCATCATAGCCGTGCTGCTGGTCTTTGCCGCCAGTGGGAAGTCGGCCCAGGGACCGTTTTGCGGATGGCTGGCGCGTGCCATGGAAGGCCCGACGCCCTCCAGCGCTATTTTTTACGGTGCCATCTCCGTTCACGCGGGACCTTACCTGCTGCTGCGCATTGAACCGCTGATCCGCACCTCCGCCATCGCCACAGGCCTGGTCATTTTCATCGGCATCACCACGGCCATGCTCAGCACGATGATTCACCGTACCTGCGCCGATGCGAAGACCTCTCTGGCCTATGCCTCGCAGACCCAGCTCGGCATTATTTTTGCCGAAATCGGACTCGGCTGGACCACGCTGGCGCTCATTCACATCATCGGTCATGCAGCCGTGCGCACGATGCAGATCCTGCGCACGCCCTCCATGCTGCGGGACTACCACCGCATCCACGCAGCGGCAGGTGGCCAGCTCGACCCAACGGGTGAGCACTATGAATCCCTGCTGCCCAAGTCCGTGCAAATCGCGCTCTACCGGATCGCACTCGGGCGCGGCTTTTACGATGCGTTGGTGGATCGCTTCCTCATCGCGCCGGCACGGGCCTTGGCACGACTGCTGGCACGGCTGGAACCTAGCTGGGTAAAACCGAGCACCACGCCGAGTCGGCAACCCGCAGAAACGCCAGGTGCTCTGACGCAGATCCTGACCCAACCAAAAGCCTGATCCCACGCCTGCCATGACGACCCTTTCCCTCCCCTACCTCACCTTTGGCATCGGCAGCCTTTTTGTCGGTTGCGGGCTTTGCCTGCGTCACCACCAGCCAGGCACTGGCCGCCGCACAGCCCTGACTGCCACGGCGTTCGCCCTGCTCTGCTTTGCCTTTGCGGCACAGGAGGTGCATCGCCAGCCTGGAATGCGTCTGCTCGATCCCTGGATCGGTGGCCTGGAGTCCGATGCCCTGGATGCCGTGCCCATGATCTTCTATGCCGCGCTGACCCTGCTGCTGCTTTTTTTGGCTCCACGTCGTGATACTCAAGGCAAAGCGCTGGCCGGCATGTTGCTGCTGACCGCCTCCACACAGATCGCCTATGCGGCCTCCAATCTCACCACCCTCGCCATCGGCTGGTGGCTGACTGTGCTGCCCTTTGCGCTGCCCTTTTTCGGTCAGCCGCCCGCACGCCGCACGGTGTCATTTTTCCTCGCCATCAGTGCGCTAGCTCTGACGGGGGCGATTGTCGCCCTTCATGCCACCGCCATGGAGGATCTCTCGCACATCGGCCATTGGTCGCTGGGGCTAGTCGTTTTGGCCGTCGCTTTTCGCAAAGGCCTGTTTCCTCTGCATTCCTGGGTGGTGGCGAGCTTCGAGCACGGTCCTCTGCTGCCGGCGGCACTGCTTTTCAATGGCCACCTGGGTGCCCTGCTGATCGCACGCTCTGAAGCCGTGGTGCTGCCTGACTTTGCCCACTCATTGCTGGATGGACTTGCCATTGCGGCCTTGCTCACCGCGCTGATCACCAGTCTGCGGGGATTTGCGGAGAAAAAACCACGTCGTCTGCTGGCCTTCGTGTGCATCAGTCAGGCCAGCTTCATCCTCGCTGGTCTGGCCACCGCGAACACGCAGGGCATCACCGGTAGCCTCACGCACTGGTTGGTCGTCACCGCAGCCAGCAGTGGACTCGTGGCCATCGTGCGCATCCTGGAGGTGCGGGTCATGGACGTGACCCATCCTGAAGGCAACCTTGGCCTCGCGGTCAAGGCCCCACGGCTTGCCACCTTTTTCCTGATCTGTGGGCTGGCCCTCATCGGACTGCCCGGCACACTCGGCTACTGCGCGGAGGATCTGCTCTTTCATGGAGCTCTGAGCGGTCATTCCTACCTAGGCCTCGCGCTGCTGGTGGCCACAGCCTTCAATGCCATCAACCTGCTGCGCCTCTACAGCCTCCTCTTCCTGGGAGTGTTGCCGAAGCATGTCATCGACATCCCCGATGCTTTGCCGCGGGAGCGCTGGCCGCTGGCAGCCTGCGTGGCCTTCCTGATCCTCGGCGGACTGTTCCCTGGCAAAGTCATCCCCTGGCGCAGCGAGGCAGCGGAGGAAATCACCCGCGCCATGGGAGTGGATCACCACCACGGGCACTGACCCACAACGGCTCAGATCCAACCGCGCAGCCGATACAGCAGCGTGCCGAGCATCTCATGCAGCCAGACATCAAAGCCATGGATGGAACCATGCCCAGGTAGGTGAAGCCAGCGCACACTGCCGATGCGATGGTAACTCGACACATAATCGCACGGCACCGCCTGCGTGCTGAGCCCTGCTTTGGCAAAGGTGGCATGCGCACGCGGCAGATGCGCGGCCGAGGTCACAAGAATCAGCCGCTGCCATCCGCGCTGTTTCGCCAGTGCTGCGACCTTCAAGGCCTCATCGTGTGTGTCCGCACAGATGCCTAGGCTGAGCAGCTCCTGGCGTGGCTTCACCGCCGCCTGAATCCAGGCCACGACCGCATCCGCCTCGGAGTAACGGCGCGTCTTGTCCCGATAATCTCCACCCGCCACGACCAGCACGGGAGCGCGCTCAGCCCCCAGCAGAGCCAGTGCCGTCATCACCCGATCTGCGGCACTGTTGAAGCCGACAGCACTCGGTTCGCTGAGCGAAGGCTCCGCACCTCCGCCCAAGCAGATGATGGCATCCGCGATGGCGACCTCAGAGGGTGATACACGTGGGAAGCGACTCTCCAAGCCAGCCAGCAGCCAGGAAGCCAACGGCGTGCAGGTGCCCACACTGAGCACCAACCAGGCTAGGGCAGGCAGCCCAAGTCCACGGCGCTTTCGACAAAACGCCACGATCAACCAACCTGTCAGCAGCAGCCAGCTAAGGCCCAGCGGCGTGAGAAAGAGCGCAAGCTTCTTCAAAGGAAACATCAGACACGATGGCGCGTCTGCCATCCGCTTGCAATCCCACGCCGTCTGTCGCACAGACCACGGGTGCCCTCCCCTTCCGATCCCGATGCTCATGCCTATGATTTCAGACGTGGCATGGGCTGGATGCTGGGCTCCCTGGCCTGCTTCACAGGCATGGCACTGCTGGTCATGCACTTGGGGAAAACACGCGCGGTGAGCCCCTGGTGGGCCTTGCTCTTCCGTGCTTGGGTCGGCTTGGCTGTGGTGGCCGTGCTCTATGGTCCGCGCGGTCAGGTCAGCTTTCGCCGCGCAGCGACCCGGCGCATGCTCGTCTCTCGCGGCGTGCTGGGTGCGTTTGGCACTGCCGCCTATTACCTGACCCTGCCAGTTTTAGGCGCGGGCAAAGCCACCCTCATCGGCAACACCTGGACCATCTGGGCGGCCCTGCTGGCAGTGCCTGTACTTGGTGAAAAACTGACGCCGCGAAAGCTCATCGGCATGATGTTGGCCATCGCAGGCATCGCCCTGATCACGGAGCTGGAACCTGGAGCGGCTGGACAGCTTGGGCTGCACGAAGGCATCGCCATCGGCGGGGCCTTCATCGCAGCCTGCGTCGTGGTCGTGATTCGCCAACTGACGAAGACCGAGACCAGCGGCACCATCTTTGCCAGCCAGTGCATCTACTGCACCGTGCTTGCGCTGCCCTTTTGCGCCAGCTTGCCCCTTCCTGCAGGGCCAGATCTAGCCTTGCTTTCAGTGGCCGCCATGCTGGCTGCCGGAGGTCAACTCGGACTCACCGAGGGCTTTCGCTTTCTCCCCGTGAGCATCGGCGGTGCTTTTCAGATGCTGCTGCCGCTGCTGATCACTGCAGGAGGGTGCCTGCTGTTTGGCGAGACTTTTACCCACACCCAAGCGCTGGGAGCCGTGCTCATCCTGGCGGGATGCCACGGCGTCGTCTCCCAGCCCAAGATCGCCCTGCCCGAAGAAGGATAGAAGGTCAGCGCGTGGTCAGCGCTCACAGCTTCACCTTAAACTCATCTTGATCGCTCACGCTTTGCACAAAGGCCGTCAGCAAGTCGATCACCTTCTCGACATCCCGCAGGTCTGCCATCTCCACCACGCTGTGCATGTAGCGCAGCGGCAGACTGACCAGCGCGCTGGGGATGCCATGCTGCTGCGTGAAAATGACATCCGTGTCTGTGCCCGTGAAGCGTGAGGAAGACTCATGCTGAATCGGGATTTCCACCTTCGCAGCCACCTCCATCAGACGGCGCACGACCTCGGGATGATTGGCGCTGCCGTGAGTCAGGCTGGGACCACCGCCTAGCTTCACTTCTCCATGCTTCTTCACATCCACCGCCGGGGTATCGGTGGCATGGGTCACGTCCAAGACAACAGCCACGTCCGGCATCAACCGGTGCGCGGCCATCTTGGCCCCATGCCCGCCGATCTCTTCCTGCACCGCATTCACGGCGATGATCGTTGCGGCTGGGCGCTTTTTCGCCCGGCTCAAGCGCGCGATGACTTCTGCAAGGATGAAGCCGCCCACACGATTGTCGATGGCGCGCCCAACGAGCCGGTGAGCCCCGATTTCTTCCACCGCATCGGCATAGACGATCGGGTGACCGACACGGATCCCAGCCTCTGCGACCTCTTGCGCACTGCTCGCGCCAATGTCGATCCACAGCTCATGCACTTTGGGGGCTTTTTCATCGTCGCGATTCTCGCGGATGTGGATTGCGATATTGCCAATCACGCCCCGCACCGTGCCAAGATCGCCCAGGATATCGACCCGACGCCCGCGCGCTGTGGCCACATCACTCCCGCCCACGCGATCCACGCAGAGGAAGCCTTCTTTGCTGATGTATTTCACCATGTAGCCAATCTCATCCGCATGCGCCTCCAGCATGATGCGGCGTGGCTTTTTCCCAGAGCCCGCCAGCGTAGCCCAGGCAGTGCCGTAGGCATCGCTTTCGACACGGTCGGCGTGCTTGCGCACGTAATCGGCCCATTTTCGCTGACCGCGAAACTCAAAGCCCGTCGGGCTAGGGGTGGAAAGAAGGTCGAGGAGGAACTGCTTGGAGGTGGGGGACATGCGATCCGCAGTGAAAAACAGCCCCCGAGCGCGGTCAACCCCAAGGCAGCTGCCGCTGCACAACACAGCACGGCCTTCACCGAAAAAGAGCCGCACGTTGCCAGCGGCCAAACGCTGCCTAAACTCACCCCATGCCGCCTCCCCCGGGCATTGTGCCGCCAGCCAACGACATCGTCACCCTCAGCCTGATTTCCCACACGAATGCGGGAAAGACCACGCTCGCACGCACCCTGCTCCGGCAAGATGTCGGTGAAGTGGCGGATGCCGCACACGTCACCCTTTTCAACACCTCCTACCCCCTGCTGGAACAGGAAGCCCGGCTGCTCAGGCTGTGGGACACCCCTGGATTCGGCGACAGTGCTCGCCTGCTGAAGCGGCTGCAACGCGAACGCAATCCCCTGCTCTGGTTCCTCTCCCAAGCCTGGGACCGCATCACGGACAAGCCCCTGTGGTGCAGCCAGCAGGCGCTGAAAAATGTGCGCGATGAGGCAGATGTGGTCCTCTACCTCGTCAATGCAGCTGAGCCACCGCAGGCTGCTGGCTACATCACGCCCGAGATGGAGATCCTGACCTGGGTCGGTAAGCCAGTGCTCGTGCTGTTGAATCAGACAGGGCCCGCGCAGGATCTAGACGCCGAGCGGTTGGAAATCGATACCTGGCGGCAGCACATGGCCGCTTGGTCGGTCGTGAAAGGCGTGATCTGCCTGGATGCCTTCGCCCGCTGCTGGGTCCAGGAAGATCAGCTCATGGACAGCCTAGCCCCACTGCTCCCTGAGCCCAAAAAAGAAGCCTTCAAGCACCTTCGCCGGGCTTGGCGTCAGCGAAATCTAGACACCTTTCATCAGTCCAGCCGCATCGTCTCCGAGTTGCTCACCGCCGCAGTCGTGGATGGCATCGACGTCCGCAGCGAAACCCTCTGGGAACGCATCGGCATCGGCCGTAGCGAGCTGAACAAAGAATACCAAGACGCCCGCGAACAACTGGCCGCCAGACTCGCCGATCGCGTGACTCTAGCCACAAATCAGCTCATCTACCTGCATGGGCTGGAGGGAGAAGCCGCACGCCGATTGGGCAGCCTCACGCAGGAACAATTTCACCTCCCCCCCCAAGTTCCAGAAGCCATCTGGAGCGCCCTCGGCTCGGTCGCTGGGGGAGCCATGGGCGGCCTCATCGCCGACCTCAAGATGGGCGGCATGACCTTTGGCGGAGGAGCCCTCGTCGGCGGCATTGCCGCAGGCCTCGGTGCCTACGCCCTGATCAAAAGCTACAACCTCGTCCGCGGCGGCGATCAGCGCCTGCACTGGTCCTGCGAGCACTTCCGCGAGCAGGTTCGGCTCGCCCTCCTGACCTACCTCGCCGTCGCTCATTACGGACGCGGTCGTGGCGAGTGGCAAGAGAGCCCCGACCCCGCCCACTGGAACACCTTGTGCGGCCAGATCCTCGACGAACACGACGACGGCATCACCCGCCTCTGGAAATCTGGCGTCGAATCCGAAGCCCAACCCGAAGTCATCTCCAAAAGCGCCCACGGCCTCATCCAAGACTGCCTGAAGTGCCTCCTGCTCCGACTCTACCCCACCGCGCAGCTCAACGCCGACTGACTCGCGCCCCACGCAGCGCACAGCCAGACATCGGCCTCGCCCGCCATGTCCCACCAAGCCCACAACATCCACGCCGGCACCCAGATCGTCACCAAAGTTGGCGTGCACGGCAGCAACAACGCCCTCGTGCATCCACGTGGCGCGGTGGGCATCGTCACACGCACACCCTGCGGGCATGAGCAGCATTTTCTCGTCCGCTTTCCCGATGGCTTCGAGGCCAGCCTGCTGCGCGATGAGCTGGAGGTGCTGAAACTCTTCAAAGATCGTCTCGAACCCTGCGGCACACGCGACTTCGCCCTCGACGATCATGTCATCTATCGCTGCATCGTCGGCTCACGCGCCTACGGCCTCGACACAGACAGCTCCGACACCGATCTGCGCGGCATCTACCTCGCTCCCGCCCAGTTGCACTGGTCGCTCTATGGTGCGCCGGAGCAGTTTGAAGACAACGCCACGCAGAGCTGCTTTTGGGAACTGCAAAAGTTCCTCGTCATGGCCCTCAAAGCCAACCCGAACATCCTCGAGTGCCTCTACTCGCCCCTCGTGGAAAAGGTCACACCCATCGGCCAGCAGCTCCTCGCCATTCGCGACCGCTTCCTGTCCCAGATGATCTTCCAAACCTTCAACGGTTACGCTTTGAGCCAGTTCAAGAAGATCGAGCAAGACCTCCGCAACCACGGCGAAGTCCGCTGGAAGCACGCCATGCACCTCCTCCGCCTCCTCATGACCGGCGCCGCCACCCTACGCGAAGGCCGCATCCCCGTGCATGTCGGTGATCGCCGCGACCAACTCCTCGCCGTCAAACGCGGCGAGCTGAGCTGGGAAAAAGTCGATGCGTGGAGGCAGGAACTGCACCACGACTTTGAGCAGGCGCTGGCGGAGACCAAGCTGCCGGAAAGGCCGGATTATGAAGCGGCGAACGCGTTGCTGGTGGAGGCGAGGAGCCTGACTGCGAAAGGAGGCGAGTGATGATTGGGCTAAGCGGACTTTGGTTTGAGTTATTCGATGATCCTGGCCGAACATTATCTGACTGGGGAGGACCAATAATTACCTTTGGACTACCCTGCTGGTTTATCATTCTTCCTGTCATCTTCAGGCGACGGAATGGTCTGCCCTGTATGTCTGCACGATGTGGTTTCTGGTGCTCCCTCATTCTCGGCTGGATAGCCTTGGTAATGTGGCGTCTTTCCTTCGTGGATGTTTGGATCAAATTGCAGTCCGTTTTGACGCTTGATGAATTCGCTGATCGCGTCACTGGAAATCAAGCGGTGCTGTTGTTCGGCTGGCTGGCTATGCTGATCGGTTGTATCCCAGCGCTGACGCTGCGGGCGATCATTCAGAAACTCTGGAGTTGTTATCGATTAGGGAAACCCCTCAATTAGACATGACTACCAAGCTGCAACGCAACAGCCTTAGGCAGCCGGAAAGACGGTGAAGCCAAGAAACAGCGCCGCTTTTCTCAAGCCTTTATCCGTGCTGACGACTTCGGACTGATTCGCCCGCCTGGCAGCGGCGAGATGGAGCGCGTCATTTGTGCGAAGGAAGATCGGCGGGCTTTGGCCCAGGCAGGAATCGAGGATGCTGTAATACTCGGATTCCAACTCGGGCGTGATCGCTTCCTCCCTGAACTGCCCTGAGCTGATGAGGGCACAAAAGGAACCGTGAAGAATCTCTGTAGCTCCTGCCCTCAACGCACCTTCGGCTTCTCGACGGCGCAGCACAGCGCGAAGTTCCAGCCTGCCCGTCTCACTCACCACAATGCCGGGATCTTTTGCGCCATGAGACTCGAAAACGGCGCTGTCCGCCTCCTGAACGTAGAGTTTTGCCAGTGCGGCGGTGTCCCAGTAGCTCATGGGATTAACTGCGAATCTCAGAGACCAGTTGTTCGACGGAGGTTCCAGGCTTTCCAGTGGCGCATTGTTCTCTCAACTGTCTGACCTCTTCTAACCAGGCTGGGTGCTGAGTGGCGGATGGTTGCTCCACTTTCGGCTCAGACCGCAGACGCGCTTGCAACCAGGAAAGCAGTGACCACTGCTCTTGGGGGGGCAACTCTGCCACGGCAGACTCGATTTGAACCAGGGTGCTCATGGCTACGATTTTAATCGGTGACGCAGGTCTGGCAACACTCGAATGGTCGACATAGAAACGGCCAGGGACGTTTTGAGGGAGTCTGTCGAGGATGTTGGCCATGAGGTGGGTTCGGGGTTGTTGACGGCCCCTTTCTCGTTCAGGCCAAGAAATGCGTGAAGTGCATAAAACACATGCTTTGATGCGTAGCGTGCAAAAATACCTCGCCACGAAGCCTTTCGATCTTCATGCGCTGCATTTGTTTCACCTCGTCGTGAAGCATCGCAGCTTCACCCGGGCGGCGCGGGAGGCGGGTTTGTCGCAAAGTGCGCTCACGCGGCAGATGCAATCGCTGGAGAGCAGGCTGGGACTGGATCTGGTCAATCGAACGACGCGCTCGGTGGAGGTCACGGAGGCGGGCCAGTATCTCGCCGCGGAGGCGGCACGGCTGATCGGCGGTGTCACGGCGACGCTCGATGGCCTGCACGCGGCGTTTGGCAGCGCCCGGCCGGAGGTGCGAGTGAGCGTTTCACGCACGCTGGCGATGGCACACATGCCGGGCCTCTTCCACGCGAACCGCCAGCGGCATCCAGAGATCGCCTGCCGCGTCAGCTATCATGCGGGCAACTCCATTTTGACGGCGCTGGATGCGAATGAGACGGACATCGGCGTGCTGTCCCCGCCCGCGAAGCTGCCCGACTCGGTGAAGATCACGCATCGCTTCAAAGATCGCTTTGAACTCATCGCTCCAGCCGCGCTGATAGCGCCGAAACGTGCTGACCAACTCAAACTCTGGCTCCAGCAGCAGTCCTGGCTCATGATCGACAGCGGGACGAACACCGGCCAGTCCCTCCGACGCTGGATGAAGCGAAATGGCCTTGCCGTGACTCCGATGATGGAACTCGACAGCTTTGACCTCATCATCAATCTCGTCGCCAGTGGTTACGGTGTGGCTTTTGTGCCGCGTCGGGCGCTCGCGCTGTATCGACGCAAAGAATCGCTCGTCACATTGCCGCTGGCGGAGCACTTCGAGCGCGAGATCGTTGTCCTGACCCGGAAACACCACAAACTGCCGCCGCACGTGGCCGAATTTGTGAAGAACATTTTGTTTTAACCGATGAGAACCTCCCTCGATCACTGGCTGCCGCTGGCGGAGCGAACGGGCATCGTGGGTGATGCGGCGGGATGGCATGAGAGGCTGGTGAAGGCCTATGGCGAGCGGCAGCGGGCTTATCATTCGAGGCAGCATCTGGAGGAGTGTTTGCTCGTTTTTGATGAAGCGAAGAGTTTCATGCAGCAACCCGATCTGATCGAACTGGCGCTTTGGTTTCATGATGCGGTCTATGATCCGAAAAGCGGCAAAAATGAGGCTTTGAGCGCCGCGATGGCCCTCGAAGCCCTTGGAGGCACTTCAACGGCACACGAGGTGGCTCGGCTGATCTTGCTCACGAAGTCGCACCAGCCCGGTGAAGGGCCGGATGATGCGTGGATCATCGACATCGACCTCGCGATCTTTGGGCAGTCACCCGAGCGCGTGATGGAATATGAGCAGCAGATTCGCGAGGAATACGCCTGGGTTTCGGAGGAGGTCTATCGCGAGAAGCGAGCGGAGGTTTTGCGCGGCTTTTTGGCCCGTGAGCCGATTTACCGGACGCCGTGGGCTCGTGAGCGGTTTGAGGCGAGGGCGAAGGAGAATCTGTGGGTGTTGATTGATGGGCTGGCGGATGGCTGAGGGGCCGTATCACGAGCCGGAGGCTCAAAAGACATTAGCCGGTGGTGAAACCACCGGATGCCGAGAGCATCCGCCATCACCAGGTCACCGCGCCCCGAAGGGTGCGCGAGAAGCATTCGATAGCGGTGTGGCATTCACGTCCCTTCTCGCGCCCCTTTCAGGGCGCAAGGCGTGAGGACGACTAGGGACACGGTTTGTCCGGTGGTTGCACCACCGGCTAATGTCTTACGAGCCTCCGGCTCGCGTTGATTCGACCTCAAATCACCAGCGCATTCTCCGCATCACCAAAGTGACTCGTTTTCACGCCCATGCGGTCCATGAGGGCGATGTGGAGGCGGCAGAGCTTGCGGTTTTCGTCTTTGCTGAGGTCGTGGAAGCGGCCACCTTGGATGGTGCCGCCGCCACCGCCGGCGAGGACGACGGGGAGCTGGCGGGAGTCGTGCGCGTTGCCGTCCATGAGGCTGCTGGTGAGCAGGATCATGCTGTTTTCGAGCAGGGTGCGCTCGCCTTCGTTCGTGGCCTGCATCTTGGCGAGGAATTCGGCCCAGAGTTTGACCTGATGCTCGTTCACACGCTGATACATGCTGAGGCGATGCTCGTCGCCAGCGTGATGCGAGAGCTCGTGAATGCCGCCGCTGATGCCGTCGAGGCTGGGGAAGCGCATGTTGGAGAGGTCGTTGTTCATCATGAAGGTGGCGACGCGGGTGCGGTCCATCTGGAAGGCGAGGAGCATGATGTCGAACATGAGGCGCAGGTGGTCCTCGCTGCTGGCGGGGATGCCTGCGGCGGGGCGGCCGAGCGTGACGGTCTTCACAGTGGGCTGCCAGCCTTGGCCGTTGGTCTCGGCCTGGCTGATTTTTTCGGCGAGCTCGACGCGCTGCTCGATCTCGCGCACGGAGGTGAGGTATTCGTCGAGCTTTTGCTTGTCGCGGCTGCTGAGCTTCGGTTTGAGGCTGCTGGCGTCTTCGAGCACGAGGTCGAGGATGCTTTTGTCGCGTTTGCGGCGGCTGCCGTCGTCAAAGAGCTGGTCAAAGGCCTGTTGCGGGAAGATTTCCTTCGGCGCGGGCGTGGTGGGCGTGCTCCAGGAGATGTAGGCGGAGTAAATCGACGTGAAGCCGCTGTCGGTGCTGTAGCTGGGCCGCTCGGTGCCGAGCACGACGCTGGGCACGGGCGTGAATTTGCCGGTGTGCGCGGCGATGAGCTGGTCCATCGTGGTGCCGACCTCGACATCGGTGGTGGTCTTTTTCACCTTCAGGCCGCAGAGCACGTTCATCTTCGGGTAATGGCCGCCTTCGCCTTCGACGGTGGTGGGGTTCCACAGGCCTTGAAATACGTTTACGTGCTTCTTGAGCCCTTCGAGCGGCGTTAGCGATTTTTTGAAAACCATGCCGCCGGGTGTCGTCTCGGCACCCCAATGATGCGGGTTCACGCCATTGCCGGTGAAGCACACGGCGAGCCGACGCGGCGCGGTGTTGTTTTTGACCGATTCGGCTCCGAAAGCGCAGAACGACTCCAGCCACGGCAGGCCAAGGGCCACGCCGGTGCCACGGAGAAAGTGACGACGAGAGGTATTCATGGGGGGAGAAGGGCTACGTTTGGGGAAGGGTCAGGCTTTCGAAGAAATCTCTGTGCCAGCAATTCCTGGATCTGAGATTTCGTATGGTTTTGCCATATGGCAGGACTTCTGACTCACCTCTCCCATTTTGGCAAAACCCACGCGATAGGCGTGATTCTCCTGCTCTGGAAGATCGCGGGAGTTGCGGCCGATTTGCCGCCCACTCTGCGGGAAGCCAGCGTTCCACCGCAAGAATGGCAAAACCAAGGAGGGTCGTATCGCTCTCCTTTGCTTTTTCAGGATGGTACCCGCGTGAGGAACGCCCAAGACTGGCGGCGGCGTCGGGCAGAAATCCTTAGCGAATGGCAGACATTGCTCGGCCAATGGCCGCCTCTGCTGGAAAAGCCGACATTGGAAATCCTCAGCAGCACCCAGCGCGAAGGGATTACCCAACAAAGGGTGCGTGTTCAAATCGCGCCGGATCAGCATAGCGAAGGCTATCTTCTGATTCCTGCCCAAGCCGAAGATTTGGCGGCTGTCTTTGTGCCCTTTTATGAACCCGAAACCAGCGTTGGACTCGCAGGAAAACCCTGGCGTGATTTTGCCTGGCAACTCGCACGACGCGGCTTTGTCACCCTCAGCCTGGGTTCACCAGGTGGCGATGCGAGAAAGCCGGTCATGAGTTCACAGGCCCATTGCCAACCGCTGAGTTACCTGGCCTACATTTCAGCCAATGCTTGGCAGGTGCTGGCCCATTTGCCGTTTGTGGACTCTCAGCGCATCGGCATCGTGGGACATTCTTACGGCGGCAAGTGGGCCATGTTTGGGGCTTGTCTTTGGGAGAAGTATGCCTGTGGCGCTTGGTCAGATCCAGGCATCGTTTTCGATGAAAGCCGGGCTAGCATCAACTATCAGGAACCTTGGTATCTCGGCCTTGATCCAAATCTCACCCGCCAACCAGGCTTGGTAAGCGCTGATCGTCCGAGGACTGGAGCATACCGAGTCTTGATCGAGAAGGGCCATGATTTGGTAGAACTGCAAGCACTGATGGCCCCACGCCCTTTTCTTGTCTCTGGTGGAGCTGAAGATCCACCGAAACGCTGGATGGCCCTGAATCACATCCGAGCTGTTTATGAATCGCTAGGCCATGATTTTCGTGTCGCGATGAGCAATCGCGAAAGCCACGACCCTAACGAGACCTCAAACGAGCTGATCTACACCTTCTTCGAGCATTGGCTCAAAACCAAACGCCCCCGTGACTAGTCCTGAACGGCGGCACGGGCTTGCATGAGGATTGCCATGAAAAGCTCTCGCTCCTGAGCCAAAGCGGCAACACGATCTCCCTGCGGCAACTTAGCTGCTTCAAGACAAACATGCCCTGTGTAATCGGCCTGAACCAAGAGTCGAGCGAGCGTCTCATAAGGATAGAGGCTCTGACCGACGCCACGGATGTGGACCGTTTGCCCCAGGTAATCCTGCACTTTGGCGAAATTGGCCTCCAAGCCATCACCGAGCAGATCCGTGTCATTCGAGTTCCAGCAAACGCGCACATTGTCATGAGAGGCAGCCTCCATGATGGAGCGGATGCGTGGCAATTCTGAGGTTTGGCTACCATGCACCTCCAGGCGAATTTGCTGACCAAAGCCATTCGCATAGTCCCCTAACTCAGCGAGCGCTTTGCCGATTTGCTCCAGGGTCTTAGACTCAGGCACATTCTTGACCAGGGCATTAGGCTTCACCTTCACTCCCGTACCACCGATGTCATGACTGAGCTTGATGTAAGCCTTGGCGAGCTCGATTTGCTGGCGCACCTCCTCAGGCCTGGAACTGTGAAACTCACAATTGGTGCCCATGCCGATGACATCGACAGGTGAGTCATCGAAACGCTGACGTACTTCAAGCCGCTGAGCAGGTGACAAAGCCGGACTGACCGCATGGGCATGATCGATCCTCAGCTCAACAGCGAACACCTCAGCAGCCTCACAGTTCGCCATCAAAGTGGGCAGATCCCAGTCCGCCCCCCACATGTAAGTGACCAACCCAAAGTGAATGTTTTCGCCTTTGTAGCTGAGTCTAGCTTGCTGCCCCCAAAGTGAAGACGTCATGACACTGGCAAATGAAGATGCGAGAAAGCGGCGGCGAGGAAGCATGAGAGAGCTGTAAACGTTCGTGACACCAAACACCATGCAAGATCGAGGAAAATCATGCTCCTGCTTTGGGCTAAGACTTGTCATTCCTGAGCAGATCAGGATGCTTGGCTTATGAGCTTTCCTCAACAATTGACATCTGAAGCCCAAGCACGCCTACCCGCTACCTTGGCATGGCTTCGTGAGTTGGTGGCCGTGAATAGCCTAACGACTCACCTACCCGGAATTCAAGAAGTCGGTCGCATCATGGCAGCAGGTTTCACCCACCTCGGCTTTGCACCTGAGTGGATCCCCTCCAGCCATGCCCAGCATGGCAGTCACCTATTTCTGAAAAGAGGCCGCTCGGATCAGCCGCCCATCGTACTGGTGACTCACCTCGATACCGTTTACTCGGCTGAAGAAGAATCCAAAAATAGCTTTCATTGGCACGAAGAAGGCAATCGCATTTACGGGCCAGGAACGGTGGACATCAAAGGTGGCACCGCCTTGATCCGCCTGATGTTCGAGATCATGAACAAGCTCATGCCTGAGCTGCTGAAGTCCCAGGCTTGGATGATCGCTGCGAACTCCGCTGAGGAAGTGATCAGCATCGACTTTAGCGAGCGTGTCCATCAGCTCTGTCCACGGGGGGCCAAAGCGGTGCTCATCTTTGAAGGTGGCCCCAAGGATCAAGACGGCTGGCATGTCGTCAATGCTCGCAAAGGAAGAATGGAATATCGCATCGACTGTGAAGGACGTGGTGCCCATGCAGGCAGCGCCTGGGGGCAAGGCATCAATGCGGTGGTTGAGTTGGCCACACTGCTTCCACGGGTTCATGATCTCACCGACTTCAACCAAGGTTTGACGGTCAATGTCGCCAACATGCACGGCGGCAATGTGCTGAATCGTGTGCCGCACGAAGCCAGCGCGGAACTGGAGATGCGTGCCTTTGATCCCATCTCGTTGGCCCGTGCATCAGAGGCCTTGGAAAAAATGACAGGAACAACAGCCCGTGGGGCCAGAGTGCGGTTGCAAAAACTGGGACAAACCCCAGCTTGGCCTGCTTCCGAAGCTTCGGATTCTCTCGTCATGCATTGGCAAAAAGCCGCAAGCTCTCTCGGGCTGAAAGTCGTGCCACGAAACCGAGGAGGTCTGAGTGACGCCAATTATCTTCACGACCTTGGCCCCACTTTGGATGGGCTCGGTCCCTCAGGTGGAAATGCGCACTGCTCCGAGCGAAGCGAAGATGGCAGCAAACTGCCCGAGTATGTGGAAGCGGATAGCTTTGTGACCAAGGCTGTGCTCAATCTGTTGGCCCTTTCATCCTGGCTGAATCAACGCTGACAACGAGGACAAAAGTAAGTCGAGCGGTTGCTCATGACCATGCGCTGCACCTTAGCGCTGCACGCACGGCAAGGCTGACCTTCACGATCATAGACGCGCAGCGTTTGCTGAAAATAACCGGGTTCTCCTTTTTCATTCACAAAATCACGCAAGGTGGTTCCGCCCATTTCTATGCTCGCCTGCAACACCTCACGAATCGCTTCCACCAACTTGGCTAGCCGCGAACGTGATACTTTTCCCGCCTCTCGGTCAGGTCGGATGCCTGCCATGAAGAGCGCTTCACAGGCATAGATGTTTCCGACTCCCACCACGGTGTGAGAATCCATGATTGCAGCTTTGATCGGAGCCGTTCGCCCCTGACATTGTTCATGCAGATAATCGACGTGAAAGTCTGCTGGAGACAGCGGCTCGGGCCCTAGCTCCGCCAACAAAGGATGTGCTTGGGCCTCGTCCTCCATCCACAAGGCAGCTCCAAAGCGTCGTGGATCATGCAATCGAATTTGCCGCCCCTGATCTGTCGTGAACGCGAAGTGATCGTGCTTTTTCCAAGGTTGATCAGGCAAGCTCACACGCAGGCTACCTGACATGCCCAGATGAAGCAGGAGCGTTCCTTTGTCAGAGCTGAGGAGTATGTACTTTCCACGTCGGCTGCCACATCGCACGACCTGGCCTTCCAAGTCATGAACGGAATCAGGAACAGGCCAGCGAAGGTTTCGATTCCGCACAATGACCTCACGAACCCTTTGCCCCACCACGTAGGGCTCGATGCCGCGCAGGGTAGTTTCGACTTCTGGCAGTTCAGGCATTAGGAAGGGCAGGAAAATCTGGCCTCCATGCTCAGGTCTGAAGGAGGCTATGATTTTCTTTGGAACCAACGGCGCACCTTTGCAAGCGTGCCACCTTCAGAATTCTGATCGGCAGACCTTGCGGCGGGGTCAGCCTGCACTTGGGGAAAAATGGGTGCCTGGGCCACATCCCAGCCCCCACCTATCGCCTTGATCAGATTCACCGTCGCTGCCCAACGCTGCCCAGCGGTTTGAATGCTAGCACGCTGAACAGTCAACACAGTCCGGTTCGCTTCAATGACATCCAGGTAAGGGCTGGTACCAGCCTCATAGCGCGTGCGTGCCAACAGGGCAGCTTTTTCGGCACTAGTGCGTGCACGCTGCTGAGAAGTCGCCTGCACAGAATAGTTTTTGATCTGAGAAAGACTGGTCTCCACATCCGCCACGGCTGCCAAGAAGGCCTGCCGGTAACCCGCCAGGGCCTCATCGTGCATTGACTTGGAACGCGAAAGATTGAAGCGGTTCTTCTGGCCCGAAAACAGAGGCACACTCAGCCTGGGCCCAAGTGTCCATAGCAACGAGGTCGGCTCTAGCAGAAGATCAAGATCGCCACTTTGGAAACCAGCATTCCCCATCAACTTCAAACTTGGGAAGAACTGAGCTTTCGCGACTCCAATCCTCGCTGTAGCAGCCGCTAGCTGTCGCTCCGCCTGGGCCAAATCTGGTCGCCTTTCCAAAAGATCCGTGGGCACTCCCCCAGAAACGGAAGGAGGCACGCGCAGTTCATTTGCATTCACGGGCAATCGAAATGTGGCAGCATTGGCACCGATCAAAATGGCGAGTCCATTTTCCAGCTCATCCCGACGTGCTTGTAGGGCGGAAATTTCGGCTTCAGCACTGGCCACCTCAGTCTCAGACTGAGCTTGTTCCAATTCACTCCCCGCACCAGCTTGAACTCTCGCTTTGGCGATTTTGAGAGCTTCACTCCGCCAATCCACAGCTTCACGCACGACTCGCATCTCAGCATCGAGCGCACGAATTTGAAAATAAGTGGAAGCCACTTCAGCCTGGATGCCTAACAGCACATTGTGCACAGCATCTGCCGCAGCTTCAGCCGTGGCGCGATCCGCCTCCACACCACGCCTGACTTTGCCCCAGAGATCGATCTCCCAAGAGAAATCCATCAGAGCATTGTAGGCGGGCCCGTCGTACCTCATGCCATTGAGCGGGAACGGTGATGGCATGTTGCCAGAAGTGCGCTGGTAATCCCGCGTGAAGGAGGTGGCGAGTGTCGGAAAAAGATCACCCCGAGTGACTCTAGCCGTGGCACGCGCCTGATCAAAACGGGCAATTGCCGCTTTCAGCTCCTGATTGTTCGACGTGGCTTTGAGTTCCAGTTCATTCAACTTCGAATCACGAAAAACCTTCCACCACTCCCCTTTAGGCAAGTGTGAAGCTGGGTTTGCCTCACGCCAAGTCACTCCTTTGAACTGAGGGGGAGCTTCGGTCGATGGACGAACGTAGTTGGGCCCCACTTGGCCAGAAGCCAAAGTCGTGGTAGAGATCACTAGCAAAAGAAGACGCATGATGAGGTGTAGTGAAGATTAGTGTTCCACTCCAAGGGGATGAAGCGGTGAGTGGGAAAGGGCCGTTTCAGCGACTTTCTTCTTTTTGTGACCTAGCATCACCAGAACATAAAACACAGGTGTGAGAAAGAGTCCCAAAAAGGTCACTCCGATCATGCCACTGAAGACCGCAGTGCCCATGGCGCGGCGCATTTCAGCCCCTGCTCCTGTGCTGACCACGAGAGGATAAACCCCAGCAATGAAAGCGATAGAGGTCATCAAAATCGGGCGAAGTCGTAGCCGGCAAGCTTCTAGGGCAGACTCCATGGGAGACTTGCCATGGTCGTAACTCTCTTTGGCAAACTCCACGATCAGGATGGCATTCTTGCAGGCCAGTCCGATGAGCACAATGAAACCAATTTGAGTGAAGATGTTGTTATCTCCACCCGACAGCTGAACACCCACTAGAGCAAACAGCAGGCAGAGCGGCACGATCAAAATGATCGCTAAAGGCAGACGCAGGCTTTCATACTGCGCAGCCAACACCATGAAGACTAGCAGGATGCACAGGGGATAAATGTAAACCGCTGTGTTGCCAGCGATGATCTTTTGATACGTCAAATCTGTCCACTCGAATTCGAAGCCAGCGGGAAGCACCTGCTTGGCCAATTCCGCAATCACTTGTTCGGCCTGCCCTGAGCTGAGGGGTGGCATGGGACCGCCATTGATGTCTGCCGCAAGATAACCGTTGTAATGCGTCACACGATCTGGCCCGAATGCCTCATTCACCTTCACCAAGGAGCCAATCGGAACCATCTCACCCGCGAGATTGCGCGTCTTTAAGCGGGTGATGTCGTTCACGTCATCGCGAAACTCGGGCTCAGCTTGTGCAACGACTTGGTAAGTCCGTCCGAAGCGATTGAAATCGTTCACGTAAAGACTTCCCAGGTTAATCTGAAGTGTTTCAAAAAGGTTTTGCAGCGGGACCCCCTGGCTTTTCGCTTTGTCGCGATCCACATCTGCCTCCAACTGCGGCACATTCACGGTGTAACCCGAATACACCTGGGCCAACTTGCCGCTGCCATAAGCGGCACCCACAAGTTGCTGAGCAGTCTGATAAAGCGCGGAGTATCCCTGGTTAGCGCGATCCTCGACCATGAGCTTGAAGCCACCCGTGGTGCCAATGCCATTCACCGGAGGAGGAGGAAACATCAGCACCATGGCATCCTGGATGGCCATGAATTGAGCATTCAATGCTCCGGCTATCGCTCCACCACTCAGATCCGGCGTGGTTCGTTTTTCAAATTCCTCCAAACCCACGAACACAATGCCCGCATTTGGACTGATCGTGAACCCCTGAATGCTCAGTCCTGGGAAGGCAATCGCATCTCTCACCCCTGGCTGCTTCAGAGAAATCTCTGACATCTTGCGCATGACCTCCTCCGTTCGATCCAAAGAAGCCCCATCAGGAAGTTGCGCAAAGCCCACAAGGTATTGTTTATCTTGGCTCGGCACGAAGCCCTCAGGCACCAGTTGAAAGCCTTTGACCGTTGCCCACACCAAGCCCCCATAAATCAAAACCGCCACTAGGCTGAATCGAATGATGCGCCGAACCAATCCCACGTAGAGATTGGAGGCTCCGTCGAAGAAGCGATTGAAGGGGCGGAAGAACCAACCCAAGAGCAGATCCATCACCTTCGTCAGCAGATCCTTTTTGTCGTGATGCCCCTTGAGCAACAAGGCGGATAACGCAGGCGAAAGTGTCAGCGAATTGAGAGCGGAAATGACGGTGGAGATCGCGATGGTGACCGCGAACTGTTTGTAAAACTGACCACTCAATCCACTGATGAAAGCTGTCGGAATGAAAACCGCACAGAGCACCAACGCTGTGGCGATGATCGGTCCCGTGACTTCCCGCATTGCCTGCTGAGTCGCTTCCATGGGTCTCAAACCATTGCGAATGTTCCGCTCCACATTTTCCACCACGACAATCGCATCATCGACCACAATACCAATCGCAAGCACCAAGCCGAAGAGAGACAAGTTGTTGATGCTAAAGCCGAGCAAACTCATGATCGCAAAGGTGCCCACGAGAGAGACCGGCACTGCGGCCAAAGGGATGATGGACGCACGCCAAGTCTGAAGGAAAATCACCACCACAAGCACGACCAAGACGATCGCCTCGATCAAGGTATGAATGACCGCGTCAATCGACTTGTCCACGAACACCGTGGGATCGTAGGCAATCGCGTAATCCATTCCTTCAGGAAACTTTTTCTTCAATTCCTCCATCTTCGAACGAACAGCGGTGGAGATGGCGAGAGCATTCGATCCAGGAAGTTGGAAGATCGGGATGCCCACCGCTTTCTTGTTATTGATCAGACTGCGAAGAGCATACTCACTGCTCCCGAGTTCAAGCCGTGCGACATCTTTGAGACGCAGTTTTTCGCCGTATGCACCGGTTTTGACGATGATTTGCTCGAACTCTTGTTCGGTCACGAGACGCCCTTTGGCATTGACTGTTAATTCAAATGGAACGCCTGTTTTGACAGGCTGTTGACCAATGGTGCCAGCCGCCACCTGCACATTTTGTTCGCGAATGGCATTCACAATATCGCTCGCGGTCAGGCCTCGTGCAGCAGCTTTGTCAGGATCAATCCAAACACGCATGGCATAGTCGCCGCCCCCGAAAAGCTGGACCTGCCCCACGCCCGGCAAGCGAGCGAGCTCATCTTTGACATTTAAGGTCGCGTAATTGCGCAAGTAGAGATCGTCGTAACGATCATTCGGCGAAAGCAAATGCACCACCAGCGTGAGGTCAGGCGAAGACTTGACCGTCGTGACACCAAACCGGCGCACTTCCTCAGGCAGCTTCGGCAAGACCTGCGAGACACGGTTTTGCACCTGGACTTGGGCCAGATCCACATCGGTGCCGAGCTTGAAGGTCACCGTCAGCGTCATCACCCCGTTCGCGGTGCTTTGAGATGACATGTAGAGCATGTTCTCGGTGCCATTCAGGATTTGCTCAATCGGTGAGGCTACAGTTTCTGCAATGGTCTTGGGGTTAGCCCCCGGATAGGTCGCGGTGACAATCACGGTCGGCGGAGCCACCTCGGGATACTCAGAGACTGGCAACTGGAAGAGGGAGATGCCGCCGAGGATGAAGATGAGCAAAGACAGCACCCCAGCAAAAATAGGGCGTGTGATGAAAAAGGAGGAAAAGTTCATGCTCGTGCCTGGAGGTTATTGAGCTGCTGTAGCTTGAGGTTTGGCACTGGCTTCGACCGGGGCCACGGGCATTCCAGGCATGGGCAGGCGTGCTTGGCCATTGATGATCACTTTCTCTCCGACCTTGACACCACTGCGCAGGATGCGTTTGCCATCCATCGAAGGGCCTAGGACGACAGGTTTGTAAACCGTAGTATTTTTGTCATCCACCCCTAAAACATACTTGTTCGCTTGATCGGTCAGGATGGCTTTTTCATCAATCAACAGAGCAGGATACTTGCCTGTCATGGGCAAGCGGATTCGAGCAAACAAACCTGGCGTCAAAACACCTTGTGCGTTCGGAAATTCAGCCCGCAGCACCATGCTTCCCGTGGAAGCATTCAATCGGTTATCGAACGACTCGACGTAACCTCGATGCGAAAAGCTTTTCTCATTCGAAAGCTGGAGTTCCACGGGCACTCGGCCTTTCTCATCTTGAAAAATTTTCTTTTCACGCTGCAAAGCTTGCAGCTTCAGCAGGCTATTCTCGTCGATGTCGGCATACACATACATGGGATCGACCGTCACGATGGTGGTGAGCAGTGTGGTTCCTGCGGTGACATAATTGCCCGTCGTGGTCAGGGTACGGCTGATGCGACCTGAAATCGGGGCCTCGACCGTGCTATGCTCAAATTCGATCTCGGCACTGTGATGGGCGGCCTTGGCCGCTTCCAGCGCTGCCAAACCTTGCTTGTACATCGACTCCCGCGTCTCGGCCTGTTCGGGCGCGATTGCCTTGGCGGCGAGCAAGGCTGAGACACGATCAAACTCACGTTGGGTGGCTTCTGCGTTGGCCTCGGCCCGCGCGACCTCAGCCTGAGCCGCGCGCAATTTCGTTTCAAAGGGACGCTGGTCGATGGTGAACAGCACCTGCCCCTTGGACACCAAGGCCCCTGCTTTGAAGTGAACTTCCGTGACATACCCAGAAACTCGGGGGCGCAGTTCGACCGTTTCGACGGCTTCCACCCTGCCCGTGAACTCCTCCCACTCGACAAGTTCTTTTTGCTCGACAGGAGCCAACGTCACAGCCGCAGGCGGCATCTGCATGCCTCCATGGGCCGCGCCGTCAGGATGTTTTCCACAGGCAGCTAAACCAAGAACAAAGGGCAGGAGGAGGCGGGGGGACATGGCAGAGGGGAATTGAAGTTGACCGGTTGGTTAATTTGAGAGCAAAATTAGGGCATTCAGGGGTTTGCAGGCTTTAATTTTCGTCCTTCACCCCGAGGATGCGTCGCGCACCAGCTTCCATTTCATCGAGATAGCTCAGATCATTCCAAATCCGAGCATGGAGCAGCAGGCCTTCTCCATAGGCAAAGACAATTCGCGCCAGCGCAGGCGCATCCGAGGCCTCAATGGTCCCCTGATAGTGTGCATCCCGTATCGCGCTCTCGTAGTAGCGAATGAACTGAGACAGAATCTCCTGGAGTTTATCGCGCAGGCGCTCATCGGTGGTGCTTACCTCAGCGCCCAGGCTGTGGATGGGACACCCCAAGACACGGCCATGTTTCTTGAGCATGAGTTCCTGCTCTTCGCGAAAATCTCGAAAACACTTCCAAATGCGCTCCAGAGGCGGCACGACGGGCGAAAAAGTCTGATCCAAAAGCTTGCGATGCTCAGCCCAGCCATAGTCGATCCCAGCGAGTGCAAGCTCCGTTTTGGATTCAAAGAAATGATAAAAGCTGCCCTTCTTCACTCCAGCTTTCTCACAAATGTCATCGACTGAAGTCGTACCATAGCTCCCCGTCCAGATCAGCTCCATCATGGCTTCCAGAAGGCGTTCTTTGGCATCAGAGGTTCGACCCATGCAGTCATCAGACACTAGATAGACGATCAGTCAACTATTATTCCATCGACCTCGCGCTGCTCAAAGATTGGACCTTCTGGCTCATGGAACCCATGACTGGCCCACGCCGACTTCCGTCGTGGATGGAAAGCAAATGGCCCGGCGGATGCCTCAGCCTTCTCGGCTTCAGGCAGCGAAGGAAAGAATCTCCCTGCCCTCCCGAGCCAGCTCTCTGTGGGCGATCTCAACTTGCCGCCCGTCTGCCGCGTTGTAGCATGAAAAACTCCCTCTCACATGGCCTCACCGCTCGCACTCCGGCATCTCCATCTCGTTTCAGCAGCTGCGTCACTTTTCCTTTGCCAATGCGCAAGCAAAGCGCCGGAGGCCAAGCTCGGTCCTGTGGATGACAGTTATTGGCTGCACGAACCCGTCAGTGGTCCCACGAAAGTCGTGATCAGTCTTGATGAACAGCGAGTAGCGCTGATGAAAAATGGCAAACTCATCGGCCTTTCCCCCATCTCTTCAGGCCGTGAAGGTTACGACACCCATCCCGGCGTGTTCAAAGTCACCGAGAAGGACGAAGACCACCGCTCCTCGTGGTATGGGGCCTTTGTCGATGAGAATCAGGTGATTGTCGTGGAAGATGTGGATGTGCGCAAAGACAAGGCCCCACCCGGCACCAAGTTCTTGGGTGCAGAAATGCGCTACTTCATGCGGTTCAATGGCCCGATAGGCCTGCATCAGGGCTACTTGCCCGGTTATCCAGCCTCTCACGGCTGCATCCGCGTTCCAGCCCACATGGCACACTTGCTCTACGAGGCGACCCCGCACGGCACAGTGGTCGAGGTGAAACAAAACGCGGGCCTCATCGCACTGCGGCCCCCTGGAGCGCCCTCCGTGCTGACCCAGCAATCTGGGGACGCCCCAATCACTCCGCCACCTCCCGTGCCCCCCGTTGAGGCCACCACACCACCTGCGGATTTGGCCAAACTCAACACCGAAGAGCAGACGCAACCTCGCCTCATCAGCCGATGGATGCCAGAGGCGAAGACCAAGCCGGTCAAGACTGAAGCACAACGAACTCTTTTCCTGAAAGAAGCTCCAGCACCCGCCTCTCTCACGAATGCAGAACCCAAACCAGAAAAGCCCAAGCGCAGCTGGTTTGCAGCGGCCAAGCCCTCTTCAACGCCTCCGAAAATCAAGCCTGAGGCTTCCCCCAAGGCCAAACCTTCTCCAGCCTCTGCCTCCCCAGCCCCAGTCGTGGCCATGCCAGCGCCCTCCCGCGTGGCTCCTGCCTCACGCAGAGCGAGCGGAGCTGCCGGATTGCGCCCCATCTCGCCCAATGTACCGGGAGCACCGCCCGTGCGCATGACCTTGGCCCCACGCGGTGGCACCGAGTATCTGCCCGGCTACGATCGCTAAACTCGTCATCGTTTAGCGACGACATAGCCAACGCCGCCAGTGCGGCAGCAGCCACAGCACCATCAGCAGAATCCATAGCGTGCCCAGGCAGCAGGCTAGGCCCAGGCTGGAGATGCCCTTGTTGCCTGCGAAAAACAGGCTGGAAAAACCGATCACCGTCGTCATGCCCGAGAAAAACACAGCACGCCCAGTCGTCGCTTGCACCTGCCGCACCTCATTGCCAGACCGGCGCAGGGCCAAGAGGATGTGGATGCCGTAATCAATGCCCGTGCCCAGCAGCAGCGGAATGGCAGCTAGGCTGGCCAAGTTCCAGCTCAGTCCCAGCAGACTCATCGTGGCTGCCAGCGCCACAAGTCCACCCACCAGCAGCAGCGCGGACAGCAACAAATCGACCCAGTGACGGAAGGTCAGCAGCAAGGTGAATGCGATCAATCCCACGATGGGCAGCAATTGCTGGTTCAAATCCTTCCGCACCAGCGCAGACAGCGCCCCCCCCAGCGTCTCCCAGCCAGCGAGCCAAGCGCCAGAACCATCGCGCAGCAGCGCCTGCACACGCCTCAGCTTTTCACGATCTGGCAGCCCCGGCTTTCCCGGAACGCTGACGGAAGCCAGCACGACACCTTCACCTTCGCGCAGGCCTGCCTCTCGGGCTCGCTCCCCCGTCGCCAGCAGTCGGTCCAGAATCGGCGCAGCAGCCCCACGGGCCTCCCCTTTCTGCCAAACACCGATCATGCCTCGCAGCAGCCCCATCGCCGATTCCGTGAACCCTGCGGCATCCATCGCCTGCTCGAACCGCGCTTGCTCCGCCACCAACCAGCGAACAGCATCCGCATTCGCCTCTTGGGCACGGGGATCAGCGATCAGCAGCGTGGGTACCGCGTGACGCACCAGCAGCCCCTGCGCGACTGCAGCCTCGAGACGCTGGCCCAGCGCCTCCGCACGTGCGCGCAGCTCCTCCTCCGGTCCCGTCAGCAGCACCGGCACACTGGCCTCGTGATCTCGGCCCAGTCGTTCCTGGACTTTCTGAAAGGCATCCATGGCAGCACTTTCCGTCGGGCGCAGCGCCTCCGCACTGGTTTGAAACACAGGCCAACCATAGCGCATCAAAATCAAGGCAGATCCGACCATCAAAACCAAGGTCCCCATCGCAGCCACCTGCGAATTGGAAAAAACGTTAGGCTTCCACACCCGCCTTGGCTCCGCTTGCTGTCCCGCAGCCAGTCCCGGCACGAACCCCACCATGACGACCAAACCCGCGCCGACACCCAGCGCCACCAGCATGCCCATCTCGGCCAAACCCGGCAGACCACTGAAAAGCAGCGACAAAAACACCACCGCCGTCGTGCAGGCCCCTGCCGCGATGCCTGGCGCTGCCGATCGGCGCAGTTCCGCTGCCTTCAGCTCAGGATGCTGTCGTGCCTCCTGCAGGATTAGCACCGCATAATCCACAATGATGCCGAGCACGATCGCAGCAAAGCCTAACGACATGATGGAAAGCTGACCCACCAGCAGCCCCCCCAGGCCCAGCGTCACCGCCATGCTCAGCATCACCAGCCCCTGAATCCAAAGCAAAGGCTTCAGGCGGCGGAACATGACCCAGAACAGCAGAGCGATCAGCACCTCAGTCAGACCGATCGTGCTCGACATGTCACGCTCGATCCCAGCCCCGATCTCTGCCTGAAAGGCGGGCTCCCCCGTGTAGGCCACCTTCAGCCCCACCTGCCCTTCGCAGACAGCTGCCACCTCCGCCCGGATCTGTTCCAGCCAAGCTCCTGCCGCCTTGTAGTTCCCCACTTCCGAAGCTGGAGTCACCATCAGCGCGCGAAAGGTGCCATCCTCCGACATCAATCCAAAAAGACTCCCCTCCAGCGAAGCCGCCGCACTCAGATCCAGCACCTCCAGCAAACCCAGCGGATCATACGAAGCTCGCTGCACCCGTTCTGCATCCAGGCCCGTCGTCATGTCTTGCAGCGCTTTCTGCAACTGAGCCTCCAGCCCCTGCCCTTCCAGGCGGGCTCTCAGGCGTTGCACCCGATCCGGTGCCGCATTTTCCAAAGCCCAGGCCAGCAAAGCCGCGCCCGAACCCGCCAGCTGATCCATCGGCTGCGCCCAGCGCACCTCCGCCACTAAATCCCCACGCGCCTGCAAACGCGCCGCCAGCGCCGCCGTCGCCTCCTCCGCCACCGCTTCATCCTCGGCCTCCAGCGCAATGATCAAATCACTCCCTCCCGCAAAACCATCACGCAGCAGCTTCAGGGCACGCACCTCCGGTACCTCCGCCGGCAAAGTGGCCAGAATGTCCGTCTCCAGTCGCAGACGCGACCAGCCCAAGACCAGCAGCGGCACCACCAGACCCAGAGCCATCCAAGAATGTTTCGTCATCGCCACTTCATGCCCGCAGCCAGTCCACCCTGCAACGCCGAAGCCAACCCCGCCCCCATCTGCACCCACGCCTGCATCTCCCTGAAAAAGTTCAGCCTGGGGTGAGCATGGCCTGCATCAAGGCACATGATTCGCCCCCCCGAAAAGCCGACCTTCCGCAGCCCAGCCCAACGGGTGGGAGCCCCCCAGATCACGCAGCGCATCAGCGCACGAAACAGCACGCTAAAGGAAGTCCACGCCCGTGAAGCACCACCGAGGCCAAAAAGCAGCCCCTGGAGCCGGAAACAGCGGCGGATCAGTCAGCCCAGGCATGTCAGAGACTCATCACGCAGCGGCGAGGCACCCAAAGTCCGCGCGAAAAAGCCAGCCGGACCTCCAGCGCCCAACACCAAGCGCCTCAAGAAGCCCTCAGAGCAAAAGCCGGGCTTGTTCAACCCGAGGGGCATGGGCTGGCTCGTTTCTCGCAGCCATGCACCCTTTCATGTTAGGCTCATTCTTCATTTCTGTTTTTCAATGCTTCAAGGAGGAGTGGCTTCGTATATTTCTCTTCTGAGTCAACTTCGTCGGAATCTCCGGTGTGGAGATATTCTCCGGCGTCGAATGCTAGAAATACCTCCCAAGCGAACTCAGATTCGATACCATCTGGACCCATCAATATGGCTAGATGAATTCCGTTCATCACGGAGTCTGCATATGTGAATGACACGGTCCCGGCAAGATATCTCTTCGCTATATCATAAGATAGCTGATCCAGCGCCACGCTCAGCTTTAGGCCAGCCGCAGCGGATATGGCACTGGCCTCTTCGTGTGACATTGCCCTTGAGGCTGCGATATCTTCTAATTGTTTCGGTGCCATATCTTCTGCCTAACGCTTCGGATCAGGCGACGGCGAGCACAAGACGTTGCTGACACGACAGATCGCCTTCGAGCCGTTGCCCGGATCCGTTTTGTTAGCCGTTGTTTTTGGGTGTTGCTGGGTCACTGTCTGATTGTCTGTCGATGGTCCAAGATCCGGCGGGCAAAATCCGAGTCGCTGTCATGATGAAATCGTCTCGATAGCCCGGCTGAGAGAAACGAAAAGTAACTCGCCTACCTGCTGATCGCCATTCGTCGCGGGAAGTGCCTCCCCATGGAATCCGAGCGTTTCCGGTGGCTTGGCAATGCTGGCTGAGAGCTCGCAAGCAACCAACAATAGCAAGGTCGTCGCACCTGAGTGTGATGCTGTAGTGATGGTCTTTGTGCGTGGTGGTCTGTGACATAGTATGAAAGCTGGATTCCTCAATGCAGTGGTTCAGGCTGCATATCTGAATGTCCTACTTCAACCCTCCGCAGACACTGCCTACCAGCCAGGCTTAATTGACGCCGTGAGTTGGGCAGTGTGAACCTCTGTTTCTGAGTTTTGGTTCGGTGTGTTTCGCAGGCTGCCCGTAGCAACAACGGGCGGAAGGTCAGTGCTCTGACCCAGCGGCTACTCCTAGCGAACCCGGCCACGTCCATGTCTCCACAATAACCGGCTGGTTCCCGATGGACAGAACACGGACTCTGAATCTTCCGTGTGCTACCACCAATGGGCTTGTTGGACTTCCGCATGGACTGGAAAGGTGTTCTTGGTTCGGCTAACGACCCAAGCTCAGCGACCCGGCGCACGGGACGCAACGATTGCAACCGCGACGCCCCCGCCGGGTTCGCTGCAGCGCATGGTTAGGCGGCGACAAATTTGGAACGTAACTCATCTGGACACCTCTCTGTGATGTGAACGACCTCCCAAGCCTGCTCCTTGCCGCCACCGGTAACACCGCGAATCGTGATGAATGAGTCGAACGCTGTGGCTGCCACATCCGCGACAATCGCGAGCGCGTCTGTATCGGGACTGGATGCAGAGACGGTCGAATGTGACCAACGCGGGGCATGGTGAATCTGAATATCGAAGTGCAACTTCTGCGCTGCGTCTCGACCGAACGTGTAATTCGTGAGGTCTGTGCCGCTGAACACCATGCTGACTGCCTCCTCACCACTGCCGCTGAACTTGCGAGGCGGGTCGCTCTTGCCGAGGTGGGAAATGGAAATGCCACGCTCCTGCAAGGTGCGAAGGAAGCTGCCAACCTGCGCTTCTGTCGGCTTGGCGATGTATGCATAGAGGACGTGGGACATAGCCGCCTAACGACTCGGATCAGGCGACGGCGAGCGCAAGACGTTGCTGACAGGACAGATAGCCTTCGAGCCTTTGCCTGCATCCGTTTTGTTCGCCCCTGTTTGTTGGTAGTCGCATGATGGCTACTTGCGGCTCTTCAAAATGCCCATTACTCCAAGAGCCAAGAGCGCGGCACCAATCACCCCAATAACCACGAACCCAAGGGTAAGCTGACCTGATGAAGCTCCAGTGGACATGCCAAAAATCTGAAGCTGTGAGCCTGGTGCTGCCTGGGCAAATGTATTCTGATAGGTAGTGTATGACAGGATGATCAGAGCTAGGCCGCAAATAATCCGAATAATGGGTGAGATGGAGTTCATGGGCGAATGGCTACGAGACGAGGATGTGGTTAGTGCTGGTTGTAGGAAAAGGCTTCGCGATTGGCCGAACGTTGTTTAGCCACACTTAATTGTGGGCGATTCAGATTCGTCCACAGTTTTTGTGGTATCAAAGGGTTCGTCATGGTGTTTTTGGCTCTGTGTTCGAGTTTTTTATGCAGTGGGTGCAGTGGCAGCAGTCGGGGATTGCGGATCTGTGGTTGATGAAGGGTTTTCCAGCAGGTGCTGCTGCATGTAGAGGCTGAGTTTCTCCGGCTGGCGGGGAAACATCTCCATGAGCTTGAGGAGGTTCAGGAAGAGCATGAGCTGCAAATCTTCGTGCGCCTGCTTTTTGCCTTCCTGCGTGGTGGTTTTGCTGCCGGTGGAGCTTTCGCTGGCGGCATACACGGCGGCCCAGTTTGTTTTCAGCGCGGTCGTCAGGGTGACGATGGCGGGCGCG
>JAIXSY010000054.1 GCA_027484445.1 Verrucomicrobiaceae bacterium
CACGAGCAAAACACCCGGTCCCTTCCCGAACCCGGCCGTTAAGTGCCGTCGCGCCAATGGTACTCCGTCTCAAGACGCGGGAGAGTAGGTCACCGCCAAACCTAGAAAGAAACACACAAAACTCTCAAAAACGATGACAAAAACCCCGATCGCAACACACAAAGCCCTCGGGAAACCACAACGGACGCGGGGTGGAGCAGCCCGGTAGCTCGTCAGGCTCATAACCTGAAGGCCGCAGGTTCAAATCCTGCCCCCGCAACCACCTTAACCGAACTGTAATCGACAGACCCACCACGCCCAGCTGACGCTGGGCCTTTTGCATTTTGGGCCAAGCCAATCATGGCTGTGAGAGCGCCGTCCAAGACAACAACAGCCTGCCCCTCCTCCCAACGAACCGAAACCTTCTCGATCAGGCCGCGAATGATCTCGCGGGCGGGACCGGCAATGGCCGGATCTGCGAGTGTGAGGGCGAGTTCCGCCACTTTGCGGCGATAGAGTTCCGAAAGGTTCGAGTTGAGACGCACGGGCGCAGGGGCGGGGAATGCCAGCTCAGCGTCGATGGCAGTGATCCGGCCTTCGAGGTCGAGGAGCCTCTCATTCAGACCAGGCGAGCGCAGGCCTTCGGCGATGGCGTCGTAGAGCCCTTCAAGCTTGCGCTTCAGCGATTTGCGTTCCGCTTCCAGCCGCTGGCGATCCTTGGCCTCTTCCGCTCCCTTCCCATTCGAAATCTCGGCATGGTCTCTGACAAAGGCTGCAACAGCGTCAGGCTGCATAAGGCGAGTCTTCAGGAGATCTAGGACTACTTCTTCTAGAACCGAGCGGCGCACGCTTTTGCGCGCGTCGCAGGTGCCAAGCTTACGTGCGGCGGAGCAGGCCAGATAATCACGTCCAACGGCCGCATAAGTGCCACCACAGCAGTCGCAGAAGACAAGCCCGGTCAGCAAATGTTCTGGGCGGCGCTTCTCCCAGAAACGGCTGGCTTTGATTCCTTGCACAGCGGGCGTAGCATCAAGTTCGCTCTGTCGTGCTTTTGCGCGCTCCCATAGGCCGTCGTCGATGACCCTGAGGTTCGGTACTTCCGTCACAATCCACTCGGATGGATCGTTTTGCCGTGACACGCGCTTTCCGGTGCTCGGATCCTTAACATAGCGCAAGCGGTTCCAGATGAGGCGACCAAGATAGAGCTCATTGTTCAGGATACCGGTGCCACGCTGACGATGACCGCGGATCGCAGTGTCACGCCATAGGATGCCGCGTGGGCCGGGAATCAGATCGCGGTTCAGTTCCTTAGCGATGGCTTTGGGAGATTGGCCGGCAGCGAAAGCAATATAAATCCGGCGGATGATGCGCGCTTCTTCTTCGTCTATCTCGCGTTCCCCTGTAGCAAGCTCTCCGTCGCTCTTAAGGCGGCGCACGACGCGATAGCCATAAGCGTTCCCGCCTCCCGAAAACCCGGCTTCCACACGGCCACGCAAACCACGCCGAGTCTTTGCCGCAAGGTCTTTGATGAAGAGTTGGTTCATCGTGCCCTTGAGGCCGACGTGTAGCTCCTCGACCATGCCTTCACTAAGCGTCAGAATTTGGACACCCGCGAAGGTGAGCCGCTTGTAGATTGCGGCGACATCAGCCTGATCTCGGCTCAGTCGGTCGAGCGCTTCGGAAATCAGCACGGTGAAGCGACCTGTTAGGGCATCTGCCATCAATGCTTGCAGCCCTGGCCGTAACATCGATGCACCGGACACCGCACGGTCTGCATAGGTCTGCACGATCTCGTATCCGTCACGCTTCGCTCGCTCCTCACAAAGCCGCGCCTGATCTTCGATCGAGGCATCGCTTTGTCGATCCGAGGAATACCGAGCGTATATTGCAGCGTGTCTCATTCTTCGTTCCTTCGGCGGTTCAGCGCTGTAGCAAGGTGTCGACCGGCATTGATGGAGTCTGCTCGAATATAGTGACGTTCCGCCGTTCCGCTGTGCAGATGACCGAGGAGTGGAGCAATCAGTTTGGCCGAGCTAGGCGACTCGACCGACAAGGTCGTTGCTGCTGCGTCCCGGAACAGATGCGTTCGTATCGTCTGCCCGGTCAATAACTTGGTCGTCTTGCCTATCTTGTCGGACATATGTGTGGCTTGGAACGGTCGACCGTGGTCATTAACCCAGAGAAAGTCGTGCGAAGTGCCATGGCGCAGCAAGAACCATGGACGAACCACACGTATGTAATCCCACAGTAAGTCCGCGACTTGTAATGGAACTTCAGCCTCCCATGACGATCCGGTCTTGGTCATCTCGGGCGACAAGAGGACAGTGAGCCTATTCGCATCTATCAAGATGCTCGACCCGAGACGCAGTTCCGCAAATGCGCGGCGGCGCATCGGGAGGAGCGTTAGCATGGCAACCATGGTACCGCTGCGCCGCCGCTTCATGACTGCCAATTCCGTTTTGGCGAGTTGCGCGGACGTGGAGGCATACTTCATGCCTGCGTCGAAAAGAACGGCACTTGAGAGCACGCGACCTGACTTGCGTCGCTGATCTCCACGCCCAGCGAGACGCTGAAGGCGGACAACGAGTCGGTCATGTTCGCTCCAATCGTGATCAGGAAAGGCGCCGCCGAGAACGCGAACTAAATTGCTAACAAAAATATGCCGCGACACCGTCCCCACGTTCGACAGATCTTCAACCCAGGCATGAAGGGCGCTTAACGTGGCGCGTTCGGCAGGGTCAAAGTTGAGACAGTCCGTTGCAGTCGCAACCCAACCAAGCCATCGCCCGTAATGTCCACTCATCATCCTCTGGGTCGTCGCGCGAAGGTGGCCGAACGGGCCGAGGTCGTCGAGTGGCCCGCCGTCCGCAAAGAGAGCCGACCACATGCGTCGGTCAGCTTCTGGCCACAGATTGAAGGGAAGGGCGAGGCTCATCGTCCACCATTCCGCTTCGTCGTGACGATCTCGGCGAACAATCCGGCAGCTGTGTACGTCTCCAGGCCCGAATAGACACTGATGGTTCTGCTGACCTGAGAATGGCCCAGCAACTGTCGGGCGAGTTCATAGGCGCCCGGCTGCGAGTCGAGCACGATCATCGCGCCGAAATGCCGGAAAAGATGTGTGTTCATTTCTATGCCCGTTTCCTTGAACAACCGGGCCTTTATGCGTGCCGCCAAAGCGCCACGACTAATGTGACCTAGTGAATTGCGAAGCGGAAAAAGCCACGGATTTGCCGGCTGACATAGGAAAGGCGAGCGCGTTGCCAAATGCAGATCGAGCATTTTTACCACGTCCGGAGGCAACTCAAATTCCTGCGGTCGCTCGGTTTTGGTCTCCTCCTCTTCGAACGTCAAAAAAACCCGGCCGTCCCCCAGGCGCTTGATGTTGTGATCCAAGTGAATGCTGGCAAGGTTTTTGCCCCGGACGGGGCAATAGAGCAGAAGTATCGTGGCGATCGCCTCCTCACGAACCAACGCGTCACGTTTGCTCTGCGCCTGGTGACGCCGAAACGCCACTGAAGGCCAGTTCAGCAGCTTCGACTGGACGGCATCGTCTCTAAGAACACGCAAGCGCGTCCGGTTCTTCTGCGTCATTCCCCGTGGGGCATTGTAGGCAAGCCGGTCAGCGAGCTTATTCAGCGACGTCAAAACGGCTTTATCCGCATTGATCGTCCGTGCCACACGACACAGCAAACGGGCCATTCCAGAAATATCGACGCTCGTCTTGTTGGCGTTCCGCGCCAGCATACGGCGAAGCCCCAACTCGGCGTTGGTCGGGTTGCACAGGACATGCAGCGAGGTCATGTCGCCGATCGCCAAGCCACCCGCGATGACTTCAGCCGCAAATCGTTGCAGTTGGCGGCGATATTGGAAAATTGAGTAGGGACGAAGCGGCTTGAGTTCGGAGTCAAAGTCCAGCGGATCAGTTTGAGAAAAAGTGATGAACAGCGCGTTAAACGCCTGCTCGAAACTCTTGGGGAAATCGCTCAGAGGTCGGATAATCTGCTTCCGCTGAGACTCTCTGTTCAGCGTGATCTGCGGCCATTCGCTAAAGAGGCGCGTCGCTTGGTTCCAAGAGCTTACAGTTGCTCGTACGGTCACGTACGGCGATTTGCGGATCTCGGTTGCCACAAGCGCCGCAAGATAGGATGCAACCGCTCCGTCGTTGACTTCGGTGGGCCGAATGTCCAAGCGGCTGCAGAAATGCACGAAACGACCTAGAGTCGGCGGAAGGGACGGGTTCTTCGCGTCCAAAATGAGCTGCCACAGAGCTTGCCATTCCTCTGTCAGATCCGCCTTCCGGCTGATCTTGCCATTTAAGATCCCGACTTGAACCATCGCGGCTTTGGCATTGCTTTGTACATTTTGCCAGGTTTTATGGCTCAGATTGTAAGTAGCGGGGCTGATCTTGCTCAAGCGCGCTTGAAGCCAGGCCGCGTGGCAGGGCACGTCCTTCGGATCGCGTCCGAGTACCTTCGCAACTTGCCGTAGCCCAGATACCATGTCGCGCCGCCGAACGACGTTGAGTTCTTCATCGCTATCCAAGGCGGTGATGACATTAGCGAACATGACGGTTCCTTGAGGCAGGAGCGCTTGCTCGATCTGTTCGAGGGGAATTTGCTTCATCGGGTGCCTTCTACATTGGCTGCATTGGACTCGGGTGGACTGATGCGGACTTCCGTGCCGATTCGGGAAAACACTAACATAGAAAATGTCGCCTTGGCGGACTGCACCTCTTCCCGAAAAGCTATAAACCATTGACATTAATGTACTATTGCGGACTCTAGTGGCCGTCGCGGAACCGGTTGCGATACGCCTTATGAGCGTCGGGATCGATCCGGACCATGTCACCGGTCGGACCCATCCGGAGCACTTCAAGCAGTCCGCTTTCGATCGCGCGGCGCACCGTCTTTTGCGAACAGTTGTCGAGCAGCGCCACCTCGGCCACCGTCAGAAGACGGCGGGGCGCGGCGTTAACCAATTGGTTGGAGCGGGGCATCATCAGTTCCTTTATTCTAAGGATTCGTCGGGGTTGGTCTCGTCCGCCACCTGTCTTGCGATCAAGGACGCGATAGCGAGAATGCTGCGTGTCAGCCTGAGCTGCGCTGCATCCGAGTTGAGGTCGTTTGAGGTCTCTTTGCTTTGCCGTATCGGCACCAAGCTCGTGTCCAACGCGCCATTAGCACCGTCGGAAGAGAGCTTATGAACGCCGGCAACATTCGTGGTCTTTTTGACGAGCATCAGAGATCCAAGAAGATGCGCGGCTAGGTTTTGAACCGCGTCTTCGTTCGGAGCCCCGAAATCACATCGGTAACAGAACGATCGATGGTTGATTGGAAGTCGTCCCCATCCCAGGGATCGACACTCTTGTTTTTAATCCGGCAGTTCGGTCAGCGGGATGACGAACTTGTGGCTCTTCCCGGAAATGATCAGCAACTCGCGGGTCTTGTTTTTGCCGATCGACGCGGAAATATCGCAATGAAAGTGACCGTGCTTGAGGCCGTCCAACACAATGGACTCGAGGCTTTGCAATGCTTCCGCGAACGGGCCTGTTTGGCGGTCTTGCGTCGACTGCGTGGTGGCGTTGTTGGCATGTTCAGCCATTCGATGCCCCTTTCTGTTTATTGGTCGAGTGATGAGAACGGGCGGAAGGTCGCGTCTATCAATGGTGTCTTATGGCAGCACATATTGTGTTGATCTCGTGTTCAGTTATTGACCGTATCACTCGCATTCCGCGGCCGGGTAACGGCGAGGAGGAGTCAAACGAAGTGACGCTCGCGTCTTCGATTGCCTTGATCTCATTGAAGGCTTCAAGCGTCATCGGTCTTGTCGCATAAAGCTGATCCACACGGGCATGGCCGCGCAAATCGGTGTAATCGGCTGTGAAATTGGACATACTGATCTGCGCGGCACGACGAGCGCTGTCCAAGGCGATGGCGACCGATGGCGGCGCAATGAACGCTCCAATGCCGGAAGAAAATTGATCTAACGTTTGCGGGTCACTCAGCGCCAAGAATGCCGCTGTTATGGCGTCCTCAACTGTGTGGCCCATCGGAAGTTGTGCGGACGAAATGAACGCCTCTGCGGGGTAGTGCTCCTTGGTTTGCAAGGATGATATGAAAACGTATTCCGCGGCGACCTTGCCCGGCGCTTCGCCAGTGAGCAGAGCAAGCGTCAAACGCGCAACATCGCGCATGGTCATCTCGGGAGCGTTCACCCCACGAGCACCCGTCGTCAAGAAACCGGCTTCCCGTAAAGCGCGTGCAATCAACACGGTCGTCGCCTCGGGTACACCGTACGTCGAAGAGAGAAGGCTGATGAGGGGACCAATACGCATGGGTTCTATATGCGCATGACACCGATAGACGTCAAGAGACTATTTGTGTCTTGCACCAATAGGTGACGCCACACCCAGACCCAAAGACTTTGGAAAGGCGGACGGGTACAAGATGGTCTGCCGTTCGATTTCTCGGCACGCTGTTCCTGCGACGTGCCGTCGCTGCTCCGCGTATCATTCATCTTGATACCGAGTTTTGTTGGCTGCTCCACGTATTCTCGGATCGATTACTAGTTGTCTAAAGCTACGGCTTGCACCTGCCGATCAGTTTCGATTTCGCCGAAGTGGACCACAGCGGGCGCGGTTGAATGCGGTCGGCGGATGGCGAAGCCTTCAACGGCCGCTTCCGTGCGGAATGTCTGAACCAACAATGGTTCCTGACCCTTGCGCACGCGGCCGAAAAGTTGGAGGCTTGGCATAGATACTACAACGAGTAACCGCAACACGGCGCGATCGGCAACAAGGTCCCGATCTTGCTAACGAAATGAGGGGGCGCCATCAGTCCCTCACCCTGAGCGAAGCCGCAAAAGCTCTGGCTCCGGACTTTCCAACGCTGGGGATCGGATCGCGAAGCCCGAGAGCCTGCCTTCGGGCGGCCCAAGGTGTGGGATTGGATCACTCGGACCCCGAGTCTCAATCACGCTGGGTAGAAGATGGGGGCACGTCAGATCCAATCTCTTCGCCGAGAACTGTTCATTTTGCTGGAAAAGTAGCAGCACTACCTTCACGATATCTTCATTGAATTTGAGAATAGAACGATGGGGATAACGTGTTCGTACGCGCGACCGGAGGCAAGTTAGCGTCACTAGGTGTCGGCAAGATGATCGATCGCCGGGGCGACATTTGCCTGGTGGAATATTTCGATGCGCCGGTCTCTGACACAATTGTTCATTCGATTGACGCCAACCTCTTGGAACCCGTCACGCTGGCTGAGCAGACGCGGATCTATCACTTTAACCCGACGATAGCGGCGTGGGAGATAGGGCGACTGCTCGACGATCTAGGCGCTACCCAGTATGTGAAGTTTCCAAACGGTTCGGACCGGCAACTGGCCGTGTCTGACGTATTCGTCCGATGGGCTAAGCCTATCGCTGATCCCAGCGCGTTCCTCGGCGGTAAGATCAATGAGACGCCTCGCTTTGCCGAGGGACGAAGCGGTTTTGTCCGCTCGTTGATCACGCAGCGCGCCGTAACGATGGGGATTTCAGCGCTAGCGTCATCGGCGATCGAACTAGAAGCGCATCAAATTGAGGTTGTTCGTCGAGTGCTGCAGGATCCGGTGCAGCGGTATCTTCTCGCGGATGAGGTTGGACTTGGGAAAACCATCGAGGCTGGCATCCTTATTCGCCAATGCTTCCTCGACGGTGGCGACGATATGCAAGTTTTGGTGATCGCACCCGATGCGCTGGTTCCGCAATGGCGGTCCGAACTCGCCTCTAAATTCTTCCTTGGTCATTGTCTTGGGACGACGCTGCATGTCATTTCTCTTAGCAATAGCGACGCGATTAAACCCCTCTTGAGGCGGGTAAAAATGCTTGTAATTGATGAAGCGCACCATTTGACCGGTCGCCGAGCATTATGGGATTCTGGGCTTTTTGCCGAAATCGCTGCCGCTGCCCCATATATTGAACGTGTCCTACTTATGTCCGCAACGCCGGCGCTGCATAACGAACAGGGCTTCCTAGAGATGCTCCATCTGCTTGACCCTAATACCTATGCGCTTGATGATGCTGCGGGGTTCCGCAAAAGGATCGATAGCCGTCAAGTTCTTGCGGAAATTGTTGCGGGTCTGACGTCCGACAACGCGCTTTTTATTGACGACCTTCTTGACCGACTTGTTGACCTTTTTCCCCACGATGAGATGCTTCAGGGCCACGCGATCGCTCTCCGGACAGTTACCGACACCATGCCGACAGAGGACGACCCAGACCTCCATGCAGCCATCGGCAAACTGCGGGCTTATATAAGCGAGGTTTACCGCCTCCATCGCCGGATACTTCGACATCGACGCCGCAACATCGACGGGCTTACGCCGAACCGCGCGGGCGCGTTGATCGTCGACTATCGTTCAAGTGAGACTGGAAGCCTTGCAAACGCCTTAGAAGACTGGCGTTTTGGTGAAACCGTTGCGTTGGCAGGACAAGGAAATAAGGAAGTCCACCTCGACCGGGCGCGCGTGTTAGGTCAGGTACTGGATCGAAAGCTTCAGTACGCCCAGAGCGGTAGTGGCGCCGTCGGCTTGCTTAAACGTCAAAAGCATTTGCTCGGTGATGCCGACAAGTTCGACCCGATCATTAGCCGGTTGGGCAACAGAGCCATTTTCGAAGCACGACTCGCAGTGCTTGTGGAAACTCTTAAACCGATGCTGTCTTCACGGCAGCAATTTGTCGTGTTTTGCTCGGATGGAAATACTGCTGACGCGCTCGCTGCCGAACTTGCTAGTCAGCTCCAAGTTCCTGTCGATCGGCATAGACCGAACGACGATGAATGGCTTGCCTTCAACTCCGATGTAAGTCGCACAATATTAGTCTGTGACCGGCGCGCTGAGGAGGGTTTAAACCTTCAGGGCGGTCAAAAAATCATAGTTCACTACGATCTTCCTCTGAACCCGAACCGTATCGAGCAGAGGCTTGGGCGTGCGGATCGGTACGGCTCTGGAAATGCCATTAAATCAATCGTATTGAACTGTCTTGACAATCCATTTGAAGGCGCTTGGATCAGTTATCTGGACCAGGCCCTTCGTGTATTTGACCGGTCAATCGCTAGCCTTCAATATCTGATCGAGGAAACGACGCGTGGGCTTGGACCAGCAATCTTGGCTGACGGCGTAGAGGCATTGCTCGATCTAACCAAATTGGGTGCCGGCGAGGACGGCGTTATCCACCGCGAAATGTGCAACATTGATCAACAGGACGCGCTCGATTCGTTAGGCGCACCATCCGCCAATATCCTCGATGCGCTTTGCGACGTTGATGATGATTGGGAGCAATTAGAACAAACGGCAACAGCGTGGATCGAACAGACACTTCAATTTGCTCGAGTACAAGACAAAGCGGAAACCGGTGGCCCTAAAGGTGGGATGCCATTTCGCTATCGTTATTCCACGTCGGGGCAGCACACCTTAATTCCCCTCGAAACCTTCTATGGGAGTTGCAAGTCGTCGGTAGATCGATCCACAGGTGCTGTCTCGTCCAGGATTGTAAGAACCGTTCCCATGACGTTCCGTCGGCGAACTGCACTGGCTCGTCTAGGTCGGACTGAAGCAGCACGTCTGCTTCGGTACGGTGATCCATTCGTTTCGGGCATGTGGTCAATTACGCAGGCCGACGATCGCGGACGCTCAACGGCGATGTGGCGCCTAATTCCGGACTATCAATCCGAGGGAGTCGCGGATGTGTATTTCCGCTTCGATTATATTGTCTCTGCCGACATAGCCGCATCTGGCGGTGCATTGATCGAGGCCAACCGAATGAGTGCGGCGGCCGAGTCCGCCATTCGTCGCCGCGGCGATATGGCTTTGCCTCCGTTCCTGCAAACCATTTGGCTTGATCGCGAACTCGAACCGGTTACTGACGCCTTGACCCTTGCGCGCCTCAGTCTCCCTTATCGCCCCGAGGCGGATGATCATGGCGGCCGCGACTTCAACCTCAATCCGAAGCGCTGGCGGAATTTGGTTCGGCTCGACGTTCCCGAGCAGCATAACTGGAGCGCGTTGTGCGCGATCGCTCGAAAAAAGAGCGAGGCCCACCTGCGCGCGCATCAGGCGTTTATTCGTAGTATAGATGAAGCCGTCGACCGTGTTGCCGCAGTCGATTTCGGTCGACTGGGCCAATTGCGAGCGCGTGCAGAGCGGTCCGGGTTGCCCTCCGATTGTAACGAATTTAACTTCGAAGCTAAACTTTCCGAATCCCTTCAGGCGGGAATGCGGGAGCCGCACATTCATCTTGATGCGGTTTTGGCTTGCTTCATGACCGGAAATTCAGCGGCCACCTTCGTTGTCGCGGGGCGAGGGTAGGACAGATGCTCGACTTCGACAGCCTCTACGTGGTTCTCGACGCCTGGCCAAAGATGCAGATTCCGGCCGATGCAGATGACGGCGTCTTCGGGCGACTCCGGCAAGTTCTCTGCCGGCACGCGGAAGATGAAGGATTAACAGTTGATGGTGATCTGCTGGTTCTGCTCAGGCACGTTATGCGTCGTCATTCAATCAAGACCGGTACGCCGGCGCGGTTGCGGGTTCCGGCCCATACCGCTTGGCCCGATCGGGACCGATGGGCAATGTTCGGCATTCATGCACAGGAGGTCGGACAGGAACAATATCTTCTAGAATCCCAGCCATTTTCACCCGCTTGGTTCGCTGATAGCGATCGGCCAGTGTTTGAGCATGCGTTTGCGGAGCGGCCGGTTCGCATCGACTGGCGGAAGCCAATCGATCCTTTTCTTGCCGAAGGCAGCGGCTTCGATCACTACACATCTCCAGGACAGAGAGAGGCTGTCCGAAGCGCCTTTTTGATGCCGGCCGGGGAGACTTTGATCATATCTCTCCCGACGGGTTCGGGAAAAAGTTTCGTTGCACAAGCACCCGTGCTGGTAAGGGGCATAGAAAGCGGTCTAACGCTTTGTATCGTTCCAACTACCGCATTGGCGCTAGATCAGGCGCGTCAGACGACTGAACTGCTCAAGAAGAGAAATCCGCGGCGCGATCTCCCTCCTCTTGCGTGGCATGCAGGTCTGAGCGAAGACGAGCGCCTTGCCGTGAAGTCTGCAATCCGAGAAAGCCGCCAAGGCATACTGTACTGTTCGCCGGAGGCGATGACGGGCGCCCTGCTGCCCGCACTTTACGACGCTGCGCGAGCGGGCTTCCTAGCATACTTGGTCGTCGATGAAGCACATTTGTTGAGTCAGTGGGGCGATGGCTTTCGGCCCGCATTTCAGATGCTCGCTGGTGTTCGCCGTGGGCTGCTTGGTGTTTGCCCCAACGAGGGGTTCAGAACCATATTGATGTCAGCCACACTAAGCTCTGACACCATCGCGACGATCGATGCTCTGTTTGGTCCTTCCAGCACGACGCAAATGATCGCCTCCATCTACCTTAGGCCGGAACCTGAATATTGGATTCATCGCGAACCTAACGATGGACATAAGGCAGAGAAAATTCTGGAGGCGGTGCGCCATGCTCCTAGGCCTCTAATTTTGTACGTCACCAAGCGAGACGATGCGCGGAAGTGGTTGCAGCGACTTCGACAGGAAGGTTTCGCTCGCAGCGACTGCTTCCACGGCGAGACAGGTGACACTGACCGTCGTCGCATCATCAACCTCTGGGCAGGCAACAAACTCGATGTCATCGTTGCGACATCCGCCTTCGGCGTCGGCATCGACAAGAGAGATGTCCGCACAGTCATCCACGCTGCCGTTCCAGAGACGTTGGATCGCTTCTATCAGGAGGTGGGACGTGGAGGCCGAGATGGCTGCTCGTCGGCTTCCCTTCTTGTTTACTCCGATATCGACCGAGAAGTGGCAGATCGGTTAGCAGCACCATCCCTTATCAGCGATGAGCTTGCTTTCGAGCGCTGGTCTGCGATGCGAGAGGTTGCGGTTTCGCTCAATGAGATGGGCACACTTCTCGAACTTGATATCGATGCCGTGCCCGAGCGACTTCATCAGCAATCTGATTACAACGCTGCGTGGAACATGCGCACGCTGATTATGATGGCGCGGGCCCGTATGCTCGATCTCCGATCGCAACCGCCAGAAATTGTCGCTCGCGGCGAAAAAGAGACCGACGACGACTTCGATTTGCGAAACGAAGAGCAATGGTCGGCTTACTATCGCAAAGTAGTAGTGGACTTGCTCGAACTTGGCAGCAAGAATCAGGCAGTATTCGACACGCTGATCGGAGAGGAGCGATCACGATCGTATCGGTCCGCATCTAACGGAAAAGCATTGCTCGACAAACTATTGAGTGGAAGCTTCGAGATGTCGAGTTTGCTCGACGACTTGTACCGCAGTCACACGCCTCGGCGCACGATGATAGTCTCGCGGGCGTGCGGAGGTTGTCCGGTTCATCGTCGTGAGGGCACCGACGATCTTCGTTATGCGGAGCCGTTTTCTCAAGGGATCGACGTTGTCGATCCGGTCGATATTTCGGCATTCATGACGCGCTTTCCACATCTAAATTCAGCAGCCCCAATTCTTATCCCGTTGCTGGAACCTTTCGACTTAAACACGTTGTACCTTCTTCTTGGCGACTTGGTTGGGACTTTTGGAGTTCGGGAAATAAGCGTGCCGGATCGTCTTCGACGTGGTATGCCGGCCCTCAATAGGCTTCACTCTCGTGCCAGCGATGGACTGGTTTTATTGCAATCGTTGGAGGAAGAAGGGCACCGAGCGTTTTCTTATCCACTCGCTCGTGCGACTGTTGTAACCGAACACCGAATGCCAGAGGCGATTTTGCTGCTGGACCGACCACTCCACATCATCTTGCTTCCCGCCTCGACGCCGGATCCGTTCCATCTGGATCGAAGGTTAGTGGATACAGGAGCTAATGTGTTAACAACCGACCAATTCAAGATAGGGGCCCGCTCATGAGCATTCTCAACATGCCGAGCGATGGCCTCTTCAATGTCTTGATCGTACTGGTACGCGCGTCTGTCAGTCTTGGTGCAAAGCCGCGGCAGGATCTGTTGCGTGCCTGCGGCGCCGAGTTGAGTATGGTTGAGCCAAAACAATTGAACCAGACTCTGACCCGCTGGACCGAACTCGGACTGTTTGAATCAGTTGGGGGTAGCGTTGCGATAGTTGAAGGATATCGTAGAGAACTGGGAAGAAGTGCCGACAACGCGGAAGCGCGCCTCCGCAAGATCGTTCGAACGATTACTCTCGCCCCGGAAAACAATTCGCGCTTTTGGGAGTCGGAGGAAAACAGGAGCGCCGACTTGTGCCGAGGCCTGTCGTGGATTCTCGCCCAGAACGTCTACTCGATCGATACCTCTTCGCACGCCAAGATCCAGCCGCTCGAGAATGACCAGATATCCGATCTTTCAAAGCGTATCTTTCAAAACGACACGCGGTGGAACGGTCTGAGGACCTGGATGGTCTACCTCGGCTTTGGCCGACTAGGCGCGCAGGTGACGATCGATCCAACCGAAGCGCTTCGCGATGTACTGGCCGAAATCTTCTACAACCAAGAAACCCTGTTCGCTGGCGATTTCGTCTCAAAAGCGGCTGAGATCCTGCCCGTTCTGGACGGTGGGCGCTATCGCAAGCAGATAGAAGATATTCTGAATCCCGTTGCATGGGGAGCGCCGATCGAAAGTCGTATTTCGACTTCGCTTTCACGCGCGATCCAAAGGTTGGAGCGCGAAGGTCTAATTGCAGCAGAGCAGCGAAGTGATAGGGAAGGGGGTATTGTTTTGCAAGGGACTGGGAGCCAAGCCTGGCGTGAGATGACGCATATACGACGGCTAATGCCTAAGAAGGCCAAATGATGCTTGAACGCTATTGGCCCCAAGCGCCGGCGGTTAACGCCTGCATCAAGAACGAGGCCGAGACGGCGGACGTCTCGGTTCTTCTCGCCGTCCATCAGCCGTCACTGTTGGTTCAACGTAGTGCAACGACTGGCAACCTCTCTCCGGCGACCGAAACGGATTTGCTCGAAGCGTTTTTGACCGAAAACGTTCCCGCCGGAGCACTGCTCATGCCGATCACCGGTCCATCCGGGATTGGCAAATCCCATATCGTGCGATGGCTCCACGCACAATTACTGCGCTCTGCGAAGAGCGACAAGTTGCATGTTATCCGGATTCCAAAAAGCGCAAGCCTTCGGACCGTAGTTGAGTTGATCCTCGAGCCACTAAAGAACGATGCGCGTTTTGCCAAAGCTAGGGAGGACATGACCCGTGCTGTCGGCGAAGTGAATCTCAAGGAAGCGGTCATCACCTTCCGAGCCCACCTGCAGAATGCTCTGGCCACACGCCGCGCGCTTATGGTTAACGAAATTCGCGAGAATCCCGATCGAAACCGGGACTTGAAGGCGCTCATCGGTCATGCGGAAAAGCTTCCCCAACTTTTTGCCGATGGCGCGCTTGAACAGCACTTCGTGGAAAATGTTCTCTCAAAAGTAGTATCGCGCGCACTGCGAGGGCGCGACGAGGGCATGGAAGACGACGACGCTCTCCCGCAATTTGTTGCGACTGATCTCATTCTGCCAGAGACCGCTGCGCTCAACCAAGCCTCGCGTCCAGTCCATGACTACTATGTGCGCAACATTGGCAATGTCGAGATTGACCGACTGCAACCTGTCGTCGATCTTCTGAATGATGCCGTGGATCCGGCGATTGGCAACGTCTTCAGACTCGAACAAAACGCCGGGGGTATGACGCTCCAAGACATTATCTTGGCCGTCCGCGAAATCCTGTTTGAGGACGGCAAGGACCTCGTCTTGCTAGTCGAAGACTTCGCCGCCCTTGCTGGTATTCAAGAAGTCCTACTGAAGGTCTGCATTCAGGAGGGCGAACGCGATGGCAAAAAGGTTCGCGCCACGATGCGAACAGCACTGGCGCTGACTGATGGTTACCTGTCGTTCCGCGATACAATTCTTACGCGTGCCCAGCGCGAATGGGTCATCGGAGCGCGCGCACAAACGGACGAAGAAACTAAGGCCGCCGTAGTCGAGATGGTCGGGGCTTATCTCAACGCCGCGCGTTGGGGCGACTTAGAACTTGGACGGCGATTTAGGCAACGCGAACTTGAACAGTCACTGACCGATTGGCTTCCGGTGTGGCGCGACGAAGATTTGTCTGACGCCGAGAGTGAGACCATAGGAGCATTCGGTTTCAACTCAAAGGGCCACGCTCTATTTCCATTTAATAGGAGCGCGATTGAGGCGCTCGCTACGCGCCATCTCACGCTTGGCGGAAAGTTAGTGTCCAACCCGCGTCGAGTGATCAACGAGATCCTGCGTAATACCCTTTTGATGCGGCCAGCGTTTGAAGCGCACGCTTTTCCTCCCCACGGCTATGAAGGCCTTGCTCCTAATGCCAATATAGCAAACTGGATTCGTACCACGCATCAGCCAGAGTCAGTCTCACGTCGCCTTGCTGTACTGCTTACGGCTTGGGGAGGAGACCCGCTTGATGTATCCGCACTCGCCCACCTTCCGCCGTCGCTCTTCACGGCTTTCAGTCTACCGACGCCGGCCGACTTGGCCAATATTCGGTTTGTTCCCGAGTCAATCAAACCGAAACCTACCCGACCAGAAGACAAATCAGACGATCTAGAGACCGGCAAGGCGGCAACGAAAGGATACACGAACGGTGACCCCGTACCAGAGGACCCCAGAATTGCTGACTTGCGCAGCAAACTCGATGCTTGGTCTAAGGGTGCACTGCTGGGACAAAATGATGCTCGAGACATTCGTAGCGCTCTTTTTGAAATGCTTAAGGACGCAATCGATCTACCTGAGTTAAGGCTCCGAAACGGCGAAGTGCGTGCGGCTTGGCTCAATATCCCCAACGCTCGCGGCAATCCGCAGTCAGGCCCGACGTTGCGGATCTGTAATGACTTTACCGACGAATTTGGTACCACTCGCGCGGGAATGATTGCCGCAGTCCGGTTCGTCAGCCTGAACGGAAAGAAGTGGAACTATCCCCAGGCAGACGATGACTATGTCGCGAGCGCGCAGTTGGTCGATCATCTGGTAGCCCAATTAAAGCCAAAGTTGATCGACGATTCGAAGGCGCAAATTTCGATACTCGCTAAAACTTTGATCACGCAGTCGCGCATTTCTGGCTTGTCGCCACCAGTGAAGCCATCAAGTTCTGACGGGGCGCTGTATGGTCTATTCGCTCAGCCGGAAGCCAAACCGTCGCACGACTTTGATGAGAATTGGGACAAGCTTTATGCGACCGCACTTGGACATATTGGAAATGTCCCCGCGCGTGATTTCTTGCAGTCGGAATTGTTGGCTCGGTCCGGCTGCTTTCAGGGGGATTCGGGGCGTACGCCGTTCGCGGTCGATATCGTGCGGTTGCTCGACACGATATCTGGAGAGACCAGTGCGCCAGAAACTAGCGAGGGGCTGTCGGACGATGTGAAGGCATTTGTCCGCCAGCTTTCCGATAGCCGTATCCGTCCGCTGTTGAACTCGCTGATCGGAAAGCTTTCAACGTTTCGCAACGAGATTTCAGATTTCATTGACAACGATTTCGACAAAGCCGCATTCCTTGCGGACCTGCAAGCAGTAGTCACGCTTCTGGTGAAGACCGGAACGATTCCAACCACCGGACCGAGCATCAAGGAGTTCGAACGATCCCTGGTCGACTTCAGGCAGAGTGCATTTGTCGACCTTGTCACCAAAGCTGGAACTGCCATCGAAGCGGCCGACGAGACGGCCAAATTGCTAAACGCTCTAGGATCCATCGACTTGGGCATTATCGCGCGAACGACCAGTTTTCTCCAGCAAGCGACGATGCTCGTAACAGCTGCCGAAGCCACAGTTACTCGCGAAGAGACAAATCGGATCCAATCCGATCCGACCGCACTAATTGATGAAATCACGAGCATGCTTGCAGCCATCGCTGGGCAAAGTGCCAAAAACGATGGAGTACAGTTGTGACCGCTGCTCTTGCAAAACGCGTGTCTGATCTTCGGTCGCGGCTTGAATCTATCGATCGTACTGCTTCAAACGTCGCGGAAGTCAGCGCCCTTGAGGGATTGCGAGCGGGACTGTCCGTACCCGCGGAAAGGCTTGGCGCCGCGTTCGGCAAGCAGAAGATTCTCACCGCGGCCCATATCGCCGTCGTGACGCCTGCCAGCTTAACGGCCGCTCGAAAGCGAGCCGGTGGTCTGCTCGAGAAGTTCCAAGTAGAGCCCAAAGCGGCAACTCTCAAACGACTTCAAAGCTGGGATGCACTCCTGAGCGAGGTGGACAACGCCGGTCGCGATCTTGCTTCGGAAGTCGCCGCAGCCTGGAAAAGCCATCGCCAATATGTGTTTGCTGGCGAAACGCCCGCACAAATTCGCGGAAAACTTGCGCGAACGCCAACCAACGATCGGGCTTTCGAGATGTACGATCTCTTGTACGCGCGGCTAAAAGTGGCCTTCGATGTACTGCCACCCGACGCTGCAACAATTGCGGCGACTAGAAAGATCGCGGAAGATCTGGAGAAAACTGCAAAGGGCTTCGATTTTGATGTCCCAGCGGATGTGAAGCAGTTCTTGGAGGCAGTTTTGTCAGTCAAAGGGGCCCCGCTTTCATTATTGACACCTTCGGTTCTGGATTGGGTCAGAAACCACGGCGGTTTGGATAGCTACGCCGTTCGGTCGACGGGTCGCTAATGAGCGCAGACGAGAGACTGATCCTCGCGAGCCTAGACAAGATCGAGCAGCGTGAGGCGCGACTCCTTGCCTGGGGACTCGTCGACGGTTTCATAACGTCTGGCGAACTATCTGACATAATCGATCCGCTCTTGGATGATCCTGCATTTGCAGATGGCCTGTCCTACGTAAGCGTAGCAGAAGTGATCGAAGCGCTTAAATCGCGCGTCCTGATTTTCGAAATCAGCGAGCAACCGGGAGAGCGCTTCCGATCTCGCATGGCTGAAGCAGTGCGATTATTTTTCAGGCTTAGGCAACTGTTTCCGAAGCATCAGGGATTGACGGGCTGGCAGGCTGCACCAAACCTCGTTGCTGATTTCCGCTTCATCTGGCGAAGGCGCCGATATCCGCGACGCGAGATTTCGCCAGCCGAGGGGCTTCGACGAATAGGCATCGCCACATCGGACAGTTACACTCGGCAGGCCATGGAAGCGCTCGTTTCAAGTTATGGGGACGACTTCAAACTGGCCGGATTTCAGACCGATGCAGCGTGTCGAATCCTATCTGGTTTCGAGGGAAACCACTCTATTGCGACTTTGGTTAGCGCGGGCACAGGCAGCGGTAAAACCCTCGCTTTTTACCTTCCGGCATTGGCTCGCCTTGCTTCCCATATTCGGCGAGATCCTAACGATAGGAGGTGGGTGAAGATCCTCGCGGTGTATCCGCGAAATGAACTTCTTAAGGACCAGTTCGCCGAGGTGTACGGACAGGCGCGCAGACTTGACGCATCACTGCGTGCTGCCGGTCGCCGCAAGGTTCTCATAGGAACCTACTTCGGTCCGACGCCAGAAAGCGCTGCGGTTGCACACGAGAAAAAAGGGTGGCGTACACATCAAGACGGGGTTGTATGCGGGTTCCTTCGTTGCCCAACGAATAGTTGTAACGGTGAGGTGATATGGCGCTCCAGTGATCGGGCGGCAGATTTGGAGCGTCTGTCTTGCCTCGAGTGCGGATCGATAATCGACAGCGACGAGATCATCCTTACTAGGAAGCGTCTCGAGCGTGAAAGCCCGGACGTTCTGTTCACGACCACGGAGATGCTCAATCAACGGATGGGCGATAACCGGTATAGACACCTTTTCGGCATCGGAGATAGAGCAGAGCGCCCCGTCGAAATGATGCTGCTTGACGAAGTTCACACCTATGTAGGTACTTCCGGCGCTCAGGTGGCTTATCTGCTTCGCCGTTGGCGACACATGAACCGCAGGCCTGTAAGCTTTGTCGGGTTGTCAGCAACGCTAAAGGACGGCGCGCGCTTCTTCGCACGGTTGACTGGGCTTTCTGAAATAGCGTCAGCGGAGGTAGCACCACGTCAGGGGGATATGATTGCCGAGGGGGCGGAGTATCTCTTAGCGCTCCGCGGCGATCCGGTTTCGCGCACGGCGTTGCTATCGACAACGATCCAGACTGCGATGCTGCTCACTCGAGTGCTCGACTGTCACGAACGTCCCATCAGCCAAGGGGTGTTTGGTGAGCGCGCCTTTTTGTTCGCTGACAATCTTGATGTCATCAATCGCCTGTATTTTGCGATGCTCGATGCGGAAGGCCGGCGGAGCAATGGCACCCCTGACATTAATGTGCATCCCAAGGGCGGCCTCGCCGTGCTCCGTTTCCCTATGTCGAGCGAGTTGCGTAAACTTCACGGGCAGGACTGGGAGGCAGCGGTCGGGATTGGCCACACTCTTCAAGCCTCAGACCGCAAACGCGTCGGGCGTGTAATGTCGATGGATCCGGGGGTCGGTGCCGACCTTGATCTGATCGTCGCGACTGCGTCGCTAGAGGTGGGTTTCAACGATCCACTTGTGGGTGGCGTGATTCAGCACAAGGCGCCGCGCGATGCTGCTCAATTTTTGCAACGTAAAGGTCGAGCAGGTCGCTCTCGCAAAATGCGACCTTGGACGATTGCCGTGTTTTCAGACTATGGTCGAGATCGGGTCGCCTATCAGGGCTATGATCTTTTGTTCGATCCCGAATTGCCACTCCGGACGTTGCCGATCAGCAACCGCTACGTGGCACGCATCCAGGCCGTCTATGCGACGATGGACTATTTGAGCACACATCTTGGCATCACGCGGAAAGGCAGCGTTTGGACGAACCTTTCCGGCCCGGCGGCATCGGACAACCAGCGTGAGCGCCAACTCCAGTTGGCAGCGGGAATTAGACACATACTGACCAACGTGACTGAACAGGAACGATACGCCGCATACCTAGTTGCCGCCTTGCGTATCGATGCCTCCGAAATCGACGCACTTCTTTGGGAACACCCGCGCCCGTTGCTCGCCGAGGTTCTGCCGACCGCACTTCGGCGGCTTGAGACCGGGTGGCGGGCCCACGGTCAGAATGGCGCGGACTATCAGGTGCGTAACTCGCCGCTTCCTGAATTTGCGCCAGCCAATCTCTTTTCGGAACTAAATCTGCCGGAGGTCGAGATCGTAATTCCCCCTTCCGGGGGGGTAACGCCCGACCCGGTGATGATGCCGATTGTCCAAGCCATACGCGAATTTGCTCCTGGTAGAGTTTCACGTCGATACGGCATCACGCACGCATTCGAGCGCCATTGGATTTGCCCGGATCTCGATCAGAGCGCCCGCCAAGCCGTTCCACTGGAGGCCTATCTGCGCGCCGATTCTCTCGGTAATTGGCGAGTCGCCGACGGCACGACTACTATCCGCCTCCCAGTGTTTCGGCCCCGTGCGTACACGGTTCGGCAGGCACCTGGAACGGTCGTAGATACGTCTAACGCGCGTATCAATTGGCGAACACAAATTGTCGCGCGTGATGTTGGGCTAGTACTTGAGCCGCCGTTAGGCAATCCTTGGACGCCTTTCGTGGAGGATATCCGGTTTTACTCCCACCATGGACTAGCACCCGTCGAGGTTAGGCGGATCGCGTTGGGAAGTAGTGCAAGTATTCGCTACCGTGACGGAACATCGTTCAGCAAAGAGTTTGATTTCGAGATGTCTGGGACCGCGGCGGCCCTTGGATTCAACCTCGCCGTCGACGCATTGTGCCTCCGCCTGCGATTTCCAAATGAGTTGTGGTCAGATCTCGGCGGTACGGACGATCCCCGCTATCGCGCCATGCGTACGGCTCGCTTTCATGATCAGGCACGAAACGGTCCATATCTTGACATTGTTGACAACGTTTTCGCACGCGAATGGCTTGCACAATTGCTCCTTTCGGCCATCACGAACGAGGCCATCGCAAAGTCCATCAGCTTGGAAGAGGCGTGTGGCAATCTAGCGAACAACCGTGCGGACCTCAGCCTTGATCAAACACTCGAAATTCTGTTCCATTCGCAGGTGGTCGATGACGCTAACGCGCAAGGAAACGTGCAGGACAAACTCCGCCAGGAGTTATCTGTATTCCTGGCCAATCCGCAGGTTCGCGCCAACTTATTCAGCTTAGCAACCATCTTATGGATGCCGATCACCGCAGATTGGGAGCCTTGGCTACGTGATCGATTTGCAATTACGACTGCAGCAGCAGTTTTCAACGCAATTCTCAGCCTTTGTCCGGAAATCGACGGCGACGGCCTCGTGGTGGATATCGACTCTGGCCCTAGAGAACCTGACGATGTCTTGGTCAACCAAGCAGGCACCGAAATATGGATAAGCGAGTTGGACCCGGGCGGAAATGGGCAAATTGAGGAAGCCCTGCGTCAATATGCGGAGGACCCGCGGCGGTTCTTTAGTTTAATGACGGCCGCATTGCGCGACAATGACTTTGCGCTCAGCGATCATCAGATCGCCCAATTTGTCAGAACCGTTGTTGAGACGGATCCAGATGGCGATATAGCCGTTGCAACGGAAGCCTTTCGAGAGGCCTACGGAGTTGGTGAAAGCCACGCCCGGTTCACGATACTTCGGAAAACACTAACCGATGCCGGTTTCGTTATGTTCCATTCATTCATGGTCGCGCTTGCGAACCGCGTTCTGCGGCCAGGGACGAGTGCTCAGAGTGACAGTTTCTTCTTATCCGCAATACGCCTATGGGATGCTGAAGAAGATCGGTTAGGGGTCGAACTCGACGCGCGCGTCATTGCTTATCGGCTAGCGCGGCGAGACGATATTGATATTGCCTTGAGCTTTGCCGGTATTGATGCTCCGACGATACACCCAGATCAATGGCGCTTCTGCGTGGTTTACGGTCTATTATGGCCGAGGGGAGCCCAGATTCGCCAGGCTGGCCTCAGACTCGACTCGATATTTGCTGACCTGCCACTCCCTGATCCGCTTCTCCTCCGCTTCTTTTTGGAGAAGGGAATGGACACTATTGACGTTCGGGACGTGGACTGGCAGCAGCGTTGTCTTGAACAACTAACTTCGCGCGGCGCTTTAACCCTTATTTGTCCTACTGCAGATGCGGGTGCTATGGCCGATGCTTTAAGTTTCATTGCCACGAACCCCGTTCAGACTGACTATCTCTCCGTCTTTGCTCGGGTTCAGGCTGTCCGACGAGTCGGCGACCTATATCAGGTTGATGTCGACGTGGCAGAGGCTTTGCAATGACTTTCACGACACGCCGCATCTTCAAAAGTGCGGTCACCAGCCAAAACCTTATCCGCGAACTGCTTCAGATGATGCTCCTAGGAGAACTGCTCGCACCCGGCGGTAACCGTGCATGGTTGGTCAGTCCGTGGATAAGCAATGTCGTGCTTTTCGACAACCGAGCGGGAGGGTTCGCCTCAGTCAATCCAGAATGGGGCAATCGAGAAATTCGCCTTGTTGAGATCGCGAGCGATATCATGTCGCGCGGAACGCCACTGGGAATCGCCACGAACTTCGACGATCACAACAATTCGTTCCTTGAATCGCTATCAAACAGGGTTGAAGAGGCCGGCCTCGCGGATATGCTAACGATCGTCCAACGCGAACACCTCCACATTAAGGGCGTTCTCTTTAAGCGCGGCCTACTCACTGGGTCGATGAACCTAACGTATCGCGGCCTCGAATTAAACGACGAGACGGTTGTGTATGATACCGATTTGCGGACCTTAGCCGAGGCACGCCTGAATTTCGAATCTTACGTCGAGGCATCTGCATGATCGATGGCCTCAATTCCGAACAAATATCCTGGCTCCGAGACTTCTTCGCCCCGCCAAACGAACTGAGATGGGAGCACCTTTTGGACGGCTCGGCGGCTCCCGAATTGGCCGAGAACATACGATCGTGGCTCATTGGGCTCACCGATCCCGAATGCGTGACCCCCATTGTTCTTCCGTTCGTGAAGTCGGGAGAAATAGCAGGCTGGTATGCAACGACGCGGACAAGTGAGGGGGGGAACGAACTGGCTGCAGAGTTGCGAGGTTGGCTCGGACCGACTTACTTGTCGATCTTTGAGATTGCTTCAAACGATCCGACTAATCCGAACGCAGCGGCCCTGTACCGACAATCAGGTGGGATCGTTTGGAAATTCTCTGGAGCTAACAAAGCTATAAGAACGAGCATTTCTAAGCGACTTAGTGATTATAATCTCACTCTCAGGCTGCGACCGAAGCAGGTGCATAAGGCGACCCGCCCGGTCGGCGCCATCCGGGGAGATTTTGAGCGCGCTTTAGTCGCAAAAGACGCAGTTGCTGCTGAACGTTACATCGTCCAACTGAGGGAGACCGGTCGTCTCAACGAAGAAAATCTTCGTTATCTGGACGTCCGATTGAGCGCTGGACTCGGCCTCTGGCCTCAAATCGCGCGCGATCATTGGCTCATACAGACAATGTCTGATCTCTCACTCCCGCCAAGGATCCTCGCCGACATAATCGAAGCACTTTACAGAACCTATCTTGATCCGATTGAAGCAACCGGCGACGCCGCGGCATTACTAGCCGGCTTCGAGAACGAGGTGGCGAAACGCTACCCGCGTCTATTTTCTTCGCGTCGGGGGATTCAGACACCGCGGGTCATCAAAGCGTTCCTTCTGTTTGAGCGCCTCCAGTCGCGTCCGAACCGCGAAATTATCGATAACCTAACAGAGAGACTCGACGAAAAGGACGGATTTCGTGCTTTCTGCTTTGCACCCATCAGTGAACACAAATTTCCAGTCGATGCAGAAGCCGAGGCTCAGGAAGCGTTTGACGACTTACAGTATGATCGCGCCTTCGCTCTCTATGTAGCCCTGCCTCTTACTAAGAAAATCGTTGGACGAATTATCACCTGTGCAAAATTCATCGACACAGGCGAAGTCCGTTCCCAATTGATGTCGTTGATTGAAGCAGCAGACTCTAGTCTCATCGAAGCGCTAAGTCCTTTGCTGCGCGACAACTTGGCCGCGATCGTCAAGGCGACGTCACGGCCTTCAATGGACCCATTGATCTTTAGCGACAAGAGAGCCGCAGATTCAGCGGGCCCCATAGTGTTCGGCGAACCCGACAACTGGATGGCTTGGGCCGAGCAACTTAAACTCGGCGAGAATCTTCCAAGCGCTGAACGTGTACTTGAACTGTCCGTTACAAACTGGACGACGACTGCCTTTAAATCCGCTGAAGGGCACTGCCATGCATTCGCCAGCATCGTCGGCGGTTTGAGTGGTAAAGCGTCAGTGATAGCACGTCGAGCCGTGCCCCAGATCTTTGAAAGTTTCTTTCCCAGTGACGAACCGCTAGATGCTAGCCGGAAGCCAATCGCTGAAATGCTCTTCGTCGTGGTGGCGATGGGCGACGGAATTTCCTCTGTCGATCTCGACTTTCTAGGACAATTACTGAACATTCTTTTGTCATTCGGGCCGTCGAGTGCAGAATATATTTCGATTCTAAAAGACCTCGAAGACGTGCAGGATCGGGTTCGCTCTTACGCTAATTTCTCTTGGAGCCTCGACATCTGCGAAACTTTAGCTGTTTCGCCGGTTCAGTCCGACGCTGCGCGCGCGGCGCGACTTTCTTTTTTTCACCGTATTCTAGGTCAGGCACAGACGTTCGCGCATAGGCTCGGTCCGCAGGACTTTCTGCTTATGGAGTTGCTCGCCAAGGATTTTGAAGTCGATCAGTCCTCGCTAGACCCGTTGAAGCGAGCAGATGACGCTCAGAAGGTCAATTCTCCAGAAGTTGATTTGGACGGGAAGTTAATTGGGATATACACACTCGCCGAGGCAGCTGGGGCACGCGCCAAGGCTTCGCTTGAGAAAATGTTTCCGGGCGTTACCATTGAAGTAAATTCCGATCTTGTTGCCACTGAAAAGCTGAGAAATTTAGCCAGATCGGCCGATTTTTTCGTTTTCGCTTGGAAGAGTAGCAGTCACGCCGCATTTTACTGTATAAAAGACGAACTTTCTAGTGGTGAGCCAATATGGGCAGCAGGGAAGGGAACGGCGAGTATAATGCGCGCACTCTTAGACAATATTAAATGAGATTGCTGACTCAGACTCTCGCTATTGTGCAATCGCGAGTCGCTTCTCGCTCTCGAGTATAGGTAATGGTCAGTTGTTTGGCAGGCAGTTTACACAGACGAGAACCCGCATCTTGTGGATGCGAGTTCTTAATTTAGTGGATTAACATATGAATTAAGCTGCTGTTGGCATTCCGATCCGCTGGTCCCGGTTTCGCAAAGCTATCAGGACCGGAATGGCAATAAGCACCATCCAGATTTTTCCAACGATCTGGCCGGCGACGAAGTCGAGGCTTCCGAAGGCCATTTGCAGAAAGATGATGCTGTCGATCACCAGTCCGACGATGCTGCTGACTACCGCAGCCAGGACAAAGCCGCGCTTCTGCAGAGGTGTGAAGACTAGTAGGTCTGCCAGTTCCGAGAACAGGAACGCTGCTGCCGATGCAAGAACAAGACTTGGCGCGGAGAAGCCAGCAGATAGCGCTGCCCCTATGAGGATCGCCGCGATGGACCACCACAGACCCAGCCTGCGTTGAACGAGATCGCGAAGTACCAGACCAAGGCCGACCATTAGGACGCCGCTCGGCGCAGTCAGGCCGGGTGCAACCGGGATGAGGCAAGGGCCACCATCCGGCAGGCAAAACGTGCCGACATGCTGGATCAGGTAATTGGCCGCAGGGATGCAGGCGGCGAAGGCGGCAAAGAAGGCGAAGCCTTCGATGCGCCGTTGGGTATCGGTGGGCATGGTCATTCGCGTCTCCCTGCGATGTTCGAGGTTGCTGTTAAGTATTTTTCGTAGCCGTTTGCACGCAGTGCGCAGGCTGGGCATACACCACAACCATAGCCCCAAGCGTGCCGATGCGAGCGGTCTCCTGTATAGCAGGTGTGGCTATCCTCGATTATCAGATCGACAAGGTCCGTGCCGCCAGTCTCTGCCGCAAGTTGCCATGTGGCGGCTTTGTCGAGCCACATCAGCGGTGTGTCGATAACGAAGCGCTTGTCCATCCCAAGGTTTAGCGTGACCTGCAGGGACTTTATCGTATCGTCGCGACAATCCGGATACCCGGAGAAGTCCGTCTCGCACATGCCGCCAATCAGATGACGAATGCCGCGGCGATAGGCGACCGCAGAGGCCAGTGTTAGAAAGAGTAGGTTCCGGCCCGGAACGAAGGTATTCGGCAGGCCATTCTCGGCGATCGTTATAGCCATGTCCTGCGTTAGCGCCGTTTCTGAAATTTGGCCGAGTATGCTCAGATCGATCAGGTGATCTTCGCCGAGTCGGTCTTCCCAGCCCTCATGCAGCTTGCCGATTTTGCCAAGAATTGTCTGGCGGCAGATCATCTCGACGATGTGCTTCTGTCCGTAGTCGAAGCCGATGGTTTCGACTCGATCGAAACGTGCAAGAGCCCAAGCCAGACAGGTGGCCGAGTCCTGACCGCCGGAGAATAGGACGAGCGAACTTTCGGTCATTGGGCTGCCTCGGCTGCTGCCAGGCTTGGCTTGGCGGTTTGTTCTGCCGACCAAAGGCGGTCGCGTTGGTCGCTGCGCACTTGGCGAACAAGGTAATCCGACAGCATCGCGATATCGCTGCTAACATTCTGGATGCCCCGCCAACCGCGGCGTTCGCCATTGCCGAAATCCCATTCGCCTTGGGTCCAGGCGGTCTTGGGTTTCAGGCAGGCCAGGCCAACGGAAAACTCGTCACGCGTCGTGGCCTTATCGAAGTAGGCCAGCAGTTCCATCACGTGGCCCATCGCAACAATACCTGCACCGTGTACCAGTCGGGATGACTTTGGTTTGTGACCTTCCCAGTCACCGGGAAAAGTGTTGCGAATGGCCCAGTAGTATTCGTTGATTAGACCGTAGCAGCGCATGATGCCGTCTTGCTCTTGCAGCAGCTCGCGCATGATCCCGTCACTGGCCGAGCTCATGATTACCTTCTGAATGGCCGTGTCTTTCAGGATACCATCAGGATTTGTGTGCTGATGGATCAGACCCTGTAGGGCCGACCCATCTGTAAAGTTCAGCCTCGCCGTCAACTCGGCCGCCAAAGCACGCTCACCCATCTTTCGGCTTAGGCCCTGCATTGCTGGCAGGAGTTCATAAATCAACGATTTAGGAAGCGGGCGCGCTGAGTTGATCAGGACGAACTGGCGCTTCAACTCTGCCTCGTCCCTGCACACAATCGCCGAGACGAACAGTTGGAAATCGGTGCGTGAGGTCTGCGAAAGGGCCGTCAACCGTTGCTGACCATCAACTACCAGACCGGGCTTGGCGCTGCTCGATGTGTCAATCTCGATTTGGCAATGGCCGTTCACTTGCCGATCGACCACGGTCAGTCCGCCCAGGAAGGCAACGACGATCGGGTTAGGCAGCACGGCATCATCCTGCTCGAGATAGTCCCGAATATTGCGGATGTGGCCGGCGATCTGGGGTCGTTGAAAGCCACTGAGACTTCCATCGCTCTCTCGCCCGGCGCGGTCGATTGCGGCGAACTCTAGAATGTCCGCTGCACTTGCCGTGAACGTCAGCACATCATGCATGGCGCTCTGTTTAGCATACACTGCGGAAAAGGATTTACTGGAGCGCATGAGCAGATTTTTCTTTCAGCGTTTTCAAGTGGTTCGAGTAGACGTAGAGATTATGGATACCGCGCCGCTTATTGCGGTTCGAGGCGCGGAACAGCATCACCTCGATCGACGTTTCCCGGCAAATCGGGCAGTTGCAGCGCGTCCATGGCCGGTCCATTAGCGTTCGTTCGTATCGGGCGCGCAGGTCAGCGATTTGACGTGTTCCGGGCAGGTTTTGAACGAGATCGCCTATTGTGGCGGGCACTGCGTAGGCCAAGACGGTTTCAACAGTTTCTTCGAGATCTGCCGCGCCACGATCGTACCGGCGAAGCGAACTCAGAGCATCCGCCTCCATCTGCTGAAGGTCTTCCTGATGCAGTACGCCCCGCTTCGCGAGGTTCATCAGCTTTGGGTTTTCGATCGCCTGCGGCACCCGGATCGCAGTGTAGTAACTCAGTGCGCCGCCGGTGCCTGGCAAATAGTAATTGGACTTCGCGTCCTTGAACGCACGGATTAAGGGCGAAGTGGTATCGAAGCTGGTGATACCTTTTCCAATGAAATCCGAGATATTGTCAGCCTTTGCGAAGCCGAGAACATGCAGACGCGTGGTACTTGGGATGGCGTCGCGGATCGCAGTTACGCATGCCATGATCTGCGGGGCTTTCAGGGGAACCGTTCCTCCCAATGCAAGATAGTCGTATCCCATCGCCACCAGCCTACGAGCAGCTTCTGCCATGCTGGCGGGCGACCAACCCTGAATGACGCCGAGTGGACAGAACCGGTTGCTCATGTGTTTTGTCACCGTCAGAAACGCTTCAGCGTTGGCTTGAGTAATGTCGAAACGGCGCACGTTCTCCGGTGTGCCTCCGGACATTCCTGAAAGACCGTCGATGAAATCAAATATGATGTGGTCGCTCGAGCAACCATGCGTGAAACGGCCATCGTCGTAGAACTCCGCGGTGTCTTCGGGCGTGTAGGGCGGCACTTCTTCGTTGTGATAGGAAAAGGCACCGCAGTCACCGAAGATATCGAGCGATGCAAACCTCGGATCGCTGAGTCGCAAGAACTCGCGCGCACCGACACGCCGGAACCGCATTGCCTGAGCCTCGGTGTATTTCCCCGAAATTCCGCTCGCTGCTCCACCGCCGACAATTGCGCGCGAGACCAGCATGCCCTGATAAGGCGCGTAGCCCAGGGCTTCGTGAGGATAATGATCGTCCCAGTAGGGCCTACGTCCTTCGGCGTTACGTTCGCGCAAAAAATCGTAACCTGGGTCTACGTAGTCGAGACTGTCAGCGAAAATGAATTTCATTTCGCTGCCCTAGACAGTTCCCTGTCCTTCGCAACTAGAAACTGCGTCAAGCGGGTGATGTGCTGTGGAGTGCCCTGAACCTCGTTCCAGGCTAGGTCGAGTTCCGCGGGCCATCGTCCTTTGGTCCAAGCGCAGTGCGGAGCCAGACGCTGAAGTGCCGTTCGGATCTCCGTCCATGCATCAGGCAACGTTTCCGTGCGCAGCATTAGCGTATCCATGAGTGCCGCCATGCTCTTGATCCCGGCAGAATGCATCAGGCGGCTCTGGGTTGGATCCTTTCCCCAGGCTTGCGGGAAGGTGTCTTTTACAGCAGTCCAGTAGCGAACGACCGTTTCAAATACCTTGTCGGCTTCGATTCCGTCAGTCGTGCGAAGCGCGGCCAAGCCTCCAAACGCAGGGCGCAAATTCTGTCGCAGCGATGTTAAAATAGCTTGATCCGAAACGACACCGTTTGATCCGCTCGATGCCCTTTTGATCAGGCCGAAGAAAGGGGACTCCGATCGCGTATTTAAAAGATTGCAAAGCTCGGATGGAATTAGATTTTCGCTAAGATCCCTCGGAAGAAGAGCGCCTACTTCTGGCAATAATTCATTGATGAGACGTGCTTCTAGAGGCTTTGATTTGTTAACCAGAATGAACTGCTCCCGCTGCGTTTTGATATCCGGAGAAATGAAGGCAATTACCGGCACTGGGAGTGCGCTGTTATTTGTGCGAGACAAAGCAATTGAGCGCTGCTGACCATCTACGATCCATGCCGCGCGCGCGCCCTTTTGCCCACGAGGAATCGTGAGTGTACCTGATCGTCCAACATCCAATAGACCTGGCGGCGACGGACCGCGCGAAGGTTCGAAGGTAACGGTCCGTGACATCGCGAGAATGATTGCGTTAGGGAAAAGCACCGGGCCGCTATCCAAAAACTCAATGATCGAGTTTACATGAGCGCGGATTTCCTTGCGCTGAAAGCCCTGAAGTCCATCGCCGTCGCGCTTAATGCGACTAATGTCAGCAATTTCTAGAATATCCGCTGCAGCGATGAAGAATGCATAAAGATCATATGCACCGGACTGCTGCGTCCTGATGGCGCGCAGGATGATTGGATCCGCAATGCTAGGATCTAACACGTTTTTCAAATCGATTTCTCTTCTTCGATTTCTCGAGAAATGCGAGCAAAGCGGGATTGCTCGCAGGATATCAGTAAGACGTCGCGCAAGTGGCGCAGCAGTTTCTGCCGGTTGCCCTGCGCTTTAACCCAAGCAGCGTTGAGGGCGTCACGTATATCTGTGTCCGAAACCCGTACCCTAGTCGGCATGATAGGAGAGCGCATTCCATCGAGTGCACTGGAGACCAGTGCCTTGTCACTCGACAAGGTTTTTCCTGTAGTTTGAGACATGAGTTCAATGAAATGGCGCAATGCTCGACTGGCAAAGTCACTCTTCGTACCGGGGATTGGACTGTCAGGACCATCAAGTCGCGTATCATAAGGCATAATATATTCTTCCAGCAGGCTGCCCTTCAGTGTTTCACGCCCACCTGTAAAAATTCTAATCTTTGGAAGCGCATTGGCGGGCAAGGCCAGAAGCTCGTCCTGAACCATCTCTAAGTAGACACTTGGCATTGCCAAAAAGACGCGTTCCTTTGTCTTGGCTATCAGGTCGCCAAAGACCCCCGGGTTGAGAGCGGCTTTCCACCAATCAGCTGCTGTAGTGCCGTAAGGGCATTTTTTGAGAACATTCTCATCCGTCGAACCAACTGTGGTCATTGCATACGCTGGGATCAAGTCGTCTGGGCCGATGAGACCCAGACCCGCACTGACTATGTAATGTTCCACCTTAGCGGATTTCGCCGCCAGCGCTGCCTCTGTAAAAGCTCTGCCTCCGTACAGAGTGCCGATTTTGTGCGGCCGCGAAGCAGTGCTTAGTGAGGCATTCCACTGAATTGCCACCTCGTCCACGGAACCTGACGCCAGTTCAGCGGCATACATGCCGGGTTCGACAGTAGCTTTCTTGCGGTTTGAGCAGGGCGATACGATCATCGGCAGTTTCTACTAGTAGGATTTCTGTTTCCGTAGTTTTGTCTGTGTGTGCCCCGCGTGTCAAGGAAACTGCGCAACCCATACCTCGTCGCGGCAGTATTTTTGTTGAGATCTGTGGGTAATTGACCGCCGTGGGCCATTTGGGCTGTTCCAAACGGGAGACCCAAAGCGGTGTGATCGGCAACAAAGTCCAGATCGCTTACGAAGACAGGGTGCATTACCAACCTGTCACCCTGAGCGAAGCCGGAAAAATCTGCCTCTAGGCGGTTCCAAGATTGGGATCGAATACTTATCGATAAATGATTGAAAATATTCAATTTCCTCAGGCATAAAGCCTAAGATTTTGGTGATTTGGATCTACTGTTCAATACGATAGTAGGAACCTCAGCAAAACTTCCCACAACATAGTCCGGCTGTACGCTGTCCATTTTCATTGTCCAGCGCGGCCGGAAGCCACCCGGAAAATAGATTGTCGTTAGGCCAGCCGCCTTAGCGGGCCAGATATCACGGTCGAGTTGGTCGCCGATCATGAAGGCCTGGTCGGGCATTTTGGTTAGTCGGAGAACACGTCGGTAAAGGTCCGGGCGCTTCACGCCTTCAATTATCCGAGAAACGAAGATGTTGAGTCCTAGGTGCTCTGCAGTCCGTGAGACTTTTGCTTGCGCGCTTTCGGTCACAATTAGGATGGTACAGCCAGCATCCCGTAAGGCGAGCAAACCTACTTTGACGCCTGGACGAAGCGACGGTAGCATGCCGATATTCAAAAAGTATGCCTCTATTATCGGCGTAACCTCTTCTTGGCCAACATAAACTACGCCCGAACCATTGAGGGCGCGGCCGACCGCAAGTTCGCTATCCTCTCCATGCAGCACCGCGGCGAGTGCGCTGACAAGCAGTCTCGGTGGATATCGCAAACCTAAATGGTGACGTTCTGCAAGTCCTTGGTCCGTCAACCGTACGAAAGCTAGGCGATCGATTTCACTGCACGTGCGTCCTGTTACATCCTCAATCGCACCTAAAAGGTTGAGCTGCGCTGCCGCAAAGACGCCGTCGGTATCCCACAGCGTATTGTCGGCATCGACAAACACCGTCGCAGGTGTGTTGCTATCGGTCATGGCTGCGTTTCGGGTTCGGGTTGGGGCACGGTCGCCGGTTGAGGTCGTGGCTCGGCGGGCACATCCGCGGGCGTCGGAGCCGCAATGATCCGGACCTCTGTAGGCTGAACCGCGGGCTTCGTCGACGGCAAATATGTTACCACCCACGCGAATAATGCGAGATAGACTATTAGGCAGCGCAGTGCACAGGAAAGGAGGCTCTGCGCGGGCTCTAGAAAGCGGAGTTTGTCAGCGGTCTTGGCAGCAACGAGATAGGCCTCGCTGACATAGTTTTTGAGATACTCAATCTTGAGGTTCGCATTGAGCGTTGCCGTATTTCCCCCCGAGACGTCCACGGTCACAAAGGAACTTGCCCATCCCTCAGGCGATACACCAATCATTTCCCGGTAAAATAAATAGGATCGTGTCTTGCCGGACTGCTTGTCTACGGTCGCCTCAGTCGGATATTTGAACCTAGTCCGCGTTGCATGGAACGTTACAAGCGCGCCAGTTAGCGACAGAACAATAAACAGTAAAAAGAAGATGTAAGTTGCAAATACTAACCAATGTCCATTAGACTGTATCGAGAGCGACTTCAACGGATAATCCGTCAAGAAAGTGGTGAAAAACGCACCGGCAAGTGCTGTTAAAAATGTCGAGACGGTAAGGAGTCGGGTCGCCTTCTGGTCTTGATACTCAGTCTGCGCTTTGACTTCCTGCAGAGACGCCTTCGCAAGTTCTATCGCATGGTCGAGTCCTGGGTCGGACGGCTTCAAATTGGTCCACGCTCCCATTACACTGTCGCCATTGAGGCGCCTAAGGATGTCATCGGAGGTGACGCTGTCTATCGTCCATCCGAGGCGTGGAATGGTTCGGGCGAGGCGCGGATAAAAGTCAAGAGATTGGTCAAAAAAAGAGAAACCGGCCGCGCGCAGCATACCCAGTTTAGCAGGAGTTTTCACCTTTTCGGCTGCATCATTCGACATGTTTATACCTTTTTTTAACCTTGCTATGATCCATAGCGGACGCGCGCTACGTTTTTCGGGGCGTAGATCTTGTCCACAGACGAGATCGCCTCGCGCTGGACGAGTGCCGCAGGCATATCTTCAAACGGAAACAAAATCGTCAGTGTCCGATAGTTATGGCCGTCGGTTTGCATGACATCAAGCGGCCACTTGCCATCGGTTTCCTTGAGGTGACCCTAAGCTTCCGGACGCTTTGGTTCTTAACTCTGCAGCAAGAGGTTTGAGACGGTGACGAGCAACTACTGCGACGAGTTCATTTGTGACGCGGCGCAGCAAATCGCATGCGCGGCTATGCGGTTTGGGAGGTGGTTATCCGGCGCCTCGGTCCGCGAGTGGCAATGTCCGTGGCTAAAGCACGTTCATCGACGACCTGCGTTAACTCTGAGAGCTGACTTCCAAGATCCGGGTCGTCCGTCTGATCAGACTTGCGGACATCGCCGGTCGGATCGGATACAAACGCCGCTCTGGGAGTTATGCGAGCAAGCCTGCCGTGGCTGTGATCATAACCTTGAACCGGCAGTTCGCGGATGGTGCTCTCGGCAAGGTTCTGGTAACCCCAGAAAGTGTTCGAAAACGGCAAGATGGTATGCAAACCTGACGGCATACTTACGAACAACGACAAGCCGTCACCCCTTAAATTCGAAATCAGGCAGTACGAACAGAAGAGGCAGGCCTCAAGGAACTAGAGGGACTCAGCATTTGCCCCGAACCTGCCTAGGTTAAGTTTGCTGTATTATAGTTGAGTGCCATTGTTCGGTTAAGGGCAAATCCTGCCCCCGCAACCAACTCAAGCGAACTACGCGAACCCGCAAACGCCCCGCCACCAGCGGGGCTTTTTGCGTTGCAACCAACCCCTTCCGCGCTAATCCCAGCCCCCACAAACCCCGCGCAGCGTGGCCAGGGTGGATAGGGTGGGATCATCCACCCGCTCGCACATTTCGCTTGGCAGGTGCCCCGATGGCATGCGAGACCCGCAGACTGTTCCCCTCAGTGCCGATGTCCCTGCGTTCCGCTTGGCTCAAACCTCAGAGACCTGATGAAAAAGATCATTTGGCACATAGGGTTCCGGAAAACCGGAACCACATCGGTCCAATACCTTTTGGCCCATCTTCCGGCGCAGGCGCATCCTGATCTTTTCGTTTCGTCCCGGGATCAGTTGACCCGGACTTGGCGCGACCGCATCGTCAAGGCAACTCGTCGGCGAACGCGGCCCAATCTGGCGGACCTGCGGGCGGATATGGCAAACGTGGCCGCCACGCTGCGCAAAACCCCGCAGCAGACCATATTGATCTCGGATGAAAACCTCTTTGCCTTCTCGCTCTTTGCGCGGAACGGCGGCCATTTCTTCCAGTGGGCTGCTGAAATCCTGCCCCTGATCGAGGCCGAGTTCGCGGATTTCGAGAATGTTTTCGTGGCCTATTCCAGGCCTTGGGCGAGCTGGCTGAAGAGCTGCTACTCGCAGGAAGTGAAGCGTGGACGCACGGCGCGCAGCTATGAGGATTGGCGCAAGCGGGTGCCAGCCGACTGCAATTGGACTGACGGGCTTGCGACCATTCGCACGGCCATCCGCAGCCCTCTGGTCCTGCTGACGCATGACAGCGATGCAGAGGCCGGGATGCCCTTGGGCACGCAGCTTCTGGAACTCGCCGGCGTGTCGCGGGCCGCGGTCATCGAGATCGGCCCGGTGCCCCGCCTGAATGAAAGCCTGACACCGGCGATGATGCGCCTGTTCCGGCTGTTCAATCTCTTTGGATTGAACACCGTGGTCCGCCGCGTGGTTCACCCGCGGATGCGCGCCCGGGAACTCGCACGTCAGCGAGCCCCGCAAGCCGCACTCGGCGAGGGGCATAGACTCTCCTGAAAGAATACCACGCGTGCAGCCGCGCCCCAGATAGCCCTGCAAAGGGAAATGCAATATTGATGAACAAAGCGACGACGCATGTCGTCTTGGGGGCTAGCGATGCAGCGGACTAAATTTTCCCCTTTCTTTGAACAGCTTGATACAGCCGTTCGCGCATATGGCGGTGGTTTCAACGCCCATCTTCATATCGACCGCGCTGGTACCTATGACGAAACCGTCCGTTTGCTGAATGCGCGCGGCGTTCGGGACGGCGCGAATTTTACCTTGGCAGGCAAGCATTCCCTGATCCCGATGATCCATGCGAGCCCGCTTTACGATCCCGAAAGTTTGGTGGAGCGCGTGTCCTTCTATCTCGACGCGATGGTCGAGGGTGGCACCCGGCGGGCGGATTCCGTGGTCGATGTCACCTTGGACCGTGTCGGCACCTCTGCGCTCGACACGCTCCTTGACCTGCGGGCGCGCTATGCGGATCGGATCGATTTCCGCTTGGGCGCCTATTCCCCGCTTGGATATCGCGACGACGAACCCGGCCGCTGGGCGCTATTGCAAGCCGCAGCCGAACGGGCCGATTTTGTCGGCATCCTGCCCGAGCGTGACGATCGTTTGCATTACCCGGACCATATCGGCTACGAAGAATGCTGTCGGCGCAGCCTTGCGCTCGCGGCGCGGCTGGGCAAAGACCTGCATATTCATTTCGACCAATCGAACCACGCGCGTGAAGATGGCGGCGAGATGGTGGCGCGTCTTGTCGAAGAGATGGGCCTTGGCACAAACAACACACCCTTTGTCTGGCTCATTCACCTGATCTCGCCATCCACCTATTCAGAGCCGCGGTTCCGCCGCTTGGCTGAAAACCTTGCGGCACAGGGGATCGGCGTCATCTGCTGTCCATCCGCCGCGATCAGCATGCGCCAGTTGCGCCCCCTCTCGTCGCCTACCTTCAATTCGATAGCGCGGGTCCTCGAATTGCTGGATGCGGGCGTTCACGTTCGGATGGGGTCGGACAACATCTGTGATATCACCTCGCCGCTTGGGACACCGGATCTTTTGTCCGAAGTGTTCGTGATGGCGAACGCGCTGCGCATCTATGATATCGAAATCCTTGCCAAGCTTGCGGCAGGCCAGCCATTGGACCCGGCAGATCGGTCGCGGCTGCGCGCCCATCTCGCCGAAGATGCCGAAGCCGTTTCGCAACAACTGCGCCGCTATCAGACCCTGCCCTTGGCCGAGGGGTCCGGCCATGCCTGAAACCGTCACCCCTGATATCCCTTTCCCATCCAACCCCGCCCGCGCTGACGCCTTTCCGGACATCCTCAGCCTGTTGCGCGGCCGCGCCTTGGCTGACCCAAAGGCAACGGCGATCGAGGATGCCGCGACAGGTGCGGTGCAAAGCTATGGCGCCTTGCTGCGGCGGGTGGAGATACTCGCCGGGCAGATTGCGGCGCGCAGTGGCACGGTTGGTCGGCCTCGGATCGCAATTGTCATGCCCAACGGCGGCGCGTTTTCCGAAGTGCTCTTGGCTGTTGCCGTGGTCGGGACGGCATTGCCGTTCAATCCCGCCTTCACCGAGGCGGAGTTCGAAAGCTATTTCCTAGAAACCGAACTCGACCTGCTGGTGACGGTCACGGGATATGCCCCAATCGCGCGCCGGGTCGCGCAGCGTCTGGGCATCCAGACCCTCGATCTCGACTCGCTGCCGAAGGATGCGCCGATCCCTGATCTGCCACCCCCTTCGCCCGATGATGTCGCCTTGGTGCTTTTGACCTCGGGCTCGACGGGCCGCGCGAAGCGCGTGCCGCTGTCGCATCGCAACGTTTGCACTGCGGCGCGGGATGTCAGCGTGTCGTTGCATCTGGCACCCGAAGATCGCTGCCTCAGCATGTGGGAGCTTTTCCATGTCGGCGGGCTGGTCGATCTTTTGCTCGCCCCGCTGCATTCCGGCGGCACCGTCATTGCCACCTCCGGCTTTGACGCCACGAAGTTCTTCGATCTTTTGTCGCAGCGCAGGCCGACCTGGTTTCAGGCTGTGCCCACCGCGCTGGGGGAATTGGGTCTTGTCGCGGCGCGCAATGGCTATGACGCGGGCGGCCAAAGCCTGCGCTTTCTGCGCTCGGTCGCGGCGGCTTTGTCGCCTTCGCTCATGGCCGAGATCGAAACCCTGTTCCGGGTACCGGTGTTGCAGACCTTTGGGATGACCGAAGCTTCTCCGCTGATCTGCTCGACCGGGTTTGACGCCTCCGACCGGCTGCCCGGATCGGTCGGACGGTCCTGCGGAACCGAAATCAGCATATTCGACGCCAACTGGACGCAACAAGGCCGCGGCGTCGAAGGTGAGGTTGCGATCCGCGGGCCGAATGTGTTTTCCGGTTACGAAGCAGACCCGGCAGCGAATGAGGCTGCATTCCGGGACGGCTGGTTTCGAACAGGCGATCTGGGGCGCGTGGACGCGGAAGGTCGATTGTTCCTTACCGGGCGGATCAAAGAATTGGTCAACCGTGGCGGCGAAAAGGTCAACCTGCGCGAGGTGGATGACGCGCTCTTGGCCCATCAGGCTGTCTACGAAGCTGCCGCCTTTCCCGTGCCGCATCGCAACTTGGGCGAAGACGTCGCCGCAGCCGTTGTCCTGCGCCCGAATGCGGTCATCACGGCGACAGAGCTGCGTCAGGCGCTTGCATCGCGGTTGGCTGCATTCAAGATTCCGCGCCAGATCATTTTTCTGACCGCTTTGCCCCGAAACGCAGTGGGCAAGATCGACCGCCGCCAACTCGCAACCGTGGCTTTGGCGGATACTGGCACAGACGCCCATCCCCCTGCAGCCCCGGAAACAACCTTGGAGACGCAGCTCGCATCGATCTGGGCGCGGGAACTGGGCGTTGCCTCGGTCGGACTCGACGCGGATTTTGTGCGATTGGGCGGCGACTCCCTCGCCGCGTTGCGGGTCTTGTTGGCCGTAGAAACCGAAACCGGGCTGTCCTTGCCGGACGACGTGCTGTCGCGACTTAGCACCATCCGCGACATGGCAAAAATGCTGGTGTCCGAGGGCAAATCGCCCAGCGCGGCACCTGCCGCCGTCGGCATCACCCACGAAGAGTTGCGTCAAATTCAAGCGGTCATTTCCATCGGGAAGATACCGGTTCTAAGGCCGGGATCGACCTTCAAGGTCATCAACTCGGCTGGCACGAAACCTCCGCTGATCTGGTTCTTCAACCGGCCCGCAACCGAGATGCATGTGCTCCAGCAAAGCATGCCGCCCGACCGCCCCGTTTACGGAGGGTTCTCGGGCGGAAAGCTCTTTGACATGGATGACGCGCCCATGGAACGGCTGGCACAGCACTACGCCGCCGAGCTGCTCAGAGAGTTTCCCACTGGTGCCTATGTGCTTGGCGGCAACTGCAAGGGCGCGCGCGTGGCTTGGGAGGTCGCCAAGCTGCTCGATCAAGCCGGGCGCAAGGTCGACCGTCTCTGCCTGCTCGAATATTCCCATCGGAACCTCCATCATTTCGCCAGTCCCATGCTGCTGATGTTCGGCAAGCACAGCCGCCAAAAGGCGTATCGGCCCATAGGCTGGGGCGAAACGGGCTGGCAAAGCGCGTTTGCCGTGCCGCCCGTCGTGTCGTGGATCAATGGCACGCATGGCGGCTTTTTCCGCAGCGATACGACAGCACTCTTCGTCGAAACGCTCTGCGCCTTCCTCGACGGCCATCCGAAAATCGACGGCACGCTTGGATCGCCTGACGGGCGTCGCGTGATGAAAATTCACGGCAGCTGGCTTCGCTTCAATCTGTTCAGGGCGTTTTACAAGGTATCCGTACGGTTGCGGCACGGGCGGCGAATCCGCTACGATCCCTTCACCGGAGAAGCCCGGCGATAGCGTCCCATGGCCGATCCAGCCATTCTGGTTCGGCGCAAGGTGCAGGCGGTGCGGCATAAGTTTTGTCACGCGGCCTCACCGGTCAAATTCGGGTTCTTTCGGCAGCAACCGCCGCATCTGCAGCCGGTCTTGCCCTTCGGCCCGGCCGATCTTGCTGTCAGCGCGCCGCAAGACATTCGCCCGCAAGCGGAAGCAAGCTTGTTTTTAAACCCGGTCCTGTTAACTTTTGTTAAGTTCGTCATGGCGAACACAGGCGTGCCGATGGCGGTCCCATTGGGGCGGCTAGATTCCTGCTTTGGATACGCAAAAAGTAACCGGCCTGCCCGCTTGTAAGCTGGAGCGCCTAGCACGAAAGGAGCGCCGGATTGCCAGTTTACACACTCGCAGGTCGTCGCGTCCTCTTTATGCATGTGCCAAAGACCGGGGGAATGGCGGTCTCGGCAGTACTGCAGGCTGCCGGAGCGATGCGCTTTGACGCGCCCCTCGGCGCGGGTCGACGGTCGAGGTTTCAGCCGCGACATGCGACGGCTGATACAGTGGCGCAGGTATTTGATCCCGACTGGTTTGATTATGCCTTTCTCATCGTGCGTGATCCGGTGCAGCGGGCGATCTCGGAATATCGCTACCAGCGTCGCAAAGCCGGCCTGCATCTCGCGCGCGTGCTTGGCTTTGACCAATGGCTCAACATCTCTTTGGGTCGCGCCAAAAACACCCCCGGCTTCCGCGATAACCATTTCCGACCGCAGGTCGACTACCTGTGGCCGGGCAGCCAAGTGTTTCGCTACGAGGATGGGCTGGCCCTGCCGCTGCGCGCGCTCTCCGCGCTCACCGGGCTAGACCTTGTGTCCGGCCTATCGGTAAAGAACCCCTCGCCCAGCCTGCAGATCGCCCCGTCCGCACAAAGTCGCGCAGCACTCCAGACCGCCTATCGCCGCGATTTTGAGGAATTCGGTTATTCGAGGGGCCAAGATTGACCCCTAAACCCACCCTCACTGTCCTGATGGCGGTCTACAATGACAAGTATCGCGTCGGACAGGCGATCGAGTCGATTTTGGCGCAGAGTTTCCGGTCGTTAGATCTGCTGATCGTTGACGATGGTTCAACCGATGGCACCGACGATCTTATCCGTGCTTATGCTGCGAGAGAGAGCCGCATTCGGACACTGCGCCTGCCGGAAAACAGCGGCTTGGGCGCCGCGTTGCAAGCCGGTCTGGGGGAAACAAGCGCCGATCTGATTGCCCGGATGGACTCGGATGACATTTCCCATCCAGAGCGACTGGCCCGGCAGGTCGCCATGATGGAAAGACACGGCCTTGACGTGCTTGGTGCGGCGCAGGACCGTGGCAAACGCCGCGTGCTTGGCGCGCTAAAGCCCGAAGCCCTGACGCACGCCACCATCGTCAGGGCATTGCCCCACCACAATGTGCTGGTCCACCCGTCTGTCATGTTCCGCCTGTCAACCGTCCGGCCAGTCGAGGGCTATGATCCACGGTTCATCATGGCACAGGACTATGATCTCTGGCTGCGGCTCATCGGATTGGCGCGCTTTGGAAATCTCCCGGATAAGTTGATCGTCTCTCCCGCGAACCCCGATCGCGCCTCTGGGCCGCGCAATCGGCTGCGCCACACCGTGTTCAGCGTGACCGCAGCAGCGAACCACTTCAGAAGAAAGCTTGGTATGGTCGGGCTTGATCCGAACCAAAGCGCGTCAGACCTTGGCCGCGAGCTCGTCTTTCTGCTCGATCAGGTGGGCGATGCCGACTTCTTCGACCTTAGCCGACATGCCATCCGTCTGGTCCGCTACTCCGAGCCCGACCCCGAATCGCTCGACCTGATCAAGTCCCGCATCTTTGCCCGTGCAGGCCTCGGAGTCCGTGCCAAGTGGATGCTCTATGGCTTGGACACACGCCCGGCAGGCTGACGCCCCGTACCGGCAAGCATCGCCAATCCGGCCTTGCTTGGGCCTTGGCGCGATAGCGGCCATCGCCCAGCAACATGACCAACAGCCCGATGTGTTGCAGCCCCCGCATCGCGTGCCTTGGTCAAGTCTGCATGCCATCACAGCAGACCCCAAAGCGATCCAAATGGCGTCTCAGACAGCACAATCCCAAAGTCTGTTCGCGGCATCGCGGCACCTGCCTTAACGATGCCATAGTCGAGGGTTTCCTACTGGTCCCGTGACCCGAGAGCAGCAGACCGCGCAGCGCAGCAGGATGTGTTTGGGCGGTGTGGGCTGTTCCTCAGCCAAAGACGTAATCTTACTAAGAAGGACCTGCGGTCACCCGTTGACCATGAGACCAGACAGCAGCGGACCAGCAAGAAATCTATCTAGGAAACTAGACATATTTCAGATACGAGCAATACCTGTCCTGTAGGACAGGGGTGCGCTTCTGCGGAAATGTAGCCCGGCAAGCTTTGCCGTAGTAAATGGTGTGTTGAGTGGTGGTTGCATGTACTTGCTCTCTGTCGAGAGATCAGCGTTTCGTACGAAACGGTATTTTAAGCGCAGGACATGCGCGCCATTTGCCTTCGGCATTGGCCAGCCAGTCTACCGCAGATGAGCGGCAGTTACCGGAGTTGGAAACAAGTCCAGCGACTTATCCAGGCATAATTCTCCAAATTCAAACGCCAAATCGCATTTGGCGCTAAACCTTGGATTGAAAAGATGCCGATTGACGATACGCCCATCACTGCTTCTTCGTCGGACCCCCTCGCCGGGGCCTGTGTCTGTGGCAGCACGGGTTGCGGTGGACAGTGTCTGACCGGGCAGACCGTGGCTACCGGGCCCATCACCCCTGTTTTCGCGACCGATCAGGCGGTCTGCTCTTGCGCGCTGCAGGACCCGATCGCTGCCGCCTATGAGGCGTCGCGGCTTGGGGACATGGATGGTCTTATCGGCCTTGAGGCAAACACCATCCTGTCATCGGCGGTCAATGGCCCGCTGATGTTGAATGATGCAACCCAGGCACCGATCCCGGGCGGGATGCAATTCTACCTGCAATTCCAGTTGAATTGGCAGGGTGATGACCGCGAAGAATTTCAGGTTCTGGCCAAGGTCGCCACCGCACAATCCGCTTCGACCAATCAGATCGAGTTGAAGCAGGTCTTTGGATCGACGCAGGTCCAGCTGTTGGTGGAAGTCAACGGGGTCGAAAAGTCCTTCGTCGTCAACGGCGTCATGGTCAACAGTGATCGCAACTGGATTGTCCAGGTTACCGATCAGGGACAGGCGCAATTAATCATCGACGGCGCATTGCGTGGAGAGATGTTCGTCGGGGACATCAGCTCGATTCCGCGCGATCAGGTCACGCTTGGCAAATCGGATTTCGGGGGTGGAAACCAAGTCTGGGGCGCGTTCAGCAATGTGCGCGCCGATCTGGACGGAGACGGGCTGCAAGACGTTGTCCAAGTGCCGCCGCCGCGCCTGCCCGTGCCCTTTGCCCCCGACCCGATCCCTGATCTGCCGAACCCGAACCCGGATGGCTTTACCAACACCGCGCTCATTCCGAACGCGGATCGCATCATCACGCGCGGTGATACCGGGAACCCGATCATCGACACCATGTCGGTCGGGGTTGGATGGAAGGGTGATACGATCACCTATTCGTTCAATGTCCAAGACATCGACAACAACGGCAAGGCCGATTTCGACGAAGGCGGATGGCGTAAATTCTACGCCCATATGCTGACCAATGTGACGCAGTTTACCGGGGTCGATTTCTGGGAGCGACCCGAAGGCGTCGGAACCATTGAATACAATTTGGCACCCGGAGGTGGCGGGGTCTCTGGAACACCCGGGCTTTTTGCAGCGCCGAATACTGGCACCATCGTCGGCATTACGGGCGCTGTTGCCGACGTGGGGCTTAACGTCGGGGCATTCAATTTCACCCGCACGTTCTTTCATGAAACGGGCCATGCACTTGGCCTTGCGCATCCGCATGACTTTGAAAATCCCAACGGGATCGATACGGGCATCTCACAGGGTTTTGCGGGCATTTCGCAGAAAGGCGACCATTTTCTAAACTCGAAACTTTACGCATCCACCAGTTACGCCGGAAAGTTCTGGGGTGAGGATAACCCTTTTACCACTGCTGTTGATTTCGGCACCAATCTGGATGGGCTGGATCAAAGCACCTTTCTGCCCTTTGATATTGCCGCGCTTCAAACCCTTTACGGAATCAACCCGACCTTTGCGCTTGGCGATGATGTTTATTCGTTCAACGACAGCGGAGCGGAAAGCCAAGGTCTGCGCACCATTTGGGACAATGGCGGCACCGATACGATCCAATATACCGGCAGCCAGCGTTCTGTCATCAATCTGAACGATGCCACCATTCGTCAAGAGGTGGGCGGCGGCGGTTTTCTGTCGACCTCGGAATCCCTCGACGCGGGCTTCCTCATCGCCAATGGGGTGACGATCGAAAATGCGATCGGCGGCGAAAAGCAGGACTTCATCACCGGCAACGAGGTTGCCAACACCCTGACCGGTAACGGTGGCAACGACATCATCAAGGGCGGTGACGGCAATGACGTTCTGATCGGAGGCACGGGCAACGATTCGCTCGACGGTGGTTCGGACATGGACGTTGCATCCCTGTCCGGCGCGCGCGCTGATTACAGTTGGAACGGTCAAGCCGACAACATCTGGACCTTTACCCATCTGACCACGGGCGCCGTCGATACGCTGCGCGACATCGAAACCGTGCGCTTCGAGGCGTCGAACGAAACGCTGGTGCTTTCCGCCACCCCCTTTACCGCCCGCCCGCTCGAAGTCACGCAGCCCCCCCCGATCATTCCCGGCCCCGCCTTCTTTGCCGAAGCGACCGTGCGCTTTGACAATCCGGCTGGCGGGCAGTGGCAGCGTGTCTTCGATTTCGGCAACGGTCCGGCAAAGCAGAACATCCTGCTTACGCAGGTCCGCAATACCAACACGATGCGCCTCGACTACTATGGCGAAACGTCGAACTTCTACCTCGAAGTGCCGAACAGCATCGTTCAGGGCCGGGTCGCGACTTGGCGGGTGGAAATCTCGGAACTGGGCGCGGTCAAGATCTTCAAGGATGGCGTGGTGGTCGCAACCGGCACCGGCCAGCCCCTGCTCGACGTTCCCCGTGCAAATCTGCTTGTCGGGCAAAGCAACTGGAGCGGCGACACCCCGCTGATCGGTGAAGTGCTGTCCTTCACTGCCGATATCAACGGCGACGGCACTATCGACGTTCAGCGCGGCACGGCAGACCCGCTGCCCGGCATCGTGAATGGCACGGTCGGCGATGACTTCTTGTCGGTCGGTTTTGCCGATGTGCAGGATGATGCCGTCGATGGCCCGGATGGCTTGAACGATGTCATCGACGTGGGCGGAGGCAACGATACCGTCAGCTTCGGTGCTGGCAGCAATACGGTCTATGGCGGCGCTGGCGATGACCTGATCAACTCTGGCATCGTGTCAGGCGCGGCCAGCGGCAATACGCTGATCTACGGCGGCATCGGCAATGACAACATTTCCGACTCTGCGGGCAACGACACCGTCTATGGCGGCCTTGGCAATGACCTGCTGACATTGGATCGCGGCGGCGATGATGTGGCGGACGGTGGCGATGGCAATGACACTCTCATTGGCGGCGCAGGCAACGACACGCTGACAGTCGGGGCCGGCGACACGGCGCGCGGCGGCGATGGCGACGACACCTTCATCGTCGATGTCACGCAACTCGACGCCAATGGCCAGACCGTGGCCAACAACACCGTCGATGGCAGGTCGTCCGCGCCCGACAATGATGTGCTCGACCTGCGCAATGCGGGCAACTGGCGCATCCTCACTCAGGCGGCGGATGCCAGCGGCAGCGGCACCAGTGGCGCGATCCAGTTTCTGGGCGCTTCGGGCGTGGCCACGGGGCGCGTCCTGAACTTCACCGGGATCGAGTCGATCCTCGGCACCGCATTTGCGCCGCCGAACCAGCCCCCGGCATTCACCAACCTGACCGATGGCCAGACCATCAGCATCCCCGAGAACACCACCTTCGTGGTCGACGCGAATGCCAGCGATCCCGACAGCGACTCGCTTACATTCTCTATCGCTGGGGGGGCGGATGCCGCCCGGTTCACGATCAACCCGGCAACGGGGGTTCTTGCTTTTGCTTCTGCCGTGGATTTCGAAGGCACGCGCAGCGCCGTCGGCAACGACCAGATCTACGAGATCACCATTCGCGCGACGGATGTCTGGGGCAGCCAACGCGATGTGGCGGTCTTGGTCAATGTCACCGATGTGTTCGAAGTCCCGCCCGATGGCACCGTAAACGGTTCGGCAGGCAATGACACCCTGACCGCGGGCTTTGCCGATGCCCAGACCGATCAGATCGATGGCACCGACGGGTTGAACGATTCGATCAACGCGGGCGCGGGCAACGACAGTGTCGATGCGGGCCAAGGCAATGACACGGTCTTTGGTGATACGGGCACGGACAGCCTGTTCGGCAACGTCGGCAACGACAGCCTCATTGGCGATGCGGGGAATGACACGCTCGATGGTGGTGCGGGCGCGGACAGCCTTTATGGCGGTACCGACAACGACTCCGTGTTCAACGGCCTCGGCCGCGATTTGGTCTATGGCGGCGCAGGCGACGACCGGTTGATCGATACCTCGGGCTACAACTCCACCTCGGATGCCGACACGGTCTATGGCGACGCAGGCAATGACACGATCGAGGGGACCACGTCTGACGATCAGCTTTTCGGTGGGGCCGACAATGACCGCCTGATCGGCGAGGCTGGCAATGACCTGCTGGACGGCGGTCTGGGCGAAGATGCCTTGCAGGGCGAAGATGGCAATGACACCGTGTCGGGCGGCGATGGCAATGACACGCTGTGGGGGGCCGCGGGCACCGATGCACTGGACGGCGGGGCAGGCAATGACAGCCTGAATGGCGGCCTCGGGAATGACACGCTGGGCGGCGGGGCGGGCAATGACAACCTGTCGGGCGGCGACAATGACGACCGGTTCACCCTGACCGCTGATTTTGGACGGGACACGATTGTCGGCGGCGAAACGCTCGAGACGATTGGCGACAGCCTGAGCGCGACGGATGTGGTGGCGGCCACGACCCTGACCTTTACCGCGGCCGAGGCGGGGACAATCACAGACGGCACCTCGACCGCAACCTTCAGCCAGATCGAAAACTTCGCACTGGGGTCCGGCAACGACTCGGCCCTTGGCGGTGCGGGCAATGACCGCATCGACGCGGGCGCGGGCAGCGACAGCCTGTCAGGTGGCGCGGGCAATGACAGCCTGTCGGGTGGCGCGGACAATGACACCCTGACTGGTGGCACCGGCAGCGACTCGCTTATCGGTGGCGAAGGGCGCGACAGCCTTGCCGGTGGCGACGGTGACGATGACATCGTCATCGGCGCCAGTGACCAAGCCTTTGGCGACAGCGGCGATGACGTGTTCTCGATCAACCCCGCGCTTGCGGGCACGGGCACGATCCTCGTGCAGGGCGGTGAGACGGGCGAGGAAGCGGCCATTGACGGCGCCAACAATCCCGGCGGGCTTTCGGGCGACGTGCTGGACCTGACGGGCGGCTCCAACGTGCGGCTCGTCTATGACAGGTCCGACCCGACCTGGAACGGCACCACATCGGAATCGGGCACAGCGACCTATCGCAACAGCCTGAACCAGAATGTGACGGTGCAATTCAGCCAGATCGAGCGCGTGGTGGCCTGCTTTGCCGCAGGCGCGATGATCGAAACGGCACGGGGTGAGCGCGCGATTGAAAGCTTGCAGGTCGGCGATCTGGTTCGGACCGCGGATCACGATTATCAACCCATCCGCTGGATCGGCTCAAGCAAGGTGGCGGCCACAGGTTCGGTCGCACCGATCCTGATCAAGGCGGGGGCCTTGGGCAACACGCGCGATCTCAAGGTCTCGCCCCAGCACCGTATGCTGCTGGGGGGGTGGCAGGCTGAAATGCTGTTCGGCGGCGACGAAGTGCTGGTTGCGGCCAAGCATCTGGTCAACGACCAGACCATCCTGCGGCTAGAAGGCGGCGAAGTGCATTACTTCCACATGCTGTTCGACGCCCACGAGATCGTCTTTGCGAACGGCACGCCATCCGAAAGCTTTCACCCGGGCCAGATCGGCTGGACTGCCCTTGCCGAAGAGGCGCGCGCCGAAATTCTGGAACTTTTTCCAGAACTCGCCATGGGCGATTTTACCGCCTATGGCGCTTCGGCGCGACGCAGCCTGACCGCGTTCGAGGCCAAGATCGTAGCCGAAATGATCGCCCCTTGATCCCGCAGCGATGACTCCGGGCGTTCGTCGGGGCGGCCGTTCGGTCAGACCGCAAGGGCGGGATAATCGGTATAGCCCTTGGCCCCGCCGCCATAAAGCGTGGCAGGGTCGATGGGGGCAAGCGCAGCGCCCGATTGCAAGCGGGCGACAAGGTCTGGATTGGCGATAAACGGGCGGCCAAAGGCGATCAGGTCAGCCTCGCCCGCCGCAAGATGCGCGGTGGCCAAGGTCAGGTCATAGCCGTTATTGGCGATATAGGTCCCGCCAAACCGCCGCCGCAGCCCTGCAAAATCAAACGGCGCCACGTCGCGCGCACCCCCGGTCGCCCCTTCGACCACATGCAGATAGACCAGACCCAGCTTGCTCAGCCCATCCACGATGTAATCGAACTGCGGCTGCGGGTCGCTGCAGGACACGCCATTGGCGGGCGACACCGGCGAGATGCGGATACCCGTGCGCGCCGCCCCGATCTTGGCCGAAACCGCCGCTGCCACCTCGAGCATCAGCCGCGCACGGTTCTGAACCGAGCCGCCATAGGCATCGGTACGCTGGTTCGCGCCGTCCTTGGCGAATTGGTCCAGAAGATAGCCGTTGGCACCGTGAATCTCGACGCCATCAAAGCCTGCCGCAATCGCATTGGCCGCCGCCGTGCTGAAATCCTCGACGATGGCGGGGATTTCCTCGGCCAAAAGGGCGCGCGGCATCGAGGTTTCGGTGAATGTGTTGTTCACAAAGGTTTTGGTCCCGGCCGCGATGGCCGAAGGGGCCACCGGCGCCGCCCCACCCGGTTGCAGATCGACATGGCTGACGCGGCCGACATGCCAAAGCTGCAGGAAGATGCGGCCACCCTTCGCATGGACCGCCTCTGTGATCACCCGCCACCCGGCGACCTGCTCGGCCGAATAGATGCCGGGCGTGTCCTGATACCCCTGCGCTTGCGGCGAGATCTGCGTCGCCTCGGCGATGATCAACCCTGCCGTGGCGCGCTGCGCATAGTATTCCGCCGCGAACGGCCCGGGCACAAGCCCCGCTGCCGCCCGGTTGCGTGTCAGGGGTGCCATCACGATCCGGTTGGCCAGCGTCAGCAGGCCAAGATCATAGGGCTGGAAAAGCGAGTTGGTCATCGGTGTTCTTTCTGAACCTGGGTCATCGCCCATATGCGAACCCTACCGCAAGGGCAAGGCGGCACGCCCGGACATGCATCAGGATTGGCCAGACCGAAGGCCGACAACAACATCTCGCCCCCCATCCGCAATCACACCGGGGGGCCGCCTGTCACACCACCGCAGGCGCACCCTTCCACCCTTGGCCGATGGCGCGGGTCCAAGCTGTCAGGCTTGGCCGTCCAACCAGTCGCGAAAGGCTGCGACCACGTCGGGGTCGCTGTCCACCATGTATTGCGGGGCGGGATAAAGGCCCGTGTGCACGTCGCTTGCAAAGGCCGACATGGCCTTGACGCGCAACTCTTGCAGGCGTGCGTATTCGGCGGCGAAGTCGGCATAGACCTTGGCATGGCGCGGCACTTTGCCGGTGTTCTGCCCAAGCACGTCGTCGGTGAACAGATACTGCGCATGGCCGCCCGGGCCTGCACCCATCGAAATCAGGAAAAGGTCGGTCTTTTCCGCGATGGCATCGGTGATGGAATGGGGCACGACCTCGATCTCGGCGGCAAAGGCGCCCGCCTGTTCCAACGCTTTGACCTGCTTGTAGACCAGTTGGGCGGTTTCCAGCGTCTTGCCCACCGCCTTGAAACCACCGGTCCAGGTGCGCTTTGACGGGATCAGGCCGACATGGCCACAGACGGGAAGCCCGTGGTCCGCCATGGCCCGCACGGTTTGCAACGAACCCGAACAATAAAACCCGTCCGCGCCATGCTTGAACAACGGAAAGGCCCAACGCAGGAAATCGGCCGTATCGCCGATCTCGTAGAAATTGTCGCCCGGAAAGGCAAAGGCCGTCGGCGCGACCTCGCGAAAGCGGCGGTCCATGATCATCGCGGGTGGAACGGACAGCAGCTCGACCCCGGCGCGTTCGGCGGCCTCGGCCTCTTCCAGCGTTTCCACGCGCAGCATCGCAAACTGGTGCTTGCCGCGTGCATCGAGCAGGTCGCGGACGGTAAGGCGTTTGGCCATCACGGCACCTCGATATAGACGTCGTCGCCTTCGACCTTGGTAGCAAAGGTTTTCAGGTTGATGCAAACCGGTGCGCGTTTCGCCTCGCCGGTGCGATAGTCGAACTGGCCGTTGTGCTTGGGGCATTCGATCAGATGGCCCATCACCAGCCCGTCGCACAGATGCACCTCTTCATGGGTGCATTTGCCCGCCGTCGCATAAAAGGCGCCTTCGGGCGAGTGGTAGATGGCATAGGTGGCCCCGGCATGGTCGAAGCGGATCAGGTCCTCTTCGTCGATGTCATCCGTGGCGCAGGCGCGTATCCATTGCGGCATCTGTGTTTTCCTTATTCGGCAGGGATGGCTTGGGGCATATCGCCCAGTGCCGCCTTGTGAAAGTCTTCGCGATAGGGTTTGGCCGTGGCGGGCAATTCGCGTTTGATGAAGTGATCCTCATAGGCAAGCTGGCGTTTCAGGGCGGGCCACATCTCGGCAAAGGCCTCGGCAATCGACCGGTTCGGCGCGGGCAGGTCGTGCTTGATCGCCTCATG
>JAIXSY010000046.1 GCA_027484445.1 Verrucomicrobiaceae bacterium
CCTTCACCGCGGTCGCAGGTGCTGATGATGCGTTGACGGAGATCGAGGGAGAGTGCGGCCATATCACCTTATACACCACCCACACGCATATTCCACAAAATTATTTAATATGCTCTAAGCTATCTAGCTGTCCCTCATGGCCAAGAAATCCACCGCCTCCGCTTCGGCTAATACGCCTGACCTCATCGTCAGCCAGCCCATCTCCTTGCTGGAGAGGGAGATCAAGGCGGACATCGGCGGGCTGTTTAAATCCCTCGGCCTTGCCGCTGCTCACATCGGCACCAAGAAATACTACGACCTCGCAGCTGATCTAGGATCAGCGCTCTCGGCGCTGAGTTTGAGGCCTGATGCAGGTGGGCTGGCTTGGCTACTTATCCGCCGCTCCCTGCTGCGGGCCATGCAGTCACTCACGGAGGAGTCCTGGCTCCACCGTTCCCAGGAAAAGACACCCGAGGCGACTGCCCTGGAGGGCGAGCTCGATGCCGCCCTGGGCAGAGCGCAGCTCACGGTGAACAAAGACTTCTTCCGCCAGCCCGGCAGTCTCTCCCTGCTGCCGGAGTGTGTGGAATGGTTCCGCAAGTGGCTGCTTCAGGTCGGCTTTGATCAGCCAAAGGCCGCCTCCATCTCCACCCGGCTGCGCAGCTACTTTGTGTATGCGCTCAATCAAGTATGGCGGGCGCACGCTGACATCTATGAACCCATTATTGTCGCCTCCACCACGCCCTTCACCCAGGCAGGTGAGCGTGAGCGCGCCTGGGAGCAGTATCGCGCTTGGCTCGACCAGGAACTGGACCAGCCCATGTTCGGGGAGCCCTTCTCTCTGCGCCAGCTCTACATCCCCCTGCGGGCTTATTACGAGCGCCTGCCGCAGGGCCAGACCGATCTTTCCCACGTCCGCAGTGAAGACAAAGACCGCAAGCGCATTGCCCTAAATTTTACCGACCACCTGCTCACCTGGGTGCTGGCAAAGGATAAAAACGACGCCTGTCGTGTCATCAGTGGCGGCCCCGGCAGCGGCAAGTCCTCCGTGGCGAAGATGTTCACGGCTGAGGTGCTGGCGCAGACGGGCTGGCGGGCGCTGTACATCCCCCTGCATCAGATCAAATACAAAGGCGAGATCATCCCTGCCATTCACCAATACCTCACGGACACCGGCCTCCTGCCTGGAGCCAGCACCCCACTGGATCGTGACGCCGGTGAGCCTCAGCTCCTGCTCATCTTTGATGGCCTGGACGAGCTGGCCATGCTGGGAAAGATCGACCAAACCAACACCCAGGAGTTCGTGCGCGCCGTCAAAGACCTCGTGCGGGATCACAACACCACCGCCCTGCGGCTGAAGGTCATCCTCACCGGGCGCACCGTGGTGATGCAGAGCCTGGAGTCTGAATTTCGGGCCGAGGGCTCCGTGCTGCACCTCTGCCCCTATCAGATCCTAGAGGGCGAAAAAGGCCGCTACGAGCGCGGCTGGAAGCTGCTTGCGCAGACGGATCAGCGCCAGCTCTGGTGGCGCAAATACGGAGAACTCACCGGCCAGGGCTACTCAGGTCTTCCCGAGTCCTTGGACCGCCCTGACCTTCTGGAAGTCAGCGCCGAGCCCCTGCTGAATTACCTGCTGGCCCTGGCCTACCAGTCAGGCGGCCTGGATTTTACCAAGCAGGTCACGCAAAACCAGATCTACGCCAAGCTCATTCAGGAGGTCTATGAGCGCCGCTGGGCCGGTGGGGAGAACTTTGCCGTCCGCGGCATGGTTGAAAGCGATTTCCAGCGCGTGCTCGAGGAGATTGCCGTGGCGTCTTGGCATGGAGATGGCCGCAAAACCACGGTCAAAGAGGTGACCCAGCACTGTGCAGATGCCCGCATCACGCCGCTCCTGGAGATCTTCCAAGACGGTGCGGAAAATGGCGTCCTGCGTCTCTTCACCGCCTTTTTCTTCCGCAAGGCCGGGGACCGGGATCAGGACAATTCCTTTGAATTCACCCACAAGAGCTTTGGGGAGTATTTGGTGGCCCGGCGCATGATCAGACTGCTCGGAGACATGCAGGAGGAGCTGCAACGCCATGAGAAAACGTACCGCGGCTGGACGCCGCAGCAGTGCCTGGAGGAGTGGGCCCGTCTCTGCGGCCCCACGGCCATGACTTGGCGGCAATGGGAATTTTTGAAAGGTGAAATGTGTCGAGAGAGAGCTCAGACTTTGCAGTGGCAAAAGCTCCTGGAAAAGCTGATCAGCTTCATGTTAAAACACGGAATGCCTATGAAGGCGTTGGATCTGCCTGACTATAAGTCGATGCTCGTTCAGGCACGAAATGCAGAAGAAAGCATGCTTATGACGCTGAATGCGACTGCTCTCCAAAATAAGGAACGAAGCAATATCGACTGGCCTGATTCAGGTGCGGCTGGCGGGTGGCTCATGCAGCTACAAGGACAGCGTATTGATCGCAAAAATAGTCTAGCTCACTTTGGGCTTTCCTGGATGAACTATGACTCGCAAATGTTGCACATGCGTGACTTTTATCATTCCTCACTTGATGACTCTAGCTTCGCAAATGCTGGCTGCTACCAAGCTATGTTTGAGTACTCGACAATAACGCGTGTTGACCTAAGAGGCGGTACTTTTTCAAAGTCGAATTTTGAAAACGCACGTCTTATTCATTGTAACTTCAATGACGCATTGCTTCTAGAGATATGGTTTGAGAATGCAGCTATCATAGAAGTGGATTTTGCGCGAGCTAAACTAACTGATGCTCGATTTGTTAAAGCGGAAATCCATAACGCATCTTTCGTCGGAGCTGACCTACAGCGTGCCGTCTTTGATGGAGCAAGTTTAACTAGAGTTATATTTGATGGTGCTTTTCTTGAGGATGCAAAGCTTGAAGATCTAGATCTTGCTGAAAGCAGCTTTCAAAAAGCCCATTTGGTTAGAGTGAATCTAGAGCGCGCCAATCTTCAGCGGGCGAACTTCCGTGGGGCCTCGCTTAATATTGCCAATCTACGGCAGACAAAGCTTATGGCTGCAGACCTTGAGGGTGCGGTATTGGTTAGTGCTGATTTACAGTGGGCTGATCTGAGCGGTGCCAATCTTCAGGGTGCTGATCTTGAAAACGCTAATTTACAATTTGCCACTCTTGCTGGTGCAAATTTAACAGGGGCAAAGATATGTAAAGCAGTCCTGCAAAGCTGTAATCTAGAGGGTGTAATCGGGCTTCCTGAAGACTGGCAAAAGCAGGTCTTCTATAATCCGAATGGTGGTACGATCATCCGACGAAGAATCAAAACTGGCGGTAATAGCTAATCACGAAAAAACATCGTTAGGTTGGGAAGTGGCAGGGCGTAAGATTTCAGTGCCAGTGTTTGGATAAATCAGCCTAAATGTTAAATCTTACGAGGCTGAAAATTTAGGCTTACCTTTCGAGGTGGGGATTAGGTAGTCTTCTTGGCATGAAGAGGATTGTATTTCACTTCCGTTCCTTAAGTTACCGGAGCGTGGCTTCAGAAAAGAGGTCTGCCGAGCATATCCAACCGCCTTCCCCGCTCATCAGAGGGGCTTCCCTGTGTCACAGAAGGTCTTCCAGACGCCGCAGAACGTCTTCTGCGCGATGCGGAAGGTGTTCGGCACGGTCCAGAAGATCGCCTGCATGATGCCGAAGGTGCCCGCCCTTCGGGAGATGCTCTCCAGCCCCCCTTTTACATGCCCGAGATCGTGCCTCCAGCCGTGCTTGGCGTCATCCTCTTCATCTGCGGCCTCTCTGCGTTGCTCGGCATCTGGCGCGTCGCCCGGCTGGAGCCCGCCATGGTCTTCCGCGGATAGAGCTTCTGGATGCGGCAGAGGCGGCTTGGGCCTAACAGGGCGTGTGGCCGCTTTTGTACTTGTGATGCTCCGCGCTGTCTGAGACAGAGGGCGCGCTGGGAAAACACAACACCGCTCCTGCTATGCCTGACCATGCCGACCAAGAGTACTGGATCCGCGAAGGATTCCGCGATGAATACCTGAAGCGCTGGGTGGTGGATCTGATCTACTCCGACGGAGGGCCGGGCATGGACTACCGCTATGCGGTCTATTTGGATGAGGATCTGAGCATCCAGTGGTTTTTCATGGACCAGACGCCGAACAAGGACCTGAAGCGTGAGCGCTTCTTTCCTCGGGACTTCGGCTTGGTTTTGACGGATGTGGTGCATCTGGAGACACTCTCAGAAGGGCTGCGCAACAAGTCAGAGGGTTGGTGGTCGCGACTTTCGGAAAAGCTCCGAAAGCATCTGCTGCCGGCAGAGGCCGAGGGCGCGGTGCGTCAGGTGGAGCCTGAAGAGCGTGATTTTGCCGCCCTGCGCCGCGATCAATCGACCCTGCGCGCGACGCGGCGGCTGATTGCCGAGGCACTTGCCCGTGGCATTGAGGACTACCCGGCGTTTGCGACCGGGCAGGCGCAAGACATCCCGCTCACGGACCCGCGCAGCGATGCAGCGCGCTCGGCTCTGCAAAAGGCGCAGGAGTATCTGAAAAGTCGCTCCTCAGACCGTGGGCGGAAAAATGTGCTCTTTGGCGCCACGATCGCGTTGGCCATCTGCCTCTGCCTGCTGGCTTTTTTCCACTACGCTTATGTCCAGACCACGGCGGGTGATCCCCCTCCGCCGCAGATTGAAAATGAGCTGAACGTGGGCCCACCGACGGCAGAAACGTTGGCGGACTACGAGCTCAGCCTGAAAAAGAAAATCGCTTGGGGTTGGCTGAGTCGGGAGGGGAAGGATGTGGTGCTGTTTTCGCTCATGGGTTCCCTGGGGGCCATGCTTTCCTTGCTGATGGGGGCAGCTTCCCGGCAATACGATGCTGGAGCAGGCAATGGCATCAACCGCATCGAGGGTGCCTCGCGGGTCATGGTCGGCGTGCTTGGCGCGTGCTTCATCACGCTCGGCATCAAGTCGCGCGTGCTGCTGGGCTTCATGACCCTGAGCCCTGAAAGTCAGGCCGATGAAGCCACACTGTGGCTGCATTGCTTGCTTGGGTTTGCCGCCGGGCTGAGCGAGCGGTTGGTGCCCAGCTTTGTTTCCATCGTGGAATCTCAAGTGCAGACGGCGCCGAAGGCTGGCTGAAAAGTGCGGGGTTCCAGGTGCGCATCGTGACTGCGGGGCGTAACCTTTGGCCTCTTTCCGACATGTCGTCTTCTGCCCCTCCTTCTGCTCCTTTGGCCGCGCGCTTGCGGAACGTGAACAAGTCGTTTGGCGATGGTGGCGCTCGGTTGCAGGTGCTGAAAGCCATCGACCTGGATGTGCGCTGTGGGGACATCACCATGCTCATCGGTCCCTCGGGCTGTGGGAAGACGACGCTGCTGAGCATCATTGCAGGCACGCTGGGCTGCGATGAGGGCTCGGGGGAGGTGACCGTCTTCGGTCAAGATTTGCTGCGCATGAGCAAGGGGCGGACGACCCAATTTCGCGCGCAGTCCATCGGCTTCATCTTCCAGTCCTTCAATCTCATCCCCACGCTGACCTGTGTGGAGAACGTGAGTGTGCCTTTGCTCATCCAGGGCAAATCCACAGGCTTCGCCGAGAAACGTGCCCGTGAGGTGCTGGATCAGGTGGGGCTAGCGGATCGCATGAAGCACCGGCCCACGCAGCTCTCCGGTGGGCAGCAGCAGCGGGTCGCTATCGCCCGTGCGCTGGTGCATGAGCCGCGCCTGATCATCTGCGATGAGCCGACGGCGGCGCTGGATGCGAAGAATGGCACGCTGGTCATGGACCTCTTTGAAAAGGTGGCCCGCAGTCCTGAACGAGCCGTCTTGATCGTCACGCACGACAATCGCATTTTTTCTCATGCCAATCGCATCGCGAGCATGGACGATGGTCGCATCGTGGAGCTGCATGACGTGGATGCCAGCCACCCTCTGCCCGAGCATTTGCAGCATGGCTTTCATGCCTGAGCAGCGCGGCAGCACACTCAGGCTAGCAGGGTCTGCATGACACGCAGGCTTTCTTTGTGGTCAAAAAGGGCGCGCACTGGCACGGTGAAGCCGGGGATGACGGTGCTGGAGATCTCGCCGCTGCCGGACTTCAGTCGCAGCTCATAGCGGCCGCCTTTTTCCACATACTGCTCCACCCATTCTTCCTCGGCATTGACGATCCAGTATTCCTTCACGCCGTGCGCCTCGTAGTCCTGGAACTTCACGCCACGGTCACGCTCCTCAGTGCTGTCAGACAGGACTTCGACGATGAAGTCCGGGATGGGGAACTTCATGGTGTCCGGCTTGATGCCCGCCGCCTTGGCCGGGCCAAAGAAGACAATGTCTGGCTCGTAGTCGTTCCGTGGGAAGACACAGAGCGTCTTCTCATCCATGACCTCGCCCAGGTCGCGGGCGATGACGAAATTTTGCGCCATGCGGAGGATGTTGTCCTTCACCCGCACGTGCCTTGCTTTGGCGGGAGAGTGCATGATGACCTCTCCACCGATGAACTCCATTTTGCAGTCGTCCGTCATGTCGTGGTAAAATTGACGCCGTGCCTCGGCTTCGCGCCTCAGGCGTTCGTTGATCTCCTGGGCGATGTCCGGCAGCCTCGGCGACGCAAACAGCGCGGCGAGGTCCATGAAGGGCACGGATGGCATGGGCAGGGACACCATGCCGCCAGATTACTGCCGGGCCGCCGGGCTGGCAAGCGCCGCAGACGGCATCGCTTCGATCTCAGGCCGCACTTCCTCAAAGCTGGGCAGGCGGGAGGGCAGCCGTTCGTGGACGAGCAGGAAGTGCCAGCCAAGCCGTGTGCGCACGGGAGAGCTGACCCGTCCCACCGGTTGCGCGGCAATCGCGACCATGAAGTCGGCTGGAACACGCGCAGGGCTGATCCAGCCGAGTGCGCCGCCAATGGAACGGCTGCGTTCGTCCTCCGAATGCTTGGCAACGAGTTCCGAAAAGGTAACTCCTGCCTGGAGCTGGCGTGTGATGGCTTGAAGCTCGGCCTGGCGGTCCGGCTTTTGGGGATCGTGGGTGGTGAGGAACAGGTGAGACACGCGGTGCAGCAGCGGCACACGCAGCTCCTCCCGATGCGCCTGATACCAGTCCAGCGCGGCCTGCGGTGGGATGCGCGGTTTTTGTGAATCCAGCCAGGCCTGGTCGAGCAATGCCTCGCGGATTCGGGCGCGCAGCTCGGTTTCCGTCAGTCCTTGCATCGCCAGACGTTCGGAGCGGTCCTGTTCGCCGAGGTGGAACTGGTTCTTCCACACTTCCAGTTCGTCGCGAACCGCTTCGGAGACATCCGCCTGGAAGCCGACGGCCTGCCGCGCCTGCCGCACTTTGTTGGCCTCATCCGCCAGTTCGGCCGCCTGTGCCGCAGTGGCCTGCGGATCACGAAATCTCAGGGCGATCCATTCCCCATACACGACCTCCCGCCGCTTGACCTCGCGCACGAAAAGCACGGCGATGAGCGCGATGCCGAGCAGCAGGGGCAGTAGATGGCGGTGGCATTTCACGGCTTGGCAGCTGCTTGCATGATGCGTTCACGCCTCACCTTCTTTTCCAGGCCGCGCATGGCGTCGATGTCGGCAAAGAAAAGCTCTAGATCACCTCCATGCTGCCGCAGCAGGGCCTCAAAGCCGGGCAGCAGCTCGTAGTAGGAGGACACGGTAGAGAGCCGGGCGTTGTTCACCGGTTTTTGAAACCAGCGTTCGATCTTTAGGCTGCCTCCATGGCGTTGGTCCAGCGCGGTGGCACGGCGGCGCAATTGAGCCAGCGCGAGGTCTTTTTCGGCACGCTTTACTTCAGCCGTGGCCTGCGCGGTGTGGGCATAGGCAGCCTTCAGCTCCTCGCGCGTTTGCAGGATGATTTTCACAAACTCCCGCTCCACCCGCAGCTCTTTTTCATACTGCGCCAGCTCCTTCAGCCGCCCCTGCGAACGCAGCCAGCGACGCGCGCCTTCTTGGCCGACGGCGGTGGCGAAGGCTTCGTTGAAATCTGTGTCGCCACGCAGGTAGAGGCGCTGGTGCGTCAGCTCGTGGAAGATCAATTCCGCCAGATCCGCATCTTCGCGGCCAATGAAGGTGTTCAGCAGCGGGTCGCGGAAGAAGCCGAGCGTGGAGTAGGCGGCCACGCCGCTGACATGCACGTCATAGCCTTGTGCGCGCAGCTGCGCGGCCTCTGCCTCCGCTAATCTCTCCTGGAAAAAGCCACGGTAGCTCAGGCTGCCGAGCAGGGGATAGCGCCAGGTCTTGGGCTGGATGCTGAACTCCGGCGCGGCAAAGACGACCCACACGGCATACTTGCGCCCCAGGTTGGCGTAGCGCCGGTATTGGCCCTGCGCTGGCAGACGCAGCGTTTGTTCGGCATAGTTCAGGATCTGGCCCACCGTGGTCAGTTTTTCCTTCAACAGCGGCTTGGTGGCCGGATCAGCCATGACCTGCGTCACGGGCTTTGCTTTGTGCAGCATCTCCCACTGACCTGCGGCCGCCTGGGTGTAAAAGCGCGTGGTCGAGCAGGAGCAAAGCGCGAGGCCGCACATGGCCGCTGCCAGGGTGGGTAGGGTTTTCATAAAAGCGCTGGGTCGGGATCAGCGACCTGTACGCTTGATGGCCTGCTTCAGCCAAGTGCATTCCGCCTTCCACGGGGCCTGGGCGCGCATCTGCGTCACCGTCATCGGCAGGCGGGCGCTCCAGTTGTCGCCACTGGCGATGCCCGGCACGTTGAAGCGGTCCTCCAGCGCGAACAGGTCCGGCAGCATGAAGGCGGCGTAGCGGGCCTGGCTGGCCAGCAGCGCCTCCAGCAGCGCGCGGCGGATGTCGTCATCGTAGGCCGGCCAAGCGTCATCGGCTGGCACCGGCAGCCCGGCGAATTCGGCGAGGAAACGCAGCTCCTTGCGCGCCAGCGCACGGTCCGCCTCCTCGGCGCTGTGCAGGTCACGCCGACGGTGCTCCCAGTGCGTCTTCATCGGCTCGTGATCGTGCGTAGCATAGGTGGTGAAGGCGCAGTTGTCGTAGTCGCTGCCCAACTGCACATGGCCGTTCCCATCGTCTTCCCAGTGGCTGATTTTGAACCCCGGCACATCCAGGCTCAGCAGGTGCGGCCGCACGTAATCCGGCACCGTACCCAGGTCCTCGCCCACGACTTCGTTCGGTTTTGCCGCAGCCACGATCATCCGCAGATACTTGTCCCCGGCGGCTAGGTTGGCGGCCTTGTGCTCCGGCGTGTCGTCGTCGTGCTCTTTGAAATGTGGCAAATGCCCGCCGGTGCGCGCGGCGGCCTCTTCCGGGGTCAGATTGACGAACTCCGCGTTGCGCTGCGGACGCCACGGGAAGCTGTAGATGCGGTAAAAGCCCAGCACATGGTCGATGCGGAAGATGTCGAAGACCTCTGTCAGCTTGCGCACGCGGCGTTGCCACCAGGAAAAGCCATCCGCCTCCATGCGGTCCCAGCGGTAGAGCGGGATGCCCCAGTTCTGCCCCCAGCGCTGCACGAAGACATCGTCTTTGAAATAAGTCTCCGGCGGCGCGCCTCCGCACCAGTCCAGGTTGAACTGCTCGGGCTGGAAAAAGACATCCGCGCTGCACCAGGAGATGCCAAAGGGCACATCGCCCATCAGCTTCACTTTTTTCGAGGTCGCATACGCGCGCAGCTCCCGCCACTGGCTGAAGCACAGCCACTGCACGTAGGCGTGAAAGCCAAGCCTGGGTTCGATCTCTGCCGCATCCTCAGCACGGCAGGCAGCCAGCCAGGCGCGGGCTTTTTCCCCTGAATTCACCTCCGCGCGCCAGTTTGGCCAGTCCTCATGCCCATGCTCATCCATCAGCACGCGGAAGAGGCAAAAATCCTCCAGCCACGCACCCTCTTCACGGCGAAAGGCCTGAAACGCCGCCAGCCGCTCGGGGCACTGATCCAGGCGCGCATAGGCATGGCGCAGCAGGCGTGTCTTCAGCAGGCGGACGCGCGCATAGGGCACCGCGCCCTGCTTCAGCGCCTTGCCCCCCAGGAAGCGCACGATGACACGCAGGTAGGTGGCATCCAGCTCCGGCAGCTGCTCTGGCGTCAGTTCCAGCGTCAGGTAATCCAGCGCCACCGAGCTGATGGCATTGTAGGGGCTGCTGTCCGTGCCAGTGGCATTGACCGGCAGGAACTGGAGAAAGCCGACCCCAGCCGCCGCTGCCCAGTCCACCAGCTGCCGCACGCAGCCCGTGTCACCGATACCAAGATCCTCCTCTGAACGAAGGGCAAAAACAGGAACCAGAAGGCCGGCGCGGCGGGGTTGGGTGGAGGGCATGAAAAAAGAGGGGAATGGGGACAGGTGGCCGCAGGTTGCAACGGACGATTTTGCCCGCTCTGGATGCAAAGGCCGTGCCAAGCCCACCGCAGGCCGAGGCGAGAAAGTCGCGATCCTTTGACAATCTCCTGACTGTCGCAGCGTTCATGGCCCGCCATGCGATTGCTGCCCTTCCTTTTCCTCTGCCTGACCGCGATCAGCTCTGCCTCGGCCCGCGATGGCAAACCGAACATCCTCTTCATCTTGGCCGATGACCTCGGCTGGGGCGATCTAGGCTGCTACGGCAACCGCACCATCCGCACGCCGAACCTTGATGCCATGGCGCGCGAGGGCACGCTTTTCACTCAATTTTACGTGAATGGCTCCGTTTGCTCGCCCAGCCGATGCGCCTTTTTCACGGGTCAATATCCAGCCCGGCAGCGCATCCACGGCCACTTTGCCACCCCTGAGCAAAACACCGCCCGTGGCATGTCCAGCTGGCTGGACCCACAGGTGCCCAATGCCGCCCGGCTGCTGAAATCCGCAGGCTACACCACCGCGCACATCGGCAAATGGCATCTGGGCAACAACTCCGGCGGCCCTGCCATTCAGGACTATGGCTTTGACCACGTGGGCAGCACCGAAAAAGAAGGCGCCAACGGCCCCGCCGCTGATCCTTACTACCGGGCCAAGTCCACAGCGCGATTCGTCGATGAGTGTCTAGCCTTCATCGACCGCTGCGGTGACACACCCTTTTACCTCCAGCTCTGGACGCTCGTCCCACACGCCACCCTGAACCCCACACCCGAGCAGATGCAGCCCTATGCCCGACTGCGCGCAGGTGGGCCCAAGTTCCCCCATGCCGCCGCCATCGAGATCTTCGCCGCCAGCGTCACCGACCTCGACACTCAGGTCGGGCGGCTCCTCGCTGGCCTGAAGCAGCGTGGCAAGGACCAAGACACGCTGATCCTGTTCAGCAGCGACAACGGGCCCGAGGACATCCACATCGGCAATGCCGGGCACAGCGGCGTCGGCAGCGCCGGTCCTTTTCGGGGTCGCAAGCGCAGTCTCTACGAGGGCGGCATCCGCGTCCCTGGCATCCTGCGCTGGCCTGGGAAAATCCCCGCCGGGCGCATCGAGGACAAAGCCGTCCTGTCCGGCGTGGACTGGCTGCCCACCCTCTGCCAACTCGTCGGCGCACGCCTGCCTGCGGATCTGGCCTTGGATGGCGAAGACGCTAGCGATGTCCTGCGCGGTCAGTCCCGACCCCGCACCCGACCTCTCTTCTGGGAGTGGCGCTTCAACATCGCTGGCGAGCCCTTTCACCACAGCCCCCAGCTCGCCGTGCGCGAGGGCGACTGGAAGCTCCTGCTGAACCCAGACCGCAGCCGCGTCGAGCTCTACGATCTGAAAACCGACCTCACCCAGCTCAACAACGTGGCCGAGCACCATCCCGAACTGGTGGAAAAGCTCGCCCAGCAAGCCACCACCTGGGCCAAAACCCTCCCCCCCGGTCCCCGCGATCCCGCCGCCGGCAAGATGAATTACGCCCTGCCCGGCTCCCGCCCCGCAGGGCCCGCCGCTGCCTCCAAAGCCAAGAGGTCGCCATGAGTCAGCTGACTCGAAGCCTCCCCACTCAGCCCGAAGCATCGGCGAATGCCTGCTTTTCAGGATGGGCGAATCTTCCCGCTTGAGGTGATACGGGAAAAGCTCACGCCCAATTCCCAAACCTAGTCCAGCTTCGTCAGCCCGGGCCTTCAGGCATGGATGAACAGCACGAAAGCCAAGCCATCAGGACTGTTCAAACGGCAAGCCAGACGTGACGAATGGCAGCAGTCTATGGATAACCCATAGACCCCATGCAATAACTCGTTGAATGCCAAGCAAGAATGGCCCAAATGGCACTGCCATCTCCCACAGACAGCGGTTCAGGAACGGAGCGACAGTCTGCACACCCTCGAACCATGGATCAGTGAGAAGATCGAGTGACGCCAACTAATTGAATCCGAAAAGTCGGAGAAAAAGCATTGATAATCAAGGGTTTAGGCTAATGTGAATGCACTGTTTGCCTGGCAACTTTTTTTATGGCAACTTTTTTTTCGAGGACTTTATGCAGTACTTCGATGAATTCTATGATATACGAACACCCACTAGAAGGTGACCAAAAATAATATGTCTTACTGGGGAAACAAATCAGCTGACAATGATTATGCTTCGAGCACCGTTGGTGCCTACATTATCATAATCAAGGAAAGGATGTTTGAAGGGGCAAAGATTGTTCTGGCCAAAGCTCACCCTGAACAAGGGATTGTCGCGTCGATCAAATGCATTCGTCTCCTTGCTAAAGAGTTCCCAGAATGTGTTCGCATTCACTTTGGCCGGAAGGATCTTGAGAAAGCAAAAGGAGAGTTTTTAGATTGGTACAATACTACCAAAGAAAAAATTCCGGCGAAATATCGACAAGCTATATTCGACGATGCCAATTATGAATTTAGCTCTTTCGAAACAGAAGTGTTAGGGCCTAAGCAAGGGTGAAAATGCAGTCACATCTTAGTGTTGTTAGGTGGAAAAGGCACTAGCTCGACTCTTTGAAATGTTGTCCTCGCCAGCCAGTAGCCGAGCACCATAATGTCGTAACTATAGATGCATGAGAGGTGGTTAGCAAAAGGTATAGCGCTAGTATAAGTGGCCATATCTTCTACAAAGATTTCGATAAACAAACTCAATAATCAACTATGGGTGCATGGGACGAAACAAGCTTTGGCAACGACGCCGCGAACGATTGGGCATATAAACTGGAAGATTACAGTGATCTCTCCTACCTTGATTCCACACTCCAGAACATAATTGATGCTGGCGAAGATTACATCGAAGGATCCGACGCTGAGATGGCTATCGCTGCCGCTGAGGTTCTTGCATGGCTGCGTGGCAGCCCCACGCTTGTGAATGTATACACCGAGAAAATTGCAGCGTGGGTCGCCGCTCATCCAATCCTTCCGTCTCCAGTAATCGTTCAAAAGGCAGTCTCGGTTCTTGAGCGCATTCAACGCCAACCCTCAGAACTACCCGAGCTCTGGGAGGGTAACCCTGATTGGGCAGCATCCATGTCCGACTTGCATAAAAGATTGACAAGCTGAAATTGCAGTCAGGCAAAAAGATGCCAGGCAAGAATGGCACTCGGTTAAGCGGCGGCGCGGTAGCGTTCGCGGTGGGGTATTTCTTGGAACTGGTGGCGCGGTGAGGTGAGCAGTTGATAGGATTTAGGTCTTCGTTTTTTCGCTCGTGGTTCTCGTCTCCCCGGTCGTAGCGGGTTGCGCACGCTGGCGATGGCTTCGAGCAGTTCCTCGTGCCATCACGCCAACTTGCGCGGCTGGTCGTGGCAGGCAGCGGCGTGCGGCAACCACTGCCTCAGAAGATCCACCGTGCCTTTGAAGCTGATGCGTCCCAGCTCCTGCTGATGCTCGGCAGC
>JAIXSY010000061.1 GCA_027484445.1 Verrucomicrobiaceae bacterium
GTCCGGCCTGTAAGATCACCGGGGTCAAGTTCCTCATGGGTTGGCACCCTCCAAAGCGTCATTGCCTGAAGATCATAGTGCATGTTGCGCCGATGAGAAACCTGCCCGAGCACAACATAGCGCTCACCTAGCGGTAGAATCTATTTGCGTCAATAGCGGTGAAATGTAAAAGCATAACATGTTTTGAATCCATGTCGGTGATATGCACTCGCTCCTGCCCAAACCCTCCATGATCGGGCTCCTGCCCTTCGCCCTCCTCGTGCCGGTCCTCCTTATCCCGGCCGTGCTGGCCCGCGCGGAGACATCGCTTGACTGCCTGCCGCCAGTGCCACCCTCTCCAGTGCAGGATGCGACCCTTCGCGCAGAATACCAGCAAGAGATCGGGGCGGAGTACTCAAACTACTTCGACGAGGCGCAGGCCTATCTGCGCTGCCTCGAGGCCGCCCGGTCGAGCGTGACCGAAGAGATCAACCGCGCCATCGCGGACTACCAGGCACTGAGGCTTGGCCCTTCCGACTGAGTCCCGCCCGCACCCAAGATTGCCCCCCCTGCCCTTCCCGGAATGGAGACTACCTTGCGCTTCTCACTTGCTTGCCTGCCACATGTCGCCTCGGCCGCAGCCACAGCCGCAGCCCTGTCGATCGCCACACCCGCGGCTGCCTATCCGGTGGACTGCGCCATCCTGCTCTGTCTGGCCGGTGGCTGGCCCGCCTCTGCTGAATGCGCGCATGCCCGTGCCGTTTTCATCGCACGCATCACGCCTTGGCCGGTCGAGCCGCCCTTGCAGATCTGGAACTGCCCGATGCGTGCAGTGGCTCGGCGACCGGCGCCGGTAGAGCGCCTTCTCGACATTGCCTTCCGCGACACCGGGGGACCGATGATGTCCGAGGCCCCTGCCCTGCCGCTTGCACCCCTGCCTATTGTCGACCAGGCCGACATCGACATTTCCGATCCGGCCTATGACTTTGTCCGCTCGATCCATGTCTTCCAGATCGAATACCGGCGGCACCGGAGCAGCGACGGTGACTGCAACACATGGTCCACGGTTCGCGAGGGCACCTATGGCGAGCAGGGAGATTTCAGCTGGGCCCGGTCCACGACGGCGCGGATACCTGCCGCATCGACCTTCCGCCCAGGCACGAGTTGCTCCGACTACTACTTCCGCAGCGTCTTCGTGGACTGGAAGGATTACGAAGGCACCTACGGCTTCGAAGAGGTCCGCTACTGAGGCGGCACGCGCCTCGGTCCTGACCCCCAACCCTCACGGAAAACCGCAACCCCAGAAAAGGAAACGACGCCAGACCAAAGGCCCGACGCCGCACTAATTCCTTCGTGGTAGTGGGAATCTAGCGCGAGCTTCACTCATGTTCAACCGGCAAATGCTTTTGCCGGAACGATTTTTTGCATGCCTACGGTCTGGCGTCCTAGAACGAAGGACACCATCCATGGAACTCACCACCGGCGCCATTCTGCGCCGCATCACCGAGACTCCCCTCTCCGTCTCGGCCCACAAGCTTGCCACGCTGATCCTCGACGGCATCGCCTGGAAAGACGGCTACAACGGCCTCGATCGCGGAACCGCTGCCTTCACTCTGGGGCATTTGGCCGAGAGGATGGGCGTGTCCCGTCAGCACCTGAGCCTTCTCTTGGGCGAACTCGCGGCGTCGGCCCTGGCCCTCGTCCGCTGGAAGCCGAACGGCCGCTTCGCGCCCTGGCTCTTCCGTTTCGGCGCTGTGGATAACCTCGCCCCGGAGGCAGATGTCGTGTCAGCCACAGATGACACATCACTATCTAGAGATTCTAAGAACAAAATGATGTTCGCCGGGAAGATCGAAGTCGGGGGCACATCCAACGTGCACCGCACGCCCTGGGCCGCGATGATCAAGGCCGCGAAGGCCGCCTTGCCCTGCTGGAATGTCGACACCCAAGTTATCTGGGATGCCTTCCGGACTTTCAACCGTGCAAAGGGCAAGGACGAGGTCCCGGCTGGGTATCTGCTCGGCTTCATGCGGAAGTGGCGAACGGCTGGGGTTGCGCCGGCACGGGCTGAGCCGGAGCCGGCTCTGGATGCCGCAAACGCGGAGGTGGCGGCGCTGATCCGGCATGCACCGGTGAAGAACTGGCGGTTTCACGAGCGGGACCTGCAGCGGATCATAGGGCTGGAAGCCTATGACGAGCGGGTCCGCGCCATACAGGCAAGGCTGAGAGTGAACCGCTTTGCAGCGGCCTTGGCGGTACATGGCGGAGCCGCGAGAGCCGGAGAAATTGCCGGATGCTGACCCTGCATTTCCAGTGGAATCAGAAGTGCATGATCTACCGCAACACTCTGTTTCATATGTGTTTTTCGTGGAATTGCCAATTGGCAACTCAGTCTGCGGTTCCCTCCTTCCGATGAGCCATGAATTCCTCGAATGCCGAACGAAGGGCCGCCTCAGATAGCTTCGCTGAAAACTCCAGAGTAAGCTTTGCACCGTGCTTCTTGAGCGTAATGCCGGCCGTCTCTGCAGGCCCCTTGAATACCTGCCCTGCTGGCTTCGCCCGCTTGGGGCCTGTAGCCGCTGCCTTCAGCTTCGCAAGAACCTGTGTGGCGTCAATCGCAGCACCGCGACCGGTCCGGGCGGCAGCTTGCTTTTCGGCGAGTTCGACCGCAACAGAAAGGATTGACGGCGCAAGCTTGGGGTCTGCGAGAAGAGGCTTCAGAATCCGAGCATGCAACTCTTTGATGTCACGGATCGAGGGATACGCAGCGACGACAGCCTCCGGGAGGCGAGCAAGTGTGAGATAGCGCGACAACCATCCTTCCGAAACCTCTAGCCGCTCGGCCATCCCCTTCTGGCGTCCACCATAATACTGTTCGAGCGCAGCGGCGTAGTCACGGGCTCGTTCGAAGTCAGAGATGTCCTCTCTGTCACGGTTTTCGACGTCAGCAAGCCGAAAGGCCTCCTCGTCGGTCAGATCGCGCACCTCGACCAGGTAACGGAACTGCGGATAGTTATTCGCCCGAAGCCAGGAGATTGCGAAGTGCCGCCGGGCACCACAGATGACCTCATACTCGGCCCCTGCCCCAGGAAGGCGCCGTACGATCGCCGGAAACTCCTGTTGTCCTTTGGACAGGATGGAGTCGATCAAGTCCCGGCAATTGTCTTCGTTCAAGAGCTCATATGCACGGTTATGGCGTGACCACATGGCGCACTGAGCTGGATCGACCCACCGCAGCACCTTTTCCTCACGCTCGCCGACATCAGCCAAGGCATTGGATCTGCGAAGGAAGCGGGTTGCACCGCGATCCTCGTCAGACGGCGCAGCCTCCTTGCCCAGATCCTTCAAGACGTCTTCAAAGATTGCGTCATGCCGTTTGCTCACAGGATACCCTCCTTACGAAGTGCGCGATGGTGGCTGGGCCAAGTCTTGCGAGCCAGGATTTCGATCTCTCGGCCAACCGCGTCGAGATAGGCCCGGCAGCGCTTGTGGGTTTCGGTCCGCGTTGCTGGGCCGGTCAACTCGTAGACTGTCGAAAGGTTCGCCGTCGCGTTATCGATTTCAGCGCTGTCCTTCAGCACTGACTGAAGCATGTCCTGAGGGAAAACGGCGTCCATCATGCGCTTGATCGCAAGATGTGCCGATTTCTGGTCGTTCATCTTGGACGCCAGTATCTTCACGAAGCTATAGGACCGCTCACCCCCGAACCGGGCCAACTCAGTCAACGTGGCTTCCATCATTTTCAGAAAATGGGCGGTGGAGGCGAAGTCGATGTTGGAAGGCGGTGCAGGGATCAGAAGCGCGCTAGCCGCCCGCAGAACGGAGAGCGAAATCATCCCAAGGGCCGGCGGAGGGTCCAGCAAGATGACGTCAAACTGATCCGAGATGCTGGCGATCCCATCGCGCAACCGGTCCAGAATGAACGTGGGTTCGCGCGCCATGCGGGCCGCGAACTCATATTCTGCGTCATAGAGCCCGAGATTGGCTGGGATCAGCGCGATGCCGGGCCAGTAAGTCGCGCGCAGAGCATAGTGGAGCGACTTCGGGCCGCCGTGCTGCAGGAAAGGATAAAGCGTATCCTCTTCCTCATCGACGTCGACATCCGGGTTCATCCCGAAGATCGCGGTCGTCGAGGCCTGGCTGTCGCAGTCGATGACGCAGACACGGTAGCCCTTCAGCGCAAAGTATTGGGCCAGGTGGCTGACAATCGTGGACTTGCCGACGCCGCCTTTGAAATTCTGGACGGCAAGGACAAGAGGCGGATCGTCCGGAGCGCGATGCGGCAGTGTGCCGAAGACTTCTCGCATTTTGTTGACCTGAGCCAAAGTATACCCAGTACGCCGACCTGTGCCGTCATCCTTGTCCGGCTCTGGCAACCGGCCATCAGCCTCAGCATCCCGGATCGCCTTTTCCGTTCGCCCGACCATTTCGGCTGCCGTGCGAACATTGAACCGGATCTCTAGGCGCTTCTCTGCATTTGGCGCAAAGACGCGTTCTCGCAGCCTTTCGATCACGGTGGCTGCACGGCGCGTCAGTTGGGTAAGTTCGTTCAGCGTGACCGGGGGAAGCACGGTATCGTCCATCAGCTGCTCTCTGTGTTTTCTCCGGCGAATCATGCGTGAACTTCGCGTTAACGTAAAGTTCGGAAATGGCGCCTAGGCGCTGGAAACTTCGGAAATGTGGCTGCTGACCTTCAACTATCGCTCTTTTCCTCGATGCGGCTTCAGAACCGTAAGTTGGGTGTGAGCTTGGGCGTGGAACCGTCCCAATATGTACGTCATCGAAGGTTGGGCGCTACGGTTGAGCCAGGCCCCCAAAAAAAATTATCCACAAGAAACCCCTCTTGGTTCAGATTCTCTTTGGTTCTAGTGTTCTGTCCGATTAAGCATTTGAAAAAATTGGGAAATAGCTCGTAAGGCTTACGTCTTGGGCGGCAGCGCTTACCTTTGGGGATGTAAGGACTTACGAATCGGGGCGGTTAGCCTTACGTTTTGGTGCGGGCCTTAGCCTTACATTTTGGGTGAGTCATCATAGCCCTTCGGGTGTCTGGAATTTTCCCTTTGTTATCAGTCGCCTGCGAATCGACCGCGAATCAGCTTGCCGCCTAACTCTTACATTTTGGGTGCCTTGTTCTGCCGACGCGTTCTGCCCGACCCAAAAACCTTGATCGCTTACGCGGGTGGCGTTACAAAAGTAAGGTAACGGAAGTACGGGCACCATGGCTGAAAAACCCTATCGCACCCTCGATGCTCGGCCAAGTGCCGATAGTCTGATCAAGCCTGGGGAACTGGTAGACTTGATCGAGGTTACTCCACTCAGCCTGAACGACCGACGGATCTACAATCAGCTCCTTGAAAATGCCTGGGATGCAATCGATAAGCCCGTCAGCCACGTCATCTCGAAGGCGGCACTCCGCGGCAAACACAATTCCAACGATCGAGTGGGCGAAAGCCTCGAGCGGCTGATGTCTGCAGTGGTGAAGGTTTCCGTCAACTGGGAGGGTGGACCAGCCATTGAACGCGTTCAGCTGCTCGGCGGCAACATCGAGGCACTTCGTTCCGACGGGTTAATCGAGTACGAAATTCCTGCGCGTCTACGGAAGATCATCGGGAATTCCACCGTCTTCGCTCGACTGCAACGCGAAGTGATGTTTGCCCTTTCGTCCAAGTATGCTTTGACGCTCTACGAGATGGTACAAAAGCGCGGGAACCTTCGCTGGCGGTCTTCTGAGCGTTTTTCGCTGGAAGCCCTGCGGGGAATTCTAGGCGTTCCCAAGGGCAAGCTTACATCATGGTCAAATCTCAAACTCCGTGCGCTTGACCCAGCCGTCGCCGAGGTGAACGACCTCTCGGATTTCATGGTTGCCGTTGAACCCATCAAGTCCGGCCGTAGTGTTACGCATGTTGAACTCAAATGGTGGCGGAAGGATGAGGATGCAACAGGTGCTGCGGGTAGGGCGCTTCAGTTCTCGAAAGTCGGACGGCGTGTGAAGGCCGCCGGAACAGAGGATCAAATCTTGCCGCCGGAGCCCAATGTGGTTTCGGGCGAAACCAGGCCCAAAGCTCCAGAACTTAAGCCGCGGCCTGCGTGGTTGCAGTCTCGCGGAACACCGCTCCGGACCGAGACTTATGAGACTGCACGTCTGCGGCATGCCGGATATGATATCTATTTTGTGGAGGGCGAATGGCGGTCATGGGCAGCCGGGAAGCCTCCGGCGGATGACCCGGATAGGGCCTTCCTTGCCTTCTTCCGGAAGTACGCCGAGGCGAATCCCATCTAGAGTTGCCAACTGGCAATTATCTGAAAGAGATAACAAAAACAATGTGTTAAATTAAGACTCCGAGAGGAAGTTCACTGTGTGGGTTGACTGTAGGGACCGGCGGCCGAGCAAAGAGTTCGGGTTTGGTTGAGTTTCCAGTGACAGGCCAAGGCCGGGAGAGTGGCTCCCGGTGGCCGTCACGGAGTGATTGCAATGAACACGATGGAAGTTTTGGACACCGTTCGGCCGGTTCGGGCGGGTGGCTGGAAAGTGGACGTTTCCCAGGGGGAGTGGAACGGGCGGGTGTCGTCCGAATGGTTCAACCGTCCGGATGATGAGCGGTATCTGTCGCTCGACGCACTCTTTGCGTCGGTGAAGGGGCGGTCGGAGCGGAGCCGGTCACGGGTGGTTGAGACGGCTGATATCCGGGTCGAAGCCTCGCGCGACAGCGCCGAGCGGATGCAGTTGATCCTGCCCAAGGCGCACGAGCCAGTTGCACCGACGCACTGGGCCTTCGGCCAACTCGCCAGCATCGTCGGTGCCCCCGCGTCCTACCTGCGCCAGCTGCCCGCACCCCTGGCTGGGATCAATTTGCAGTACGGGCTCAGCAATCATCGTGCCGAGCAGGTGAAGACCTTCGAGACCGAGGATGGCCACACCGAACTGCGCGCTGTGACCGGGCCGGACTACGGCCGCATCCATGATCATGAGCTGGTCGAAGCGGTGCAGCGCATCGCGGGCAATGGCACCGGCGATACGCGCTGGAAAGTGCCGGGTGTGCTCGACTGGTCGACCGGGGTCTACAACCCCGATGTCGAGATCAGCCGGGACACGACCACGCTCTACGCCTCGGACCGCGATGTCTTTCTGTTCCTCGTCGACGATCACAACCCGATCGAGGCGGGACGGTTGCCCGACGGCTCCCCCGACCTCTACTTCCGGGGCTTCTACTGCTGGAACTCTGAGGTGGGCGCGAAGACCCTCGGCATGGCGAGCTTCTACCTGCGGGCGGTGTGCCAGAACCGCAATCTTTGGGGCGTCGAGGATTTCCAGGAGATCAAGATCCGGCATTCGAAATACGCCGCCTCCCGCTTCGCCCATGAGGCGACTCCGGCGCTGACGCGGTTCGCCAATTCCTCGCCGCAGGGCTTCGTGAACGGCATCAAGGCCGCGCGGCAGCAGATCGTGGCACGGACGGATGAGGATCGGGATGACTTCCTTCGCAAGCACGGTTTCTCGAAGGCAGAGTCCGGCAAGATCATCGAGAAGGTGCTGATGGAAGAAGGCCGCCCGCCGGAGAGCATTTTCGACTTCGTGCAGGGCATCACGAGGCTTGCCCGCGACAAGACCCAGCAAGATGCGCGTCTCGACATGGAAGGCCGCGCCAAGAAGCTCCTTGATCGCGTCGGTTAAGCATCGGCGGTGGGGCAGGGGGCTCCGACGCCTTCTGCCTCGCCTCTTTCCCTTCTTCCATTTCCGGCCACTTCGCCTCGGCAGCCAGATGCTGTCCGGGCGATTTCGGCTGGCATCAGCCAATGAGCCCGAACATGACCCGATTTGCCGAACACCCGGCCACCTTCTCCTCGCGCCGCTCTGGCAGCGCCGAACTGACGGCACAGGAGCAGGCCACCGTCTTCGCTGCCCGCGAGAACCTTGCCCGCCACATCAACCGCAACCCGGTGCTGTCCTCGTGGGCCGCGCTCATGGACTATTGCGCGCTCGTGGTTCGGGGAGAGGTCGAACGGTTCCACGTGCTGTACCTGGACAGCAAGAACCGCCTGATCTCTGATGAGCGCCTTGGCATTGGCACAGTCGACCATGTGCCGGTTTATCCGCGCGAGGTGGTCCGGCGGGCGCTGGATCTGCATGCTTCGGCTCTAATCCTGGTTCACAACCATCCCTCGGGTGATCCCGAGCCGTCCGATGCCGACATTGCAATGACGAAGGAGGTGCAGAAGGCCTGCGCAGCCCTCGGCTTGACCCTGCACGACCACATCATCACCGGCGCGGGCCGGGAGGTCAGCATGCGCGGTCGGGGTGATCTCGAATGACCGCCCGCCGGTCTGCTGCCCGGGCGGGTCAGAGAGGGAAAGAAGGGCAGGGGGATTTCGACGGGTTTGGACCGAGAGAGAGGCTCTCGGGACCCGTCGGGAGATCGGTCCGATGACCAATATGCAGAAAATCACCCTCGCGTCTTCGCGGGACATCCCCTTCAACAAGCTGATGCTGAGCCAGTCCAACGTCAGGCGCGTAAAGGCCGGGATCTCGGTCGATGAATTGGCCGAGTCCATCGCCCGCCGCGGCCTGATCCAGAGCCTTCATGTCCGCCCGGTCGTGGGCGAAGATGGTGCCGATACCGGCACCTTCGAAGTTCCGGCCGGTGGCCGCCGCTATCGGGCACTGGAACTCCTGGTGAAGCAGAAACGGCTCGCCAAAACTGCCCCGGTGCCCTGCATCGTCAGCGCCGCCGATGACTCGGTGCTGATCGACGAGGTCTCGCTGGCCGAGAATATCGAGCGGGCCCCGCTGCATCCGCTGGACCAGTTCCGCGCCTTCCAGGCGATGCGTGAGAAGGGCATGACGGAAGAGGCCATAGCGGCGGCATTCTTTGTCGATGCGAAGGTCGTGAAACAGCGCCTGCGGCTGGTGACGGTCGCGCCGTCGCTCCTGGAGATCTATGCCGAGGACGGCATGACGCTGGAACAGCTGATGGCCTTCACCGTATCCGGCGATCATGAGCGACAGGAGCAGGTCTGGGATGCGGTCAAGAACTCCTGGTCCAAGGAACCCTACCAGATCCGTCGCATGCTGACCGAGAGTGCGGTGCGGGCCTCGGACAAGCGCGCCCGCTTCCTGGGGCTCGAGGCCTATGAGGCGGCAGGCGGCTTCGTCTTGCGCGATCTCTTCCAACAGGACGACGGCGGCTGGCTGCAGGACCCGGTGCTGCTCGAACGTCTGGTGGGCGAGAAGCTGAAGACGGAGGCCGAGGCCATCGCCCGCGAGGGCTGGAAATGGATCGAGGTCGCCGTGGGCTTCCCCTACGGCCACACGATGGGCCTGCGCGAGCTTCTGGGCACCACCGTCGATCTGTCGGACGAAGAGCGGGCCACCCGCGAGGCGCTGCGCGACGAATATGACCGGCTCGAAGCCGAGTACGGTGAGGTCGAAGACCTGCCCGAAGAAGTCGATCAGCGCCTGGGCGAGATCGAGCGTGCCTTGGGCGCCTTCGACAGCCGCCCGATGGCCTTCGATCCCGATCAGGTCGGCAGGGCAGGGGCCTTCGTCAGCATCGACAGCGATGGCAGCCTGCTCATCGAACGTGGGTTCGTGCGCACCGAGGACGAGCTGAAGGAGGCCCCCGAAGGCCAGACCGACGACACTTCCTCTCTTCACGGCGACGATCCCGAAATTGGTCACGCCGCGACCGGTTCGGGTACCCAGATCACCGTTGCAGGTGAACCCCGTCCGAGTGATGACGACGAGGATGAAGGTGATGCCATCAAGCCGCTGCCCGAGCGGCTTGTCATCGAGTTGACCGCCCATCGCACCCTCGCCCTGCGTGATGCAGTCGCGAACAATCCGCGCATCGCGATGACGGCGCTCCTGCACAAACTGGCGCTGGACTGCTTCGGCAGCCGCAGTTCTGGGGCAGCCGTCGAGGCCACGGTCCGCGAAATCCATCTGCCGGTGCAAGCCGCCGACCTGTCCGACAGCTATCCGGCCCAGAACATTGACGCCCGTCATGCGGGCTGGCGCTCGGACATGCCCTTGGGGCAGGGGGATGACGTGCTCTGGGACTGGCTGCATGCGCTCGACGAGGCCAGCCGCCAGGCGCTCCTCGCCCACTGCCTCAGCTTCGGGGTGACCGCGCTCTATGAGCGTCCGAACCCCTACAGCGGCATGGGGATCAGCCAGAACGGCCTCGACCGCCGCCTGCGCGAAGCTGATCGCTTGGCCCGCGCCACCCGGCTCGACATGGTCGAGGCAGGCTGGAAGCCGACCGTCGCCAACTACCTTGGCCGTGTCACCAAGAGCCGCATCCTGGAAGCCGTGCGGGAAGGCGTCGGCGAAGGTGCGGCGCAGCTGATCGACCATCTGAAGAAGGGCGACATGGCGCGGGAAGCCGAACGGCTCCTCGACGGGTCCAGCTGGCTGCCTGAGCCCCTGCGGATGGAGGATCTCGAAGCAGAGGTCGCCGACGCCACGGACGCCGGCAGCGATGAACTTCCTGCATTCCTGACATCCGATGACGATCCTCAGGCCGAAGAGGAAGACGAACAGCAGCACCTGATCGCTGCGGAATGACCCATGACGGGGTGGCTTCGGTCACCCCGTTTTTTCATGTGGGCGGATGGAGAGGCGGTGCCTTCAGGCAAGCCGCTCAGAATAGCGGGTTTTCACGGCCCGGTTGATGAACTGGTTCAGCCCGTCGCCGCTTCGTGCCAGCAGCACCATCCGGTCAAGGTTGGCGCGTCCTGCCGAAACGGCCGTGTAGCGGTACACCGCTCCGTCCTTGAACTGCACATCCATGTGCGATGAGGCGATCTCGTAGGCCTTGATGCCCGAGTCCTGGTCCCAATCACGGTATGGAGTCATTATAACCTCAATCCACAAGATGTTGATTCAGCATAGCGCCTGTTCGCTTTTCGTTCAATCCCGAGGAAATCTTGTGCCAATCGAGCCCGATGCACTTGGATGGGCTCAATGATCGCGTTACGCACATCGGCTCCGGCCTTTCGACAAGCCTTTGCAGAGCGATCAGGGGCGCGGCGAAGGGGCAGGGGGCTGTGGAAGATCCTCGCCGTCAGATCGTCATCGGGTTGGGCGAGAGCACCCCGGTGTAGCATCTCGGATCGTCCAGCAGCGACTGGCTCAATCGTGGCGCCTGTTCGAGTTTCATCTGTTGTCGCGCTATCACGCAGGCGGACCGAGATCCGGTAGAGGAGCGGCATGTGCTGCGAGGCAGCAGGGCAGGGGGGATGCACATACTGGCCTGGTGCCAGCCGAGGGGTTCAAACCGCCGGTGGTGCCTGTCCTGTTCCTCCTGTCGGTCCTTCAGGGTCGCCTAGATCTTCTCTCCCCGTCTGTTCCAGCCCGCGATCAAAACGACCTCTGGTGATGGGCTGATCTGCCCGAAGGACGTCTTCGCCTCGACCGCTTTGGCGCAACAGCGTCGTCACAACTTTCTTCCCCTGCCGGTGCGGGCACCGTCATTCCTCGCGGGACAAGAAAGTTCCTCCTGTGCTGTCCAGCCCCCGCAAGGGGGGGTGCGCCATCGGTCGCCTCCGGGCCGTCGATCGCCATCGAGGCCGCAAGGACGCGGGCCCGAAACAGAGCAAAACGGAGAAAGATCATGGCGACTATCGGCACCTTCAAGAAGACCGGCACCGAATACACCGGCGAAATCTTCACCCTCAGCCTGCAGGCCAAGGGCGTGCGCCTGGTCCCCGACCTGCGTGCCTCGGGCGAGAACGCCCCGTCCCACCGGGTCTTGGTCGGCCGCGCCGAGATCGGCGCCGCCTGGACGAAGAAGTCGAACGAGGGCCGCGAATACCTGGGCCTGAAGCTGGACGATCCGAGCTTTGCCGCCCCGATCTACGCCAACCTCTTCGATGACGAAGACGGCGAGGGCTCGACCCTCATCTGGTCCCGCCCCAACAGCCGCCGCGGTGACTGATCGCCAAAGCAAAAGGCCCCGGTCGAAAGACCGGGGCCGATGGTCTGCCGCCCCGAGCGGACGCGGCCTCTTGAATGCGCAAGCTTTGCGCTTAGGCAAGGATTCTTGCCTGAGCGGCCTCGAACGTCTCGCGCAATGCGGCGGCTTCCTTGCCGAGGCCTTGAGCGCAATAGGTGTTCAGGAACTGACGCCCCGCAAAAAGGCTGCGGTCTGTCCTGCTCAGCTTCGCCTCGTCACAGAATTGATCCCACTGGCTCGCGATCGTCGTGATTTGCTGCAGCATGATCTTTGTCGCTGTGTTCTCGTCCAGTAGGAAAGCTGGCGCCGCAGCCAGGCAACTTGCCAGCGTGCTGTTTCGGTTGTCCCCCGTGATCAGCATTGCCTGAGTGGCCTCAGAGCCCGTTCGACCTTGCGGGCAAATGTCATAGGCAGGGGTCAGCGACAGCATCTTGCCGTCCCAGTATGCGGCGTGGTTGCGCGCGTGGTCATCGGTGTTGCCACAAAGGATGTTGAAGCATATCCGCGCGAAAAGTTCTCGCAGGGTTTCCTTCGGATCGGTGAACCTGTGCCGGATGATTTCGGCAAGATCGGCGTAAGACGCATAGCGCGCCATCATCTCGTCAAGGCCGAGGATTGTCAGGGCAGAAACCATCGCCCGCCGGTGCCAGCCGTTCGCGGCCTTTACGCGGTCAAAACGCTCGATCAGCAAAACGTCCTTGCCTGCTGCGGGGATCAAAGTGACGGGTGCTACATTCAGGCCTGAAGCTGAAGCCAGTTTCATGGCAATGAACTCTGCCTTCACCACGCTATAGATATCGGCGCTTGCCGAAAACTTTGCGATCAGTTTGCGATCGCCGTCATCGATCAATGCCTTAGGGCGGGCTCCGCCGATCGACGTACCGTGGTTGAGTGCGAGGTCGAGGGCCGGGGTCAGTGGAACTCCCTTCTCGATCATGGCCGCGGCCTCGATAAGCTCGTCGAAAGGCGCGTTTGCCTTAAGGCGCGGCACATAGTTTGTCGCGGACTCCTGAAAATCCAGCGCACCGATGCGGTCCGAACCCGACTCAAGCAGGAAGGTGAGTTCCGAGAAGTCGGCGGCTTCTGCAGCTTTTGCTCCGGTTAGCCGGTTAATGATGACACGACGTCCCCAGGCATCCGGGGATCCGTCGCGAATGCTGCTGGCCATCGACAACCCAGCGGGCGGTTCAATCAGTCCCCGGCCAAGCGGAAGTTCGGGCTCGTAGATCGGGATCGCATCGTTGCGGGCCAGGTAGCTGGCACCGTAGTTGAAGACAAAACGGTCCTGAACTTGGGCAAGCCGGCCCGCGACGACTGGATCGGCCTTGCCCGGCAGCCATATCCAGACAAAGGCCCCTTTGATTTGCGCGGAGTCAGAAGTCATCATCTATCTCCGTGTTCGGGGCGCGCGCGACCCTCGGCAGCAACGTCAGCTTTTCATCGAGGCGTGCCGTATGCAGCACAAGAGAAGATGGATCGAGGTCAAAAAGCCGGATTCCGAGAAGTGCTGCGACTTCGAAGGCTGCGCCAATTTCAGTTCCTGCGCTGCCGTTTTCTATGTTGCGCAGGGTCGTGCGGCTAATGCCTGCCCGTTCAGCAACCTCCTCTGATGTCTGCCTGCGGTCCAGCCGCGTCGTCTTGATCAGCTTGCCGAAGAGGGACAGAGCTTCTGTCGTAACCCTGGAGTAGCTTCTAATTCGCTTCATCTTGGAGAGCCTCTTTGGGCAGTTTAACCAGCGCGAGGGCGCCTTATGGGTATTTAACTGTCCATTCTACTCTTCCTGGAACTCCCGTCAAGTCTTGGTCAGTTTAATGCCCATATGGGTTGATCATGGCTGTTTAAGTTCGCATAGAGGTACAAATTCAGCCGCGTCTCCATATTTACTGCGCAGTAAAGTTACATCGATGGCCTTGGCAAAGAGGTGTCCTCCACCTGCCGAAGCCTCTGAGATCAAGAGAAAAGACCATGGCACATCCCGGCAGGGCCGGGACCGGGCTCTGGTCGTGCCGACGGGAGCCTGCCAGGCAGTCTCCCCCCATTCGGGCAACGATCCCTTGCGCGACGGCCAGTCTGGCCGGAAAGAGGAAGGTGCCGAAGGGTTCGGCGCTTCGACCTGATGCCAGCGATTTCCAAGGGGACGGGCAGGCCCGCCCATATTCATCTGTTGCAGCGTTCCGCTTTCCCTTTCCGGCCTGAACCACGCCGATCTTTCTGGACCCGCGTGGCGGCAAGGCTGGCAAGCGGTGGGCACCCTCGGACGCGGCAGGGGCTCCTCGTAGGGTCAAAGCCCCATCCCCCGCTTCCATTCGCTGTCCTTGGTCTGATCCGTCTCTTTGACACTCAACCCCAGAGGGGTCGGCTACGCGGGCGTGCCGCCCTCGCGGATTCGGACGAGCCGAACGCACGAGGGTGATTGCAGATCCGGTCAGACACTTCGGGCGCCTGTCGCGCGGGGGATGGTCCTCCGCCCCCAAAGACAGGAGCCGACCCCATGTCCAAGAAGGATGCCACCGCTTACGCCGCCAGCCTCGCCGCCACGCTGATGGTCGCGATCGTCGTGTTTCAGGCCGGGGACGGCACCCACGGGGCGATGCCGTCCGATGAATA
>JAIXSY010000027.1 GCA_027484445.1 Verrucomicrobiaceae bacterium
AAAGGGTGAGGGCGGGCATCGGAAAATATGTCTAAGAAAAGCATAGGTTGATTGGGCTGAAAGAGGTCTTTCTTAGATGATCAACTTTTCTCGGATCGCACTGCCAAGAACCGCAGCTTCGTGCCCGTGACATCACTGCCCTTTCCCCAGCGCCGGATGTGCAGGCACTGCGGGTCCAGATGCTCCAGCCCCACATCAATCTCCTCCTGCGCATCCTTCGGCTACGCCCGCTCCCCAATGCTCCACACAAGCGCCCCTGAGGCCATCGCATCCGCTTCCTACCCGTGTTTGGCCTAAAATCAGAAATCGAGAAGGCGGGGTTGGAGCCGAGGATGGAAAGTTTTGCGATGCTGTGAAGCGCGGAGCTGATGGCCCGAACGATAAAGTGCCTAAGATTTGCTTCAGCCAGGGCGCAAACTTCTGGGATGCTAACCCCGTTCTAGCCACGGCACCTGCGTTGCTGATCAGGAGATGCCTGTCTGCTGTCCGTCGATCAATTTCTCCTACTAGAGATCGTGAGCTTTGCTAGCTTCTGAATATCGGCTCAGCTCTCCGGATCCAACGCAACGGCCATGACGCCTTCTTTGGCTTGCCAGCCGACGACTTGTACACGGCGGTGAGCACCAGTGGCCTGCTTGCTGTTGAGGCCCAGGCGGACGGCTTCTTCTACTTTTTTGGGAGTGCTGTCATTGACCTCGCTACCGAAGAGTTCGGCCAGTTTAGCCAGAACCTGAGCCGGAGCTTGAATTCCGACGGCGGTCACAGGCTGGCGACTTTGGCTTCCCTGGGCCATCTGCTGGCGCATGGCATCTTGGGGCAGACCGGTGGGCAGAAGAATGACTCGACGCAGACGTGCCACGGTGGGAGCGTTGACCTGAGGCACTGCAACCACGGCTGCCTGTGAGAGTGCGGAGGCGGGTGGTTTGATCGACTTCGAGGGCTTGAGGAAACGGACGCCTTCTGACTCACTCAGGAGGGGAAGCTCAGGGCCTGCTTCAGGTAGTGGCAAGAAGACTTCCTGCGCAGCCGCAGGAACTGCCAGCGCCACGAGGCTGGCCAAGAACAAGGTGCAAAAGGAAAGATGAGCCGGGGGGAAATTCACGATTTATCATCGGCTTGTATCAGGACGTGAAGAATCCGACAACCGCAATTTTTGAGCTCGAAGCCGCTTCACCGCCCGCACGGTCTCCCCAGCAAGGCTTGAGGCGGCAGGAAACGCATCGCTTTCTTGCGTGTGAGCGGTTCGACTGCTTTGTCAGGGCTGTCTTTTCCCTCATGAGTGAAGCTTTCCGCACGATTGAATTTTCCCATCCTAGCCTGACGCCAGCTGGCGTGCATTGGGCCACGGTGAAGTCGGCAGCGCTGCGTCGGCGTGCAGACGTGAGCTTCTATGTGCCGCCTGGTCAGAACGCCGCCTGCCTGCCGCGCGTGGTTTTGCTGCATGGCGTCTATGGCAGCCACTGGGCTTGGCTTTTCAAAGGGGCTGCGCATGAGGTGCTGAACCGTTTGATCCAGCATGAAGGTCTGCCGCCGATGCTGCTGGCGATGCCTTCCGACGGTCTCTGGGGCGATGGCAGTGGCTACCTGCGCCATGTGAACGCGGATTACTCCCGATGGATCGTGGAGGAGGTGCCGCAACTAGCCACGGAGTTGGAACCACGCAGTGAGGGATCGCCGTTATTCATCGCAGGCCTGTCGATGGGGGGCTGGGGTGCGTTGCGGTTGGGAGCGCTGCATCCAGAGATCTTTGCTGGCATCAGCGCGCATAGCAGCGTCACGGAGATGGGGCAGATGCAGGGCTTTGTGGAAGAATACCCCGAGGGCTACGACTTGGCGGAAGATCGCCCCTTGCAGGCCCTGGAGTGCCTAAAGCTCAATGCGCATCGCCTTCCCCCCTTGCGCTTCGATTGTGGCACTGAGGACTTTTTGATCGAGCCGAATCGCCACCTGCATCAGGCGCTGGAGCGCGCAGGGATCGACCATGTTTACCAGGAATTCCCCGGTGGGCACACGTGGGAATACTGGCACGAGCACTTGGCGGATAGCCTGCGTTTCTTTGGAGGTCTCTTGAGTCGATCTGCATGATGGAACCCCCTTCCCGCTCCGTGTTGCCACCTACCTCAGTCACGCATCTGCACGATCTGACCTTTGAGGAACTGAGTGCTTTGCTGCTGCGGGAGGGGATTTCACCCGCGCACACGAGTGCGCTATGGAACGCACTGCATTTCCGCGCCGACGTGGACCTTCGGGCACGGGAAGATCTCTCCCCACCGCTGCGGCGCTGGCTGCTGCGTGAGCTCGATCAAACCCTGCAGACGGATGTGCTGCCCATCGCGGTCGAGACGCCGAGCGGCGATGGGCTGACGCAAAAATTTCTGCTCCGGCTGCGCGATGGACAGGAGATCGAAACGGTGATCATGGGCTACGAGGGGCGCCATACAGCCTGCGTCAGCACCCAGGCTGGTTGTGCGATGGGCTGTGTCTTTTGTGCGACCGGACAGATGGGCTTTGTACGGCATCTGCGTGCGGGGGAGATCGTCGCCCAGGTGCATCATGCCCGGCGGGTGTTGTCGGCCCGAGGTCAGCGACTGAGAAACTTGGTGCTGATGGGCATGGGTGAGCCGCTGAACAATTACGACAACGTCATGCGCGCGCTGGGCATCATCAGCGACACACGCGGCGCGAACATCGGCCCGGCGAAGATCTCCATCAGCACGGTGGGCGTGGTGCCCGGCATCCGCCGCATGGCGGAGGAGCGGCGCCCCTACAACCTAGCCGTGAGCCTGCATGGCAGCACGGATGAGGAGCGCGGTGCCTTGGTGCCTGCAAACCAGCGCTGGCCGTTGGCAGAGCTCATCGCCGCCTGCCGCGACTATGGCGAGGCCACGGGGCGGAAGATCTTCTTTGCCTGGACGCTGATCGCTGGGGTCAACGACACGCCTGATCACGCCCGCCGCGTGGCCGGCCTGCTGCAGGGCCTGAACGCCCACGTGAACCTCATCCCTCTGAATGAAACACGCGGCTATGAGGGCCGCGAAAGCGCTGAAGCCGCTGCGGCTGAGTTTCACCGCCTGATTCAGGAAAGCGGCATCCCCTGCACCATCCGCCAGCGCCGCGGCATCGATGTGGCCGCCGGCTGTGGCCAGCTCAAGGCCGAGCGGAAAAAGCGCATGGCGTGAAGCTGGCGACATCCTTTGCTTGCGCTTGGCTGTGCTGCCGCTATGGCCTGGGCATGGCGAGTCGCTTCATCTGGAGCGACGCGTTTTCTTTATCAGTCCAAGGACGTGATGAGCGTCCTCGGCAGCCGTTTCGCAGATGCAGGGAAGACCGTGAGAACCGGTCACAGTGGCGCTGCGGTATCGGGTCACAATTCTGTGACGTGTCGGGCAGCGATGTCCAACAGGTGAAGCCAATCGGGAGGCAACGAACGGTGAAGGCGAACAGAAAAGGCGCGTGATTTCTGATCATGCACAAACCCGGAGTCCGAATATCTCACTGCGAAATGCTCACTCCCGCCGCTCCAAGTGGAGATGGGTGGGGACAAACTTCATCGCAACAATGAAGGGTGGGATCGACCTCCCCGTGCCAGGCCGTCCAAAGCCAAAAGACGCCATCGGCGCGGGTGATCGTTCTTGCCAAGACATCGCAAGACAACACATGAAACAGCGCACATCGCGCCTGGGAGCGGCTTTTTACGCCCTCGCAGGACTCAGTCTGCTGGGGGGCAACACGCTCTCCGGTCAGGAAAACCAAGAAGACAAGAAAACCAAGACCCTGGAGCTAAATCCCGTGGTCATCACGGCCACGCGCACCGAGACGGAGGTGGACAAGACCGCCGCGAGCATCACGGTGATCAGCCGCGAGCAGATCGAGCAGGCCCAGTTCCGCCAGTTGGCGGATGCCCTGCGCACCGTGCCGGGCATGACGGTGGTGAACCCCGGCGTGACCGGCAATGTGGCCACCGTGCTGACACGCGGCACGGCCACCAAAGATACCTTGCTGGTCATTGATGGGCGCCCCGTGCCCTTCAACCTCGCGGGCTCCTTCAACGTGGAAACCATGGCGCTCGATAACGTGGAGCGTGTGGAGGTGCTGCGCGGCCCTGCTGCCAGCCTTTATGGAGGACGCAGCATGGGCGGCGTGATCAACATCATCACCCGCAGCGGACAAGGTCTAGAGAAGCCGGAGACGACTGCCTTTTTTGAGGCTGGAAGCTACGGCACTTTCCGTGAGGGGCTGAGCACGCTCGGCTCGGCGGGAGATGTGGATTGGGCTTTCGAGGCCAGCCGCACGGACATCCAAGGACAGCGGTTGAACAGTCAGTTCGAGCAATCGAACGTGGCGGGTCGCATCGGCTGGCAGATCGCGGAAGACCTGCGCTTTGACCTCGATACCCGCTACTATACGGCAAAGGTCGGCGTGCCGGGAAGCAGATATCGCTTCTTACCCGGCCCGGGGTTCAGCACTGTGGTTGTCAGCAATAGTGGGGCTGATCCCGATGGTCATTTGCTGACGGAGTTTTGGAGCATCTCGCCACGCCTCACCTGGGAAACCAATGATCGCTGGACGCAGACGCTGACCTACTCTCACAGCCAGTTCCGCCAGGCCGCTTCTGACATCAACGGCTTCTTCATGACGAGTCCGGAGCAAAACAACCGCATCAGTTCCCGCACCGACTGGCTAGAATACCAGAGCATCGTGCAGATCACAGATGCGTGGAAGCTGGTGGCGGGTGCATGGATGCAGGATCAGAACATTTACCGCTTTAACGACAATTCTGGGATCGTCGATATCGACCAAAACTTCACGAACTGGGCGCTCTTCCTGCAAACCCAGGCGGAGGTGCTGCCCGGGCTGAACGTGCTCGGCGGGCTGCGCTATGACAGCTTCTCCGACTTCGAAGACGGTGGCACTTACCGCGTTGGCATTAGCTACCGTGTGCCCGTTTTGAAAACGCTGCTTCATGCCAATTACGGCACGGCCTACACACCGCCGACCCCGCAGGACCTCACGCCTGTCTTTGGTGGCAACGTCAACCTGATGGATGTCGAGTACAGCCGTGGCTATGAGATCGGCATTGAGCAGCCCTTGTTTGCTGACAAGCTCGTGCTTCATGCCACTGCATTCCGCAACGACATCCGCGATACCTACCAGTATTTGCCACCGTTTTTCGAACCCCAAGCCGTGGGTGAGGCAACGACGCAGGGTATCGAATCCGGTTTTGCTTGGTCTCCCTGCAAAGAGTTTAGCCTCGACTTCGGTTGGAACTACCTGGATGCCCGAGATGACACGAATGATGTCCGCTTGGTGCGTCGCCCGCGTCATTCCCTGAATGGCGCGATCACGGTGCATCCGCATGAAAACGTGACGGTCAGCCTCAGCGCGGTCTATCTGATTGACCGCGAGGACTTCATCGGAGTTCCCCCGTTTGATCAGCAGGACGCGGAAGACTTTCTCAACGTCCGCCTGAGCGCCAACTGGCGAGTGACGAAAAACGTCGAGGTTTTTGGCCGCATCGAGAACCTGCTGGGGGATCAATATGAGGAAATTCCAGGCTTCCCTGCCCTCGACACTGGAGCCTATGCAGGCGTGAAGATCCGCTTCTAAACGCAGCACAGCGCGTGAAAACAATGGCGGCGGGCGGCTGGATGACCAGCTGACCGCCGTTTTTCATGCATTGCCGTTGAACTAGGTATTTGTCCGTTCAGCCCTAGCCCTGGGTGTGCTTGTAGATAAACTCGACAATCGGTGTCGAGTCTTCCAACCCATGGGGATGATGTCCCACGCCCGGCTTGCGGATCAGGGTAATGCTGCCGCCGAGCGTCTTGTAGCGGGCCTCGACAAGGCCGGTATTTTCCTCCCAGGGCACCACATCATCGGCGTCTCCAAAGACATGCAGCAGCGGCACGCCAGCCTTCGCGAGCGGGGCCAGGCGATCAACCGGGTTTCCCGTGTAGGCCAGTGCTTCGGCTTCGTCTTTGAAGCCCCAGAGTTTCAGGACCAAGTCCCAATTCCGAGCATCGCCCTTGCCTTTGCCCTTGCCACCGGGCCAGCTTTTGAAGTCACAGACCGGAGCATCCGCATAGATGCAGGAGACTTTGTCTGGGTTGGCAATGGCCCAGTTGTAGCAATACAAGCCGCCACGGCTTAAGCCGACCAGCGCAGGCTTTTTGCTCAGGCCATAGGTGCCGGTCAGCTCGTTGTAGCATTCGTTCCAGAGCTTCACTGCCTCAGGGCTGCCAAGCATGTCGTTGATCTTCATGTAGGCGATGTAGTAGCCCTTGCCCAGCAGTGCGATGTCCGGCGCGGGCTTGTGGCCAAAGAACTCACCATGCCATACCCATGGCTTGCCGGGAGCCGCCTTTTTGGGGACGATGAGTGTCACCGATTTGTTCGCGAGGGTGAGCTCGTGCTTGGCGTAGCCATTCCAGTCTCCTCGACGACCTGGGATGAGCACTTGGTGTGACCAAGCGGCATGGCGTGCCTCTTGGTCGAAACTTGCGGCCTTGGCCTCTGCTACAGGCAGGGGCAGACCAGCGGCTGTGCCGGGCCGCTTGTGGCCGACATGGCTCAACCAAGCAGGACGTAGCAACGCGTGCTTTTGCTTCACTGCGGAGAGGATGGCTGCTCCGTTGATGTGATCAGGAATGCCATTCGGGCGCACTTTCAAATCCCATGCCTGCAAGACTGCCTGTGCCATGAGTAGATGGCCCTCAGCGCCGGGATGCACGCCATCACGAGAAAAGGTGAAGGTGGGATCGCTCTTCCTGCGCTCGGCTAGCGCCGCATTGAAGGGGCCGTGAATGTCTAGCACCTCCCACCCTTCCTTTTTCATCGACAGCAGCCAATCGCTGTAGGCATCCAGCACCTCATTGTAGCCTCGGTAGGGGTGGTCGCCATCCACCTGATCCGCTGGCACGACTTTGTGTGCGATGGGCTGGGGATCAAACACGGGTGGGGTGAGGTGAATGATGCGTGCCCCTGCCGCTACCACTTGGTCGTGAAGCTTTTTCATGCCTGCCTGAAAAGCAAGAAATCGCTCAGGGCTCAGCGGTAGGTAGATGCCGTCATTCATGCCATAGCAGGCGAGGACCAGATCGGGTTTCGCTTTCTCAAGCACTCGCCCTAGACGCTCGTGCAGATCAGGACGCGGAAATTTGCCGCCTGCATGGCCGTCTTCGCTGAGGCCACTGACCGTTTCGCTGCTCAATCCCAACGGAATCACGCTTTTCACCTCTGCCGGATGATGGGCAATCATGGCTGCCTCAATGAACTCCACGTAAGTGCCTGCCTGCGTGATGCTATCGCCAAGGAAAACGATGCGAGTCTCAGGAGGAAGCACGGCCTGGACAGGCCAAAAGGCAAAAAGAAGCAGGGCAGAGATGGCAGCGCGCATGGGAGGGAGGCACTATACGCGCCCGAATCCGACTCTCTTCAAGATGAATCCCCGGTTGAACTGACCCACCCCCTGCGCTTCTCTGCCGTCTCATTTTCCCCCAAAACACACATGAACTACGACCTCATCGTCATCGGCGGCGGGCCTGCGGGCTACGTCGGAGCCATTCGCGCTGCTCAACTCGGTAAAAAAGTCGCCTGTGTCGAAAACGACCGCGCCGGTGGCACCTGCCTCAACTGGGGATGTATCCCCACCAAAGCACTCCTGAAAAACGCCGAACTGTATCACACCCTCAGCCATCGGGCGGAAGAGTTTGGCCTGAAAATCAGTGGCCTGGAGTTTGATTGGGCGAAAGTCATTGGCCGCAGCCGTGGTGTGTCCGACAAGCTGAACAAGGGCATCGAATTCCTCTTCAAAAAGAACAAGGTGGACTACCTGCGCGGCACCGCCAGCATCCCAGCGGCTGGCAAAGTGGAAGTCACGGCGGCGGATGGCAGCAAGGCGACTCATGACGCCGCGAACATCCTCATCGCTACTGGAGCCAAAAGCCGCCCGATGCCAGGATTCCCCTTCAACGGCACCACCGTCATCGGTTCTCGGGAAGCAATGACCTTGGCCAAGCAGCCCAAAAGCGTTGTCATCATCGGCGCAGGGGCCATTGGCATTGAGTTCGCTTACTTCTTCAATGCTTACGGCACGAAAGTGACCGTCGTCGAGATGCAGCCCAACATCCTGCCCGTAGAAGACACCGAGGTCAGTCAATTGGTCGAGAAAAGTCTCTCGAAGGCTGGCATTCGCATCCTCACCAACACCAAGATTGCTAGCACCAGCGAAGATGGAAACGGAGTCAAGATCACCGTCGAAGGCGCTGCCAACGAAACCCTCGAAGCAGAAATTGCCTTGGTCGCGATTGGTGTCGCCCCAGTCTTGCCTGGCGGCATTGAACTGAAATTGAGTGATCGTGGCTGGCTGGAAACCGATGCACGCTACCAGACCTCTGTGAAAGGCATCTACGGCGCAGGTGACATCATCGGTCCTCCTTGGCTCGCCCACGTCGCTAGCTACGAGGCGGTGCAGGCCGTCGAAGGCATGTTCACCAAGCACACGCCGAAGAAAGTCGGTGTCTTCCCTGGCTGCACCTACTGCCATCCTCAGGTGGCCAGCATCGGTCTCACCGAACGCGCCGCGAAAGAAAAAGGTCTCAAGTACAAGGTCGGCAAGTTCCCCTACCAAGCCAGTGGCAAAGCTCTGGCCGCAGGAGAACCCGAGGGCTTCGTGAAAATCATCTACGGTGAACCTCACGGTGAAATCATCGGAGCACACATGGTGGGCAGCGAGTGCACCGAACTGATCGCAGAGATTGGTCTCGCCATGAACCTCGAAGCCACATGGGATGAGATCGAAGCCACCATCCACGCTCACCCAACTCTGTCTGAGATGGTCAAGGAAGCTACCGAAGTGGCCAAAGGCCATCCGATCCACGTGTAATCCTAGCTGACCTTTCATGGTCTCTACTGAGCAGCCCTTTGGAAGTGATCCAATCGGCTGCTCTTTCTGTTTTTAGGGAAGGCTTGTTGTTTTTGTTTTGCTGTGGCTTGGGCTGTCTAACAGAACTGATCCTCTCATGCTTGAGGACAGAAGAGGCCTATGTCCCACCTTGGATGAGTTTGCTTTTAGCCATGTCGCTCGTGCCCATGGTTTCTCGTGAGCCTGTTATTCGATGGTGGCATTTCCCTGCTCTTGTTTCCGATCCGGCTCCTTTTCGGGATGATGTTTGTGATCAAGGAAATGCGCTTTCGCTGGCTGACGTTGTCCTGGGCTCTTGTTGCCCTGCACACTGATTTACCGACTCTGCAAAAGATCAGCAACTGAAGCAAACCAAGCTTTTTCCTTCATTGTTTGTTAGTCAATTGCGCATGTGGCAAAGTTTTCACATCACAATATCGTCAGAGTAAACTAGGCGAAGATTCTTTGCTGATGGGCTTAAGGGCGCGGCGTGTGAGACCTGAATCCAGGTTCTGGCACTCAATCCTCAAACACAACGCATCCCATCCCATGAAACTGCATCCCGCCTGGTTTCGCCTTGCCATCAGCTCAGCGCTCATCGCAGCACCGGCCGCCAAAGCCGGCACCGACATCTGGTTCACCCCGCTGACCCAGTCTGCTCCTGTCGTCTCCCCCAACGCCATGGAAGAGCTCTCCTCTCCCTGGGTAACACCGGCTGACATCACCCAGGTGAACTGGGTCAGCCTAAATGAAGTTGAAAATCAAGTGCTCAGCCCTGGGCAATCCATCGTCCGTGTGCCTGGACAAAGCACCAGCGCATCCATGTTTGACATGTTGGCGACCAATCCCGAAGGCACTCACCTTTTCATTCCCCACGAAACCCCCATCGGGGCAGGCTGCACACGCTATGACATTGAGGCTCGCAAAGCCGAAGTGATCTTCGCAGGAGACCAGCAAGGTGCCGTGGGCAATTGGGCTCGTGACTTTGGTGCCTTTGACCCTTGCCGTTGGACCCCCAATCGCACCCTCTTTCTAGCCGAAGAATGGGCAGGCCTTGGTCGCGTGGTCGAAATTTTGAATCCAATGGCACCCGCCAATGAGATTCAACATCGCGTGCTGAACAGCATCCCGAATGTCTCTCACGAAGGCATCAACTTCAGCGTCAAGTATCGCAACTCCATCTACTTCATCGACGAATGGAATTCAGGGTCCATCTACAAGTTTGTGATGAAGCGTCCCGGTGATTACACCGTGGGTCAATCCTTTGTGCTGAGCGTGAATAACTTCCTCTCCAGCGGTGGTGTGGCAGCTGCAAACTACAACCAGCAAGCTCCAGGCGTGCAGCGCGAAGGTCCTGCCAGCTGGGTGCCCATCTCGACGCCCGAGGGACGCCCGCTCTATGGCATCACCGATGCATTCCGTGACGGCCCCACCAATGACCCGCGCACCAACACGAATACCATGGGTGGACGCCCAGCCGCAGATGATGTAGGTGGCACCCCTTACGGTCGTCCTGAAGACATGATCGTGAGTCGTCTCGCCAATGGCAATGAAGTGATTTATGTCGCCGTCACCTCCGAAAACAAAGTGCTGGCGATCGAGGTGCTTCACCCCAGTGGCCGCATGATCGTTCGCACCCTGGTGGACAACAATACGCCGAAAAATCTGGGTCGCGCTCCTACCACAGGAGTGTTGAATTCCCCAGACAACCTCGCTATCGACGCTGCGGGCAACATCTATGTCATCGAAGACGCCCCCAATGGCGACGCAAGTGGCGGTGACATCTGGTTCGTTCGTGATACCAACAACGATGGTATCGCTGAGTCATTGGACCATTTCATGAGCATTCGCGTGTCCGGTTCAGAAGCTACAGGCATGATTTTCAATCCTGCAGTGCCCACGGAATTCCACCTCTGCGTCCAGCACCCGAACAGCACAAACCTCAACAACGTGCCTAATGGTCTCGGTGATGCCGTCTGGACCTTCGATGTCTCGAATGTTCTGAACACGAACTTCGTCAGGGCTCTGCGCCGTGGTGCTTTCCGGTTCATTTCGAACCAATAAGCTAACCGATCAGAACGGTTTTCAGTCCCCATGGGGCGGCTCTTTGAAAGGGCCGCCCTTCCCTTTCTTCAATGGTCTCCATTTTGTTATGATCCGGCTTTCTTTATCCATTTGGTTTTCTCGAATCGCCAGTTTGATCCCGATGTGTGGATTTTGTGCTGAGCCTGTACCACTTCATGAGCAGATGCTAGAATCCCTGCGGCAACTGCAGCATGTCCTGCCGCCCGTTCCTGATGCTCACCCTGTCCATACCCTATACAATCGAGAAGCCGTTGTTCCTCCTCAGTGCTACACTCGAACCGAAGCACGCGCGAATCCTTGTTATGTCTGTCACCAAGACCAGATTCAAGGACGCGAAAACAGCATGAATGATGCTGATCTACAGGAAGCCTACAGCTTCAGTGAACTCGGTATGACTAACCATTGGAAGAACCTTTTTGAAGACCGTAGCCAACGTGTCGCTCAAATCACCGATGCCGAAATCCTAAGCTACATCGCTGAAGACAACTACAGCGCACTCGCACCTCGACTCCAGGAAAGTGGATTCAAAGGCTGGATCCCAGATCTCAAGAATCTAGCTCAAGGAGCCGAAGCCTTCGATGCTCTGGGTTTTGCCAAAGATGGAAGTCAGTGGGTGGCCTACAGTTACAAACCCTTTCCGAGCACCTTTTGGCCGACCAATGGCTCGACTGACGATGTGATGATTCGCCTACCCACTGCTTTTCAAAAAGACATCAATGGACATGAATCTCGTGAGGTTTACTTGGCGAATCTATGCATTCTGGAGGCTGTGATCAAAGGACGATCCAGCCTTTCCATACCGCCTCTGGATGAGGCAACAGTCGGCAGCGACCTGGATGGCGACGGCAAGCTTGGTCAAGTCAAACGAATCACCAAGGTCAACTCTTGGGTAGGCGCGGCCCAGCCTCTTCCTCTTGAAAGCCACCTTTACCCAGAAGGCACGGAGTTTCTCCACACCGTGCGCTACTTGGGAATCACAACTCAGGGGGAGATCGGTGTCTCGACACGCATGAAAGAAGTACGCTACATGCGCAAAGCGAGGGCTTATTCCAAGCCCATGTATGCTCGGAAATACGTCCTGGAAGCCAACGAAAAGGAAGCAGGCAATTTGCCAGCTTACCAGAGCATCGGTCAGCACGGGCTGGACAATGGCAACGGCTGGGCCATTCAAGGATTCATTGAAGACCGTCAAGGGCGTTTGCGGGGACTAACCTATGAAGAAAACTTCTCCTGCATGGGGTGTCATAATTCCGTGGGTTCCACGATTGATAAGACCTTCAGCTTTGCTCGAAAACGGGAAGGCGTTGAGGGTTGGGGATACATTCGACTGAAGAATATGCCTGATGCTCCGAGCCAAGGTGAGACCGAAGGGGAAATTGTCACCTACCTTGCACGTGCTGAAGGGGGGAGTGAATTTCGCAACAACGAAGAAATGCAGCAGCGGTGGTTCCAAGCTGATGGCAAACTTGATCCCACCAAACTTCGTCAAGCACGTGATGTTTACGATCTCATTGTTCCTTCACGAGAGAGAGCTCTGCTGCTCAACAAAGCCTATCGCTGCATCGTGGAAGATCAGGACTATATTCATGGCAAAGACGCCACGGTTTCACCTCCCATGAATGTTTATGACCGGATCGACAACAAGACTTCGCCAACCCTCCCCAAGGAGCGAACCTACCGTTACAACATTGTGCTCGATTGGGAAACTGGCTCTGCTGATTGAACCCATCAAGGCAGCCCTCACATTCACGCTCTGCTTATCGATGCGATCAATGCCATCAGGCTGCCTTCTTGACTTTTGCCTTCTGAACGGGCGCAGTTTTCCGGATCTCGATTTTTACAGGCTGGGGCTGATTGATCTTGTAGATCTGATCTTCTAGCTCAGCGGCCTTGTTGAGAAGGGAGGCCTCCTGGGCTTTACCTTCACCATTCCACCAGGCCTCGAATGCGGTCTTGTTGCCTGCACGGAGTTTGCTTTTGCGCTGTCCGTAAAGGTTTCTAAGCGGACGGATAGCTTCATCATTCCGCTGCTTGTTGAGAGCAATCACCTTCTGGGCTTGCTGAAGTGTTACGGATTCAGGATCACTCTGAAGTTCTATCTTTTTCCCAAGACTGACATGATCCCAAGTGCCCACCGTTTGCCCATTTTGCAGCACTTCATAGCGGCCAGGAGCCAAACCATTCACCGTCAAGACCTCACCACTTTTCCGGTGACCGGCAGCAGTCAAGGTAGCTCCTAGCTTTGCTTCATCCAGCACAGCCCAAGGCAGACATTTCGGCTCGAGTGTGAAGGCTAAGCCCTGTCCCACAGCACCTCTCACATCTGAAACCAAAGTCCCAGGACTTGCGCGAATCTGCCACTGCTCTTTTACAGGCTGAGCCATCAGATTCCAGACGGAACCTGGTTCCTGAAAAGCATCAATCATGGTGTAAGCCATGACAAACTGACCATCCCCTGCAGGGTGGATTGCATCTGCAATGAGCGTGAAATTTGGATCTTTCAGTCTGCCATCCGTGGTGAGCTTGTTGAGCGGCCCAAAAAGATCAATAAACCCATAGCCACGCTGACGTGCCACTTCCTGTCCCCATTTGCCAAAGTAGGCCAATACCGCGTTGTAGTTCTCCGGCTTTTTGTTTTTCCCACGCGTGGGGTCTTTGGCCACCATCTGCTCGAAAGCTTGGTGATCAAACATGGTCGGACTCATCAAAAAAACGCGCACCTTCAGTGCATCCAACCGGTCGAGAAGCTTGGTCATGTCCCGAGAGTAAGCCTGAAACAATTCGGGTGAAAAATCTTGGTAAGCACCATCATTCATCCCCAACAGCACGGTCGCGACTGTGGGCTTGAAGCTTGCAATGTCGTCATCAAAACGATTCAAGACATCCGCGGCGCGATCCCCACTGACACCAGCATTGCGGAAGTGCAGTCGAATCTTTGGGTAACGGGTGTAGAAAAAATCTTCCACATACTGTGTGTATTGACACTGATGCGTGATCGAGTCGCCAATCCAAATCACTCGGTCACCGTCCTTCAGCCCAAGACCCAGAGGACTTGCGGCAGGTTGAGAAATCGCTGTGGCCGTCAGGCCCAGTGATAAAACCAAAAAGAAAAGAGTAGAGCGCGTCATAGCAGGCCGCAGAGAACGACCGAATGAAGCGAAACTTTTCGTCCAACGATCAGATCGTCACGGCACCCGTGAACACCACATCCGCAGGACCGAGCAGCGTTACCTCAGTGTATTCATGAGGAGCCGACTCTGTGAATCCAACGCGAAGGGTATCACCACCTTTGACCAGAACGCTTACCGGACTGGCGGCACCTGTGAGTTCATGATGAATCAGCGCGCATGCGACCATGCCCGTGCCACAAGCCAGCGTTTCATCTTCCACCCCACGCTCATAGGTCCGAATCGCAATGCTGCCAGGAGCCAAAACTTTGCAGAAGTTAGCGTTCGTGCCTTTTGGCTTGAAAGCATCGTGGTAGCGCAGGGCAGCACCCCACTCACGAACAGGCACAGATGACAAATCCTCAACCACAACGACCGCGTGCGGCACCCCTGTGTTCAGGCTGTGAACTGTCAAGGTCTCACTCACCACAGGCAGTGACTGAGATAGCTTCAGGCTATGAGGCGCGCTCATGTTGATGCGCACTTGGCTGCCTTCAAACTCAGCGGAGATCATGCCTGCGAGCGTTTCAAAACGAATGCTGCTGAGTTTGCCATCATGCAGAAGATTCACGAAACGGCCAAAGCATCGTGCTCCATTCCCACACATTTCAGCCTCGCCACCATCGGCATTGTAATAGCGCATTTTGAAGTCACCACCTTCGGTAGCTGGCTCGACACAAAGCAATCCATCCGCACCAATGCCACGATGACGATCACAAAGCTGAGCAATTTGAGCCTGTGAGAGCGCGAGCTTGAGGTCGCGGTTATCGAGCATGACAAAGTCATTGCCGGCACCATTCATTTTGGTGAAGTGAAGAGTCATGGAAATCAAAAGGATACGGTAGAAACTGCCCTATGTGAGCTGATTGCTGGGTGAGCTTGCATTCAATACGTCGGATCAAAGCAAGAAACTCGGACTTTCAGCCCATCGCGAAAACGCATGGATCAAGCAACCGCATCCAAGCCAAAAGCGGTATGGACAGCACGAGCTGCATTTTCGATATCAGCCTCATTGACGATGACTGCCGTCTTGATCTCGCTGGTGGAGATCATGACGATATTCACGCCGACATCGGCCAGAGCCTTGAACATCGTGGCGGCGACACCGCTGTGACTTCTCATGCCGATGCCCACAACGCTCAGTTTAGCGATCCCACTTTGATTGCGAAGAGTGACTTTATCCCCCAGCTTTGGCAAGATCGCCTTGAGGGCTGCCTCAGCTTTGGGAAGGTCTGCGGCACTCAGAGTGAAGGAAATGTCCGTCTCACCATCGGTGGAAACATTCTGGACGATCATGTCCACCATGATGTTAGCCCCTGCAATCGCGCCAAAAATGGTCGAAGAGATGCCAGGACGGTCAGGGACATCGTCGATGGTGACTTTGGCTTGATTGCGCTCGAGGCTGACGCCGCGGACGACGACAGATTCCATGCCTGGGGTTTCTTCTTTCACGATGGTTCCGGGGTTGTTGTTCATGCTGTTGCGGACTTCGAATCGGACGCCAAATTTTTTGGCAAACTCGACACTGCGGCTCTGCATGACTTTGCTGCCGCTAGAGGCCATCTCCAACATCTCGTCGTAGCTGATCTCTTCAATCTTGCTGGCTGTTTTGACGATGCGCGGATCACAGGTGTAAACTCCATCCACATCGGTGTAAATCTGGCAAATATCCGCCTTGATGGCAGCTGCCATGGCAATGGCTGTCAAATCACTGCCACCACGCCCGAGTGTGGTGATTTCGCCACTGGCCGTTTCCCCCTGGAAGCCTGCGAGCATGACGATGTTGCCTTCATCAAGCATCTTCTTCACGGCATCAGGTGTGATGTTGACGATGCGTGCCTTGGTATGCACTCGGTCCGTAGATATGCCAGCCTGGGCTCCGGTGAGAGAGACTGCTTTGCCACCTAGGGCATTGATGGCCATGGCCGTGAGGGCGATGGTGGTCTGCTCCCCGGTTGCGAGCAAAACATCCATTTCGCGTTCAATAGGGTCTCGTTCGGGAGAGACTTCTTTGGCCAACTTGATCAGACCGTCCGTGACGCCGGACATGGCAGAAACGACGGCGACGACCTGATGGCCAGCGCGTTGAGTTTCCAGAATGCGTCGAGCACAATTGCGGATACGCTCTGGATTGCCGACGGAAGTGCCGCCGTATTTCTGGACAATGAGGGCCATGGATGGGGAAAAGAGGGCCGCGATAGTGGCACGACCTCACCTGCGGGCAAGAGGAAATCCAGAGCACTCGGAGGGGCATTTTTCCCTTTGCAAGGTGGCAGGCCTCTCCTATAACCACGCTCCCCTGAGCTGGATTGATCCGCTCAGGTCACACAACCCTCTCACCCGTTCCAGATCTTATGGGCCATCTTTACAACAACATCGTCGAAACCGTAGGCCGCACTCCTTTGGTGAAACTGAACAAGGTCACTGCGGGCCTGAATGCTACGATCGCTCTCAAGTGTGAGTTTTTCAACCCACTGGGCAGCGTCAAAGATAGGATCGGGATGGCCATGATCGAGGATGCTGAATCACGTGGCATTTTGAACAAAGACACGATTATCGTCGAACCCACCAGCGGAAACACTGGCATCGCACTGGCATTTGTCGCTGCGGCCAAAGGCTACAAGCTGATTCTGACGATGCCAGAGACCATGAGCTTGGAGCGACGCACCCTCCTCGCCCTTCTGGGAGCTGAGCTAGTGCTCACTCCTGGCGCACAAGGCATGAAAGGTGCCATCGCAAAGGCTGAAGAAATCTTAAAGGAAACACCAAACGCCTGGATGCCTCAGCAGTTTGAAAATCCAGCCAATCCAGCCGTGCACATGAGAACCACGGCCGAAGAAATCTGGGCTGATACCGATGGAGCCGTGGATATTCTTGTCGCCGCTGTAGGAACGGGTGGCACGATCACAGGCTGCTGTGAAGTGTTGAAGCCACGCAAACCTTCTTTCCAAGCGATTGCAGTGGAGCCCGAAGCATCTCCTGTGATCAATCAAACCCTCGCTGGAGAACCGGTTCAACCCGGCCCCCACAAAATCCAAGGAACAGGTGCCGGATTTGTTCCCAAAAACCTTCATCTCACGGATGCAGCAGGAAATGCCCAGATCGTCGAGTGCGTCAAGGTTAGCAACGACGACGCTTTCGCCATGGCTCGTCGATTGGCGAAAGAAGAAGGCATCCTCGCAGGCATCAGCACTGGCGCTAATGTCTGCGCAGCCATCCGAGTTGCCCAGCGTCCTGAAAATGCAGGCAAATTGATCGTGACGATCGGCTGCTCAACCGGTGAGCGCTATCTTTCCACTGCCCTCGCTGATGAGGCACGCGCCAAAGTGGGCGCGTGAGTTTGCCTTTGTCACCCCTTCCCCATTCTCACATGTCTTCTGATTCATCCACCGCAGCACTCCCTGCCTGGGAGCAATTCCTCGAAAACAACTTCAAGAAAATCGTCCTACTGTTCTTAGCCGCTGTCGCTGCCATGACGATTTACGGAATCTCTCGCTACTTGGGACATGCGGCAGAGGTGAAGGCAGGTGAAGCCTTTGCAGCAGCGAAAACGGTCGAGGATCTCGATGTTGTTATTGCTCAGCACAAAACCAGCTTAGCAGCGGGCAATGCCCTGCTGAAAAAGGCTGAGTTGCTTTGGGAAGAGAACAAAAAAACAACCTCCGTGGATGCTCTCAAAGCATTTGTCACAGACCACCCCAAGCACCCTCTTTTGGCCCAGGCCCTCTTAGCCTTGGGAACCAAGCAGGAAGCTTTGGGCCAAAAGGGAGAGGCCAAGCAATCCTTTGAGCGCATCACAGGTGAATTCGCACAAACGGAGCTAGCTCCACTTGCCGAACTGCGTCTTGGCGATCTTGCCTGGGCTGAAGGCAAAGAAGATGATGCCAAAAAGATCTATGAAGGCTTGCCCACACGATTCACAGGCATGGACGCCGCAAATCCCTTCCTGTCCCAATCGGAAAGCCGTCTGGAATGGATCAGCGCAAAGTTACCGACCAAAGAGGTAGATGGCCCTCCAAAACCGAAGGTCGATGAGAAGAAATCAGGTGCTCCAGCGCCTGGAGCACCCGTGATCAAGCTTGGTTCTGAAGACAGAAGTCCTTTGGCACCCACGCTGGCTCCCCAGCAAGCGACGAATTCAGCCCCACCCTCCCTCACCCTTCCCGCTGCCATGCCAGCTCCGGCTGCGCCTGCGAATCGAGCACCCGTCACCCTTCCAGTGCCAACGCCAACAGAGGCCTCCGCCCCGAAAGCACCTGCACCCGCGGAGAGCAAATCAGCACCGACGTCATCACCCCCAGCACCTGCGACGGCACCGAGTCCAGAGAAGCCAGCCGAGCCAGCTCCGGCGAAAGCTCCTTAACTCTTCAGGTCAAATCTCAGCACCCACGCTCGCAGGGCTGGGTGCTTTTTTATGTCCTTCGCACAGGAACTTCACGCCAGCGGACATGAAAACAAACGATTGTCATGCAACTGCAACCAAGCCCTGGGGTTTGGGCAATCCTCTAAAAGTTAGACGACAACTTTCAGAGGCGAGAAAGCCAGCTGCTGCGCGTTTCTGCCCTGCCACATTCTCATGCCGACTTTTGCTTACACCGCACTCAATAGCTCCGGCCAGACCATTTCTGGCACCCTAGCACTTGCGTCGCGCGCTGAAGTGTTTCGGAATCTTGAATCTCAAGACTTGGTTCCCGTGAAAGTCGCCGAAATGAGCAAGGCGGCTTCGCCTGCTCACTCAACGACGGTCAGGGCACTTGATCAAGGCCCTGCCAAGCTGAAGCGCGCACAGCTCATCCTCTTCACCGAAGAATTGGCGGACATGCTCGATGGCGGTCTCCAGATCGACCAGGCGCTGCGTGTCATCACTGAGCGCCAGGAAGACCCAGCCCTGCGCCGCGTCTCAACCATTCTGCGCGACCAACTGCGAGAGGGCTCCACGGTGGCGAAGGCACTGAAAAAGGCATCGCCCAGCTTTGATGAGCTGTACTGCAATCTCGTGGCTGCAGGTGAGGTCAGCGGCTCGCTGGCTCCCATCCTCCGGCGGCTGGCGCAGAACCTCGTGGTCTTGGCTGAGCTACAATCCAAGGTCACCCAGGCCATGATCTACCCGGCCTTCCTGGTCGGTGCCTGCGTGGTGCTCATGATCGTCTTCATGACCGTCATGGTTCCCCAGATCACCGACCTGCTGGACAAGGGTGGCCAGCAGCTGCCGATGGCCACGCAGATGCTCATCAGCTTCAATAGCTTCCTCGCCACCTGGTGGTGGGCCATCCTGGCGGTCATCATTATCTTTTCCCTCAGTTTTAAAGCCTACATCGCCACGCCGGGCGGCCTGCTCTGGTGGCACGAAGCCAAGCTGAAGCTGCCGCTGTTTGGCCCCGTGCTGGCCACGCGCTTCTACGCCCAGTTCGCTCACAGCATGGGCAGCCTGGTCGGCCACGGCGTGCCGCTTCTGAACAGCATCCGGCTTGTCTCCAAGATCTCCGCCAATGTCTTCATCCAGGAATTGCTTTCCAAAGTTACCGGACTCGTGGCCGAGGGTGGCTCGCTGTCGAGCTCCCTGAAAAAGGTCGGCCACTTCCCCCTCATGCTGGTGGACATGATCGCCGTGGGCGAGCAGACCGGCATGTTGGGCAAGTCCCTGGAAAAGTCAGCCGCACGCTATGACAAGGAGCTGGACAAGCGCATCAAGCGCATGACCGCGATGATCTCCCCCATCATCATCCTCTTCATGGCCGTGATCGTCGGTGTCGTTGCCTACTCCATCATCTCCGCCGTCTTCTCCTCCGTGAACGGCATCCGCGGCCGCGTTTGAGCCCTTTTGTTTTCCCTTCCTGCATCCCCTGAGTCCTGTTAATCCTGCCATCCTGTTCATCCTGTAAAAAAGCCATGACCACCCCCAAACTCCGCCTCGGCGCACGGACCGCCGCCTTCACCCTCATCGAGATCGTGATCGTGCTCACCATCATCTCCATCCTAGCCGCCGGCTCCATCTACATGCTGAAAGGCAACGTCGATGTGGCCAAGGAAACCCGCGTGGAGAGCGACCTACAGAACATCATGACCCAGCTCCAGCTCTATGAGGCCCGCAACATGCGCGCGCCGACGACCGAGCAGGGACTGAAGGCCCTGGTCGAGCGCCCGACCACCGAGCCCCTGCCGGAAAAATGGACCCAGCTGCTGGAAGCCGTGCCGAAAGATCCCTGGGGCATGGAATACAAGTACCGCTATCCAGCCCAGAAATCCAAGAAGCCCTACGATGTCTATTCAATGGGCAAGGACGGCGCGGAAGGCACCGAAGACGACATCGGCAACTGGCCCCAGACGGCCACGAAATGATGAAAATCAGAATGCGGAAATCGGAATGCGGAATGCCTGATGACCTGCGCTCAGGTTCACGCGCTATTCCGCGTTCCGCATTTCGCATTCCGAATGCACCGGCCTTCACCCTGGTCGAGGTCGTCATTGCCCTCACCATCCTCATCGTGCTGGCGGCGGGGGCGGTGCCGATGTTTAAAGGCTGGCGGGATGAGCAGCTGGCACGGCAGCCGGTGATCGAGCTGGCACGGCTTGTCAAAGAGGCACGCCTCCGAGCCATGCGCGAAAAGCGCCCCTACCAGGTGGCGTTTTATCCAGGAGGCTTTGTCGCCTCCCGCTACTTCTCCCCCTACCTCCAGATGGCGGAGCTGACGGAGTTTTTGGAGCGAGCCGCCACAGGTGAGTTTCGACAGAACCCAAATGCACAAGATTCCAGCGCAGAGCCGGACACTGCCTCGGGGAATCAGCCCAAGACCAACCTGCCCCTGGCTCCCACAACGCCAAAGCTGGATGACAACTGGAGCGAGCGCTATGACCTGCCCCAGGACACTCAGTATTCCCTCCAATTTTGGAATGAATTTCAGCAAACCCCGATGAGTGGTGATGTGGTAAAGCTATGGGTCTTCCAGCCCACTGGCATTTGCATTCCACTCAAGCTGCACCTGGAGCGTGAAGGAGCAGTCTTTGATGTGGAGTTCAACGCGCTCACTGCCGACATCACCCGGGAGGTTGTGGATCTGAAATGAAGACCTGCGCAACGAATCTCCAGCTTTGTTGCCCCTCCCGCAACGCCAGTCAGGAACAACGAACTCGGAAGTTCGTTTTACGCCCCCGTGGCTACATCCTTTTTGAGCTGATCATCGCCCTCAGCATTTTTTCAATCGGCGTGCTCGGCCTAGCGCGCACGCTGAATGCCTCCATGGAGGTGGCGCAGATCCTGAACAAGGAGCAGCGCCTGCGCATCGCCATGCGCTCCATGGTGGAGGAGCTGCGGCGCAAGCCGCTGAACGAGATGGCCACCACCATCACGGATGCCGCCCTGGAGACCACCTACACCAGCAGTGTCGAGCCCGTGAGCCTAAAAATGACGCGCGGCAACCTCATGAGCGACCTATACAACCTGCACATCACCGCCAGCTACACGGTTGGAACTGAACAAAGGGAGGAATCCGTGGACGTCTATGTTTACAAACCCGCGCAGAAGTAAAGCCTACAGCCGAGAGCACGCAGTCGAGAGCTGGAAAGCGCTTCGCTCGTTCTCCGTGCCCTTTGCCTCCCGTGCTTCCCTCCATGGTTTTACGCTGATGGAGATCGTCATCGCGATGACCATCCTGGGCATGATCACCGGCACACTGTTTGCGCTCATCCAAGGCAGCGTGCGTGGCGCTGCGGAGATTGAGCGCATCCAGCGGGAGAACAGCAGCATCAACCGCTTCCTGGACATCTGCCGCAAAACCTTCACCACCATGCCCAGCACGGCCACGCTCACACTGACGCTGCTGGATCCGAACTCCCCCACCACCTCCGGGCAGGAGCTAACCATCAGCGGCGCGCCGCACAGCTTCGGCTTTGGCTTCAATCCCCTGTCCTACCAAGACACCATCCTCGGCCTGCGCCCCGATCCCGCAGGGACCACAGATCAAAACGGCGCAGCTCTGAACTACTTGTGCCTTTCCCGGGAAGATCTCATCCCCGAAACCGATGACAGTGGCCTGGCCATGCGCCAGGAAACCACAGGCCTGTCCGCCCCGGACGAGCAGGGCCGCTACTGGATGCCCCTGCTGCCAGACGTGGTGACACTGAAATGGCGCTTCTATAAAGAATCTGACCAGACTTGGCTAGAGGAGTGGAATGAAAGCAACTGGCCGGACCTGATCGAGGTGCAGCTGCTCATGAAGGACCGAACTCTGCCCATCCGCATGGTTTACAGCGTGCCCACCATCCAGCTGGTGGCTGGCCGTGTCACGGCAAATACCACAAACACAAGCAGCACTCCGAACGCTGGCAGCAACGATGGAGCAACGGCAGGCGGTGGCAGACAGGGGGGCGGTCGCAACGGCAATGGAAACAACAGCCAACCCGATACCCCCACGGCCAATTCCAACAACAGACGATAACCTCCATGCTCACGCTGACCCCCATCCCGCTCCTGACGCGTCCACGTGGCTCCGCGCTGATGCTCATGATCTGGGCTCTGCTGCTGATGAGCCTGGTGGTCATGGGGCTGGCTCAGTATTTGAACTTCAGTGCGCAGGAAGCGGTGATCGACGCAGCTGAATTCCGTGCCCTACACCTGGCGGAAAGTGGGCTTGCCGTAGGCCTGCACCCAGAGACCCGCCGTGGTGACATTGTGCTAAAACAGAAAATTGGCACCGACAGTGGCTTCGATGTTGTCATCAACTACGAAGGAGCACGCATTCCCATCAACCTTGTCACTGATGATCGATTGCGTGAAGCTATCTACAATTTATTCATGCGCTGGGGTTTGAATGGAGATGAAGCCAGCATCGCTTCAGAATCGCTCGCAGATTGGGTGGATCGTAATGAAGAAGCACGATCCAACGGGGCTGAAAAAGAATACTATGAAAGCCTTGCTGTTGATGATCTGCCACGCAACACAGGATTCACTCACACCGATGAAATGCTTTTGGTTCGCGGGATGGGAGTTGTGGACCAGCTCAAGCCTGATTGGCGCGAATATTTCAGTGTCTATGGAGATGGCACAATTGACCTTCGCACCGCCTTTAAAGAAACCTTGATCGCCATCAGTGGTGCTGCCGAAAAAGACGTCGAAAGCTACATCCTCCGTCGAGATGGAGCCGATGGCATCGCGGGAACTGAAGACGACCAGCGAATCTCAGATGGTGAGGCCTACCGTTTGCTAAACATCACAGGAGAGCGAGCCCAAGCTCTATCTGGCATTTTGACCAGTGATGATGATCTTCGACGCATCACCAGCACCGGTTACGTAGGTGATAAACGCAAGCAGATCATCGTGGTGGCGAGACGTGGAGAAGATCGCTCTCTGACTTACTTGGCGCGTATGGAAGAATAGCCGGGCTTCGAAGCTCGTGGATTCAATGGTTATCTCTGCTCACACTATCATCTATGATCGCTTGGTTTGCCCGCAATCACGTCGCCGCTAATCTTCTCATGCTGGCGGTGATGGTCGCTGGCGCTTGGACGCTTTATCAGGACAAAGTCGCCTTGGAAGTCTTCCAAGACATGCCCTCGCGCTTCATCTCCGTCAGCGTGCCTTATCCCGCCTCTTCACCCGAAGAAACTGAAGAAACCATTGTGCTGAAGATTGAAGAGGCCATTCAACAAGTGGGTGGCATCAAACACATCAATAGCACTGCCGGTAGTAGTGGGGGCACTGTGACCATTGAAGTCAATGAAGGCGAAGACCCGCGAAGGGTCATGGAGGATGTAAAAATCCGCGTTGATGCGATTCCCAACTTCCCTGCCCTTGCGGAAAAGCCTGTGATTCAGCTGGATGACAGTTTTCACAGTGTCATCACCGTGATTTTGAGTGCCGATATGGCGGAGCGCGACCTAAAACGCTTGGGCGAGCAAACCCGGGATGAACTAGCAGCTCTGCCAGGCATCTCGCATGCAGACATCACAGGAATCCGAAATGAAGAGATTGCCATCGAGATTCCCGAAGAGCAGTTGAGAGAACACGGCTTGAGTCTAGAGGCAATCAGTCAAGCCATTCGTCAAAATGCCATCGACATGCCTGCTGGTGTGGTAAAAACAGAAGCTGGAGATGTTTCACTGCGCACGCGAGGACGAGCTTACACAGGAGAAGATTATGCACGCATTCCGCTCCTGACCCGCACGGATGGAAGCAAACTAACCTTGGGAGAGGTCGCGAAAATCATCGACGGATTCACCGAAAGTCCGCTAGAAGCTCGATTGAACGGACGACGGTGTGTAATGATCAGTGTGATGCGTGAAGGCAACCAGAATGCCATCACGATCGGAGAAAGAGTCAAAGCCTACATCGAATCCACCAACAAGAGACTGCCCGATGGCGTGCGTCTCGATTACTGGAATGATCGCTCCAAGATCGTCAAGGGGCGCATTGATCTGCTTCTGCAAAATGCGCAGAGCTGTCTGCTTCTGGTTTTCCTCTGCGTCGGGCTTTTTCTTCGACTCGAAGCTGTTATCTGGGTTGGCGTTGGCATGGTCATGAGCTTCATGGGTGCGATTGCGCTCATGCCTTATTTGGATATTTCGATCAATCTCTCCTCGCTCATGGGATTCATCCTAGTCCTTGGCATTGTTGTCGATGACGCCATCGTGATTTCCGAACACTGCGACCATCTGCGTGTGAAAGAAGGGCTGTCTCCTCTTGAGGCAGCCATTGCAGGAACTCGACGCATGGCCGTCCCAATCACTTTTGGCGTCTTAACCACTGTGATTGCCTTCTTACCCATGGCGATCGATTCCTCGGACTGGGGTTCGATGTTTCGGCCAATTGCTTTGATTTTTATCACGGTCATGCTCATCGCGCTGCTCGAGACCAAGCTGATTCTTCCCAGCCATCTGGCGCATCCATTTCTCGGTCGCGCAGGCGATATGCTAGCTCCCGTGCATCGAGTTTCGGATCATGGGTTGCGTTGGTTCGTTCGCACCGTCTATTCTCCGGCAATCCGTTTCAGTGTCAGAAATTGTTACACTGTTCTGGCCATGCTTTTTGGTGGATTGGCGGTGATCGTTGGACTGTACGTGAGTGGTCGAATCGCCACGACATACTTCCCACGTGTCCCAAGTGAGCGGATCGAATGTCGCCTGAACATGCTGGATGGGACCCCCATCGAAGTGACTGAAAGACACGTCGAGCGTATCTACCAAATCGCGTGCGACATGCAGAAAGAATATGTCGGCCCGGATGGAAAGAGCGTCGTCAAACACATCATTTCCAGCATTGGCACCACCATTTCTTCGCGCGGAGGAGGCTCCACGAGCGGTTCGGGCAGTCACATAGGAGGCGTTGTGATGGAAACCTATGGCCCTGAAGAAAGAAGCCGTGATGCCAACACCGTCGAAATGGCAAACGAATGGCGCAAGCGGATTGGGAACATTGTTGGAGCAGAAGAGCTGACCTTCCGAGCAGAGATCATGCGTGGTGGGGATCCTGTGGATATCCAACTCACAGGAACTGACCCCAAAGAACTCTTGGCCATGTCAGAAAAGATCAAAGAAAAGCTGAGTACCTATCCCGCTCTCTTCGACATCAATGACACCCTAGATTCCGGAAGAAATGAAATTCAACTCAGGCTCAAACCGGAGGCACAACAGTTTGGCATTACTGTGACCGATTTAGCTAGGCAGGTTCGCCAATCCTTTTATGGCGACGAAGTTCAGCGTATTCAGCGAGGACGCAATGAGGTGAAGGTCATGCTGCGCATGCCCAGAGAAAATCGGCAAAATTTAGCAACGCTAGAAACCATGCGAGTGCGAGCGGCGAATGGACTTGAGGTTCCTTTTCAACGAGTGGCAGAAGCCAAAGTGGTCAAGAGCTTCACCAGCATCAAGCGTGTTGACCGTCGTCGCGCATTGAACATTTCTGCGGATGCAGACAAAGGCACTGTCGATATCGCTGCCCTGAGAGCTGAGCTTTCTGTGTTCTTGGATGAGCTACTCGCGGATCACAGTCATATCCTGTGGAGTTTTGAAGGTGAGGCTAGAATGCAGCGCGAAAGTCAAGGCAAAGCCCTACTGTCCTTCCTTTTGGTCATCGGTGCGATGTATGCTTTGATGGCAATACCGTTCAAAAGCTACTCTCAGCCGTTGATTGTTCTCCTCGTGGTTCCCTTCGGTGTCGTTGGAGCCGTCATCGGGCATCAGTTCCATCATTTGCCTGTCAGCATCATGAGCTTTTTTGGCATTCTTGGCGTCTGTGGTGTGGTGGTCAATGATACCCTTGTTTTGGTCGATGAGATCAATGATCTAAAAGCCAACGGCACCCCTTTGCGTGAGGCTGTTCAGTTAGGTGGGATTCAGCGCTTCCGAGCCATTTTCCTGACACAGATCACGACCTTTTTCGGTCTGGTGCCGCTGATCTTTGATGGAACTTGGCTCGCCAAAGCCCTCCCGTTCTTTTTCAGCAGTGGAGCACAGAGCACACATGCTCAGTTTTTAACACCTGTGTCTGTCGCGATGGGCTATGGCAGCCTCTTTGCAACCGTGATCACTCTCTTTTTGGTTCCCTTGTGTTATCTGGCTGTCGATGATGTTGGGCGACTTTTTCGTTTTGCCCTGGGGCGTGCCCCTGCATCTGACCAGCCAAATGAAACGCAGCCCAGCGCTGCCTAACGAGAGCATCTTCAGCTTGTGTAGGCATCCAGTTTCGGGAGTTTAGGACCCAATTTTTGTGGCTTTCTCCTCTTCAACTTCTGAATCTGCCAAAGGCATCCAATGGTCAGGCATGACCCATGTGGGACGCTTTCGTCAAAACAACGAGGACTCTTTTTTGGCTTTGACCTACGATGCCCATGAGGTGCGATACCTTGGCAAAATTGGGGAATCGGATTTGAATAGCGGTGATTTTCTTTTTGCCGTGAGCGACGGCATGGGTGGAGCCAAGTCAGGAGAATTCGCCAGCCGAATGGTCGTGCAACAGGTCATGAGATTGATGCCGCGAAGTTACAAACAGGCAGCTCAAGGGCTTGATTCGGGGTTCAGCGATGTCTTGGAAGAAATCTGTCTGAAAGTGAATGAGGAACTCACCCAGATGGGTAGAGTTTACTCGGAATGTCATGGCATGGGAGCCACGCTGAGCCTAGCTTGTTTCACGCCAGAGATCATGCACTTCGTTCACGTAGGAGATAGCAGGATCTATTACATGCCTGCTGGAGGTGAATTGGTGCAACTCACCGAAGATCACACTCACGTGGGTTGGTTACGCAGGCAGGGCAAGCTGAATGAACGAGAAGCACGGACTCATCCTGGGAAGAATCGACTTGATCAAGCCTTGGGTGCTGGTCAGCAGACAGTCCGTCCACATATCGGTCGAGTCCGCTACCAGAGTGGAGATCGTTTTTTGATCTGCTCAGATGGCATCACGGATGCACTGTGGGATTTTCGAATTGCAGAACACTTGAAAGCCGCCCCAGAGGAAAAACCCAGAGCCTATAAAGTTGTCGAACATGCAGTCACTGAATCAGGAAGAGACAACTGCACCGCGATCTGCGTGGAGATCATTTGACGAATGATTCACTGGCAAAACTATCCTACTTACCCAATTGGCTTCCATCAGCTGGATGTAGGCTACTGCGGAGGCGTTCCGCTTGGAGAATCGCGTTGAATCTTGACTCATCCTCTTCGCGACTGCCACTCACCAGACAATAACGATAATCCTGCCAGTGTTGCATTTCAGCTTCCGCGTTCTTTAGACGCAAGGCCACGACTTCAGGACTATCAGTTGCCCGACCAGAAAGCCTGGCCTCAAGCTCTTCAAGGCTAGGTGGCATGACGAAAATGTCCGTCAGACAGCGAGCGACCAGCTCATCTTCACAGCCACGCACCTGGGCTGCACCCTGAACATCAATGTCCATGAGCACATCCACGCCACGTTTTAGATTATCAAACACATAGCTTTTCAAAGTTCCATACCAGCGGTTGTGAACTCGCGCATATTCAAAAAGTTCACCGCGATCAATCCGGGCCAAAAAATCCTCCTCGGTCAAAAAAAAGTAGTCCTTGCCGTCCACTTCCCCAGGCCGTGGAGGGCGTGTGGTGCAAGACACGGAAAACACTGCCCGCCCATCCGCACAGGCTTTCCGACACAAAGTCGTTTTACCCGTTCCAGAAGGTCCAGAGACGACAATGAGTAGGCCCAGCCGTGAAGATGTCGGAGCAGTCATGCCTTGTCGTTTAGCTGCAAGCCAAGGCAGGGCAAATCGTTTCCGCGTGTTACCGAGAACATCCGACAAGAAGTGCCTGAAGGATTTCCTCAATAGCAGCGTTTGCAGCTGCACTTCATGAATCGCTGTCTGGTTTTTCTTTTGTCAGTCTTCAGCCTCACGGCGCTTGGCGTGAGACCGAATGTGTTATTGATCATCACGGATGATCAGGGATACGGAGATCTTTCCATTCATGGCAATCCGCACCTTCAAACTCCAAACTTGGATCGTCTCGGACGTGAGGGAGTTCGCTTTGATCGCTTTTTTGTGAATTCCTTCTGCGCTCCCACACGAGCAGCCCTGCTAACCGGCCGATGGCCTTTGCGATCGGGTGTGCATGGTGTGACGCATAACAAAGAGGTCATGAAACCCTCTGAAATCACGCTAGCGGAAGTTCTAAAGTCAAAGGGGTATCGAACTGCGTGCATTGGCAAATGGCACAATGGAGAACAGTTTCCATGCACGCCTTTAGGACAAGGATTTGAGCACGCATTCGGTTTCAACAACGGGCATTGGAACGATTACTTTGATGCCACCTTGCTGCGAGGTTCTCATCCAGAACCGACGAAGGGCTACATCACCGATGTGCTCACAGACGAAGCCATAAGTTTCATGAGCCAACACGCCAAAGAACCTTTCTTTTGTTACCTTGCTTACAACGCGCCGCATTCTCCTTATCAAGTGCCAGATTCCTACTTTGAGAAGTTTAAAGCCAAAGGCTTTGAGGACAAAGTCGCTGCGTTCTACGGGATGTGTGAAAATGTGGATGACAATGTAGGTCGTTTGCTAAATCAGCTGGATCAGTTGAATCTCGCAGAAACCACATTGGTCATTTTTTTGACAGACAACGGAGGGACAGCAGGTGTACCGATTTACAATGCCGGAATGCGCGGCGGCAAAACCAGCCTGCATGAAGGTGGCAATCGAGTGCCGCTCTTCATGCATTGGCCAGCCGGAAAATGGACTCCACATGAAGTGAAACAGATCGTCGCACACATCGATCTTTTCCCTACCATTCTTGAGTTGTGCAACATCGAAGCGCCGAATGTAAAGCTGGATGGACGAAGCTTGACCCCCCTGCTGCAAAACCAAGAAAGCTGGCCAGAGCGCATTCTTTTCACTCACAATCCAATCAACGAGACCAATCAATATCCGGGGGCAGTTCGAACTCAGAGACATCGACTCGTTCGTGAAATCAAAGGCGCTGGAGGTGGTTCAAAAGCAAAAGCAAACGATTCAGCAGCAAAACCATGGCAGCTTTATGACATGGAGAAAGACCCAGGTCAGCAGCATGACATTGCGCCAGATGAACCTGAACTTGTCATGAAACTCAGTGCTGCTTATGAAGCTTGGTTTGCTGAGATTGCCCGAGATGGTTTGAAGCGATTTCCTCTAGCTGTAGGCCATGATGAACAGAATCCGGTTGAGCTGCATGCTCCACAGGCCTTTTTCGATACGCCCTTGAACTTTGCAAACGGGCCTGGATTTGCGAATGATTGGTTAACGAACTGGTCAGACTCTAAAGCCTCGGTTCGCTACGAAATCGAAGTCTTGAAAGCTGGTGAGTATGAAATCGAACTGGCTTATGCGGCTGAAGCACAAACATTAATCCGAGTCCGTTGTGATCAGGAATCCCTAGAAACCGTTTTACCAGCGGCCGAGGCACCTGAAGTGCCTTTGCCACACCGAGATGCAGAAGGCAAAGCACGATATCGTGATCGAATGTGGAAGCACTATGGTGTTGGCACTTTAAAGTTAACACCAGGCACAAATTCACTAAGCCTGGAATGCCTCACCCTGCCTGGGATTGACCTCAAACACATCCAGCTAAAACGCAAATAATGATATGACTTTGGTGAACTTCATCTTCGTTTTCCTTGCTCTGGCATCATCACTTTTGGCAGCCAAGCCAAACGTCTTGTTCATCGCCATCGACGATCAAAACGACTGGATCGGCCATCTTGGTGGTCACGAGATGGCGAAGACACCTAATCTGGATAAGCTCGCGGCTCGCGGCACAACCTTCACGAACGCACATTGCAACATGCCTTTGTGCAATCCTTCGCGCACAAGTCTGCTGCTCGGCTTGCGTCCGACCACCACGGGCATCTATGGCCTCTCGCCCTGGTTTCGCACGCTGCCGCCATGGAAAGACCGCGTAGCGCTGCCGCAGCATTTTGAGAACCACGGCTACCTGACCGCTGCCACGGGCAAAATTTACCACGGCGGCACCGGCGGCGGTGGAGGCACTGGTAAAGCAAAGAGCAAAAAGGCCGCGAAGGAGGCGCCTAATGCGAAGCCGGAGTTCATGGTCACCGCGCCGTATGGCGGCGTGGGCACCAAGCCGCCAAAGAAGCTCATCGGTGAAACACCGATGGGCAACAACCCGCTCATGGACTGGGGCGTGTGGCCGCTCGACAACGATGACACAGGCAAAGGCGACTACCAGGTGGCCTCGTGGACAGTCGAGCAGATCAAGAAGGCTCCAAAGGGCCAGCCGTTCTTCATCGCTGCCGGATTTTTCCTGCCGCATGTGCCCTGCTACGCCACACAGAAGTGGTTCGACCTGTATCCCGATGACGACAGCGTGCTGCCAAAGATCATCGAGAACGACCGAGCCGACACGCCGCGCTTCTCTTGGTATCTGCATTGGCTTCTGCCAGAGCCTCGTTTGAAGTTTCTGAAGGAAGCCAACCAGTGGCGAAATCTTGTGCGCAGCTACCTCGCCTGCACCAGCTTCACGGATGCACAAATCGGTCGCTTGCTGACCGCGCTCGACGAGTCTGGTCATCGTGACGACACCATCGTCGTTGTGTGGGGTGATCACGGCTGGCATCTGGGAGAAAAAGAGATCACAGGGAAAAATAGTCTCTGGGATCGCAGCACCAAAGTTCCTCTCATCTTTGCGGGTCCTGGCGTCACTCCAGGCCAGCGTTGCAACCAACCCGCTGAGCTGCTCGACATCTATCCTACGCTCATTGAACTCGCAGGTTTAACAAAACGCGATGATTTAGAAGGGCTCAGCCTTAGCCCACAGCTCAAGGATGCCACAACGAAACGTCAGCGTCCTGCTGTGACCAGCCACAACCAGGGGAACCATGCCGTGCGCAGTGAAAGATGGCGCTACATCGTCTATGCCGATGGCAGCGAAGAGCTTTACGACATGGTCAATGACCCCAACGAATGGACCAACCTCGCAGCAAAGTCTGAAAACGCCGCCATCATTACCGAGCATCGCAAGTGGCTGCCCAAGATTGACCTTCCGCCTGCGCCCAACAGCGCGAGCCGCGTGCTCACTTACGACCCAATGAGCGATGAAGCCATGTGGGAAGGCACCACGGTTAAGCGCAGTGACCCTGTTCCGGAATAAGAGATGCAGAAGCTCACGCCTTTATTTGGCATCGGCTTTGATCATAACTCAAAGGATCGCCCCTGGCTCATAGCTGGCCGCTTCTGGGAAAGCTTCGACCAAACGGCTAACACACTGGGCGAAGTGATCGACTTGCTGACCAGCATCTCCAGCGTTGGCCCGACCTTGAGCCACAAGACGATCAAAGGCATCTGAGGTGAGCCCCAGGCGTGCATCAGCTGCCAGACGGGCGAAGAGGTCATTTTGCGCCACCTTACCCGTGCGCATGTCACGTGCGACTTGAACTGCGTGTTCTTTGATAGCCTCGTGGGCAGCTTCTCGGCCTGCCCCGACCTTCACAGCCTCCATGAGCACCGTGGTTGTGAGCAAGAACGGCAAATAGCGCATCAGTTCCTGTTCCACCACAGCTTCGAAGACCTCCATCTGATTCAGAACCGTGAGTGTGGTCTCCAAAAGACCATCCATGGCCAAAAATGCATCCGGCAGCATGACTCGACGAACCACGGAACAAGATACGTCGCCTTCATTCCATTGATCGCCTGCAAGGCCTGCTGCCATGGCCAGATAGCCTTTCAAAATGATGTGAAAGCCATTGATGCGCTCACAGCTGCGGCTGTTCATCTTATGCGGCATGGCAGAACTACCAACCTGACCTTTGGCAAAGCCTTCCGAGGCCAGCTCGTGCCCCGCCATCAGGCGCAAAGTCTTAGCAAAGCTACCCGGACCGCTAGCGATATGGCACAGCGTCGAGATGACCTGCATGTCTAGGCTGCGAGGATAAACTTGGCCCACACAATCCAAGGCGGCATGAATGCCAAGGTGATGCAGCACACGTTCTTCCAGAGCACGAGCTTTTGAGACATCTCCATTGAATAAAGTGATTTGGTCCAGGCGCGTTCCAACGGCCCCTTTCAGACCACGAACCGGATAACTTTGGATCAAGGCATCCAGCGCTTGATAACCGAGCAGCATCTCTTCGCCAAACATGGCCAGCCTTTTCCCAAAGGTGCTGACCTGAGCCGCGACATTGTGGGTGCGAGCCGTGAAGGGAACATCACGAGTTTGCTGCGCACGCCGGGACAGTCCCGCTAATACCGCCACGCTCTTTTTGCGAATCTCAAGCATGGCGCGAAAGGTCTGCAACTGCTCCACATTTTCGGTCAGATCACGACTGGTCATTCCTTTGTGGATGTGCTCATGACCGGCCAGATCACAAAACTCCTCAATGCGAGCCTTCACATCATGCCGAGTCACACGTTCGCGCTCCATGATGGATTGCAGATTGACTTGGTCTTTGACACGCTCATAGGCCTCGATCACCCCTTCAGCAACTGGAATGCCGAGATCACGCTGACCCTTGAGCACAGCAATCCAGTAATCACGCTCTAATCGAACTTTGCCCTCACCAGACCAAAGGGCGCGCATGGCGGCTGTGGCATAGCGTTCAGCGAGTACGTTGGGAATGGAATCGGTCTGGGACATGATGGGGCGGGCGATTTAGGGCACGATCTCGGGAATGCAAACTCGAATGCAAGCTGTGGCGAGTGTTTGGATGTCTTCATTCCGCTTCATCATTTTGTGTTTAGCATGCTTCCATCAAAGCAGCCAAAGACTGTGGCATCAAAGGATTAACTCTGCTGTGACTTAGCACCCGAACCTTAGCCGTTGAACGAAGTTTTCTGCGTGCAATCTTATCCTAGGTAAGGGTTTCTCAATTTTATGAATATCCGTCGAAGTTGAGGCAAAAGTGACCGGATTCCAGATTGACGAAAATCAAGTCATACCCCTTCATCGCATCGTTTGTTTACACACATCTTACGAACAGGCTAAGTCTGTTACATCGTGTGAGAACGCTCCCGAACTTCATCTCATGAATACTCACCTCTCCCGGAAAGAGTCGTCTATGGGCCGCGCCTTCCTTGTTCTGGCCGGTCTTTATCTACTTGGCGCTGCAGGAGCGTCCGCTCAGGGTTTCACGTCTGCCGCATGGACCAATGACTCCGGCGTGACAGAAGTCCCTACGACTACCGTGTGGGCCTACAACCTTGGCACTAGCAGCTCTACCACGATCAACGGTGTCAATTTCGTTGGTGTTGCAGGCGGCAACCCCTCAGTCACCGACAAATTTTCTCTGAACGTGCCCACGGTGTTGAGTGGGGATACCAACAACATTACCTCCTTGACTAACACAGGCAGCTCAGTGCTAGCTCGAGACTTTTTGTACAACAATGCATCAGCAACACTCACGCTGAGTGGCCTCACGGTCGGCACCACTTACAGTCTGAATGTGTACTCCGTAGGTTGGGAAGCAGCTGGTAGCCGAAGATCGACCTGGAGTAGCGGAAGCGACACCGCCACACTGGATGTGGGGCAATTTGGTGCGGATAACGGCATTCGAGTAAACTATCGGTTTGTTGCTACGTCCGCCACACGAACGATTCAAATCAATGCACTCAGTAGCTTCACATGGCATTTTTATGGCCTCGCCCTTAGCACGGTGCCTGTCACCTTCAGCACTGCCGCTTGGACGGGTGACGCGAGTGTGACCGAAGATTCCGCCAACAATGTCTGGGCCTATAACCTCGGCACGACGAGCAATGCCACCATCAATGGTGTAAATTTCCTTGGACTCGCTGGGGGTAATCCAAGCGCCTCGGGAAGGTTTTCGCTGAATGTGCCTTCGAATTATACAAATGACGCCAATTCTCTAACGAGCCTGACTGGGACCGGGAGTTCGATTATGGCGCGAGACTTCATTTATGGGAATTCAAACGCCGTCCTGACGCTGAGTGGCCTAACCGTGGGAACCATGTATTCTTTGAACGTCTATTCCGTCGGCTGGGAAGCCGCTGGTGGCCGACGCTCCGTCTGGACTAGCGGCTCTGATACCGCTACGCTCGACGTCGGTGAGTTTGGCGACAACAACGGAGTTCGGGTGAATTACACTTTCACCGCAGCAGCGACCACACGCAGCATTCAAATCAATGCGCTGAGTGCCAACACTTGGCATTTTTACGGCCTTGCCCTCAACCTAGTGCCAAAAATCCTCGTTTTCGATGGGGTTGGGACGACAGGCACTCGTCGGGCTGACAATGTCGGTTCGGTGAATTTCAACTCCATCAAGACTGGCTCCAGTAGCACAGCTCAGTCCTTTACCGTGCGAAACCAGAGCGGTGATACTCTGACAGGGCTGTCTCTGAGCAAGTCTGGGACAAATCCAGGCGACTTCACCGTGAGTTCTTTGGCATCAACCACCCTCGCCCCAGGTGCCACCACGACCTTTACTGTTCTTTTCAGTCCTTCTGCGACAGGGACGAGAAGCGCCACGGTCAGCTTCTCCAGCAATGAAATGGCCTCGAACCCCTTCGACATCAGCGTGTCGGGCACGGGCACGAATGCTGCACCTACGGCCATCACACTTACGCCCAGCTCAATTGCTGAAAACAACGCAGTTGGCGTGGTGACCAGCCTAGCCGCTGTGGACGCGGATAGCAGCCAAACGCACACGTTCACCCTCATCGCCGGTGCGGGTGACGGTGACAACAGCCTGTTCAGCATCAGTGGCACCGCCCTGAGCCTTTCCGTAAAGGCGAACTTTGAAGTCAAAAGCAGCTATAAACTGCGAGTGAAAGCTGACGATGGCTATGGCGGAATGATTGAGAGTGCACTGACGCTGAGCATCACCGATGTCAATGAGCTGCCCAGCGACATCTTATTGTCTTCTTCTTCCTTCCCAGAAACCACACTGTCTGGAGTTCAAGTGGCTGAGCTATCGGCAGTGGATGAGGATGCCGGAGCTACCGCAGTTTTTAAACTGGTTGTTGGCGGCGCAGTGGACAACAGTCTGTTTACCATCAGTGGAAATTCGTTGAGACTGAATACATCTCCAGACTTCGAGAAAAAAGGGAGCTATTCTCTTTACATCGAAGCCAGTGACGGAATGGGCGGACTTTTCTACAAGACCATTGTGCTAACCGTGCTGGATGTGAATGAATCACCGACGAACATCACGCTCTCTTCGGCACAAATCGCAGAAAACAACTTTGCAGGCACCGTGGTGGGGACACTGGGTACGGTGGATGAGGATGCAGGTGCCACTGCCACCTTTAAGCTGGTCGATGGACAGGGGTCGAGCGGCAACAGCGGCTTTAGTATCGACGGTAATGTCTTGAAGATCGGTTTCCGTGCCAATTTTGAGCAGCAATCGGCTTACTCCCTGCGGGTGGAGGCAAATGATGGCTTGGGAGGGGTGTTCACGAGGACGTTCCTCATCAACATCCTCAATATCAATGACGCACCGACGGATATCGCGATAAGTCCTGCTGCCTTCGCAGAAAACAATGCGCCACAAACGACCGTGGGAACGCTTGTTGCGGCGGATGAAGATGCCGGAGCCACTGCTACTTACAGCTTGGTCATTGGACCAGGCGACACGGACAATTCCAGCTTCAACATCGTCAACGGCTTGCTGAGGGTCGGCGTCACTGCGGATTTTGAGACAAAGAAGTCCTACAGCGTGCGTGTGATGGCCAATGATGGCAACGGCGGTGTTTTCAGCAAAGCACTGACGATCCTTGTGACAAACATCGTTGAACCCCCGGTCATGTCTGTCCGTGGTAGCAATATCCTGATCCCCGATGGCGACGTGTCGCCGATCACAGCAGACGGGACCGACTACGGCACTGTGTTGCTCGGATCACAGATCATTCGCACCTACGTGATCTCCAACACGGGGGGCGATCTGCCATTGAAACTGGTTGGAACTCCTCGTGTTAGAATCTCTGGCGCAAATTCGAGTGATTTCAGCGTTTTAACGATGCCGAGAGATTTGATCGAATCCACGGTGACCACGACCGCCACGCTTCAAATCTCATTCCGCCCCACGGCAGCCGGCACTCGCACGGCGAGGATCGAGATTCAAAACGACGATCCACTCCGCCCGAACTACAGCTTTGTCATTCAAGGTAAAGCAACGTATCCCCCCAGCACATTCAATTTTAGCGCAACGAATTATGATGTAAAGCAAGGTGCCTCCTCCGTGCTTGTGACCATTGTTCGGAGTGGCGGCATCGCACCTGCTAGCGTTCGTTTAAGGACAGTCGCAGGAACTGCAACAATCTCAAACAGGCTAGCCTTTCTCGGGGCTGTGCCCAACACAGATTACACCGAACAAGAAACTACCATTAGCTTTGCACAAAATGAAACCAACAAGGTCGTAGCTATCACTCTGATTCCGAAAACCGGTGTGCAACCCAATTACATTTTTCAAGCCGAGATCTTGTCTCCTTCTATTGGTGCATTGATCGGCACAGCTCGTCTTTCATCGCTGCGCATTTTCGGACGAGTCAGACCTTCCGTTGCGTTCATCACTCCAGGTGCAACAACAATCAGCACCCTCTCTCCTTATGTGGTTAGTGGGAGCGTTACGGATTTCGAGGCTGCTGGAATCAATCGCGTGACTGTCTCTCTGAATGGTGCTGATCCCGTGGATGCGATTCTAGGAACAGCCAGCTCAAACACTCGTCCTTGGAGCTTGACGGTCACACCCTCCACGATATCGACCAATACGCTCGAGGTCATAGCCTATGATGCTGATGGCATTGCGAGCTTACCTACGCGGCGTGATTTCGCGTTTACCCAGCGTTACAAGCTTGATGTGACTCTTCCAAACAATGGCACTGTTGCGCTCACAACTGCTAAACAACTGGCCAGTCAAGTCACAGCACTGACCCCAACGGCAACGATTCAACCCTATGCCATCAAATCCGGCATCTCGCTTCAGGTCACGGCCAGACCATTGACCACACAGCATGTGTTTAGCCATTGGAGTTCTCTACCAAGTGGTGTGGTGGCTTCTGGGCCCAGCTTTAATTACACGATGCCAGATCAAAATGTGGCTAGTCCGATCACAGCTGTTTTTGTCGAAAATCCGTTCCAACCAACGGCTGGACAAGGCAATACCTTCCATGGGTTGCTGCGCCCAATGTCTGCAGAGCAAATTTCTGTCTCTAGTGTAGGTGCAATTACTGGCACCCTGACCGCAACGAGCGGAGCATTCTCAGGAGCGCTAACGTATAATGGAACCACAACGAATTTCTCCGCTAATTTTTATGGCAATGGTTCCGCAGTCTTTACGACAGCGAATGCTGGTTCGCAGACAAGTTTAACCCTTTCCAATGGGGATATCTTCAACATGACTTTTGAAGAGGGTGAAATTCACGCTCAGATTAGCAGAGCAGACTCCGCGCTCTGCCAAGGTTGGGCCAGTCGAGCCATTTACAGCTCAACCAATCCAGTGCCTCAAGCGATGCTTAATAGCAGGATTCTAACAACGGGGCCATTCATAACCGGCATGTATACCATGGCAATTTCCACCAATGGAAACGAGGATTCTTTGCTGCGACCTATTGGAGAAGGCTATGCCACTTTGACACTTAATCAAAGAGGCACAATCAACCTATCTGGTGTGCTCGCAGATGGAACTCCTTGGACTGCATCGAGTGCAATCGTGAGTGGTGGGCGTTCACCGATTTTTGCACAGCTTATCACCCCAGGCCAAGCTCCTGTGAAAAATGCAACCTACCTCGGCACTTTCAGTGGTATGCTTACCTTTGACACAAACAACGCTTTCAGTGATCTCACGGGCAATGATCTGGTTTGGACTCGTCCTGAAGTTCCAGAGGTAGCGGGAACTAGTTCAACTGCAGTCGCAACTCAGCTTTACACGAACGGATGGCCTTCAGGAATTACCGTGGATGTGGTTGGAGCATTGTATAACATTTCTCTCACCATCCAGGAGGGCCTCGGATTGCCTACCATTGAGGAAAACCCAAACAATGCTTATCTTGAATTCACTGGCGGCAAGTTGCCGTCTGCCGTTTCCTATTCGAATTTTGGCATTAGCAATAATACCATCACTGGAATTCCTAGAAAGGGGTCTCCTTTCACACTTTTAATCACACGCCAAACGGGATTGTTTAGTGGCACCTTTACCCCAAATTGGACAAACCGTGCGACGGCCCTGCCGACTTTCCAGGGTATTATTTTGCAAAAGGGACCTGCTAGAGGAGGTTACGGCCATTTCCGCAGCAATCGCACGAACGACAGTAACCCTGAAGTTGGACGTGTAACTCTTGACTACGTTCCCGCCCCTTAACTCCTGTTCTAAGTTTTTCTCACTCCATGCTCTTCCGCGGGCAGGAAGAACGTGGGGCTGTTGAGAAACCGATTTTTCTTGTCGTTAGCGGAACGAATCATCCTTCTTCCTTGGTCGGCGACTTTGACTTTATCCCGGATTCCGCAGTTCTCAGGAACCAGGGCATTCCTGCCGCGCGAACTGCCCAATCCGGATTTATTTGCCGATGCAAAAAGAAGAGAAGATCACATCCAGCACTTGTTCGACATCGACCATGCCAACGACTTCCCCGATGGCTTGTAGAGCTTCCCGAAGATCCAAGGCAATGTATTCGGGTGCCAAACCTTTTTCTAGAGCATGCTTTGCCGCCAAAACGCGCTCGCCGACTTTTTCAAAGCAGCGTTGATGGCGCGCATTGATGGCCAACGGATGATTCCCCAGCAGGGTGCCTTTTTCCAGGAATGCTTTTCGGATTGCGTCTCGCAGAGCTTCTACTCCCTCGCCATTTTGACACGAGAGGCATACTCCATCGACAGGCCAGCCCACGGCTCGACCAAGGTCCATTTTATTCAAAAGCAGAATCCGACGACTCTCCAAATCTGCGGGCAGATTAACTCGCCGTGCCAGATGAGCGGGCACGGACGCGTCCACGACCTCAAGAATCAAGTCAGCGCGATCGAGCTCTCTACGAGTCCGCTCCATGCCCATCTGCTCAATGCCATCTGCCCCATCGCCACGCAGACCCGCAGTATCGACAAGGCGGAGCGGGATACCATGCACTTGAATGACTTCCTCAAGGGTATCTCGCGTCGTCCCTGCCAAGGGCGAGACAATGGCGCGCTCGAAACCCAGCAACAGGTTCAGCAGACTGGATTTGCCCACATTGGGCTCTCCGCAAATTACCGTTCTAGCGCCTTGTCGTAAAATTCTACCCTGCTCAGCCGTGTCGAGCAGACGATGCGTTCGCTGAATGACCTCATCCATCCTCGCCATGAGAGCAGTTCCGGTATCGGGAGAGATGTCTTCTTCAGGAAAATCAATGTAGGCCTCAACATGAGCCAAGACCGGAAGCAGCGTCTGCTTTAGCTCCAGAGCCTCTCTACCAATGGCACCACTTAGTTGTTGCTGGGCTGCCTTCATTGCCAGGGTGCTTTGAGCATGAATCAGGTCCATCACCGCCTCAGCTTGGGTGAGGTCCATTTTACTGTTCAAAAAAGCACGTTGGGTAAATTCCCCCGGCCCGGCAGCACGCGCTCCCGCATGAAGAATGGCCTCATAGACTTTTTGGGTTACCAGCAGCCCTCCATGGCCATGGAACTCGATCAAATCTTCTCCAGTGTAGCTCGATGGAGCCTGGAAAAACACCATCAATCCATCATCCAATGTTGTTCCCTCTGAAGATTTTACCTGGGCTCGATAGAGCTGTCGCGGCACGACTTTCTGCCACCCCACTGAGGGCGAAATCACAGTCTCTGCGACTTGGCGAGCCAAAGAACCTGATAGACGAATGACCGAGAGTGCAGCTTCCCCAATCGCCGTAGAAATGGCAGCAATGGTATCGTGGTCAGAAATCATACTGATCCATGGTTCAGGCTGATGGAAAATGCTAGTTTCGATTCCAGATGGCCGAAGGATGAAAACCCGAGTTCGCGGTGCCTTCGGCAGTGGCAAATTCTAGCCAAAGAAGGATACAGAGGTTCCTAAGTTAAGAATGACAAGACATGGAAGCATCAGAAAAAGGTCTTTACATTGTCAAACCCATGTGGTTCAAAATCATTTGTCTGTTATTTGCCCCGTTGTTTAGCGTATTCTCAGCCGCCCCCCGCCGTGAAACGACACCTTCAACTCACCGCCATTCTCTCGCTTGCCACCCTGACTTTAGCCGTCGGAAAGTGGAGCCGGATTCCTTCGGCAGACAAGCGTCCTGTCAATATGTCGCTCGTGAGCGCTGGCACGACCGTGGCCAGTTCTCAAGGCTTAGCACCCTCAGCAGGTCTGATTCTAGGCGACCCTCTCCGCCCCGTGCGCGTTGCCAGTGGCCAAAGCGAAGCCATTCTGAAATTGGTGCGCCAGTCCTATGTCGAAAGGGCATCATTCGTGAGCGAAGGCCTCGAAGGAAGCGTTAGCGCTTCATTGAGCCATGATGGAAAGACTTGGAAAAATGAGGTTCGTCAGTCCTTTACAGCCATTGACCGCATGGTCAGCCTCTCTCTGGGGGTGGCTCAAGGCCAGTATGTCAGGCTCCAGTTCGATCTGAATCGTGGTGGTGTGATCCGCAGCTTCCAGATTTTAGGATCTCACAGCGATGCAAATTACAAAGTCACCCAAAACAAAGATGGCAGCGGTGCCAAAGTGAACTTCGCTTCGGGCATCGGAGGCGGACGTTTGATCTACATCAACCCAGAAGACTTCTCTTCACGCAATCTGGCCGCTGCCTCTGAAATCACCTTCCCTGAGTCCAATGACAAATACAGAACTGCTGTTTATGATTTGGGACAGGTTCGCTCACTCAATGAGTTTGGTTCAGTTCATTCTCCTCGGCCCATGAGAATGCTGGTTTACGCTTTCGAAACTCTCCCTGAAAAAGAAGATTGGAAAGGCCGCCTTGCTTTTGACCCATCAGCTCTTGATGGAATTGACCCAGTAGCATCCGCTGAAGATGCCATTGGCAAAGGCGTGATTCAGGTAAAAACCAAGACCTCGGTAAAGGCTCGTTACGTGGCCCTGCGCTGGGAGCCTGACTTCAATCCACCCGGCGTCACCGTCAGTGGCGTAACCATTTCAGGCTCAGGCAATGTGTCCTTTAACAGCGCAGGGACCAGCGTAAACACAACGACTGATGCAAACGGCAATGTCGTGACTGAAATCAATCAGAACGGCAACACCATGACGGTCACGATCGATCCAAGCAGCGGTCAAACCAACACGAATGGTAACCTGGGTGCTGGTGGAGAGTCTGGAAACGGCCCTGATGCCTCCGGCAACAATAACGCACCTCCAGTCATCTTTAACAATCCTTCGAACACCGGAGATGGCATCGGCTCTCCTGCGAGCAATGGCAATGATGGCCGCAAGCAAGACGACGGTGGTCAACCTCCTTCCGAGATATAATTGATCGAATAGATCTACTTCATTTCAAACGGCTGCCATCAAGGCAGCCGTTTCTGTTTTATACAAAGTCAGTGATCGAGCCAAAATTCGCATCAAACAAGCGACGGTAAGTCCGAAAGGCAAATGCATCTGTCATACTCGCTACCCAATCGCAAACCAAGCGAGCCCGTGTGGACGGATCTTGCGCTTTACGGACCTCTTCCTCATAGATCGCAGGCATCAGATGAAGCGAGGATTGATTTTCTTCGATGTAGCAATTTCGCATAACCTCAAACATCCGCGTCAAAATGAAGTCTGCCTTAAAATCCAGCTGCTGAAGCTGGGGTGTCTTGAAGACCAAATCCAAAGCTATGCGCTTGTTGAGCTTGGATACCGCTTTCATTTCAGGAGCAACTTCAAGAGACCAGGAATGGCGTTGGCTGAATGGACTCAGGAAATTCTCGGCAGGCTCCAGACGCGTCGCTCGGATGCAGTCACCGATTTGTCGGTTCAGGTAAGCCTCTACCCTGCCCTTTGCGATGGCAGCACACAAAAATTCGATCTGCGCACTTTCCACAGACGATAGCTGCTGCTGACTGGCCCATTTTTCCAAACGTGAACCGTCGATGAACCCCGCCTGGATTCCATCCGCCAAATCATTGACAGAATACGCAGTATCATCTGCCCAATCCATGATCTGGCACTCAATGCTCTTGAACCGATTTCGAGCTGGTCCTGGAGGCAAATCTGCCGGGAATGCATGTCCACCGACGGTGAAGTCAAGCCACTCTTCATGCTCGTCATAGATGTAATGATTTTTGGCTCCACCAGCATCCTTGTGCAGGGTTTTGTACTTCAAAATCGCATCCAACAGCGCGCGGGTCGGATTCATTCCTTCACGGCCATTGTTGAAGATCGTTTGCGTCAACAAGCGCAGCGTCTGGGCATTGCCCTCAAAGCCTCCGTAAGGTTGCATCAAACGATGCAAGGTGCGCTCTCCCGTGTGTCCAAACGGTGGATGGCCGAGATCGTGGGCAAGGCAGGCACTTTCGACCAAATCAGCATCAATGCGTGCCCCCTCGGGCAGTGGTGTTTTTTGCTCGGCCAGCCATGCGCAGATGGATCGGCCAATCTGAGCTACTTCGATGCTATGAGTCAGCCGCGTGCGATAAAAGTCATACTCACCAGAGAGAAAAACCTGCGTTTTGCTTTGAAGGCGACGAAAGGCAGCGCTGTGAATGATCCGGTCGCGGTCGATCTGAAAGGCACTTCGGTATTCTCCTGCCTGAGGTGGTCGTTCACGGCGGGTGGCCGTATCAAAGACAGAGTAAAAGGAGTTGGCTGGCATTCGTGCCATGATGCTAGACTGAGCCTGCGGGCTGGCAAGGCTTAGCTCCCCTGCGGGTCACGATCCGTGCATATTTGTTTTGGCGTCACGTTGAATCCTGAGTCTAGGAGATGCCTTTCATCCAGCCCTTCCTCATGTCTGCTTCGGTCATCCTTCCTCCCTCTTGCATAGGTATCGTCGGCGGCGGCCAGCTTGGCCGCATGTTCGCCCTGGAAGCTAGGCGCTCGGGCTACCGGGTCGCGATTTTCACGGATGAAAGACCCGGCTGTCCGGCGGGACAGTGGGCTGATGCTGAATTCAATGCGCAGTACGATGATACCGACATGCTGGATCGTTTCCTCGATCGTGTGGATGTCGTGACGGCAGAATTTGAAAACATTCCCGATGCCTGCCTAGCCTACGTGGAAGCCAAAAAGACGCTGAGACCTAGCCGACGTGCCATCTGGACGACCCAGCACCGTGAGCGCGAAAAGCTTTTCCTTCGAGAGCAAGGCATTGCCTGTGCTGACTTCCGCATCGTGACCAGCTATGAAGAATTTGAAGCTGCCGTAGGTGCTTTAGGCCGTCCTTGTGTGATCAAAACAGCCGCTTTTGGTTACGATGGCAAGGGGCAGAAGAAGATCGAAGCCAACACCGAACTCGATGGGGTTTGGACGGACTTCGCAGGTCAGCACGCCGTCGTCGAAAAGTGGGTGCCGTTCGTTTGTGAGATTTCCGTGGTCGGCGCACGTGGCACCGATGGGCGCATGGCCGTGCATGGGGTTATCGAAAACATCCACGAGCATCACATCCTAGACCTCAGCATATCTCCAGCTCGTGTAGAGCCTGCCGTTCAGGAGCAAGCGCTGGAACTGTGGGAAGCTGTCGCGGAAGGACTCGATTACATCGGCACCATGGCTGTCGAGATGTTTGTCACTGACTCAGGCCAAGTTTTGGTCAATGAAATCGCACCTCGCCCGCACAATAGCGGTCACCTGACCCTGGATGCTTGCCTCTCAAACCAGTTTCAGCAGCAGATGCGCGCCGTTTGCGGGCTCCCCCTAGGCGATCCCAGCCAGCACAGCCCAGCGGTCATGATCAACCTCCTGGGTGATCTCTGGCCCGCAGAGCTCACGCCTCCCGATTGGACTCCTGTCCTCAGCCATCCTCGGGCAAAACTGCACCTTTACGGCAAGGCCACCGCCCGCGCTCGACGCAAAATGGGGCACATCAATGTCGTCGGAGAGACCCTGGAAGAAGCTTGGGAAAGCGCTCTTCAAATCAAAGCAGCACTCAACCCTGGCTTAAGCTGACCCAGTGGCCAAAAGCTTGCTTCCAGAGCGGTTGCACTTCACGCCCTGACGTCCTAACATCGCCTTCGACTCCTCCTGCGTATCCTTTGCCCATGTCCACCCGCTCCTCAGTTCCCTCAGCCGTCTGGTTTCCTTTGGTATTCATCGCCTTGGCTTTGGCCTTTCGCTGGATGAAACTGACCTCCGAGGGCATGAATCTGCTTCCCAATTTCTCCCCGTGGATGGCCCTCGCCTTCACAGGAACCTTGGTCATGCCACGAGCGCTGCCCTGGTGGATCTGGCCAGTCGCCATGCTAGGGGTCAACACGCTCGTGCTAGGTCCCCAAGAAGCGCTGGATATTCAAAGTCTCGCCATTTATGCGATGTATGGCATCGCGGCAATGCTAGCCAGCCGCTACCGCAACCAGTTGAGCATCGCACAAAGTCTTGTTGGCGTCGTGGCATGCAGCCTTGGTTTTTACATCATCACGAACACCGCGACTTGGATTGCTGAACCGACTTACGTCAAAACTCTCGCTGGCTGGCTTCAAGCCCAGACGACAGGTCTTCCGGGTTATGCACCGAGCTGGCATTTCTTGCGCAGTGCCGTTGCTAGCGACCTCATCTTCAGTGCACTTTTGATCGTTGCATTCAATGCTGAAGCTCGCTTGCGCTCATTACCCACGTTGCCCTTGCTACAACGAGCGGCAGCCTAACGAAATACATCCTCATGCGCACGCCACCCCTGCCTGGAGTGCGTCCTCATGGGCGGGGAGCAGCCGTGAATCCCACCCAACGGTTTAGTCAGCTCCACCTCGAATACGATCCAGGTGAAGAGCCCGCCAAAGTCACGACGAAGATCTTTCGGGATCACTCCAGCTCCATCATTTCACGTCATGACAGTCCAGATCTACCGTTTGCCGCCAGCCTAAATCCATACCGCGGCTGTGAACATGGCTGCGCTTATTGCTACGCACGGCCCACTCATGAATGGCTTGGCTTCTCCGCAGGTGTCGATTTCGAGAGCCGCATTTTGGTCAAAGAAGATGCTCCCGAGCTCTTGCGCGCTGAACTTGCCCATGAAAAATACAGGCCCGAGCACCTATCGCTGAGCGGTGTCACAGATCCTTATCAGCCGCTGGAAAAGAAGCTAAAGATCACCCGTGGTTGCTTGGCGGTGTTGGCAGAGTCTAAGCATCCCGTCGTTCTGATCACCAAAAATCACCTCATCACTCGAGACCTCGACCATCTGGCGGAGCTCGCACGTTTTGAGGCCACTGCGGCCTACATTTCCATCACCAGCCTCGACACCGACCTAGCGCGGCGGCTGGAGCCTCGAGCGAGCTCTCCCACCATGCGCCTTGCAGCCATACGGGCCCTATCGGAGGCAGGGGTCCCAGTCGGCGTGTCGATTGCGCCGATCATCCCTGGACTGAACGACAGTGAAATTCCCGCTATCTTTGAGGCAGCACGTGCTGCAGGAGCACAATTTGCAGGCTACACCGTTGTGAGGCTCCCCTTCGGTGTGAAGGAAGTTTTTGGACTTTGGCTGGAAGAGCACTTTCCCGGAATGAAGGACAAGGTGCTCAGCCGCATCGCAGAAACCCAAGGTCCCACCCTTTCCCACGCAGAATTTGGCAAACGACTCAAAGGTCAAGGGGTGTGGGCACAGCAGATCGAGCAGTTGTTCAAGATCTCTCTGCGCCGCACTGGCATGTTGCACCGGCGACCTACCGTGAGCACGGCGAGTTTTCGTCGCCCACAGCTGGGTGGCCAGTTGGAGCTAGGGCTTTGAAAAGCTTGCACCGAAGCAAAAATCACACGGTTCATCCCCAAAGGGCCTTGATTCAGCCTGGATGCCGAAGTTCCACGGGACAGGAATACCCCGATTGCTGGGTATAAAAAGACGGGACGGGAATAGCCCGTCCCGTGCTAGAGCATATTAAATAATTTTGTGGAATATGCGTGTGGGTGGTGTATAAGGTGATATGGCCGCACTCTCCCTCGATCTCCGTCAACGCATCATCAGCACCTGCGACCGCGGTGAAGGC
>JAIXSY010000048.1 GCA_027484445.1 Verrucomicrobiaceae bacterium
AAGACTTCGCATCTCCAAGTCTTCGCATCTCCGAACGAATCACGTCTGGGGCGAAGACCTCAGCGCTACTCTGCAAGGAGCCGTGGCATCGGCGGCCTCCACTCCTCAGTTCACTCTGTCTCTTCAGCCAAGAACCAGGAACCAAGAACTTGGCTTTGTTCTTCCACGACAACAGCGACGTCATCCTCCTCACCAACAACGTTCATGAAATCCCTCGTGCTCTTCATCCTAGCTTTGAGTTCCCTGATCTCAGCCGCAGCGGCTGAGAAGCCAAACGTACTGTTCATCATCTCGGACGACCTGAACAACTACCTGGGTTGCTATGGTGACCCTCGGGCCAAGACACCGAACATTGACAAGCTAGCAGCGCGGGGTGTGCGCTTTGATCGGGCTTACTGCACCTTTCCGCTCTGTGGCCCCAGCCGCAATTCGATGCTCTGCGGCCTTTATCCCAACAGCACTGGGATCTTGAGCAATGCCCAAGTCTTTAGGCAGACGATCCCCACGCACGTGAGCCTACCTCAGGCCTTTCGTCACGCAGGCTACTTTGCCGCGCGCATTGGCAAGCTGTATCACTACAACGTGCCCAAATCGATCGGCACCAATGGCCATGATGATCCTGGCTCCTGGGAGCTGGAATTGAATCCAGCAGGCGTGGATCGACTGGAGGAAGAACCCAAGATTTTCACGCTCACGCCGGGCCAATTCGGCGGCACCCTCAGCTGGTATGCCTCACCTAAAGAAGACGCCCAGCACACCGATGGCCTGATGGCAACGGACGCCGAATGGGTGTTGGAGCGCTGTGCGCGGCGCAAAGATCGGCCCTTCTTCCTTGCTCTTGGTTTTTTCCGGCCGCACACACCATACGTCGCGCCCAAGGAGCCCTACTACAGCTGGTATCCTGAAGCCGAGATGCCCCTGCATCCCACCCTGGATCAAAATCCCCCCGAAGTGCCCGCAGCTGCCTTGGGCAGCTACAAGAAAGAGCAGGACAAGCTGACGAACGACCTGCGTCGCCAAGCTCTACAGGCCTACTATGCCAGCATCAGTTTCATGGATGCACAGGTTGGCCGTGTGATGAAGGCGCTGGATGACAACGGGTTGGCAGACAACACCATTATCGTCTTCACCAGCGACCATGGTTATCACATGGGCGAACATGGTTTGTGGCAAAAACAAAGCCTCTTTGAAGGCAGCGCGCGTGTGCCGCTGCTGATCGTGGCCCCCGGCACCGCAGGAAAAGGCACGGTGGTGAAAACTCCCGTCAGCCACCTCGATCTCTATCCCACGCTGGCTGAGCTCGCAGGCGTTCCAGCACCCGCGAATCTTCAGGGGCAGAGCTTGGTCCCCCTCTTGCAGAATCCAACGGCCAAGGGCCGTGGCTGGGCACTGAGCCAAGTCATGCGAGGTGGCAATTTCAACCGCCAAGGCGCGGCTCCATCTGTCATGGACAAGGGCAAAAGCTTCTTTGGCTACAGCCTGCGCACCGCACGCTGGCGCTACACCGAATGGGATGAAGGCCGTGCCGGTCGTGAGCTCTACGATCACGACCACGATCCCCAAGAGCTGACGAACCTGGCAGGAAAAGCTGAGCACGAAGCGATCGTGGTCGAGCTTAGCCAACAGTTGCGCAGTGCAGCGAAAGCCAGCTTCCCACCCAACGGCAAAACACCAGCTCTGAGGGAAGGAGCGCTTTGGTCACCGAACCTGACCGAACCTTGAGTCGAGCCATTCCCTGCGGACCGAACTCACAGGCGTGTCAGGCTCACGCGCACAATTCGAGTGCTGCCAGCTTCGGTCATCAGTGCATGGCCCAAGCCCCGATTCGCACCAACGACCAGTCCCTGAAAGGGCACGGGTTTGGTAGTGCCGCTGGGAATCCAGCTGCCCGTGAAGGTACCTTTGGCGCGGTTGACCGTCACTTTGAGTCCTGGCAAAACCCCGCCGACGACCGGTGCGGATGCTCCCTGCCCATTGATTTGCACATTGCTGGTGAGGCCTGCGACCGTGTAGTGCCCACCCGCTAGGTTCACCTGCACAGGCACCGCAGCCCCCGTCGTCGTGGCAGGCAATAGCCGGTTCAGGTCAGGGGCCAGGCCACTGGATTCTATGTTGTAAAGATTCGTGCTGAAGCCTGCGGGGTATAGTCCACCTGGGACATTCGCAGGCCGCAACCAGCCCAAGGCAGCATAGACCTGCCCGCGAAACTCATCACTTTCTGCATAGGCATCGACAATCAGCCGTCCATTGAGGGCACCCTGCCCCCCATAAAGCGGCTGGTGCAGCAGGACCGTTCCGACTTCTGCCATGAGGCTGCTTTGAGTCACCGGGGAACCATCGGAGAGACGGCCAACCACGGTGGCACGACCCAACGTGTCCACCGTGCAAGTCAGGTAAGAATACGCGCTGGGGTTGACTCCATCCTGGTAGGCTGTTTCACCTGGGATTCCCATCGCAACATGGTAAACCCCTGCTTCATGATGAGCCCGGCGTCGGGCCGTAAAGAAGGGCGCACGCGCCTCGATCGCAAGCTGAAGCCCCTGTGCATCCCGCAGCTGCCCGCGCAGTTCACTGCCCCCCGCCTCACTTCGTGACAGGACGAGATCCAGATACAGCAGGCCGCCGTCTTTGCGCCGGGCATGGATTGAGCTGCGGCCCGCCATGTCCAGCGCGCCTGTCATGGAGATGGTCTCCCCTCGGATCACCATCTTGCCGCTGTAAAGGCCATTGGTGCTGGTGGTGAGCGTGAAGGAACCGGTCAGCCGCAGAAGGTTCGGGTCATTGCTACCGACCGCATCCACAATGCCGGCAAAGCTCATCTTGTCTGGAGAGAAGACTGTATGTATCCGCGCGATCTCATTGGCAGGATGGCCGTTGTAGCTTTCAAAATTTCCAATCAGATACGCAAGGCCATTCGGCATGAGGTGAATCCTGGAACCTGCTCCCCAGCCAGGCCCAGGACTGAAGGTTCGGTCACGGCTGCCATCGGCATAGAGCCGCATCAGCCCGCGGGCAGACTCCGCATTCCATTCCGAAAACTCCCCAGTGATGAGGATGCGCTGATCCGGCTGAACCACGATGTGGTTCGGCCGGTAGTTCAAGCCAGAGGCAAAAGATGCGTCCAAAGTGCCATTCGCATTCAAGCGCACCATGCTGGCCACCGGGGTCCCGTTGTAGGCATTGAAGTCACCGCAAACCAGGAGACGCTGGCTGCCGTCCAAGGCGGCGGACACGATTTGGACTGAAAATCCATCCGCGAAACCTGAACCCGGATTGAACGAAGGGTCCAGCGCTCCGCTGGATAGCAGGCGGGCCACGCCAGAGCGGGCTGTGCCTTGGTAGGAAGTGAAGCTCCCGACGATGTAAATCCGCCCGGCAGCATTGAGCACGAGGTCATGAATCACACCATTCGCACCAGTGCCGGGATCAAAGCTAGTATCCAGCGCTCGGTTGCTCAAGAGCCGCACCAGACCTGCCCTGGCGACACCATTGTATTGGGTGAAACTACCTGCCACCAGGAGACGGCCATCCGGTTGAAGCCGCACTTGGGAAGGATATCCGCCTGCAAACGCTGGCCCCCCTGCACTGAAGCTGGTGTCCAGGCTGCCATTGGCATTCAACCGGCAGATGCCGCCCACGTTCACGCCGTTGTAAGAAGTGAGTGGTCCCACCAGGATGACCTTTCCATCACTTTGCACAGCCAGGTTATGGATCGAATCATTCGGACCTGTGCCTGTGGCATTCCAGGTGAGGTCTAGCGCGCCATCCTTGCGCAGCTTCACCAAAAACCGTCGGTTGCTGCCAGGATAGCTTCTGAAAAAACCACCCAGGATGACACTTCCATCAGCCAGGGGCGCTGCGGTCATGATCTGATCAGAGTTACTGCCGGGACTGAACGCCTTGTCCAAAACACCTGAGCTGCTGATCTGGGCGACACCCCCGCCTTCGGCAAAGGAGCCGACAGCCACCAGCCTGCCATTGGGGAGGACTTCGATGTCGCGAACAGAACCCGAGTCGGAGAGGCTCCCATCCGCAAAGGTGGCGTCCAGGCTGCCATTTGCCTGCAAGCGCGCCACACCCACACGGGAAATGCCTTGGTAGGCAGTCATGCTACCTCCGATGTAAATTTTGCCGTCCTTCAGCACCTCAAGGCATGTGATGCCCGCTGCTGGCCCGGAAACGCCGGTGCCTGGATCAAAGGCGGGATCGACCGTGCCATTGGGCAACAGCCGAGTGATGCGCTGGTGAGCCGCACCCGCGAAGTTTGAAAAAGCGCCACCCAACAAAAACTTTCCATCTGCCTGCGCGGCGATGCAATACACGACGTTATCCGCGCCTGCCCCAGGATTGAAGGTGGCATCCAGAGCGCCCGTGGCCAGCACACGAGCGACGCGAGGCCGGGCGGTTCCATTGTACTGGGTGAAATTGCCCACGATCATGATTTTACCATCAGGCAAGGCCAAGATCGCATCAGCCCTGCTGTTTGGCCCGACCCCAGGCGAAAACGAAAGATCCAACGTACCGTTCGCATTGAGCAGCGCCAGGCCAGGCCGCGCCACACCGGCCACCTGGGTGAAGTTGCCCGAAATGTAGATCTTCCCCTGCGGGGTCACCGCCATCGCAGTGATGCTGTTGTTCGCACCTGCGGAGCGGTTGAAGGTCACATCCAGGCGTCCATCGCTCAAAAGACGCGTGAGGTAGTGGCAGTTCCGTCCAGCAAAGCTGGTGAATGAACCGGCGACGAGGATTTTCCCATCTGGCAAAATCGCGGCCGCAGTCACAGTGGCACCTGTGTCCGCAGTCCAGCCAGTATCGAAGCTCAGATCCAGCAGGCCATTGCTCATCAGCCGTGCGATGCCACGCCGTGTCACGCCCTGAACGGACCCAAAACTTCCTGCAATGATCCACTTCCCATCTTTTTGCCGACCAACGGCCACCGGATTCCCCTCACCCACACCGACTTGAGTTCGAAAGCTCTGGTCCACATCCCCAGGCATGGCGGCTTGAAGAAAATTTGACAACAGCAGGACAAAAGCAAGGCACAGTGTTTTCATGGCGAGGCGTGCTACGCTACAACGATGGCTCATTTCTTGCCATACGTGTTTCCACGTAGGGGATGGCCTCAGCGGTCCAGAAAACCAATGGCGGCCGAGCGCGACTCCGTGCCTGTCTTGCGAAGGATGCTCTCCACATGCTTTTCCACCGTACGCACGGCACATTTCAGAATCTCGGCGATGTCGGCGTTGCGCTTGCCCTCCCGCATCCAGGAGAGGACTTCATGCTCACGCGGGGTCAGCTTGGCATGCATGATTCTTTCAGCAGGCTCCCCCACCCTGGAGCGCAGCCTGCGCACCTCACAGGCGATGCGATGCGCCGCCACCAACGGGCTCATGATGTTTTCCAAAAAAGGCCGCAACTCGGCGGGGAAGGCCTTTTCATGATTTAGGGTCAGGGAGCAGCGCCAGCCTGGCCGATCCAGCCGCACCACGATCTGGTGCTTCAAGCCGAGCGGACGGAAGACATCTTGATAAAAATCCGTGCGTTCGAGCTCAGCCGTGGGCGCGAGTTCCCGCAGAGTCAGGACTTTTTCCTGCCCTTCGCCTGCCATGTATTGATGAACAGGGCTCTGCATGAAGGTCTGCTTCAGACGCCCCATCGCGAATTGCACCACGCCCTCCTCTTCCGGCAAGGTATGCGCCAGCTGGTAATGTCCTGTGGACTGCTGAATCTCATCCAGAGACACCACCCCACCGGGGAGCAGTTTGGAGAAAAGCACCGTCACCCGTTCGGCGAAGTTTTCTTCCAAAGTCGAATCCATCAACTCACCCATGAAAGAGCTGAGCAACTGCGGCCTGGAAAAAGAAAGAGATGCCTTCATGAAAAGTCCCTCGGATGCTCAAAGACTAATAAAGCCGCTCTGAACTGCCAAGCTATTCCAGCGGCGAGGTGATGGTTTCCAAAGCAGATTCTGCCTAGAGCCTCGTTTTTATCCAACAGCTATCGGACACCCCAGCCCCCTTGACGGGCCGCGCGCGCGCTGGCTTCTAGCTCGCGCAGGTACTGCTGGTAATCGCGCGTGCTGCGGCCATCAGGCAGCGTGGTGCCGGTGGTGTGAATGCGGGCCAGACCCGCACGCACCAGCTTGGCAGAGAGGTCCTCCCCATCCGCAAAAACAATGAAGGCGTAGTAGCGCCCGCTGTCATAGACCTCATGCCATTTTGTGTAAACGGTGAAGGGCTGCGTGGTCAGCAGCTGTCGGGCGTAGGCCTCTGCCTGTCGGCCCACCTTCACCGTTTGCGCCTCATTCAGTCCACCAAAGTAGCGCCCTTGATCGGCCAGCCGCTCGCCATTTTTGGCATGGCGCTTCTTCTCCGGGCAATCGGCAAAGTAGAGGCGGAACTGCTGCGCCTGACCTTCCTTCAGCAAGAGATGAAAGCTGTCACCATCGTTGTCACGATGCGGATGCAGGCGCGCATTCAGCAGCACCTGAAAGCTGCGGGTGGATGACCTCTCCGGCGCGCGCGGAGGCTCCACGACCTGGCTCCAGCCTAACCAACCCAGCACCGCCAGGATGAGCCAACGCCAAGCGCGCGTGTTCGGTCTTCTGCGGCGCCTGCTCATGCCGTGGCTGCCGCCAGGGCGGCGTAGTCGATCGTACGCAGTCTTTCCTGCCGCGCGCCCATGCGCGGCACGCAGTCGAGCAGAGCCTGGGTGTAGGGATGCTGGGGGCGGGTCAGGATCTCCGCCGTCGGCCCGGTCTCCACGATTTGGCCACGGAACATGACCGCGACACGGTCGGCGACATCGCGGATGATGCCCAGGTTGTGCGTGATGAGGATCAAGCTCATGCCCAGGTCACGGCGCAGACTGGCCAGCAGCTCCATGATTTGCTTTTGGATCGTCACATCCAGCGCCGTCGTCGGCTCATCGGCCACCAGCAGCTTCGGGCGGCAGCACAGCGCCATGGCGATCATCACCCGCTGCTGCATGCCGCCACTGAGTTCATGCGGGTAGGCGCGCAGGCGCTTTTCTGGCTCGGTGATGCCCACCTTCTCCAGCCAGCGCAGGGTTTCCGCATCGCGATCCTTCACCTCAGGGCGATGCAGGGCCAGGGCCTCGCCGATCTGCGTGCGTACGGTCAGCACGGGGTTCAGCGAGGTCGTCGGTTCTTGAAAAACATAGGCAATCTCCCGCCCACGCACCTGCCGCAGTTCCTTTTCCTTCATCTCCAGCACCCGATGTCCGGCGATGCTCAGCTCTGCGGCTGTGATGCTGGCTGGGGGCTCAGGCAAAAGCCGCGCCAGGGCCAGGGCGGTCGCGCTTTTGCCACTGCCACTCTCCCCCACGATGGCGATGGAGTCCCCGTGGGCCAGATCCAGGCTGACCCCACGCACGGCCTGGGTGGGGGGCGCGTCATGACGGCGAAAGTCGATCTTCAGATCACGGATGCGCAGCAGGGGGGTGTCAGGCATGATGGCGGATGATGCGATGGCAGGGAGGGGAAGACAAGGCCGCAGTGCAGCTGCTCAATCCGGGGCCAACATGCGCAGCGGGCGTGTCGGCCGGGGTGCATCGATCAGCGCAGGCAGCAGATCTCGCAGCGTGCAGCCACGGGGAAAAGTCAGGCCTGACAGCGCGGGGAAGCGGCTCGTCAGCACATGCAGTCGATCTTCATCCGTGAAGAGCGGCAGCGCCGGCTGCAGCTGGCGCAGGCGTGCCTCCACCGCCGCGACCCGCCCCGGCGTCTGCGCGGGGTCAAACTCCGTCATCAGTGCCTCCAGCAGCAGATCCAGCTGCGGATCAGACAGCTGGCTCACGTTTGGCCCCAGGCCAGACCGCTGACTGCTGTGCCACCACGGCAGCACATCCCACCCTGGGGTAAAACCCGCCGCCACCAGGGCGATGTCGAACCGCCCGGCCTGCAATTCCATCAGGTAACTGCCCGCAGGCACCTCCGTCACCTCCACCTCGACGCCCAGCGCCTTCCAGCTAGCGGCCAATGCCTCCGCCAGCCGCTGGCGGTCCGCATTTTCTGCCGGGATCACCAGCCGCAGTCGCATTGCCTGGGCCAGCTGACGCAGCCGCCCCTCCACATCCTGCAGCCAGCCGGCCGACTTCAGCAGCTCCAGCGCCCGAGACCGGCGCGCGGCAGGCACCCGCCCCACGTCTGGCTCAGACGCGGGAGGGGAAAACCAGCACCCAGGGGGGAAAAAGCCATCCTGCACCCGCAGGGCCATGCCGGGCAGGCGGCTTAGCAGTTCCTCCCGATCCACCGCGAGACTCAGCGCCTGACGCACGCGGGGATCTCTCAGCGGCGCGGCCTCTGTGTGCCACACCAGCATCAGCTGGTGACGCGCAGGCAGGCGCAGCGGCACATAACTGCTCGCCACCGCCAGCGGACGCGGCGCAGGCCAGGACACATCGCCTCCCTGCCCTGCCCCTGCCTGAGCGCGCAGGACCACGATCTGGCGGATCGGCACCGCCATGCCCTGACCGGACCGCTTTTCCAAAATCAGCTGATCCGCGTCTCGCCGTGCCACTTGCCAGGCCCCAGCCCCCGGCGGCTCCGACTCCGGAAAATCCGACACATGCTGCGCCAGCCACGCCGCCGGCAAGATGGGCAAAAGCGTCCACCCCGGCAGGGCGGGGCTGTGTGCCCGGCGATAGGTCACTCTCACCAGCCCAGGCTCAGGGGAGGTGACCTCCTGAATGTGCTGAAAGGCCTCCTTCCCCACCACCGGCCAGGCACGCGCCAGCATCTGCGTCAGCGTGGCCCGCACATCCTCCACCGTGATCGCACTGCCATCCGGCCACGTGACCCCAGCGCGCAGGCGGAAGTCCAGCACCGGCTCCACCAGGGCCGAGGCCTCATCGATCAACTGGATCTCCGGCATCGGATGGTAGCGCGGGGCCAGCCACTGCGTCAGCCGCTGCTGCGCCTGCAGCGCCGGTCGCGTACACACCATCTCACACGTGCCATCCTCCGCGAACCACAGGCGCTTCGTGTTGGGAGCATGCTCAGGATCACGGGCAAAGGACTCCAGCACCCACCGCGCGCTCGGCGGCGCCAGGATGCGCAGAAAAGAAAGCCGCACCGGTCCACTCGTCGCCAGCACCCGGCCCACATCCGCCGTCACCATCCCCCCCGGCTGCGTGAAGCGCAGGTGCAGCGCCTCCGCCTCCGTAGCAATCGCTTCCAGATCCCAGCGGCTGCGACGCTCCGCCGGCAGGTCCTGCAGTTCATGCGCCGCCGCGCGTGCCGCCTCCGGATTGGCAAACCAGCACGTCATTTCCTGGCGCCACTTCCACTCCTCCGCCAGCGCCGGGGCCAGCCTGCCCTCGCGATCGTATCGCACCAGCGGCTCGTGCAGCAGATCCAGCACCTGACGCCCCGCCTCCTCCGCCGTCACGTAGGGATTCAGCAGCGGCAGCTCCCCCGGCAGTCGGACCACCAGCCGATCCGACATCGCCCGCCCAGGGCGCACCGGTGCCGCGGCCTCCGCCGCAGGCTTCGGCCCTGGAGGCACGGACTCCTTTCGACAAGCGCTGCCCCCCAGCAGCAGCACCCCCACCAGCCAGGCAGGCAGGGTCCAGGAGCGTGAGGGCAGATTCAGCGTCATCAAATTCTCCCCAGCTTACGCACCGCCTCTGCTCTCCTTCAACCTTCCTGCCACCTCGGATGAAAAAGAAGCATGCAACTCCGCCACAACCGGTAATCCCTGGCTAGGTCTAGCACTTCCTCAGTACCCAGGCGCGGTCCATCACAACCCAGGCGTGAAAGCCTCGTTATTGCGCACATCCTTGATGACTGTTGGGTGGAAAGGGAGAAGCAGGCGAAGAGACGGCAATGCGCCCCAAACCAGCCCACTCCTTCCACACCACCTCCCATTCTCGGACCTAAGCTTTCGGCTCAACAGGCCGCTATCGCTTGGCCCAGCCCATCGGGCTGGGTCAACCGAGCCGCCACCGCACCACCTTCGTCGCGGCCTGAAAGGCCGCGATACCCTCTCGCACCGCCATCTGTTCGGTCCTGCCTGGCAAACGACGGCGTGGGGTGAATCGGGGATGGCGTGTCGGTGGGTGGCCGGATCGGTATCGCACCCTTTCAGGGCGCGTGAACCTCGGGGGGCGGTTGGGGCGCGGAACCCAGCCCTGCGGGCTGG